>NZ_LZRD01000011.1 GCF_001687325.1 Streptomyces sp. PTY087I2 | reverse complement strand
GGGGCGGCGCGCGGGGGCGGGGGCTGCATGCGCGCCCACCGGTGCGGGCGCGGGCGCCGGGATGCGTACGCCGTTGAGGTCGACGGAACCGGAGTCGCGGCCACCGGTCTCGTGCGTGCTGGGCGGCTCCACGGCGGGGGCCGCCTGGACCTGCTGCGCGGAAACCTGCGACTGGGGCGGCACCGGACCGTGTTCGGCCACGGGCGGCCGCGCCGTCGCCGGCTGCGCGACGGGCTGGCCCTGCGCGGGGGCCGGGGCGGCCTGCGGGTCGCTCCAGGCACCCTGGGAGGTCGGCATCAGCAGAAGGTCGTCGTCCTCGGGGGTGTGCTCGGAGGGGTCGAGGAAGGTGTGCGCGTCCGGGGCGGGGATGCCCGGCTGCTCCACCATGCCTGCGTTCTCCGGCAGTCCCTCGCCCGGGATCTGGCCGGTGTCAGTCATGCGTACCCCTCGCCCATCGTCAGTGCTCCTTCGGCCCTTCGCCCGGGACGCCGAACCACGGCACGCCGGTGCTCGTCATCAAGAACGAGCGGGCTCGCCGCGCGGCACGAAACGCCCGCGGGCTTCTATTCTCGCGGCCGTTCGCCGCCGCGACAGGCAGTTCTGCCACGGCTCACTGTGGACTGCGCCACGTTGCGCGTCCCCCGGGTGGTGCCGTACCACAGTGCGGACCAAAACAGTCCACTTTTCCGGACATTGACGAATGAAACGACGAACGCCCGGGCGCGGTACAACAATCGGCCAGCCTACCTCGCGTACCGGGCGTAACGGATCAGGGGGCGAGGTCCGAACGGCCCGCGGAGAGAAGGAACACGACGGACCTCTCGCGCTCGGTCCACACCTCGGTGTCCAGGTCGACGGACTGGAGCAGCGAGCATGCGACGGTGTAGCCGTTGCCGGTGAGGGCCGCGCCGAGCGCCTCGGCCTCGTCCCGGTTGGAGGCGTGCGTGACGATGCGTTCCGGCCGCCGGTCCACGACGGCCCGGACCACGGGGACTCCCCCGCCGCCGATCCGTACGACGTCGGGTTCGGGCAGCCGTTCCAGGACGTGCGGGGCGCTGCCGCGGACGACCTGGACGGGGACGCCGAAGGCGCGGGCGGCGGCCTCGGTGCGGGCGCAGGCGGCCGGGTCGGCGTCCACGGCGAGGACCGCCGCGCCGAAGCGGGCCGCCTCGACGGCGAGGGCGCCGCTGCCGGAGCCGATGTCCCAGAGCAGGTCGCCGGTGCGGGGTCCGAGGCGGGCGAGCTGGGCGGCGCGCAGGCCGGGGAACTCGCCCTCGCCGGACTCCTGCATGCGTTCGGCCCCGGCGGCCCGGTAGGCCTGGGCGGGCAGGGCCCAGCCGCGTATGCCCTGGGGGTAGGCGGGCAGGCGGCCGGCGATCCAGGCGCCGGCCGCGGTGGTCTCGGGTCCGCTGCCGATGACGATGACGACGTTGGGGTCGCGCCAGGCGTGGTCGGCGGCCTTGTCGGAGGTGAGGACGGTGACGCGTTCGCGGTCGGTGCCCAGTTCCTCGCAGATGACGAAGGTGCGGTGGATGCCGTCGAGGAGGAGGGCCAGTTCGGCGGGGCCCGCGCCCGGTGAGGTGAGGACGGCGACCTTGTGGTGGGCCCGGCAGACGTTGACCGCGCGGCGCAGGGTGCGGGGGTGGGCGACGACGATCTGGGCGTCGTCCCACGGCATGCCGGCCCGGGCGAAGGCGGTGGCGACGGAGGAGACGGCGGGGACGACCTCGACCTCCAGGCCGTGTTCGCGGGCGCGCAGGGTGCGGACCACGCCGAAGAAGCCGGGGTCGCCGTCGGCGAGGACCACGGCGCTGCCGCGGTGTCCGGCGATCCTGCGGGCGGCGAGGTCGACGCTGCCGAGGCGGATGCGTTCGGCGTTCGGCGGCACTTCCGGCAGGGCGAGGTGGTGTGCGGCGCCGGCGACGAGCGTGGCGGCCGAGAGCGCGGCCGTGGCCGCTCCGGGCAGTGGCGAGCCGTCCCAGCCGATCACCGTGACCCGGTCGGCCATCGTCGTCTGTCTCCTGGGGTGTCGGAGGGTTCGGGGGGTTGCCCGTGCGGTGCCTGGCAGGGGTGAGGGTATCCGGTCCGGACCTTTGGCCCTGCGGGGGGCCTCGGGGTTCTACTTCCAGTCGTTGTACGTGCCGTAGCCGCCGGCGTCCGCGAGCTGTTCGGCGACCCCTTCGAGGTCCTCGGGGAGGAGTCCCCAGACGATCAGGTCGGTGCGGATGTCGGTCCAGCCGCCGTCGGTGCCGTTCTCGGTGCGGGTGCGGGCGATACGGGCGTTGCGCAGGACGCCCTCGCTGATGCAGCCGAGCTTCTGGGCGACCTGCTGGGAGGCGGTGTTGTCGGCGGGGGTGCGCAGCTCGATGCGTTCGAAGCCCTGGTCGCGGAAGAGCCATTCGGCTATGGCGAGCACGGATTCGGTGGCGTACCCCTCACCGCGGGCCCAGGGGGCGGTGATGTAGCGGACCTCGGTGGCCAGCGTGCGCCAGTCGGTGTTGAGGAGGCGGACGCTGCCGACGAGCCGCTGGGTGAGGAATTCGGTGACGGCGAGGGCGATGCCCTGGCCGCTGGTGCGTTCCGCCGGGGCGATCCTTCGGACCCAGCGTTCGGCGTCGACCTGGGTGTACGGGTTCGGGCCGTCCATCCAGGCGGTGACCAGCTCGTCGTTCATCATCTCGATGTACGCGGGGATGTCGGCCATCTCGAAGGGGCGCATCACCAACCTGTCCGTGCTGATGGAGATGGACGGAAAGGTGGTAGTCATGCGCAGCTCCATGCCGAAGACCGGGTAAAAGCACAGCATGCAGCATCGGGTGGGCCTTGTGCATGGGCGGGTCGGCACGACGGAGCCCCGCGCCTCCGGTGAGGAAGGTGCGGGGCTCCGTCGGCAAGTGCCGGGCCGGTGTCAGGACTTGGCGGGGGCGCCGAAGGCCGGGACGATCGAGCCCTGGTAGGTGTCCTCGATGAACTTCTTGACCTCGTCGGAGTTGAGGAGCTTGGCGAGCTTCTCGACGCGCGGGTCGTTCTCGTTGCCGTCCTTGACCGCCAGGAAGTTGGCGTACGGGTTGCCCTCGGCCTTCTCCAGGGCGATGGAGTCCTTGCCGGGCTTCAGCTCGGCCTCGATGGCGTAGTTGCCGTTGATGACGGCGGCGTCCACGTCGTTCAGGGCGCGGGGCACGGTGGCGGCCTCCAGCTCCTTGAACTCCAGGCCCTTCCTGTCGGCGATGTCGCTCAGCTTGGCGGCGCTGCCGACGCCGTCCTTGAGCGTGATCAGGCCGTTCTCGGCGAGCAGCTGGAGGGCGCGGCCGCCGTTGGTGGTGTCGTTGGGGATGGCTATGGTCTGGCCGGACTTGATGTCCTTGACGTCCTTGATCTTCTTGGAGTAGAGACCGAGGGGCTCCAGGTGCACGTTGACGACCGGGACGATGGTCGTGTCGTTCTTCGCGTTGAAGTCGTCCAGGTAGGGCTTGTGCTGGAAGAAGTTGGCGTCGACCTGGCCGCTCTGGGTGGCGGTGTTCGGCAGGACGTAGTCCGTGAACTCCTTGACCTCCAGCTTGAGGCCTTCCTTGTCCGCCAGGTTCTTCTTGACGAAGTTCAGGATGTCGGCGTGCGGCGTCGGGGACGCGGCGACGACGAGGGCCTTGGAGGTGTCGGCGTTGGCGCCGGTCTCGCTCTTGGAGGCCGGGTCGGAGGACGTACCGCAGGCGCTGAGGCCGATGGCGAGGGCGGCGGTGGCGGCGGCAGCTGCGGTGATCTTGATGTTCTTGCGCACGAAAAGTGCCTCTTTCTTACTGGTGGTGCGCCCGGACAAGGAGTTCGGGCTCGGTGGGGACGGAAAGTTCTGGGGGGGGCGGAGCCTCAGGAGGCGGTGCGGCCGCGGCGGGCCAGCAGCCGGACGGTGAGGTCGCCGATCAGCTGGATCACGGTGACGATGACGATCAGCAGCGCGACGGTGATCAGCATGAACTGGTTGTCGAAGCGCTGGAATCCGTAGGTGACGGCCTTGGAGCCGAGCCCTTCGCCGCCGACCGCGCCGGCCATCGCGGAGTAGCCGATGAGCACGATGAGGGTGGTGGTGACGCCGGAGACGAGCGAGGGCAGGGCCTGCGGGAGGAGCACCTTGCGGACGATCGTGGGGATGGAGCCGCCCATCGACTGGACCGCTTCGACGAGCCCGTGGTCGACCTCGCGGATCGCCGTCTCGACGAGCCGGGCGAAGAACGGGATGGCGCCGACGGCGAGCGGCACGATCATCGCGGTGGGGCCGATGAAGGTGCCGACGACCCAGGTGGTGAAGGGGATCAGGGCGATCAGCAGGATGATGAAGGGCAGCGAGCGGCCGATGTTCACGATCACGCCGATGACCTTGTTCACCACGGTGTTCTGGAGCAGTCCGCCCTTGTCGGTGAGGACCAGCAGAACACCGAGCGGCAGTCCGCCGACGACGGTGACCAGGGCGGACCACAGCACCATGTAGAGGGTGTCGTAGGTGCCCTGGGTCAGCAGGGGCTGCATTTCGGACCAGGTCACTTGACGGCCTCCTTGGTGATCGCGGCGGGCGTCTGCTCCGGTACGAGGGGGGCCGCGGCGGTCGCGACGGGCTCGCCGTCGACGACCTCGGCCTGGAGGCCCTGTTCGCGCAGGAAGCCGATGGGGACGACGTTCTCCTCGAACCGGCCGGGCAGCTCGATGCGCATCCGGCCGATCTGCTTGCCGCCGACGGTGTCCATCGCGGCGCCGAGGATCGAGATGTCGATGTTGTACGTCCGCGAGAGCTGGGAGATGACCGGCTGGGAGGCCGACTCCCCCTGGAAGGTGACGTCGACGACCGTACGGTCCGGGCCGGAGGCGGTGCCGCCGACCGGGAACAGCTCCTGGGCCAGTTCGGAGCCGGGGGTGGCGAGGAGTTCGCCGACGGTCCCGGACTCGACGATCCGGCCGCGCTGCATGAGCGCCGCGGAGTCGCAGATGGTCTTGACGACGTCCATCTCGTGGGTGATGAGCAGGACCGTGAGGCCGAGCTGCTGGTTGAGGTCGCGCAGCAGCTGGAGGATGGAGCGGGTGGTCTCGGGGTCGAGCGCGGAGGTCGCCTCGTCGGAGAGCAGCACCTGGGGGTCGCCCGCGAGGGCGCGGGCTATGCCGACGCGCTGCTTCTGGCCGCCGGAGAGCTGACCGGGGTAGGACTTCGCCTTGTCGGCGAGGCCGACCAGGTCGAGCAGCTCCTTGGCCTTGCGGGTGCGCGCCTGGCCGGAGACGCCGAGGATCTCCAGCGGCAGTTCGATGTTGTCCAGGACGGTGCGGGAGTCCAGCAGGTTGAAGTGCTGGAAGACCATGCCGATGCGGGTACGCGCCCGGCGCAGCTCGGCGCTCGCCCGCCAGCCGCGGCCGGCGAGGGCGGTGAGGTCCTGGCCGGCCACCGTCACGGTGCCGGAGGTGGGGCGTTCCAGGAGGTTGACGCAGCGGATGAGGGAGGACTTGCCGGCGCCGCTCTGTCCGATGACGCCGTACACCTCGCCTTCGCGGACGTGCAGGTCGACGCCGTCGAGTGCGGTGACCTCACGGTCGCGCGACTGGTAGACCTTCGTGAGGCCCGTCGTGGTGATCACAGGGGGTTTCCGTCACTGTCGAGTGCGCGGCGCGGTGTCCGCCGGGCACGGGGCATTCGTCGAGGAGACTGTTCGGGCTGGTGGGCCGGGTGATGTCTCGGCATGACTGAGGCGGCGATCGGCCGGGGGTCAGCACATGCGCGGGCAGGCTCGTTCCAGGGACTGCGAACGGCACAGGCTCGGTCTCGCTTCGGGGCGCGAGGCTCAGGCGGGGGCCCTCAGAAGGCGCGCATTCGACACATACAACGAGCACCGGGCGTGCTGATCGCCTCGGTCGCAAGGGTGCGGCTGCTCGTCGTGGTCATGGGCCCAAGTAAAACAGACGTGAGGTCGCCGCGATCCCGGCTGTCCGCATAGCGGACAGTGCTGGATGGTCGGACGCTCGTCTTCCGGTTCGGTCGCGCACCTGTACCCATATGGCTGTGACCTGCGAAAACATGAAGGGCTCGGGGGTACGTGGGGTGGCGCCCGGGCCCGCCGGGAGCGGAACCTTGGCCGCCGGTTGTGTTCAAGGCCACCCTCGTGCGACCGGGGCGGCAGCCGCCCGCGCGGTGGCCGGGGCCGCACGCGGGCGGGCGTTCCGTCCGTAATACCCTCGACTCATGCTTGACGCCCTGACGGTCGCGGTCGCCGTGACCGCGCTCGCCCTCGCCGCCTGGTGCGGACACGCCGCCTACCGGGACCAGCCGACGAAGGACTGGCATTTCATCGGGATGGCGGTCGTCTCCGTGCTGGCGCTGGCCCAGTTGGTGGTGGGCGTCGTGCAGCTGGCGCGCGGGGAGCGGCCGGAGCAGGGCATGGCGGTGTTCATCGCCTATCTGATCGGCTCGTTCGCCGCCGTACCCGCGGCCGGGTTCCTGTCGTTGACCGAACGGACCCGCTGGGGCTCGGTCACGGTGGCGGCGGGCGCGATCGTGCTGGCGGTTCTGGAGGTCCGGCTCTATGACATCTGGGGAAACTGACGTGAGCGACACCGACCGCCCCGAGGTGGCCACGGCCGCGAAGCCGGCCTTCGAACTGGGCACCGGTCCCGGCCGGGTCCTGGTCTGGTTCTACGGGGTGTTCACGGTCGCGGCGGCCTCGCGCTCGATCGTCCAGATGATCATCGACTTCGACCGGGCGCCGCTGGCGTACGTGCTCTCGGCCGTGGCGGCCGTGGTGTACGGCTTCATCACGTACTCGCTGGTGCGCGGCGGGGAGAAGGCCCGCCGGGCGGCGCTGGTGTGCTGCGCGGCGGAGCTGCTGGGCGTGCTGGTCGTCGGCGCGTGGACGCTGGCGGATCCGGCCGCGTTCCCGGACGCGACGGTGTGGTCGGACTTCGGGATGGGCTACCTCTTCATCCCGGTGATCCTGCCGGTCACCGGGATGATCTGGCTGCGCCGCGCGAAGACGGTGGCGGTCTGAGGCCTGTCGCTTTTGACCGGCCCCGTTCCGCCCGACCTCGCGCGGCGCCGGGTCAGGCGCTGGCCACGAAGTCCCGGTCGGCGGCGTCCTTCTCCAGCAGGACCATCCGTACGCCGTCGGCTCCGGTGACGGCCCCGACCTGGGCGTATCCGGCCTTCCGGTAGAGCCGCAGATTGCTCTCGCTGCGGTGGCCGCTGTGCAGCCGGTAGCGGGTCGCCGCCCGCTCGGCGGTCAGCGCCGACTCGGCGGCCAGCAGCAGCCGGGCGCCGAGGCCGTGGCCCTGGAGCCGGGGGTGGACGCAGAGCTTCCCGATCAGGCCCGTGCCGTCGGGGTCGGTGAATCCCCGGACCGCGCCGACGACTTCGTCCCCGAGCCGGGCCACGAGCACCAGGTCGTCGGCGACTTCGGCGCGCAGCGAGTCGAGGGTCTGGACGAGCGGGTCGATCCGGTAGTTGTCGTACAGCTCCGCCTCGCGCTGGAAGCAGAGGTACTGAAGTCTGAAGATCTGCTCGACGTCCTGTGCCGTCGCCGCCGAGATGGTCACGCTCATGCCCATGTGTGCACGCCTCCCGCTCACCTGTCCGCCGGTTGCCTACCGCTCCCTATCCCCGCACGGATGGGGCGACAACCTCCGCAGCCAGCATTCTGCGCAGACATCCAAGGCAACGGGAACGGATCGGACCCAAACTCCCCTGTGACATACCCAACTCCCCTGCGATTTCCCGGTAGGTCGGGTCGCCGGGGTCGAGTAACGCCTCCAGCAGCCGGGGGCAGCGTCCGGGCAGCCGGGCCATCGCGGAGCGCAGCGCCCGGCGTTCGGCGGCCCCGAGCGCGGCGCGTTCCGGGCAGTCGGCCGGCCCGGCGGCGGGTTCCGTTCCGGCGTACGGGCGTTCCCGCCGGGCCGTGCGGCGGCCGCGGCGGGCCTCGGCCCGTACCGTGTCGCGGACCCAGCGGGCGGCGTCGGCGGGCGGTCCGGCGGCGGCCGGGCGCTCCAGGAGCCGTACCCAGACACTCTGTTCGAGGTCGGCGGGATCGACCCCTGCGGCCGGGGCCTCGGCCCTCGCCTCCGCGCGCACCAGGGGTTGCAGGGCGCGGACGACGAGGGCGGTGGAGGCGGCGGGGCCGAGGTCATGATCGAGAAGCGTCATGCCCCGGCGGACGTGCCGGTGGGGGCGGCCGGTTGCTCCGGACGCGCCGCACCACCCGACCGGGGCATGCGGGGGCGTACGGCTGACGGCGCGCCTCGCGTACGCGGCCCCGGCGAAGCAGCCTGTACGGGAGGCGCGCCGTCGCGTCAGCGTCCCGCGTGGTCCGCCGCGGCGAGCAGCGCCGTGTCCGGGTGGTCGGCGAAGATGCCGTCGATGCCGGTGGCGAAGTACGCGGCGGCGGCGCCGAACACGTCCCCGTAGGCGTTGGGGTCGGTGCCGCGCCGGAAGTCGGCGGGCAGGAAGCTGTTCTCGTTGCGCAGGGTGTACGGGTGCAGCAGCAGGCCCTTGGCGTGCGCGTCCCGTACCAGCGTGGTCGGGGTGGTGAGCCGCCCCGAGGCGTCCTTCGGGATGATCAGGTCGAGGGTGGGGCCGATGCCCTGGGCGAAGGAGGCCAGCCACTTCAGTCCGGCGGGCTTCACCAGATCGGCAACCGTGCGCGGGTCGCCCGACTCGACGAAGTCCCAGGGGCGCTCCTTGGGGCCGGACAGCAGGACGATGCGCGGGGTGTCGACGAGCCGGGCGAGGCGCTGGATCGAGCCGGGCTCGAAGGACTGGAGGATGAGCGGGGAGTTCCTGCGGTCCCGGCCGTACCGGCGCAGCAGCCGGGCGAGCGGCTCCTCCAGGCCGAGGCCGAGCTTGCGGAAGTAGGTGGGGTGCTTGGTCTCGACGTACAGCCAGACGGGCGCTCCGCGCTTGCGGCCCTCCTTGTCGGCCCAGCGCAGGACCTCCTCGAAGGTGGGGATCGTCCACCGGCCGTTGTAGAGGGTGTTGTCCGGGCGGTTGCCGGGGATGCGCTCCGTGGCCCGCAGGGTCTTGAGCTCGGCGAGGGTGAAGTCCTCGGTGAACCAGCCGGTGTAGGAGACGCCGTCGATGCTCTTGGTGGTCCTGCGGCCGGCGAATTCGGGGTGGTCGGCGACGTCGGTGGTGCCGGTGATGTCGTTCTCGTGACGGCAGACGAGATGGCCGTCCTTGGTCGGCACGAGGTCCTGCTCGACGATGTGCGCGCCCAGGTCGAGGGCCAGCTGGTAGGAGCCGAGGGTGTGCTCGGGGCGGTAGCCGCTGGCCCCGCGGTGGCCGATCACCGTCGGTACGGGCAGATCGCGCAGCGACCCGTGGCCGCCCGCGCCGTGGCCGCGCCCCCGCTCGGCGGCCTGGGCGGCGGCGGGCAGGCCGAGGGCCGCGGTGCCGAGGACCGCGGCGCCCAGAAGGGTCCGCCGGCCGGGGGTCTTCCGCGCACGCTCCGTCATGAATGCTCCTCGCTTGGTGATGTCCGGGACCGGTCGAGCGAGGCCCGATCGTAGGCTGGGAGACGTACGGCAGGACGGACCTTCGGCCAACGTGGCGGAAACACATGTCAACACCGCGTATCCGCTCCGTGAACCCGATGTGCGATCAGCGCATACCCGCGAGTATCGTCCTCACCTGCACCGACCATCATCCGTCGGCACCGGCCACCGCCCGTTGGACCCGTTCCCTCGCGGCCGGCCCGGCCACGACACCGGAGGAACCGTTGTCCCGTCTCACGGTCATCAAGGCAGTGCTCGGACCGATTCTGCGCCTGATGTTCCGCCCCCAGGTGGAGGGCGCCGAGAACATTCCCGGGACCGGTCCGGTGATCCTCGCGGGCAACCACCTGACGTTCATCGACTCGATGGTCATGCCGGTCTGCGTCGACCGCCCGGTGTTCTACATCGGCAAGGACGAGTACGTCACGGGCAAGGGGCTCAAGGGCCGGCTGATGGCCTGGTTCTTCACCGGCTGCGGCATGATCCCGGTGGACCGGGACGGCGGCCGGGGCGGCGTCGCGGCGCTGATGACGGGCCGCCGGGTGCTGGAGGAGGGGCAGGCCTTCGCGATCTACCCCGAGGGCACCCGCTCCCCCGACGGCCGGCTCTACCGGGGCCGTACGGGTATCGCGCGGCTGACGCTGATGACGGGCGCGCCGGTGATCCCGTTCGCGGTGATCGGCACGGACAAGCTCCAGCCGGGCGGCGCGGGTCTGCCCCGGCCGGGCAAGGTCACGGTGCGCTTCGGTGAGCCGATGGAGTTCTCGCGGTACGAGGGCATGGACCGCGACCGCTATGTGCTGCGGGCGGTGACGGACTCGGTGATGGCCGAGGTGATGCGGCTGTCCGGCCAGGAGTACGTGGACATGTACGCGACGAAGGCGAAGGCGGCCTGATTCCTTAGGCCGTGCGCACGCGGGAAGGGCCCGCACCCCACTCCGGGGTGCGGGCCCTTCTCCGTACGGCCTGTTCGTACGCCCTACGGGTGCTCGACGCCGTCCTCCAGCTTCTGGCCCCGCAGCAGGAACCAGGCGGCGACCGCCGCCGCCAGGAGGACCGCCGCGCCGACGCCCGCGGCCGACCGCAGTCCGTCGACGAACGCCTCCTGGGCCGCCGAGACCAGCGGCCCCGCCTGGGCGGCGGGCAGCGCCGCGGCCGATTCGACCGCCCCGCCCAGCGACTCGTGGGCGGCCGCCTCGGCGCCGGCGGGGATGCCGGCCGGGGTCGGGAAGCCCCGGTAGACACCGGTGACGATGGAGCCGAGCAGGGCGATACCGAGGGCCGCGCCCAGTTCGTACGCCGTCTCCGAGACGGCGGAGGCGGAACCGGCCTGCTCCTTCGGGACGCTGGAGAGGATCACATCGGCGGTGACGGTGAAGGAGAACCCGGCGCCGACGCCGACCACCAGCAGCATCGAGCCGAGCAGCGGGTAGCCGGTGTGCTGGTCGAGCAGGGTGACCGTGCCCAGCGCCAGACCGACCGCGCCGAGCCCGCCCGCGACGACCGAGCGCACCGAGAACCGGCGGGCGGCGAACCCGGCCAGCAGACCGGCGGTCACCGCGCCGATCGCGGCGGGCAGTTCGGCGAGCCCGGCCTCCAGCGGCCCGCGGCCCTGCACCAGTTGCAGGAACTGGGAGAGGAAGAAGACCAGGCCCGACAGGCCGAGGATGGTCAGCAGGTCGGCGAGGACCGCGCCGGAGAAGCCCCGGTGGTGGAAGAGCCGCATGTCCAGCAGGGGTGCGGGCAGCCGCAGCTGCCTGCGGACGAACCAGGTCAGCGCGGCGACGCCGAGCACGGCCGCCGCCCCGGCGTCCCAGCTCACCCCGTGCGAGGCCGTCTCCTTGATGGCGTACACGACACCGATCATGCCGACCAGCGAGAGCCCGACGCTGAGCATGTCCCAGGGGCCCGGGGCCGGGTTCCTGGACTCGGGGATCAGCTTGATGCCGACGACCACGAGGACGGCCATCACGGGCAGGTTGATGAGGAAGACCGAGCCCCACCAGAAGTGTTCCAGCAGGAATCCGCCGACGACCGGGCCGACGGCCGCGCCCGCCGAGGCCATGGCGCCCCAGATCCCGATGGCGAGGCTGCGCTCGCGCGGGTCGTGGAAGAGGTTGCGGATCAGGGCGAGCGTGGACGGCATCAGGGTCGCGCCCGCGACACCGAGGAGCGCCCGGGCCACGATCATCATCTCGGGGGTGGTCGCGTACGCGTTGAGCACGGAGACCGCACCGAACGCCACGGCGCCGACCAGCAGCAGCTTCTTGCGGCCGATGCGGTCGCCGAGGCTGCCCATCGAGACGAGCAGGCCGGCGATGACGAAGGAGTAGACGTCACCGATCCAGAGCAGCTGGTTCCCGGTCGGCTTCAGGTCCTCGCTGAGGAACGGGGTCGCGAGACCGAGGACGGTCGCGTCCACGGCCACCAGCAGCACGGCGAGGACGAGGACGGCGAGCGCGATCCACCGCCCGGGACGGTGTACCGCGTCCGTGGTGTCCGGGTTCTTCTCGGTGCTGATCATTGCTCCACGCTCCGGCGTGCTCCGCCGAGCAGCAGCTCGACGATCATGTACTGGAAATCCTGTGCGGCGACCCGGCCCGCCTGGATGGACCAGGCTCCGGTGCCGACGAGGCCGTAGAGGGCCTCGGTCAGCCAGGCGGGGGTGAGGTCGATACGGAACTCGCCGCGTTCCTGGCCCCGGCGGAAGAAGGCGGAGACCCGGGCGTCGGCCCGGTTCCAGCCCTCGTTGACCTCGTCGCCCTCGAAGAGCTGGTTCTCGTTGACGAGGAAGGACATCAGCCCGGCGCTGGGCTCGACGGCCGCGATGAGACGGCGCAGCCCCTCCTCCGAGGTGTCCTCGTCGAGCCGGGCGGCGTCCAGGGCCGCCTCGAACTCCTGGAGGCCGAGGTTCTCCAGCGCCTTCACCAGGGCGTCGCGCCCGGCGAAGTGGCGGTGGAGGGTGGCCCGGCCGATACCCGCCGCCTTGGCGACCTCGTCCATGGTGGCGGTCGATTTACGGGTCAGCAGGGCGGCGGCGCTGCGCAGCACCTGCTCACGGTCGAGTGTCATGAGACGATCATAACCCACGTGAGACATTCTCGTCTCATTGAAGAGCGTGCGAGCTCACAGCACGGGCGCGGAAGCAAAAGAAGCGCGGGGCCGGAAAACAAAAAGTGGCCGGAGGAAAAACCCCTCCTGGCCACTCTCAACTTATAGCGCATGGGGGGGCTTGCGGCAAGACCCCCCATAGGTCGCAGAATCGTCCGCCGTAGCCGGGACGGGACGCCGCCCCTGTAAGCCCCGTAGATCGGAACTGACGACGTGACACCCCTGACCACCAGCGCGTTCGACCTCCCCGACCGGCTCTCCCCCAAGGCCGACCCGGCGCTGATCGCCGAGGACGAGCGGCACTTCGCAGCCATCGCCCACTGCCTGGAGCAGTCGATCGCCGAGCTGACCGAGCGGCTCGCGGCCGAGCGCCGGGCGCCCGGCGGGGCGAGCCGGGCGGCGATGGACCGGGACGTGGAGATCCACCGGCTGACCGCCCGGCTGCGCACCCTGCGCCGGTTCGGCATCGACCTGTGCCTCGGGCGCATGGTCGCCGCCGACGGCTCGGGACCGCTGTACGTGGGGCGGCTCGGCCTGACCGACAGCACGGGCCGCCGGCTGCTGGTCGACTGGCGCTCCCCCGCCGCCGAGCCGTTCTTCGGGGCCACCCACGGCGACCCGATGGGCCTGGTGAGCCGCCGCCGCTACCGGTGGACCGGCGGCCGGGTCGGCGACTACTGGGACGAGGTGTTCGCGCCGGAGGGGCTGGCCGGGCATGCCGCGCTGGACGACCGGTCCGCGTTCATCGCGAGTCTGGGCTCCACCCGGTCGGCCCGGATGCGCGATGTGCTGGGCACCATCCAGGCCGACCAGGACGCCGTCATCCGGGCGGGTTCCCGGGGCACGCTCGTCGTCGACGGCGGGCCCGGCACGGGGAAGACCGTCGTCGCCCTGCACCGCTCCGCGTATCTGCTGTACGCCGATCCGCGGCTGGGCCACCGTCGCGGCGGGGTGCTGTTCGTCGGGCCCAACGAGCCCTATCTCGGGTACGTCGCCGACGTCCTGCCGAGCCTCGGCGAGGAGGGGGTCCGGACGTGCACCCTGCGGGACCTGGTCGCCGAGGGCGCGGCGGCGGGGCCCGAGCCCGATCCGGAGGTGGCGCGGCTGAAGGCGTCGGCGGAGCTGGTGAAGGCGGTCGAGCCGGCCGTACGGTTCTACGAGGAGCCGCCCGCCGAGGGCGTACGGGTGGAGACGCACTGGTCGGACATCTGGCTGAGCGCCGCCGACTGGGCCTCGGCGTTCGGGGCGCCGGATCCGGGCACGCCGCACAACGAGGCGCGCGACCAGGTCTGGGAGGAGCTGCTCACGATCCTGGTGGACAAGCACGAGGGCGACGCGCCGGAGGAGCAGCTGCGCGCCTCGCTGCGGCAGAACCGGGAGCTGTTCGCCCTCTTCGACCGCGCCTGGCCGCTGATCGAGGCGGTCGACCTGGTCGGCGACCTCTGGTCCGTACCCGCGTATCTGCGCAAGTGCGCCCCCTGGCTGGCCGCCGAGGAGGCACGGCGGCTGCGGCGGGCGGACGCGCAGGCCTGGACGGAGTCCGACCTGCCGATCCTGGACGCGGCGCGGCTGCGGCTCGGCGATCCGGAGGCGTCCCGGCGCCGACGCCGCCACGAGGCGGCGGCCGCCGCCGAGCGGGAGCAGATGGACCGGGTCGTCGAGAGTCTGCTCGCCGACGAGACGCTGGCCGACGCGGACGCGGACGGCGAGGGGGCGCTGGTGATGCTGCGCGGGGAGGATCTGCGGGAGTCCCTGGCCACCGCCGGCCGGCCGAGCGGGGTGGAGCCGGACGCGTTGGCCGGGCCGTTCGCGCACATCGTCGTGGACGAGGCCCAGGAACTGACCGACGCCCAGTGGCAGATGCTCATCCGGCGGTGCCCGTCCCGGAGCTTCACCGTAGTCGGGGACCGGGCGCAGGCCCGGAACGGTTTCCCCGAGACCTGGGAGGAGCGGCTTGAGCGGGTCGGTCTCGACCGGATCGCTCTGGCCTCGCTGACCATCAACTACCGGACGCCGGAGGAGATCATGGCGGAGGCGGCGCCGGTCGTCCGGGCCGCGCTCCCGGACGCCAATGTGCCGGTCTCCGTCCGCAGCGGCGGCATCCCGGTCGCCCATGGCCGCGCCGAGGACCTGGACACCGTCGTCGCCGACTGGCTCGCCGCGCACGACGACGGGACCGCCTGTGTCATCGGCGCCCCGGACTTCCGGCCGACGGCCCGGGTGCGGTCGCTGACGCCGGAGCTGTCGAAGGGCCTGGAGTTCGACCTGGTCGTGCTCGTCGACCCGGAGAGGTTCGGCGAAGGCGTCCGGGGGGCGGTGGACCGGTATGTGGCGATGACCCGGGCGACCAGGGAACTCGTGATCCTGACGAGCTCCTGAGGGGCCGCCGGGTCAGGCCCTCTTGGGCGGGGTTCAGTGCCAGGGCAGCCCGGCGCGGTGCCGCCAGTACGCCTCCGGCTCCTCGACCAGGGCGTCGAGGCTCGCCCGCTGCTCGTCGTCCAGGTCGACGACGGCGGCGTGCAGATTGCCGGAGAGCTGGCCGACCGTGGCGGCGCCGGAGAGCACGACGCCCGCCCAGGGCTGGTGCAGGACGAGCGCCAGGGCCACCGCGTCGCCGCCCACCCCCGCGTCGGCGGCGATCTCCTGGAACACGGCGGGGGCCTCGTCGCCGGCGAGCCGCCCGTTGGCCATGCCCTCCTTGACGATCACGGTGAGCCCGGCGTCGTGGGCCTCGGCGAGCGCGGGCGCGGCCGAGGTCTCCAGGGCGTTGTAGGTGGCCTGGACCGTACGGAAGAGGGGTTCGCCGTCGACCGTGACGGCGAGGGCGGCCCGGATCGCGTCGGCCTGGGCGGGCCCGCTGGTGGAGAGGCCGACGGTGACGCCGTCGGCGGCCAGGGCGGCGAGGCGGTCGAGGAGTTCCTTGTCGGAGAGCGCCGGGCTGTCCGGGGTGACGGAGTGGACCTGGTAGAGGCTGAGCCGGTCGCCGAGGAGGTCGCGGGTCTCGGCGTACTGGCGCTCGAAGGTGGCGAGGCTGTGGTCCTTGACCTCGTGGTCCTCGGCCTCGACGCTCCAGTCGGCGGTGTAGGTGTAACCCCATTTGGAGCCGACGACGAGGTCGGTGAACGAGGGCCGGGCGTCCAGCCACTCGGCGAGGAACTCCTCGGCGCGGCCGTAGGAGCGGGCGGTGTCGACGTACCGCACGCCCTGTGCGTAGGCGGCGTCCAGCAGCTCGTGAGTACGGGCGCGCAGGGCGTCGGGATCGCGGTC
Organism: Streptomyces sp. PTY087I2; assembly: GCF_001687325.1. Lineage (GTDB taxonomy): Bacteria > Actinomycetota > Actinomycetes > Streptomycetales > Streptomycetaceae > Streptomyces. The sequence goes on along the minus strand of NZ_LZRD01000011.1, from coordinate 236,419 downwards.
GGCGGGCAGGTCGCGGTCCCGGTGGAGGTTGATGTAGCCGGGCCTCCCGACGGCGGCCAGGCCGAGTCCGATGTGGGCGGTCGGGGTCGTCGCGGCGGCCAGGGCGGCGAAGGGCATCGCGGGCTCCTCGGGGTCGGGTTTCGGTTACTCCTACCCCGGTGAACGTAGCTCGCGACACCCTTCGTGGACCTCTTACGACACCGCCACCAGCTGCTGCGCCTACCGGCGTGCGGTCGCCCAGGCGTGCTGGGCCGCCAGGTCTTCCTTCACCTCGGCGAGCTGTACGGCGACGGCGGAGGGGGCGGTCCCGCCCCGGCCGTCGCGGGAGGCGAGGGCGCCCCGCACGTTGAGGACCGTGCGGACCTCGGGGGTGAGGTGCTCGGAGATCTTCGCGAACTGCTCGTCGGTGAGCTGGTCCAGCTCGATGCCGTGCTGCTCGCACTCCTTGACGCAGGCGCCGGCCACCTCGTGCGCCACCCGGAAGGGGACGCCCTGCTTGACCAGCCACTCCGCGATGTCGGTGGCGAGCGAGAAGCCTGCCGGGGCCAGCTCCTCCATGCGCTCGCGGTTGACGGTGAGGGTGGCCATCATGCCGGTGAAGGCGGGGAGCAGGACTTCCAGCTGGTCGCAGGAGTCGAAGACGGGCTCCTTGTCCTCCTGGAGGTCCCGGTTGTACGCGAGCGGGAGCGCCTTGAGCGTGGCGAGGAGGCCCGTCAGATTGCCGATGAGGCGGCCGGACTTGCCCCGGGCCAGCTCGGCGATGTCGGGGTTCTTCTTCTGCGGCATGATCGAGGAGCCGGTGGAGAAGGCGTCGTGGAGGGTGACGAAGGAGAACTCCTTCGTGTTCCAGATGATGACCTCCTCCGCGATCCGGGAGAGGTTGACGCCGATCATCGCGGTGATGAAGGCGAACTCCGCGACGAAGTCCCGCGAGGCGGTGCCGTCGATGGAGTTGGCGACCGAACCGTGCTCGAAGCCCAGGTCGGCGGCGACGGCCTGCGGGTCGAGCCCCAGCGAGGATCCGGCGAGCGCCCCGGAGCCGTACGGGGAGACGGCGGTGCGCTCGTCCCACTGGCGCAGCCGCTCGGCGTCCCGGGACAGGGACTGGACGTGGGCGAGCACGTGGTGGGCGAAGAGGACGGGCTGGGCGTGCTGGAGGTGGGTCCGGCCCGGCATGGCGACGTCCGCGTTGGCCTCGGCGAGGCCGACCAGCGCGCTCTGGAGGTCGGCGATCAGGCCGCCGATGGTCCGGGCGTGGTCGCGCAGGTACATCCGGAAGAGGGTGGCGATCTGGTCGTTCCGGGACCGCCCGGCCCGCAGCTTGCCGCCGAGGTCGGGGCCGAGGCGCTCCAGGAGCCCGCGCTCCAGGGCGGTATGGACGTCCTCGTCGGCGATGGTGCCGGTGAAGGAGCCGTCGGCGACGTCGGCTTCGAGCTGGTCGAGCCCGGCGAGCATCCGGGTCAGCTCGTCCTCGGTGAGCAGGCCCGCCTTGTTCAGGACACGGGCGTGGGCGCGGGAGCCGGCGATGTCGTACGGGGCGAGCCGCCAGTCGAAGTGGACGGAGGCGGACAGCTTGGCCAGCGCCTCGGCCGGTCCGTCGGCGAAACGCGCGCCCCAGAGCCGGACGTCACCGTTGTTGCTGCTCACTGCGTGCTCCTCAAAAAGGCAAAGGCGTGGGGCCAGGGTGCGGATATGCGGCCGCCTCCCTGCCGCGTGACGACGGGGAGGCGGCTGTACAACGAGAAGGGTCAGGCGAGGTCGCGCTTGGCTGCGATCTTCGAGGAGAGGCCGAAGATCTCGATGAAGCCCTGCGCCTTGGACTGGTCGAAGGTGTCGCCCGAGTCGTAGGTGGCGAGGTTGAAGTCGTACAGCGACTCCTCGGACTTCCGGCCGGTGACGACGGCGCGGCCCGCGTGCAGGGTCATCCGGATGTCGCCGGTGACGTGCTGGTTGGCCTCGTTGATGAAGCCGTCCAGCGCCCGCTTCAGCGGGGAGAACCACAGGCCGTCGTAGACCATCTCGCCCCACCGCTGCTCGACCTGCCGCTTGTAGCGGGCCAGTTCGCGCTCGACGGTGACGTTCTCCAGCTCCTGGTGGGCGGTGATCAGCGCGATTGCGCCGGGCGCCTCGTACACCTCACGGGACTTGATGCCCACGAGCCGGTCCTCGACCATGTCGATCCGGCCGATGCCCTGGGCGCCGGCCCGCTCGTTGAGCTGCTGGATCGCCTGGAGGACGGTGACGGGCCGGCCGTCGAGGGCGACCGGGACACCCTCCTTGAAGGAGATGACGACCTCGTCGGCCTCGCGCGGGGTGGCGGGGTTGGAGGTGTACTCGTAGATGTCCTCGATCGGCGCGTTCCAGATGTCCTCCAGGAAGCCCGTCTCGACGGCCCGCCCGAAGACGTTCTGGTCGATGGAGTACGGCGACTTCTTGGTGGTCGCGATCGGGAGGTTCTTCTCCTCGCAGAAGGCGATCGCCTTGTCCCGGGTCATCGCATAGTCCCGGACCGGGGCGATGCACTTCAGGTCGGGCCCGAGCGCGGAGATGCCGGCCTCGAACCGGACCTGGTCGTTGCCCTTTCCGGTGCAGCCGTGGGCGACGATCCCGGCGTTGTGCTTCTTGGCGGCGGCGACGAGGTGCTTGACGATGGTCGGCCGGGAGAGGGCCGAGACCAGCGGATAGCGGTCCATGTAGAGGGCGTTGGCCTTGATCGCCGGGAGGCAGTACTCCTCGGCGAACTCGTCCTTGGCGTCCGCGACCTCGGCTTCGACGGCACCGCAGGCGAGCGCGCGCTTGCGGATGACGTCCAGGTCCTCGCCGCCCTGGCCGACGTCCACGGCAACGGCGATGACCTCGGCGCCCGTCTCCTCGGCGATCCAGCCGATGGCGACGGAGGTGTCCAGGCCGCCCGAGTAGGCGAGTACGACGCGCTCGGTCACGGGTTTCTCCTTACGGTGCAATCACTGATGGGTATAACTATGCGGTCCTCCGTATTGTTTGTCAAAGCGGCAGGTCAGAGGGGTGTTCCTGACTGCATGACGAGGATTCCGGCCCGGGAGGCACCGGCGGCCGGCTCCCGGTGGTTCCCCGCCCGGAGTGCGCCGCTGGGCCGTACGGAGCAGGTCCGGTGGGGCGGCGCGCCCGGTCGCCGTACGGTCCGGAGCATGCGCAGATCACTGGTGACCGCCGCCGTACTCCTCGCCCTGGCCGGCTCCCTCGGGGCCGCCCCCGCCACCGACGTACCACCCCTGCCGGACCGGCTGGCGGACACCGGCGGTGGATCGCAGTTGATCACCGCCGAGGCCCCCGACACCGGCTCGACCACCGGCACGGTGACCTGGTGGGAGCGGCGTGGAGGGAGGTGGGCGGAGGCGGGGTCCGCGCCCGCGCGGTTCGGGGCGAACGGGCTGGCCGAGGGGGCGACGCGGGAGCAGGGCACCAGCACCACGCCGACGGGGCTGTACGACCTGCCGTACGCCTTCGGCATCGAGGACGCCCCGGCGGGGACGACGTATCCGTACCGGAAGGTGAACGACGACTCCTGGTGGTGCCAGGACAACGACTCGGTCGCGTACAACCGCTGGGTGGAACCGCGGCCCTCCCACTGCCGGGCGGACGAGGCCGAGCATCTGGTCACGTACGGGACGCAGTACGCCCGGGCGCTGGTGATCGGCTTCAACTACGAGCAGCCGGTGCGCAATCGGGGCGCCGGGATCTTCCTGCATGTCAACGGGCGCGGGGCGACGGCGGGTTGTGTGTCCGTACCCGCCGACGCCATGGCGGAGATCCTGGCCTGGGCGAAGCCGGAGCGGCGGCCGCACATCGCGGTCGGGACCTCGTCGGGCCCGACCGCGATCACGCGGTACTAGCTCTCCGGCTCAGCGGTCGTTCTGAGCGAGCCTCAGCAGATGGTCGGCCAGCGCCTGACCGCCGTTCGGGTCGCGGCTGATGAGCATCAGCGTGTCGTCGCCCGCGATGGTGCCGAGGATGTCGTGCAGTTCGGCCTGGTCGATGGCCGAGGCGAGGAACTGGGCCGCGCCCGGCGGCGTACGGAGCACCACCAGGTTGGCCGAGGCCTCCGCCGAGATGAGCAGTTCGGCCGAGAGCCGGCGCATCCGCTCCTCCTTGGCCGAACCGCCGAGCGGCGCCTGCGGGGTGCGGAATCCGCCCTCGCTGGGCACCGCGTAGATCAGCTCACCGCCGGTGTTGCGGATCTTCACCGCGCCCAGCTCGTCCAGGTCGCGGGAGAGCGTCGCCTGGGTGACGCTCAGCCCGTCGTCGGCGAGGAGCTTGGCCAGCTGGCTCTGCGAGCGGACCGGCTGCCGGTTCAGGATGTCCACGATCCGGCGGTGGCGGGCGGTGCGGGTCTGCGGCACGGACGGTCCGCCGTGCTCGGTTTCCTGCGCCTCGGTCATCGTCGTCGCCTCATTCTCCGGAGGGTCATGCTCCGGATCGTCCGTCCCCGTGTGCCGCGTCGAGAGCGCCCGGCAGGATCTCCAGGAACGCGTCCACCTCCGCGTCACCGATGATCAGCGGCGGCATGAGCCGTACGACATCGGGGGCGGGCGCGTTCACCAGGAGGCCGGCTCCCTGGGCCGCCTGCTGCACCTGCGGTGCGAGGGGTCCGGTGAGCACGATACCCAGCAGCAGGCCGCTGCCGCGGACATGGGAGACCAGCGGGTGTCCCAGCGCCTCCACTCCGTCGCGGATCTTCTCGCCGAGCCGCTTGACGTTGTCGAGCGCGCCGTCGGCCGCGAGGGTGTCCAGGACGGCGAGTCCGGCGGCGCAGGCGACCGGGTTGCCGCCGAACGTCGTGCCGTGGTGACCCGGCTTCAGCAGGTCGGCCGCCGGACCGAAGGCGACGGTCGCACCGATCGGCAGCCCGCCACCGAGCCCCTTGGCGAGCGTGACGATGTCCGGCTCGACGCCTTGGTGGGCCTGGTGCTCGAACCACTGGCCGCAGCGGCCGATGCCGGTCTGCACCTCGTCGAGGACGAGCAGGGTGCCGGTGGCGCGCGTGATCTCGCGGGCGGCCTCCAGGTAGCCCTTGGGCGGGACGACGACACCGTTCTCGCCCTGGACCGGCTCGATGATCACCAGTGCGGTGTCGGTGGTGACGGCCGCGCGCAGGGCGTCCACGTCCCCGTACGGCACATGCGTGACGTCACCGGGGAGCGGCCGGAACGGCTCCTGCTTCGCCGGCTGGCCGGTCAGCGCGAGCGCGCCCATCGTCCGGCCGTGGAAGCCGCCGTCGGTCGCGACCATGTGGCTGCGCCTGGTGAGCCGGCCGATCTTGAAGGCGGCTTCGTTGGCCTCCGCGCCGGAGTTGGCGAAAAAGACCCGGCCCTGACGGCCGAACAGCTGGAGCAGCCGTTCGGCGAGGGCGACGGGCGGCTCGGCGATGAACAGGTTCGATACGTGACCGAGGGAGGCGATCTGGTGGGAGACGGCCTCGACGACGGCGGGGTGGGCGTGGCCGAGGACGTTGACCGCGATGCCGCCGACGAAGTCGAGGTAGCGGGTGCCGTTCTCGTCCCAGACGTGGGCGCCCTCGCCGCGGACGAGGGGCAGGCGGGGGGTGCCGTAGTTGTCCATCAGCGCGCCCTGCCAGCGCGCGGTGAGTCCGGTGGTCTCGGAGCCGGTGCCGGTCGTCATGATTCCCCCTGTTCGGACTGTTCAGGACCTGTGTGTACGGCGATGGGGGCGTCCGGCACGACCATCGTGCCGATGCCCTCGTCGGTGAAGATTTCCAGCAGGATCGAGTGCTGGACGCGCCCGTCGATGACGCGTGCGGTCTCGACGCCGTTGCGCACGGCGTGGAGGCAGCCCTGCATCTTGGGGACCATGCCGCTGGACAGCTCGGGCAGCAGCTTCTCCAGCTCGCTCGCGGTGAGCCGGCTGATGACGTCGTCGCTGTTGGGCCAGTCCTCGTACAGCCCCTCGACGTCGGTGAGGACCATCAGCGTCTCGGCGTTCAGCGCGGCGGCGAGCGCGGCGGCCGCGGTGTCGGCGTTGACGTTGTAGACGTGGTGGTCGTCGGCGGAGCGGGCGATGGAGGAGACGACCGGGATGCGGCCGTCGTCCAGGAGCGCCTGGATGGCCCCGGTGTCGATGGCGGTGATCTCGCCGACCCGGCCGATGTCGACGGACTCGCCGTCGATGGTGGGCCGGTGCTGGGTGGCGGTGATGGTGTGGGCGTCCTCGCCGGTCATGCCGACGGCGAGGGGGCCGTGCTGGTTGAGGAGGCCGACCAGTTCGCGCTGGACCTGTCCGGCGAGGACCATCCGTACGACGTCCATCGCCTCGGGGGTGGTGACCCGCAGCCCGGCCTTGAACTCGCTGACCAGGCCCTGTTTGTCGAGCTGGGCGCTGATCTGCGGGCCGCCGCCGTGCACGACGACGGGCTTGAGGCCGGCGTGGCGCAGGAAGACGACGTCCTGGGCGAAGGCGGCCTTCAGCTCCTCGTCGATCATGGCGTTGCCGCCGAACTTGATGACGACGGTCTTGCCGTTGTGCCGGGTCAGCCAGGGCAGCGCCTCGATGAGGGTCTGCGCCTTCGGGAGTGCGGTGTGCTTCCGCGCGGCGCTCATGAGCTGTACGCGCTGTTCTCGTGGACGTAGTCCGCGGTGAGGTCGTTGGCCCAGATGACGGCGGACTCGGAGCCCTCGGCGAGGTCGGCGGTGATCCTGACCTCCCGGTAGCGCATGTCGACGAGGTCGCGGTCCTCGCCCACCTGGCCGTTCTTGCAGACCCAGACGTCGTTGATGGCGACGTTGAGCTGATCCGGGTCGAAGGCGGCCTTCGTCGTGCCGATGGCGGAGAGGACGCGGCCCCAGTTGGGGTCCTCGCCGTGGATGGCGCACTTGATGAGGTTGTTACGGGCGATGGAACGGCCGACCTCGACGGCGTCGTCCTCGGTGGCCGCGTTGATCACCTCGATCCGGATGTCCTTGGAGGCGCCCTCGGCGTCGCCGATGAGCTGCCGGGCGAGGTCGTCGCAGACGGCCCGTACGGCCTCGGCGAACGCGTCCTGTTCCGGGGTGATGCCGCTGGCGCCGGAGGCGAGGAGCAGCACGGTGTCGTTGGTGGACATGCAGCCGTCGGAGTCGACCCGGTCGAAGGTGGTCCGGGTGGCGTCGCGGAGGGCGGCGTCCAACTGTTCTGCGGGTACATCCGCGTCGGTGGTGAGGACGACGAGCATGGTGGCGAGGCCGGGAGCCAGCATGCCGGCGCCCTTGGCCATGCCGCCGACGGTCCAGCCGTCGCCGCCCGCGACGGCGGTCTTGTGGACGGTGTCGGTGGTCTTGATGGCGATGGCGGCCTTCTCGCCGCCGTGCTCGCTGAGGGCGGCGGCGGCCTGCTCGATACCCGGGAGGAGCTTGTCCATGGGGAGCAGGATGCCGATGAGCCCGGTGGAGGCGACGGCGACCTCGCCCGCGCTGTGGCCCTCCAGCACCTCGGCGACCTTCTCGGCCGTGGCGTGGGTGTCCTGGAACCCCTTGGGGCCCGTACAGGCGTTGGCGCCACCGGAGTTGAGGACGACGGCGGTGACCTCGCCGCCCTTGAGGACCTGCTCCGACCAGAGGACGGGGGCGGCCTTGACGCGGTTGGAGGTGAAGACGCCGGCGGCGGCGCGGCGCGGCCCGTTGTTGACCACGAGGGCCAGGTCCGGGTTACCGCTCTCCTTGATTCCGGCGGCGATGCCCGCCGCCGAGAACCCTTGTGCTGCCGTGACGCTCACGGTGCCACTCCGATCGTCGAAAGACCTGTGTCCTCGGGGAGTCCGAGGGCGATGTTCATGCTCTGGAGGGCGCCGCCCGCGGTGCCCTTGGCGAGATTGTCGATGGCGCAGACGACGACGATCCGTCCGGCGGCCGGATCGTGCGCGACCTGGATCTGTACGGCGTTGGAGCCGTACACCGCGGCGGTGGCGGGCCACCGCCCCTCGGGCAGGAGGTCGACGAACGGCTCGTCCGCGAACGCCTTCCCGTACACCGCGCGCAGGCTCTCCGCGCTCACGCCGGGCTTCGCCTTCGCGCTGCACGTGGCGAGGATGCCGCGGGGCATGGGGGCGAGGGTGGGCGTGAAGGAGACGGTGACCGGCTGCCCGGCGGCGGCGCTGAGGTTCTGGATCATCTCGGGGGTGTGGCGGTGTCCGCCGCCGACGCCGTACGGGGTCATGTTGCCCATGACCTCGGACCCGAGCAGATGCGGCTTGGCCGCCTTGCCCGCCCCGGAGGTCCCGGACGCGGCGACGATGACGGCCTCCGGCTCGGCGATACCGGCCTCGTACGCCGGGAAGAGCGCGAGCGACACGGCGGTCGGGTAGCACCCCGGCACGGCGATCCGCTTCACCCCGGCGAGCCCGGCCCGCCCACCCGGCAGCTCGGGCAGCCCGTAGGGCCAGGTCCCGGCGTGCGGCGAGCCGTAGAACGTCTCCCAGTCCCCCGCGTCCTTGAGCCGGAAGTCGGCCCCCATGTCGACGACGAGCACCTCGTCCCCGAGCTGCTCGGCGACGGCGGCGGACTGCCCGTGCGGAAGCGCGAGGAAGACGACGTCGTGCCCGGCGAGCACCTCGGCGGTGGTGGGCTCCAGCACCCGGTCGGCCAGCGGCCGCAGGTGCGGCTGGAGCGAACCGAGCGTCTGCCCGGCGTTGGAGTGCCCGGTGAGAGCACCGATCTCGACCTCCGGGTGCGCCAGCAGAAGACGGAGCAGCTCCCCGCCGGCGTATCCGCTCGCCCCTGCCACTGCTGCTCGTACCACCATCGGTAACCCTCCTGATCGATGGCATGACTATACGCATCGACGCACTTTTATGCAAAGCATTCATGGGGGAGCCGCCCCATCCGTCCAAGCTGCGGTTCACCACTGCGGAGGGCAGCGACAACCACACGCCGGACTTCCGGGGCACCGAGATCCGGGACCGGTTCGCCACCGAAGCAGGCCAGGCGTTGGCCGATCACGCCTGAGCGTGCTCCCCGTACACATCGGCCGCGGGCGTGGAGGCCCGGCCGGGCTCGCTCAGAGCCAGACCGAATGCCGGTGCCGTCGGCCGAATGAAGAACTCGACAAGGGTGGCAAGTCCTCCCTCGATCTCCTGAGCCGCCGGTTCCGGGGCCGCCCCTGAGCACGTCCCTCTAGACTCCAACGGTGATCGAGATCCTCGAGAACCTGGACCTGCTGTCCCGGCCGACCCTCGACCTCGCCGGGGTCGAGGTGAACGGTATCGCCCTGGGGGCGCCTGCCGCCTCCGTTCCACGGGAGCGCATTGTGGGCGGCCTGTCCCCGGTCATCGCCCGGTACCGCGGTGGGACCGACATCGAAAGCGAGTACTACGACGCTGATGGACGGAGCCTGACACTGGACGAGGTCATCGACGACGTTGTCCGGTCGGACGGATTCCTCTACGGCACCGACAAGATCAACTACAAGACGTGCGCCGGAGCAGTGGTCGGCTTCGCGATCAGCGGCCCGCATCTGTCCCACTTCGCGCACTTGACCTCGTACGAGGAGTTCCTGTCCGCCTTCGGCTGGCCTGACCGAGTACACGAGAATGAGGCATACGGCGACCTCATGAGCTACGAGGCCTACTACTGGGGCGCTCGGAAGCATGTGACGTGGGACGTCTGGGAGGGCCGGGTGAGCTTTGTCAACCTGGGCGACTTCGAGGGGAACAGCGGTCCCTGACCGCACCTTTCGAAATGGGCCCCTTGCCCTCTGGGCCGGCACAGGATTACCGACATGGTTCCGATGACGGAGCGCCGGCTCGCGGCGACCGCTGCCGCCGCGAGCCTCGCCTCGTTAGCCCTGTCGGCCCCGGACAGAGGGCGCCGCGGCCCGGTCGGTCAGCAGAGCACGGTCTTGCGGTAGCTTCCCAGCCCCTCGTACCACCATTCCTTCTTGGCACCGGACTTCAGGCTCCAGCACGGGCTGTCACTGCCCCACCTGATGTCGACCTTCACCTTCTTGGTCGTGCCGCAGTTGTTCGTCAACGCGACGTAGATGCTGGACGGGTAGCCGTCCACGTACCGGGCGACGCAGTCCGGTGCCGTGTCGCCCACCGCAGCATGTGCGGCCGGAGCCGTGGTGACAGCGACGAGTGCCGTGGTGAGCAGTACGGTGCTCACCGCCCCGGTCTTCTTGATCAAGGACATGGCGCGGATCATCCCCCAGGAGTAGCGCGGTAGCCGCCAGGCCGGTACACCCGGCGAACGGGCACGACCTATGCCATACGAGAACGTCGCCGCTGCCTACCTCGAAAGTTCCAGGAAACGTCATTCGGCCGACTCACCGACGTGGCGGCAGGCGTCACCGTCGCGCCCGGCTGCGGCGAGCACGGCACACAAGGGACGAGCTACGGCACGTCGTACCGTACGAGTGCCTCGGCGACCGGTGTGCCGCTGCGTCGCGCGTACGTCAACCGCTCGCGCACCTCACGCAGCCCTCGGGGGCGGTATCCGGGCCCGCCGCAGCAGCTCTTGTGGAAGCCCACGCCCGCGTTCAGCAGCACGGCGAGGGCCCGCCATGCCGCGATGTCCCGGCGCCGCGGCGCCGCGAAGGCCGAGCCCGCGTGGATCATCGGCTCCGCGCAGTTCGGGCAGGTCCGCTGCCTCGTCCTGTCGTGGGGCTGCTTGTACGACACCCGGCAGGAGAGGCAGACGTACGACGTTTTCCCGTGGCTCATCGGCTCAGATTAGAGACGGGCGCGGGGCGGCGGCCAGCGGATTTCCTCAAGCTTCGCGGTCGTCGTGCCGGGCGCCTTCGCGGTTGTTCCACTCCCAGGTCCAGAGCGCGGAGAGCCCGTGGTCGTGCTCGTGGCCGGGACGGTTGTGCGTTCCCACGCGGGCGATCGCCTCGCCGGTGCGCGGGTCGTTCCGGCGGAGGAGGCCGTAGGCCGCGTTGAGGCGGGTTCCGAGGTCGTCCGCGTCGAGCAGGGGCATCAGGGCGTCGGCGACCGCTGCTGTGCCGTCCTTGCCTTCGGCCGCGGCCTCCGCGGTGACGGCCCGTACATCGGCCACCGGGTCCCGGAGCAGCGCGACGACGGCGTCCGTGAACTCGGGGGTTCCGTCGTGCGCCGCCGCCAGGGCCGCGCCGGTCGCCGCACGCACCGTGCCGTGCCCGTCCCCGGCCAGTTCCAGCAGCGTGGCCCGGGCCGCCGCGCCGAGGGTGGGGCGCGCTTCGTCCCGGTCCAGGAGGAGGCCGGGGACCTGGGCGCGGACGCGTGGGTCCGGGTGGTCGGCGTGCCTGCGTCCTACGGCCTCCGCCTCCCGGTGTTCGAACTCGCCCAGGGCGCGGAGCACTTCCGCGAGGACGTCCGGGGCGTCCTCCCCCTCCACGGCCCAGGCCACGAGGAGATCCGCCGTCTCCTTCTCGTAGGAGTTCCGACAGCTCGACTCCGTCAACCGGTAGCAGGTGAGCACGTCGAGGACGAAGTGGCGGTGCTCCGGGTCCGGGCTGTGGCGGTACGCCGTGACGGCCGACCAGGCCTCCTTGCTGCGGCGCTCGCTGAGTACCCATCGGGCGGACGAGCGGTCGGCATGCTCCCGGTCGCGCGGTGCCACGGCCCTGGTCACCAGCTCGTCCACGGGCGTCAGGACGCGGAAGGCCCACTCCAGGTCCGTCAGGATCGCCCCGTGTCCGGCGCGGATGGTGGCGTCGCCGAGCGTCAGCTGCGTGACGTGGTCGTACTCGTCGTCCTTCACACGGCTCGCGCGCATGGAGCCTGTCCCGCCCGCCCTGGTCCGGAGCGCGGCTTCCGCGCCCTGCTCGTACCGGTCCCGGGCGAGGGCGAGGAGGTGCGCCCTCCGGGACTCCGCCAGGCGCAGCCTGGGCTCCCGGCCCAGCACGGCCGTCACCGTCGCGGGAGAGCCCCCGTCGACGGCCCGTACCAGCGGGGTCGTTCCGTCCGGCAGCTCGTGGTCCGGGTCCGCGCCGCCCTCGACCAGAGCACCAGCGACGGCGTCGTCATACGCGGCGATGGCCAGGCACAGCACCGGCAGGCCGTCGTCCGTGCGCGTGTCCGGGTCCTCTCCCGCCGCCAACAGGTCGGTCACCGTCTCCGCGTCCCTCCGCAGAACCGCCGCCACCAGATCCCCCGCGCCCATGTTTCGCTGCCCCCGCCCGCTCCGTAACGCACCGCAGGGCCCGACAGCCCTGCGTGAGGTTAGCCAGCCGGCGGGTGGTCGGCGAGGGCGGGACCGGGGCGGGGCTCCCCCGGGGGGGACGCCGGGCGGAGCGATACTGGTTCTGGCTGTCGCCTCACCGGGCGGGCTCGGGCGGTGAGGTTCCATCCTTTTTTCGATGTCTTGTCGATGTCTTGAGGGGAGCCGTTCATGACCACGGCGAAAGACCTGTTCATCATCGCGATGGACCCGGCACCGGAGCACACCGTGGGGCAGGGCGATCTGTCGCTCGCGCTCGCCGGAGCCGAACTGCTCGATCTCCTCGACGCGGGGAGCGTCACCGTGGACGGCGACCTCGTCGTGCCGGGCGGGTCGTCGGTGCCGGACGACCGGCTGCTCGGCGCGGCCGCGGCGGGGGTCACCCGGCAGCCGCCCTACGAGCGGATCGAGGACTGGCTGTGGCGTCGGGGCCGGGACCTCGCGGCCGCCTACCAGGACGCGCTGGAGGAGGACGGCGAGCTCACGCGGAAGAGAAGCGGTCTGCTGCCGTTCGGCCCGAAGGAAGTGGAGCTGGTGGACACGCCCGCCCGCCGCCGGGCCGTCGCCCGCCGGGAGGAAGGCGATCCCGTCCTGGCCTCCCTCGCGTCCGCCGTGGGCCTCGACGGCGAGCGGTCCGACGACGAACCCCAGCTCGGCGACGAGACGGTGACCACCGTGGTCGCCACCGTCCATGAAGCGGTGATGGAGCTGGAAGCCGTACGGCAGCGGCGGACCATCGAGAACACCGCGTTCGCCAACGTCTGGCGCGGCCCCTGAGCCGGGGGCCCTGGCCACCCCCCGCCCCCCCGGGTTGACCTTGACACGGTGACAAGCTCTTCACTGCTTGCCGAGGAGGTGGTCTCGATGACGGTCACGGGACAGCACGGGACGCGTGAAGCACGGGCGCTGCGGGCGTTGCGGGACGAGCGTTCGTCGGTACGGCTGAGCGCCGCTCTGGCGGTCGGCTCGACGCCGGACCCGCGCTTCGTCGGCCCGCTGGTCGAGCGGTGCGCGGTCGAACCGGAGTTCCTCGTCCGCGACATGCTGACCTGGGCGCTCACCCGCCACCCGGTCTCCGACACGCTGCCCGTACTGCTCCGTGAAGTCCGCTCGGAGCGTCCGCAGGCCCGGAGCCAGGCGCTGCACACCCTGTCCAAGGTCGGGGACCCGCGGGCATGGTCCGCGATCACCCGGGCGCTCCTGACGGACGGCGACGAGGAGGTCGCCCGGACTGCCTGGCGGGCGGCCGTCGTGCTCGTACCGGAAGGGGAGGAGGCCGCGTTGGCCGCGGTGCTGGTGACGCAGCTCGGGCGTGGTGGGCGGGAGACGCAGCTGAGCCTCAGCCGGGCGCTGGTCGGTCTGGGGAGCGCGGCGGTGTCGGTCCTGGATGCCACGACGCGGGCCGCCGACCCGGGTGTACGCGCACACGCGCTCGCCACCGAGCGGCTGCGGAGCGACCCGGACACCGGATTCGCCTTCGCCCTGGAGGAGGCGAAGCGCGTGGTGGCCCTGGGCGGGACGGGCAGCGGCGAGGGAGGGTCGTAGCGCGTGTTGATCGGTGAGGTCGCCCGGCGGTCCGGCGTCAGTGCCCGCATGCTCCGGCACTACGAGTCGCTCGGTCTGGTGCGGCCCTCGGGCCGTACCGGATCCGGCTACCGGGAGTATTCCGGTGAGGACGTCCGGCGCATCTTCCACATCGAGAGCCTGCGGGCGGTGGGACTGTCCCTGCGGGAGGTCGGGCGCGCGCTCGACGATCCCGGCTTCGCCCCCGCGGACCTGGTCGACGACCTCATCCGCCGGACGCGCGAACGTATCGCCGCCGAGACCGAGTTGCTCATCCGGCTGGACCGGGTCCACGCCACGGAGCCGGCCGGCTGGGAGGACGTCCTCCACGTCCTCGCGGTGCTGCGGGCCCTGGGGTCCCCGAGCGCCGGTACCCGTCAGCGCGCGGCCCTGGCCCCGGTCGACGAGGTTCCGGTGGAGGCCCTGGTCGAGGCCGCGCTCGACGAGAGCGACCCGGTCGTGGCCGGGGCCCTCCGCTGGGCCCTGGCCCGGTCCGACGGCAGTGCGGCCCTGCTGGCCGAAGGGCTCGGCTCGGCGGTGCCGGAGGTGCGGGAACGCGCCGTGCGTTCCCTCACCGAGCTGCCCGGCGACGAGGCCGTCGCGCTGCTGCGGGACGCGCTGGCGCACCCTGATGCCGTGGTCCGGGGCCGGGCGGCCCTGGCGCTCGGCGCCCAGGGCGAGGCCGCCGCGACCCCGGTGCTCGTCGACATGATCGTGGCGGGAAGCAACGACACGGACGCGGCCGACGCGCTGAGCGTCCTGGCCGGCGACGACGACGCCGCGGACCGGATCGCGTCCCTCCTCGTCGGCCGCCTCGGCGAGGACACCACCGGGCCGCCCGCGCCTGGGCGGCTCACCCAGGCGCTGGCCGGCATTCCGGGCCCTACGGCCTCACGCGCCCTCGTGGACCTGGTGGGCGATGCCGACCGTGCCGTCGCGCTGACCGCCGCCTACCTCCTCCGGCTGCGCGGGGACGGGTGAGGCGCCCCGCGCCGGCCGGTCCAGCAGCAGCGGGATCGCCAGGACGGGCAGCAGCCAGAGGAACACGATGAGGCGGAAGCCGTAGAGCTGGCCCAGGTTCGGGTGGCCGGCCTGGTTGAGGAGGCCCGCCGCGCCGGCCGCCAGGGCGATCGGCAGCACCACCGAGCGCCGCTTCAGCAGCGCCCAGGCCGAGAGCGCGAGCAGAACGGGAAGGACGGGGGAGGCGGCCTGGCGGCGCAGCCACGCCGACCAGAAGACCCCCTCCTGTACGAAGAACTCGGGCCAGGGGTTGGGCAGATCGGGCCGCTGGTAGTGGTGCGTCAGCAGGTCCTGGGCGCTGTCCTCGCCCATCGGCCACCCCAGCAGATGCGCCCCGGCGTAGATGCCCACCGTCAGGCCGGCGCAGAGTCCGGCCGCCCGGAGTGCGGGAGCCGCCCCGCGCCGCCCCTTCCACCGGAGCCACCCAGCCCGGAGGAGGAGGACTCCGGCGAGAGCTGCCGCCAGCAGCAGTGCCTGCGAGTAGCGGACGAAGAACATCAGGACGAGGCCGCCCGCGACGAGCGCCGCGCCCGTACGGGGCCGGTCCCGCAGCAGCAGGACACAGCCGAGGACGACCGCCGTGCCCAGCGCCAGGGAGAGCCCGTCGCTCAGCGGGTTCATGGCGACGGTGCCCGTGGGCAGAGCGAGGTACAGCGCCTGCCCGGCCAGACCGGCGCGCCGGGAAGCGCCCGCCGCGCGGAGGGTGAGCAGAACGCAGACGCTTCCCGCGAGGGCAATGACGAGCCCCGCCAGCCAGAGGCCCCAGGTGATGCCGAAGACGGCCACGAAGGGGACCAGGAACAGCGGATAGCCGGGCCTGGCCTCGAAGATGGCCATGAACCGCTCGTTGGCGAACGGCGCGGTCATCCCTGACGTGTTGCCGTGGCGGGTCCAGTACGCGACCGAGTCGTTCAGCCGGCGTACGCACTGCTCCTCCGACTCCCCCACGGTCTTCCTGTTGGTCCAGGGGACAGGGCTCAGGGACGCGTGCTGCCCGCTGTCGCAGGAGTACGCGATGGCCCGTCGGCCCGCCTCCTCGCGGCTCTCGCCGCTGAGGCTCAGGGCGTAGGAGAGGTAGTTCTTCGTGTCGGGCGAGGCCCGGCCGGTGACCGCCGTCAGCTGGAGTCCGGTGAAGGCCACAGCGATGAGCAGCATCCCGATGAGGCCAAGGTGCTGGGTTCTGCGGATATTCGGCATCGGTCGGGCGCTCCCTGCGTACGGCGGTTGCCTCATCAACGAGAGAACCGGCGCGGGGTGGCGTTCCGGGGCGGTGTGCGGGGCGGTTTACGGGGGCGGGTTCGGGACAGGTCGCGTCTCCGGGGTCTGGCGCGTCCCCGTCCCGGGGTCTGGCGCGTCCCGGGCCCGAGGTCTGGCACGTCCCGGGCCCGACGCGTTCCCCGTTCCGACAGGCTCGGCGTGCCCGCTACCGGCCGCGCGGCTTTCCGCGCTTGCCGCTCTGGCCGCCGGCCCGGCCGCCCGACGAGGGCTTCCGGCCCGCCGCGGGCTTGTGCCGGGCACCGCCCTGGCCGCCGCCCGTGCCGGCCCGCTTGCCCTTGGGCTTCTCCCTGGCCTTTTCCTTGGCCTTGGCCGTGGGGCGCTGCGGGGTGGTCGCGCGGCCCCGGGTGCTGTTGACGGTGCGTCCCCGGACGATCCCGATGAACTCCTCCACCAGGTCGGGGGCTTCCTCCGCCTGGGGCCACGACAGGGCGACGCGTGAGGCGGGGGTCTCCGGGACCGGGCGGTAGGTGAGGTCCTTGCGGTGGTGCAGCCGGGCCAGGGACTGCGGGACGAGCAGGACGCCCACGCCCGCCGCCACCAGTTCGATCGCGTCCGCCGTGGTGGCCGGGCGCTCGACGGCGGGGCGGCCGGGCAGGGTCTCCCAGTCCAGGACGTCGTCCAGCGGATGCAGCACGATCTCGTCGGCCAGCTCGGCGAGCGACACCTCTTCGGCGGCGGTCGCCACGTGGTCCTTGGGGATCACGACGACGGTCGTCTCGGTGTAGAGGGGGATCGCGGCCAGGACGTCCCGGTCGACCGGCAGCCGTACGAGACCGGCGTCCGCGCCGCCGTCCGCCAGCAGCCCGGGGGCATCGGCGGCGGTCGCCTGGACGAGCTCCAGGGGGGTGTCGGGCAGCCGCTCGTGCCAGACCCTCACCCACTTGGTGGGCGTCACGCCGGGGACGTACGCGAGCCGGAAGGATGAGGGGATGTCCGAGCCTGTCACAGAACCAGGCTACCGGTCGGTGGTCGGAGGTATGTCCCATGGTCGATACCCTGGACCCATGACGTCGCACAAGACCGCCCAGACCATGAAGCCCGCCACGGCGGCGAAGAAGCTGGGTGTGTACCTCCAGGCCACGCCCGCCGAGTTCCAGGAGGGTGCCGTCTCCCGCACCGAGCTCAACGCCCTCCAGACCGACCCGCCCGCCTGGCTGGTGGAGCTGCGCCGCACCGGTCCGCACCCGCGCCCCGTCGTCGCCGCGAAGCTCGGCGTCTCCATCGCGGGGCTCGCCCGCGGCGGGGTCACCGAGCCGCTCACCACCGAGCAGATCGACGCGCTGAAGGACGAGATGCCCGAGTGGCTCCAGAAGGAGCGCGCCACGCAGGCCGAGGTGCGCAAGGAGGCCGCCCGCATCAAGGAGCGCAACGCCGAGCGCGCCGCGCGATCCGGCGAGCAGCAGTAGACCCCCTCCGCCGGGGCGGCCGTCGCCGCCCTGCGGACTCCTGTCAGGGCCTGCGGCCCCGCCCCTGCGGAAACTCGCCCAGGCTCACCGCACGGTGAATCGTCTCGGCCAGTTCGCGCGGGTCCTCGGTGAAGGTGTCCACCCGGATCTTCCGCCCGTCGCGCAGCTCGATGGCGTAACCGAAGCCCATCCCCCTGGCCTCGGCCAGCGGGCGTCCGTCCCCGGCCGATGCGGACCCGATCCGCTCGATGTCCGCCCACGGGATCAGCGTGGCCGTGCCCGCGACCCGGTGGGTCAGGCCGCGCTCGTGGACGTCGAAGCACTGTTCCCGGGTGCGGAGGGCCTGCATCAGGCGCCAGATCCCGAGTCCGAGACCGGCCAGCCCCACCCCGAGGAGCAGGCCCGCCAGTTCGGGCGCGCCGTCGGTCGTTCCGATGGAGGCGATGGTCACCGGCACGCCGAAGGCGAGGCCGACGACCCCGGTGACCAGCAGCATCCCGGCCAGTCGTAGCCGTCTGCCGCCGTCGGTGCGGTGTTCGCGGACGAATCCGCCGAGTTCCCGTGCGGCTTCGGTGCGTCGCATCGCCGTTCCCCCCGTCGTGGACACCTCAAATTCTGCCCGATCGCGGGGGCGGGCACCACGGAAACTGCCGTACTCGTGCCACGGGCCCGTGGCCGGTCCGCCCCGCCGACGCGTACGTCGGTGGCGCGGACCCGCACACGGGCCCGTCGGGTACCGCTCGGGTCTGCCGGTCGGGTCAGAGAACGCCGGACTCGGCGATGGTGACCTTGGCGCTGGTGCGGCCGCTGCCGGAGCCGAGCGCCTCGATCTTGCGGACGAGCTTCATGCTGTCCTCGTCGGCGACCTCGCCGAAGACCACGTGCTTGCCGTCCAGCCACGGGGTGAGCACCGTGGTGATGAAGAACTGCGAACCGTTGGTGTTCGGGCCGGCGTTGGCCATCGAGAGCAGGCCCACGCGGTCGTGCTTGAGCTTGAAGTTCTCGTCGGCGAACTTCTCGCCGTAGATGCTCTTGCCGCCGGTGCCGTCGCCGCGGGTGAAGTCACCGCCCTGGAGCATGAAGTCCGTGATGACGCGGTGGAAGGACGAGCCGGCGTAGCCGAAGCCCTTCTCGCCGGTGGCGAGCGCGCGGAAGTTCTCCGTCGTCTTGGGGACGACGTCGTCGAACAGGTTGAACGTGATCCGCCCTGCGGGGGCGTCGTCGATGGTGATGTCGAAGTAGACCTTGGTTGTCATGGTGACATCCTCACATTCCTGGCAACCGCAGGCGAAACCCGGGTTGGGTCGGCACGTCGGACGGCCGGATTCCGCTCACCCCCGGGCGGCTCCCCGGTGGGCCGCGTAAACGGCGTTCACCAGGGCGGTCTTGCGCGGGTCGTCGGCGAGCCGGGAGCCCATCCGGTTCATCACGTATCCGAGGGCGATGGAGGCATCCGGGTCGGCCAGGCCGCAGGAACCGCCCGCTCCGTCGTGACCCAGCGCCCGCGGGTCGGGGCCGTAGGACCGGTTCGCGCCGCTCAGCCAGAAGCCGAGGGCGATCTCCGTCTCGTGCGGGAAACCGTCGCCGAGGACCAGGTCGCGGCAGGCACCCTGCCCTTCCCCGGCGCGGGCGGCCGCCTTCTCGGAGAGGATCCGGCGGCCGTCGAGGCTGCCGCGTCCGGCCAGGATCCCGTAGAGCGCGGCGACCGCCCGGGCGGTGCCGTGGCCGTTGGCGGCGGGGATCTCCGCTCCGCGCCAGGCGGGCGTGTTGGCGGCGGCCCGGCCGGTCGGCGGGTTGAGCAGGGAGGCGACGGCGACCGGGGTCATCCGATCCAGGAGGGCCGCCTGGGCGGCCCGGTCGGGACGTTCCTGGACGAGTTCGGCGAGCCGGTGGGTCTCGCTCTCCGGGAGGCCGAAGGTGAAGTCGATGCCCAGCGGTCCGGTGATCTCCCGCTGGAGGAACTCCTTGGGCCGCAGCCCGGTGATCCGGCGGACCACTTCGCCGACGAGGAATCCGTAACTGATCGCGTGGTAGCCGGAGCGGGTTCCGGGCTCCCACCAGGGGGCGGTGGCGGCGAGCCGGGCGCAGGCCGTCTCCCAGTCGTACAGCTCCTCCAGGGTGAGCGGGGTGTCGGGCCCGGCCACCCCGGAGCGGTGCGAGAGGAGGTGGCGTACGAGGACGGATTCCTTGCCGTTCGCGGCGAATTCCGGCCAGTAGTCGGCGACCGGGGCGTCCAGGTCGAGCAGGCCCCGGTCGGCCAGGACATGGGCGCAGAGCGCGGTGGGGCCCTTGCCGGTGGACCAGACGTTGACCACGGTGTCCCGCTCCCAGGGGCGGGTGCGGGCGGCGTCCGCCCAACCGCCCCAGAGGTCCACCACCATTACGCCGTCGACCAGGACGGTCACCGCCGCGCCCAGTTCGCCGCGCTCCGTGAAGTTCTCCTCGAAGGCGTCCCGGACCCCGGCGAACCGGTCGTCGCAGTGGCCGTGGATCTGCGGCACGGGGCCTCCCTCGTCGCGGGCGCGGGCGCGGGTCCGGCGGCGGACACCGGAACCGGATGCCCCCGCAACGTACCGACTGGTCGGACCGGAGGGAAGGGCGGATGACCGGAGGAGCGGCGGGCCGGAGGGGAGGGGCGGTCTCCGGTACGGCCCAGGCCCCGGCCGCCGCCGCCCGGATCAGCGGATGCCCGCCTCCAGGCTCAGGCTCCAGCGGCCCGGCAGGCCGGTCAGGGTGATCGTCGACAGGGGGCGGACGTCGACGTTCCAGTACGTGGAGGGCGGGGCGTTCAGGGCGTAGACGAGGGCCGCCCGGATGACGGCGGGTTCGGCGACCGCGACCACGAGGCCGTCGTCGGCGGGGCGGGTGTCCAGCCAGCCGCCCACCCGCCCGATGAAGCCGAGCATCGACTCGCCGCCGTGCGGGGCGCTGCGCGGGTCGGCCAGCCAGAGGTCGACGGCGGCCGGTTCCCGGGCGGTGACCTCGCCCAGGGTCAGCCCCCGCCAGCGGCCCATCTCCCAGTCCCGCAGGGCCGGTTGCGCCATCGGGGCGAAGCCGAGGGCGTCCCCGGTGGCGCGGCTGCGCGGGGTGGGTGAGCAGTAGCGCAGCTCGGCGGCGCCGAGCGGGACGAGCGTGTGGGCGACGAGCTGCACCTCGTGCCAGCCGGCCTGATCGAGCGGCCGGTCGTCGTCGAAGCGTTCGGCCAGCCGGGAGGAGCTGCGCGCCGCTGCGACCAGGGAGACCCGAAGCGTCATGGCGGGATCGTGATGCCGAACGCGTGTTTGGTCAAGAGGGCGTGCCCGCCCGGACGCCGCGTCAGCTGCCCAGGAGGCCGTCGAAGGCGGTACGGAGACGGCGTACGCCCTCCGCGATCTCGGCCGCTCCGGAGACCGCGGCGAAGCTCAGGCGGACGTGTCCGGCCGGGGGTTCGGCGCAGAAGTAGGGGCGGCCGGGGGCGATGGCGACCGAGGCGCGCAGGGCGGCCGAGACAAGGGCCGACTCCTCGGCGCCGCCGCCGGGGAGCCGGAGCCAGAGGCTGCCGCCGCCCGCCGGGAGGTGCGGCAGCGCGAGTTCCGGCAGCTCGCCGCCGAGGGCGGTGGCCAGGGCCGTACGGCGGTGGCGCAGCTCGGTGGCGACGGCGGCCAGGTGGCGGCCCCAGGACGGGGAGCCGACGAGTTCCAGCGCGGCTTCCTGGAGCGGCCGGGGTACGAAAAAACTGTCGACGACCTGGATGGCCCGCAGGCGCTCCAGCACCGGGCCACGGGCGGCCAGCGCGCCGACCCGGAGGCTGGGCGAGGTGACCTTGGTCAGCGAGCAGACGTGGACGACGGTCCCGTCGGGGTCGTCGGCGGCCAGCGGCGCGGGGAGCGGCCCCGCGTCGTCGTGGACGAGCCGGCGGGCGAAGTCGTCCTCGACCACGAACGCCCCGGCCGCCCGGGCGGTGGCCAGGATCTCGGGGCGGCGGGCGGGCGCGAGGGTGGCCCCGGTGGGGTTCTGGAAGAGCGGCTGGATGACGAGGACCCGGGCGCCGGTGGCCCGGAACGCGTCGGCGAGCAGTTCGGGGCGCACCCCGTCGGCGTCCATGGGCACGGGGACGGGGCGCAGTCCGGTGGCGCGGGCGACGGCGAGCATCCCGGGGTAGGTCGGCGACTCCACGAGGACCGGGGCGCCGGGCGGGGCGAGGGCGCGCAGGGCGGTGGCCAGAGCGCTCTGGCCGCCCGCGGTGATCAGGACATCGGCGGCGCTGACGGCGGGGCCGATCTCGCGGGCGAACCAGGACCGCAGTTCGGGCAGCCCGTCCGTCGGGGGGCGGCCCCAGGCGCCCGGCCTGCGGCCCGCGCGGGCCAGGGCGGCGGAGAGCGCCCGTTCGGGCTGGAGCGAGGCGTGGAGATAGCCGCCGTTGAGCTCGATGACGCCGGGCGGTGGCGCGGCGAGGGTGACCAGCACCCCGGATGCGTCGACCGTACGGGGCACCACCTCGGGTCCGCCGTCGCCGCTCAGCGACACCTCCTGCCAGGACGTGTCGCCCGGGGCGGGCAGCGCGGCGCGGGGCTCCGCCCGGAACGCGCCGGAGCCGGGGCGGGTGGTGACGAGCCCTTCGGCGGCGAGCTGGGCGATGGCGCGGGAGACGGTGACGGGGCTGACCCGGAACCGTTCGACGAGTGCCCGGCTGGACGGCAGCTTTCCACCGGGTGAGTAGCGGTTGAGCTCGGCCCGGAGGGAAGTGACCAGTTCGGCGACGCTGCTACGCTCTTGCATGAGAGCACAGGATAGCGCTACCCAGCCTTCAGCGATAGCGGTCGCCGATCCGGCGGTCGCCCCGCACCCGTCGGCGGTCGCCCCGCGACCCGCTTCCACGGTCGCCGGGGTGGGGCCGTCGACCGACGCCACGCCGGGACCGTCGGCCGGCGCTCCGGCCGGTCCTCCGCTCGCCCCCTCGCGCGGCCGCAGCGGCACCGTGCTCGCCGGGCTCGGCGTCGTGGCGTTCTCGCTCACCTTTCCGGCCACCGCCTGGGGTCTTGAGAGCTTCGGCCCCTGGTCCCTGGTCGCGCTCCGCAGCGTGCTCGCCGCCCTGGTCGCGGGCGGGGTGCTGCTGGCCGCGCGCGTCCCGCTGCCCGCGCGCCGTCACTGGGCCGGGCTCGCGGTGGTCGGGGGCGGGGTCGTGGTCGGCTTCCCGCTGCTGACGACGCTGGCCCTCCAGACCTCCACCACCTCGCACGCGGCCGTGGTCGTGGGCCTGCTGCCGCTGACCACGGCGGTACTGGGGTCCCTGCGCACCGGCGAACGGCCCTCGCGCACGTTCTGGATCGCGGCCCTCGCCGGGGCGGCCGTGGTGATCGCCTTCACCGTGCAGCAGAGCGGCGGGGCCCTGACCTCCGGCGATCTGTATCTGTTCGGCGCGCTGCTGGTCTGCGCGGCCGGGTACACCGAGGGCGGCCGGCTGGCCCGGGTGATGCCGGGGTGGCAGGTGGTCGGCTGGGCGCTGGTCCTGTGCCTGCCGCTCGCGGTGGCGGGCAGCCTGGTGGCCCTGCCGCTCGAACCCGTGCATCTGAACGCCCACGGGGTCCTCGGCCTGGTCTGGGTCGCCGCGGGATCGACCTTCCTCGGGCTGTACGTCTGGTACCGGGGGATGGCGGCGATCGGGGTGGCCCGCGCCAGCCAGCTCCAGCTCGCCCAGCCGCTGCTGACGCTCGTGTGGTCCTTCCTCCTGCTCGGCGAGGAGGTGTCGGCGGCGGCCCCGGTCGCGGCGGTGGCCGTACTCGTCTGCATCGCTGCCACCCAGCGGGCCGGGCGCCGCGCAGGGCGGAAGCCGTGACCGTACGGCCAGGGCAGGAAGCCGGAACCGTACGGCCAGGACGGGAATCCCGGCCCGCACGGTCATAGACTTGTCGACACGGACACCATCTCCCCCTGTGAGGAGGTCGCTCCCGATGGAGGCACACACGGGCGACCGGCTGCTGATGCACGGCAGGACCGTGGGACAGCACGACCGGGTCGCCGAGATCATCGAGGTGCTCGGTGACGGGGGCGCTCCCCCGTACCGGCTCCGCTTCGACGACGGCCATGAACACCTGATGTCACCGGGTCCCGACAGCGTCGTCCAGCACATGGACGCGCCGAAGGACGAGCAGGCGCGGTAACAGCGCCGGGGGCCGGGACCGTGCAAAAGGGTCCCGGCCCCCGGCGTCGGCGGCTCAGCGGGAGAACCGCTCCCGAAGGCTCAGCCCGGGAACTCGCCCCGACCGCTCAGCCCGGGAACCGGCCCCGACCACCGGACCGGCCCCGTCCCCGCTCCGGGTAGAGCCGGACCCGGTCCGCATAGTGGTCGGCCACCACGCGGCGCATCGCGCCGATCCGGTCCGTCATCACGCTCTTCCCGGAGAAGAAGACGTGACCGACCGCCTCCTGGTGGTTCCGGGCGAGGGTGAGGTGGCGGGAGAGTTCCGCCGGGTCCTGCCAGGCGGCGGCCTGGGCGGGGTCGCCCGCCTTGTACAGCGCCTCGCCCACGTACAGCTCGACGCCCGTCCCCCGTACGGTCGCGCTCCACCAGGCGAGGACCTTGGCGTAGTCGGCGGCGGTCTGGCCGATGTGCCAGTAGATCTGCGGGCAGATGTAGTCGATCCAGCCCTCCTTGACCCATTTACGGGTGTCGGCGTGCAGGTCGTCGTACGTCTGCACGCCCGCCCGCGTGTCCGATCCCAGCGGGTCGGTCTCCTGGTTGCGCCAGACCGCGAAGGGGCTGATGCCGAAGCGGACGTGCGGCTTGATCGCCCGGATCCGCTCTCCCGTCTCGCGCACGAGCCGGTCGATGTTGTCGCGCCGCCAGGCCGCCCGGTCGGCGAAGCCACCGCCGTACCGCGCGTACGCCGCGTCGTCGTCGAAGGTCTGCCCGGCCACCGGATACGGGTAGAAGTAGTCGTCCCAGTGCACGGCGTCGATGTCGTAGCGGCGCACGGCGTCGAGCATCGCGTCCTGGACGAAGCGACGGACCTCGGGCAGGCCGGGGTTGTAGTAGAGCTTCCCGCCGTACGGCACGGTCCAGCCCGGGTTGAGCCGGGCCGGGTGGGAGGCGACGAGACGGGTGGGGTCCGTGTGGTTCGCCACCCGGTACGGGTTGAACCAGGCGTGCAGCTCCAGGCTCCGGTCGTGCGCCGCGCGCACCGCCGTACCGAGCGGATCCCAGCCCGGGTCCTTGCCCTGGGTGCCGGTGAGGCAGTCGGCCCACGGCTCGTACGGCGAGGGCCACAGGGCGTCGGCGGTCGGCCGGACCTGGAGCACCACCGTGTTGAGCCGCAGCTCCACCGCCCGGTCCAGATAACCGAACAGCTCGGCCTCCTGCCGCACCGCCGTGAGGCCCGGCTTCGAGGGCCAGTCGATGTTGGCGACGGTGGCGATCCACATGCCCCGCACCTCCCCCGCCCCCGGAAACCCGCCGCCCTTCCGCCGCCCCGCCGGGGAGGCGACCGCGTCACCGGCGGTCGTCATCGCCGCCAGCAGCCCGGCCGCGCTCAGTACGAACGATCTTCTCGCCACACCCGTGCGCCGCATCCCGGCCCACCTCTCTCCGCCGTGTCCCGCACCCGACTCCGATGGCTCTACGTAACCGCATCATTCCCATCCGTAGCTGTCATGACCCGCGGGTCGTCCGCGTCGGCATGCGGAGTAACGTCGTGGGGTCGAGGCGGGCACCGGAATCACACGGGACCCTGCGATACGGAGAACAGCGAAAGGCACGAGGTGACGGACCTTATGGCCGATATTGCACGCGTCGGAGTGGTGGGCTGTGGCCAGATGGGCGCAGGTATCGCGGAGGTGTGCGCGCGCAGCGGCCTCGAAGTGAAGGTCGCCGAGACCACCGGCGAAGCGCTGGAGATCGGCCGCACCCGTCTGCACAACTCCCTGTCGAAGGCCGCCGAACGCGGCAAGATCACGGCGGAGGAGCGGGACGAGACCCTCGGCCGGCTGACCTTCACGACCGACCTCGGGGAGTTCGCCGACCGCGATCTCGTCATCGAGGCCGTCGTGGAGAACGAGCAGGTCAAGACGGAGATCTTCCAGGTGCTCGACCAGGTGGTGACCCGGCAGGACGCGATCCTGGCCTCCAACACCTCCTCGATCCCGCTGGTGAAGCTGGCCGTCGCCACCTCGCGCCCGGACCGGGTCATCGGCATCCACTTCTTCAACCCGGCCCCGGTGCAGAAGCTCGTCGAGCTGATCCCGGCGCTGACCACGTCGGACGAGACGATCAAGCGCGCCGAGGCCGTCGTGCAGGACGTGCTCGGCAAGCACCCGATCCGCGCCCAGGACCGGTCCGGGTTCGTCGTGAACGCGCTGCTGATCCCGTACCTTCTCTCCGCGATCCGGATGTTCGAGTCGGGCATCGCCAGCCGCGAGGACATCGACAACGGCATGGAGATGGGCTGCGCCCACCCGATGGGCCCGCTCAAGCTGGCCGATCTGATCGGTCTGGACACCGTGGCCTCGGTCGCGGACTCGATGTACGCCGAGTACAAGGAGCCGCTGTACGCCGCTCCCCCGCTGCTCCAGCGCATGGTCGACGCGGGCCGCCTCGGCCGCAAGACGGGGTCGGGCTTCTACGCCTACTGACCGTCCTCCTGGCGGGTCCGGCGCTCACCGGGGTCGGCCGTCGGAGACAGGGACGTCCGCATGATGAACTCGGTGTACAGGGACGCGACGGCGCGGCTGGAGGTCCGGCGCTGGTGTCTCAACCGGATTGCGGACCGAGGGACAGCCCATGCCCGTGACGAAGTGGTGACATCGGCGGGAGTCACCAGCGTTGTGACCGCCGGTCCCCGGGCCCGGGCCCGGGGAACCGGGCATCGTGCTGCTGCCGGGGACGAACATGAACGCCGCGCTGCGCCTTCCCCTGGCGGGGGCACTGGCCGGGCGGCGCGGTCGCTCTCGCCTGTGACTCTCCGCAGATATCCGGTCGGGTCCTGCTCTCCACCGCGGGTATCACGCGCCTGCGGGTGAGCGCCCCGTTCCTGGCGGCCACGCTTCCCTGGCTCGTACGGCCTTCGGTGCCCCGGGCGGAGAAGATGCTGCATCGTATGGCCGCGCCGCGGCAGGCGCTGCCCGGCCACCCGGGTGCGTGGATGCGTCTGGTCGCACGCTGTTGCCGCACCAGCCTGGCGCCCCCTCCTCTGCCGTCGGCTCTTCTCGGGCACAGGGCCGCCACGCCCACCCTGGTCGCCTCCGGATCCTTCGACCCCTTACTGCCACCGGCCGCCCTCGGACCGGCCGTGCAGCACCGCCTCGGCGTCGGGGGCTGGGCGATGATCGCCGCGTTCGTGACCGACCTGGTCTACCGGCCGTGAGCGCGCCCGGCGGCACCGCCGGGCGGGGCGGCCGGGCGACGGCGACGGGCGGGGGGATGTTCCATCAGCCGCCGAGTCGTTGCTCCCGGCGGGAGGCCCAACGGGCCATCATCGAGGCGAGCTCGGTCTCCAGGAACTGGAAGAAGTCCAGCGTGTCGCGGATCCTGCGCCCCTGCGGCGAGTCGGGCCCGAAGTGGTCGACACCCTCGCGCATGGTCGCCTGCCAGCTCCTGAGCATGGCATCACGTTCGAGCAGGGCGCTGTACCACTGGTCCTCCTGTACGCGATACCGTTCACGCCGCGAGCCAGGCTCCCGCTCACGGCTCACCAGGTTGACCTGGGTGAGATAGCGGACCGCTCCCGACACCGCGGCCGGGCTGACCCGGAGCTGGGCGCCCAGCTCCGCGGAGCCCAGCGCTCCCTGCTCGGAGGAGAGCAGCGCGGCGAAGACCCTGGCCGGCATGCGCGCCATCCCGGCCGCGACGAGCTGGGCCGCGAAGCGCTCGATGAAGCGCGACACAGCGGCCTCGTCGTCGGAACCGTTCTCGGCACCGCGGTCCGTACGGCTGCCCCTGTGCCGTTCGTTCATGGATCGACCGCCCTCGCCTCTTCCGCCGTTACCCGGTCCGCGGGCGAGTGTATCCAGAGATTCATACGCTTTCTTAACTTCACAACTTTCTGAAACATGCCTAGGTTCTCTGCTGTGACCAAGGCAATCACCGCCGTCGGACTGCACAAGTCCTTCGGCCGAACCCAAGCTCTGGACGGTCTGGACCTCGTCGTCGAACCGGGGGAGGTCCATGGCTTCCTCGGACCCAACGGCGCGGGGAAGTCCACCACCATCCGTGTCCTGCTCGGACTGCTCCGCACCGACTCCGGTGAGGCCCGGCTTCTGGGCCGGGACCCCTGGAAAGAAGCGGTCGAGCTGCACCGACGCCTCGCCTATGTGCCCGGAGACGTCGAACTGTGGCCCCAACTCACCGGAGGGGAGGCGATCGACCTGCTCTCCAAACTGCGCGGCGGCCTCGACCGGCGGCGGCGCGACGAGCTGATCGAACGGTTCGACCTCGATCCGGCCAAGAAGGGCCGCGCCTACTCCAAGGGCAACCGGCAGAAGGTCGCCATCGTCGCCGCACTCGCCTCCGACGCCGAACTGCTGCTCCTGGACGAGCCCACGGCCGGGCTCGACCCGCTCATGGAGGCCGTCTTCCAGGACGTCATCCTCCAGGCCAAGGCCGCGGGCAGGACCGTGCTGCTCTCCAGCCACATCCTGGCCCAGGTCGAGAAGCTCTGCGACCGGGTGAGCATCGTCCGGCAGGGCCGCACCGTGCAGTCGGGCACCCTGAGCGAGATGCGGCATCTGACGCGTACGACCGTCGAGGCCGAAACCGAGCGGCCGGTCACCGGGCTGGAGGACCTGCCCGGCGTCCACGCGCTGGAGGTGCGGGACGGGCGGGTGCGCTTCGCTGTCGACGGCGGACATCTCGACACCGCGATCCACCGCCTCGGCGAGTCCGGCATCCGCCTGCTGATCAGCCATCCGCCGACCCTCGAAGAACTCATGCTGCGCCACTACGGCGACGGGACCGGTCGATGACCGCGGCCACCAGGACTCCCCCGCACCTCGAAAAGCCCGTGACCGCCGGTCCCGGAGACTTCGCCGGTACGGTCGCCCTCGTCCGGTTCGGGTTGCGCCGGGACCGCGTCCGCAGTGCCGTATGGCTGCTCGCCCTGGTCCTCGGCACCCTTGTCACGGCGGCCGAGTACGACACGCTGTACGCCACGGCGGAGCAGCGGGCCGGGGTCGCGGAGACCATGAGCAGCCCCGCCGCGCTCGCCATGACCGGACCGCAGCACTATCTCGACGACTACGGCGTCGGTTCGATCCTGAGCCACCAGCTGCTGGGTTTCATGGCCGTGCTGACCGGTCTGATGAGCGTCCTGATCGTCACCCGGCACACCCGCAACGAGGAGGAGACCGGCCGGGCCGAGCTGGTGCGCTCCACCGTCGTCGGACGCCACGCCCAACTGGCGGCCGCGCTGACGCTGGCGGCCCTCGTCAACGTCGCGCTCGCGCTGCTGGTGGCTCTGGGCCTCGTCTCGATGGGCATCGAGGGCATCGGGCCCGGCGGTGCACTACTGTACGGCTTCGCGCACACCGCGGTCGGGCTGGTCTTCGCGGGGGTCGCGGCCGTCACCGCGCAGTTCACCGCCCACACACGCGGAGCGTCGGGCATGGCGCTCGCCGTCGTCGCCGTCGCGTACGTCCTGCGAGCCGCCGGTGACGTGGGCGAGGGGGCCTTGTCCTGGGCGACGCCCATCGGCTGGGTCCAGCGCACCTACGTCTTCGTGGACAACCGCTGGTGGCCCCTGCTGCTCTGCCTCGCCCTCGCCGCCCTCACCACCGTCACCGGCTTCGTGCTCAGCACCCGGCGGGATGTCGGCGCGGGTCTGCGCCCGGCCCGCTCCGGCCGTCGTACGGCATCCGGTGCTCTCACCCGGCCACTCGGCCTCGCCCTGCGGCTGCATCGGGCGACGCTGCTGGGCTTCGGCGCCGGACTGCTCGTGATGGGACTGATGTACGGCTCCATCCTCGGCGACGCCGCCGACATGGTGAAGGACGTGGAACAGGTCCAGGAGGCGCTCGCGGAGATCGGCGGCAGCACGGTCGAGGAGTCCTTCGCGTCGATGGTGATGGTGGTCGTGGCGGTCGTGGCCGCCGTGTACGTGGTCATGGCCACGCTGCGGCTGCGTGCCGAGGAGAGCGCCGGGCGCGCCGAACCGCTGCTTGCCACGGGCCTCTCGCGGGACCGCTGGGCGGGCAGCCATGTCGCCGTCGCGCTGCTCGGCGGCACCGGGCTCCTCGTCGTGGCCGGGCTGGGATTCGGCCTCTCGGGGGCCGCGTCCACCGGGGACCGCGCTCTGGTGGCGAAGCTGGTCCTCGCCGCGGTCGTCTACGCTCCGGCCCTGTGGGTCACAGTGGGCGCCACCGTCGTGGTCTTCGGGTGGTGTCCGCGGGCCGGAGCGGCGGCCTGGGCGGTGCCCGTGTACGCGTTCCTCGTCGGCTACCTGGGCCCGATCCTGCGGCTGCCGCAGGCGATGGCCGACATCTCGCCCTTCGGCCATGTGCCCCGGCTGCCGGCCGCCCAGATCAGCTGGACTCCGCTGCTCGCCCTCACCGCCGTCGCGGCCGGGCTGATCCTGCTGGGGATCGCCGGTTTCCGGCGGCGGGACCTGGAGTGCACGTAGCGGCTCGAACAACCGGGCTTTCGCAGGGAGGTGGTTATCCGCACAGGTGTATGCGGATAACCACCTCCGCCTTTTCGGGTGCTTACCCGCACTCCTCGATACCCGGTGCGGTTGCCCCGCCCCTTCCCGTATGGATGACGTCAAGGAAGGTCCGGGCAGCGTATGAGCCCCGTCAACAGGTATGGGTTTCGCTTCTGACGTGCGGTTTCCTCGATGAGTCCATTCGAGTCCGAACTCATTGAGGAGCATGCGATGGCCGATCTGGCCTTCGTTGCCATCACAGTCGCGATATTCGTGCTGGTGGCTTTCATTGCCAAGGGGGTGGCGAAGCTGTGACTGCCGAGAACATCATCGGCCTGCTCATCGCCGCCGCCCTGCTGGGATATCTCGTTCTGGCCCTCGTCAAGCCCGAGAGGTTCTGAGCGCAGACATGAGTCCCCTTCTCGCTGACGTGCTCCAGGTGTCCGTGCTGATCGTCGCGCTGGCACTGGTGCACCGTCCTCTCGGCGACTACATGGCCGCCGTTTTCTCCTCGGAAAAACACCTGCGCGTGGAGAAATGGATCTACCGTTCGGTCGGGGTCGATCCGAACACCGGAATGCGCTGGCCCGCCTATCTGCGGGGCGTACTCGCCTTCTCCGTGGTGAGTGTCCTGTTCCTCTATCTGCTCATGCGGGTGCAGGACAAACTGCCGCTGTCGCTCGGCTTCGAGCCGATCTCTCCGGACCAGGCGTTCAACACGGCTGTGTCCTTCACGTCGAACACGAACTGGCAGTCGTACTCCGGCGAGTCGGCGATGGGCCACATCACCCAGACCGGCGGCCTCGCCGTACAGAACTTCGTCTCCGCCGCCGTCGGCATCGCGGTCGCGGTCGCGCTGATCCGTGGCTTCGCCCGGTCCCGTACCGGTGAACTCGGCAACTTCTGGGCCGACCTGGTCCGTGGGGTCGTCCGCGTCCTGGTCCCGGTCTCCGTGGTGGCGGCCGTCCTGCTGGTGGCCGCCGGCGCGATCCAGAACTTCGCCGGCATCCACGAGGTCACGACGGTCACCGGCCAGGCCCAGAGCATCTCACCGGGCGCGGTGGCCTCCCAGGAGGCCATCAAGAACCTGGGAACCAACGGAGGCGGCTACTTCAACGCCAACTCCTCGCACCCCTTCGAGAACCCCAACGGCTTCTCCAACCTCCTGACGGTCTTCCTCCTGCTGCTGATCCCGTTCTCCCTGCCGCGCACGTTCGGCAGGATGGCCGGCTCGGTCAGGCAGGGCTACGCGATCGTCGGGGCCATGGCCGCCATCTGGTTCGCCGGAGTGGTACTGGCCACCTGGATCGAGTACGCGCACCCCGGTACCGCCTCCCAGATCGCCGGCGGAGCCATGGAGGGCAAGGAGCAGCGGTTCGGCGAGGGTTCGTCGTCCCTGTTCGCGGTCTCCACCACGATGACGTCGACCGGCTCGGTGAACTCGTTCCACGACTCCTACAGCGGCCTCTCCGGCGGCATTCTGCTGCTCGGCATGATGCTCGGGGAGATCGCGCCGGGCGGAGTCGGCTCCGGCCTCTACGGGATGCTGGTCATGGCGGTCGTCGCGGTGTTCATCGCCGGGCTGATGGTCGGCCGCACCCCCGAGTACCTGGGCAAGAAGATCGGCACCCGGGAGATCAAGCTGGCCGCCTGTTACATCCTCGTCACCCCGGCACTGGTCCTGATCGGCACGGCGCTCGCGATGGCCACCGGCAACGGCGAGTCGTCCATGACGAACGCCGGCGCGCACGGCTTCTCCGAGGTCCTGTACGCCTACACCTCGGCCTCCAACAACAACGGCTCCGCCTTCGCGGGCTTCGGCGCCGACACCCCGTACCACAACACCGCGCTGGGCCTGTGCATGGCGGTCGGGCGGTTCCTCCCGATGGTGTTCGTCCTCGCCCTCGCGGGCTCCCTCGCGGAGCAGCGCCCGGTGCCGGTCACCGCGGGGACGCTGCGCACCGAGAAACCCCTGTTCACCGGTCTCCTGGTGGGCACAATCATGATCATCACTGGTCTCACGTTCTTCCCGGCGCTCGCGCTGGGACCGCTCGCCGAAGGGCTCGCGGCATGACCACCGACGTAACGAAACAGGACCCCGTGTCCCCGAAGGCAACGACCTCCTCCACCCTCGCCCCTCACCCGGACGCACCGTCAGGACCCGTACCCGCAGGGCGGGTCGGCGCAGGGCTCTTCGACCCGCGGCAGCTTCTCGCGTCCCTGCCGGACGCGCTGCGCAAGCTGGACCCGCGCATCATGATCAAATCGCCCGTGATGTTCGTGGTACTGGTCGGCTCGGTGACCACCACCGGGCTCGCGGTCACGGACCCGGCCGACTGGTTCGGCTGGGCGATCGCCGCCTGGCTGTGGCTGACCACGATCTTCGCCAATCTGGCGGAGGCCGTGGCGGAGGGCCGGGGGAAGGCCCAGGCCGACACCCTGCGCCAGGCCAGGACCGGCACGATCGCCCGGAGGGTGACCGGGAAACACGAGGAGCGGGTCCCGGGAACCGATCTGAGGATCGGTGATCTGGTGGTCTGCGAGGCCGGAGACACCATTCCCGGCGACGGCGACGTCGTCGAGGGGGTGGCCAGCGTCGACGAGTCGGCCATCACCGGGGAGTCGGCACCGGTCATCCGGGAGTCCGGCGGCGACCGCTCGGCGGTCACCGGCGGTACGAAGGTGCTGTCCGACCGGGTCGTCGTCAGGATCACCACGAAGCCGGGCGAGACCTTCATCGACCGGATGATCAGCCTGGTGGAGGGCGCGGCCCGGCAGAAGACGCCCAACGAGGTCGCCCTGAACATCCTGCTGGCGTCCCTCACCATCGTCTTCCTGCTGGCCGTGGTCACCCTGAAGCCGTTCGCGGTCTACGCCGGCGCGGACGGGCAGACCTCGCTGATCGTCCTGACCGCGCTCCTCGTCTGCCTGATCCCGACGACGATCGGCGCGCTGCTGTCCGCCATCGGTATCGCGGGCATGGACCGCCTGGTGCAGCGCAACGTCCTGGCCATGTCCGGCCGCGCGGTCGAGGCCGCGGGCGACGTCTCGACCCTGCTGCTCGACAAGACCGGCACGATCACCCTCGGCAACCGGCAGGCTTCCGAGTTCCTCCCGGTCCGGGGTACGACCGCCGCGGAGCTCGCCGACGCCGCGCAGCTGTCCTCGCTCTCCGACGAGACGCCCGAGGGCAGGTCCGTCGTGGTCCTCGCCAAGGAGAAGTACGGGCTGCGGGAGCGCCATCAGGGGGAGCTGGCACGCGCCGAGTGGGTGGCCTTCACCGCGCAGACCCGGATGTCCGGTGTGGATCTCGTCGAGAACGGGACCGGCCGCAAGGTCCGCAAGGGCGCCACCGGAGCCGTCGTGGCCTGGGTGGAGGAACGCGGCGGCCTCGTCTCCGGCGACGCCCGGTCGCTCACGGACGCGATCTCCCGGGCCGGCGGCACCCCCCTGCTCGTCGCCGTCGAGGACGACCGGGGTGCCCGGGTCCTCGGCGTGATCCACCTCAAGGACGTGGTGAAGGAGGGAATGCGGGAGCGGTTCGAGGAGCTGCGCCGGATGGGCATCCGTACGGTGATGATCACCGGCGACAACCCGCTGACGGCGAAGGCGATCGCCGAGGAGGCCGGGGTCGACGACTTCCTGGCCGAGGCGACGCCCGAGGACAAGATGGCCCTCATCAAGCGGGAGCAGGCCGGGGGCAAGCTGGTCGCGATGACCGGCGACGGCACCAACGACGCCCCGGCCCTGGCCCAGGCGGACGTCGGCGTGGCGATGAACACCGGGACCTCGGCCGCCAAGGAGGCCGGGAACATGGTGGATCTCGACTCCAACCCCACGAAGCTGATCGAGATCGTCGAGATCGGCAAGCAACTCCTCATCACCCGCGGTGCCCTGACCACCTTCTCGATCGCCAATGACGTCGCCAAGTACTTCGCGATCATCCCGGCCATGTTCGCGGTGGCGTACCCGTCGCTGGACCGGCTGAACATCATGGGGCTCGCGTCCCCGGAGTCGGCGATCCTGTCGGCGGTGATCTTCAATGCGCTGATCATCGTGGCCCTGGTGCCGCTCGCTCTGAAAGGGGTGCGCTACCGGCCGACCAGCGCGGATCGGCTGCTGCGGCGCAACCTCGGCCTGTACGGGCTCGGCGGCCTGATCGCCCCGTTCGTCGGCATCAAGATCATCGACCTGCTCCTCTCCCTCATCCCCGGAATCGGCTGACCGATCATGAACTACTCCGCAGTGAAGACGGGACGTCTCCTCTGGGCCGCGCTGCGCATGCTGCTCGTCCTCACGGTGGTGACCGGGGTCGTCTACCCCCTGGCCGTCACCGGGGTCGCCCAAGGGCTGTTCCACGACAAGGCCAACGGCTCGATGGTGAAGGCCGACGGGAAGGAGGTCGGATCGGCCCTCATCGGCCAGACCTGGAACATCAGGGGCGGCGACGGGCCCGACCCCCGGTGGTTCCAGCCGCGCCCCTCCAACAGCGGTTACGATCCCCTGTCCACCGGCTCCGGCCAGCTCGGCGCCTCCGACCCCACGCTCGTCAGGAGCGTCACGGAGACGAAGAAGGCGGTGGCCGCCTTCAACGGCGTGCCCGAGTCCGATGTGCCCAAGGACGCGGTGACCGGCTCGGCCTCCGCGATCGACCCGCACATCTCACCGGACTACGCGGACATCCAGGTCAAACGCGTGGCTGAGGCGAACGGTTTGGCCGAGCGGCAGGTCCTCGCCCTGGTCGAGGACCATACGGAGGGCCGTACCGCAGGATTCCTCGGGCAGCCGCATGTCAACGTCCTCCAGCTCAACCTCGCACTGCGGGCCCTGGCCGGACGCTAGCGGCCACGGTGGGGAGGCCACCGCTCAGGGCGACGACGATCACGCCCGGTGGCCTCCCCGCTCCAGATACCCGGACAGAAACTGATGGCCCGCTTGCGGGCCGCCGTACGCCGGAGTCACGAGCCGGACGGTGGCCGGTGACCAGGCGCAGCCCCGTGGACCTGGCGGCCATGAAGGTCCTGCGTGACGGCCGGCCGGTACGCCTCCCCCTGATCACCGCCCCCGACAAGGGATACCGCTTTGATATCTGAGTACGCCCCGCGCCGCCCTTCGGTCCCGCAAGGCCGCACCGTATCCGACCCGAGAGACCACACATGAGACGCGGCAAGCTCCGTATCTACCTCGGCGCGGCACCGGGCGTCGGCAAGACGTACGCGATGCTGTCCGAGGCGCACCGCCGCGTCGAACGCGGCACGGACTGCGTGGTCGCCTTTGTCGAGCATCA
The DNA here is from genome assembly GCF_001687325.1 of Streptomyces sp. PTY087I2. GTDB lineage: Bacteria > Actinomycetota > Actinomycetes > Streptomycetales > Streptomycetaceae > Streptomyces. The sequence goes on along the minus strand of NZ_LZRD01000011.1, from coordinate 201,093 downwards.
CGGCCGGTCGCGTACGGAGGTGATGCTGCACGGCCTCGAACAGGTCCCGCGCCGGGAGATCGAATATCGCGGCAGCGTCTTCACCGAGATGGACATGGACGCCGTCCTCGCCCGCGCGCCGGAGGTCGCGCTCGTCGACGAACTCCCGCACACCAATGTTCCGGGCTCACGCAACACGAAGCGCTGGCAGGACGTGGAGGAGCTGCTTGCCGCGGGGATCGATGTCATCTCGACGGTCAACATCCAGCATCTGGAGTCCCTGGGCGACACCGTGGAGTCGATCACCGGTGTGCGCCAGCAGGAGACGATCCCGGACGAGGTCGTGCGCCGGGCGGACCAGGTGGAGCTGGTCGACATGTCCCCCGAGGCGCTGCGCCGCCGCATGGCACACGGCAACATCTACCGGCCGGAGAAGATCGACGCGGCTCTGTCGAACTACTTCCGTCCCGGCAACCTCACGGCGCTCCGGGAACTGGCCCTGCTGTGGGTGGCGGACCGGGTCGACGAGTACCTGAACCAGTACCGTGCCGACCACGACGTCTCGGCGATCTGGGGCTCACGCGAACGGATCGTCGTGGGGCTCACCGGTGGCCCCGAGGGCCGGACGCTCATCCGGCGGGCTTCGAGACTCGCGGAGAAGGGCGCCGGCGGAGAGGTTCTCGCCGTCTATATCGCCCGCAGTGACGGCCTGACCTCGGCGTCCCCGAAGGAACTGGCCGTCCAGCGCACCCTCGTCGAGGATCTGGGCGGCACCTTCCACCATGTCATCGGCGACGACGTGCCCGCGGCTCTGCTGGCGTTCTCCCGCGGCGTCAACGCGACCCAGATCGTGCTGGGGGCCAGCCGTCGCCGCGCGTGGCAGTACGTCTTCGGCCCCGGTGTCAGCGCCACGGTGGCCCGCGACTCCGGCCCCGACCTGGATGTCCACATCGTCACCCACGGAGCCGTCGGGCGGGGCAGGAAACTGCCGTCCCGGCCGGAGGGCCGCCTGACGCGCCGCCGTGTCGTGGCGGGCTGGCTCACCGGCGTCGCCGGACCCGTCCTGCTCGCCCTGGCGCTGACATCGGCCGGAGACGGTCCGGGGCCGGCCCATGAGATGCTCCTCTTCCTGGCCCTGACCGTCGGAGCGGCCCTGCTGGGGGGACTCCTGCCCGCACTGGCCTCGGCCGGTGTCGGTTCCCTCCTGCTGAACTGGTACTTCACGCCACCTGTACACGCATGGACCATCGCCGATCCCGAGAACATCGTCGCCATCGCCGTCTTCTTCGCCGTCGCCGTCTCGGTCGCGTCGGTCGTGGGTCTGGCCGCGGCCAGAACGCAGCAGGCGGCCCGGCTGCGGGCGGAGTCCGAGACCCTGACCGTGCTGGCCGGCAGCGTCCTGCGCGGGGACAACAGCCTGGAAGCCCTGCTGGAGCGGGTCCGCGAGACCTTCGGCATGGAATCCGTCGCCCTCTTCGAGCGTACGAGCGACTACGCTCCATGGTCCTGCGTGGGAAGCGCGGGGGCCGACCGCCCCGTCGACCGCCCGGAGGACGCCGACGTCGACATGCCCGTCGGTGACCGCCTGGCCCTCGCGCTCAGGGGCCGGGTGCTGCCGGCCGAGGACCGGCGTGTGCTCGGCGCGTTCGCCGCTCAGGCCGCGGTCGTCCTGGACCGCCGGCGCCTGGTGGGAGAGGCGGAGGAGGCGAAGAAGCTCGTCGAGGGGGCCAAGATCCGTACCGCGCTGCTCGCCGCGGTCAGCCATGACCTGCGCACGCCTCTCGCCTCGATCAAGGCCGCCATCACGTCCCTGCGTGCCGATGACGTCGAGTGGTCGGACGAGGACCGCGACGAGTTCCTCGCCGGCATCGAGCAGGGTGCTGACCGGCTCGACCTCCTGGTGGGCAACCTCCTGGACATGTCACGCCTACAGACCGGTACGGTGACCCCTCTGCTGCGGGAGACCGACCTCGACGAGGTCGTACCGATGGCGCTGGGCGGAGTGCCGGAGGGCAGCGTCACCCTGGACATCCCCGAATCCCTGCCCATGGTCCTGGTGGACCGTGGACTGCTGGAACGGGCCGTGGCCAACATCGTCGAGAACGCGGTGAAGTACAGCCCCGACGGCGCTCCGGTCTCGGTCTCGGCCAGTGCCAGGGGCGTTGACGTCGAGGTACGGATCGTCGACCGCGGGCCGGGTATCCCGGACGAGGCCAAGGAGTCCGTCTTCGCACCGTTCCAGAGGTACGGCGACGCCCCCCGCGGGGCCGGGGTCGGCCTGGGGCTGGCGGTCGCGCGCGGCTTCGTCGAGGCCATGGGCGGTACGGTCACGGCCGAGGACACTCCCGGAGGCGGCCTCACCATGACCATCACGCTGAACATGTCTCCGGCCCAGGACGGGCCGCGCTCCGATCCCCGGGCCGGGCCGGCCGTATGAGCCGTACCGATTCCTCGGTTCAGTCAGATCCCCCGTACGGAACCCTTGCTGCCGTACGCCCGGCGTATGCGGCACGCGCGAGGAGCCGGTCCCGGTCGGGGCCGGCTCCTCGCGCGTACGGGGAAGGCGTTACGGGGCCGGGGTCAGCCCAGCCTCAGGTGGTGCAGCATCAGCAGCGCGGCCGCCATGTTCGCGGCGGGCACCTCGCCCCGGGCGATCATGTCCGGGACCACCTTGAGAGGTATCCACTCGCGGCGCGACGACTCGAAGGGGTCCCGCGGGTGGCCCGTCCAGTGCGCCTCGTCGGACCAGTAGAGGTGGTGGCGGGCGTCGGTGAGGCCGTTCGACGGTTCCACGGTGAGCAGGGAGCGCAGCTCGCCGGGGCGCCAGCCGGTCTCCTCCTCCATCTCCCGGGCCGCCGCCGCCGCGATGTCCTCGCCGTCCTCGACGACGCCCGCGGCCAGCTCCCACCCCCAGCTGTCGGTGATGAAGCGGTGCCGCCAGAGCAGCAGCACTTCGTTCGCCTCGTTGACGACGGTGGCGGCCGCGACGGGGCGCTGCCGGATGACGAAGTGGTCGAGGTGGCTGCCGTCGGGGAGTTCGACATCCGCCAGATTCACCCGGAACCACGGGTTCTGATACACATTCTGTTCGTTTAAGTTCGTCCACTGCACGGTTCTGCCGCCTTTCGACATGTTGAGGTCAACATGCCAGCAGGCTCGGCTGCCCGGGGGAACGAACGACGGGGCGGCGGCGGAGCTCACAGAGGCACGCGCAGCGCCTCGTCGATGAGATCGGCGGTCCCCACGGCATCCGCGCAGCCGCTCGCGGCCAGCTCGCGCCGGATCTGCCGCAGCCGGTCGCGCAGCCGCTGGGACTCCATGCCCCGGGCCCGTACGGCCATTTCGGCAGCTGTACCGGCCGCGCGATCGGCCTCGCCCTGGAGCAGTTCGATATGGCTGAGCATCGCGAGCCGGTGCACGCGCCCCCGGTCGTGCGCCGGGGCGCGCACGGCGGAGGCCGCGTGCTCCCGGGCGGCGGGCAGATCGCCGAGTCCGATCAGCGCCTCGGCCACCTGGACGTCGACCAGACCCGGCTGGACGTACCCGGTCTCGTCCGGCTCCCGCCCGGTGTGGATCCGGCCCGCCTGGGCCTCGGCCCGCCCGATGCAGGCGCGGGCGCTCGCCGCGTCGCCGAGCCGGGCGTACGCCTTGGCCTGCATGGCGTGCAGATCGGCGGCGAGGGCCGGGGTGATGTGGTCGCCGGCGGCCCGCAGCGCGGCCTCGGCGAAGGCGATGGAGCGGCGGTAGTCGCCGAGGAACAGCGACTGGGTGACCAGCAGGGCGATCACATAGCCGCCGAGCCCCCGGTCCCCGCTGGACTTGGCGAGCCGCAGCGCCTGGTGGAAGTAGCGCTGGGCGAGCCCGTGGGCGTCGGAGTCGTAGGCGCAGATGCCCGCCACCGCGACCAGTCCCGCCGTCGCCCGGTGCAGGCTCCGGCCGAGCGCGTCGCTGTGGCCGCCGCGCAGCAGCGGGGCGGCCTGCGCGTTGAGGAAGCGGACGATCCGGGACCTGGTCGCGACGCCGCCCGTCTTGCGGTACATCTGCTCGTAGTGGTCGCGGGCCGCCTTGAGCATCGCTATGTCGGCGGGGCTCACCCGGCCGGGTCCGGGACGGGAGACGTCGGTGTCCTCCGGGGGGTTCTCCCACTCCCAGACCGGCATCACCGCCGAGGTCCCCGTGACGGCGGGGACGGTGGCCAGGTGCGGGCGCCGCTGTTCGTCGGAGCGCCACAGCGCGGTGGCCCGCTCGACGAAACCGGAGAGGGACGCGCTCCCGGCGCCGGCGTCCGTGCCCGCCGATGCGGCCGAGGCGCCCATCCCGATGTCGTCGAGCCCGACGGGCCTGCCCAGCCGTCCGCCCAGCACCTCGCAGATGAGGTCGGGCACCTGGCCGCGCGGGCGCTGGCCCTTGAGCCAGCGGGAGACGGCGGTGTGTTCGTACCGCAGGTTCAGCCCGCGGGACCGGCCCGCCCGGTTGACGTGACCGGCGAGGCCCGCCCGGGAGACACCGGACTCCTCGATCAACGATTCGAGCAGGACATTCGGCTCCATCGTCCCCCCCAGGTGCGTGTCGCAATGAGCCTAGTGGAGCACGATTCACACGGGGTGTGAACGGAATGCCCGAACCCTCCTGCTGTGCGCTCTGCCGCGCGGGTCCCGGGCTCGGTTGAATGAACTCCCTCGCAAGAGGCGGCCGGGTCGTCGGCTCCCCCTCGTAACGGCCTACGACCCGCACCCGCGCCGTCCGCACTGCTACCTGCCCGACACTCCGAGGCAGTGCGGACGGCGCCCGGACCGCACGGCCCACTGACCGACGACGAAGGAGGGTGGCTGCGGAACGGCGGCCGGAACCGCGTTTCCTCCCGGTTCCCGCTCCCGGGTCCGGCGTGTGGTCCCTCCGCCGATCGGCGGGACGGAGAAGGGGCGTATCCGGTGGCCGGATACGCCCCTTCTCAACGCCGTGGCGCCTGGGTGTTACGCCCCGCGCAGCACCGCGCCCGTACGCTCGGCGGCCAGGGCCACCGCGCTGTCGCGGGCGGCCGACGCCTCCTCGACGGTCAGCGTGCGGTCGGCGGCGCGGAAGCGCAGCGCGTACGCCAGGGACTTGTTGCCCCCGCCGATCTGCTCGCCGGTGAAGACGTCGAACAGCCGCAGCGATTCGAGGAGTTCACCCGCGCCCTCGCGCAGCGCCCGCTCCACGTCGGCGGCCGGGACGTCCCCGGCGACGACGAGCGCGACGTCCTGGGTCGCCACCGGGAAGGTGGAGATCCGGGGCGCCTGGAGCGCTCCGTCGACGGCCTGTTCCAGGACGTCCAGCTCGACCTCGGCGGCGCAGGTCCGCTCGGGCAGGTGCAGCGCCTTGATCACCCGCGGGTGCAGTTCGCCCGCGTGTCCGAAGAGGGTCTCCTCACCGTTCACGTTGACGTACAGCGCGGCGCAGCGGCCCGGGTGCCACGGGGCGTGCTGGTCGGCGCGGACGATGACCTCGACACCGGCCTCCGCGGCGATCAGGCGGGCCGCCTCGACGGCGTCCGCCCACGTGGCCGGGGTGCCCTTGCCCCACCAGCCGGCCTGCTCGCGGGCGCCCGCGAGGACGACGGCGGCGCGGCGCGGCTGACGCGGCAGAGCCGCGTCCAGTCCGGCGATCTCCTCGTCGGTGGGTCGGCGGTCGACGGGCAGCCGGACGGCGGGCGTCTCCTCACCGGTCGGCCGGAAGACCAGCCCGGTCTCGAAGAGCGCCAGGTCGTGGCTGCCGCGGCCGTCGTTGCGCCGCAGCGCGCCGAGGAGGCCCGGCAGCAGCGTGGTGCGCAGCGCCGGCTCCTCGTCGGAGAGCGGGTTGACCAGCTTGACCGTGCGGCGGCGGGCGTCGTCCGCCTCCAGGCCGAGCTGGTCGAGGACCGCGTCGCCGATGAACGGGTAGCTGAGCGCCTCGACGTAACCGGATCCGGCCAGCACCCGGCCGATGCGGCGGTGCAACCGCTGCCGGTCGGTGAGACCACGCCCGGAGGGGGGCGTCGGGAGGGTGGAGGGCAGGTTCTCGTAGCCCTCCAGGCGGATGACCTCTTCGGCCAGGTCGTTCGGCTCGTTCAGGTCGGGCCGCCAGGACGGGACGGTGACGATCAGCTCGTCCTGCCCGTAGACGTCGCAGCCGACCTCCTGGAGGCGGCGGACGACGGTCTCGCGGCCGTACTCCACACCGGCGACCTGGTCAGGGTGGTTCGCCGGCATCGCGATGGTGCGCGGCGCGTGGGGCGAGGTGATCTCGGTGACCCCGGCCTCGGCGGTGCCGCCCGCGAGGAGGACCAGCAGGTCCACCGTGCGCTGCGCGGCAGCGGCGGCGGCCTGCGGGTCGACGCCGCGCTCGAAGCGCTTGGACGCCTCGGAGGACAGCTTGTGGCGGCGCGCGGTGCGGGCGATCGAGATCGCGTCGAAGTGCGCGGCCTCGATGACGACCTCGGTGGTCAGCGCGTGCTCGCCGTCCGCGTCGGCGATCTCGGTGTTGGCACCGCCCATGACGCCCGCGAGGCCGATCGGCCCGCGGTTGTCGGTGATGACCAGGTCCTCGGCGTCCAGCACGCGCACGGTGCCGTCCAGCGTGGTGAGCTTCTCGCCCTGGGTGGCGCGGCGCACGCCGATCGGCCCGTCGACCCGGTTGCGGTCGTAGGCGTGCAGCGGCTGGCCCAGCTCCAGCATCACGTAGTTGGTGATGTCGACGGCCAGCGAGATCGGGCGCATCCCGGCCTTCTGGAGCCGGCGCTGCATCCAGATCGGGGAGCGGGCCTCGGGCTGGAGACCGGTGACGGTGCGGGCGGTGAAGCGGTCGCAGCCGATCGGGTCGGAGATCTGGACCGGGTAGCCGTACGCGTTGGGCGCGGGCACGTCCAGGAGCGCCGGGTCGCGCAGCGGCAGCCCGTAGGCGGTCGCGGTCTCGCGGGCGACACCGCGCATCGACAGGCAGTAGCCCCGGTCCGGGGTGACGGCGATGTCGAGGACCTCGTCGACGAGCTGGAGCAGCTCGATCGCGTCGGTGCCGACCTCGTGCTCCGGCGGCAGCACGATGATGCCGTGCGTTCCGTCGTCGCCCATGCCCAGCTCGTCGGTGGAGCAGATCATGCCGTGCGAGGTCTTGCCGTACGTCTTGCGGGCGGCGATCGCGAAGTCGCCGGGCAGGACGGCGCCCGGGAGGACCACGACGACCTTGTCGCCGACCGAGAAGTTACGGGCGCCGCAGACGATCTCCTGCGGTTCGCCGGTGCCGTTGGCGGTGCCGACGTCGACGGTGCAGAAGCGGATGGGCTTCTTGAACCCCTCCAGCTCCTCGATGGTCAGGACCTGTCCGACGACCAAGGGGCCCTTGAGGCCCGCGCCGATCTGCTCGACGGTCTCGACCTCAAGGCCCACGGAGACGAGCTTGGCCTGTACGTCACGGCCGGTCTCCGTCTCCGGCAGGTCGACGTACTCCCGCAGCCAGGAAAGCGGGACGCGCATCAGATCTCCATCCCGAACGGCCGGGTGAACCGGACGTCACCCTCGACCATGTCTCGCATGTCTTCGACGTTGTGGCGGAACATCAGCATCCGTTCGATGCCGAACCCGAAGGCGAATCCGCTGTACTTCTGGGGGTCGACGCCGCAGGCGGTGAGCACCTTGGGGTTGACCATGCCGCAGCCGCCCAGCTCGATCCAGCCCTCGCTGCCGCAGGTGCGGCAGGGGCGGTCGGGGTTGCCGACGGACTCGCCGCGGCAGACGTAGCAGACCATGTCCATCTCGGCGGACGGCTCGGTGAACGGGAAGAAGTTCGGCCGCAGCCGGGTCTTCATGTCGGGCCCGAAGAGCGCCTGGACCATGTGGTCGAGGGTGCCCTTGAGGTCGGCCATGGTGAGGCCCTCGTCGACGGCGAGCAGCTCGATCTGGTGGAAGACCGGGGTGTGCGTGGCGTCCAGCTCGTCGGTGCGGTAGACCCGGCCGGGGCAGACCACGTAGACGGGGGGCTTGCGCTCCAGGAGCGAGCGGGCCTGGACGGGCGAGGTGTGCGTACGCAGCACGACACCGGACTCGTCGCCCTCGGTCACCTTGCCGTCGGGCGTGGTGCCCTGGACGAAGAAGGTGTCCTGCATCTGGCGGGCCGGGTGGTCGGGCACGAAGTTCAGGGCGTCGAAGTTGAACCACTCCGCCTCGACCTCGGGGCCCTCGGCGATCTCGTAGCCCATGGCCACGAAGACGTCCGCGACGCGCTCCATGATCGTCGTCAGGGGGTGGCGGGCGCCGGCCGGGGTGCGGTCGTAGGGCAGCGTGACGTCCACGGCCTCCTCGACGAGCACCCGGGCGTCGCGCTCGGCCTCCAGCTCGGCCTGGCGGGCGGCCAGCGCCTTGGAGACGGCGCCGCGGGCCTGGCCCACGCGCTTGCCCGCCTCGGCCTTGGCCTGCGGGGGCAGGGCGCCGATCTCGCGGTTGGCGAGGGACAGCGGCGAGGTACCTCCGGTGTGCGCGGTCTTCGCCTGGGCGAGCGCGTCGAGGTCACCGGCGGCGGCGAAGGCGGCGAACGCCTCGTCCCGCAGGCGCTCGATCTCTTCCGGTTTCAGTGCCTCGACCTCGACTGGGTCGTACGACTTGTTCGGTGCCGACATCTCTTCCCGTGCTTCCGATTGGCTGGTGGCGCGACCCCGCTCGACGACCGGAGGACGCAAAGGTGCCAAAGGTCGAGTCTAAAGGCCGCAGGACGGTCGGGGCGCCCGTGGGCCGCTCACGCCAGATAGGCGGGCATGCTCACGGGCAGAATAAATCGGAACTCGGCTCCGCCGCCGGGCCCCCGGTCGACGGTGATGGTGCCGCCGTGGGCCTCGACGATGCCCTTGACGATGTAGAGGCCCAGGCCGGTGCCGCCGCGCTTGCTGCCCCGCCAGAAGCGGGTGAAGACGCGGCTCATCGACTCCTCGGGGATGCCGGGGCCTTCGTCGCTCACGGTGACAGCCGTTCCCATCTCGTCGCAGCCGCCCGGCGCGGGTGCGGGGGCGATGTCAATGGTGACGGTTCCCTCGCCGTGGCGCACCGCGTTTTCCAGGAGGTTGCCGAGGACCTGGTCGACCTTGTCGGGGTCGGCCCACAGATCGGGCAGCGGTCCGCGGGTGCGGACGAGGAAGCGCTCGGCGGCCTGGCCGCCGGTGATGAGCGCCTGGATGTGCCGGGCCACGGCGGCGGAGATGTCGACGGGCTGGCGGCGCAGCTCCAGGCGTCCGGAGTCGATGCGGGAGATGTCGAGCAGTTCGGCGATGAGCCGGGTGACCCGGCCGGCGTCCGCGTCGACGGTCTCCAGCATCAGCCGCTTCTGGTCGTCGGTGAACCGCTCCCACTTGGCGAGCAGCGTCGCGGTGAACCCTTTGACGGAGGTCAGCGGGGAGCGCAGCTCGTGGGCGACGGTGGCGATCAGTTCGGCGTGGCTGCGTTCGGTACGCCGGCGGGCCTCGGTCCCCCGCAGGCAGACCACGACCCGGCGCACCGGCCCGGTCGGGTGCTCGCGTACGTAACGGGCGGAGACCAGCACCTCACGGCCGCCGGGCAGCAGCAGATTGCGCTCGGGCTGGCCGTTGCGGGTGGCGAGGCCGCCGTACGGGTCGGTCAGCGGCCACCAGCGCTTCCCCTTGAGGTCCTCCAGCGGAAGGACGGCGTCCAGCGGCCGGCCGATCGCGTCGGCGCGGGAGGTGGCGGTGATGCGGGCGGCGGCGGTGTTGAAGCAGGTGACGTGTCCGCGCTCGTCGGCGACGACCAGACCGTCGGGAAGGTCGTCCGGGTCGAGGCCACCGGCGAGGCCGTCCGGACCGGCCGCAGGACCGGCCGGCTCCTCGGCCGCGGCGCGCACGGCGGTGGTGCGCGCCGGTCGCGGCGAGCTCATGCCGACAGCCATCTTCCCGTATCCCCACCTCTCGAACAGGTGCAGTGGGCCCCCGAGTTCGTCACCCTACTAGTCGTCGGTGAACCGGCGACACCCTGTGGGGGCGCGGAGGGGAGTGCGCCGGTGGGAGGGGGCGCGGGAATGGCCGGGATCGTGTGCTGACGGGCCGTGAGGGCGGCGATTTGTTACGCGTCGGGGGCGCGCCGCGGACGCTGCGCGCGGGCGGAGGCGTAGAGGCAGACGGCGGCGGCGGTGGCGAGGTTGAGGCTCTCCGCCTTGCCGTGGATGGGGACGCGGACGACGGCGTCGGCGAGCGCGCGGGTCTCCTCGGGGAGCCCCCAGGCCTCGTTGCCGAAGACCCAGGCGGTGGGGGTGCCCATGGTGCCCGCGTCCAGCTCGTCGTCCAGGTCGTCGGCCCCGGCCCCGTCGGCGGCGAGGATCCGCACCCCGGCGTCCCGCAGCCCCTGGACGGCCTGTTCGACGGGGACGCCGACGGCGACGGGGAGGTGGAAGAGCGAACCGACCGAGGCGCGTACGGACTTGGGGTTGTAGAGGTCGACGGAGGCGTCGGTGAGGATCACCGCGTCGGCGCCCGCGGCGTCCGCGCAGCGCAGTACCGTACCGGCGTTCCCGGGGTCGCGGACGTTGGCCAGAACGGCCACCAGGGTGGGCCTGGCGTCCAGGATCTCCTGGAAGGGGGAGTCAAGGAAGCGGCAGACGCCGATGAGGCCCTGCGGGGTGACGGTCTGCGAGACGTCGGCGAGGACGTCGGCGTCGGCGAGGTGGATCCGGGCGCCCGCCGTGCGGGCGGCCTCGACGATGTCGGCGTACCGGTCGGCGGCCTCGGGGGTGGCGAAGAGCTCGATGAGGGTCGGCTCACCGTCGCCGCCGCGGTGGGCGGCGGCCTCGCGCACGGCCTGGGGCCCCTCGGCGATGAACCTGCGCTCCTTGCTCCGGAAGTTGCGGCGGGCCAGCCGGCGGGCGGCGGCGACGCGCGGGGAGCGCGGGGAGATCAGTTCGGGGGTGCCCATGGTCGGCGGGGAGCCTCTCTGCGTACGGCGGTGGGGGTCAGCGGCAACGCACCGGACCCGCAGGCGGCGTGCGCCTGCGGGTCCGGTTCACGAACTACCTGGAAGGTGAGGCCTGGATCAGGCGGCCTTCGGGGCGTTGACGTCGCTCGGGAGGGCCTTCTGGGCGACCTCGACGAGGGCGGCGAACGCGTTGGCGTCGTTGACCGCGAGCTCGGCCAGGATCTTGCGGTCCACCTCGATGTTGGCGGCCTTCAGACCCTGGATGAGGCGGTTGTACGTCATGCCGTTCTGGCGGGCAGCGGCGTTGATGCGCTGGATCCACAGCTGACGGAAGTCGCCCTTGCGCTTCTTGCGGTCGTTGTAGTTGTAGACCAGGGAGTGGGTGACCTGCTCCTTGGCCTTGCGGTACAGACGCGAGCGCTGACCGCGGTAGCCGCTGGCGGCTTCGAGGATTGCCCGGCGCTTCTTGTGGGCGTTGACTGCCCGCTTGACGCGTGCCACTTGTTAACTCCTTGTAGCGGGGCCGTGGGTGTCTTCACACGGCCCGGAAACGAATTGGTCCCGGTGTGATCGAGGTCGTGCCTCCGGGGCGGGCCGGAGGCCGGACCTCACTTGCCGAGAAGCTTCTTGATCTTCTTGGCGTCGGCCGGAGCCACGACGACCGTGCCGGTCAGCGAGCGGGTCTTCTTGGACGACTTGTGCTCGAGCAGGTGGCGCTTGCCGGCCCTCTCGCGGAGCACCTTGCCGGAGCCGGTGATCTTGAAGCGCTTGCTGGCACCGCTGTGCGTCTTGTTCTTCGGCATCGCGCCGTTCTCTCCTCGTCAGTGGCGCCCCTCACGGTGCGGAGCACCGGACTACAGGGGCGTCAGATCTCTATGGGATTCCGGGATGACCCGGGGGCGCCTGGGTGGCGGCCCCCGGAGGTCATGCCTCGGAAGGTGTCTCGGCCGGAGCCTCGGCCGCGTCGGCCTGGGCCTCGGCGGTCTCGCCCTCGGACGCGGCGTCGGAGGAACCCTGACGCCCCGCCTTGCGGGCGGCCTGGGCCTCACGGGCTTCGGCCATGGCTTCGGTCTTCTTCTTGTGCGGGCCCAGAACCATGATCATGTTCCGGCCGTCCTGCTTCGGGTTGGACTCGATGAAGCCCAGGTCCTCGACGTCCGAAGCGAGACGCTGGAGCAGTCGGAAGCCCAGCTCGGGACGGGACTGCTCACGACCACGGAACATGATCGTGATCTTGACCTTGTCGCCCTGCTTGAGGAACCGGACGACGTGACCCTTCTTGGTGTCATAGTCGTGCGGGTCGATCTTCGGCCGGAGCTTCATCTCCTTGATGACCGTGTGCGCCTGGTTCTTGCGCGCCTCACGGGCCTTCATGGCCGACTCGTACTTGAACTTCCCGTAGTCCATGAGCTTGCACACGGGCGGACGGGCTGTCGCCGCCACCTCGACCAGGTCGAGGTCGTACTCCTGTGCGAGTTCCAGGGCCTTGGCAAGCGGAACAATCCCGACCTGCTCGCCACTGGGACCGACAAGTCGGACCTCGGGAACGCGAATCCGGTCGTTGATGCGGGGCTCGGCGCTGATGGATCCTCCTCGGTAGCACCACGCGACCGCCTGGCGGACAGCCGCGTAACGTCTTGTAACGTCAAGACCAACCGCGCCGGAACCACAAAAATGCCCCGGACGGGACACAAGGCGAGGCTCCAGGAACTACCGGAACACCGCCGCGGTGAACCGCGGGGCTATCGGACGGGCCCATCGTCCGTACGGAACGATGGTCGCCGCCTGACCGGTGACCCGCTGTCCTGAACGGACAGCCAGGTGGGAGATCGGAGCCTCCACTTGTGGGCCGGGCACATAGATGTCCGGCCGGTCGTTCCACCAGACTACCGCACGATCCCCGGGGCCCGCACCACGGAGGCCGGAGGGACGCCCGCGGACGGGAGGGCGATGGCCTGGCCTTATCGTGTGGGCATGAGCGACGCGACCCCCAGCAGTGAGAACCCCGGCTTCGACGACATGGCCCGCGACATCGCGGAGGTCCCCGCGGTCGAGGTGATCGTGACGGTCGCCGTCAACCTGATGAGCGCGGCCGCCGTGAAGCTCGGCCTCACCGAGGAGGGCGAGGACCACAAGGACCTCGACGAGGCCCGCAAGCTGGTCCACGCCCTGGCCGGACTGCTGGACGCGAGCACCACGGAGATCAGCACCTTCCACGCCTCGCCGCTGCGCGACGGCCTGAAGTCGCTCCAGCTCGCCTTCCGCGAGGCCTCGCTGGTGCCGGACGAGCCCGGCCACGGCCCCGGCGAGAAGTACACCGGTCCCGTCTACGGCTAGCCGGCCCCTCCCCCGTACGCCAGGGAGCCCGCCGTCCCCCCGTGGGGCGGCGGGCTCCCGCGCGTGTGCGCCGGGACCGTTCGCGGGTCCTCAGACGGCGTCCTCGGTCTCCTCGGGCAGGACGTTGGGGAAGGGGTGGGTGAGCCGGTGGGCGTAGGCCGCGATCACTCCGCCGACCAGCGGCGCGACGATGAACAGCCAGAGCTGGGAGAGGGCGGCGCCGCCCGCGAAGAGCGCCGGGCCGAAGCTGCGCGCCGGGTTGACCGAGGTGCCGGTCAGCGGGATGCCCACCAGGTGGATCGCCGCGAGGGCCAGGCCGATGGGCAGGCCGTCGAAGCCGGTGACCGCGACCTTGTGGGTCACCGCGAGGACCACGTAGACGAGCAGGAACGTCAGCACGACCTCGGCGAGGAACGCGCCGCCGATGTTGATGCCGACGGCCGACCGGTCGTCGTAGCCGTTCGTGCCGAACTCGCCGCTGGTCTCCAGGCCGGGGATCTGCTTCGCCAGCAGGAACAGCAGGGCCGCTCCGACGATCGCGCCGAGGAACTGGGCCACCCAGCGCTCGACGGCCGTACGGATGTCGATGCGGCCGGCCATCAGCATGCCCAGCGTCACCGCCGGGTTGACGTGGCAGCCGGAGATCGGGCCGAGCGCGTAGGCCAGGGCGAGGAGAGTGAAGCCGAAGGTGAGGGCGATGCCCACCGTGCCGAGGTATTCGACGGCGACCACCGCGGACCCCACGGCGAAGAACACCAGCAACAGCGTGCCGAGAAACTCTGACGCAACGATCCGCTTCTGCATGGAACCACCTCGCGAGTAGGTCGGTATGCCGGATTTCTCCGTTTTCCCGAGTCATTCTCACGGCGGTGGGCGCTTCGCGCTCGTCGGACCGGGGCTCACCCGTCGGTCAGCGGGCGATCAGCGGGCTGTCAGCGGGTGAAAAGGGGCTCCCCCGGCATGGCCGTTCCGGCGGGGAGGAGGGCCAGGTCCAGGCCGCTGACCAGCCGGGCCCGCAGGACCTCGCTGGCCGACAGGGCCTGGGCGATGCGGCGGGCCGCCTCGGCGGGCACCGCGTCCGGGGCGAGGACGAGCGCGAGGGTGCCGTCCGCGCTGCCGGGGCCGAGGTGGGCGCGGACCACGGCCGGGTCGGCGGCCACGGTCTCCCGTACGGCCTCGATGACGGCGGGGTCCCGGAGCGGGTCGGTGCTGGTGCGGTTCTCGGCCAGCGCCAGGAGCGCCTGCCCGCTCAGCTCGAAGGCGACGGGCCCGGCGAGGTCCAGTACGACGGTGTCGGCCTTCTCGTGGGCGGCGGCCTGGAGGGCCTGGTGCAGCGGTACGGCGACGGGGCGCGCCTCGGGGTCCCAGAGCGCCAGTGAGGCGGTCGAGGTGAAGGCGGGGAGCGCGCGCCGGTCGCCGGCCTTGAGGGTGGGGACGGCCATGTCGCTGGTCTTCTCGCGCCGCAGCCCCCTCTCGTCCTCCTCGACCTCGCCGAGGACGGCGACGACGGGGACGAGGAGCCGGGCGTCCCGGAGGGCGGTGAGGACGGGGCCGACCGCGGTACGGTCCTTCGCCCAGGCGTCGAGTGCCCTGGTCAGGGCCGGGGAGGCCGAGCCGTCGTCGTCGGAGAAACCGGGGTCCGGGATGTTCTTGAGCTCCACGGGACGAGGGTAGTGCCTGGCGTCCGGGGGCCTGCTCGCAGGTGTCGCGGCGGCCGTGCTCGGCGTACGCCGAAGGGGCGAACGTGCTCAGCGGCGGCCGGGGGCGTTCCGGCCGCGCCACAGGACGACGGCGGCCGCCAGCAGTGCCGCGCCGAGGCCGCCGGCGAGCGGGGCGGCCCAGTTGGCCGTTCCGTCGGCGGTACGGGGCGGGGTCGGGCCGTCGCCGAAGTACCGCCCCCGGTGTCCGGCCGGGGCGGCCTTGGCGTCCAGGTCCGCCGGGCGCAGCCGGGCTCCCGCCTCGATGGCCTCGGCCGGGTCGACGATGCCGTAGCCGCGGGCGTCGTCGCGGCCCTGGGCGGGGGCGTCGCGGGCGGTGTCGGCGAGGAGCTTCTTGATCTGGGCCGGGGAGAGGCCGGGGTGGGCGGCGCGGACGAGGCCGACCGCGCCGGAGACGAACGCGGCGGCGGCGGAGGTGCCCCACTCGATGTAGTAGTGCCCGTCCGGGTTGGCGACGACGATGTCGACGCCGGGGGCGCTGACGGTGGCGTACCAGCGGCGGGTGGAGAACGAGGCGTGGGTGCCGTACTCGTCGACGGCGGCGACCGCGATCACCCCCGGGTAGGCGGCGGGGTAGGAGATCCGGTCCCCCTTCTCGCCGCCGTTGCCCGCCGACGCGATCACGGGGACGCCCTTGGACAGGGCGTACTGGATGGCCGCGTCCTCGCCGGGGTCGGGGTGGGCGGACTTGCTGTCGTCGCCGAGGGACAGGTTGATGACGTCGGCGCCGTTGTCGGCGGCCCAGCGGATGCCCTGGGCGAGCGCGGTGCCACGGGTCTTGCGGGCCTTGGCGCGGGCCGGGTCCTTGGACTCCAGGATGACGCGGACCGGCAGGATCTTGGCCTCGGGCGCGATGCCGAGGATGCCGTCGGCGCGGCCGGGGCCGTTGCCCCGTCCGGCGATGATGCCGGCCATGGCGGTGCCGTGGAGGGCCCAGGAGGAGTCGCCGCGGGCGGCGCCGAAGCCGACGAGGTCCTTGCCGGGGAGCACCTGGCCCGCGAGGTCGGGGTGGGCGTCGTCGACCCCGGTGTCCAGGACGGCGACGGTGACGCCGGAGCCCCGGGTGGTCTGCCAGGCCCGGTCCGTGTGCAGGGCGTCCAGGGCCCACTGCTGGTCGCGGATGGCGTCGGCGTGGGCGGGCGCCGCGGGGGTGAGGACGAGGACGGCGGCGGCGCAGGCCGCGGCGAGGGCGCGGCGGGGTCGGCGGGTCATCCGGGCTGCTCCGTGAGGTCGGCGACGGCTGTGCGCAGTCCGCGCTCCACCCGGTCCGCGATGCCCTTCGCCTCGTGGCCGAGCCCGGCCTGGGCGACGGCCGTCTCGGCGCCGGAGGCCATGGCGTCGGCGGCGGGCTGCGGTTCGGCGACGGCGCGGCCGTCGGCGAAGCCGGAGACGGCGAGGACGACGACGGGGATCTCGGTGAGCGGGCTGACCGTCCAGCTGGCGCGCTGTTTGTCGCCGAAGGAGGCCACGGGGGTGCCCTCGGGGGCGTACGTACGGGGCATGAGGTCCTTGCGGGCACCGAGCTTCTGCTCGGTGAACCGGGTGCGCAGGGCCTGCATGCCGGAGGCGTCGGCCTCGGTGAAGACGAGGCCGACGGTGGTGACGGCGGAACGGGTGGCGTCGGTGTAGGTGGCGCGCACCATCCGCTCGCAGCCGACGGACCGGAGCGTGGTGAGGAGCAGCGGGTCGAGGCCGTCCTTGCAGGTGCTGTCGGCGGCGACGGCGACCCGGGTCCAGGTGCGGTGGGTGCCGCCGGGGCCCGCGCCCCGGCCCTTCAGGGTGGGCGGGAACAGCGTGTCGACGGGCACGCTGTGCCAGGCGGCGCGGGCGGCGGTGTACGGGCTCTTGGCGGTCCCGGCCGAGGAGTCACCGGTCAGCCAGGCACCGGTGGCGGCCCCGCCGATCAGCCCGAGCCCGAGCACGACACAGGCGGCGGCCACCGCCGTACGCCACCGCTGCCGGGGCCGGACGGGGCGCAGCCGGGTGGTGGTCTCGACGGGCGTCTCGGGAAAGCCGTAGCGAACGGGGGCGCGGTAGCCACCGGGGGGTACGGGGCTGCCTCCCGGGCCCCCCGGAGCGGCCCCAGGCGCGGCAGTCAGATCGACGGCCCCGACGGGCCTGCGCCGGGTGGCGGGGGGTGCTGGGTCGGGTGCGGGTGGGGTGGGGTGTGCGGTGGGCGCGGACTGCGGGCCGGGCGCGGCCGGGCGGCCGGGGGTCGCCTGGGTCGCCTGGGTCGCGGAGGGAGCCGGGCTTGCGGCAGGCGGGCCGGGGCGCGTTGAGTCCGTGGCGGACGGCCTGGGGTGCGCGGCGGGCGGGGCCGTCCGGCGGCGCGATGCGCCCTGTTGGGTGAAGGCTGCCGGTGGGCCGGGTCGGTCCGATGCGGCCGACGGGGCGGGCGGTGCGGTGGTGGCCTCCTGGGCGGGGGCCGGCGGGCGGGCCTGCCCTGCCGAGGTCGTCGGGCCGGGCGGCGAAAGCCGCTGGGTGGGGTCCGGGTCCGGGGGCACGATCGTTCTCCGCGGGGCCGATCCCGCAGGGGGCGCGGAAGCAGGGGCCGACGGCGTCCCGGGCGAGGCTACGGAAACCGGAGGGACCGACGAAGCGGGGGCCGACGGCGCGGGAATCGGAGGGACCGAGGATGCGGGGGCCGACGGCACCGAAGCCGAGGGGGCGGGAACCGGAGGGGCCGTCGGGGGCGGAGGTGTGCCGGGGCGGGGCGGTGTCGGAGGGGGCGCTGTCGGGGGGGTGGGAGGGGTGGTCGGGCGGGGTGGGACAGGGGCGCGCTGCGCTTCGGTACTCATCCGGCCCCCTGCTGACACATCCTCGTACCGACCACGGATCACCGCCGCTGACAGGCCCGTTGGTGCTCGCGTGCAGGTCACTCTACGGGCTGCGGGCGGGCCGCGGGGAACGGGACTCCCCGCCGGTGGAGGATCTGTCCCGATCGTCCCCCTACCCAGCCGTAGCGGCTCTCTGGCAAGCTGCGGCCATGACTGCCCGCGCCGCTGACCGGACCCGCTACGACCGGGCCACCGCCCATCTCGACGCCCCGATCGCGATCGTCGATCTGGAGGCGTTCGACGCCAACGCCGACGATCTGGTGCGGCGGGCGGCCGGGAAGCCGGTCCGGGTGGCGAGCAAGTCGGTGCGGTGCCGGGCCCTGCTGGAGCGGGTGCTCGCGCGGCCCGGGTTCGCCGGGATCATGTCGTACACGCTGGCGGAGTCGCTGTGGCTGGCGCGGGCCGGGTTCGAAGATGTCCTGCTCGCCTATCCGTCGGCCGACCGGGGCGCCTTCGCCGAGCTGGCCGCCGATCCGAAGCTCGCCGCGGCCGTGACGGTGATGGTCGACGACCACTCCCAGCTGGAGCTGATCGACGCCTCCCGGGCCGGTGGGCGCGAGGAGATCCGGGTCTGCCTGGAGCTGGACACCTCGCTGCGGATGCTGGGCGGCCGGGTACGGATCGGGGCGCTGCGGTCGCCGCTGCGCTCCCCCGCCCAGCTCGCCGACCTGGCCCGCTCCGTGGCGCGCAGGCCGGGCTTCCGGCTGGTGGGGCTGATGGCGTACGAGGGCCATGTCGCCGGGGTCGGGGACGCGGTCGCCGGGCGGCCGCTGCGGTCCCGGGCCATCCGGCTGATGCAGGCCGCCGCCCGCAAGGAGCTGGCGGTGCGCCGGGCCGAGGTGGTGCGGGCGGTCCGGGCGGTCGCGCCGGAGCTGGAGTTCGTCAACGGCGGCGGCACCGGCAGCGTGCAGCACACGGCGGCCGAGAGCGCGGTGACGGAGATCGCCGCCGGTTCGGGGCTCTACGTGCCCCGGCTGTTCGACAACTACACGTCGTTCACCGCCCGGCCCGCGGCCCTGTTCGCGCAGCCCGTGGTGCGCCGGCCCGGGGTCGGCGTGGTGACGGTGCTCGGAGGCGGCTATCCGGCGTCCGGTGCGGCCGGCGCGGACCGCTCCCCGGTGCCGTATCTGCCGGAGGGACTGCGCTACGACCCGCAGGAGGGCGCGGGCGAGGTGCAGACGCCGCTGCTGGGCTCCCCCGCCGACGATCTGCTGATCGGCGACAAGGTCTGGTTCCGGCACGCCAAGGCCGGGGAGCTGTGCGAACGCTTCGACACGCTGCGGCTGATCGAGGGCGACCGGGTCACGGCGAGCGTTCCGACGTACCGGGGCGAGGGGCGCACCTTCCTCTGACCGGGGCACGCGCGGGGTCAGGGGCTGATCGACGCGCCCACGCCGCCGCTCGTCCCGCTGTCGCCGAGCGGACGGATGCCCCGCGCGATCGTGTCCATCAGGGACAGCGGCAGGTCGGCCTCGTCCGCGTCGAAGGCGAACCTGACGATCACCGGCGTACCGCTGCCCACGGACGAGGGGAAGGCGAGGGACTGCACGTATCCGCCGGGCCCCTTGCCGGTGGTGACCTGCCAGCGCACCAGGTAGCCGACGCGGCCGGCCACGGACATCTGCTGGGCCTTGAGCACCTTGTGCGAGGTGATGCCGCCGTGGTTGCGGCGGCCAAGGCTGTCCTCCTCGTAGGCCCGGTCGGCGGCGGTGACGATATCGGCCTCGGCCAGGGCCTTGGGGTCGGTCTCGGCGCTCCGGGCGGTGTGGGTGGTGACCGTGCCGTGGTAGCAGAACGACGAGCCGCCGGGGCAGTCGTAGGACTGGACGGTACGGATGGTGGGGACGTCGGACGAGCTGTTCTTCGGCTTCTCCCAGCCCTGGGGCACCGGCACCGTGACCCCGTTGAGCTGGTCGACGAGGAGGTTCGGGTTCTCGTCCGGGTCGGGCTCGTCGGAGGCCGTGGGGGTGGTGACGGGGGCCGGGGCCGAGGTCGTCGTCGCCGGGCCGGCCGGTGTGCCGCCCTCGTCGCGGCCCAGCAGGATCGCGCCGGTGACGGCCGCGCCCAGGACCAGTACGCCGGAGAGCGTGACCGCCAGGATCTTCGTCCGGTTGCCGCCGCCGGATCCGTCGTGCGGGCCGCGCTGATGCGGAAGCGGCAGCGACGGCGGGCCGAACCCGGCCGGGCCGAACTCCCCCGAAGCCGCCTCCGCCGGGCCGAACCCGGCCGGGCCGGGCTGCGCCGGACCGAACTGCGCCGGGGTGGGCGGCTGGTGCGGTGCGGACCCGTCGGCGGCGAGCGGGCGGGTGTGCGCGGTCCAGGCCGTGCCGTCCCACCAGCGCTCCAGGCCGGGTGCGCCCGTGTCCGGATACCAGCCGGGCGGCGTCGCGTTACTCATGCGCACACTCTAAAACCCGGCTCCGACACGGTCGCGGGGTTCCCCGCGTTCATAAATCGGCCCTAGGCCGGATTCAGCCGTCGCGGCCCGTCAACGACAGCAGATCGCGGGCGGGGCCGGTCGGGCGGTGGCCGCCGGGCCAGACGGCGCGCAGCTGGCGGCGCAGCCGTACGCCCGCGACCGGGACCTTCACGAGGCGGCGGGAGGACAGCTCCTCGCCCAGGGCCAGTTCGCTCAGGACGCACGGGCCGGCCCCGCTCGCCGCCGCGCCCTTGACCGCCGTGGTGGAGGAGAGTTCCAGCAGCGGCTGGGCGAGGCCGCCGTGCACGGCGAGCGCGGCGTCCAGGACCTGACGGGTGCCGGAGCCGTGTTCGCGCAGGATCAGCGGGGTGGCGGCGAGTTCGCCGGGGAGCAGCGGGGTGCGGCGGCGGGCCCAGGGGTGGGTGGGGGCGACCACGACGACGAGGCGGTCGTGGGCGATGACGGTGCCGTCGAGGCCCTCCGGAATCGACAGGCCCTCGACGAAGCCGAGGTCGGCCTCGCCGGTGACCAGGCGGCGGGCGACGGCCGCCGAGTTGCCGACGAGCAGCGAGACCGCCGTGTCCGGGCGCTCGGCGCGCAGCGCGATGAGCCAGCCGGGCAGCAGGTACTCGGCGATCGTCATGCTGGCGGCGACCCGCAGCCGGGAGTCCCGGCGGTCGCGCAGCGCCTGCGTGCCCGCGTCGAACGCCTCGGCCGCCTCGACGACCCGGCGCGCCCAGTCGGTGACCAGCGCGCCCGCGTCGGTGAGCCGGGAGCCGCGCGGGGAACGGTCCAGCAGGGTGACGCCGAGCTGCCGCTCCATGGACCGGACGCGGCTGGAGGCGGCGGGCTGGGTGATACCGACGTCCCGGGCGGCCCGGCCGAGGCTGCCGTGCCGGGCGACGGCGAGCAGCAGCTCCAGCGCCCCCAGGTCGGGGACCCGGTGGGCGAGGGGGATACGGGGTGCGTGCACGTCGTCGCCGGTCATCAAGCCAGCTTATGACCTCATAGGAACGGGGTCCCTGGCGGGCGGGGACCCCGCCGCCAAGAATCGTGGCATGGCCATCTTTCCGCAGACCCGGACCGCCGAACCGCCCCTTCACGTCGCTCTTCCCCCGCGGAGAGCGGACGACCGGCCGGGCGTACGGCGGCTGCCCTCCCTGCGGCACATCGGTCCGAACTGGTACGCGAGCGTGATGGGCACCGCGATCGTCGCGTCCGCCGGCGCGGCCCTCCCGGTGGACGTTCCCGGGCTGCGCGCGGCCTGCACGCTGGTGTGGGCGCTGTCGGCCGTGCTGCTCCTGGCCGTCCTCGCCGCGCGGGCCGGGCACTGGATCCACCACCGCGACCAGGCCCGCGCCCATCTCCTGGACCCGGCGGTCGCCCCGTTCTACGGCTGTCTGTCGATGGCGCTGATGGCCGTCGGCGGGGCCACCCTGACGGTGGGCGTGGATGTGGTGGGCGCGCGGGCGGCGCTCGCGGTGGACGTGGTGCTGTTCGCGGCGGGTACGGCGGTGGGGCTGGCCGCCGCCGTCGTGGTGCCGTATCTCATGGTCGTACGCCACCGCCCCGCGCCCGGGACCGCGTCGCCGGTCTGGCTGCTGCCGCTGGTCGCCCCGATGGTGTCGGCCTCGCAGGGCGCGCTGCTGGTGCCGCACCTCGGGGCCGGGCAGGGGCGTGAGGCGCTGCTGCTGGCCTGCTACGCGATGTTCGGGCTGTCGTTGCTGGCGACGCTGGTGGTGCTGCCGCTGGTCTTCTCGCGGCTGGTCCACCACGGTCCGCTGCCGCTCGCGCTGACCCCGACGCTGTTTCTGGTGCTGGGGCCGCTCGGCCAGTCGACGACCGCCGTCAACCAGCTGGCCGATGCCGCGCCGGGGGCGGTCGCGGGCCCCTACGCCTCGGCGTTCGGCGCGTTCGCCGTGCTGTACGGGGTGCCGGTGCTGGGCTTCGCGCTGCTGTGGCTGGCCCTGGCGGCCGCGATGGTGGTGCGGGCCGCGCGGAACGGGATGGGGTTCGCGATGACGTGGTGGGCGTTCACCTTCCCCGTCGGTACGTGTGTGACGGGGGCGGCGGGTCTGGCCCGGCACACCGGCCTGGACGCGCTGACCTGGCTGGCGGTGGCCCTGTACGTGTTCCTGGTCGTGGCGTGGGCGGCGGCCGGGACGGGGACGGTGCGCGGGCTGCTCAGCGGAGCGCTGACGGCAGCACCCGTGCCGCCTCGGCCAGCGACGGCCCGTACCACGTGAGCAGCCGCCCGTCGACGAGTGCGGCGGGCAGGGCGGGGAAGGCCTCGGGCCCGTCGTCGGCGGTGAAGCGGTAGGGCTCGTCGGGCAGCACGACCAGCTCGGCCCCGGAGGCGTTCAGCTCGTCGACGGGGATGCGCGGGTAGCGCTCGGGGTGGTCGGCGTACACATTGCGGACGCCGAGGCGGGCCAGGAGGTCTCCGGCGAAGGTGTCGCGCCCGAGCACCATCCAGGGCCGGCGCCAGATCGGTACGACGGCGGGGCGGGGGTTCTTCGGGGGCGCGGGCAGGGCGGCCCAGGCGGCCTCCGCCTCGTCCAGCCAGGCGGGCCGGGCGAGCCCGCAGCCGTCGACGAGGACGCGGTGGAGTTCGGTGAGGGCCTGGTCCAGGGTGCGGACCTCGGTGACCAGGACGTCGAGCCCGGCGGCCCGGAGCGCGTCGAGGTCGGGGGCGCGGTTCTCCTCCTCGTTGGCGATCACGAGGTCGGGCGCGAGGGCGGCGATCGCGGCCACGTCGGGGTTCTTCGTACCGCCGATCCGGGCGGCGGCGAGGTCCGCGGGGTGGGTGCACCAGTCGGTGACGCCGACGAGCAGCCCGGTCGCGGTTACGGCGACGGCCTCGGTGAGCGAGGGGACCAGGGAGACGACACGCACGGGCACTCCGGCCTCCGGGACGCTCAGCGGCGCGAGTCGAAGGTGGCGTCGATGTGCTCGGCCACCGAGACGACCAGGAGCCGGGTGTTCGGCACGGTGGCGCGCCAGCGGTGGCGGACCCCGCCGGAGAGGAACAGGGTGTCGCCGCTCTCCAGCCGGTACACCTGGCCCTCCGCCTCGACGTCGACGGCGCCCGCGACGACGTACATCAGCTCGTCGTTGCGGTGCTGGAACTCGCGGCCGAGATCCGGTTCGCCGGAGAACTCCAGGGCGCTGAGCTGATGGCGGCCGCGCACCAGACGGCGTACGCCCTCGCCCTCCTCGCCCCGGACGACGTCCACGGCGCGGGCGGAGTCGGCGGCGGCGTGGAGCTTCTTGGTGGTGGTCTCCAGCGCTTCGGCGACCCGGTCGAGGGAGCGGGCGCTGGGGCGGGCCCGTTCGTTCTCGATCTGGCTGAGGAAGGGCACGGAGAGCCCGCTGCGCTCGGCGACCGCGGCCAGCGTGAGGCCGAGGGTTCGGCGTCGACGCCGGACGGCGGCGCCCACCCGCGGTGTGTCCTTGTCGTCCATGTCCGAGCTCCCTCCCGCACCCGCCCATCCTCGCGGTTGTCAGCACCTTACGCACATGGTTGCGCACGACGTCCGGAAAACGACCTCCGGGCAGCCGGAAAAAGGGGTGGCCCCGCCCGAAGACGGGGCCACCCCTTTTTCCGAACTGTGCTCCGGTGCCCGTGGGCTCCTACCGGGGCGCCATGGTGTCCGCGATGCCCGGGTTGTCACCCATCCAGGCCTTCACGGCTTCCTCCTCGTGGCCCGCGCCGCGCTTCTGGATCTCGTTCTCCAGTCCGCCGAGCTGCTTCTCGGTGAGCTTGAAGTCCTTGAACCACTTCGTCAGCTGCGGGTACTGCTCCGGGAACTCCTTGGAGGCGATGGTGTGCAGCCGGTCGCCGTCACCGAACACCTTCTGCGGGTCCTTCAGCTTGGTGAGCTTGTACTCGTTGTACGACCAGTGCGGGGTCCACAGCAGGACGGCGATGGGCTCCTTCTTGGCGTACGCGCGCTTCAGCTCGGCCAGCATGCCGGGCGTCGAGGAGTCGACGACCTTGTACTCGCCGTCCAGGCCGTACTTCGGCAGGACGTTCTCCTTGAGGTTCTCCATGACGGCGGTGCCGGGCTCGATACCGACGATCCGCCCCTTGAAGTCGGAGCCCTTGCCCTTCAGGTCCTCCAGCGACGTGACGTCCTTGACGTAGTCGGGGACCGCGATCTCCACGGAGGTCGGCCCGTACCAGGAGCCGATGTTCGTCAGCTTGTCCTTGTACTTGTCCCAGTAATTCTTCTGGGTGTACGGCAGCCAGCCGTCGAACTGGACGTCGATCTGACCGCGCGACATCGCCGCGTACATCGGGCCGATCTCGAACTGCTTGAGGTTGATCTTGTAGCCGCGCTCCTCCAGGACCGCCTTCCACAGGTACGTGGCGGCGATGTCCTCCTCCCAGGGGAACCAGGCGACCTCCAGCGCGCGGTCACGCTCGTCCTTGCCGCCGGCGGCCTTGGCGTCCTTCGGGACCGGGGACCACTTGTCGGCGACGCCCGGGTTGTCCTTCAGCCAGGTGCGGACGGCCTCCTGCTCCTTGCCCGAGCCGGCCTTCTGGATCTCGGCCTCCAGGCTGGTGAGCTGCTCCTCGGTCATCTTGAAGCTCTTCAGCCACTGGGCGACCTCGGGGTTCTCCTGCGAGAAGCCCTTGCGCGCCAGGGTGTGGATGCCGTCGCCCTTGCCCCACAGACCCTTGGGGTCCTTGAGCTTGGTGAGGTCGAAGTCGTTGTAGGCCCAGTGCGGCGACCAGAGCGGAACGACGATCGGTTCCTTCTTGGCGTACGCGCGCTTCAGCTCGGCCAGCATGGACGGCGTGGAGCCGTCGATGAGCTTGTACTCCTTGTCCAGGCCGTAGCCCGGCAGAAGCTTGTCCTTGAGCAGGCCCATCTCACCGGCGCTCGGCTCGATGCCGACGATGCGGCCCTTGAACTCGGAGGCCCGGCCCTTCAGGTCCTCCATCGACGTGACGTCCTTCATGTACGCCGGGACGGCCAGCTCAAGGGAGGTGGGGGCGTACCAGGAGCCCATGTCCTCCAGGCGGTCCTGGTACTTCTTCCAGTAGCTGGCGTGGGTGACCGGCAGCCAGGAGTCGGTCTGGAAGTCGATCTGCCCGTTGGCCATGCCGGTGTACAGCGCGCCGGCCTCGTACTGCTTGACGTCGACCTCGAAGCCGCGCTGCTCCAGCATCTCCTTCCAGAGGAACGTGGAGGCGATGCCCTCGTCCCACGGGATGTAGCCGATGGAGATCTTCTTGCCGTCGCCGATCTGCGCGTTCTTGCCCGCGGTGTCGTCCTTGGAGCCGCCGAAGACGCTCATGCCACCGGCTACCAGGGCGAGGGCGACGATGGCGGCGACCGCGACGACGGGCTGCGGGCGGTAGGTCCAGATCTTCCAGCCCTCGGCCATCGCGCGGGCCTTGACGACCGCGCGGCGGCCCAGCGGGGAGACCACGGTGCCGAGTGCGCCGGTCATCCGGTCCAGGTACATGGCGAGGATGACGATGGAGATGCCCGCCTCGAAGCCGAGGCCGACGTCGACGTTGCCGATGGCGCGGTAGACGGAGCCGCCGAGGCCGCCGCCGCCGACCATGCCCGCGATGACGACCATGGACAGGCCGAGCATGATGACCTGGTTGATACCGGCCATGATCGTGGGCAGGGCGAGGGGCAGCTGGACGCGCAGCAGGGTGTTGCGCGAGGTGGTGCCGAAGGCCTCGGCCGCCTCGACGAGCTCGCCGTCGACCTGGCGGATGCCGAGTTCGGTCATCCGGACGCCCGGGGGCAGCGCGAAGATGATCGTGGCGATGATGCCGGGGACCACGCCGACGCCGAAGAAGATGACGCCGGGGATCAGGTAGACCATGGCGGGCATGGTCTGCATGAAGTCCAGGACCGGGCGGACCACCGCGCTGACCGTCCTGGACCGGGAGGCCCAGATGCCCAGCGGTACGGCGATGACCAGGGTGACGAGGGTCGCGACGAGCACCAGGGTGAGGGTGTCCATCGCCTCGTCCCACAGTTCGACGGAGTCGATGAGGGCGAATCCGACGAAGGTGAGCAGGGCGGCGGGCAGGCCGCGCAGCCACCAGGCGATGACGGCGACGATGCCCGCGAACAGCAGCGGGGCGGGGGCGGACAGGACGGCGGCTATGCCGTCGAACATGCCGCTGACGATCGAGCTGATGGCGTCGAAGAGCCAGACGAGGTGGGTCTGGAGCCAGTCGACGGCGGAGTCGACCCATTCGCCGAGGGGGAGCCTAAACACCGGCCACCTTCTTCACGTCGGTACCGGCAGCGCCTGCGGACTCTGCGTCGCGCGGGGCCTCGGCCGGGGTCATCGGCTCGCCGAGGACGGCGAGCAGCCGGGAGCCGGGGACGACGCCGACGAGCTTGCCCTTGGCGTCGGTCACGGCGACCGGGTCCGGGCTCTGCGAGCAGGGCGTGAACAGGTCGATGATCGGCGTGGACTCCGCGACCGTGGCGGGGGCGGCGGCGAGCACGTCCTGCGGGGTGCGCAGTTCCGTGCCGTCCGCGGCCTTGCCGCCCATCACGGTGTGCGGCTCGGCCATGATCGCGCCGGCGGTGAGCACGCGGGAGCGGTCGACGTCCTGGGTGAAGGAGGCGACGTAGTCGTTGGCCGGGGTGACGAGGATGTCCTCGGCGCTGCCGAGCTGGACGATCTTCCCGTCGCGCATGACGGCGATCCGGTCGCCCAGGCGCATGGCCTCGTTCAGGTCGTGGGTGATGAAGACGATGGTCTTCTTCAGCCGCTTCTGGAGCTCCAGGAGCTGGTCCTGCATGTCACGGCGGATCAGCGGGTCGAGCGCGCTGAAGGACTCGTCCATGAGGAGCAGGTCGGCGTCGGTGGCCAGGGCGCGGGCGAGGCCCACGCGCTGCTGCATACCGCCGGACAGCTCGTCGGGCCAGGACTTCTCCCAGCCTTCGAGTCCGGTGAGCCGCAGCGCCTCGGCGGCGCGCACCTCGCGCTCCTCGCGCGAGACGCCCTGGACCTCCAGGCCGTACGCGGCGTTCTCCAGGACGCTCCGGTGGGGGAAGAGCGCGAAGTGCTGGAACACCATGCTGATCTTGGTGGAGCGCACCTGGCGCAGCTCGCGGGGGCTCAGGGCGGTCAGATCCTGGCCGTCGAAGAGGACCCGGCCCGCGGTGGGGTCGAGGAGACCGTTGAGCATCCGCAGCAGGGTGGACTTGCCCGAGCCGGACAACCCCATGACGACGAAGATCTGGCCCGGCTCGACGGTGAACGAGGCGTCGATCACCGCTGCGGTCGTGCCGTCGGCGCGCAGCTCTTCGCGGTCCGCGCCGCTCTCCAGCTTCCGCACGGCTTCATCGGGTCGTCTGCCGAACACTTTGTACAAGTGCTCGGCCTGGAGCCTGGACACATACACCTCACGCGTTGAACCGAAAAACGGTCTGCCACCCCCTCCGGCAGACCGTGGAGCGATGCGGGCTCTGTCCGCGTGGCACATGCACTAGTTGAAAATGCGACGTGGTCCGCTCCGGTGGCGCGCCTGCCCGCACTTACGCGACCCAAACGCGACCGTGACCCACGTCACTGACCTGCGACGGAGCGCGGGCAAGCGGTTACTGGGAGCGACTGTCGGTGCCGTGGGGCATCATCGGGTCTGTGACGCGACGCCTGATGCTCCTCGACACCGCCTCCCTGTACTTCCGCGCCTACTTCGGGGTGCCCGATTCGGTGCGCGCGCCGGACGGGACGCCGGTGAACGCCGTGCGCGGCCTTCTCGACTTCATCGGCCGCCTGGTGCTCGACCACCGGCCGGACGAGCTGGTCGCCTGCTGGGACAACGACTGGCGTCCGCAGTGGCGGGTCGACCTGATCCCGACGTACAAGGCGCACCGGGTCGCCGAGGAGACGCCCGCCGGGCAGACGGACGAGGAGGAGATCCCCGACACGCTGTCCCCGCAGGTCCCGATCATCGAGGACGTGCTGGCGGCGCTCGGGATCGCCCGGGTCGGCGTCACGCCGTACGAGGCGGACGACGTCATCGGCACGCTCACGGCGCGGGCGAAGGGCCCGGTCGACATCGTCACCGGCGACCGGGATCTGTATCAGCTGGTCGACGACGCCCGCCAGGTGCGCGTGCTCTACCCGCTCAAGGGCGTCGGCACGCTCCAGGTGACCGACGAGGCGTGGCTGCGCGAGAAGTACGGCGTGGACGGCGCGGGGTACGTGGATCTGGCGCTGCTGCGCGGCGACCCGAGCGACGGGCTGCCGGGCGTGCCCGGCATCGGCGAGAAGACGGCGGCGAAGCTGCTGGACGCGTACGGCGATCTCGACGGGATCATGGCGGCGGTGGACGACCCGAAGGCGAAGCTGACCCCGTCGCAGCGCAAGCGGCTGGACGAGTCGCGCGCCTATGTCGCCGTGGCGCCGAAGGTGGTCCGGGTGGCCGGGGACGTGCCCCTGCCGGACTTCGATCCGGCGCTGCCGCGCGAGCCGCGCGATCCGGCCGCCCTGGAGGCGCTGGCGGAGCAGTGGGGGCTGGGCGGGGCGATCCAGCGTCTGCTGACGGTCCTTCAGCGCTGAGGGGTCGACCGGGGCTCCGGCCGAGGTGTTAACTTAGGCATACCTAAGTCTTCGAACCAGGGAGTACCTCGTGGCAGAGCGGCCGGCCCGGCAGGGACCCAAGGCCCAGGGGGCGCAGGTCGTGCGCACCGAGCAGATCACCCCGCACATGGTGCGGGTGGTCCTCGGCGGTGAAGGGCTCGCGGACTTCTCCCTCTCCGGCTTCACCGACCACTACATCAAGCTGTGCTTCGCGCCCGAGGGCGCGGACTACGCGCACCCGTTCGACATGGCGGCCATCCGGGAGTCCTACCCGCGCGAGCTGTGGCCCACCACCCGTACGTACACGGTACGTTCGTGGGACCCGGTCGCCCGGGAGATGGCCGTCGACTTCGTCGTGCACGGCGACGAGGGCCTGGCGGGTCCGTGGGCGCAGCGCGCCCAGGTGGGCGAGCAGGTGACCTTCCTCGGCCCCGGCGGCGGCTACGGCCCCGACGCCTCGGCGGACTGGCACCTGCTGGTCGGCGACGAGAGCGCGCTGCCGGCGATCGCGGCGGCCCTGGAGCAGATGCCCGTGGGCGCGCTGGTGCACGCCTTCGTCGAGGTGCCGGACGCCTCGGAGGAGCAGAAGATCGTGACGCCCGACGGGGTGGCCGTGACCTGGCTGCACCGGGGCGACCGCCCCGTCGGCGAGCTGCTGACCGCCGCCGTGAAGGGCCTGGACTTCCCCGAGGGCCAGGTCCAGGCGTTCGTGCACGGCGAGGCGGGCTTCGTGAAGGAGATCCGCCGCTACCTGCGCATGGAACGGCAGATCCCGCTGCCGCAGCTGTCGATCTCGGGCTACTGGCGCCTCGGCCAGAACGACGACGCGTGGCGCGCGGTGAAGCGCGAGTGGAACGAACAGGTGGAACGGGAGCAGGAAGGCGGCCCGTCCGCCGCGTAGCGGCTGAGGGCCGGGCCGCCCGGTTGGCCCGGGTAGCCCGACCTCGCGGCGGCCCGCACACCCGGCCGCTCGGCGCTCGACGTACACCCCCGGACCCCGTCCGCCGCGCATCGCGGCGGACGGGGTCCGTTCGGTCGGGGCGCGGCCCGGCGGCCGGACCCGGCTTCAGACGCCCGGAGCGCCCGCCTCCGCACCGCTGGAACCCCCCGCGTCGCCGGAACCCTCCGCGCCGTCCGGCTCCGGCAGCGGCGCGAAACGCTCGCCGGCTGCGTCGCGCGTCCTCCCGGGGCCGGTCTGCGAAGATCGCGGACATCCGACCAATCCGCACGGCCGCCGGCTCCGAATCACTTCCGGAACCGACGATCGCCCCGGGAGGAAACCCGCGTGAAGGAAGCCGTACACATCAGTGGGGTGCCCTCGCCCGGTCCCGATCTCCAGGAGCTCCTGGTGCGGGTCGCGCGGGGCGACCAGGACGCGTTCGCCTCGGTGTACGACGCGGTGAGCGGGCCCGTGCTCGGCCTGGTCCGCAGCGTGCTGCGCGACCCGGCCCAGTCGGAGGAGGTGGCGCAGGAGGTGCTGGTGGAGGTGTGGCGCACCGCGCCCCGCTTCCAGGCCTCCCGGGGCAGCGCGATGAACTGGGTGCTGACCCTGGCCCACCACCGGGCCGTCGACCGGGTCCGCTCGGCCGAGGCGGCCGCCGCCCGGGAGCACAAGGCGGCTCTGCTGGAGCGGACGCCCGCCTTCGACGAGGTGTCCGAACAGGTCGAGACCCGGCTGGAGAGAGAGCAGGTACGGCGCTGCATGCGCACCCTGTCCGAACTGCAACGGGAGTCGGTGACCCTCGCCTACTACCGGGGCCTGACCTACCGTGAGGTCTCCGAACTCCTCTCCGTGCCGCTGGGCACCATCAAGACACGACTCCGCGACGGCCTCATCCGGCTGCGCGACTGCCTGGGGGTGAGCGCATGAGCACGGCCGAACTGCACACGCTGACCGGGGCCTACGCCCTGCATGCGCTGCCCGAGTCCGAACAGCGGGCGTTCGAACGGCACTTGGAGGACTGCGAGGCCTGCGCCCAGGAGGTGCGGGAGCTGTCGGCCACCGCCGCCCGGCTCGGTCTCGCCGTCGCCGAGACCCCTCCGCGCGCGCTGCGCGAGCGGGTGCTGCGGGAGATCACGACCGTACGCCAGGAGGCTCCGGCGCACGGCAGACGTGAACGGACCGGCGGCCGGGGGCGCACCGGACGGTGGTACGCCTACGCGCTCGCCGCCTGCGTCGCGGCGGCCGCCGCGTTCGGCGGGGTCGCGGTCTGGCAGAACCAGCTGGCGCAGGACGCGCGGCAGGAGGCGAACCAGGCGCAGCGGCAGAACGAGCAGCTGGCGCGCGTGCTCTCCGCCCCGGACGCGAAGACCTCGTCGGGCGAGCTGACGGGCGGCGCACGCGGCACCGTCGTCGTCTCGCAGAGCCAGAACCGCGCGGTGTTCCTGGCCTCCGGCATGGAACGGCCGCCGAGCGGCAAGGTCTACCAGCTCTGGTTCAACGACGAGGGCACGATGCGCTCGGCCGGACTGATGGACCCG
The DNA here is from genome assembly GCF_001687325.1 of Streptomyces sp. PTY087I2. GTDB lineage: Bacteria > Actinomycetota > Actinomycetes > Streptomycetales > Streptomycetaceae > Streptomyces. The sequence goes on along the minus strand of NZ_LZRD01000011.1, from coordinate 169,823 downwards.
AAGGCGAGCGACGACGCGGTCCTGCTGGACGGGCCGGTGGACCGGGCGTCCGGGATGGGCATCACGGTCGAGCCCGCGGGCGGCTCCGCCGAACCGACCTCGGATCCGGTGGCGCTGATGGACTTCCCGACCGCCTGACGTTTCCCCCACAAGTACCGCGTTTCCCCCACGAGTACCGCAAGGGAGCACACGTTCCATGAGTAGTGTCGCGGTGGTGCTGTTCACCTCCGACCTGCGTCTGCACGACCATCCGGTGCTGCGTGCCGCCCTGCGGGACGCGGACGAGGTCGTCCCGCTGTTCGTGCGGGACGACGCCGTCCACCGGGCCGGGTTCGACGCGCCCAACCGGCTGGCGTTCCTCGCGGACTGCCTGGCGGACCTGGACGCCGGACTCCGTGACCGCGGCGGCAGACTGATCGTCCGCCGGGGCGAGAGTGCCCGTGAGGTGAAACGGGTCGTCGAGGAGACCGGGGCGGGCTCCGTGCACATCGCCGCCGGGGTCAGCGGGTACGCGGCCCAGCGCGAGGAACGCGTCCGGGAGGCCCTCGCGGGCACCGGCTGCGAGCTGCGCGTCCATGACGCGGTGGTCACCGCGCTCGCCCCGGGCCGGGTGGTCCCGACGGGCGGCAAGGACCACTTCGCGGTGTTCACCCCGTACTTCCGCCGTTGGGAGGCGGAGGGAGTACGGGGCACACTGGCCGCTCCCCGCACGGTCCGGGTGCCGGACGGCGTGTCCGGCGACACGCTCCCGGACCGGGACACGGCCAAAAACGTCTCCCCCGGTCTCGCGCGGGGCGGCGAGCAGGCGGGCCGCAAGCTGGTGACGTCCTGGCTGCACGGCCCCATGGCCGACTACGAGGACGGCCACGACGACCTGGCCGGCGACGCGACGTCCCGGCTCTCCCCGCATCTGCACTTCGGTACGGTCTCCGCCGCCGAACTGGCCAACCGGGCACGGGAGAAGGGCGGCCCCGGCGGCGAGGCGTTCGTCCGGCAGCTGGCCTGGCGCGACTTCCACCACCAGGTCCTCGCGGCCCGGCCCGACGCCTCCTGGTCCGACTACCGGCCGCGCCACGACCGCTGGCGCTCCGACGAGGACGAGATCGCGGCCTGGAAGTCCGGGCGGACGGGCTATCCGCTGGTGGACGCGGCGATGCGGCAGCTCGCGCACGAGGGCTGGATGCACAACCGGGGCCGGATGCTGGCCGCGAGCTTCCTCACGAAGACGCTGTACGTGGACTGGCGGGTGGGCGCCCGGCACTTCCTGGATCTGCTGGTCGACGGGGACGTGGCGAACAATCAGCTCAACTGGCAGTGGGTGGCGGGCACCGGCACGGACACCCGGCCCAACCGGGTGCTCAACCCGGTGATCCAGGGCAAGCGCTTCGACCCGGACGGCGCTTACGTACGGCGGTGGGTGCCGGAGCTGGCGGAGGTGGAGGGGCCCGCGATCCACGAACCCTGGAAGCTGGAGGGCCTGGACCGGGCGGGCATCGACTATCCCGACCCGGTGGTGGACCTGGCCGAGGCACGGTCCCGCTTCGAACGCGCACGCGGCCTGGACTGACCCGTACGCCCCCCGGAAGGGCCTGTTCCGCGCGGCTGCGGAGCAGGCCCTTCCGGGTACTCACACGCGACGCGGCGGCCGCGGGAAGAAGCCGCTCGTCCGGGCCACATAGGCGTCAAACCCCGGCCGGTCGGCCATATGACGCTCCAGCAGGGCCGCGCCACTGCCCTTGGTCAGCAGGAAGCTCATCACCAGCGGGGCGACGACGGTCGCGGCAGCGGCGGCCGGAGCCTGGCAGACGAAGAGGAACAGGCCCCACCAGACGCAGAAGTCGCCGAAGTAGTTCGGATGGCGGGTCCAGGACCACAGCCCCCGGTCCATGATCTTCCCCTGGTTGGCGGGGTCGGCCTTGAACCGGGCGAGCTGGGCGTCACCGATCGCCTCGAAGGCCAGCCCGACCGCCCACAGCAGCACCCCCGCCCAGGCCCACCACGCCAGGGGCGCGGTGAGGTACTGGGCGGCCTGCACCGGGAGCGAGACGAGCCAGACCAGCGCGCCCTGGAGCAGATACACCTTGCGCAGGGCGTACAGCTGGGGGTTACCGGGGGCCTTGGCCAGCATCTTCGCGTAACGCGGGTCCTCCCCGTGGCCTCTCCCCCGCCGCCCGATGTGGATCGCGAGGCGCAGCCCCCAGATCACGGTCAGCGCGGTGACGAGCAGTCGGCGGGCGTCGTCGCCCTCGCCCGCCGAGAGCCCGTAGGAGACCAGGGCGACGACGGCGAACCCGATGCCCCAGGCGACGTCGACGATCCGGTGCACGCCCTTCTTCAGGGCGACGGCGAAGGTGACGAGCATGACGCCGAGGGCGGCGACGGCCGCGCCCGCGAGCCCGCTCGCGAACGCGGCCCAGGCGAAGCCGCTCACCGCTGCTCCTCAGGACCGCCCGGTGCATACCAGTCACGCCGGGTGGCGGGCATCGCGGCGGATCCGGCCGGGTCGGGGCGTACGGACAGGATCTGGTCGACGCCCATCCGCCGTTCCTCGAACGCGAGCGCGCCACCGACGAGATAGAGCCGCCACACCCGCGCGGTCTCCTCCCCCACCATGGCGACGAACTCCGCCCAGCGCTCCTCCAGCGTGCGCCGCCACGCCTCCACGGTCCGTACGTAGTGCTCGCGCAGCGACTCGACGTCCCGCACCTCCAAGCCGGCCCCTTCCAGCAGGGCGACGGTCTCGCCGAGCGGCCGCATGTGCATGTCGGGGGCGATGTAGGACTCGATGAACGCGCCGCCGCCGGGGGCGGTCGCGCCGCGTGACATCTGCTGGACGAGCACCCGTCCGCGCGGCCGCAGGGAGTCGTGCAGGATGCGGGTGAACGCCGGATACTCGGCGTCCCCGACGTGCTCGCCCATCTCGACGGTGGAGACGGCGTCGTACGCGCCCCGGGTCCCGGGCCGCTCCGCGATGTCCCGGTAGTCGATGTTCAGTACCTCGACGAGATCGCCGAGTCCCCGGCTTTCGACCTGCTGCCGTACGTACGCGGCCTGTTCGGCGGCGAGGGTGACGGCGGTGACGCGGACGCCGTGGCGCTCGGCGGCGTACAGGGTCAGCGAACCCCAGCCGCAGCCGATGTCCAGCAGCCGGGCGCCGGGCCGCAGTCCGAGCTTGCGGCAGATCAGCTCCAGCTTGTCGCGCTGGGCGTCGGCCGGGCCGTAGCCGGGGGCGTCACTGGTCCAGTAGCCGCAGGAGTACGCCATCGTCTCGTCGAGGAGCAGGGCGTAGAAGGCGTTGGACAGGTCGTAGTGGTGGCTGATCGCCGCCCGGTCGCGGGCCTTGCTGTGCAGCTCCCCGCGCAGTCCCGCGCGGGCAGCGGGCACCGGTGGCCGGGGGCCGACCGCGCCGAGGCGCAGGGCGAGGCCGGCCGCCTTGACGCGGTCGGCGAGGGCGGGCGCGGGCGCGGTGAGGCCGCGTTCGCGTACGGCGCGGCGCATGGCGCGCAGCCCGTCGCCGAGATCGGCGTCGAGGTCGATGTCGCCGGTGATGTAGGCCTCGGCGAGGCCGAGTTCGCCCGGCTCCCACAGCAGGCGGCGCAGGGCTCTGCGGGTCCGCACATGGACGGTGGGCGCGTCGCGGGGTCCGGTCTCGCTGCCGTCCCACATCCGTACCCGGACCGGCAGTCCGCCGCCGAGGAACCGCTCGATGAGCGGTTCGACGCGCTGGGCGGCCCCGGTCGGGGTGCGCCGGGCGGGCGGCCTGGTGGCGGAGGTGGTCACGCGGTCTCCTCACGGGTCAGCAGCAGTTGCTGTACGTCGAGATAGCCGGAGCGGAAGCCCGCTTCGGAGTAGGCGAGGTAGAAGGTCCACATCCGGCGGAAGACGGCGTCGAAGCCGAGGGCGTCGACCTCGGCGGCCCGCTCGGTGAACTTCTCGCGCCACAGCCGGAGCGTCTCGGCGTAGTGCGCGCCGAACCGGATGCGCTGGGTGGTGCGCAGCCGGGTGTGCCCGGTGGTGATGCGCTCGACGGCCTCGGTGGAGGGCAGCAGTCCGCCGGGGAAGATGTACTTCTGGATCCAGGTGTACGTGGAGCGGCTGGCGCGCAGCCGGTCGTCGGGCATGGTGATGGCCTGGAGGGCGATCCGGCCGCCGGGGGCGAGCAGCCGGTCCAGGGTCTCGAAGTAGACCGGCCAGAACTCCTCGCCGACCGCCTCGACCATCTCGACGCTGACGATGGCGTCGTAGTCGCCGGTGACCTGGCGGTAGTCGCTCAGCAGCACCTCGACGTGGTTCTCGAAACCGGCTTCGCGGATGCGGGCCCGGGCCAGTTCGCGCTGTTCGGCGGAGAGGGTGACGGTGGTGACCCGGGCGCCCCGGGCAGCCGCGCGGAGGGCCAGTTCGCCCCAGCCGGTGCCGATCTCCAGGAGGCGGGTGCCGTCGGTGACCCCGGCGGCGTCGAGCAGCCGGTCGATCTTGCGGTGCTGGGCGGCGGGCAGCAGGTCGTGGTCGGCGGGGAAGCCGCGGAAGACGGCGGAGGAGTAGGAGAGCGTCTCGTCGAGGAAGAGGGCGAACAGCTCGTTGGACAGGTCGTAGTGGTGGCTGATGTTGTCCCGGGAGCCCTCGGGGGTGTTCAGCTGGGCGGCGGGCCTGCGCAGCTGCCAGACGCGGCGCAGGCGTTGCAGCGGCCGGGGGACGAGACCGGCGGCGTTGTCGGCGAGGACCGTCAGCACGGCGACGAGGTCGGGCGCGTCCCACTCGCCGGCCATGTAGGACTCGCCGAAGCCGATGAGTCCGCTCGCGCCGATCCGCCGGAAGAAGGCGTCGGGGTCGCGGATGTCCATGAGCGGCCCGCCGAGGCCGATGTCGTCCCGGCCCGCGAGCCGGGCGCGCAGGGGGAGCCGGCCGAGCGCGCGGCGGACGATGCGTTCGGCGACGGCGGTCCGGGCGCGGGAGACCCGGGGCAGGGTGACGATGTCGGGCCAGCGTTCCGGGTCGGTCCCGGGGGTGTGCTCTGCCGGCAGCGCCGAGGTGGGAGCGGTCACTGCATGCCTTCCTGTGTGCGGTGCGGGGGACGGGGCTGCACGGGGAGCCCGCGCAGATACAGCCGGACGCCGTGCAGGCGGATCGCGGCGGAGACGAGGACGGTGGAGAGGGGGTGGCGCAGGGCGAGGCGCACCAGCTCCCGGGGGGTGGCAGGCCGGCGCCCTCCGCGGACGGTCGCGGTGAACGGGCGGCCGCCGTCGCGCTCCAGATGGACGCTCAGGTCGAGCCGGCAGCCGGGCTCGGGCAGCCGCATCCGGTAGCCGCCGTCCACGGGGAAGAACGGCGAGACGTAGAACTCCTTGCCCGTCACGGCTCGGTCCTTCCCGTCGGGGCGCAGAAGGTAGCCGTGCCGTCCGCCGTACGTGTTGTGCACCTCGGCGACGACGCAGAGGGGACTGCCGTCGGCGCGGTGGCACCAGTAGACGGTGATCGGGTTGAAGACGTATCCGAACACCCGGGCCTGGGTGAGCATGGTGACGGTGCCGTCGTCGCCCAGCTCCACGCCCCGGGCCCGCAGGAAGCGTTCGAGACCGGCCCGGATGGTGGGGGCGGTGCCGCCGAAGTGGTCACGGGCGTCGAACCGGGCCAGCGGCCGCAGGGCGCGCGGCAGCCGGGGCGGCCGGTCGGGGTCGATCAGCCACAGATAGGTCCGGTGCCGGAACGCGTACTTCGTGGGCCGGTTCCGTACGTGCGTGATCGTGCACGGGTAGAGGGCGCTCACCAGGTCACCCCCAGTGCGGCGGCGGCCGCGGCCCCCGAACGGCAGCCGTCCTCGTGGAAGCCCCAGCCGTGGTAGGCCCCCGCGTAGGCGGTGACGGGACCGGACAGACCGGGCAGCCGGCTCTGGGCCGCGACCGACTCGGGGGTGTAGACGGGATGCTCGTAGACCATGCGGGCACGAACGCTCTCCGGATCGACGCGGTCGGCGCCGTTCAGGGTGACGACGAAGGTGTCCGGGGCGCCGAGCCGCTGGAGCCGGTTCATGTCGTAGCTGACGGTCACCCGGTCGGCGTCGGCGGCGCACGAGGGCATCAGGTAGTTCCAGGAGGCCCTGGCCCCTCGGGCGCGCGGCAGCAGCGTGGTGTCCGTGTGCAGCAGGGTCGGGTTGCGGGAGTACCGGAACGCGCCGAGTGTGCCGCGCTCGGCGTCGGTCGGGTCGGCGAGCAGTCGCAGCGCCTGGTCGGGGTGGGTGGCGATGACCACGGAGTCGTACGGGGTGGTCGTGCCGTCCTCGGTGGTGATGTCGACGCCGTCCGTGTGCCGGGTGACGGCCCGGACCGGGGTCGCGGTGTGCACGGCGGCGAGCTGCTTGACGACGAGGTCGACGTAGGCGCGGGACCCGCCGGTGACGGTGCGCCAGACCGGGGAGCCGCCGATGGTGAGCATGCCGTGGTGGTCGAGGAACCGGAACAGATAGCGCGCGGGATAGCGCAGGGCGGTGACCGGGTCGCAGGACCAGACGGCGGAGACCATGGGGGTGAGGAAGTGGGCGTGGAAGTACGGCGAGAAGCGGCCGCGCCGGGCGAACTCCCCCAGCGTCATGCCGCTCGTCGCACCCTCCGGCAGCTCCAGGAGGGCCCGGGCGGCACGGTGGAAGCGCGGCACCTCGGCGAGCATCCGCAGATAGGGGCCGCGCACGGCGGAACGCGGCTGCGCGAACAGCCCGGCGGGCCCACGCGCCCCGGCGTACTCCAGTCCGCACCCCTCGCACCGTACGGACATCGACATCTCGGACTCCTGGGTGGCGACGCCGAGTTCGTCGAAGAGCCGCAGCAGGTGGGGGTAGGTCCGCCGGTTGTGCACGATGAACCCGGAGTCGACGCGGTGCACCCGGCCGTCGGACGCGCCCAGCTCGTGGGTGTGGGCGTGGCCGCCGACGCGGTCGTCGGCCTCGTACAGCGTCACCTCGTGGGCGTCGCGGAGAACGTGGGCGGCGGTCAGTCCCGCCACCCCTGCTCCCACCACGGCCGTACGCCGCCGTTCCCCTGCCATTCCGGCTCCCTCCGGTCCTTCCCCGCCTGGTCGGAGCGCCCCTGGAGCGCCCCTCACGTGGCATTCGTGGCCGGAGGACGAACGGATTGGTCGATCACCGCATCTGCTCCGAACGAGTGAATGAAGAGCCTGCGACCAATCCACCGACCGCCCCGGCGCCGAACCCCCTGTGTCAGAACAAACCGCTCTCCGCACGACTCTTCCGATCCAGGAGAAACGCCATGAACACGCTCCTCTTCCGCCGCGCAGCCGTCGCCGTGTCCGCAGCGGCCGTGCTGCCGCTGACGCTGACCGCCTGCTCGTCGGACGACTCCTCCAAGGACTCGGCGGCCGGCTCCACGCCCAGCTCGTCCGCGCCGGCGAGCCCCTCGGCCGACGACTCGGCGACGATGAACGAGCCGTTCGGACCGGCCTGTTCATCGGTGCCGAAGGAAGGCGCGGGCTCGTTCGACGGCATGGCGAAGGACCCGGTCGCCACGGCCGCCTCGAACAACAAGGAGCTGTCGACGCTGGTGGCCGCCGTGAAGCAGGCGGGCCTGGTGGACACGCTCAACAACGCGGAGAACATCACGGTGTTCGCCCCGACCAACGACGCCTTCGCGAAGATCCCGAAGGCCGACCTGGACGCGCTGCTGGCCGACAAGGCCGAGCTCACCAAGGTGCTGACCTACCACGTGGTGGGCGAGAAGCTGACGCCGCAGCAGCTGGAGAAGGGGTCCTTCGACACCCTGGAGAAGAGCAGGCTGACGACGGCCGGCTCGGGCACGGAGTACACCGTGAACGACTCCTCGAAGGTCGTCTGCGGCAATGTCCCGACCGCCAACGCGACGGTCTACATCGTCGACACGGTCCTGAGGCAGCCGCGTGCACCGCGGCTGCCCGCCCCTCGTCGTACCCGGGAAAAATCCGCCCGAAATGTACACATAAGCGCTGGATAAGCGCACTATGGAGGTAGGGGCGCCTGCCGCATCCATCCGCACAGCGGCAGGGCCCGCAGGACCGAAGGAGACGAAATCTCATGAGCAACGTCTCACACGCGAGGAGTGACTTGTCGGGTCACCCCGACGCCTCCGAAATGCGTGCGCGGTACGACCGCGTGATGGGCGGCCGCGATGTGGCGCTGGTGGACGCGCCGGTGTTCCTCGTCGGCCTCTACTGCGCCGTTTCCCCGTGGGTGCTCCACTTCACGGCGAACCAGCCGGCCCTGGTCACGCACAACCTGGTGATGGGTATCGCCATCGCGGTACTGGCTCTCGGCTTCACCGTGATGCCCGAGCGCATGTACGGCCTGAGCTGGGCGATGTGCGCCATCGGGGCGTGGATCATCGTGTCGACCTGGGTGGTGGGCAACAGCCCGGACGCCGGAATCGTGATCAACAACATCATCGTCGGCGGACTGACGGTACTGCTGGGCATGGTCTGCGCGGGAGCAACGGCCAGAACCCGCAGCACGTAAGACCGGCACAACCGCCCCCGGCCCCACTTCCAGCCCCTCCGGCGCTTGAGGAGCGGGCCCGGGGCGGGAGCCCCACCCTTCCAGCCCCTCCGGCCCTTCCAGCCCCTCCGGCGCTTGAGGAGCGGGGCCCGGGGCGGAGCCCCACCCACCCAGCCCCTCCGGCGTTTGAGGAGCGGGGTCCGGGGCAGCGCCCCGGTTTCGGGAAGGGGCGGGTAGGGGAACAGGCCCGCCGCAGGCGCCCCGCACCCGCACCCCCACCCGGCACCACCCTCCGCTCACCCCACCGAGCTGTACGCCACCACCCCCCGCAACACCGCATCCACCGCCTTACGCGCACTCTTCGCCACGCCGGAGGCTCCCTCCCCCGCCTCCCGAGGCGCCGCCGCGGCCACCTGCCCCAGCACATCGATCACCTGCTTGCACCACCGCACGAAGTCCCCCGCCGGCATCTCCGCCTCGCGCAGCACCTCGTCCAGCGTCCGGCCGGAGGCCCACATGTAGACCGCCCAGGCGAAACCGAGATCGGGCTCGCGCTGCCCGACCCCTTCCGTCTGGTTGATCTTGAAGTCCTCCTCCAGGGCATCCAGCCGCCCCCAGATCCGCACCATCTCGCCCATGGCGACCTTGGCAGGCCCGGACGGCAGCTTCGGCGCGACCGCGTCATCGGCCTGCCGCGCCTCATAGACCAACGCCGAGACGCAAGCAGCCAGTTCAGCGGGGTTGAGCCCTTCCCAGACCCCCTCGCGCAGACACTCGCTGGCGAGCAGGTCCAGCTCCCCGTACAGCCGGGCCAGCCGCCGCCCGTTCGCGGTGACCTCGTTGCCCCGGAGGTAGTCCAGCTCGGTGAGGAGCGCGACGATCCGGTCGAAGGTCCGGGCGATCGTGTTCGTCCGCCCCTCGATCCGCTTCTCCAGCTGCCGGGTGTCCCGCTGGAGCCGGTGGTAGCGCTCGGCCCACCGCGCGTGGTCCTCCCGCTCGTCGCACCCGTGGCAGGGGTGCGCGCGCAGCTCGGCCCGCAGCCGGGCGATCTCGCGGTCGTCGGCGGCCGGCGCCCGCCCCTTGCGGTGCCGGTCGGGCACAATGTGCCCGGCCTTGGACCGCAGCGCGGAGGCCAGATCGCGCCGGGACTGCGGCGAGCGCGGGTTGAACGACTTCGGAACGCGCATCCGGTCCAGCGCCTCCACCGGCACCGGGAAGTCCATCGAAGCCAGCCGCTTCACCTGCCGCTCGGCTGTCAGCACCAGCGGCCGCGGCCCGTCGTGGTGGTCGAACCCGCGGTGCCCGTTGGCCCGCCCGGCGGGCAGCCCCGGGTCCAGCACCAGCGCGAGCCCCGCGAACTTCCCCGTCGGGACATGGATGACATCGCCCGGCTTCAGCTTCTCCAGGGACGAGGCCGCCGCCGCCCGCCGCTGCGCCGCGCCCTGCTTGGCCAGCTCCGTCTCGCGGTCCTTGAGGTCGCGGCGCAGCCGCGCGTACTCCTCGAAGTCCCCGAGGTGGCAGGTCATGCCCTCCTTGTAGCCCTCCAGGCCCTCCTCGTTGCGCTGCACCTGCCGGGAGATCCCGACAACGGACTTGTCGGCCTGGAACTGGGCGAACGAGGTCTCCAGCAGTTCCCGCGACCGGTGCCGCCCGAACTGCTGCACCAGGTTGACCGCCATGTTGTACGAGGGGCGGAAGCTGGAGCGCAGCGGATACGTACGCGTGCCCGCGAGGCCGGCCAGCGCCGTCGGGTCCAGGCCGCGCTGCCAGAGGACCACCGCATGGCCCTCGACGTCGATGCCGCGGCGTCCGGCCCGGCCGGTGAGCTGGGTGTACTCGCCGGGGGTGATGTCGGCGTGCTGCTCGCCGTTCCACTTGACGAGCTTCTCCAGCACCACCGAGCGCGCGGGCATGTTGATGCCGAGCGCCAGGGTCTCGGTGGCGAAGACGGCCTTCACCAGGCCCTTGACGAACAGCTCCTCGACGACCTCCTTGAACGTCGGCAGCATGCCCGCGTGATGCGCGGCGATGCCCCGCTCCAGGCCTTCGAGCCATTCGTAGTAGCCCAGGACGTGCAGGTCCTCGCCGGGGATGGACGCGGTCCGCTCCTCGACGATCTCGCGGACCAGCCGGCGGTTGTCCTCGTCGTTGAGCCGGAGTCCGGCGTACAGACACTGCTGGACGGCGGCCTCGCAGCCGGCCCGGCTGAAGATGAACGTGATCGCGGGGAGCAGCCCCTCGTTGTCCAGCCGCTCGATGACCTCGGGCCTGCCGGGCGTCCAGATCCGGCCGCGCTGGCGCCGCTCGCGCTCCCGGTCGGCCTCGCGCACCATCTTGCCCCGGCGGCGGTCACGCGGGTTGTAGGTGTTCTGGCTCTCCTGGCGGGCGAGCCGGACCAGGTCCGGGTTGACCTCGCGGCGTCCGGCGCCCCGGCCCCCGTGGTCGGTCCCCTCCTCGAAGAGGTCGTACATCCGGCGCCCGGCCATCACGTGCTGCCACAGCGGCACGGGCCGGTGCTCGGAGACGATCACCTCGGTGTCGCCGCGCACGGTGTCCAGCCAGTCGCCGAACTCCTCCGCGTTGGACACGGTGGCCGACAGGGAGACCAGGGTCACCGACTCCGGGAGGTGAATGATCACTTCCTCCCACACCGCGCCCCGGAAGCGGTCGGAGAGGTAGTGCACCTCGTCCATGACCACATAGCCGAGCCCGGACAGCGACTGGGAGCCCGCGTACAGCATGTTCCGCAGGACCTCGGTGGTCATCACGACCACCGGCGCCTCGGAGTTGACGCTGTTGTCGCCGGTCAGCAGACCGACCTTGTCCGCGCCGTACCGCTTCACCAGGTCGGCGTACTTCTGGTTCGAGAGCGCCTTGATCGGCGTGGTGTAGAAGCATTTGCGGCCCTGCTCCAGGGCCAGGTGCACGGCGAACTCGCCGACGATCGTCTTGCCCGACCCGGTGGGGGCCGCGACCAGCACCCCCTTGCCCGCCTCCAGGGCCTGGCAGGCCTCGATCTGGAACGGGTCCAGGCCGAACTCGTACATCTCCCGGAAAGGCCCGAGGGCCGTCGCCATCTCGGCCGCACGGGCGCGGGATGCCTGGTATCGCTCAGCTGGTGAGAGGTCCTCTGTCATCTTGGCTACGAGCCTACCCGTCGCCTCCGACAGTCAGCCCGATCTTTAAATCCCCTTGGGCTTCGACCGGCCGGCCCTCGGTCAGGGCCCGGTGAGCACGCGTACGGCCCCCGGTACGCAGGTGGCGGCGAGCGGCAGCGCGCCCATCGGTTCGCCGTCCGCGTACGCCGTGATCCCGGCCGCCGCCAGCTCGATCGAGGAGACCCGGTGCACGGTGACGGCGGGGTGGCTCAGATGTGTGCCCTTGTAGACCTTCGGGAAGACCTTGAGCAGCTCGGTGCGGGTGCACTCGCCGACCACGGTCACATCGAAGAGCCCGTCGTCCATCTCGGCGTCGGCGCAGATCCGCATGCCTCCGCCGTACGTGGTCCCGTTCCCCACCGCGATGAGGGTGGCCTCGATCTCGGTGGCCTCTCCCCCGTCGAGCCGGATCCGGTACGGGATCGGCTTGAAGGCGGCCAGTTCGGCGAGGATCGCGAGGTCGTACTTGAACCGGCCGCCGACGAGGCGCATCCGGTTGCCCCGGTCGTTGACCCGGGAGTCGAAGCCGGAGGCGAGGACGGTGCCGAACCAGCGGTCCCCGACCCGGCCCAGGTCGATCTCGCGGTGGCCGCCGTCCTTGAGGGCCCGCGCGGCCAGCCGTCCGGCGGCGGCCGGGTCGCGGATCGGCAGCCCCAGGGCGCGGGCGAAGTCGTTGCCGGTACCGACGGCGACGACCCCGAGCGGGGTGGCGGTCCCGGCGACAGCCTGGAGGGCGAGGGACATCAGCCCGTCCCCGCCCACGGCTATGAGTGCCCCGGTCCCGGCCGCGACGGCCTCGCGGGCCCGGCGCAGGGCGTCGTCGGCGTCCTCGCCCAGCACCGTACGGACGGAGAATCCGGCGTCCCGCAACGCGGAAGCGGCCGGCTGCGCGGCGTGCGCGCCCCGGCCGCGTCCCGCGGTGGGATTGACGAAGAGGGTGATCTCGCTGGTCACCCGCCGGACCCTACAAGGTCAGGTGATGTCGTCGTAACCGTTCAGCCGGTGTGATCCGGGCCCGTCCGCCTCACCGGTGTTCTGCTCGGGCAGCGTGGGGCGGGAGGAGGAGACGTTCTCCACGCGGCCGACGGGCTCGGGGGTCAGATCGAGATCCGAGGCCTCGTCGTCGCTCAGCTCGGCGTCGGGGTTCTTCCGGTGGCGGCGCTTGTCGTTGAGCAGGGAGAAGCCGACGGCGATGAAGTAGAGGAGCGCGAGCGGCCCGGCCAGCAGCAGCATCGAGATGGGCTCGCCACCGGGCGTGGCGAAGGCGGCGAAAACGGTGAGGCCGACGATCATCCCGCGCCACCAGCCGAGCATCCGCTTGCCTGTGATGACGCCCGTCATGTTCAGCGCGATGAGCAGCAAGGGCAGCTCGAAGGCAAGCCCGAAGACGATGACCATGCGGACGAGCAGATCCAGATAACTGTCGAGCCCGATCTGGTTCTGTACGTCGTCGGGACTGAAGCCGAGCATGATCTCGGCGGTCTGCGGCAGGATCGCGTAGGCGAGGTAGCCACCGGCCGCGAAGAGCGGGGCGCCGACGACCGCGAAGGCGTAGGCGTAGCGCTTCTCGCCCTTGTGCAGCCCCGGGGCCACGAACGCCCAGAGCTGGTAGAGCCAGATCGGGGTGGCCAGCAGCACACCGGACATCAGCGCGACCTTGAGCGCGTTGGTGAACGGTCCGATCAGCGTGTCGGTCTTCAGCAGGGCACAGGACTTGCCGTCGACGGTGGTGACCACACCGTTCTTGCAGCCGACGGATTCCTGAATGGGGGCCAGAAGGAACTCGTAGATCTCCTTCTGGTAGAACGCCGCGACGATCATCACCACGACGATCGCCAGGACGGCCTTCAGCAGCCGGTTACGCAGCTCACGCAGGTGATCGAGGAGAGGCATCCGCCCCTCGTCGTCCTTCTCCTGCTTGCGGGCAGACTTGAGCAACCCACTTCCCTCGTCTCGTGCGGCGGCTGTCGGCGGAGCGCGTCGGCGGTCAGCTCTGGGTGGTGGGCTTGGCCTCGTTGACCGGGCGGGAGCTGGTGACGTCTCCCGGCGCGGCCTGGATGGTGCGCGCGGTGGTGGACTGCGGGGGGACCGTGTCGTCGGCGGTCTCCGTGGTGGGCGTCGCGGTCGCCGCGTCGTCCTTCTTCATGGCCTTGGCCTCGCTCTTGAGGATGCGGGCCGACTTGCCGAGCGAGCGCGCCATGTCGGGGAGCTTCTTGGCACCGAAGAGCAGCAGGATGACAGCGATGATCAGAACGATCTCGAGGGGCTTCAGATTGCCGATCATGTGCGACTTCCTTCTCACTGAGGCGGCTGGTGGGTGGGCTCGCTACCCGTTCGACCGGGCATACGTCCGATCGTTGCGCTTGGCAGCGATCGTAACCCGCGGGGGTAAACGCGAGGCAATGCCCGTGCGTACTCCGGCTTGCGGCCCCGCACCTCCCTGCCTGGGGCGACCCATGCAGCGTACCCCCCTGAACTGTGGGGCATCAGGCCCCCGGCCCGTTATCGCAGGCCGTCACCGGTGGCCGCGAGGCGGGTGGCGGCCCGCTCCAGGTCCTCCGACGCGCGGTTGATGCGCTCGGTGGTGTCGGTGACCTGCCGGCCGAGGCGCTGGGCCTCGACGAAGACCTTGATGCCGAGCACGCCGAGCACGGCGATGCCCAGGAATCCGAGGGCGATGGCGAGCATGGGCCAGAACATACGGGGGGCCTCTCTCCTGTACGGCTGCGCGGCGCTACAGGGCGGTGTGCAGGCGCAGGGTGCGTACGCCGCCGCCGGTGAGCAGTTCGATGATGCGCTCCCCGGCGGGCTTGCGGACCGAGGCGCCGCAGTCGGGGCAGGTGAAGGTGTAGAAGGTGGTGCGGCGGGTGGCGCCGATCGCCAGGCGCAGGGCGGCGGCGGCCAGTTCGAAGCGCCCGCGGCAGTCGGGGCAGGCGGCCCGGAAGCGTACGGCGGCGGGGACCGGCACGGGGACGGGACCGGTGCCGGACCGGGGCGCCGGGCGTATCCCGGTGCCGGGCAGCGCCTCCGGGCGGGCTCCGCCGACGGCCGGGAACAGGGGCGTCCGGTTCATCGTCGTCTCCCTTCCCCGGGCCTCAGACCGCGTCCTCGTAGGCGGCGAGCGCCTCGCGGGCGGCCTCGCGGGCGCTGTCGGCGAGCTCCGGCGGGGCGACGATGCGGCCGTCGCCGCCGAGCCGCAGGGCGAGCCGGCGCAGCGATGCCGGGTCGGGGGTGCGCAGGGTGATGCGCAGGCCGCCGTCGGGGAGTTCCTCGGCGCTGTCGTGCGGGTAGTACTCGGCGACCCAGCGGCCGCCGGTGCCGACCTCGATCACGACTTCCGGGTCCTCGGCCGCGGGCTGGACGAGCCCGGCGGACAGGTCGCGCAGTTCCAGCTCGGGCGGAGCGGCGGGGGCGTCGAGGAGGCGGATCTCGGCGACCCGGTCGAGCCGGAAGGTCCGGCGGGCCTCGGAGAGCCGGCACCAGCCCTCCATGTAGGTGTGGCCGACGGCGAAGAGCCGGATCGGGTCGACCTCGCGCTCGGTGAGTTCGTCGCGGGCGGGCGAGTAGTAGCGCAGCCAGAGCCGGCGGCGCTCGGAGATGGCCCGGTCGACGTCGGCGAAGACGCCGCCCTCCGCCTCGAAGGTCACCGAGAGCCGGGAGCTGGCCGCGCCGGACTCGCCTGCGGCGGTCTCCAGCTTGGCGGTGGCGCGGACGAGGGCTTCCCGGTCGCCCTCACGCAGGCCGGGCAGGGTGGCGACGGCGCGGGCGGCGACGAGCAGCGCGGTGGCCTCGTCGGCGGCGAGCCGCAGCGGTTCGGCGACGTCGTCCGGGTTGTGCCACCAGATGCGGTCGCCGTCGGTGTCGATGTCGAGGAGGTCGCCGCCGCGGAAGCTGGTGCCGCACATGGGCAGGACGTCGAGGTCGGAGATCAGCTCGTCCTCGGTGATCCCGAAGGCCCGCGCCACGTCCTGGACGTGGGCGCCGGGGCGCTCGCGCAGATACGTCACCAGGGACAGCATCCGGCGGGTCTGGTCGATCGCGTTCGTGGCCATCGTGTCGGCTCCCCTAGTCCTTGGCCACGGCTCGGAGCCGGTCCACCACATCGGCCCGCAGATCGGCGGGCTCCTCGACGACGACGTCCGGGCCGAACTCGACGAGCCAGGCGTCCAGCCCGTGTCCGTACGGGATCTCCAGCTCGTCCCAGCCGTCGCCGCGGTCCCGTACGGCGGTGGCGCGGGAGCGCAGCGGGTAGCCGGCGCCGGCGCGGAGCCTGATCCGGGCGGTGCGGGTCGCGGTCTCGCCGGCCCAGCTCTCGACGGTCTCGCGGACGGTGACCACGTCGGGCACCTCGGCGCTGAAGGCTCCGGCGCGGGAGCGGACCTTGCCGGTGATGCGGGAGAGCCGGAAGACGCGTTCGGCGCCCCGCTCGCGGTCCCAGCCGGCGAGATACCAGTGGCCGCGCCAGCATTCGAGGGTCCAGGGCTCGACCTGGCGCTGTTCGGCGCGGGCGGAGTTGGCCTTGCGGTAGTCGAAGGTGACCGGGCGGCGGTCGCGGCAGGCCAGCATGAGGGGTTCGAAGGCGGCCTCGTGGACGGGGATGCGGGGTTCGAGGGCGCTGTGGACCTCGTAGGCGTCCTCGGCCTCGGGCATTCCGGCGGCGCGCAGCTTCTGAAGGGCGCCGCTGGCGGCCCCGGCGAGGCGGGCCTGCTGCCAGACCTTGGCGGCGAGGCCGAGGGCTGCGGCTTCCTCGGCGTCCAGGGTGATGGGGGGCAGCCGGTTGCTGTCGCGGCGGGCGAGGTAGCCGGTGTCGCCGTCGAGGTTCTCGACGGTCTCGATGACGAGGCCGAGCTCGCGCAGATCGTCCTTGTCGCGCTCGAACATCCGGTTGAAGGAGTCGTCGGAGCCCGCTTCGAGGTAGGCCTCGATGGATCCGCGGAGTTCACGCTTGCTGAGGGGGCGCCGGGTCCCCAGCAGGCACAGCGCGAGATTCATCAACCGCTCGGCCTTGGCAATCGCCATCGACGCCCTTTCTCCGGTGCTCTACGACGGTCGACCGTACCGCCCCGGGGTGTGGGGATCCAAAGCCGGGCCGTCGTCCGGAGCCCGGTGGGGCCTGCCGGAGAGCACCGAGGGCCCCCGCCGTGCGGCGGGGGCCCTCCTGCGTACAGCCGGAACGGATCAGACCGAGACCAGGTCGCAGACGAAGATCAGCGTCTCGCCCGGGGCGATGGCGTTACCGGCGCCGCGGTCGCCGTACGCGAGGTGCGCCGGGATGGTCAGCTGGCGGCGGCCGCCGACCTTCATGCCCTGGACGCCCTGGTCCCAGCCGGAGATGACCTGGCCGACGCCGAGCTGGAACTGGAGCGGACGGCCGCGGTTCCAGGAGGCGTCGAACTCCTCGCCGGTGGAGAAGGCCACGCCCACGTAGTGGACCTGGACCTGGTCGCCGGCCTTGGCGACGGGGCCGTCGCCCTCCCAGATGTCCTTGATCTCCAGGTCGGCCGGCGGCTCTCCACCCGGGAAGTCGACCTCGGGCTTCTCGATGCTCACTGAACTGCTCCTAAAAGAATCTTGGGGAAAAACCCCACAAGTCTTGCACGGGTCGCCCCGTCGCTCGGACCGTACCGCGAGGTGTCTCAGACCGTGCCGAGGATGTCGACGACGAAGACCAGGTTGTTCTTGGCCAGCTGGTTGGAGGGGTCGGCTCCGTAGGCCTGGTTGGGCGGGATCGTCAGCAGGACACGGTCGCCGACGTGCTTGCCGACCAGGCCCTTGTCCCAGCCCTGGATGACGCCGCCGACGCCGATCGGGAAGGCGCTCGCGCCACCGTGGTCCCAGGAGGAGTCGAACTTCTCGCCGTCCTCCCACTTCACCCCGGTGTACTGGACGACCAGGCCCTCGCCGGCCTTGACCACGGCGCCGTCGCCCTTGATCAGGACCTGCTCCTTGAGGTCCTTCGGGGCCTTCTCGCCCTTGGGGATGGTGATGGTCGCGGCCTTCTGCGACGCGGCCTTCACCTCGGGCATCCCGGCCTCGCTCGCGGCCTGGTCGCCCTTGGCCTCGGCCTGCTTGTCGACCTTCTTGGCGTTGACGATGTCGACGACCCAGACCAGCGGGTCGCCGGGCTTGATCCCGGACTGCGGGTTCAGCTGCTGGCCGACGATCGCCTCGGCCGTGCCTTCGACCTGGACCCGGCTGCCGATCTTGTGGCCGGCCAGCGCGTCCGCGACCTTGGTCGGCAGCATCTGCCCCTGCTGGCCGACCTCCTGCACGACCTGGGCGCGGGGGGCCTTCGGGTCGGCGCCCTGCCGCTGGGCCCAGGTGGAGCCGAGCGCCTCGATGTTGCCGGCGAAGTCCAGGCGGACGATGTCGCCCTTCTTCACCTCGGCGCCGTCACCGGTCGAGACGTCGGTCGCGACGACCTCGTCGGACACCTGGGCGTCCTTGGCGATCTCGATCTTGGGCTCGGCACCGAACTTCCCGGAGACCTCGGCGACGGGCCCCGACTTCTTCGGTGCGGCGTCGTCCTTGGAATCGGAACCGCAGGCGGCGGTGATCAGCAGAGCGGGCACAGCCAGTACGGCAGCGGCACGCCGGGCAGTTTTCGTGGGGATCATCAGTCCAACTCGCGTAGGGGGCTCCGGGTACTCCCGCCACTCTACGACTTCGCCCCAGCGGCATCACCGGTACCGACACGGCTGTACGCCGGGGCTGCCTGCCCCGGCGTACACTGTGTCCCCTTTTCCCGCGAGTCCCGCTTTCCCGGGTTTCCCGCGGGCGGCCCGGTCACATGCCGGCGATCAGCTTCTCCACCCGCTCGTCCACGGACCGGAACGGGTCCTTGCACAGCACCGTGCGCTGTGCCTGGTCGTTGAGCTTGAGGTGGACCCAGTCGACGGTGAAGTCCCTCCGCTGCTCCTGGGCCCGGCGGATGAAGTCGCCGCGCAGCCGCGCCCGGGTGGTCTGCGGGGGCACCGTCTTGCCCTCGAAGATCTTCAGGTCGTTGCAGATGCGGGCCGTCTGCCCCTTCTTCTCCAGGAGGTAGAAGAGTCCTCGGCGGCGGTGGATGTCGTGGTAGGCGAGGTCTATCTGGGCGACCCGCGGGTTCGACATGGTCATGTTGTGCTTGGCCCGGTACCGCTCGATGAGCTTGTACTTCATGACCCAGTCGATCTCGGTGTCGATGCGGTCGAGGTCCTGGGCCTCGATCGCGTCCAGGGCGCGGCCCCACAGCTCCAGGACCTGGTCGACGGTGCCGGTGCGGATGCCCCGGCGCTCGACGAAGTCCACGGCCTTCTCGTAGTACTCCCGCTGGACCTCGATGGCCGAGGCCTCCCGGCCGCTGGCCAGGCGGACCTTGCGCTGTCCGGTGAGGTCGTGGCTGACCTCGCGGATCGCCCGGATCGGGTTCTCCAGGGTCAGGTCACGCATCACGGTGCCCGCCTCGATCATGCGGAGCACCAGGTCGGTGGCGCCGACCTTGAGCAGCATGGTCGTCTCGGACATGTTCGAGTCACCGACGATGACGTGGAGGCGGCGGTACCGCTCGGCGTCGGCGTGGGGTTCGTCTCGGGTGTTGATGATCGGCCGGGAGCGGGTCGTCGCGGAGCTGACGCCCTCCCAGATGTGCTCGGCGCGCTGGCTGACGCAGTAGACCGCGCCGCGCGGGGTCTGGAGCACCTTGCCGGCGCCGCAGATCAGCTGCCTGGTGACGAGGAAGGGAATGAGGATGTCCGCGAGCCGGGAGAATTCTCCGTGCCGGGCCACGAGGTAGTTCTCGTGGCAGCCGTAGGAGTTTCCCGCCGAGTCGGTGTTGTTCTTGAAGAGATAGACGTCGCCCGCGATTCCCTCCTCGTGCAGGCGGCGTTCGGCGTCGACGAGCAGGCCTTCGAGAATGCGCTCGCCGGCCTTGTCGTGGGTGACCAGTTCGGTCACGTTGTCGCATTCCGGGGTTGCGTATTCCGGATGCGATCCCACGTCGAGGTAGAGGCGGGCGCCGTTCCGCAGAAAGACGTTGCTGCTGCGGCCCCATGACACGACACGGCGGAAGAGGTAGCGCGCCACTTCGTCAGGTGACAGTCGGCGCTGTCCCCTGAACGTGCACGTGACGCCGTACTCGTTCTCCAGCCCGAAAATGCGGCGGTCCATGACTGAACATTACGCCTTATGGCCCGAGCTGAAACCGGGTTCGACGGCACCGTTTCGATCATTTTCCGATCCCGTCACGACGGCGGCCGTACGGGCGGGAGCTGCGAGGACCTTCCCGGTGGCCAGGAGGACGAGCAGGGCGGCCACTCCCCCGGCCCCCGCGACGGCGAAGCTCCAGGCGGTCGAGCCGAGTTCGACGGCCGGTCCGGCGACGGCCGTGCCGACCGCCGCGCCTACGCCGAACGTGGTGACGAGCCAGGAGAACGCCTCGGTCACCGTGCCGCGCGGGGCGTGCCGGTCGACCACGATGAAGGAGCAGGCGATGGCCGGGGCGAGGAAGACCCCGGCGAGGGCGGCGAAGACGGTCATGAGCGGCACCGAGGGGGTGAGCGTCAGCGGCAGATAGCCCAGTGCCAGCAGCCCGACGATGACCCGCAGCCGCTTCTCGGGGGCGCCGGCCCACTGCCGCGCCCCGTACGCCAGGCCGCCGATCAGCGCGCCGAGGCCGAGCGCGGCCATCAGCCAGCCGTACACCGCTTCCCGCCCGTGGTCGTCGGCGTACGCCACCCCGGCCACGGTGATGGAGCCGAGGGCGAGCCCGACGAAGAAGAACGCGCCGAGGAGCGCGAGGAGTCCGGGCGAGCGCAGGGCGCCGAGCCAGTGCGCCTCGCGGGGTGCGGAGCGCCAGGTGCGGGAGGGCTCGGACAGGACGACCGAGAGGGCGCCGAGGACGCCGATGGCGTTGATGACGAGCAGGGCGGCGGCCGGGGACCAGAGCGAGACGAGCAGCGTCACCAGGAGCGGTCCGACGGTGAACATGATCTCCTGCGCCACGGCGTCCATGGCGTAGGCCCGGTGCACCTGGCCCTCGCCCTTGAGGACGCTGGGCCACAGGGCCCGCAGACCGCCCTCCAGGGGCGGGGTGGCGACTCCGGCGACGATGACGGCGAGGTAGGCCAGCGGGAGCGAGCCGAGGCCGGCGAGGGCCAGCAGGGTCATCCCGAGGGCGGAGAGCACGGCGGCCGGGAGCTGGACGCGCGGCTGCCCGTACAGGTCGACCGCGCGGCCGAGCAGCGGCTGCCCGGCGGCGGTGGCCAGCCCGTACGCGGCGGCGAGCGCGCCGGCCAGGGTGTAGCTGCCGCCCTCCGCCCGGGTGAACAGCACGATCGCGATGTGCGCGGTGCCGTTGGGCAGCCGTCCCACCAGGGTGCCCGTCAGCAGCCGGGCGGCGTGCCGCGCCCGGAGGATGTCCAGATATCCCGCGGCCATTCCCGCCCCTCTCCGCCCCGGCCGGCCGTGCGCCCGCCGAAGTGTTACGTATAACGTCGAGGTTCATACGTACCATGTGCGCAGTTCGCGGGTCCACCCCGCGACGTTACGGAGACGTCCCGCACGGAGGCACGAGTGACCAGCGCGCAGCAGCCCGTCCCCGCCCGGCCCACCAGTCGTGACGTGGCCCGTGCGGCGGGTGTCTCCCAGGCGACGGTCTCCCTGGTGCTCGGCGGGAAGTGGCCGGGCCGGGTGTCGGAGGTCACGGCCCAGCGGGTCCGGGAGGCGGCGGCGGAGCTCGGCTACCGGCCCAATCTGGCGGCCCGCAGTCTGCGGCTCGGCCGCACCAGGACGGCGCTGCTGGTGGTGCCTGCGCTCACCAACGAGTTCTTCGCCCGGGTGTACGCCGGGGCGGCGGCGCTCGCCGCCGAGCACGACTTCGGCGTGGTGCTCTACCCCTCGCCCGACGGCACGGGCCCGGCGAGGGACCCCTTCGCCTCGGCGCGGGCGGCGCTCGACGGGGTCATCGCGTCCTCGATGGCCGCCGACGCACTGGACGCGCTGCACGGGGCGGATCTGCCGCTGGTGATGCTGGACAGCGACCCCTCGGACACCGGGCCCGCCGCCCATGTGAACCTCGACATCGCGGACGGGATGCGGCAGGTGACAGGCCATCTGCTGGGGCTCGGCCACCGCCGCTTCCTGCATCTGGCGTCCGCCGTGGACACCTGGACGTTCGCGGTGCGCGCCGAGGCGCTGCACGACGCGCTGGGCGCTGCGGAAGACGCGACGGTGCGTACGGTACGGGCCCCGCTGGACGTGGGGGCGGGGCGCGAGGCGGTCGAGCGGGCTCTGGCGGTCCCCGGGAAGCGGCCCACCGCGATCGTCTGCGACGACGACATCCTGGCCGCCGGGGCCTGCAAGGCGGCGCGCAGGCTCGGGCTGCGGGTGCCGGACGAGCTGTCGGTGACCGGGTTCGACGATCTGGCGCTGGCCACCGCGCTGGAGCCCGAGCTGACCACGGTGCGGCTGCCGGCGGAGCAGGTCGGGGAACGGGGCATGGAGGCGCTGCTCGCCGTGCTGGACGGCCGCCCCGCCGAGCAGGACGGTCTGCCGGTCGGGCTCGTCGTACGCGGCTCCACGGCGCCGCCGCCCGCCGCCCGGGCATGACGGTGCCCCCGGGCCGGGGCCCGGGGGCATGTCGAGCGCCGCTCGGCTACTTGTCGGTCTCCTCCGTGGAGCCCGACGCGCTGCCGTTGTCCGTACCGGTGGCGTCGTCGTCCTCGGCGTCGGACGGGGCGTCCGTGGGCGTGCTGGCCGCCGCTTCCGTCTCCAGCAGCCGGGCCAGCTGACGGCCGACGATCCGCTTGAACTTGCGCTGCTGGGGGCGGGTGCGGTCCAGGACCGCGACCTCCAGGCGCTCCGCGGGGATCTCCCGCTCGCCGCCGCCCGGCTCCCGCGAGAGGGCCTGGACCGCCAGCTTGAGCGCCTCGGCCAGCGTCATGCCGTCGCGGTGCCGCTGGTCGAGGAAGCCGCTGATCTGTTCGGAGTTGCCGCCGACCGCGACCGAGCCGTGCTCGTCCACGATCGAACCGTCGTGCGGCAGCCGGTAGATCTGGTCGCCCTCGGGTTCGCTGCCGACCTCGGCGACCACCAGCTCCACCTCGTACGGCTTCTCGGCCGCGCTGGAGAAGATGGTGCCGAGCGTCTGGGCGTAGACGTTGGCCAGCCCACGGGCCGTCACATCGTCCCGGTCGTAGGTGTATCCGCGCAGATCGGCGTAGCGCACACCGCCGATGCGGAGGTTCTCGTACTCGTTGTACTTGCCGGCGGCGGCGAAGCCGATCCGGTCGTAGATCTCGCTGAACTTGTGGAGCGCGCGGGACGGGTTCTCGCCGACGAACACAATGCCGTCGGCGTACTGGAGCACAACGAGGCTGCGACCACGGGCGATGCCCTTGCGGGCGTATTCCGCCCGGTCGGCCATGGCCTGCTGGGGTGAGACATAGAACGGCGTCGACACCGGCTATCCGTCCCTTCCTGTCAGTGACGAGTGCATCGGAAAAAGGCTCGGAGTCCGGATCAGAGCAGCGCGGCGCGCGGGCCGTCGGGCTGCTCGAGTCGGCGTTCCAGGATGGAGCGCGCGATCTCGGAGGACTCCTGGTCGGTCAGCCTCCGGAAGCCTTCGTCGGTGATGACGGTGACGATCGGATAGATACGGCGGGCCACGTCCGGGCCGCCGGTCGCCGAGTCGTCGTCCGCCGCGTCGTACAGCGCCTGCACGACCAGGGTGAGGGCCTGTTCCTGCGTCAGGTCCTCGCGGTAGAGCTTCTTCATCGAGCCGCGGGCGAAGATCGACCCGGAGCCGGTGGCGGCGTAGCCGTTCTCCTCGGTGCGGCCGCCGGTGACGTCGTAGGAGAAGATGCGGCCCTTCTCGCGGTCGACGTCGTACCCCGCGAAGAGGGGAACCACGGCGAGGCCCTGCATGGCCATGGCGAGGTTGGAGCGGATCATGGTGGAGAGCCGGTTGGCCTTGCCCTCCAGGGAGAGCTGGGCGCCCTCGACCTTCTCGAAGTGCTCCAGCTCCAGCTGGAACAGCTTGACCATCTCCACGGCCAGTCCGGCGGTGCCCGCGATGCCCACCGCGGAGTACTCGTCGGCCGGGAAGACCTTCTGCATGTCGCGCGTCGCGATCATGTTGCCCATGGTGGCGCGCCGGTCACCGGCCAGGACCACGCCGCCGGGGAAGGACGCCGAGACGATGGTCGTCCCGTGCGGCGCCTCGATGGCCCCCTGGAGCGGCGGCAGGCTCCGGTTGCCCGGAAGCATCTCGGGCGACTGGTCGGACAGGAAGTCCATGAACGAGGACGATCCCGGCGTCAGGAAGGCAGCTGGTAGACGCCCGGTGCTACGAGTGTTGGCTTCCACGCGTTTCCCTCCAGGTATGCGATGGCCCTGCGCAAGAGAGTCAGGATCATCCCCCAACTTGCCGATGGCCGGATTGCAGTTGAAGCAGCTTGTGCCACGGACCCTACCCGCCCCGCGGGAGTGATCCACATGTTCGGCGGGGATATCCGCGCCGATCCGGCGGCCCGTCGGCCGGGCCCCGTTCGGCGGGCGGGGTGACGGCCCGCGCCGTCACCCCGCTTCCTACCGATTCCTACCGAGCGTTCACACCCGTGAACTACTCTCCGCCCTTCTGGACGAATGACCTCACGAAGTCCTCGGCGTTCTCTTCGAGCACGTCGTCGATCTCGTCCAGCACCGAGTCGACGTCGTCGCTCAGCTTCTCCTGTCGCTCCGCAAGGTCCTCGGACGCCTGCGCGTCCTGCGCCTGCTCCTCGACCTCCTCGGTGGAACGTGTCGCCTTCTGCTGTCCGCCGCCGGTGTCCTTGGTCGCCATGTAGCTCACCCCGCTCGGTTCGAAGCAATCGAAGCTCTTGATCAGACCCTACCCACCGGGTCCGACATTTGGCCCGGTAGTTGATGCAAGCCCGTGCCTCAGGTGATTGATTCCCAGCCCGGAGGCCTTTCAGCCGCCCGACAGCGTCCGGACCAGCTCCTCCGCCGTACGGCAGCGGTCGAGCAGATCCTTCACGTGCTCCTTGGTCCCGCGCAGCGGCTCCAGGGTGGGCACGCGCTGGAGGGAGTCACGGTCGGGCAGGTCGAAGATCACCGAGTCCCAGGAGGCCGCCGCCACGTCGTCGGCGTACTGCTCCAGGCAGCGGCCGCGGAAGTAGGCCCTGGTGTCCTCCGGGGGCGCCGTACGGGCCCTGGTGACGTCGTCCTCGTTCAGGAGGCGCTTCATCTTCCCGCGCGCCACCAGACGGTTGTAGAGGCCCTTGTCGGGCCGTACGTCCGCGTACTGGAGGTCGACCAGATGCAGCCGGGGGGCGTCCCAGTCCAGCGCGTCGCGGCGGCGGTAGCCCTCCATGAGCTCCCGCTTGGTGATCCAGTCCAGCTCGCCCGACAGGCTCATCGGATCGGTCTCCAGCCGGTTGAGGGTGTCCTCCCAGCGGGTCAGGATGTCCTTGGTCTGCTCGTCGGCGTCGGCGCCGTACCGCTCGTCGACGTATTTGCGGGCCAGTTCGAAGTACTCCATCTGGAGCTGGACCGCGGTGAGTGTCCGGCCGCTGCGGAGCGTGATCAGCTGCCGCAGATCCGGGTCGTGGGAGACCTGGTGCAGGGTGCGCACGGGCTGGTCGACCGCCAGGTCGACGTTGATGAAGGCGTCCTCGATCATCGACAGCACCAGGGACGTGGTGCCGAGCTTGAGATAGGTGGAGATCTCCGAGAGGTTGGCGTCGCCGATGATCACATGGAGCCGGCGGTACTTCTCGGCGTCGGAGTGGGGCTCGTCCCGGGTGTTGATGATGGGGCGCTTGAGCGTGGTCTCCAGGCCGACCTCGACCTCGAAGTAGTCCGCGCGCTGGCTGATCTGGAAGCCGTGCTCGTGGCCGTCCTGGCCAATGCCGACCCGGCCCGCGCCCGTGACGACCTGGCGCGAGACGAAGAACGGCGTCAGATGGCGCACGATGTCCGAGAACGGCGTCTCCCGCTGCATGAGGTAGTTCTCGTGCGTGCCGTAGGAGGCGCCCTTGTTGTCGGTGTTGTTCTTGTAGAGGTGGATCGGCTGGGCGCCGGGGATGGCGGCCGCCCGCTCGGCGGCCTCCGCCATGATCCGTTCGCCGGCCTTGTCCCAGAGCACCGCGTCGCGGGGATTGGTGATCTCCGGGGAGCTGTATTCGGGGTGCGCGTGGTCGACGTAGAGCCGGGCGCCGTTGGTGAGGATGACATTGGCCAGGCCGATGTCCTCGTCGGTGAGCTGGCTGGAGTCGGCGGTCTCACGGGCGAGATCGAAGCCTCGCGCGTCACGCAGCGGGTTCTCCTCCTCGAAGTCCCAGCGGGCACGTCGCGCCCGGTGCATCGCCGCCGCGTAGGCGTTGACGATCTGGGACGAGGTGAGCATGGCATTGGCGTTGGGGTGACCGGGGACGGAGATCCCGTACTCCGTCTCGATGCCCATTACTCGCCGTACGGTCATGCGGCCCTCCTTGCCCGGCGTCGGCCCCTCCCGGAGCGACGCTCACGTACCGCTGCTGTGTCCGGTGCGTCGGTGCGGTGCCCGTCACCGCACTGCGCGACTCGGCGGTACCGCAGAGCCTAGAGCGCCTCTGCGCCGGTGGGGAGATCAATTACGACTTTGGCTCCGGCATGGCCGGAACGTGGGAATGAGACCGGCTGCGGAGGCCCCTGGGGCCTTCCGCAGCCGGTCCGGGTATTACAGGTACTGGCCGGTATTGGCCACCGTGTCGATGGAGCGTCCGGTGTCCGCGCCCTGCTTTCCGGTGACGAGTGTGCGGATGAAGACGATCCGCTCACCCTTCTTACCGGAAATCCTGGCCCAGTCGTCCGGGTTGGTGGTGTTCGGCAGGTCCTCGTTCTCCTTGAACTCGTCCACGCAGGCCTGTAGGAGATGAGCGACCCGCAGCCCCTTCTGGCCCTGTTCCAGGAATGCCTTGATGGCCATTTTCTTTGCCCGGTCGACGATGTTCTGAATCATCGCGCCGGAGTTGAAGTCCTTGAAGTACAGGACTTCCTTGTCGCCGTTGGCGTACGTCACCTCGAGGAAGCGGTTTTCCTCGGACTCCGTGTACATCCGCTCCACGACCGACTGGATCATGGCGTGGGCGGCGGCCTCGCGCGAGCCGGTGTGCTCGGAGAGGTCGTCCGCGTGCAGCGGGAGCGACGGGGTCAGGTACTTCGCGAAGATGTCCTTCGCCGCCTCGGCGTCCGGACGCTCGATCTTGATCTTCACATCGAGCCGGCCGGGCCGCAGGATGGCGGGGTCGATCATGTCCTCGCGGTTGGAGGCGCCGATGACGATGACGTTCTCCAGGCCCTCCACCCCGTCGATCTCGGCGAGCAGCTGCGGGACGATGGTGTTCTCCACGTCCGAGCTGACGCCGCTGCCGCGGGTGCGGAAGAGGGACTCCATCTCGTCGAAGAAGACGATGACGGGGGTGCCCTCGCTCGCCTTCTCCCGCGCACGCTGGAAGACCAGGCGGATGTGCCGCTCGGTCTCGCCGACGTACTTGTTGAGCAGCTCGGGGCCCTTGATATTGAGGAAGTAGCTCTTCCCCGCGGGCTGCCCGGTCACCTCGGCGACCTTCTTGGCGAGCGAATTGGCGACGGCCTTGGCGATGAGCGTCTTGCCGCAGCCGGGCGGGCCGTAGAGCAGGATGCCCTTCGGCGGGCGCAGCTCGTGTTCCTTGAAGAGGTCGGGGTGCAGATACGGAAGCTCGACCGCGTCGCGGATCAGCTCGATCTGGTCGCCCAGGCCGCCGATCTTGTCGTAGTCGATGTCCGGGACCTCTTCGAGGACGAGCTCCTCGACCTCGCTCTTGGGGACCACCTCGTAGACGTAACCCGACCTGGAGTCCAGGAGCAGGGCGTCGCCGGAGCGGATGGTGATGTCCAGCAGCGGCTCGGCGAGCCGCACCACCCTCTCCTCGTCGGTGTGCCCGACCACCAGGGCGCGCTCGCCGTCCTCAAGGATCTCCTTGAGGGTGACGATGTCCCCGGCGCGCTCGAACTCCATGGCCTCGACCACGTTGAGCGCTTCGTTGAGCATGACCTCCTGGCCACGCCGCAGGTCTTCGAGCTCGACGCTGGGGCTGACGTTCACCCGGAGCTTGCGGCCCCCGGTGAAGATGTCGCAGGTGCCGTCCTCGTTGGCCTGAAGGAAGACGCCGAAGCCGGCCGGCGGCTGCGCGAGCCGGTCGACCTCTTCCTTGAGGGCCACGATCTGGTCACGCGCCTCACGGAGCGTGTTGGCGAGCCGCTCGTTCTGGGCGGACACGCCTGCCAGATTCGTCTGCAACTCGACGATCCGCTCTTCGAGAATCCTCGTATGACGCGGAGAGTCGGCGAGCTTACGTCGCAGGACGGCGATTTCCTGCTCGAGATAGGCAACCTGGCCGGCTGGGTCCTCGGACCCGCGCGCGGGCCGGATGCCGCGGTTGATGTCGTCGTCGTGGGCTGCCACGGTCCTCACCTCCTCCATGGGGAGCTGGACGCTTCCTGACCCTACCTGGGTGGGTGGTGATTGAAACCCCTAGATCACAAAGACTGCGGGGCGTGTCCGATCTTCACCCTTGCGCTCTCCCTCACGTCAAGGGAATACCCACCCTTCGGCACCGGAAAGCCGCCGGTTGTATCGTCGAACCGTTCAACACCCGTCAGGGCTGGCTCCAATTGGTTCGGATACGCAGGAACGGCAGGACACATGACCGTGCAGCAGGGCTCGCCGGGCGACAGTGACACGCAGGACCTGGAGGTCTGGATCGACCAGGACCTCTGTACGGGGGACGGGATCTGCGTGCAGTACGCCCCCGATGTCTTCGAGCTGGACATCGACGGCCTGGCGTATGTGAAGAGCTCCGACGACGAGCTGCTCCAGGACCCGGGGGCGACCACTCCGGTGCCGCTGCCGCTTCTCCAGGACGTCGTCGATTCGGCCAAGGAGTGCCCCGGCGACTGCATCCATGTGCGGCGGGTCAAGGACAGCGTCGAGGTGTACGGGCCGGACGCCGAGTAGCCGTCCGGGAGCGCGAGCCTCCGGGACGCGCGGGCGGCGCTCAGACGCTGCGGGCGAGCTCCCCGGAGCTGCGGACGAAGGTCTTCCCCTGCCACCGCCAGGAGGCCTGTTCCTCCTGGTCGGGGCAGCAGCGGGGCACTTCCAGCGAGGAGTAGCCGAGGAGGGTCGCCGAGACGACTCCGTCGCGTACGGCGAAGTCCCCGACGGTCTTCTTGTCAGCGGGGTCCACCAGGGTCGCCACGACCCGGGGTGCGGCCCCGCTCGTCTGTGTCAGGACGTAGATGCCGCCGGGCGGGGTGCCCGATCCGGCGGCGCAGTGCACCACGGCGACGGTTTCCGGCCGCCCGTCGCCGTCGAGGTCCCCGGGGGCCTGCTTCGCGACGGTGGTCCCGGCGCCGCCGCACTCCAGCGGGAAGTCGACGCCGGCCGGGTCCGGGGCAGGCACGGGGGCGCCGTGCCGCGTGGTGGTCCGCTGCTCGGCGGCCGTGGCGGTCGCGGTGGCCGTACGGGGCTGGAGCAGCCCGGCCAGCGCGACGACGCCCGCCATCGCCGCGGCCGTGGCGAGCCAGTGCATCGGCTTGGCGGCGGTGTGGGCGAGGTCCGGGAGCGCGGAGGTCTGCACGCGGTATGTCTCCTGATGGTTCCTGGGAGCCCGGTGAAGGGGTGGGAACACCCCGAGGGGTTGCCCGGCATCGTGCCACACCTCACACCCGGGCGGAACGGCGGGGTCAACGAAAAGGCGCCGCCGCGCCGTTCCCCGGTCGGTCGGGGAACGGCGCGGCGGCGCCGGTGCGTTGTGCGGGTCAGCCGCGGTCGGCGGCGGAGCCTCCGCGGCTCTGGCTGCCCGGACCCTCGTAGTCCTCGCCGTAGGCGCCCTTGGAGGGGCGGCGGCGGCGCAGCGGCGGCTCGACGCCGTCCGCGAGGCGGCGGGCGGTGACCAGGAAGCCGGTGTGGCCGATCATCCGGTGGTCGGGGCGGACGGCGAGGCCCTCCACGTGCCAGTTGCGGATCATCGACTCCCAGGGCTGCGGTTCGGCGAAGCAGCCGATCTCGCGGATGGACTCGACGGTGCGCGAGAGCTGGGTGGTGGTGGCGACGTAGGCGCAGAGGATGCCGCCGGGCACCAGGGCCTTGGAGACGGCCTCCAGGCACTCCCAGGGGGCGAGCATGTCCAGCACGACGCGGTCGACGTCGGTGTCGGAGAGGTTGTCCTGGAGGTCTCCGACGGTCAGCTGCCAGGCGGGGTGCGGCGAGCCGAAGTAGCGCTCGACGTTCTGCTGGGCGATCTCGGCGAAGTCCTCGCGGCGCTCGTAGGAGTGCAGCATGCCCTGCTCGCCGATGGCGCGCAGCAGGAAGGTGGAGAGCGATCCGGATCCGACCCCGGCCTCCACGACGCGGGCGCCGGGGAAGATGTCGGCGAAGGCCAGGATCTGGCCCGCGTCCTTGGGGTAGACCACGGCGGCGCCGCGGGGCATGGACAGGACGTAGTCGGGGAGCAGGGGGCGCAGCGCGAGGTAGGCGACGTTTCCCGTGGTGCGGACAACACTGCCCTCGGGAGCACCGATCAGCTCGTCGTGCTGGAAAGAACCCTTGTGGGTGTGGAAGTTCTTTCCGGCTTCGAGCGTGAAGGTGTAGTGGCGTCCCTTGGGGTCGGTGAGCTGTACCTGGTCCCCGACCTTGAAGGGCCCACGTCGGCGGGCGGCACCGGTCGGTTCAGACATGTGACCAGCCTACCGGTGATTCCGGGGCCCTTTAGGACTCGGGGCGGGCCATGGCCTTGACGAAGGCGCGCTCCACGTCGGCGGTGGAGAGGACGCCGTAGATCTCGCCGGTCTCCTCGACGACCAGGTACTCGGTGGCGGGGGTGGCCTTGAGCCGGTCCAGGAGGGCTTCGCCGGCCAGTTCGGCGGGGACCTTCATGCCGTCGGTGAGGTCCTGGGCGAGGCCGCTGACGGCGACCCAGGGGCGGCGGTGCTCGGGGACGCCGACGATGGCGGCCTCGCGGACGACGCCCTTGGGGTTGCCCTGTCCGTCGACGACGACGAGGGCGCGGGCCCCGGCCTCGTTGGCCCGGCGCAGCGCTTCGGAGAGCGGGGTGGCGGACTCGACAGGGACGGCGCGGCGGGTCAGGGTGCGGGCCCTCAGGTCGGGCAGGTGCTCGCGGAGGCGGGCCATGCGCAGGCTGTTCCCGGCGCCGGTCCAGATGATGCCGGCGAGGATCGCGGCGAGCAGCGCGTCCATGACGGTCTCGACGCCGCCGATGTCCTGGGCGGTGCCGCCGAGGGCTCCGGTGTGGGTGAGGAGCGGCAGTCCGACGAGGACGGTGACGGCGAGGCCCCGGCCGACCCAGGCGGCGGCGATGGTGCCGCTCATGGGCTTGCCGGTGATCTTCCAGACGACGGCGCGGAGCATCCGGCCGCCGTCCAGGGGCAGCCCGGGCAGCAGGTTGAAGGCGGCCACGATGAGGTTGGAGATCATCAGGCCCGCGAGCAGGACGCCGGGGACGGTGCCGGGCTCGACGAGCTGCATCGCGCCGTAGAAGACGCCGCCGAGGACCAGGGACAGGAGCGGCCCGACGAAGGCGAGGACGAATTCGCGGCCGGGGGTCTCCGTCTCCTTCTCGATCTCCGAGACGCCGCCGAAGAACTGGAGCTGGATGCGGCGGACCGGGAGTTTGTAGCGCAGGGCGGCGACCGTGTGGGCCAGTTCGTGGACGAGTACGGAGGCGTAGAAGGCGATGGCGAAGAACAGGGCGACGAGATAGCGGGCGCCGCCCAGCTCGGGCAGCACCCGGTCGAGCTGGCCGCCGAAGACCCAGGTGATCAGCGCGGCGACGACGAACCAGCTGGGGGCGACGTAGACGGGCACACCGAAGGGGCGGCCCATGAGCAGGCCGCCGCCCGGCTCCGCGGGGCGTTTCGGCTTGCCGTTGTCCGGGTCGGTGCCGGGGGCCGTTCCCCCTGCGCCGGGCTGCGGCCGCCCGCTGTCGCCGCTGTCGTCCACGGGGTCCCTTCGGTTCGGTGCGTGGTCTGTGCCACGATCATGCAGTGTGCGAGGGTCTGCCGTCGATGGTATGCCGCTCGATGTCAGTGGCGGGCCGTAGGGTCTGGAGACATGACCTCCGTGCCGCGGCAGCCTCAGCCGCCTTCGTCCCTGTCGCCGTCGCGGGCGAGCGATTTCATGCAGTGCCCCTTGCTGTACCGCTTCCGGGTCATCGACAAGCTGCCGGAGAAGCCCAGCGAGGCTGCTACCCGCGGCACGCTGGTCCATGCGGTGCTGGAGCGCCTCTTCGACGTCCCGGCGGCCGACCGTACGGCGCCCCGGGCGCGGGCGCTGATTCCCGGCCAGTGGGACCGGCTGCTGGAGTCGAAGCCGGAGCTGGGCGAGCTGTTCGCCGGGGACGCGGAGGGTGAGCGGCTGACGCGCTGGCTGGGCGAGGCGGAGCGGCTGGTGGACCGGTGGTTCTCGCTGGAGGACCCGACGCGTCTGGAGCCGGCCGAGCGCGAGATGTTCGTCGAGACGGAGCTGGAGTCGGGGCTGCGGCTGCGCGGGGTGATCGACCGGGTGGACATCGCGCCGAGCGGCGAGGTCCGGATCGTCGACTACAAGACGGGGAAGGCGCCGCGGCCGGAGTATGCGGACGGGCCGCTGTTCCAGATGACGTTCTACGCGCTGGTGATCTGGCGGCTGAAGGGTGTGGTGCCGCGCCGCCTCCAGCTGGTCTATCTGGGCAGCGGGGACGTCATGACGTACGACCCGGTGGTGGCGGATCTGGAGCGGGTGGAGCGCAAGCTGCTGGCGCTGTGGGACGCGATCAGGCTGGCGACGGAGACCGGTGACTGGCGGCCCCGGCCGACGAAGCTGTGCGGCTGGTGCGACCACCAGGCGGTGTGTCCGGAATTCGGCGGGACTCCCCCGGTCTATCCGCTGTCGGTCCGCCCGGCGGGCCCGGGTGAGGATGGCCAGGGCAGAATGGGACCGGTCCGGGCCGAGGCCGGCCGAGCCGTGGCCCTTGAGGGCCCTTAAGGAGTTCCTGTGGCGATCCGCGTCCTTCTGGTCGACGACCAGCCTCTGCTGCGCACCGGTTTCCGGATGATCCTGGAGGCGGAAGGCGATCTGGCGGTGGTCGGCGAGGCCGGTGACGGTCTCCAGGCCATCGACCAGGTGCGGGCGCTCCAGCCCGATGTGGTGCTGATGGACATCCGGATGCCGCGGATGGACGGGGTGGAGGCGACCCGTCAGATCACCGGCCCCGGGAAGGACGGCCCGGCGAAGGTGCTGGTGCTGACCACCTTCGATCTCGACGAGTACGTGGTGGAGGCGCTGCGTGCGGGGGCGAGCGGCTTCCTGCTGAAGGACGCCCCGGCGGCCGAGCTGGTGCAGGCGATCCGGGTGGTGGCGGCGGGCGAGGCGATGCTCGCGCCGAGCATCACGCGCCGGCTGCTGGACAAGTACGCGGACCATCTGCCGTCCGGCGAGGAGCCGGTGCCGGACGCGCTGCACACGCTGACGGACCGTGAGGTCGAGGTGCTGAAGCTGGTGGCGCGGGGGCTGTCCAACGCGGAGATCGCGGCGGAGCTGTTCGTGAGCGAGACGACGGTCAAGACGCATGTGGGCCATGTGCTGACGAAGCTCGGCCTGCGCGACCGGGTGCAGGCCGCGGTGTACGCGTACGAGAGCGGGCTGGTGCGCCCCGGCGCGCAGTAGCGGCCCCGCGCTCCGGAAGAAGCCCGCGCGAACGCCGTCCGGCCCGCATCTCTCCTGTCGCGAGGAGGGCGCGGGCCGGACGGCGTTGTGCGGTCGGGGCTCAGGCGCTGTGCCGGTTGAGCTCCCAGAGCTGGAGTTCGGAGGTGGCGCTGACGGAGCGCTCGACACCGGCGATGCCATCGCGGGAGGCCACGTACTGCTTGCCCTGCCAGATCGGGAGCACCGGCACATCGTTGGCGACGATGTCCTGGAGCTTCTCGTAGGTGGCGGCCGCGGCGGTGCGGTCGGCCTCGCGGCGGGACTGCGGGATGAGGACCTTCTCCGCCTCGGGCGACCGGTAGGGCGAGTTGAGGAAGTTGTTGGCGTCCAGGAAGGGCGCGGTGTAGTTGTCCGGGTCCGGGAAGTCGGGGAACCAGCCCATGCCGTAGGCCGCGTAGTCGCCGCGCTTCTGCGCGGGGCGGTACTTCGACCACTCCTTGCCCTGGACGGAGACGTCGAAGAGGCCCGACTTGTTCAGCTGCTGCTGGATCGCCTTGAACTCGGCGGCGGTGGCGGGGCCGTAGTGGTCGTTGGTGTAGTGCAGGGTGAACTTCACCGGCGTCTTGATCCCGGCGTCGCGGAGGATCGCCGCGGCCTTGGCGGTGCTGGGCTCGCCGTACTTGTTGAAGAAGGCGTTGGTGTGCCCGGCGATGCTGGAGGGGATCAGCGAGTAGAGGGGTTCGGCGGTGGTGCCGTACACCTTGCCCGCGATCTGGCCCCGGTCGATGATCTGCGCCATGGCCTGCCGGACGGGCTTGTCGACCACGGGGTTCTTGGTGTCGAACCCGAGGTAGCTGATGGCCAGTCCGGGCAGTTCGGTGAGGCCGATGCCCTCCTTCGGCGCCACGAGCATGTCGTGGGCCTGCTCGGGCGACATCGCCCGGGTCATCAGGTGGATCTTCTTCTCCTCGAGCGCCTTGCCCATGGCGTCGGCGTCGGGGAAGAGGTCCATCTCGACCTTGTCGTTGAGGACCTTCAGCTCACCCTTGTACGAGGGGTTCTTCTTGAAGGCGATCTTGACGACGCGGCCGTCCTCGACCTGCGGCTTCATGGTGTACGGGCCGGAGCCGTCGACCTGGAAGCCGGTGCGGGCCGCCTTCGCCGGGTACTGCGCCTTCGGGACGATGCCGGCGGCGGGGGTGGCGAGCTTGTACGGGAAGGTCGCGTCGGGCGTGTTCAGGTGGAAGATCACCTGGTCCTCGCCCTTGGTCTCGATCATGTCGATGTTGGCGAGCAGACCGACCGGTCCGCTGTCCGAGTCGATGTCGATGACGCGCTGGATGGAGTGCTTCACGTCCTCGGCGGTGACGGGCGTCCCGTCGGCGAAGGTGAGGCCCGCCCGCAGGGTGCAGCGGTAGCTCTCGTTCGCGGTGTCGGTGAAGGCGCAGCTGCGGGCGGCCTCGGGCACGGGCTCGCCGCCGCCGTTGGGCACCGTGGTCAGGGTCTGCACGGTCTGCCGCAGGACGTTCCAGACGCCCGCTTCGTAGCCGATGGCCGGGTCGAGCGGCGCGGGGTTCTCCTTGGAGGCCACGAGCTGGTCCGTGGTGCCGACGACGATGGCTCCGTTGCCACCGGCGCCGCTGTCCGTGCTGCCGCAGGCGGCGAGCACGGGGGCGAGCAGGCCGACGACGGCCGGCAGCACCAGGGTCTTGCGGTTCATCTGGACGTTCTCCCTCATCCCGGCAGGTGAGGAATCCAAGTTAGTAGCCGTGGGTGGGCCCTCCGACCGCCTGGCGAGCGGTTCACGCTCCCCCGGCCCCCAACGAGGCGGACATACGATCACCATTCCGGACAGCCCACCCGTTTCGGCGGGGCGCGGGAGACCCCTGAGTGAGCAAGGTCACCCGTCCGACCTCTTCACAGAAACACCCTGTGGCTGATTTGCATCCACGGAACGTTGCCGGAACGCACACGGAGGGGAGCGGAAAATCCGCAATTCGTTCACAAGTTCGCGCTCGGGCCGCTCAGCCGGTGCCGCTGGAGCCGGTGATCAGCCCGCGCAGAAAGGCGAGGTCGACCTCTTCGAGGGAGCCGACGACCACGCGCCCGGCGGCCGGGGCGATGGGCGCGACGGACGGCACGGCGACCACCCGGCAGCCTGCGGCCTCGGCGGCGGCCACACCGGTCGCGGTGTCCTCGATGACCGCGCAGCGCCAGGGGTCGGCGCCGAAGCCCGCGGCGGCGGTGAGATAGGGCTCGGGGTGGGGCTTGGTCCGGGCGACCTCGTCCCCGGCGACCGTGAGGGCGAAGTGGTGCCGGCCCACGGATTCCAGCACCCGGTCGATGATCCGGCGGTGGGAGGCCGAGACGAGCGCGGTGGGCACCTCGTACACGGCCAGCTCGGCGAGCAGCCGCTCGGCCCCCGGCATCAGCGGCACACCCCGGCTGATGCGGTTCTCGAATCCGTCGTTGAGCAGCACGGTCAGCTCGTCCAGCCGGATGTCGGCGCCGGTGGCGTCGATGAGGTAGCCGGCGCTGCGGGTCATCGGACCGCCGACGACCACGTCCCGCCAGGACTCGTCCAGGCGGTGTCCGAGGCCGGCGAAGACCTCCTTCTCGACGTCCCACCAGAAACCCTCGGTGTCGACCAGGGTTCCGTCCATGTCGAGAAGGACCGCCTGCAAGGCGGCCTCTTCGGCCGTGCGGGTCAAGGACGCGGGGACCGTACTGGTCATCCGGCACACCTTCCGTAAGGGACGAGAAGGCCGGCCGCCATTCCCGGAAATGGGAGGGCGACCGGCCTGCACTGGACCGACCAGTGTACGACGTGCCGCCCCGCGGTGCGCGGCAGGCGCGTGAGCGCGGGGCGAACTCGGTGCTACCGGGCGTTGAAGTACTTCGCCTCGGGGTGGTGGATGACGATGGCGTCGGTGGACTGCTCCGGGTGGAGCTGGAACTCCTCGGAGAGGTGCACGCCGATCCGCTCCGGCTGGAGCAGGTCGGCGATCTTGGCCCGGTCCTCCAGGTCCGGGCACGCCCCGTAACCGAGCGAGAACCGCGCGCCGCGGTACTTCAGCGCGAACATGTCCTCGACGTCCTCCGGGTCCTCCCCGCCGAAGCCCAGCTCGCTGCGGACCCGGGCGTGCCAGTACTCCGCGAGGGCCTCCGCGAGCTGGACGGAGAGGCCGTGCAGCTCCAGGTAGTCGCGGTAGGAGTTGGCGGCGAACAGCTCGGCGGTGGCCTCGCCGATCCGGGAGCCGACGGTGACGATCTGGAGGCCGATGACATCGGTCTCGCCGGACTCCTCCGGGCGGAAGAAGTCCGCGAGGCAGAGGCGGCGGCCGCGGCGCTGGCGCGGGAAGGTGAAGCGGGTGCGCTCGGAGCCGTCCTCGTGGAGGAGGATCAGGTCCTCGCCCTTGGAGACGCAGGGGAAGTAGCCGTAGACGACGGCGGCTTCCAGGAGGTTGTTGGACTGGAGGTGGTCGAGCCAGCCGCGCAGATGCGGGCGTCCCTCGGTCTCCACCAGCTCCTCGTACGTCGGTCCGTCACCGGTCCGGTTCTGCTTGAGGCCCCACTGGCCCTTGAACAGGGCGCCCTCGTCGAGCCAGGAGGCGTACTCCTTGAGCGGGATGCCCTTGATGACCCGGGTGCCGCGGAAGGGCGGCTCGGGGATGGGGTTGGTGGTGGAGACGTCCGAGCGCACCGAGCCCTCGGGCTCCTCGACCTCCAGCACGGGGACGTCCTTCTTCGGGACCCGGCGCTGCTTCAGCTCGGGCAGGGCCGCGCCCGGCACCCCGCGCTTGACGCCGATGAGCGCGTCCATGAGGCGCAGGCCCTCGAAGGCGTCGCGGGCGTAGCGCACCTCGCCCTCGTAGATCTCGTGCAGGTCCTGCTCGACGTAGGCCCGGGTCAGCGCGGCGCCGCCGAGGATGACCGGGAAGTCGGCGGCCATCTTGCGCTGGTTGAGCTCCTGGAGGTTCTCCTTCATGATCACGGTGGACTTGACCAGGAGACCGGACATGCCGATGACGTCGGCGCGGTGCTCCTCGGCGGCTTCCAGGATCGCGGAGACGGGCTGCTTGATGCCGAGGTTGACGACGTTGTAGCCGTTGTTGGAGAGGATGATGTCGACGAGGTTCTTGCCGATGTCGTGGACGTCGCCGCGGACGGTGGCGAGCACGATGGTGCCCTTGCCCTCGTCGTCGGACTTCTCCATGTGCGGCTCCAGGTGGGCCACCGCGCTCTTCATGACCTCGGCGGACTGGAGGACGAACGGAAGCTGCATCTGGCCGGAGCCGAACAGCTCGCCGACGACCTTCATGCCCTCCAGGAGGGTGTTGTTGACGATGTCCAGGGCCGGGGTGGTCTGAAGGGCCTCGTCGAGGTCGGCCTCCAGGCCGTTCTTCTCGCCGTCGATGATGCGGCGCTGGAGGCGCTCGTCCAGCGGGAGGGCCATCAGCTCCTCGGCCTTGCCCGCCTTCATCGACTTCATGTTGACGCCCTCGAACAGCTCCATGAGCCTCTGGAGGGGGTCGTAGCCCTCGGCGCGGCGGTCGTAGATCAGGTCGAGGGCGACCTTGACCTGCTCCTCCTCCAGCCGGGCGATCGGCAGGATCTTCGAGGCGTGCACGATCGCGGAGTCCAGGCCCGCCTTGACGCACTCGTCGAGGAAGACGGAGTTCAGCACGACGCGGGCGGCCGGGTTGAGGCCGAAGGAGATGTTGGAGAGGCCCAGCGTGGTCTGGACGTCCGGGTGACGCTTCTTCAGCTCGCGGATGGCACCGATGGTGGCGATGCCGTCGCCGCGGGACTCCTCCTGGCCGGTGCAGATGGTGAAGGTCAGGGTGTCGATGAGGATGTCGGACTCGCGGATGCCCCAGTTGGTGGTGAGGTCCTCGATCAGCCGCTCCGCGATGGCGACCTTGTGCTCGATCGTGCGGGCCTGGCCCTCCTCGTCGATCGTCAGCGCGATCAGGGCGGCGCCGTGCTCGGCGGCCAGGGCGCTGACCTGCGCGAAGCGGGACTCGGGGCCGTCGCCGTCCTCGTAGTTGACGGAGTTCAGCACGGCCCGGCCGCCCAGCTGTTCCAGGCCGGCGCGCAGGACGTCCAGCTCGGTGGAGTCCAGCACGATCGGCAGGGTGGAGGCGGTGGCGAAGCGGCCGGCCAGCTCGGTCATGTCGGCGACGCCGTCGCGGCCCACGTAGTCGACGCAGAGGTCGAGCATGTGCGCGCCCTCGCGGATCTGGTCGCGGGCCATCTCCACGCAGTCGTCCCAGCGGGCCTCCAGCATGGCCTCGCGGAACTTCTTGGAGCCGTTGGCGTTGGTGCGCTCCCCGATGGCCAGGTAGGCGGTGTCCTGCCGGAAGGGGATGTGCTGGTAGAGGGAGGCGGCGCCGGGCTCGGGGCGCGGGTCGCGCTCGGTCGGCGTCAGCTCGCGGGCGCGGTCGACGACGGCCTTCATGTGCGCCGGGGTCGTACCGCAGCAGCCGCCGATCAGGGAGAGGCCGTAGTCCCGGACGAAGTGTTCCTGGGAGTCGGCGAGACCGTCGGGGCCGAGCGGGAAGTGCGCGCCGTCCTTGGTGAGGACGGGCAGGCCGGCGTTGGGCATGCACATCAGGGGCGTACGGGAGTGGCGGGCGAGGTAGCGCAGGTGCTCGCTCATCTCGTCCGGGCCGGTCGAGCAGTTCAGCCCGATCAGGTCGATGCCGAGCGGCTCCAGGGCGGTCAGGGCCGCGCCGATCTCGGAGCCGAGGAGCATGACGCCCGTGGTCTCGAAGGCGAGGGAGCAGATCAGCGGCACCTGGAGGCCGAGGGCGTCCATGGCGCGGCGGGCGCCGATGATGCTGGCCTTGGTCTGGAGGAGGTCCTGGGTGGTCTCGACGATCAGCGCGTCGGAGCCGCCCGCGAGAAGGCCTTCGGCGTTCTGCTGGTAGCCGTCGCGGAGGATGTCGTACGTGGTGTGGCCGAGCGAGGGCAGCTTGGTGCCGGGGCCGATCGAGCCGAGGACCCAGCGCTGACGGCCGTCCTTGGCGCCGAACTCGTCGGCGACCTCGCGGGCGATCCGGGCGCCGGACTCGGAAAGCTCGTAGATCCGGTCGGCGATCTCGTACTCGTTGGCGGCGGAGTGGTTGGCGCCGAAGGTGTTGGTCTCGACGCAGTCGACGCCGACGGCGAAGTACTCCTCGTGGACGGAGCGCACGATGTCGGGCCGGGTGATGTTGAGGATCTCGTTGCAGCCTTCGAGGTTCTCGAAGTCCTCCAGCGTGGGGTCCTGCGCCTGGAGCATGGTGCCCATCGCCCCGTCGGCCACCACCACGCGGGTGGCGAGTGCCTCTCGGAGTGCTTCTGCGCGGTTCCGGCTGTCGGCGGCGGATGTCGGCAACGAGGCCATGGATGATCTCCCAGGGATGCGACGGCTGTCGGCTTTGCGTCCTTCTTGGGGAAGGCGCACCTCGCCAGCCTAGCCCGAGGGTGCCCGGGTCCGTAGGGGCGTCCACGGGACGGAACGCGTACGGCCTGCATGCTGTGCCGGGTGCGACACGTGCGGCCGCGTGGCGGAGACTTTCCCCCGGAGTCCGGCGCAGGTCGGCATCGACCGATAGTGTTCAGCATTGTCGAACCGAGGTGGAGGAGTACGGCGCGATGGCCAAGAACATCCAGTCGCTGGAGCGGGCGGCCGCGATGCTGCGTCTGCTGGCGGGCGGCGAGCGCCGGCTCGGGCTCTCCGACATCGCCTCCTCCCTGGGGCTGGCCAAGGGCACCGCGCACGGCATCCTGCGCACCCTTCAGCTGGAGGGCTTCGTCGAGCAGGACGCGGCGTCGGGCCGCTACCAGCTGGGCGCGGAGCTGCTGCGGCTCGGCAACAGCTATCTGGACGTCCACGAGCTGCGGGCGCGCGCCCTGGTCTGGACGGACGACCTGGCCCGCTCCAGCGGCGAGAGCGTCCACCTCGGGGTGCTGCACCAGCACGGCGTGCTGATCGTCCACCACGTCTTCCGGCCCGACGACAGCCGCCAGGTGCTGGAGGTCGGGGCGATGCAGCCGCTGCACTCCACGGCGCTGGGCAAGGTTCTCTCCGCGTACGACCCGGTGGCCCACAGCGAGGTCATGGAGGCGGAGCGCCGCTCCTTCACCGGGCGCACCGTCACCGAGGCCGACGCGTTCGAGTCGATGCTCGACCTGATCCGGGCCCAGGGCTGGGCGGCCGACGCCGAGGAGACCTGGGAGGGCGTCGCCGCCGTGGCCGCCCCCGTGCACGACCGGCGCAGGATGCCGGTGGGCGCGGTCGCCGTGACCGGGGCGGTGGAGCGCGTGGCCCCGGGCGGCACGCTGCGCCCCGAGCTGATCGCGGCCGTACGGGACTGCGCCCGGGCGGTCTCCCGGGATCTGGGCGCCGGCCGCTTCTGACGGCCGCACGGCCCGCACCCTCCGCCCGGCGTTCAGCGCCGGGCGCATCCGTTGCGCCCGCGCCCGGCCACGCCCGGCGCATCCCGGGCCCGCGCCCGGCCACGCCCCGACGCACCCGGCACCGGCCGGTAACGATCCCGTCGCGCACCGAGTCGTGGACCACAGAACCCTTGACGCTGCGTTCACTCGGGGGAAACACTGCCGTTCAACGGTCGGCATTGTCGAACGCCTAACGGCAATACGCGTTAGGGTGTGACAGTGCCAAGGGCCGGTCAAGCCCTTACAGATGGGCTGCCCACGCTTCGTGGATACCCATCTGGGGCGCGGAACACCGGCAGGACCGGTGTTCCGTCTCCCCTGGACGAAGGACAAAGGAGTCGCGGGTGTCCAGCTCCGACATTTTCATCGGCGAGACCATAGGTACCGCCGTACTCATCCTGCTCGGCGGCGGTGTCTGTGCCGCCGTCACGCTGAAGAGCTCGAAGGCCCGGAACGCGGGCTGGCTGGCCATCACCTTCGGGTGGGGCTTCGCCGTGCTGACCGGCGCCTACCTGGCCGGCGGCGTCTCGGGCGCCCATCTCAACCCCGCGGTCACGATCGGCCTCGCCATCGAGGGCGGCACGGAGTGGGGCGACGTGCCCCTCTACCTCGGTTCGCAGCTGCTCGGCGCGATGATCGGCGCCCTGCTGGTCTGGGCGGTCTACTACGGCCAGTTCCACGCCCACCTGACCGACCCGGAGATCGTCGGCACCAAGTCCACCGACGAGGGCATGGTCGACCAGACCGCCGCCCCGAAGGCGGGCCCGGTGCTCGGGATCTTCTCCACCGGACCCGAGATCCGCAACGGCGTGCAGAACGTCATCACCGAGATCATCGCCACCGTGGTGCTGGTCCTGGCGATCCTGACCCAGGGCCTCAACAACGAGGGCAACGGCCTCGGCGTGCTCGGCGCGCTGATCACCGCCCTGGTCGTCGTCGGCATCGGCCTCTCGCTCGGCGGCCCGACCGGCTACGCCATCAACCCGGTCCGCGACCTCGGTCCGCGCATCGTGCACTCCCTGCTGCCGCTGCCGAACAAGGGTGGTTCGGACTGGGGCTACGCGTGGGTACCCATCGTGGGTCCGCTCGTCGGCGGCGCACTCGCCGGCGGGCTCTACAACCTCGCCTTCGCCTAGCCACCCCTTCACCACTTCACAGACTTCCGGGAGCACACCGTGACCGACGCACACACCACCGGCACCCATGGCACCGGGCCGTTCATCGCGGCCATCGACCAGGGCACCACCTCCAGCCGCTGCATCGTCTTCGACAAGGACGGCCGGATCGTCTCCGTCGACCAGAAGGAGCACGAGCAGATCTTCCCGAAGCCGGGCTGGGTCGAGCACGACGCGACCGAGATCTGGGAGAACGTCCAGGAGGTCGTCGCCGGGGCCATCGTCAAAGCCGGCATCACCTCCGCCGACGTCAAGGCGATCGGCATCACCAACCAGCGCGAGACCACCCTGCTGTGGGACAAGAACACCGGTGAGCCGGTGCACAACGCGCTGGTCTGGCAGGACACGCGCACCGACGCGCTCTGCAAGGAGCTCGGCCGCAACGTGGGCCAGGACCGGTTCCGCCGCGAGACCGGGCTGCCGCTCGCCTCGTACTTCGCGGGCCCCAAGGTCCGCTGGCTGCTCGACAACGTCGAGGGGCTGCGCGAGCGCGCCGAGCGCGGCGACATCCTCTTCGGCACCATGGACTCCTGGGTCATCTGGAACCTGACCGGCGGCACCGACGGCGGTGTCCACGTCACCGACGTCACCAACGCCTCGCGCACCCTCCTGATGAACCTGCACACGATGGCCTGGGACGAGAAGATCCTCGCCTCCATCGGCATCCCGGCCGCGGTCCTCCCCGAGATCCGCTCCTCCGCCGAGGTCTACGGCAACGCCAAGGGCGGCATCCTGGACGGCGTCCCGGTCGCCTCCGCGCTCGGCGACCAGCAGGCGGCCCTGTTCGGCCAGACCTGTTTCGCCGAGGGCGAGGCCAAGTCCACGTACGGCACCGGCACCTTCATGCTGATGAACACCGGTGGCACCCCCGTGAACTCGTACAACGGGCTGCTCACCACCGTCGGCTACCGGATCGGCGACGAACCCCCGGTGTACGCGCTGGAGGGTTCCATCGCGGTCACCGGTTCGCTGGTGCAGTGGATGCGCGACCAGATGGGCCTGATCAAGTCGGCCGCCGAGATCGAGACGCTGGCCTCCTCGGTCGAGGACAACGGCGGCGCGTACTTCGTGCCCGCCTTCTCCGGACTGTTCGCCCCCTACTGGCGTCCCGACGCCCGGGGTGTCATCGCCGGTCTCACCCGCTACGTCACCAAGGCGCACATCGCCCGTGCCGTCCTGGAGGCCACCGCCTGGCAGACCCGCGAGATCAGCGACGCCATGACGAAGGACTCCGGCGTCGAGCTGACCGCGCTCAAGGTCGACGGCGGCATGACGTCCAACAACCTGCTGATGCAGACGCTCGCCGACTTCCTGGACGCGCCCGTGGTGCGCCCCATGGTCGCCGAGACCACCTGCCTCGGCGCCGCCTACGCCGCCGGTCTCGCCGTCGGCTTCTGGCCGGACACCGACGCGCTGCGCGCCAACTGGCGCCGGGCCGCCGAGTGGACCCCCCGCATGGACGCGGACACCCGTGCCCGCGAGTACAAGAGCTGGCTCAAGGCCGTCGAACGGACCATGGGCTGGATCGAGGACGAAGAAAGCTGACGAGGAGCATTCCATGACCACCCTGCAAAGCGTTCCCGCCCTCGGAACGCACCCGGCCTCCGGCTCGCTGCCGAGCCGCGCCGAGACCCGGGACCAGCTGTCCCGGGCCACGTACGACCTCCTGGTCATCGGCGGCGGCATCCTGGGCATCTCCACCGCCTGGCATGCCGCGCAGTCCGGGCTGCGGGTGGCTCTGGTGGACGCCGGCGACTTCGCCGGCGCCACCTCCTCCGCCTCCTCCAAGCTCCTCCACGGCGGTCTGCGCTACCTCCAGACCGGCGCGGTGAAGCTGGTCGCGGAGAACCACTTCGAGCGGCGCGCGGTCTCCCGCGAGGTGGCCCCGCACCTGGCCAACCCGCTCACCTTCTACCTGCCCGTCTACAAGGGCGGCCCGCACGGCGCGGCCAAGCTCGGCGCGGGCGTCTTCGCCTACTCCGCGCTCTCCGCGTTCGGCGACGGCGTCGGCCATGTCATCTCCCCGGCCAAGGCCCAGCGCGACGTCCCCGAGCTGCGTACCGACGATCTGAAGGCGGTCGCGGTCTACCGCGACGACCAGATGAACGACGCCCGCATGGCGCTGATGACGGTCCGCGCGGCCGTCGACGCGGGCGCGGTCGTCCTCAACCACGCGG
The DNA here is from genome assembly GCF_001687325.1 of Streptomyces sp. PTY087I2. Classification (GTDB taxonomy): domain Bacteria; phylum Actinomycetota; class Actinomycetes; order Streptomycetales; family Streptomycetaceae; genus Streptomyces. The sequence continues at coordinate 125,694 of NZ_LZRD01000011.1, read as the reverse complement.
CGGTCACCGGGCTGCGCTTCACCCGGGGCCGGGTCACCGGCGCTGAGCTGAAGGACAGCACCGACGGCACCGAGTTCGGCGTCGACGCCCGTCTCGTCCTGAACGCCACCGGTCCCTGGGTCGACCACCTGCGGAAGATGGAGGACCCGAACGCGGCCCCCTCCATCCGCCTCTCCAAGGGCGCCCACCTGGTCCTCAAGCGGACCCGGCCGTGGCGGGCGGCGCTGGCCACCCCGATCGACAAGTACCGCATCACGTTCGCGCTGCCGTGGGAGGACATGCTGCTCCTCGGCACGACGGACGAGGAGTACGAGGGCGACCCGGCGGACGTCTCGGTGACCGAGGCGGACACCGCGCAGATCCTCGACGAGGCGGCGTTCTCGATCAAGGACCAGCAGCTCTCGCGCGACCTGATCACGTACTCCTTCGCGGGTCTGCGCGTCCTGCCCGGCGGCCCGGGCGACACCTCCAAGGCCAAGCGCGAGACGGTCGTCACCGAGGGCCGCGGCGGGATGCTGTCGGTCGCGGGCGGCAAGTGGACGACCTTCCGCCACATCGGCCGTACGGTGATGAACAAGCTGGCCGCCCTGCCCGGGCACCCGCTGGCCGAGGACATGGAGCCGATGAACCGGCTGCCGCGGAAGCTGCCGCTGCCCGGTATCGCCAACCCGAACGCGGTCGCCCACCGGCTGCTGATCGACGGCCCGGCCCCCGGCCCGCGCATGGCCCCGGACACCGCCCGCCACCTGGCCACGCACTACGGCTCGCTCGCCTTCGACATCGCCCGGCTGGCGAACGAGAACCCGGAGCTGGCCGAGCGCGTCCACCCGGACGCCCCGGAGATCTGGGCCCAGGTCGCCTACGCCCGGGACCACGAGTGGGCCGAGACGGCGGACGACGTGCTGCGCCGCCGGACCACGCTGACGATCCGGGGCCTGGCGACGGACGAGGTCCGCGAGGGCGTCGAGAAGCTGCTGGCCGACCGGGACTGATCCACCGACCCACCCCCCACGGGTACGCGGACGGGGGCGGCTTCCTCGCGGGAGCCGCCCCCGTTCCCGTACCCGCAGGGCACCGGGCGGGTGCCACACTCCCGCCATACGCGTGCAACGTGCCGCGGGGACAGTGGAGTTCATGCGATTCTCCGTGCTCTCCCTGATCGGTCACGATCCGCACCCGCTGACCGGTGACCTGCCCTCCGCCGCCGACCGGTTCGAGGAAGTGATCGACACGGCCTCGGTGGCGGAGCGGCTCGGCTTCGACGCCTACTCCGTCGGCGAACGGCACGCGGGCGCCTTCCTCTCCTCCAGCCCGAACGTGGTGCTGGGCGCCATCGCGGCCCGGACGAGCACCATCCGGCTGCTCACCGGCGTGACCGTCGTCGCGATCCTCGACCCGGTCCGGGTGGCGGAGGACTTCGCGACGCTCGACCAGATCTCCCGGGGCCGGGTGGAACTGGTCGTCGGCAAGGGCGCGGAGGCGGGCCACTTCGATCTGTTCGGCCTGGAGGAGGAGCGGCAGTGGGACCTCCAGAAGGAGAAGTACGAGCTGCTGCGCCGGCTCTGGACCGAGGAAGGCGTCGACTGGGAGGGCGAGTTCCGGCCGCCGCTGAAGAACGTGACGACCGTGCCACGCCCGTACGACGGTCTCCCCCGGATCTGGCACGGCTCGGCGACCAGCCTCAACTCCCCCGAGCTGGCGGCGAAACACGGCGATCCGCTGTTCACCGCGAACGCCATCCAGCCCCGTGAGGCGTACGCGAGGCTCATCGCCCACTACCGGGAGCGGTTCGAGGCCTACGGGCACGATCCGGCGGACGCGAAGGTCGCGGCGGGATCCGGCGGGCTGCTCATCGCGGACAGCTCGCAGGCGGCCGTGGCGCAGTACAAGGAGCTGTACGAGGCGCGGGTGCGGCAGACGTTCAAGCCGCATCTGGCGGGCAAGGCCGGCTACAACACCCCGTTCCGCACGATCGAGGAGGCGATCGAGGGCGGCCCGCAGCTGATCGGCAGTCCGCAGCAGATCATCGACAAGATCCTGGGCTGGCACGAGGTCTACCGCCACGACCTCCAGTCGATCACCGTGGACGGCTTCGGGCTGAGCAGGCCCGAGCAGTTGGAGACGCTCCAGCGGTTCGCGGAGGAGATCGCCCCGGTCGTGCGACGGGAGGCGCCGTCCTCGCTGCGGGACTGATCGAACAGTGTTCACCCGGCCGTGCAAGAGGGCTGCGGCCGGGGGCCCGGGAAGCCGTAAGGTTGCTCCGTACGTATGGAGACATCGGAAGGAGGCCCGGGTGATCGAGCTCGAGTCGGTGCCCGAGCTGGTCGACCCGGTCATGGTGGCCGCGTTCGAAGGCTGGAACGACGCCGGGGACGCCGCCTCCACAGCGGTCGGTCATCTGGACCGGGAGTGGAAGGGCGAGGTGTTCGCGGCGCTGGACGCCGAGGACTACTACGACTTCCAGGTCAACCGGCCCACGGTGTGGCTGGACGGCAACACGCGGAAGATCACCTGGCCGACGACGCGCCTGTCCGTGGTGCGGGTCGGCGGCGACAAGCCCCGCGACCTGGTTCTGGTGCGCGGGATCGAACCGTCGATGCGCTGGCGGTCGTTCTGCAACGAGATCCTCGGCTTCGCCCATGAGCTGGGCGTCGAAATGGTCGTCATCCTGGGCGCGTTGCTCGGCGACACCCCGCACACCCGGCCGGTGCCGGTGAGCGGGGTCACCTCCGACGCGGACCTGGCGCGGACGATGGATCTGGAGGAGACGCGGTACGAGGGCCCCACGGGCATCGTCGGGGTCCTCCAGGAGGCGTGCACGCATGCCGGGGTGCCCGCGGTCAGCCTGTGGGCGGCGGTCCCGCACTATGTGTCGCAGCCGCCGAACCCGAAGGCGACCCTGGCCCTGCTCAACCGTCTTGAGGATCTGATCGGGCTGCGCATCCCGCTGGGCGAACTGCCCGAGGACGCGCGGGCCTGGCAGCTCGGCGTGGACCAGCTGGCCTCGGAGGACAGCGAGGTCGCGGAGTACGTGCAGACGCTGGAGGAGGCGCGGGACACCGCGGAGCTGCCCGAGGCGTCCGGCGAGGCCATCGCCCGCGAGTTCGAGCGGTATCTGCGGCGGCGGGACGGCGGCCCCGGGCAGGGGCCGGGCGGCCACGCCACGGAGACCGGGGACGTCTCCTATCTGCGCGACCCCTCCAGCGGCCGCACCCGCCCGCCGAAGCCGCCGCGCGGGAAGGCCTCCGATGACAAGGGCACCAAGGGCTCCGACGGCGATGAAGGCACCGACGGCAGCCGTCCCGAGGAGGACGGCGAGGGCTAGGGTCTATGGCCAACAGCGGTGCGCCGCACGGGAGTTGATCCCGTGCGGCGCCCCTGTCCCATCGGTCCCGCGTACGGCTCAGGCGCAGTGGAACTTCGCCGCCGCCCAGTCGCCGTGGTCCCCCGTCTTGGACCCGTTGGTGTCGGTGACCTTCAGCCGCACCTGGCGTACGCCGTCGAGCTTCACGTCCACCGGCACGGTCGCCGAGGCGCCGGTCAGCTTCGGTGAGGTCCACAGCACCTTGCCGTCGCCCTCCACGGAGAACGCGACCTCTCCGTAGCCGTCGATCTCGTCGTCGATGCCGACGTCGGCCGTGAACGCGGTGCACCGGCCGCCGAGATGGAGGGCGATGTCGGAGTCGGCGTGGGTGCCGATCCCCTTCTCGTACGTCTTCCCCGCGAGCGTCAGCGTGTTCCCGTCGTCGGCACCCGACTCCCCGTTGGAGCGGTCGCGTTCGGCGGGGCCGTAGCCGTTGGTCTCGGAGAGCCAGACGAGATCGCTCGCCCAGGCCTCGCCCTCGGGTGCCGGTGGCAGTACGGAGACGGCGAGCCGCTGCTGACTCGTGCGGGCCTCGCCGGCGGCCCGGTAGCGGGCCAGCGCCGTCAGCCGGGTCTCGCGGACCTCGGCGTCCTTCGCCGGGGTCAGCGCCACCTCGACGCGTCGGGTGGCGCCCGCCGGGATGCGGCCCGGGACCTTCGCGGTGGCGGTCTGCCAGCCCTCGGGGACCTGGAGGGAGACGGTGGTGTCGGTGAGGGCGGTGCTGCCCGCGGTCACGTCGACCTGGACCGTGCCGGGCGTGCCCGCTCCGGCCTCCTGGCCCGTGGGGGCGGTGAGGGCGGCGGCCGCCGAGGCCTTCTTGCCGCCGACCGCGCTGGTGTCCAGCAGCTTCACCGTGAACTTCTTCGCGGTGCTCAGGGGCGCGGTCTTCACGTGCACCACGCCGCCCCGGTCGTCGCGGTCGTACCACCAGCCCTGGCGGGCCTGGTCGTACGCGGCCTTCGAGGTCAGCTCGGGCAGCGTCCGGTCCAGCTGCACCGCGCGCGGCTCGGAGCCGGTGTGGACGGTGAACTCGTAGGGGCGGGTGGTCTGTTTGCCGGTGAAGCTGCCCCGGCTCTCGTTGATGGTGACGGAGACGTCGCCCGCGCCGTGCTTCGGGGCCCGGACGTCGGCGCGCTGGGTGGCGTACTTCCCGTCGCGGTGCCGGCGGGTGACGCCGTCGTCCTCGTACAGGGTGAAGGAGGTATTCCCCTGCGGGTAGACGTCCCAGGCCAGCGGGGAGTCGGCGGTGCGGTCGCGGTACGAGCGGATGCCCGGCCACATCGGGACGGCCGCGCCCGCCTTCACGAAGAGCGGCAGGGTGTCGAGCGGGGCGCTGTAGGAGTCGATGGTGGTGGGGCCCTCGTAGGTGCGGCCGCTCCAGTAGTCGATCCAGGTGCCCTTGGGGAGGTAGATGTCCTTGCGCTCGGTGGTGTCCTGGTAGACGGGCGCCACGAGGAAGTGCTCGCCGGAGAGGAACTCGTACTTCGCGGCCTCCGTCGACGCCTTCGGGTCGTCGGGGTATTCGAGGACCAGCGGGCGGACCATGCCGACCCCGGTCTTGGTGGCCTCGTGGGCGTAGCTGTACTGGTAGGGCAGCAGCGACTCCTTGAGCTTGAGGTAGTCGCGGTTGACCGAGGTGTACGGCTCGCCGTGGCGGAAGGGCTGCTTGTCCATGGCGGCCCAGCCGTCCATGGTCATCGTGGTGCCGAGGAACATCTTCCACTGGAGGTCGCGGGTGTACGTCTTGGCGCTGCCGCCGAAGATCCCGTCGACGTCACCGGTGGTGTAGGCGAGTCCGGACATGGTGGCGCCCGCGTAGGTGGGGATCTGCCAGCGGATGTACTCCCAGGTGCCGGACTGGTCGCCGGACCACTGGACTCCGCAGCGCTGTGCGCCCGCCCAGCTCTCGGGGGCCCAGGTGAAGCCTCGGGCATCACTGTGGTCCTCGATGCCCTGGTAGGCGTCCTTGCAGGCGTCGAGGGCGAACTTGTAGCCGGGGCCGACCCAGGCGACGTCCAGCTTGGCGACCCGCTGGCCGGCCTTGACCTGGGCTTCGAGGTTCTCGATGCCGTCCTCGGTCCACAGGCCCAGCTCCATGTTGCGGTCCTTCAGCCCCTGGGCGGTCTCCTCCAGGTCCTCGTAACCGCAGCCGTAGCCGTCGTTGACGAGCATCCAGCCGTTGGGCATGTCGTTCTCGACGTATCCGTCCGCGACCTTCAGCGAGTCCAGGGTGCGGCGCTCGCCCCGGTTGGCGTTGTGGAGGTAGCAGTCGGCGTCGCCGATCTCCATGCCGTAGACGGGCGGCAGGAACGGCTTGCCGGTGAGGTCGGTGTACTGCCCGATGACGTCCTTGGCGGCGTCGGACCCCTGGCCCGCGAAGTAGTAGGCGTCGAAGCGCTGTTCCTTCGCACTGGTCGTCACCGGGTCGGTGAACGCGTAGGTGTTGGGGGCGTAGGTGTTGCGGAAGACGCCGTAACCGGCCGAGGAGAGGTAGAACGGCACGGAGTTGGGGTGGCCGCCGTCGTCCCAGTTGTAGTCGACGGCGACCTCGACGGTCTTGTCGCGGTGGGAGGTGTTGCCGCGGCCGTTCTGCATCCCGGCCCCGTAGAACTGCTCACCGGCGCCCCGGGCCAGCGTCTGGACGGTCTTCTCGCCGGTCCAGCTCAGGCCCTTGGTCTCGGACCAGATCCGGCTGCCGTCCGCCCGGTGCAGGGCGAAGCGCAGCGGCTTCTTGTAGGCCCGCAGGGTGACCTCGCCCGTCGACAGCTCGTAGCGGTCGCCGCGCTCCTTCCAGCGGGTGCGGGGCGGCTCGCCCTGCGGGAGGACGATGTCGTCGCCGGTGGGGTCGGTGAACTTCCCGTCCGGGGCCAGCTCGATGCGGAAGGTCTCCTCCGAGACGAAGCTGACCCGGGCCTCTGCCTGCCCGGCGGTCAGCCGGTAGACCGCCCCGTCCGCGCGGAAGCCGGTCACGTCCCCGACGGTGGTGGTCTCCGTGCTCTCCGGCGGGGCCTCGTCGGCGTGGGCCCCGCCGGGTCCCGTGAGGACCGCGAACAGTCCGAGCAGTGCAGCAACCGCCGCCGCTCTCATGCGCGTCGATGTTTGCATAGAGAGCTTTTAGCGCAACTTCGAGCACATGGCCATGGACAAAAAGGAACCGGCCCCGAACTTCGTAGAGAAGTCCGAGGCCGGTTCAAGCCATCGTGCGGGCGGGGAAACCCCCTACAGCGCGACCCCCAGCAGGGCGTCGACCGTACGGGATACGAGGCCGGGCGCGCCCTCGTCGGTGCCGCCCTCCGCACCCTGGAGCGCGGCCCAGCGGTCCACCGCGGCGAGCGCGGCGGGGCTGTCCAGGTCGTCGGCGAGGGCGGCCCGGACCTCCTCGACCAGCGCGTCGGCGGACGGCCCGTCGGGGCGCGAGACGGCGGCCCGCCAGCGCGCGAGGCGCTCGACGGCGTCGGCCAGCACCTGGTCGGTCCACTCCCAGTCGGAACGGTAATGGCGGGAGAGCAGCGCGAGCCGGATGGCCGCCGGGTCCACGCCCTCGCGGCGCAGCGCCGAGACGAAGACCAGGTTGCCGCGCGACTTGGACATCTTCTCGCCGTCCAGGCCGACCATGCCGGCGTGGACATAGGCCTGGGCGAAGGGGTGCTCGCCGGTCAGCGCCTGGGCGTGCGAGGCGCCCATCTCGTGGTGCGGGAAGGCGAGGTCGGAGCCGCCGCCCTGGATGTCGAAGCCCATGCCGAGGTGGTCCAGGGCGATGGCGACGCACTCGATGTGCCAGCCCGGGCGGCCGTCGCCCAGGGAGGCCCCGTCCCAGCTCGGCTCGCCCGGGCGGGCGGCCATCCAGAGCATCGGGTCGAGGGGGTTCTTCTTTCCGGGGCGCTCCGGGTCGCCGCCGCGCTCGGCGGAGAGCAGGCGCATCGCCTCGGCGTCGAGGCCGGAGACCTCGCCGAAGTGCGGGTCGGCGTCGACGGAGAAGTAGATGTCGCCGTCCAGGTCGTAGGCGGCGCCCGCGTCCCGGAGGCGTTCGACGAGGGGCACGATGCCGGGTATGGCCTCGACCGCGCCGATGTAGTGCCGCGGGGGCAGCATCCGCAGGGCGGTCATGTCCTCGCGGAAGAGTGCCGTCTCGCGCTCCGCGAGCTCGGTCCAGTCCTGACCGTCGCGCACGGCCCGCTCCAGCAGCGGATCGTCCACGTCTGTCACGTTCTGGACGTAGTGAACCTGCCGCTTGGTGTCGAGCCACACGCGCTGAACGAGGTCGAACGCGTTGTAGGTCGCCGCATGACCCATGTGGGTCGCGTCGTACGGCGTGATGCCGCAGACGTAGATGCGGGCGACGGGACCGGGGTCAAGGGTGATCCGTCCGCCGGTCGCGGTGTCGTGGATCCGAAGGTCGCGGCCCTTGCCGGGCAGGGCGGGGACCTCAGAAGCGGGCCAGGCATGCATGTCATGAGCGTAACCGGACGTTGCTTCCGGATACGAACCGGCACCGGAAACCTGTCCGAAGAGGCCCTCTTGCGTGCAACCGTCAACAGGGGGTAGGGCGCGGGTCGCCGTCGGGCGCGTTCTACACCGGCGGCCAGGGGATCGGCGGCCACTGGCCGCTCGGCCGCGGGTGCACGGCGCCCTTGAGCATCCCGTCGACCCGCTCCCGCAGGGCCTCCAGTTCGGCCGGGGTGATGAGTTCGGCCATCCGGGTGGCGAGGGCAGCCCCCGGAGCCAGCTCGGCGGCGAGCCGGCCCAGCACCGCCAGGGCCTCTTCGGTGAGCGGTTCGCCCGCCCAGCCCCAGAGCAGGGTCCTGAGCTTGTCGTCGGCGTTGAAGGTGACGCCGTGGTCGATGCCGAAGAGCCGCCCGCCGGGCGCGGGCAGCAGATGGCCGCCCTTGCGGTCACCGTTGTTGATCACCGCGTCCAGCACCGCGAGCCGCCGCAGCCGGGGGTCGTCCGCGTGCACCAGCAGCGCGGTCTTCCCCTCCCCCACATCCGCGAAGCCCACGGCTTTCCAGCCATCACCCGGCTCCTCGCCCTCGACCAGCGCCAGCAGCTCGGGGGCGTCCTCACCGTCCGCGGGGCCGTCGATCCAGAGCTGGACCATGCCCTGCCCGTACGGCCCGTCGCGCAGCACGGTCGGCGGCACGAGGTCCCAGCCGGTCGCCCGGGAGATCTCGTACGCGGCGACCTCCCGCTGGGCGAGCGTCCCGTCGGGGAAGTCCCAGAGCGGCTGCTCGCCCGCGACCGGCTTGTAGGCGCAGGTGCGCTCCTCGCCGTCGTACGCCACTGTGCAGTGCAACACCGCGTTGGACGCCCCGCCGACCTGACCGAGGACGGTGAGCGTGCCCTCGGTGAGCAGGGTGAGCAGCTCGGGGTCCGTCAGGCTCCGCGACGGTATCCGTTCTGGCGCGGGCATACGTGTCCTTCCGGATCGAGCGGCAGGCTGCACAGCGGGCACGGCGGGCGGCCGGCGTTGACGACGTCCAGGGCGCGCTTGGCGAAGGCGCGGGCCTGGGCGCCGCTGAGCCGGACGCGGAGCATCGGCGGGCCGTTCTCCTCGTCCTGGAGGAGCTTCTCCTCGGCCTCCGCGAGGTCGTCCTCGGAGTCGGCGTCGAGCTCGACGAGGGCCTGCGCCTCGACGATCATGCGCTGTTCCTCGCCGTCCCAGGCCAGGGCCATGGTGCCGACCCGGAACTCCTCCTCGACGGGCACGTCGAGCGGGGCGGTGTCGGTGACGTCGGTGGGCGCCACGGCCGGCACCGGGGAGTTGCCGCCGGTGCGGCGTACGACCTCGTCGAGCAGTTCGTCGATCCGCTCGGCGAGCGCGGCGACCTGGGTCTTCTCCAGGGCGACGCTGGTGACCCGGCCCTGGGAGGACGCTTGCAGGAAAAACGTACGGCGGCCAGGCAGCCCGACCGTACCGGCCACGAATCGGTCCGGTGGGTCGTAGAGGAACACCTGACGGGACACGTCCTGCTCCCTTGAGCTTCGATGGTGGTTGGGCGGCGCTACGGCGCGTCCACCCTACTGCCCGGAGCGATCACGGCGCGCCCGCGCCGCCCCCGACCGTCGCGTCCGCCGAACCGTCACCGGCGGGGGACGCGGCGGCGTCCGCCCCGACGGCGTTCTCGCGGGGCGCCAGGGAGTCGAGGTCGCCGGTGTCGCCGAGCCGCAGGAGGAAGGGCCGCAGCCTCGTGTAGCGGATCGCGGTGACCGAGCAGGGGTCGACGTGGATGCGCTGGAACAGGTCCAGATGCATGCCCAGCGCGTCGGCGACGAGGGACTTGATGATGTCGCCGTGCGAGCACATGACGTACGTGGCGTCCTCGCCGTGCTCCGCCTCGACGCGCTCGTTCCAGTCGCGGACGGCGTCGACGGCGCGGGCCTGCATGGCGCGCATGGACTCGCCGCCGGGGAAGGCCGCGGCGGAGGGGTGCTGCTGGACGACCGACATCAGCGGCTCGTCGGCGAGTTCGGCGAGCTTGCGGCCCGACCAGTGGCCGTAGTCGCACTCGCTGATCCGGTCCTCGGTGTGCAGGGGCAGGCCCGGGCGCGCGTCGAGGAGCGGCTGGAGCGTCTGCCGGCAGCGCTCCAGGGGGCTGCTGACGGCGAGGACCGGGACGACGGCGGCGAGCCGGCCGGGGAGGGCCGCGGCCTGTGCGGCGCCGCGTTCGTCGAGGGAGACGCCGGGGGTGCGGCCCGCGAGTACCCCGGCGGTGTTGGCGGTGGAGCGTCCGTGGCGTACGAGGATCAGCGTGGGCATACCCGCCAGCGTACGTCCGAGGCGCGTGGGGGCGGGCCGGGGCGGCGAAGGTGCGTGGGGGCGGGTTCACGGGGAAGAATGCCCGCCGTGATCGTGGATTGCGCCATCTACCGGGACGGGCGCCGCACCGAACGGCCCGACGACCTCGCGAACGCCCTGGCCGAGGCGCGCGCCTCGCACGACGCGTTCCTGTGGATCGGGCTGCACGAGCCGACGGAGGAGGAGTTCGACCGCGTACGGGCGGAGTTCGGGCTGCACCCGCTGGCCGTGGAGGACGCGCTGCGCGCGCACCAGCGGCCGAAGCTGGAGGTGTACGACGACTCGCTGTTCGCGGTGCTCAAGCCGATCGTGTACGAGCCCGCGAGCGACACGGTCAGTGCGGACGAGCTGATGGTCTTCATAGGGGACGCGTTCGTGGTGACGGTCCGGCACGGCGAGGGCGCCCCGCTGGCGGCCGTGCGCCAGCGGCTGGAGGCCGAGCCGGAGGTGCTGAAGCACGGCCCGACTGCGGTGCTGTACGCGATCAGCGACGCGGTCGTGGACCACTACATGGACGTGGCCGGCGAGCTCCAGGTGGACCTGGAGGAGCTGGAGACGCAGGTCTTCGCGCCGGCCGGCTCGGGCGACTCGAAGAACACCGCCGCCCGGATCTACACCTTCAAGCGGCAGGTGCTGGAGTTCCGCCGGGCGGCCGGTCCGCTGACGGCGCCCATGGCCCGGCTCTCGGCCGCGGGCGTGCCGTTCGTCCACGAGCACGCGCAGCCGTTCTTCCGGGACGTGGCCGACCATCTGACCCGCGCCAACGAGCAGGTGGAGGGGCTGGACCGGCTGCTCTCGGACATCCTGTCGGCGCATCTGGCGCAGATGGGCGTGCGGCAGAACGACGACATGCGCAAGATCTCCGCCTGGGCGGCGATGGCCGCCGTCCCGACGATGGTGGCGGGCATCTACGGCATGAACTTCGACAACATGCCGGAGCTGCACTGGCCGTGGACCTACCCGGTGGTGGTCGCGGTGATGGGCCTCATCGTGTACGGGCTGTACCGGCAGTTCAAGCGGCGCGGCTGGCTCTAGGGCGTGTCCGGGGGCCCGGGCCCCCGGACAGCCGGGCCTCAGGCGTACTCGTGCTCGGGCACCGCGGGGCTGCCGAGCGCGTTGCGCCGCTCCGGCATCTCCAGGGTCACCATGCGCCGCCAGCCGACGAGGCGCTCGTACGCGTACACCGCGTGGATGCCCGCGGCGAGGACGGCGGCCTTGGGGCGGGACCAGCCGAGGATGCGGCCCATGTTGGCCATCACGGCGAGGCTGACGTCGCGGTAGACACGGATCTCGGCCAGGGCGCACTCGCGCATGATGCGCTGGATGGTCCGGCCGTGCCCCTCGCGTGCGAGGGCGAGCAGTTCCTCGTGGCAGTAGGCGAGGTGGTTGTCCTCGTCGTTGGAGATCATCTTCACCGCGCGGCCGATGTCGGGGTGGTCGGCGAAGTACCGGCGCAGCAGCTGCATCTGCTCGGACGCGCGCTGCTCGGTGATCCGGCTGTGGGCCAGATAGGTGATGATGTCGCGCTCGGTGAGCCGTTCCTCGCCGCGCAGCCGGGAGTGCGCGAGGCCGATGCCCTGCTGCTCCAGGAGCATCGTGTAGTCGGTCTCCGGGGGGACCTCGACGGGCGGCAGTCCGCGCTTCTTCAGGAGGGCGTTGAAGATCCGGCCGTGCTTGTCCTCGTCGGCGCCGTGCCGGACGATCCTGGGGGCCAGCTCACGGCGGCCCTCCGGGACGAGGGCGGCGATGCGGGCGTTCTCCCAGCCGCCCTGGGCCTCGCCGCTCGCGGCGATGGAACAGAACAGCCGGTAGGACTCGTCGTTGTCCAGGATCTCCTGGAACAAGGTCTGCGCAGAGAGCATGAGGGCCACCTCCGTACCCGATTTCCGCGGAACCCAGGTCCGCGGAGCGGTAGTCCGCAGAACGAGTCAAAGGCGCTACGGGGCGGTCGGCAACCGGAGCCGTCACGCACCGCGCACGGCGGCGGCCGGGGCCGCCGACGGCCGACACGCCCGCGGGGACGGCGTAACCCCTGGGCGCGCAGCGCGTTGTTCCTGCTGACGGCCGTGGCGGGGAAGACCCCCGAGCCCCCACCACGGCCGTAGTGCTGCCCGCCGGACACGCTAGGCGAGGCCGGAGCGCTCCAGGGCGTCCGTGCCGGCGCGGAGCGCGGTGAGCCGCTCCTCCAGGGTGAAACCGGCCGGGGCGAGGTTGAGCGTGGTGACCCCGGCGGCGGCGTAGGCCTGCATGCGGTCGGCGATCCGCTCGACGGGGCCGAGCAGCGCGGTCTGGTCGATCAGCTGGTGTGGTACGGCGGCGGCGGCCCCGGCCTTGTCCCCGTCCAGGTACTTGTCCTGGATCTCGGCGGCCTCCTTCTCGTACCCCATGCGCTGGGCGAGCTGGTTGTAGAAGTTCTGCTTCCGGCTGCCCATCCCGCCGACGTACAGCGCGGTGTACGGACGGAACATGTCGGCGAGGCCGTTGACGTCGTCGCCGACGGCCAGCGGCAGCGTCGGGCTGACGTCGAAGCCCTCCATGGTCTTGCCCGCCTTCTCGCGGCCCGCGCGCAGCGGCTGGATCGCGGTCTCCTCCAGGTGCTCGGCGGAGGGGAAGATCAGCAGGGCGCCGTCGGCGATCTCACCGGTCTGCTCCAGGTTCTTGGGACCGATCGCGGCGATGTAGAGCGGGATGTGCTCGCGCTGCGGGTGCACGGTGAGCTTGATCGGCTTGCCCGGGCCGCCGGGGAGCGGCAGCGTCCAGTGCGCGCCCTCGTAACTCACGCGCTCACGGGTCATCGCCTTGCGGACGATCTCCACGTACTCGCGGGTGCGGGCCAGCGGCTTGTCGAACTTCACGCCGTACCAGCCCTCGGAGACCTGCGGGCCCGAGACGCCGAGGCCGAGCCGGAAGCGGCCGCCGGAGAGCGAGTCGAGGGTGGCGGCGGTCATCGCCGTCATGGTGGGCTGCCGGGCCGGGATCTGCATGATGGCGGAGCCGACGTCGATCGACTCGGTCTGGGCCGCGACCCAGGTCAGCACGGTCGGGGCGTCGGAGCCGTACGCCTCGGCCGCCCAGCAGACGTCGTAGCCGAGCCGGTCGGCCTCCTGCGCGACGGCGAGGTTGTCGCCGTCCATGCCGGCGCCCCAGTAACCGAGATTGATGCCGAGCCGCATAGCCGCTCCCCTTACTGATCAGTAACGTCCCTTTCTCCGGACTCTAGCGCGGGCGGCGGCGATCCGGCAGGCCCGGCGGACCTCGGGTTGTCCACAGCCCCTGCACCCCGTGGGGCCATGGCCAGTAATCTCAGCGCCCATGGAGCAGAGGCATCTCGGCCGTACCGGCCTTCGCGTGTCCCGGATCGGGCTCGGCACCCTCACCTGGGGCCGGGACACGGACGAGCACGACGCCGCCGACCAGCTGAAGGCCTTCTGGGACGCGGGCGGCACCCTGGTGGACACCGCCGATGTGTACGGGGGCGGCGAGGCCGAGTATCTGCTCGGGCGGCTCGTCGGGAGCCTGATCCCCCGGGAGGACCTGGTCATCGCCACGAAGGCCGGAAACGTGCCCGACCCCTATCGCCGCGTCAACGGTTCACGCGGGCATCTGCTGGCCGCCCTGGACGCGTCCCTGGAGCGGCTCGGCACGGATTACGTGGACCTGTGGCAGGTCCACGCCTTCGACCCGGCGACCCCGCTGGAGGAGACCCTTCAGGCGGTGGACCTGGCGGTCTCCTCGGGCCGTGTGCGCTACGCGGGCGTGTCGAACTTCTGCGGCTGGCAGCTGGCGAAGGCCGCCACCTGGCAGCTCGCCGCGCCCGGGGTGCGGACGAGGCTGGCCAGTACGCAGATGGAGTACTCGCTGCTCCAGCGCGGCATCGAGCGCGAGGTGCTGCCCGCCGCGCTGGACCTCGGGATCGGGCTGCTGCCGTCGTCCCCGCTGGGGCGCGGCGTGCTCACCGGCAAGTACCGCCAGGGCACCCCGTCCGACTCGCGGGGCGCGTCCGAGCGGCTCGCCCCGTTCGTCGAGCCGTATCTCGACGACGCGGCGGCCCGGGTGGTGGACGCGGTGGCGACGGCGGCGGACGGCCTGGCGACGAGCCCGCTCCAGGTGGCGCTCGCCTGGGTCCGGGACCGGCCGGGCGTGGCCGCGCCGATCCTCGGCGCGCGCAACGCCGGGCAGCTCACGGAGGCTTTGTCAGTGGAGGCGCTTAGTCTTCCCTACGAGATCTGCCAGGCGCTCGACGATGTGTCGGCGCCCGTGCACCGCTATCCCGACCAGGACTGGAGCACGCTGTGACTGCGCTTCCCGGGGAGACCCCCGGCACCGGCGGCACGGACACCCCACAGGACGCGGTGTCCCCGCCGGAGCCCGCGGCGGACGCCGGAGCGCCCGAAGCCCCCGGGGCGGCTGAAACGCCTGAGGGCGCCGAGGCGCCGGACGAGGCCGGGGCCGTCGACGCGTCGTCGGCTGAAGCCGGGGCTGCGAGCGAGGGGGCCGGGGCCGCCGGCCCTGCGAGCGCCGGGGCCGCCGATGAGGCCGAGGCCGGGGCTGCTGGCTCCCCGAGCGCTGGGGCCGAGGCAGCCGAGGCCGACGCCGGGGCTGAGGCCACCGAGGCAAGCGACCCCGCAAGCACCGAGGCTGACGCCGACGCCGCCTCGCCCGCCCCCGAGCTCTCCGAGGCGCAGGCCGAGCTGGCCGCCCAGCGTGAGCTGCGGGAGCGTATCGAGCAGCGCAAGGCGGCCAAGGCCGCGCCCATCGCCGCCGGTGCGGGGCTGAGCGGCACGGCCGCCGATCTACTCGCGGCCGTCCGGGCCGTGGAGAGCGGCGAGAAGGCGGGCTCCGCCTTCTTCGCGTCGTCCGCCACCGCCCAGGCCCCCCGCCGTCCCGCCCCGACACCGCCCCGGGCCCCCGCGCCCGAGGCCATCGCCGCCCCCGCCCCGCAGGCCGCCTCGCCCGAGGCCCTCGACGCGGTGCGCGCGGTGCTCGTGGCGGGCGGCGCCCCCGAGACGCTGACCCGCCCGGCCGTCGGCGCGCTGGGCGAGCAGGCGGCCGAGTTCCTGCGCACCGACCCCTGGCAGCTGCTGGCCCTGCCCGGCGTGCGGCCCGAACAGGCCGACGGCTTCGCCCGGGCCCTGCTGGGCGCCGACTGCGGCCCCGACGACAGCCGTCGGACGGCGGCCCTGGTCGGCTGGGTGCTGGAGCGCGCCGCCCTCCAGGGCCACACGGCTCTGGACGCCGAGACCGTGCGGGCGGCGCTCGCCGAGCGGGCGGTGAGCGACCCGGACGCGGCGGTGCGCGAGGCCGTCGAGGAAGGCGTCGCCCTGCTCTTCCAGGAGGGGGAGGACGAGGAGCCGGCCGAGGAGCTGGAAGAGGCCGAAGCGGATGAGGGCGGCCCCGCGCCGGACGCCGATACGGCCCGCGAGCCCGTCCAGGTCCTGCTGGGCCTCGACCGCTACGCCCTGGCCGAGGAGAGTCTCGCCGACGGCCTGGCCCGGCTGGTCAACGCCTGCGAGAAGGCCGCCGACTGGGCGGAGGCCGCGGCCGCCGCCCCGAGCCCGTCGGCCGCCGAGCTGATCCGTACGACCGCCGCCGCCGGACTGGTCGCGCACAGCGGCGGCGAGGCGGCCCGGACCGAGCCCGCCGCGCTGATCGCCGCGGCACGGGGCCTGGGCCTGCGGGCCGTCGGCGCGACCCACAGCGAGGACGGGCGGCGGCGGCTCGCGGCGGCCACCGGCGATCCGGACACGGCGGTCACGCTGGCCGGCCTGCTGTCCGGCGCCCAGGGCCCCGGCCGGGACGAGGACGGGGCGCTCGCCCTGGACCTGCTGGTCGTGCTGGACGCCCCGCAGCTGGACGTGGAGAGCGCGGCGGTCCTGGTCGAGGCGCTGGCCGACGGCGCCCGGCTGGTGCTGAGCGGTGACCCGGGCGTGCTGGGCTCGGCGGGCGCCGGGCGGGTGTTCGCCGATGTGCTGGCCGCCCGCACCTGCCCGCAGGTCGTCTCCCGCACCCCGGACCCCGGCCCGATCGGCGAGCTGGTCTCCGGCATCGGCATCGGCGAGCTGAACCAGGTCGACGCCCCGGGCAAGGAGGTGGTGATCGTCCCCGTCCGGGACGCGGGCGAGGCCGTCCACCGCACCGTGCAGCTGGTCGCCGACTCGGTGCCCCGGGCGTTCTCCATCCCCGCCGACGAGACCCAGGTGATCACGGTGGGCCACGGCGGGGCCGCCGGTACCAGGGCGCTGAACGAGGCGCTGAAGCAGCGGCTCAACCCGGGACCGGGCCGGTTCGGCGGGTTCGACCCGGGTGACCGCGTGATCCATGTGCCCGCGCCCGGCCGTGCGGTGCCCGGAGCGGTGCGCTCGGCCGACGCCGAGGGCCTGCATCTGGACTGCGGGGGCGTCCCCGTCGTCGTACCGCAGGAGCGGGTGGAGTCGTCGGTGCGGCACGGCTGGGCCCTCAGCGCCCACCAGGCGGCCGGGATGCGCTGGCCCGCCGCGGTGGTCGTGCTGCCGGGCGACGCGGCGCAGGGGCTGAGCCGGCCGTGGGTGTACACCGCGTTCGGCCGGGGCGAGCGGCATCTGTCCGTGGTGCACGGGGTGGACCAGGCGCTCCCCCACGCGGTGGCGCAGGTCCCGGCCCAGGAGCGGACGACCCGGCTGCGCACGCTCCTGGAGGCGCTCCCGACCCCGGACGCGGCTTCTTAAAAAAAGCCCACGGGCCGGACAGCGGTGGGCCCCGGCGCGATGTGCGCCGGGGCCCACCGTCACGTCCGGTGCGGAAAGCAGTCGAGGAAAAGGGAAAGGGCTCAGAGGTCAGGGCTCAGGGGTCAGGCGCCGCCCACCACCGGCCCGGCGAAGTCCTCGTCCGACTCGTCCTCCTCGTCGAAGACCGCGCTGACGTCGAAGCGGCAGACCACCAGTTCCGGGTCGGCGTCCTCGAACGGGGCGCCCAGCCACTCCCCCGGCTCCGGTGCCGCTTCCCCGGCCGAGACCCAGAGGGTGGAGTCGCCCTCCTCCAGGCCGAACTCCTTGTGCCGGGAGGCGATCTCGTCCGGTTCGTACTCGCCGAAGAGCACGCCGAGCGCGGCATGGACGCTGGTGCCGACCACCGGGGTCGTGTCCTCGGCGCCCGGCCCCGCGTCGACGTCGGCGAGGCGCTGGGCCTGCGCGAGAAGACGCTCGGGCTCGGCGACCACGTAGTCGCGCCGGATCAGGACACTGAGCGCGCTGGGCTCCGCGGGACCGGCGTAGGGAGGCAGGGAGTCGTCCGCGCCGGGGATCTCGAAGGGGGTGACTTCGTCGTAGCGTTCGTAGAGGAGTTCGTCGTAGACCTCGGCCGCAGCGGCCAGGGCGTTGAACGCGTCGTATACGGCGGGGTCGTCGTCCCCGGTACGGCGTTCGACCGCGTCGAGGTGACGGTCGATCGCGGCTTTGACCACTTCGGCGGCGGCACGTACCTCGGCAGCGGTGGGCTGCGCAGCATCAGACATAGTGCAGACGCTATCCGTAGCGGGGCTCTGCCCGCACAATAGATGCGATGCCGGAATACGAATTCATCGACGTGTACGTGCCGCGCGGGGTCTCCCGCAAGGATGCGGCCCGACTCCTGACCGACCACGCCGAGTACGGACACTGGGAGCTGGACCGCCTGACGCTCCGCAGGGACGGCAGCCGCAGAGTGCGGCTGCGCCGACGGATCATCCGTCAGCTGCGGGCGACCTGGTGACATGGAGCGGGCCCCGCGGTGGCGGGGCCCGCTCTCTTTCGTGGGTCGTGCCGTGCTGTGCGCGCCCGGATCAGGCGGCGCTGCGCGAGCGGCGGTAGAGCACCGATCCGGCACCGGCGAACAGCAGTCCGGCGCCGGCCGGGATGAGCAGTCCGAGCCCGTCACCACCGGTCTGCGCGAGCTGCTCCCGGGGAACGTTCCGGGTCTCGGGGACGTTCGGCTCGGGCGGCTGGACGACCGGCGGTTCGACCGGGGTCTCCGGCGTGACCGGGGGCTTCTCCGGCTCCTCGGGCGGCGGGGGCGGAACCTCGGCGTCATTGGAGCAGCTGTTGCCGAAGACGGGGTTCAGCAGTCCGCCGATGGTGACGCTGTTCCCGCAGAGGTTCACGGGGATGTCGATCGGTGCCTGGACCGAGTTGCCGGAGAGGATGCCGGGCGAGCCCTTGGCGACCCCTTCGGCCGTGGCGCCGCCGCCGTCCGGGGCCCGGTGACGGCCCGTACCGGGCTCGGAGGTGCGGTCCGAGGCCGTGGTGTCGCCGGCCTGGGCGCCGTTCCCGGAGCCGCCGGGGACGGAGCGGTCCTGGGCGCCGCCGGACCGGTCGGACGCCGATCGGTCGGACGCGGATCGGTCGGACGCGGATCGGTCGGACTGCGCGGACCGGTCGGATCCCGCTGATCCGTTTCCGCAGTCGTTCCCACTGGCGGGGTTGAGCAGTCCGCCGACGCTGACGGAGTTTCCGCAGACGTTGACCGGGATGTCGATCGGGACCTGGACCGAGTTGCCGGACAGCACGCCCGGCGAGCCGGACGCGGTGCTCGCCGCCCCGGAGTCGGCGTGGGCGTATCCACCGCTCAGCGCGAGCACTCCGCCCGCAGCCGCCATGGTGATCAGGCCTTTACGAGTGACCTGTCGCATAGGTTCGTTTCCTGCCTTCTGGCTTCCGAAAAACCCCCGGACATGACCGTGCGGGAGCCGAATGCCGAACGGTCCCGGAGTGCATGGAGTGCACTCCGGGACCGGTCGAGCTCAAACCCTTACGGGTTGACGTTCAACGATCAGGCGTTGACGCAGGTGTTGCCGAAGGCGGGGTTCAGCAGACCGATCACGGAGACCGTGTTGCCGCACACGTTGACCGGCACGTGGACCGGAACCTGGACGACGTTGCCGGAGAGCACGCCGGGGCTGCCGATGGCCGCACCCTGGGCGCCCGCGTCGGCGGAAGCCATGCCCGCACCTGCGAGAACGAGGCCACCGGTGGCAGCCGCAACTGCGACGACCTTCTTGATCATGATTCCTCCTAGTTGGAAAACGCGGTCCCAGCCGCGGACCGCAAACCTTGTAACGAGGAGGAATTCGCGGGGCTACGTGTGAACGGCTCGTTTCACCCGTTCGGACATGTCCGCACAGGTGGCCGAATCAGCGGTGATCCGACGGCGAATCGGTCATGGACCGGTCAGGAATGGTCGATGAACCGGTCGAGCACCCGCACGCCGAACTGGAGCCCGTCGACCGGGACCCGCTCGTCGACGCCGTGGAACATCCCGGCGAAGTCCAGCTCCGGCGGCAGCTTCAGCGGGGCGAAGCCGAAGCCCCGGATGCCCAGGTCGTCGAAGGACTTGGCGTCGGTGCCGGCCGAGAGCATGTACGGCACGGCCCGGGCGATCGGGTCCTCGGCGACCAGCGCGGTCTGCATGGCGTCGACCAGCGCCCCGTCGAACGTGGTCTCCAGCGCCTTGTCCGCGTGCACGTCCTCGCGCCGGACGTTGGGGCCGAGGATCCGGTCCAGGTCGGCGAGGAACTCCTCCTCGTACCCCGGCAGATAGCGGCCGTCGACGTGGGCGGTCGCCTGGCCCGGAATGACGTTGACCTTGTAGCCGGCGCCGAGCTGGGTGGGGTTGGCGGTGTTCTGGAGGGAGGCGCCGATGAGCTTGGCGATGCCGCCGAGCTTGGCGAGCGTCTCGTCCATGTTCTCCGGGTCCAGCTCGGTGCCCAGCGCGTCGGAGAGCTCGTCCAGGAAGTGCCGCAGCGTCTTGGTGACCCGCACCGGGAACTTGTGCCGGCCCAGCCGCCCGACCGCCTCGGACAGCTCGGTGATGGCGTTGTCCTTGTGGATCATCGAGCCGTGTCCGGCGGTGCCGTCCACGGTCAGCTTCATCCAGTGCATGCCCTTCTGGGCCGTCTCCACCAGATACAGCCGCAGGTTCTCGTTGACGGTGAAGGAGAAGCCGCCGACCTCGCTGATCGCCTCGGTGACGCCCTCGAAGAGCCCCGGGTGGTTGTCCACGAGATAGCGGGCCCCGTACGTGCCGCCCGCCTCCTCGTCGGCGAGGAAGGCGAGCACGATGTCGCGCGGGGGCTTGCGGCCGGTGCGCATCCGCTCCCGTACGACCGCGAGGGTCATCGCGTCCATGTCCTTCATGTCGACCGCGCCCCGGCCCCAGACACAGCCGTCCGCGATCTCCCCGGAGAACGGGTCGTGCGTCCAGTCCGCCGCGTTGGCCGGGACGACGTCGGTGTGCCCGTGGATGAGGAGCGCCGGGCGTGAGGGGTCCTCGCCCTCGATCCGGGCGACGGTGGAGGCGCGCCCCTTGTGCGACTCGAAGATCTGCGGCTCCAGGCCGACCTCCGCGAGCTTCTCCGCGACGTACTCGGCGGCGAGCCGCTCGCCGGGGCCCGAGTGGTCGCCGTAGTTGCTGGTGTCGATCCGGATCAGGTCACGACAGAGGTCGACGACCTCCTGCTCGGCCCTGCCGGTGCCGGCCTTGCCCGTGCTGCTCTCGCTCACGCTGGTTCCCTCCACTGTCGCTGTGCTGCTCCTTCTCATCCTCCCGCGCCCACGGCGTACGCCCAAGGCCGCACACCCCCCGTCACGCACCGTTCACAGCCATCGGGGCGTGATCGAGCACCCTCAAATGTTTGCTATGGTTTTCCACGTCGGAACGGGCACGGCCCGCGAGACAGACACCTTGTCCGGGTGGCGGAATGGCAGACGCGCTAGCTTGAGGTGCTAGTGCCCTTTATCGGGCGTGGGGGTTCAAGTCCCCCCTCGGACACCAGCAGGAGCCCCACTTCGGTGGGGCTCTTTTGCGTCACCGGGCGATCACGGAGAGGGGGCGAGGATGCGAGGTCGCAGGAAGCCGCCCGCCGCCCCTCTTCCCCAGCGGGACGGGATCGATGCCGTACGGGTGCGGCTTCCGGAGGATCCCGAAGGGCGCTGGGCCACCGTCGGGGAACATCTGGCCGAGCGGTTCGGCGGGGCGATCGGGACGGACCGGGTGGCCGGGATGCTGGATGCCGGGCGGTTCGTGGGGGCCGACGGGGTCGCCGTGCGGGGCTCGGAGCCGTACGCCGCCGGGCGGTATCTCTGGTTCCACCGGGACTTCGCGGCCGAGGAGCCGGTGCCCTTCCCGGTCGGGGTGGTGTACCGGGACGAGCGGATCGTGGTGGCGGACAAGCCGCACTTCCTGGCGACGATGCCCCGGGGGCGGCACATCACCGAGACCGCGGTGGCCCGGCTGCGGCGGGAGCTGGAGCTGCCCGCCCTCCAGCCCGCGCACCGGCTGGACCGGCTGACGGCGGGGCTGGTGCTGTTCGTGGTGCGGCCGGAGGACCGGGGGGCGTACCAGACGCTGTTCCGGGACCGGCGGGTACGGAAGGAGTACGAGGCTCTGGCCCCGTACGACCCCGGCGTGGCCCTTCCCCGGACCGTACGCAGCCGGATCGTCAAGGAGCGCGGGGTGCTGGCCGCCCGGGAGGAGCCGGGCGAGGCGAACAGTGAGAGTTACGTGGAGCTGGTGGAGCACCGGGGTGCGCTGGGGCGCTATCGGCTGCTGCCCGCCACCGGGCGGACGCATCAGCTGCGGGTCCATATGAACGCCCTGGGGCTGCCGATCGTCCACGATCCGCTGTATCCGGTGGTGCAGTCGGAAGGGGCGGCGGAGGACTGGGGCCGGCCCCTGCAACTGCTGGCGCGGGTGCTGGAGTTCACCGATCCGGTCGGCGGGGAGCCGCGTCGCTTCGCGAGCGGGCTGCGGCTCTCCGCCTGGCCGGAGGGGTGACGTAGGCGGTTCTCAGTGGCCGCGCTTGATCCACTCGTCGAGCTGCGGGGCCTCCGCGCCGATGGTGGTGGGGTCGCCGTGGCCGGTGTGGACGGCGGTGTCGCCGGGGAGGGTGAGCAGCCGGTCCCGGATCGAGTCGATGATCGTGGGGAACGACGAGAAGGACCGGCCGGTGGCGCCGGGGCCGCCCTGGAAGAGGGTGTCGCCGGTGAAGACGGCTCCCAGCTCGGGGGCGTACAGGCAGACCGCGCCGGGGGCGTGGCCCGGGGTGTGCAGGACCGTGAGCGTGGTGCCCGCCACGGTGAGTTCCTGGCCGTCGGCGAGGGTGCCGTCGGGGGCGCGGTCCGGGTGGGTCTGCTGCCAGAGCGGCAGGTCGTCCGGGTGGAGCAGGACCGGGGCGCCGGTGGCGTCCGCGAGGGCAGGGGCGGCGTCGATGTGGTCGTTGTGCGCGTGGGTGCAGACGATGGCGCGCAGCGTACGGCCGGCGAGCGCGGTCTCGATGCCGGCGGCGTCGTGAGCGGCGTCGATGACGATCGCCTCGGTGTCGTCGCCGACGATCCAGACGTTGTTGTCGACGTCCCACTCGCCGCCGTCGAGGGCGAAGGTGCCGGAGGTGACCAGGTGGTCGATGCGGGCGGTCATCAGAAGACCACCACCGAGCGGAGGACGTCGCCGTCGTGCATGCGGGCGAAGGCCTGCTCGATGTCGCCGAGTCCGATGGTCTCGGTGACGAAGGCGGCGAGGTCGAGGCGGCCCTGCTGGTGGAGGTCGACGAGCATCGGGAAGTCGCGGGAGGGCAGGCAGTCGCCGTACCAGGAGGACTTGAGGGAGCCGCCGCGGCCGAAGACGTCCAGGAGCGGCAGTTCGAGCTTCATGTCCGGGGTGGGGACGCCGACGAGGACGACCGTTCCGGCCAGATCGCGGGCGTAGAAGGCCTGTTCGTAGGTCTCCGGGCGGCCGACGGCCTCGATGACGACGTCGGCGCCGTTGCCGTCGGTGAGGGCGCGGATCGCCTCGACGGGGTCGGTGGTGCGGGAGTTGACGGTGTGGGTGGCGCCCATCTTCTTCGCCGTCTCCAGCTTGCGGTCGTCGATGTCGACCGCGATGATCTTCGCCGCTCCGGCCAGCCGGGAGCCCGCGATGGCCGCGTCTCCGACGCCGCCGCAGCCGATGACGGCGACCGAGTCGCCGCGGCCGACCTGGCCGGTGTTGATGGCGGCGCCGATGCCCGCCATGACGCCGCAGCCGAGGAGTCCGGCGACCTCCGGGGCGACCTCGGGGTCGACCTTGGTGCACTGGCCGGAGGCGACAAGGGTCTTTTCGGCGAAGGCGCCGATGCCGAGGGCGGGCGACAGCTCGGTGCCGTCGAGGAGCGTCATCTTCTGCTTGGCGTTGTGGGTGTCGAAGCAGTACCAGGGGCGGCCGCGCAGACAGGCGCGGCACTGACCGCACACGGCACGCCAGTTGAGGATGACGAAGTCGCCGGGGGCGACGTCCGTGACGCCCTCGCCAACCGACTCCACGACTCCGGCGGCCTCGTGGCCGAGGAGGAAGGGGAACTCGTCGTTGATGCCGCCCTGCTTGTAGTGCAGGTCGGTGTGGCAGACGCCGCACGCCTGGATCTTCACGACGGCCTCTCCGGGACCGGGGTCGGGGATGACGATCGTCTCGACCCGCACCGGCTCGTTCTTCCCGGGTGCGATGACCGCTTGCACCTGCTGTGGCATAACCCTGCTCTCCCTGCTCCCGCGCTTCGCGAAGATCGATCGCGGACCACCGTACGCCGTGGGAGACCTCCTACGGAGCGAGCACGTCCAGTTCGTGCAGGGCGCCGACCGCGATCTCCTTGGTGATCCGCTCGGCGGCCTCCGGGTCGCCCTCGCGGACCGCTTCGGCAAGCCGGACGTGCAGGGTGACGGCGGCCGGGTCGGGGTCCTCGAACATCACCTGGTGGTGGGTGCGGCCCGCGAGGACCTCGGCGACGACGTCCCCGAGGCGGGCGAACATCTCGTTGCCGGAGGCGTTGAGGACGATGCGGTGGAAGGCGATGTCGTGTTCGAGGTAGCCCTCCAGCTGCTGGCCGCGCGAGGTGGCGACCATGCCGAGGGCGCGTTCGGTGAGCTCGGCGCACTGCTCGGCGGTGGCGTGGCGGGCGGCGAGTCCTGCGGCGACGGGTTCGATCGCGGAGCGCAGGACCGTGAGGGAGCGCAGCTGGCGGGGGCGGTCGGCGCCGGCCAGCCGCCAGCGGATGACCTGGGGGTCGTACACGTTCCACGTCTCGGTGGGGCGGACCGTCACGCCGACGCGGCGGCGGGACTCGACCAGGTGCATCGACTCCAGGACCCGGATCACTTCGCGGATCACCGTACGGGAGACGTCGAAGCGCTGGGCGAGCTCGTCGGTGCGCAGCACGCTGCCGGGCGGGCACTGGCCGGAGGAGATCTCCAGACCCAGGGTGTCCAGCACATGTGTATGCAGTCCCTGGCTCTGTGTGGTCATGGGTCAAGCCTACGAGGCGGGCCACAGGAATAATAAGTACGACTTTTACGTCACAGCCTCTTGAATAAGTCGTACCTAATAGGTTTCAGTAGCGCGACGGACCGATGTCGAAGAAGACAGCGAGACACCCCCATGAACACCGCACCCCGCATGAGCACCCCCCACGTCGTCGTGGTGATGGGCGTGGCAGGAACCGGCAAGACCACGATCGGTCCCCTGCTCGCCGCCGAACTCGGCGTTCCGTACGCCGAGGGCGACGATTTCCATCCCCCGGCGAACATCGCCAAGATGTCGGCCGGCACCCCCCTGGACGACGACGACCGGTGGCCCTGGCTGGACGCCATCGGCGCGTGGGCGCACGGGCGGGCGGGGGTCGGCGGGGTCGTCTCCAGCTCGGCGCTCAAGCGGGTTTACCGGGACCGGCTGCGGGACGGGGCGCCGGACGCCCTCTTCCTGCATCTGACCGGTGACCGCGCGCTGATCGAGGAGCGGATGGCGGACCGCAAGGGCCACTTCATGCCCACCGCGCTGCTCGACTCGCAGTTCGCGACGCTGCAACCGCTCCAGGCCGACGAGGCCGGGGTGAGCGTCGACGTGTCCGGCACCCCCGAGGAAATCACCCAGCGAGCCGTCGCCGCGCTGCGCCGGCTCGACAGTTAAGGACCATCACCGTGACCAGTCTCAGCGTCGAGATGCTGGCAGCGGACGCCGCCGAAACGATCACCTCGGCAGGCAACGCTCAGTTGGGCATCGCCGTCCTGGCGGGTATCGCCGTCATCGTTCTCCTCATCACCAAGCTCAAGATGCACGCGTTCCTGGCGCTGACCATCGGTTCGCTGGCGCTCGGCTCCTTCGCCGGGGCCGCCCCGGCCGACACGATCGCCAGCTTCACCGCGGGCCTCGGCTCCACCGTCGCGGGCGTGGGCGTCCTGATCGCGCTCGGCGCGATCCTCGGCAAGCTGCTCGCCGACTCCGGCGGGGCCGACCAGGTCGTCGACACCATCCTGGCGAAGGCGAGCGGCCGGGCCATGCCCTGGGCGATGGTCCTCATCGCCTCGATCATCGGGCTGCCGCTCTTCTTCGAGGTCGGGATCGTGCTGATGATCCCGGTCGTGCTGCTCGTCGCCAAGCGCGGCAACTACTCCCTGATGCGGATCGGTATCCCCGCGCTCGCCGGGCTCTCGGTGATGCACGGGCTGATCCCGCCGCACCCCGGCCCGCTGGTCGCGATCGACGCCCTGGACGCCAACCTCGGTGTGACGCTGGCGCTCGGTGTGCTGGTCGCCATCCCGACGGTGATCATCGCCGGTCCGGTCTTCTCCCGTTACGCCGCGCGCTGGGTGGACATCAAGCCGCCGGAGAACATGATCCCGCAGCGTCCCTCCGAGGAGCTGGACCGCCGTCCGAGCTTCGGCGCCACCCTGGCGACGATCCTGCTGCCGGTCGTCCTGATGCTGCTGAACGCGCTCGTCGAGATCGTGGTCGACAACCCGGAGAACGGCCTCCAGAAGGTCACCATGGTCGTCGGTTCGCCGCTGATCGCCCTGCTCGCGGCCGTCCTGGTCGGGATGTTCACGCTCGGCCGGGCCGCCGGGTTCACCAAGGACCGGCTGGCCGGCACGGTGGAGAAGTCCCTCGCCCCGATCGCCGGGATCCTGCTGATCGTCGGCGCGGGCGGCGGCTTCAAGCAGACGCTGATCGACGCCGGGGTGGGCCAGATGATCCTGGACTTCTCCGAGAACTGGTCGATCCCCGCGCTGCTGCTGGGCTGGCTGATCGCCGTCGCGATCCGCCTCGCCACCGGCTCGGCCACGGTCGCCACCATCTCGGCCGCCGGTCTGGTCGCCCCGCTGGCCGCCGACATGTCGACCTCGCACGCGGCGCTGCTGGTGCTGGCCGTCGGCGCCGGTTCGCTCTTCTTCAGCCATGTGAACGACGCCGGGTTCTGGCTGGTGAAGGAGTACTTCGGCATGAACGTCGGGCAGACGGTGAAGACCTGGTCCGTGATGGAGACGATCATCTCCGTGGTGGCCATGGCGTTCATCCTGCTGCTGTCGCTGCTGCTGTAGCCGGTTCCGTACGGCAAGAAGAACGGACGAACGCCCGCCCCGGTACGTCACCGGGGCGGGCGTTTCGTTGTACGTGCTGTCCCGTACGTACGTTTCCCGTACGGGAATGTCAGCGGCGGGACGCCTCGTTCTCGGCCGCCTTCTCCAGCTGGAACGCCTCGTTGCCGAGGCCGATCCGGGCGTGCACCTCGGGCTTGACCGAGCGCAGCACCGCCCCGTACACCAGGCCGCCGACGAGGGCGAGGATGATCACGCCGGGCAGCAGCCAGTTGAGGGCCGAGCCGGGTCCGGAGCCGACGAGGACGTCGAAGTCGCGGACGGTGAAGACGGCGATCGTCAGGAGCGCGAGTCCGGCGAGTGCGGAGGCGGCCAGCCGCGGGGCCTGCGCGCGGCCCGCGCCGCGCTTGACGAAGAAGGCGATGACGGCGAAGGAGGCGGCCGCCATCAGCAGGATGACGCCGAGCGCGCCGACGTTGCCCATCCAGGTGAACAGCCGCAGGACCGGGACGGTGGGGTCGCCGACCGGGTTGTCGTCGGTGAACGCGAACGCCGCGATGATCACGACGGAGACGGCGGACTGGAGCAGCGAACCGGTGCCGGGGGCGCCGCTCGCCCGGTTGGTGCGGCCGAAGCTCGCGGGCAGCAGGCCCTCGCGGCCCATCGCGAACGCGTAGCGGGCCACGACGTTGTGGAAGCTGAGCAGGGCGGCGAACATCCCGGTGACGAAGAGGATGTGCAGGACGTCGGTGAAGGTGGAGCCGAGCCGCTCCTCGGTGAGGCCGAACAGCATGCCGGGGCCCTCCTTGAGGGAGGTGTCGGCGATGGAGCCGGGTCCGGCGGCCACGGTCAGGGCCCAGGAGCTGATGGCCAGGAACAGCGCGGCGTAGCCGACCGCGAGGAACATCACCCGGGAGACCACGATCTGCGGGCGGCTGGTCTCCTCCGCGTACACGGGGGCCTGCTCGAAGCCGACGAACGCGGCGATGCAGAAGCAGAGCGCGGTGCCGAGCCCGGCACCGGTGAGGGTCTCGGGGTTGAAGGCGTGCAGCGACAGGCCCTCGGGGCCCGGCTTGCCCACGGCGGCGATGTCGAAGATCACGACGAGGGCGCACTCGATGACCAGCAGGACGCCGAGCACCTTGGCGTTGAGGTCGATCTTCAGCCAGCCGAGGACGCCGACGACGGCCGCCGAGACCAGGGCCGGTATCCACCACGCCAGTTCGATGTCGAGGTACGTGGCGAAGATGCCGGAGACCTCGAAGCCGAGGATGCCGTAGATGCCGACCTGCATCGCGCTGTACGCCACCAGCGCCACGAGCGACGCCCCGGCGCCGGCGGTCGGGCCGAGGCCCCGGGCGATGTACGCGTAGAACGCCCCGGCGTTGTGGACGTGCCGGCTCATCTCCGCGTATCCGACGCTGAACAGCATCAGGACGATGCCCAGGATGATGTAGAGCAGCGGCTGGCCGACGATGCCCATCACGCCGAAGACCGTGGGCATCACCCCGGCGACCACCATCAGCGGGGCGCTGGCCGCGACCACCGAGAGCAGAAGGCCGGGGGTGCCGAGCCGGTCGGCGCGCAGGGCGCGTTCCTCGCCCTTGTAGGTGTTGATCCCGCCGGTATCGGCCGTCCCCCTGGTGGTGCCGGTCTCGCTGGAAAATGAACTGCCGGTCGACATGGCGGGATGGGTCCCTTTCTCGTGGTTCCTGGTGGTGGGGTGGTGCCCTTCGTGCTTTACGGGGTGCCGAGCGCGTAGGCGCGGGCGGCGGTGAACGCCCCGTGGGGGTCCCGGCCGGAGTACGACCAGGGCGCGGGGGTGGCGTGGGTGCCGATGCGGTGGAAGAGGGCGGCGGCCTCGGCGGGCCGGCCCTCGCAGACCTTGGCGTGGGCCAGGAAGTTCAGGTCGAGGCGGTGGCGCGGGTGGTCGTCGCGCTCCCATTCCAGCCACCAGTCGAAGGCGGCCTTCATCACCTGGCGGGCCCGGCGGCCGGACCAGTGCCCGGAGCGCGCCGGGTCGTCGGGCTCGATACCGGCGGCGACCAGGACGCGGTAGCGCTCGGCGTGGGCGACGACCGGGAGGACGGCCAGCGGGGAGTCGGCGGGGGCCAGTTCGGCGGCCCAGGCGGCGAAGTCGTACACCTCGTGGAGCGGGTCGTGGCCGCCGGCGGGGTCGCTCTCGGCGAGCAGCGCGGTCATCACATGGTGGGCGTGATGGTGGTCGGGGTGGCGGGAACGCACCTCCTCGAAGAGCCTGCCGGTCTCGTCCGCGCCGTCGTCGCGCCCCCGGTCCAGGAGGAGCAGCGCGAGCCAGGGGGTGGGGTCGTCGGGGATGAGGCGGGCGGCGGCCAGACAGGCTTCCCGGGCGCGGGCGGCCTCGTCGGCCCTGGCCTTCGGCCGCAGCGCGCGGACGACCCGGGCGCAGGCCAGGAGGACGGCCGCGTCGGCGCTCTCGGGTTCGACGAGCAGCCAGTCACCGGCCCAGTCCTCGGCGGACGAGGTCTCGGCGAGAGCGAGTACGCGATGTCCGCGGCGGTCCCAGTCCCGCCCGGTGGCCACCAGCAGGGTGCGGGCCTCGGACCATCTGCCCTGGACGAACTGTCCGCGTGCGGCGATGAGTTCGTCGTCGTCGAGGGCCGGGTCGAAGACGTGGTCCGAGCGGCTGCCCCGACGACGGGAGCGACCCAGGGGCGGCGGGGGCGGGGGCATGCCGCGGGCTTCTTTCGATGCGGTGTGCGAGCAGATGATCGCGCACAGCAAAGCGGCAGGCGATGCTCCGCGTCAAGGGGCACCCGTCGGCTACGGCTCCGGCTTCTCGGCCAGTTGGCCGGATCCGGTCGGCCCGTCGGCGGTATCGGCGCAGCGTGCGGGTGGGGCGGGCGGGGCGGGGGTGACGCCTGACACACTGCGTGCATGGAGCCTCGTGAACCCCTCGCCCCCTTCCTTCTCGCCTTTCCCGGGCCGTTGCGCGACCGGTTGGTGGCGGCGGTCCTGTCCGGCGAGAAGGTGTCCACCACCGGCCTGCTGTGCGAGTACGAGCTGGAGCAGGAGGAGCTGCCTCCGGTCGGCGAACGCTCGGCGCTGATCGACTCGGACGGCCGGGAGGTGGCGGTGGTCGAGGTGACCGAGGTGCGGGTGCTGCCGCTGGGGGCCGTCGATCTGCGGCACGCGCTGGACGAGGGTGAGGGGTACGCCTCGGTGGCGGAGTGGCGGGCGGGGCATGAGCGGTTCTGGCACAGCGAGGAGATGCGGGAGGCGTTGGGGGATCCGGCGTTCACGGTGGACGACGGGACGATGATTGTCGCGGAGCGGTTTCGGGTGGTGGAGCGGTTGGGGTGACCGGGGGTTCGGTTCGTCCGCGGGGTGGGGGCGGGCCTTCGGCCGGGTGGACGCCGGGGCTCTGCCCCGGGCCCCGCTCCTCAATCGCCGGAGGGGCTTGAATTTGCGGGCCCGGTCCGCCATGGCCGGAGGGGCTTGAGGTGCGGGCCCGATCCGCGGCGCTCAGGAAGAGCTTGGAACGCCGGGGCTACGAAGCCACTGCTTCTGCCGCCGCCCTGCCCGCCGCCCTGCCCGAGAAGATGCAGCCGCCCAGGAACGTGCCCTCCAGGGAGCGGTAGCCGTGGACTCCGCCGCCGCCGAAGCCCGCCGCCTCGCCCGCCGCGTACAGGCCGGGGAGCGGGGTGCCCTCGGCGGTCAGGACGCGGGAGGACAGGTCCGTCTCCAGGCCGCCCAGGGACTTACGGGTCAGGATGTTGAGGCGTACGGCGATCAGCGGGCCCGCCGCCGGGTCCAGGATCCGGTGCGGTTTCGCCGTACGGATGAGGCGGTCGCCGAGGTAGGCGCGGGCCCCGTGGATCGCGGTGACCTGAAGGTCCTTGGTGAACGGGTTGGCGATCTCGCGGTCCCGGGCGGTGATCTCGCGGCGCAGCTCGGCCGCGTCGATCAGGCCGTCGCCCGTGATCGCGTTCATGCCGCGGACCAGGGCGTCGAGGTCCTTCTCCACGACGAAGTCCGCCCCGTGGTCCATGAACGCCTTCACCGGTGCGGGTACGTCCGCGCGGGCCCGGCCGATCACGTCGCGGACGGACTTGCCGGTCAGGTCCGGGTTCTGCTCGGAGCCGGAGAGCGCGAACTCCTTGCCGATGATGCGCTGGTTGAGCACGAACCAGGTGTAGCCGTGGCCCGAGCCCATGATGTGTTCGAGGGTGCCGAGCGTGTCGAAACCGGGGAAGAGCGGGACCGGCAGCCGCTTGCCGCGCGCGTCCAGCCAGAGGGACGAGGGGCCGGGCAGGATCCGGATGCCGTGCTTGGCCCAGATCGGGTTCCAGTTCTCGATGCCCTCGGTGTAGTGCCACATCCGGTCGCTGTTGATGTGGTGCGCGCCCGCCTTCTCGGCGATGCCCAGCATCAGCCCGTCGACATGGGCGGGGACGCCGGAGAGCATCTTCTCGGGCGGTGTGCCGAGCCGTTCGGGCCACTGGGCGCGGACCAGGTCGTGGTTGCCGCCGATGCCGCCGGAGGTGACGATCACCGCCTGGGCCTTCAGCTCGAAGGGGGCCGTGACCTCACGGCTGCTCGCCGTGCCGCGTTCCGCCCCGCTCGGCTCCAGGATCTCGCCGGTGACCGTGTCGAGCGCCCCGGCCGTGCGGGCGAGGCCGGTGACCCGGTGGCGGAACCGCAGCTGGACGAGCCCCTTGGCGACGCCCTCGCGGACCCGGCGCTCGAAGGGGGCGACGACGCCGGGGCCGGTGCCCCAGGTGATGTGGAAGCGGGGGACGGAGTTGCCGTGGCCGTTGGCGTCGTAACCGCCGCGTTCCGCCCAGCCGACGACCGGGAAGATCCGCAGCCCCTGCTGGTGCAGCCAGGAACGCTTCTCACCGGCGGCGAAGTCGACGTACGCCTCGGCCCATATGCGCGGCCAGCGGTCCTCCTCCTCGCGGTCGAAGCCTGCCGTGCCGAACCAGTCCTGGAGGGCCAGTTCCCGGCTGTCCTTGATTCGCATGCGGCGCTGTTCGGGCGAGTCCACGAGGAAGAGCCCGCCGAAGGACCAGTGCGCCTGGCCGCCGATGGACTGCTCGGGCTCCTGGTCGAGGAGGATCACGGAACGGCCGGCGTCGACCAGTTCGGCGGTGGCCACGAGCCCGGCGAGTCCTGCCCCGATCACGATCACATCAGCGTCGTACGCCATGGGTTCCATCCTGTCGGGGAGGGGGCAGCCGGGCGACAAGTTACCCGTGCGTCAGATCTTGGGTACCCGTCGCTGTCACGTCAACCGTCCGGGTGCTGTTGGATGAAACGCATGACGCCCTCTGACGAGATTCTGGACATCGTCGACGAGAACGACGAGGTCATCGGGCAGGCCCCGCGCGGCGAGGCGACCGCGCGGGGGCTGCGGCACCGCTGCGTGTTCATCGAGGCGCGGGACGCGGAGGGCAGGATCTTCGTCCACCGGCGTACGCCCACGAAGCTGGTCTTCCCCTCGCACTACGACATGTTCGTCGGCGGGGTCGTGGGCGCGGGCGAGTCGTACGACGAGGCGGCGCTGCGCGAGGCGGAGGAGGAGCTGGGGGTCTCGGGGCTCCCGCGGCCGGAACCGTTGTTCCGGTTCCTCTACGCCGACGGCGAGCACACCTGGTGGTCGGCCGTCTACCAGGTCCGGTGCGAGCTGCCGG
This sequence comes from Streptomyces sp. PTY087I2, assembly GCF_001687325.1. Taxonomy (GTDB): domain Bacteria; phylum Actinomycetota; class Actinomycetes; order Streptomycetales; family Streptomycetaceae; genus Streptomyces. The sequence continues at coordinate 93,510 of NZ_LZRD01000011.1, read as the reverse complement.
TCTCCCCGCAGGTGGAGGAGGTCGCCTGGCACGCGTTCCTGGACGACGCCGAGCTGGAGCGGCGGCTCGGCGAGTGGCCCTGGGTGCCGGACGGTCTGGAGGCGCATCGGCGGCTGAAGGAGTTCCGGGCGCGCTCCTCGTAAGGTGCCCGTGTGAACAAGATCGCGCGGAGTGTACGGCTGTGGTTCGCGCCGCAGCGGATCCGGGAGGAGGGGGACACCCCCGACTACCGGTTCTCGCTGGCCAACGAGCGGACCTTCCTCGCCTGGATCCGGACGGCTCTGGCCCTCATCGGCGGGGGTTTCGCCGTCGACCAGTTCCTGCCGGAGCTGGCGTGGGGCGTCCGGGCCGGGCTCGCGCTCGGGCTGCTGGCCGCCGGGGTGCTCTGCGCGCTGCGGGCGGTCAACCACTGGGTGCGGTGTGAACGGGCGATGCGGCGGGGCGAGGACCTGCCGGTGTCCCGGTTCCCGACCCTGCTGAGTCTGGTGGTCGCCGTCGTCGCCGTGGCGATGGTGGTGGTGGTCCTCTTCGGCTGGGAGGGCGTGTGACGGCGGCGACGGACCGGGATCCGGGGCTTCAGCCGGAGCGGACGCGGCTGGCCTGGCGGCGGACGACGCTGACCGCCACGGTGGTCGCGCTCCTCGCGGGGCGGCAGGCGCTGCACAGCGGGGCGACCCCGGCCGCGCTGGTCGCGGTGGCGCTGAGCGCGCTGGCCTGGCTGGGGTTCCTGCTGGTCGCCCACCGCCGGGTGATGGTGCTGGGGGTGGCGCGGCCCGAGCAGCTCGCGCCGCGCGGGGCGCTGACGGCGGCGCTGTGCACGGTGGCGCTGGCGGTGTTCGCGGCGGCGATGCTGTTCTGAAACCGGCCGAACAACACACCTAGGGCGTGCCCCAGTCCACCGTGACCACGATCTTCCCGCGCGTCCGCCCCTCCTGGTTCAGGCGGTACGCCTCGGCGGCCTCCTCCAGCGGGAACACCCGGTCCACATGAACGGTGACGATGCCCCGCTCGGCCAGCTCCGCGACCTGGGCCAGGTCCGCCGCGTCGGGGCGCACGAAGGCGTAACTGCCGCCGTAGGAGAACACCTCGCTGTCCGCGATGGAGGCGAGCCGGCCGCCCGGGGCGAGGGTGTCGGCGGAGGCTTTCAGGGCGTCGCCGCCCACCGTGTCGAAGGAGGCGTCGAAGCCCTCGGGGACCAGCTCCCGCAGCCGTTCGACGAGGCCGTCGCCGTACTCCACGGGCTCCGCGCCCAGGCTGCGCAGGTACTCGTGGTTGCGGGTGCTCGCGGTGCCGACGACCCGGCAGCCGGCGTGCCGGGCGATCTGGACGGCGAGTGACCCGACGCCCCCGGCCGCCGCGTGGACGAGAACGGTGTCGCCCTCGCGGATCTTCAGGTTGCGGTGCAGCACCTGGTACGCGGTCAGCCCGGCCAGCGGCAGGCCCGCCGACTCCTCGAAGCTCAGGCTGAGGGGCTTGCGGGCGAGGGTGCGCACGGGGGCGGCGACGTACTCGGCGAACGTACCGCGCGAGAGGAAGTCCTCGCGGACGTAGCCGATGACCTCGTCGCCCACCGCGAACTCGTCGACGGCGACGCCCGGTTGCACGACGACCCCGGAGACGTCCCAGCCGGGGATCACCGGGAAGACGGCGTCGAGGGCGCCCTGGAGATAGCCCTCGCGGGCCTTCCAGTCGACCGGGTTCACTGCCGCTGCCCGGACCTTGACCAGGACGCTGTCGGGGCCGACCTTGGGGTCGGGCCGCTCGCCGTACTCCATGACGTCGGCGGAACCGTACGCGCTGTAGCTGATCGCCTTCATCCCTCGACCTTCCGCGCAGGTCAGGGTCGCCGCAACTCAGACGGTACGGCCGTGGGTCCCGCCCCTCACCAGCGCGGGACCGCCGGGGTGGTCCAGTCCGGTTCGGCGACGCGCATCGCCGCCGCGTCGTCGCGCTCGCGGTGCGTCCCGTCGTCGTCCAGCCAGCGGCGGTGCAGGGCGGCGAGGCGGTCGCGGTCCAGTTCGACGCCGAGCCCCGGGGCGTCGGAGACCGTGAGTCGTCCGCCGGTGAAGGTGTGGCGCTCGGTGATGACGTCCTCGGTCTGCCAGGGGTAGTGGCTGTCGCAGGCGTACGCGAGGTCCGGCACGGTGGCGGCGACGTGGGTCATCGCGGCGAGGCTGATGCCGAGGTGGGTGTTGGAGTGCATGGAGAGTCCGACGCCGAACGTGCGGCAGACGGCCGCCAGTTCCCGGGTGCGGTGCAGGCCGCCCCAGTAGTGGTGGTCGCTCAGGACGATCTGGACAGCGTCACGGGCGAAGGCCTTGGGGACTTCGGCCAGGGTGGTGACGCACATGTTGGTGGCGAGCGGGACGTCGGTGGAGGCGGCGACGGCGGCCATGCCGTCGGTGCCGCTGGTGGGGTCCTCCAGGTATTCGAGGACGTCCTTCAGCTGGTCGGCGACGTACAGCGAGGTGGGGACGGACCAGGCGCCGTTCGGGTCGAGGCGCAGCGGCCGGCCGGGGAACGCCTCGGCCAGGGCGCGGATCGCGGCGATCTCCCGGTCGGGTTCGAAGACGCCGCCCTTGAGCTTGAAGGAGCCGAAGCCGTAGGTGTCGGCGAAGCGCCGGGCCTGGGCGACCACGCCGGCCGGGTCGAGCGCCGCACCCCAGTCGTCGGCCTCGCCCGCGCCAGGATGGGCGGCCCAGCGGTAGAAGAGGTACGCGCTGTACTCGACGCTGTCGCGGACCTTGCCGCCCAGCAGCGCGTGCACCGGCAGGCCCTGGGCCTTGCCGAGGGCGTCCAGGCAGGCGACCTCGAAGGCGGAGACGACCGAGAGCCGGACCTTCCCGGCGTTCCGGACCCCGCGCAGCCCTCCGGCGTCCACCCGGTCGTCGGCGGTGGCGTGCGATCCGTCGCACACCTCCTCGGCCAGGGCGAACAGCCCGTTCAGATCGGTGACCGCCCGGCCCGGGAGCGCCTGGGCCAGGGAGCGGGCGGGCTCCAGGTAGGCGCCGTCGCCGTAGGTCTCCCCCACTCCGGTGGTTCCGTCCCGGGTGACGACCTCCACGATCAGGCGTGGGGTGTACGGCTGGTGGACGCCCTGCGTGTTCAGCAGGGGCGGATCGGACACGAGGATCGGGGTGAGCCGGACGTCTTCGATCACCAGAGCTGTATTCATACGTGAACTGTATTCAGAGATGCGTTTCACCACCAGAGTCCGGGCGGCTTCCCGAGCGGCAGATCCCGAAGGGCACTGGACGACATACCGACTGGTCGGCATCATGGTTCCGACCAGTCCGCAGTCGCCCGGAGGTACGCACCATGAGCTCAGTCCCCCCACCAGGTCTCGACCCGGAGCTGCTGCGCGGCCATCTCGACCGCGAGCGGCCGGGGCTGGTGAGCGGACCCCTCGAAGCGCGGCTCATCGAGGGCGGCCGCTCGAACCTCACGTACGTCGTCGGGGACGGGACCGGACAGTGGGTGGTGCGCAGGCCTCCGCTCGGCCATGTGCTGGCCACCGCGCACGACATGGCGCGCGAGCACCGCGTGATCAGCGGTCTGCACCCGACGGCCGTCCCGGTGCCGGAGCCGCTGCTGCTCTGCGAGGACGACTCGGTGATCGGCGCGCCGTTCTACGTGATGGAGTACGTCGAGGGCACCCCGTACCGCACCGCCGAGCAGCTCGCCCCGCTGGGCCCCGAGCGCACCCGGGCGGCGGTCCTCGGGCTCGTCGACACCCTGGTCGATCTGCACGCCGTGGACCCGGAGGCGGTCGGGCTCGGGGACTTCGGACGGCCCGAGGGCTTCCTGGACCGGCAGTTGCGGCGCTGGGGCAAGCAGTTGGACGCCTCCCGCAACCGCGACCTGGCGGGCATCGACGAGCTGCACGCCGCGCTCGGCCGGGCCCTGCCCTCCTCCCCCGCGCCCACCGTCGTCCACGGCGACTACCGCCTGGACAACGTGCTGATCGGCTCCGACGACCGGATCAAGGCCGTCCTCGACTGGGAGATGTCCACGCTCGGCGATCCGCTGACGGACCTCGGGCTGCTCGTGATGTACAGCTCGGACCTCGGCCTGCCGAAGTCGCCCGTCTCCACCACCAGCGGGGCGGCCGGGCACCCCACCCCCGCCGAGCTGATCGAGCGGTACGCCGCCCGCTCGGGCCGGGACACCTCCGCCATCTCCTGGTACACCGCGTTCGCCTGGTTCAAGCTCGCCGTGATCCTGGAGGGCATCCACTACCGCTACACCCTCGGCCAGACCGTCGGCGCGGGCTTCGACCGGATCGGCGAGCTGGTCCCCGTCTTCATCGAGCACGGCCTCACCACCCTCCAGGAAGGCTGAACCCCCATGGACTTCGCATTCGACGCCCGTACCGAGGAGCTGCGGAGCAGGCTGCTCGCGTTCATGGACGAGCATGTGTATCCGGCCGAGCAGGTCGCCGAGGAGCAGCGGGCGCGGCTCGCCTCGCCGTGGGACACCCCGGCGGTCGTCGGCGAGCTGAAGGCCGAGGCCAGGCGGCAGGGGCTGTGGAACCTCTTCCTGCCCGACGCGGAGTACGGGGCCGGGCTGACGAACCTCCAGTACGCCCCGCTCGCGGAGATCACCGGACGCTCCCCGCACCTCGCGCCGACCGCGACGAACTGCGCCGCTCCGGACACCGGGAACATGGAGGTGCTGTTCCAGTTCGCCACCGACGAGCAGAAGAAGCAGTGGCTGGAGCCGCTGCTCGCCGGGGAGATCCGCTCCGCGTTCGCGATGACGGAGCCGGACGTGGCGTCATCGGACGCGACGAACATCGAGACGCGGATGATCCGCGATGGCGATGACTACGTCATCAACGGGCGCAAGTGGTACATCTCCGGGGCGATGAACCCGGACTGCGCGGTCTTCATCGTGATGGGCAAGACCGACCCGGACGGCGAGGACATCCGCCGCCAGCAGTCGATGATCCTGGTCCCCCGCGACACCCCGGGCGTGGAGGTGCGGCGCGCGATGCGGGTGTACGGGTACGAGGACCACTCGCACGGCGGCCACGCCGAGGTGGTCTTCCACGATGTCCGGGTGCCCGCGGCGAATCTGATCGGCGAGGAGGGCGGCGGCTTCGCCATCGCTCAGGCGCGGCTGGGTCCGGGCCGGATCCACCACTGCATGCGGCTGATCGGGATCGCGGAGCGGACCATCGAGCTGATGTGCCGGCGAGCCGTGGCGCGTACGGCGTTCGGCAAGCCGCTGGCCGCACAGGGCGTCGTGCAGAACTGGATCGCGGACGCCCGGGTCACGGTGGAGCAGCTGCGGCTGCTGGTGCTGAAGACGGCCTGGCTGATGGACACTGTGGGCAACAAGGGCGCGCACACCGAGATCCAGGCCATCAAGATCGCCACTCCGCGCGCGGTGGTGGACATCCTGGACTCCGCGGTGCAGCTGTACGGCGCGGGCGGGGTGAGCCAGGACTTCCCGCTGGCGGAGCTGTGGGCCTCGGCGCGGACGCTGCGGCTGGCGGACGGGCCGGACGAGGTGCACCAGCGGTCGCTGGCCCGGCGGGAGATCAAGAAGTACCTGTGAGAACGGGTGCGGCCCCCTCCCGAGGTGCTCGTCGGGAGGGGGCCGCAGCCACGTACGTCACCTGTTGTCAGAAGGTGAGCTTCCAGCTGTCGATGTAGCCGGTGTCGGACCGGTAGACGTCCTGGACGCGGAGCTTCCAGGTGCCGTTGGCCGCCTTGGCGGAGGCGTTGACCGTGTACGTCGCGATGACGTTGTCGGCCGAGTCGCCGCTGCTGGAGTTCTTCAGCCGGTACGCGGTGCCGTCCGGGGCGAGCAGGTCCACGACGAGGTCGCCGCGGTAGGTGTGCTTGATGTCGACGCCGACCTGAAGTGCGGCCGGGGCGTTGCCCGTTCGTCCGGTGACCTCGATCGACGAGGTGACCGCCGCTCCGGCGTCCGGGATGGCCACGTCGGTGGTGTTGGTGAACACGCCCTCGCCGGTGGGCGGTTCGCCGGTGCCGGAGGACAGGGTCCAGACGGCGTGGGCGGCGGCGTCGCTGTTGCGGTCCAGGGCGGTGTCGTTGATGTTGCTCAGGTTGTCGCACGACGAGTGGTAGCAGCGGTCGAAGGCCTGGCCCGCGGTCCCGCCCCACTTCTGCGCCTGGGCGGCGGACTTGGTGTAGCCCGCGCCGGTGAAGAGCCCGCCGACGGGGACGCCGGCGTTCTTGAACGGGGCGTGGTCGGAGCGGCCGTCGCCCTCGGTCTCGATCTCGGTCGGGACATTCAGACCCGCGAAGTAGTCCTTGAAGGTCTTCTCGATGACCGGGTCGTCGTCGTAGACGAAGTAACCGGCGTTGGGCGAGCCGATCATGTCGAAGTTGAGATAGCCGGAGAGCTTGGAACGCTCGGCGGACGGCAGGTTGTTGACGTAGTACTTCGAGCCGATCAGGCCCAGCTCCTCCGCGCCCCACCAGGCGAACCGCAGATGCTTGTCGGGCTGGTACCCGGCGCGGGAGACGGCGAGCGCGGTCTCCAGCACGGCGGCCGAGCCGGAGCCGTTGTCGTTGATGCCGGCGCCGGAGGAGACCGAGTCGAGGTGGGCCCCGGCCATCAGGACCTTGTTCGGGTCGCCGCCGGGCCAGTCGGCTATCAGGTTGTAGCCGGTGGCGCCGCTGGAGGTGAACTGCTGGAGCGTGGTGGTGTATCCGGCCGCGTCGAGCTCGGCCTTCACATAGTCGACGGACGCCTTGTAGCCGGGACGGCCGTGGGCGCGGTTGCCGCCGTTGTTCGCGGCGATCGTCGAGAGCTGTGAGAGGTGGGCCTTGACGTTGGCCACGGGGATGTCGGGCGCCGCCGCGACCGCCTCCGGGGTCGGCGCCCCGGCGGCCTGGGCGCTGGGCGCGGCGGTCGCGAGGAGGGCTCCGAGGGCTACGGCGGCGACGGCCGCCGGGGATCTGCGCAGGGTGGAACGGTTCGGTCTCATTCACGGGCTCCGGATTCCGTTGGGGAGTGACGGAACGTGCGGGGGGTCCCCGGCCGCGCGGTGATCCGGCCGGGTCCTGGAGCGTGGGCCCGGACAAGCGGCCCAGAGGTGCGCAATGCGTGACCGATGCTCAAGGAAATGACAGTGCTCCGTCAAGAGCGGAAACCGGACAGGTCCGTTCTATTAACGAACGGATCTCTCCCCGCGAACGCTGGCGCCCCCGGAGGGGGCCGGACATACCTCATACATCCAGACTCGCCCAGCCCGGCGAAGCGGGCCACCGGGTGGCTCCGTGGCGCGGGAGCCGGAGGACGGGCGCTAGGGGGGGTCTTGTCGATCAGGCCGGATCAGGGAGCGGGGTCTGGTGCCGTGCATCGCAAGGCGGAGGAGGGAGTCATGGCGGAGCCATGGCGAGTGACGACAACGCGGCGAGGTGCGGTGCCAGGGCACGCGAGCCCGGCATGATCGGCAAGACACCCCCTACGGGCGCAGGGCCCGCAGCAGCAGGTCCGCGAGGTGGTCGGCGACCTCCTGGCGGCTGAGCGGGCCGTCCGGGCGGTACCAGGTGGAGAGGTGGTGGACGGAACCGAAGTGGTAGTCGACGACCAGGTCGGCGGGGGTGGCGGAGGAGAACACGCCGCTGTTCTGCCCCTCCTCGATCAGCGCCCGGAAGCGCTCGTGGTAGCGGCGGCGCTCGACGCGTACCTGCTTGTTCTTCTCGGGGCTCAGGTGGTGCATGGAGCGGAAGAAGATCGCGGCGTCGTCGAGGTTGTCGATGGTCGTGACCACCACGTCGGCCGCCGCGTCACGGAGCCGCTGCTCGACGGGGGCCTCGGCGTCCGCGAAGGCGTCCAGGCGTTCCTGCTGAAGCCGCAGCACCCGGGCGTAGACCTCCTGGAGCAGGTCCTCCTTGGAGCCGAAGTAGTGGTAGAGCGCCCCCTTGGTGACGCCCGCCGCCTCGACGATCTCCTGGACCGAGGTGCGGTCGTACCCGCGCTCGGCGAAGAGCCGGGTGGCGGCGGCCAGCAGCCTCTGGGGGACGGGAGTGCCGTTCTGGTCCGTCGCCTTGGCCATGAGCCGCCACCTTCCTTTCGTACTGTGCATGTGCTGTTTCGACGCTGTTCTAACGGAGGGAACGCAGTTCCCGCCTGAGGATCTTCCCACTCGCCGTCTTCGGCAGCTCGGTCAGGATCTCCACCTCGCGCGGATACTTGTACGCGGCGAGCCGTTCCTCGCAGTACGCGCCCAGTTCGCCGGGCTCCACGGAGGCGCCCGGGCGCAGGCTCACGTACGCCCGGACGGTCTCCCCCCGGTAGGCGTCGGGCACGCCGACGACGGCCGCCTCCCGCACCGCCGGGTGGGTGTAGAGGACATCCTCCACCTCGCGGGGCCACACCTTGAACCCGGAGGCGTTGATCATGTCCTTCTTGCGGTCCACGACGTACAGCCAGCCCGCCGCGTCCATGAACCCGATGTCGCCGGTGCGCAGCTCGCCGTCCGGGAAGGCGGCGGCGGTGGCCTCGGGGAGGTTCCAGTAGCCGGAGACGACCTGGGGGCCGCGCACCGCGATCTCGCCCTGTTCCCCGAAGGGCACCTCCCGACCCTCCTCGTCGAGGATCCGGACGACGGTGTCGGGCCCGGGGACGCCGACGGAGAGGGTGCCGGAGACCGGGTCGACGGGGGCCTCGTGCTCGGGCGGGACCGAGGCGCAGGGGGCGGTGCACTCGGTGAGCCCGTAGCCGTTGTGGATGTACGGGCCGAAGCCCGCGCGGAACTTCTCCACGAGCGCGGGCGGCAGGGGCGCGCCGCCGGAGGAGATCACCCGGAACGAGGCGAAGTGGTCCGGGGTGACGTCCGGGTGCGCGGCCAGCGCCATGAAGGCGGTGGCCGGGCCGACGGTGTAGGCGGGGCGGTGGGCGGCGAAGGCCTCCAGGACGACGCCCGCCTCGAAGCGGTATGCGAGGACGAGGGTGCCCGCGTTGGCGATGCAGGCGGAGAGCTGGCAGACCATGCCGGTGATGTGGAAGAGCGGGGCGAGCGCGAAGTAGGCGGAGCCCTCGGGGATGGGGTGGCCGGTGCGCTGGCGTTCGGCGTTGACCATGATGTTGCCGTGGGCGTTCATCGCGCCCTTGGGGGTGCCGCTGGTGCCGGAGGTGTAGCTGATCAGGGCGGTGTCGGCGGCGGTGAGTTCGCGGTCCGCCGGGGCCGGGTGCCCGGCGCGGGCGGCGGTCAGCAGGTCGTCCGCGAGGTCGTCGGGGCCGGGGGCCGGGAGCCGTTCGAAGCCGAGGACGCGGGGGTCGTTCACGCTCTGGAGGTCCAGCTCACAGGCGGTCAGCGCGATACGGAGGTCCGGGGCGGCCGCCGCGGTGTCGCGGAGGTACGTCTCCCACGCCCGGTCCGAGCAGATCAGCGCGGTGACCCCGGCGTCCGCGAGGACGTGGCCGACCTCGCCCGCCTTGTACATCGGATTGAGCGGTACGACGGTGGCTCCGGCCTTCCACGCGCCGAGCAGCGCGAGGACGAAGTGCGGGCTGTTCTGGAGCATGATCGCGACCCGGTCGCCGTGGCCGAGCCCCCGGGCGGCGAGGTGCCCGGCCACGGAGTCGGACAGCTCGTCGGTCTCCCGGTAGCTGAGCCGCCCGTCGAAGTAGGCCAGGGCCGGGTGGTCCGGGGCCCGGTCCACGGCGGCCCGCCAGGCGTGGAGGACGGTCGGGGGCGGGGTGACGGGGGCACGCTGGACCTCGCTGAGCAGGGCGAGCCAGGGCTGGGCGGCGTAGATGGAGCCGGCGGGGGCGCCGGGGGCCGGGGCGCCGGGGGGCGTGGCTCCGGAAGGCGCGGCGCCGGTGGGCCGGGCGGTGCCGGAGCCCGGGGCCGTGGGGTCGCTCATGCTTCGCTCCCCTCCTCCCACTGCTGCTGGAGCCGGTTCATCCCGCGCATCCACCGGTCGGGATCGGCGGCGCGGGCCTGGTAGTACCCGGCCACCTCGGGGTGCGGCAGCACCAGGAAGCGGTCGGCGTCCATCGCCTCGAAGAGGGCGTCGGCGACGGCGTCCGGCTCGATGGCGCCGGGGGCGAGGACCAGCTCACCGGCCGAACCGGCGGCGGTCAGCATGTCGGTGCGCACGCCCTGCGGGCAGATCGCGTGGACCTTGATCCCGCGGTGGCGGTAGGTGAGCGACAGCCACTCGGCGAAGGCCACCGCCCCGTGCTTGGTGACGCTGTACGGGGCCGCGCCGATCATCGTCAGCAGCCCGGCGGCGGAGGCGGTGGTGACGAACCGCCCGCTGCCGCGCTCCAGCCAGTCCGGCAGAAGGGCCCTGGCCGCGCGGACGTGGGCCATCACATTGACGTCCCAGGCGGCGGCCCAGACGTCCTCGTCGGCGAACGCGTCACCGGGCGAGGCCAGACCGGCGTTGGCGCAGTAGACGTCGACCGTGCCGTCCAGCGCTTCCCGGGCCGCGTCCACGATCCCCGAGGCGTCCCCGGCGACGGCGATGCCGCCGATCTCCTTGGCGAGCGGTTCGATCCGCGCGAGGTCGAGGTCGTTGACGACGACCCGCGCCCCTCCGGCGGCGAACCTGCGGGCCAGAGCGGCGCCGATGCCGCCTCCGGCCCCCGTGACCACCACGCCGGCGCCCTGCACCGTACCCATCGTCATCCCGCCTCTCCGTTCCGGCTGCACCGGCAGACTAACCGGTCGGTATGTGATCGGGAAGGGTCCGGGAGGAGCGCGCGGGGCGGCTCGGGGAATCGGCGCGGCCCAGGTCGTTCCGCGCGGCCCCGGCCCGCGCTAGCGTGCGTGGCCATGACAGTCGGCGCGATCATGGAGGTAGCGGAATGAGCCTGTCCCGACGTGGTGTGCTGGCCGCGGGAGGCGCGATGGGGGCGCTCGCGGCGACGGCGGCCGGCACGGGTGCCGCATCCGCCGCGTCCGCCGCCTCCGGGCGCGGCCACGGGAAGGGACGCGGCCGGGTGCGTACCGGCTTCGACCGGCTGGCGGCCGACGGCTACCGGCTGCTGCGAGGTCAGAAGGTCGGGGTCGTCACCAACCCGACCGGGATCACCGCCGACGTCCGGCACATCGTCGATGTGATGCACCCGGACGACCGGGTGAACCTGACCGCCGTGTTCGGCCCCGAGCACGGGTTCCGGGGAACGGCGCAGGCGGGCGGCTCCGAGGGGCGTTACGACGATCCGGCGACCGGGCTGCCGGTGTACGACACGTACCTCAAGAGCGGGCAGGACCTCGCGGACATCTTCACGGCGTCGGGCGTGGACACGGTCGTGTTCGACATCCAGGACGCGGGCGCCCGCTTCTACACGTACATCTGGACGCTGTACGACTGCATGGAGGCGGCGGCGCTCGCGGGCAAGCGGCTCGTCGTACTGGACCGGCCGAACCCGGTGACCGGGCGGGAGGCGCTGGGCCCGGTGCTGGACCCGGCGTTCGCGACGTTCGTCGGCCGCCGGGAGATCGCCCAGGCGCACGGGATGACGGTGGCGGAGCTGGCGCTGTTCTTCAACGCGGAGTTCCTGCACGAGAATCCGGTGCGGCTGGACGTGGTGACGATGTCGGGGTGGCGGCGCTCGGACTTCTTCGACGCCACCGGCCTGCCGTGGGTGCCGCCGAGCCCGAACATGCCGACGCCGGAGACGGCGCTCGTCTACTCCGGCACCTGCCTGTTCGAGGGCACGAACCTCTCCGAGGGCCGGGGCACCACGCGCCCCTTCGAACTCCTCGGCGCCGAGGGCATCGACCACCGCTGGGCGGCCGCGGCGAACGCGCTGGAGCTGCCGGGGGTCGCCTTCCGCGAGGCGTACTTCGCGCCGACGTTCTCCAAGTTCCAGGGCAAGACAGTGGGCGGGGTCCAGCTCCACGTCCAGGACCGGGAGACCTTCGACCCGGTCCGCACCGGAATCGCCCTGCTGGTGACGGCGAAGCAGACCTGGAGCGACTTCGCCTGGCGCCCGGACAACTGGATCGACAAACTCACCGGGAACACCCGGGTCCGCACGATGATCGACGCGGGCGCGGACACGGACGCGGTGGTACGGGCATGGCAGCGGGACCTGACGGCGTTCCGGGCGAAGCGGCGGAGGTATCTGCGGTACGGAGGGTAGGGCCTCTGCCGGGTCAGGCTGCCGTGAGGTCCATGTCGCCGAGGTACTCGCCGTCGTCGGTGAGGCCCCGCTTGCGGTAGCCGAGCCCGAGGTAGAACTCCTCGGGACCGCCCTCGCCGGGCTTCCAGGTCACGGTCGACACTGTCCCGCCACGCCGCCGGATCTCCTCGTTGACCGCGCCGACGGCGAACCGCCCGTAGCCCCGGCCCTGCTCACCCGCGGCAACCGCGAGTCGCCAGAGTCCGGAACGGTTCGGGGCGTCCGGCACCTCGGAGTCGAAGTCGAACGGCAGGTCGAAGTACGCCATCACGAAACCGACGGCACGCTCACCGTCACAGATCAGCCGGGGCCAGGCGACAGGATGCACATAGGCCTCGGCCAGGGACTGCGCGACCGGGGAGACGAACTTTCGCTGCTCGGGTGCGACTTCCAGCCGACAGGCGTCGAGCACGTTGTCGGCGGTGATCTTTTCCAGGCGCGGTCGAGCTGTTGTCATGGGGGAACCCAACCTCACGGGCTCGTGCCGGCGCCAGGGGATTTCACCACCGGCGCAAGGACCGCGCGCCCTCGCACCACCCGTCCGTGCGCCGCTCCGCTTCCGCCCGTGGCACCCCGCCCCACATGGGGATTCTCGGCCAATGGGCGGATTTCATCTTTCGATGGAGCCGAAACGGGCAGGCGTACGTCCATTCCATGACGTCCAAGGACGAGCGACGGAGGTGGCGGTGTCATGGCCGGTTTCCGGAGTCTTGCGAGACAGGTCCGAGATCCGCGGGGTGATCTGGCCCTGCGGCGGTATTCGCTGCGGAAGTGTTTGGAGAGGTTCGCCCCGTACGGGCACCGGGCGACCTGGGACCATCTGTGCGCCCGGCACGGGATCGATCCCGAGGACCGGGCGCCCGATCCGGTGCGCCTGATGCGCGCGCTGGACGAGCTGGAGGAGGCGCGGGCCGTCTGGCTCGCGTACGAGGCGGGATTCGCGGAGCGGCGGCGGCGCGAGAAGCACGCGGGGCTGCGGCGGCCCGGCGCGTTCGACGACTGGCACCGGCGCACCTGGGGCGGTCACGGGGTGGCCCGCTGCACCGACCCCGAGGTCCATCCCACGGAGCCGCTCGCGGAGGTCCTGCGCCGGCTGATCGCGGCCCTCGGCGCCGGCCCCGGCTCGGCCTGCCCGGTCTGTGCGGGCACCGGCATCGAGTGGCGGCAGGAGCGCGGCGAGGAGCCGTGGGCAGGGCCGGTGTGCACGGGCTGCGGGATCGCGGTGCCGCAGCCCGCCCTGACCGACCGCACGCTGGCCCGGTCCCGGCTGCCACGGCATCGGAGGCCCGCCGCGGTGGCCGCCGCGTGACGTGACGTGGCCAAGAACCGCGTTCGGTACTAAGCGGGGTCTTCGGTCGGCGGCTTGCGCTCGGGCATCAGACGGGAACCGGTGATCCGCTCACCGCTGATGTCGTCGGGATTGGACAGCACACAGGTCTCCAGCGACAGACAGCCGCACCCGATGCAGTCGGTCAGATGGTCGCGCAGGCGGTGCAACTGCCCGATGCGATCGTCCAGTTCCTTGCGCCAGGCCTCGGAGAGACGGGCCCAGTCCTCGCGGTTCGGCGTGCGCTCGTCGGGCAGTTCGGCGAGGGCGTCCCGGATCGTGGCCAGCGGGATGCCCACACGCTGCGCCGCCCGGACGAAGGCGACCCGGCGCAGCGCGTCACGCGAGTACCGGCGCTGGTTGCCGCTGGTGCGGCTGCTGGTGATCAGGCCCTTGGACTCGTAGAAGTGCAGGGCCGAGACGGCTGCGCCACTGCGCGCCGAGAGCTGGCCGACCGAGAGTTCGTGGAGTGTCTGTGGGATCTGGGGCACCCCTCAAACCTACTGCCATGTCGTTGACAGGAACGTGCCGCCCAACGATGCTGAGCAAGCGCTTAGACATCGCGCCGGATGGTGCGTCGAGCCGGAAGGCAGGGACCGGGAACATGGCAGAGCCGAGGATCTTCACGTCCGCGCAGGAGCTGCGGGACGGAGTGGGCGAGCAGCTGGGACACAGCGACTGGCTGGAGATCGAACAGAAGAGGATCGACCAGTTCGCCGAGGCGACCGGCGACCACCAGTGGATCCACGTGGACCCGGAGCGGGCGAAGGACGGGCCGTTCGGCACGACCATCGCGCACGGCTATCTGACACTTTCGCTGCTGCCCGCGCTGGTACCGCAGGTGATGCGGGTCGACGGCATGAAGATGGGCATCAACTACGGGACCAACAAGGTCCGTTTCCCCTCGACCGTCCCGGTCGGCTCGCGGCTGCGGGCCACGGCGGTGCTCCGGGAGGTCACGGAGGTGGGCGGCGGCGTGCAGGTCACGGCGGTCGTCACCGTCGAGCGCGAGGGCGGCGAGAAGCCGGCCTGCGTCGCGGAGTCGGTGTCCCGCTACTACTTCTGACCTCCAGCGGCTACTTCGGCTCCGGGGCCGTACGCGCCCCGACCATCCGCAGGACGAGGTCGGCGTACAACTCGCCGACCTCGTCGGGCGTACGGCTCCCCTGGGCGTTGAACCAGCGGGCCACGTCGATGCAGAGGGACAGCACCGCGAGCGTGGTCCCGGGGACGTCGGGGACGTCGAACTCGCCGTCGCGCACCCCTTCGCCGATGATCCGGCGCACCACCGCGTCGCTCCTGCGCCGCAGCGCGACGATCTCGGTGCGGTGCTCCTCGCCCAGCGCGTCGAGCTCGTACTGCACGACCCGGGCGGTGGTGTGGCGCTCCGCGTGCCAGCGGACGAAGGAGCGGACGGCTCCGGCGAGCCGTTCGGCGGCCGTGCCGTCCCGGTCCGCCTCGGTGTCGAGGACGTACAGCGCCCGCTCGTGACCGATCTTGCTGATCCGGTGGAGCAGCTCTTCCTTGGTCTTGAAGTGGATGTAGAGCGCGGCCGGGCTCATTCCGGCCCGGCCGGCGATGTCACGGGTGGTCGTCGCGTGGTACCCGCGCTCGGCGAAGGCGTCCACGGCGGCGACGAGGAGCCGCCTGGCCGCCTCGGGAGTGACCTCGCCCCACGGCGTGTCCTCGCCGCTCGTCTCCTCCGCCGCACTCATCGCCCAGGGCCCCTCTCCGTCAGCAGGACGAACACCATACCCCGAACCTGAGCAAGCGCTTAGGGCGTGTCCGGCGGACGGTACGGGTCAGAGCTTCTGGAACGGGTCGTGCTCGGCGAGGATCTTCTCCAGCCGGGCCTGGTCGACCCGGCTGTGGATCTGCCCGGCCTCCTGGCGGTCCCGGATCACCTTGGCGAGCGTGAAACAGGACGTGACCAGATAGAGCACGCCGATCGCGAGGAATCCGCGCACCCAGGCGTCGGCGTCGAGGAAGAAGATACCGAAGGCGACCGCGGCGATCGCCACCATGAAGGAGGCCACGGCCTGGACGTAGAAGGCCGCGGTGCTCTGCTGCTTGACCGGTGTCGTGTCACTCATGGGTTCAGCATCGGCCGAGGTGGCGCGCGCCACATCCGCACCCGTACTCAGGCCGGCCCCCAGGCCCGTACTCAGACACCCGTACGAGCCCCGTGCGAGACCGGGCGCCCGTCAGAAGGCGGAGACGCCCGTCAGCGCCCGGCCGATGATCAGCTTCTGGATCTGGCTGGTGCCCTCGTAGAGCGTCATCACGCGGGCGTCCCGCAGCAGCTTGCCGACCGGGTACTCGTCGATGTAGCCGTAGCCGCCGAAGACCTGGAGGGCGTTGTTGGCGCAGCGGACGGCGGCTTCGGAGGCGTACAGCTTGGCCTTCGAGGCGGCGGTGGCGAAGTCCTGGCCCCGGTCGATCAGGTCGGCGACCCGCCAGGTCAGCAGCCGGGCGGCGTCCACGTCCACGGCGATGTCGCTCAGCAGTTCCTGGACGAGCTGGTGGCGGGCGATGGTCTTGCCGAACTGCTCGCGCTCACCGGCGTAGCGCACGGCCGCGTCCAGGGCGGCCCGGGCGATGCCGACACAGCCCGCCGCGACCGACATGCGCCCCTTGGCGAGGGCGGACATCGCGAGGGAGAAGCCCTTGCCCTCGGGGCCGAGGAGGCAGGACGCCGGTATCCGGACATCCTCGAGAACCAGTTCGGCGGTGGCCTGGCCGCGCAGGCCCAGCTTGCCGTGGATGGTGCGGCGGGTGAGACCGGGGGTGTCGGCGGGGACGAGGAAGGCGGAGACGCCCCGGTGGCCGGGGCTGCCGTCCGTCCGCGCGAAGAGCAGGACGACATCGGCCCAGGTGCCGTTGGTGATGAACATCTTGGTGCCGTTGACGACATAGTCGCCGCCGTCGCGCACGGCCCTGGTGGCGAGGTTCCCGGCGTCCGAGCCGGTGCCGGGCTCGGTGAGGCCGAAGCAGCCGATCGCCTCGCCGGAGGTGAGCCGGGGCAGCCACTGCCGCTTCTGCTCCTCGCTCCCCCAGGACGCGATGGTCTTGGCGACGAGGCCGAGCGATACGGAGACGATGCCGCGCACCGAGGAGTCGCCGCGCCCCAGCTCCTCGGTGACCAGGCAGTAGGACAGGTGGTCGCCGCCGGAGCCGCCGTACTCCTCGGGGACGGTCAGCCCGAGGAAGCCGAGCTCCCCGAGCTTGCCGACGATCGACCTGTCGACATTCTCGGCCCGGTCCCACGCGACGACGTGCGGGGCGACCTCGCGGGCGACGAAGTCCTCGGCCAGCTTCCGGACGGCTTCCTGCTCCTCGCTGAGCGCCAGGTCCATCGTGCGCCACCCCGCTTCCGACGATCGCTTAATTAGCACTGCTAGTTTCCGGCTCGCAGGGCCTACTATGAGCCGCATGGCCCGACCGCGCAAGCCCCTCCTCAGCAGAGACCGCATCGTCGGGGCGGCGAGCGCGCTCGTGGACGCCGAGGGGCTCGACGCCGTCTCCACGCGCCGGCTGGCGGCCGTGCTCGGGGTCAGCGGGCCCTCGCTCTACAACCACTTCCGCAACAAGGAGGAGATCCTCGACGCCGTCGCCGACGCGGTCTCCGTACAGGTCGATCTGTCGATGTTCGAGGAGTCGGACCCGCGCGACTGGCGGGCGGCCCTGCACGACTGGGCGCTGTCCTACCGGGCCGCCCTCGCCGCGCACCCGCACATCGTCCCGGTCCTCGCCCGGGGCCCCGGCCGCCGGCCGGCGGGACTGCGGGTGGCCGACGCGGTGTTCGGGGCGATGGTGGGGGCGGGGTGGCCGCCCGCGCAGGCGACCCGGATCGGGGCGCTGATGCGGTACTTCATCACCGGCTCGGCGCTGGGCTCCTTCGCCGGGGGCTTCGTCGACGACGAGACCGCCTACGACCCCGCCGACTACCCGCACCTCGGCCAGGCCCATCTGCTGGCCGACCACCGGCGCCAGGTCGACGAAGGGGCCTTCGAGACGGGGCTGCGGGCACTGCTGGACGGGCTGGCGATCCAGTACGAGCAGTACGCGCGGCCGGTGGACGGTGACGCGGCGACGGTTCGGCCGGCGCCGAACCGTCCGTGACGGACGCTGGACGTATGGACCGTTCCCGTCGGCCGCGGCCGCACGACTCCACCGCCGTACGCCTCGCCGCGCTGGCCGCCCTCCTCGCGGACGAGACCCGGGCCTCCTTCTGCCTGGCGCTGCTGGACGGGCGCGCCTGGACCGCCGGTGAGCTGGCCCGGTACGCCGGTGTCGCCCCGTCCACCGCCAGTGAGCACCTGGGGCGGCTG
This sequence comes from Streptomyces sp. PTY087I2, assembly GCF_001687325.1. Taxonomy (GTDB): domain Bacteria; phylum Actinomycetota; class Actinomycetes; order Streptomycetales; family Streptomycetaceae; genus Streptomyces. The sequence goes on along the minus strand of NZ_LZRD01000011.1, from coordinate 75,729 downwards.
GTGGCGGGCGGGCTGCTGGCCGAGGAGCGGCAGGGCCGCCACCGTTATGTCCGGCTGGCCGACGAGCGGGCGGCGCATCTGGTGGAGGAGCTGGTGTCCCGCACGATGCCGGGCGAGCCGGAGCGGCCGCGGTCGCTGCGGGCGGCGAGCATGAGCAGTGCGCTGGCCCGGGGGCGGACCTGTTACGACCATCTCGCCGGGCGGCTGGGCATCCGGATCACGGAGGCGATGACCGTACGGGGGTTGCTGCGGCAGGACACCGGGTTCGCGCTGACCGGGGCGGGCCTGGAGTGGTTCGACGCGCTGGGCGTCCCCCTGGACCGGTCCGGGCGGCGGCCCCTGGCCCGGGGCTGCCTGGACTGGACGGAGCGGCGTCCGCATCTGGCGGGGGCGGCGGGGGCGGCGTTGTGCGCGCATGTGCTGGGGGTGGGGTGGTGCGAGCGGGTGGGGTCGGGGCGGGCGGTCCGGCTGACCCCGTCGGGAGCCCACGCCCTGTCGGCCCACCTGGGCTTGGCCCCCGACCCACTCCCGGACTGACGCCCGGCCACGGACGAGCCCGCGCGACTCCAGCCCGTCCGACGGTTACGGACGAGACCGTGCACATCCAGCCCGTCCGGCGGCTGCGGACGAGGCCGTGCACATCCAGCCCGTCCGGCGTTTGAGGACGGAACCGGTGCTTGGGTTGGGCAGCACCCTTGCTTCCCGGACACGGAGGGGTCGCCCCGTACCACCGCCACGGTTCCGTCCTCAATCGCCGGACGGGCTGGGGATGGCCGGGCTCCAGCCCCAAGCGGGTGCAGGCTGGAGGGGACGGCCGGGCTCCAGCCCCAAGGGGGTGCGGGCTGGAAGGGTGGACGGCCCCAGCCCCAAGGGGGGCACGGGCTGGACGGGTGCAGGGTTCCGTCCTCAAGCGCCGGACGGGCTGGGAGGGTGGACGGGCTTGGGGAGCCCCCAGGGAATGGGGCCGCCGAGGTCACGATTGACGGGGATTGACAATTCGGTGGGGGGCGAAGCGTTTCGGTCTTACGGTCGTGGCCATGACCACGACCACCCACCCCTGGCGCGCCCCCGCCGCCGCCTGCACCACCGTCCTGCTGTGGGCCTCCGCCTTCGTCTCCATCCGCAGCGCGGGCGAGGCCTACTCCCCCGGCGCGCTGGCCCTGGGCCGCCTGCTCGCGGGCACGCTCGTGCTCGGGGCGATCCTGCTCGTCCGCCGGGAAGGGCTCCCGGGGCGCGGCGCCTGGCCCGGGATCATCACCTCGGGGGTGCTGTGGTTCGGGCTGTACATGGTCGCCCTGAACTGGGGCGAGCAGGAGGTCGACGCCGGCACGGCCGCGATGCTCGTGAACATCGGCCCCATCCTGATCGCCCTGCTCGGCGCCCGCATGCTCGGCGAGGGCCTGCCGCGCCGCCTGCTGCTGGGCATGGGCGTCTCGTTCGCCGGCGCGGTCGTGGTCGGGCTCGCGATGTCCGGGCACGGCGGCTCCTCCGTCCTGGGCGTGGCCCTGTGCCTGCTGGCCGCCGTGGCGTACGCGGCGGGCGTGGTGAGCCAGAAGCCGGCCCTCGCGCACGGTTCCTCGCTCCAGATCAACACCTTCGGCTGCCTGATCGGGGCCGTCGCCTGCCTGCCGTTCACCGGGGTGCTGGTCTCCGAGGCCGCCGACGCCCCGCTGTCCGCCACCCTGAACATGGTCTACCTGGGCGTCTTCCCGACCGCGCTGGCCTTCACCACCTGGGGCTACGCCCTGGCCCGGACCACCGCGGGGAAGATGGGCGCGACCACCTACGCGGTCCCGGCGCTCGTCGTGGGCATGGCGTGGGTGCTGCTGGACGAGGTGCCGACCCCGCTCGGCATCGTCGGCGGGGTGCTGTGCCTGGCCGGGGTGGCGGTCTCCCGGAGCCGTCCGCAGACTGGGCCCACACGCGGAAATCCGGCCCGGCCGGTGGAGGGATCCCGTCATGACGAGGAGCGCCAAGCGGAACGGACGTAACGGGGCCAAGGGCAAGGCGGACCGGGACGAGCCCGCCGGGGCCGACACGCCCGCGAACCCCGACGGCTCCGAGGCCACCCGCCGTGCCGCGCGGCACGGCGGGGCCTATCTGGACGGGTTCGGTGTGGTCGACAGCGGAGATGACGATCCCGTCCTCGTCACGCCGGAGGGCCACGCCCGCGACGCCTGGCGCGAGGACTACCCGTACGACCGCAAGCTGCGCCGCCGCGACTACGACAAGGCCAAGCGCGCGCTCCAGATCGAGCTGCTGAAGCTCCAGCACTGGGTGAAGGAGCGCGACGAGCGGCTGGTGATCCTCTTCGAGGGCCGGGACGCGGCGGGCAAGGGCGGCACGATCAAGCGGTTCACCGAGCATCTCAATCCGCGTGGCGCACGCGTGGTGGCGCTGGAGAAGCCCACCGAGCGCGAGCGCACCCAGTGGTACTTCCAGCGGTACGCGGCGCATCTGCCGAGCGCCGGGGAGATCGTCCTGTTCGACCGCTCCTGGTACAACCGGGCAGGCGTGGAACGGGTCATGGGGTTCTGCACGACCCGCGAGTACCTGGAGTTCATGCACCAGGCTCCCGGGTTCGAGCGGATGCTCGCCCGGGACGGCATCCACCTGGTGAAGTTCTGGTTCTCCGTCTCCCGCAACGAGCAGCGCAACCGGTTCATGATCCGGCAGATCGACCCCGTACGGCGGTGGAAGCTGAGCCCCGTCGACCTGGCCTCGCTGGACAAGTGGGACGAGTACACGGAGGCGAAGGAGCTGATGCTCTTCCACACCGACACGGCCGACGCGCCCTGGACGGTGGTGAAGAGCAACGACAAGAAGCGCGCCCGGCTGGAGGCGATGCGGCATGTGCTGGACCGCTTCGACTACCCGGGCAAGGACCCGGAGGCGGTCGGGAAGCCGGACCCGCTGATCGTGGGCCCGGCCTCCCGGCTGTTCGAGGAGGGCGAGATGGATGCCCGGCTGCTGGGGCCGGTCACCTCGACCTCCCGGACGACGGACTACTGACGGACTACTGGAAGACCACCAGCGCCCTGCCGCCCTTGCCCGCGATCATGTTGTCGAAGGCGGCGGGGATGCCGTCCAGGGCGATGCGCTCGGTGACCATCATCGACAGGTCGAAGCGGCCCGCGCGGATGTGGTCGGCGAGGACGGGCAGGTCGCGGGCCGGGTCGCTGTTGCCGTAGACGCAGCCCGTCAGGGACCGGCCCCAGTGGAAGATCTCCAGGGCGTTGAAGGTGACCTCCTGGTCCTTGCCGCCGATCCCGACGACCGTGGTGCGGCCGCCGCGCCGGGTGGACTCCCAGGCGGCCCGGATGGTCGCGGGCCGGCCGACGCACTCCACCGCGACGTCCGCGCCCTGGCCGCCGGTCAGCTTGCGGATCTCGCGCGGGGTGGTGGCGGAGGCGATGGCGTAGTCGGTGGCGCCCGCCTGCCGGGCCAGCTCCTCCTTGGCCGGGGAGACGTCGACCGCGATGATCCTGGACGCGCCCGCGATCCGGGCGGCCTGGAGCACGGCGAGGCCGACGCCACCGATCCCGAACACGACGACGCTCTCGCCCTCGCGGACCCGGGCGCTGTGGTGGACCGCCCCGTAGCCGGTGAGGACCGCGCAGCCGAGGAGGGCGGCGTCGGTGAGGGGGATGCCGTCGGGGGCCGGGAGCACGCAGTTCGCGGCGACGACGGTCTCCTCCGCGAAGGCCGCCACGTTGAGGCCGGGGTGGAGTTCGGTGCCGTCGGCCGTACGGGCGTGGAGGTTGCCGGTCCCCTTCAGCGCGTCGGCGCAGAGCCAGACCTCCCCGATCCCGCAGTGGAAGCAAGCACCGCAGGAGGGGGCCCAGTTGAGGACCACGCCGTCACCGGGTGCGACATGCGTGACGCCCTCGCCGACCGCCAGGACCGTACCCGCGCCCTCGTGGCCGAGGACGGCGGGCACCGGGACGCGCATGGTGCCGTCGGACAGGGACAGGTCGGAGTGGCAGACCCCGGCGGCGGCGAGCGCGATACGCACCTGACCGGGGCCGGGCTCCGGCAGGACGATGTCGGTGATCTCCAGCGGAGCTCCGACGGCGGGCAGTACGGCGGCGCGGACCACGAACAGGCTCCTTACACGGAATGACACAGGAAGGGTTACGGGGTCAGAACTGGAGCGACTTGGTCTGGAGGTACTCCGCCAGACCGTGCGGGCCCAGCTCGCGGCCGACCCCCGACTGCTTGTAACCGCCGAACGGGGCCAGCGGGTTGAACCGTCCGCCGTTGATGTCGACCTGCCCGGTGTCCATCCGGCGGGCGAAGGCCACCGCCTCCTCGTCGTCCGCCGCCCATACGGCACCGGCGAGCCCGTACACGGTGCCGTTGGCGATCCGGAGGGCGTCGTCCACGTCCTCGTACCGCAGGATCGAGACCACCGGGCCGAAGATCTCCTCCTGGGCGATCGTCATGTCCGGGGTGACATCGGCGAAGACGGTCGGGCTGACGTAGTAGCCGGTCTCCAGGGGCGCGTCCGGGCCGCCCGCGATCAGCCGGGCCCCTTCCGCGACACCCTTCTCGATGTAACCGCGCACCCGGGCCTGCTGCTTGGCGTTGACGAGCGGACCGACCCGCTCCCCTGCCACGTACTTGGTGACGGCGTTCGCCGCCAGCTCCACGGCCTCGTCGTACCGCTCGGCGTCCACCAGCATCCGGGTCCAGGCGCTGCACGTCTGACCGGAGTTGGTCATCACGTTGGCGATGCCGACGTTGACCGCCTTGGCGAGGTCCGCGCCGGGCAGGATCACATTGGCGGACTTGCCGCCCAGTTCGAGGGCGACGCGCTTGATCGCGGCTCCGGCGGTGGCGCCGATCTGCTTGCCGACGGCGGTCGATCCGGTGAACGAGACCAGGTCGACGTCCTCGTGGGCGGCGAGCGCCTGGCCGGCGACCGGTCCGAGGCCGGTGACGAGGTTGAAGACCCCCGGCGGCAGCCCGGCGGCCTCGGTGGCCTCGGCGAAGAGCTGGGCGGTGAGCGGGGTGTCCTCGGCGGGCTTGAGGACGACGGTGCAGCCGGCGGCGAGCGCGGGGGCGACCTTGGCGACGATCTGGTGGAGCGGGTAGTTCCAGGGGGTGATCGCACCGACCACGCCGACCGGCTCCAGCAGCACGGTGGAGTTGCCGATCCGCTCCTCGAAGGTGTGGCGGGCGGCCAGTTCGGCGTACGAGGCGGCCACCAGCACGGGCACGCCCGCGTGGACCATCTGTGACAGCGGCAGCGGTGAGCCCAGCTCCGCCGTGATCGTCTCCGCCAGCACGTCCTTGCGGGCGGCCAGCGCGTCGGCCAGCGCGGTGAGCCGGGCGGCACGCTCGGCGGGCGGTGTCGCGGCCCAGGCGGGGAAGGCGGCGCGCGCGGCCCGCACCGCCGCGTCGACGTCCTCCGCCGTCCCCGCCGGTACGTGGGCGATGACCTGCTCGTCCGCCGGGTTCACGACCGCGATCGTGTCCCGGCCGACGGCGGGCCGCCACGCGCCGTCGATGTACATCTGGTCATGGGCCTTCATGGCTGTTTCCTCCCGGACGTGCTGTGCGGAGCGCCGAAGCCGTGCGGCGGGCGCGGGGCACTCGTCGCACCCGCCCAAACTAGCGCCGTTAGTTTTCCGGCGCCAGGGAGCCTTCCGAGACACCGGTCACGCCGGTCACGCCCTCGCCCCCGGAACAGCATGATCCCTTGCCCCGGGGCGGCCGGGGCCGTCGCCCCGCCCCGTACGGCTCTCACCCTCGCCGCGCAGGCCGAGGCCCGCCGCGCCCACCAGCCCCACACCGAGCAGCACGAACGGGGCCGCCACCCCCACCGCGCCCGCGATCAGGCCCGCCGCGGCCGGGGCGGCGACCTGGCCGAGCCGGTTGCCGGTCAGCCGCAGGGCGAGCGCGGTGGAGCGGGCCCCGTCGGGCGCGGCGCGGACGACCGTGGTCATGGACAGCGGCTGGCCGACGCCGAGGCAGAAGCCGAGCACGGCCAGCATCACGGCGAGGACCGGGACGGGGACGGGCAGCGCGACGCCCGCGCAGAGGAGTCCGGCGAGCAGACAGCTGGTGGTCAGCAGGGCCCGGCGGCCCAGCAGTCGCAGCAGCGGTGTCATCACCAGCCGGCAGGCGATCGTGGCGGCGGCCCGCAGGCTCAGCAGGAGTCCGACGGTGGCCGGTGCGATGGAGCGGTGCTCGCCGACGACCGGCAGATAGGCGGTGAGGATGTCGGTGGCGGACAGCACGGCCATGCTGATGAGGATGCCCGCGGGGACGCCCCGCGCGCCGAGGATCGTCCGGACGGGGACCTTGCCGTCGGCCCGCGGCCGGGTGCCGGTCGCCGGGCGGTGCTCGATGCGCCAGAGGGAGGCGAGGGCGACCGCGCAGACCCCGGCCGAGACGAGGAGCGCGAGCGCGCTCGTACGGCCGAGGGCTCCGCCCTGCCCGGAGATAAGCGCGCCCGCCGCGATCGGGCCGATGAGCTGGCCGAGCGAGGCCCCGATGGTGAAGTGCCCGAAGTTGCGGTCCTGTTCGTGAGGTGCCGACTGCCGGGCCACGATCGACTGCGCGCCGATCACGAAGCACAGGTGGCCGAGACCCATCACCCCGCTCCAGGCGGCCATCGCGGGCAGCGAGGAGACCAGGCCGCTGAGCGCGCAGCCGCCGGAGATCAGAAGGACGCCGATGGGCAGCAGGGGCGCGCAGCGGCCGTGGTCGGTGCGGCGGCCGAGCGGTACGGCGACGAACAGCGGGAGCAGGGCGTAGACCCCGGCGATGACACCGACAGCTGTTTCATCCGCACCCAGCGCGAGGGCCCGGTAGGAGACGGCGGGCCGCGCCATCGACACCGCCCCCTGCGCGAAGGCGAAGGCGATGACGAGGCGCAGCAGCCAGCCCCGGCCGGGCCCGGTTCGCGGTCGTTCGGCCATCACATGATGCCGAAGAGGATGCCCGCCGCGAGCACCACGAGAGAGGTGAGGACGGCCCACTTGACGGTGAAGCGGGTGTGGTCGCCGAACTCGACCTTCGCCATGCCGACGAGGACGTACACGGCAGGCACGAGGGGCGAGGACATGTGCAGGGCCTGCCCGGCCAGCGAGGCGCGGGCGATCTCCAGCGGCGAGACCCCGTGGGCCGCGCCCGCCTCGGCGAGGACGGGCAGGACGCCGAAGTAGAAGCCGTCGTTGGACATGAAGTAGGTGAGCGGCAGGCTGAGGAGTCCGGTGACGATGGCCATGTGCGGGCCCATCGCCTCGGGGACCGCGCCGACGACCCAGTCGGCCATGTGCTCGACCATGCCGGTGCCGGTGAGGACCCCGGTGAAGACGGCGGCGGCGAAGACCATGCCGGAGACGTTGAGGACGTTGTCGGCGTGCGCGGCGATCCGGGCCCGCTGGTCGGGCATGTGGGGGAAGTTGACGGTGAGCGCGAGGGCGGCGCCGAGGAGGAAGAGCACCGGGATCGGCATCAGCTCCATGATCATCGCCGTCAGCAGGGCGGCGGTGAGTCCGGCGTTGAACCAGTAGAGCTTGGGGCGGAGCGTGGGCCGGTTCGGGTCGAGGCCCTGGAGCTCGTCGTCGCTTCCGTTCCCGTTCGCGTCCGTGTCCGCGGTGCCACTTCCCGTACCGCTTGCAGAGACGGATGCTGCGGTGCCCTTGCTGAGGTGGTCCTTGCCGCCGGTGCCTCCGGGGCCTGCCGACACGGTCTCCGGTTCCGGCTGCGGCTCGCGGGCGAACGCCTCGTCGAGGGTGAGCATCCCGAGGCGCTTGCGCTCCCGGATGCCGAGCACGTACGCCAGCACGAACACGGCGAGCAGGCCCATGGCCAGCGCCGGGATCATGGGGACGAAGATCTCGGAGGCGTCCAGTTTGAGGGCGGTGGCGGCGCGGGCGGTGGGGCCGCCCCAGGGCAGGGTGTTCATGACGCCGTTGGCGGTGGCCGCGACGCCGGTCATCACGACCAGGCTCATCTTCAGGCGTTTGTAGAGGGGATACATCGCCGAGACGGTGATCATGAAGGTCGTGGAGCCGTCGCCGTCCAGCGAGACGATCGCGGCGAGCACCGCCGTACCGACCACGATGCGCATCGGGTCGGCCTGGCAGAACTTCAGGATGCCCCGGACGATCGGGTCGAACAGGCCGACGTCGATCATCACGCCGAAGTAGACGATGGCGAACATCAGCATGGCGGCGGTGGGGGCGAGATTGCCGACGCCTTCGATCACGTAGTCGCCGAGTTGGGCGCCCTGCCCGACGGCGACACAGAACAGTGCGGGGATCAGTACCAGCGCCGCGATCGGCGACATCTTCTTCGTCATGATCAGGACCAGGAAGGTCGCGATCATGACGAAGCCGAGGATTGTCAGCATGGGGGATACCTAACGTTCATCCTTGAACTCCCACCGGTCTCGGCGGTCGGTCCGGATGACGTTAGGGGCCTCCTCGAAGAGTTAACAAGACGTTGACGCGTGAGCAATACGAGCAAAACCCCAGGTCAACGGGGTAGTGCTAGTGAGCTGGGGTGATGGAGACCGGGATGGCGTTCAGGACCGCCGTGCCGGACAGCGGATCCAGGAGCGTGCCGTCGAGGAGTTGGTTGACGTTCGCCCCGGGGTGGGCGGCGGCGACCGACATCCGGGTGCCGGGGCGGCTGTGGCCCCAGCCGTGCGGGAGGCTCACCACCCCGCTGCGCACGGTGTCGGTGATCTCGGCGGGGGCTTCGATGCCGCCGCCCGAGGACTCGATGCGCGCGGTGTCTCCATCGGCCAGCCCGAGGCGGGCCGCGTCGTCGGGGTGGATCTGGAGGGTGCAGACGTTGGACCCGCCGGTGAGCGAACCGACGTTGTGCATCCAGCTGTTGTTGGAGCGCAGATGGCGGCGGCCGACGAGGACGAGCGGGGCGGGCCGGTCGCCCAGCGCCCGGCGCAGGCGCGGCAGATCGGCGGCGATCGGCTCCGGGAGCAGTTCGACGCGGCCGGAGCGGGTGCGCAGGACCTCGGTGAGGCGGGGTTTCAGCGGGCCGAGGTCGATGCCGTGCGGGTGGGCGAGGAGTTGCTGAAGCGTCAGCCCGTACGGGCCCAGGCGCAGCATCAGGTCCAGCCGCCGTTCGGGGCCGTTCTCGCCGGTGAGTTCGGCGGCCAGCTCCTTTGCTGCCCCGGCCCGGGTGAGGGCGGTGTCGACGGCCAGGTCGTCGACGGCGGAGGGCGGCGCGCCGTGCATGCCGCTCACCGCGAGGATCAGCCGGGCGTGGATCTCGCTCTCGTCCATCCGCCCGTCCTCCAGGGGCACGGCGGCGCGGGTGTAGCGGACCTGGTTGTGGACGGCGAAACTGTTGAACGCGAAGTCGAAGTGGGCGCTCTGCGAGGGCGGCGGCGGGGGCAGCACGACATCGGCGCGGCGCGAGGTCTCGTTGAGGTACGGGTCGACGCTGACCATGAAGTCGAGCCCGTCGGCGAGGGCCGCGTCGAGCCGGTCGCCGTCGGGCGCGGAGAGTACGGGGTTGGCCGCGATGACCACCAGGGCGCGGATACGGTCCTGGCCCGGGGTGTCGATCTCCTCGGCGAGGGCGGCGATGGGCAGTTCACCCTTGGCCTCGGGGTGCCCGGAGACCCGGCTCGACCAACGGCCGAGCGCGAAGCCCTTGCCGGGGGCGGCGTTACGTGTCCCGGGGGCGGTGGGACGGGGAGCGCGGGCGGTGGCGGAGAGCGGGAAGAGCGCGCCGCCGGGCCGGTCCAGGTTTCCGGTGAGGATGTTGAGGACGTCCACCAGCCAGCTGGCCAGGGTGCCGTGCTCGACGGTGCAGCTGCCGATGCGCCCGTAGACGGCGGCGGTGGGGGCGGCGGCGAGTTCGCGGGCGGTGGCGGTGATGGTGTCCGCGTCCACGTCGCAGGCGGCGGCGACCGCGTCCGGCGTGAAGTCCGCCAGGGCGGCGGCGAGTTCGTCGAGGCCTTCCAGATGCTCGGTGAGTGGTCCGGGGTCGGCGAGCTTCTCGTCGATCAGGGTGTGCGCGAGTGCGGCCAGCAGCAGGGCGTCCGCACCCGGCCGGATCGCGACGTGCCGGTCGGCGAGCCGGGCGGTACGGGTGCGGCGCGGGTCGATGACGGTGAGCGTGCCACCGCGCCGGCGCAGGGCCTTGAGCCGGCCGGGGAAGTCAGGGGCGGTGCAGAGGCTGCCGTTGGACTCCAGCGGGTTGGCGCCGATCAGGAGGAGATGGCCGGTGCGGTCGAGATCCGGTACGGGGATGGCGTGCGCGTCACCGAAGAGCAGGCCGCTGGAGACGTGCTTGGGCATCTGGTCCAGGGTGCTGGCGGTGAAGACGTTACGGGTGCGCAGGGCGGCAAGCAGCAGGGGCGGGTAGAGGGAGCCCGCCATCGTGTGCACGTTGGGGTTGCCGAGCACCACGCCGACGGCCTGCGGGCCATGGGCTTTCACCAGGTCCGGTATCCGCGCGGCGATCAGGTCGAACGCCTCGCCCCAGGCCGCCTCGCGCAGCTCCCCGTCCTCGCCGCGCACGAGGGGGACGCGCAGCCGGTCGGGGTCGGCGTCGAGCCCTCCGAAGGAGGCTCCCTTGGGGCAGATGAAGCCCCGGCTGAAGATGTCGTCGCGGTCGCCGCGCGCACCGGTGACGGTGGTCCCCTCGATGGTGAGGGTGAGGCCGCAGGTGGCCTCGCAGAGGGGGCAGATGCGCGGTGCGGTGCGGGAGTCGTGGGACATGGGCCCTCCCCGGGGCGGCTGCGACGACGGCACGCGGACATGGGCCGGGCGGGGGGCGTGGGAGCCCCGCTGCCCCGGCACGGCGAGCATACCGACCGGTACGCACGGTGGGGAGGTGTCGTGGGCCCCAGGAAAGGGGCCCGACGCGTCCGCCTCAGTCCAGCGTCTGGGCCAGATAGGACCTGACCAGCGTCCGGGTCTCGGCGATGATCGCCGCGTCCCCCGAGGGTTCCGTACGGAAGGCGAGTTGCAGCAGCGCGTCGGCCGCCTCCACGCTCACCAGGATCGCCCGGGACAGCCCCTCGTCGGGCCAGCGGCCGAGGTGCCCGGCGAGCAGGGCGGCGAGGCGGTCCGCCAGCCGCCGGTTGGCGTCGTCCGCCGGGCCCTCGGCGGGGAACGGCGGCCCGAAGTCGACGAGCGCGAACCCGGGGACGCTCCGCTTCATCGCCAGGTACTCGTCGAGCACCGCGTCGATGGCGGCGCGCCAGTCGGCGGCGGGGAGGTCCGCGAGCCGGGCGGTGATGCGGTCGGCGTAGGTGTCCAGGTTGCGCAGCGCGAGGGCGTCGACGAGGGCGCGCTTGTTGGAGAAGAACCGGTAGACGGAGCCGATCGGCACCTCCGCGCGCTCGGCGACCGCCCGGGTGGTGAGCTGCTCGTATCCGGTCTCGTCGAGGAGCCCGGCGCAGGAGTCGAGTATCCGGGCCAGCCGGTCGGCGCTGCGCTGCTGCACGGGGGCGCGGCGGAGGTTCGGGTTGACATGGGGCTGAGGAGGCACGGGCCCATGATGCCGTGCCCGGCGCTCGGGCCCGACAGCGGAGGCAGCCCGGCGGGCAGCGGAGGCGGGCCGACGGGCAGCGGAGGCAGCCCGGCGGAGACCAGGGGCGCGGGCCGGACAGCGGGGGCAGCCCTGCGGAGACCCGAGGCGGCAGGCCCGGACACCAAAGGCAGACCACCGAAGACCCGAGGCGGCAGGCCCGGACACCAAAGGCAGACCACCGGGCACCAAAGGCAGTCCGGCGGGACAGCGGAGGCACACGCACCGAATGGCCCGATGTGTGCCGTTGACGCGCCCCGCTCCTATTCCTACGGTGGTACATAGGATTCGTCGTCCGGCGGATCCGAGGGCTTTCTTGGGCACCGGGAGTGCGGGATGAGCGCGATCGACCAGGCGAGGAAGACGGCCGAAGGGCTGACCTATTCCTCCGGCTTCGGCAACGAGCACAGCTCGGAGGCGGTGCCGGGGGCGCTCCCGCACGGCCGCAACTCCCCCCAGCGCGCCCCCCTCGGGCTGTACGCGGAGCAGCTGAGCGGCTCCGCCTTCACCGAGCCGCGCGCGGACAACCGCCGTTCCTGGCTCTACCGGATCCGCCCCTCGGCCGCCCACCCGGCGTTCACCCGCATCGACAACGGTGCCCTGCGCTCGGCCCCGTTCACCGAGACCGTGCCGGACCCGAACCGGCTCCGCTGGAACCCGCTGCCCGACCCCGCGCCCGGCACGGACTTCCTGACCGGCCTGTGGACGCTCGGCGGCAACGGCGACGCCGCCCAGCGCGCCGGGATGGCCATCCACCTCTACCACGCCAACTCCTCGATGACGGACCGGGTGTTCAGCGACTCCGACGGCGAGCTGCTGATCGTCCCGGAGCGCGGCGGGCTGCTGCTCCGCACCGAGCTGGGCCTGCTGCACGCCGAACCGGGCCATGTCGCGCTGATCCCGCGCGGGGTCCGCTTCCGGGTGGAGCTGCTGGAGGAGACCGCGCGCGGTTACGTCTGCGAGAACTACGGCCGCCCGTTCGCGCTGCCCGACCTCGGCCCGATCGGCGCCAACGGCCTGGCGAACGCCCGGGATTTCCTGGCCCCCGTCGCCGCGTACGAGGACCGCGAGGGCCCGGTGGAGGTGGTCAACAAGTTCTGCGGGAACCTCTGGTCGGCGACGTACGACCACTCGCCGCTCGATGTGGTGGCCTGGCACGGCAACCACACCCCGTACGTCTACGACCTACGCCGGTTCAACGTGATCGGCACGATCAGCTACGACCACCCCGACCCGTCGATCTTCACGGTGCTGACCTCGCCGTCCGACACCCCGGGGCTGGCCGGGGTGGACTTCGTCGTCTTCGCCCCGCGCTGGCTGGTCGGCGAGGACACCTTCCGCCCGCCGTACTTCCACCGCAATGTGATGAGCGAGTACATGGGCCTGATCGACGGGGCGTACGACGCGAAGGCCGACGGCTTCGTCCCCGGCGGCGGCTCCCTGCACAACATGATGTCGGCGCACGGCCCGGACCGGGAGACCTTCGACCGGGCGAGCGCGGCGGAGCTGAAGCCGCAGAAGATCGACGACGGTCTGGCGTTCATGTTCGAGACCCGTTGGCCGGTCACGGCGACGGAGCAGGCGGCCTCCGCCGGCCATCTCCAGCGCGGTTACGACGACGTGTGGCAGGGTCTGAGCCGCAACTTCCGGCCGTAGCCGACGGGCGCGGGAGGTCCGGAGGGGCGGAATGGGACGGGACGGGGACGGGGACGACATGACCGAGAGCCATGAGCAGGCCGGGACGGACAGCGGGGCGGACCAGCCGCGCCAGCCGGCCGCCTTCGCCCCCGACTCCCTCGTCCTGAACCGGAAGCTGCCTCTCTGGTACCAGGTGTCCCAGTCGCTGCGGGCCTCCATACTGGGCCGCCCGCAGGACGCCTCCGCCCGGCTGCCCACCGAGGAACAGCTCGCCGCGCACTACGGGGTCAGCGTCCTCACGATGCGCCAGGCGCTCAAGGAGCTGGAGACGGAGGGGCTGATCAGCCGGCACCGGCGGCGCGGCACGTTCATCGAGCCGCGCGCCCGGCGGGTCTCCCCGGTCCGGCTGCTGGGTTCGGTCGACGCGATCGTGGCCCAGCAGTCCGGCGAGGCGACGACCGTGCTCGGCCACGGCCCGGTGCCGCTGCCCGGCGATCTCGCGGAGTTCTTCCCGGACTGCGCCGAGGTGACCCGCTACCGGCGGCTGCGCCGCGACGGCGAGAGCGACGAGCCCACCAACTGGGCGGAGAACGCGGTGCGCCCCGACATCGCCGCCCGGATCGACGTGGCCGACCTCGAACGCTGGCCGATGACGAAGGTCCTGCGCGACGTCGTCGGGGTGAGGATCTCCCGGATCACCGACACGGTGGAGGCCCGCCTCGCCGACCCCGTCACCGCCGAGCTGCTCCAGGTCCCGCTGCTCAGCCCGATCCTGCACTACACGGGCGTGACATACGACGAGGAGGGGCGCGTGGTGGACGTGGCCCGGATCCGCTACCGGGGCGACCGGTTCTCCTTCTCCGTGACGGTCGAGGCCCACTGACCTCACGCCATGCGGACTCCGCCCGCAGTTACGATGCGAAGGGCCACGGCCGACAGGTCACCGCGGCCAGGTCACGGCGGACAGGGGAGGGACGGCTCGGTGGCAGCGTGCAGGACGGCGGCGGCCGGATCCGGCGGGGACACGGAGTCCTCGCCGCTCGACGCGTTCATCCCGCTGGACGAGCTGATGCCGTGGTCGGTACGGCCGCTGCGGACCGGCCGCGCCTGGGTGAGTGGCCCCGACCCCGTGGCGCTCCGGGCCCGCTGGGAACGCCTGGCCGGTGCCGAAACGGCCGAGCAGGAGCGGCTTTTCGCCGCCACCCGTTCCCGTACGCCGCACACCTCGGTCGCCGCCCTGCCCGGCCAGTCGACCGGCACGGCCCGCTTCGCCCGGGATCCCGGCCCCTGCCCCGACCCCGTACGCATCCTGCACGGCCCCTACGACGAACAGTGGCTGCTCCCCGACCACCGGCTGATCGACGCGGCCCGGCCGGAGCTGTGGCGGGTCGCCGACGGGCAGCAGCTCTTCGCGGTCGAACACAGCGCCGCCCCCGAGGACGCCGGGCCCGCCCTGTCCGTGACCGCGCTGCTGCCCGACGGGCACTCCCCCGCCGGGCGGCCCGGCCGGATCAGGCCGCTCCACCGCAGGCCCGGGGGCACGGAGCCCAACCTCGCGCCGGGGCTCCTGGACCTGCTGTGCGGGCGGCTCGGCGGCAGCGGTCGCGGGGAGCCGGACGTGTTCACCCCGGAAGCGGTGCTGGCCTGGATCCTGGCTGCCGCCCGGCCCGCCGCCACCGGCCCCCTGATCCCGCTGCCGGCCGACGGGGCGGTGTGGTCGTCGGGGGTGGCGCTCGGCCGGGAGCTGCTGCGGCTCCAGTCGCGCGGGGCCCGGGGCGGGGAGCGGCCCCGGCTGCCGGGCGGACGCAGGCCCTATGTGCGGGCGGCGCTCCCCGCCCGCCCCACCGAGCTGTCCTACGACGCCGAGGAGGAGGCGCTCACCGTCGGCGACGGCCGGATCTCGCCGGTGCCCGCGGCGGCCTGGGAGTTCACGGTGGGCGGGGTGCGGGTGCTGGAGCTCTGGTTCGGCCGCCGTGCGGCGGCAGCGGCGGGCCGGGGGCCGGACGGCGCGGCCGCGGACGGCCTCGACGCGGTCGGGGCGCGCGGCTGGCCCCGGGAGTGGACCTCGGAGCTGCTCGAACTCATCACCGTACTGGCTCTGCTGGACGGCACGGCGGGTGCCCGGAAGGAGCTGCGGGCGGCGCTGGAGACGGGCCCGCTGATCGGCCCGGCCGAGCTGCGGGCGGCGGGCGTGCTGCCCGTCCCGCCCTCGGCCCGGCGCCCCGCATCGGTGCTCGGCCACCAGGAGGAGGGCCCGGAGGGGCAGTTCGCGCTGCTGTAGCGGAGGGCCCGGGGGCTCCTGGCGGCGGAGAGTGGCGAAAGCGCCGGTCAGCGGGTATGCACGGGGTCATGAACACATTGCCCCTCCCCCTCGACGGCATCACGGTGGTGGCCGTCGAGCAGGCGGTCGCCGCCCCCTTCGCCACCCGGCAGCTCGCCGACCTCGGAGCCAGGGTCATCAAGGTGGAGCGCCCGGACGGCGGCGACTTCGCGCGCGGCTACGACACGGCGGCGCGCGGACTCGCCTCGCACTTCGTCTGGTGCAACCGCGGCAAGAAGTCCCTCGCCGTCGATCTGAAGGACCCGCGCGGCCTCGCGGTGGTCCGTGAACTCGTCGCCGGGGCCGATGTGTTCGTCCAGAATCTGGCGCAGGGGGCGGCGGCCCGGCTCGGGCTCGACGCCGCCTCGCTCTGCGCCGCGCACCCGCGGCTCGTGGCCGTCGACATCTCCGGTTACGGGGCGGGCGGGCCGTACGCGCACAAGCGGGCCTACGACATGCTCGTGCAGTGCGAGGCCGGACTCGTCTCGGTGACGGGAACGGCGGAGCAGCCGGTGAAGGCGGGTGTTCCGGCGGCCGACATCGCGGCGGCGATGTACGCGTTCTCCGGGGTGCTCGCGGCGCTGCTGCGGCGGGCGTCCACCGGGCGGGGCGGCCCGGTGGAGGTCTCCATGCTGGACGCGCTGACCGAGTGGATGGGCCACCCGCTGCACCAGGGCATGCACGGGGCCACGCCCCCGCCGCGTACGGGACTCGCGCACTCGGTGATCGCCCCGTACGACGCCTTCGCCACGGCCGACGGCGAGCAGGTGCTGCTCTCCGTGCAGAACGACCGGGAGTGGCGGCGACTGGCGGAACGGGTTCTGGGGCGGCCCGAGTTGGCCGATGACCCGGACTTCGCGACGAACGCCGCGCGGACCGCGAACCGGGAGCGGACCGACGAAGCGGTGGGCCGGGCGCTGGCGGGCCTCACGGGCGAGGAGGCGCTGGCCGGCCTTGAGGCGGCGGGAATCGCCTGTGCCCGGCTGAACACGGTGGCCGATGTGGCGGCGCATCCGCAGCTCGCGGCGCGGGACCGGTGGCGGGAAGTGGGTTCACCGGTGGGGCCGTTGCGGGCACTGCTGCCGCCGATCACGCTGCCGGGCGGCCCGGATCCACGGATGGGTGCCGTACCGGCGCTGGGCGAGCACACCGATGCGCTGCTGCGAGCCCTGGGGATGACGGACGAGCAGACATCGGTGCTGCGCCGGGACGGGGTGATCGCCTGACCTGGTCCGTCCCGAGCGGTGGGGCGGTCCGGTCCGGGCGAGCCGGGCCGTGGGTCAGCGGCGGCTGCCGAAGAGCGAGCGCCGCAGTCGCCGCAGCGGCGCGAAGAGCGACACGCGGGCGCTCCTGCTCCGGCGGGTGTGCGCGGCATCACGCGAGGTCAGCTCACGCATGAGCAGCGTCGCTTCGGCCGACTCGCGCTGCGGGACGACGGGTCCGCCGAGCACCGCGAGATGGCGGTCGAGGCGCGTACTGGTCGCACCGCTCCCGCATGTGATGGCAGGCACACGCGGCCTGCTTCGCACCGTTATCTGTTCCATGTCACTCCCCACCCGTACGAGGGCACCCGGTCCGGGCAGGTTAACCCTATCGTCCCGCGGTGACACCCGTGTATCCCGGCCACGCGATTGCGCACACATATACGGAGGTTGACGGGCCGTTACCGAATCCGCGCGATTCCAGGGCGACTTGGGGCAGTTCGACAGGTTTGCCCCTTAGGTGCCCGCTGTTCGGCCCCGAAGCGGGAGCCCTCGGCCGACGAGGACTCCCGCAGACTTCCGCACTAGGCGGCCATCAGAGGAACGCGCCGGTCAGAGAGCGGACTTGAAGACCGGAAGATAGCCTCCCGACTGTCCGGCGGCCGTGGGGTGGTAGGACTCGCCGATGTTGAGCCAGTTCACGCTGTGCAGCCAGGCGTTGCCGGAGCAGATCTCGTGCCCGGTGAAGGTCGTCCTGACGTCGCCGAAGGTGAAGCCGTGGTCCGCCGCCCGCTTGGCGGTGGCCGTGTTGAGGTGGTCGGACGCCCCGTTGATGGCAGAGCGCTCCTTCTCGCTGAGACCGGCTATGCAGCTGCCGCCGAGCTGGTAGAAGCGGGGGTAGCCGAGGACGACGACCCGGGCGGAGGGAGCCTTGGCGCGGATCGCCGAGTACACGGAGTCGAGCCGGCCGGGGAGGGTGGAGTCGACGTAGGCGCGGGCGGTGGCGATCCGGCTGAGGCAGGTGGCCTCGGACTGGAGGACACAGGTCGTCATGACGTCGGCGAATCCGGCGTCGTTGCCGCCGATGGAGATCGAGACGAGGTCGGTCGAGGCGTTCAGCTTGCCGAGCTGACTGCTCGTGACGTCGTTGGTCCTGGCTCCGGAGCAGGCGGCGAAGTCGAAGGTGGTGGGGGAGTTGGCGGCCGCCCAGAGGGCGGGGTAGGCGCGGCTGCTGCGCTTGCAGCTGGAGCCGTCGTAGCTGCCGGCTCCGACGCCGGAGGAGTACGAGTCGCCGAGGGCGACATAGTCGACGGCGGCGGCGGACGAGTCGGCGTTCGCGACTCCCGCACCGGTCAGGGCGAGGGCGGCACCGAGCAGGAGCGAGGCCGAGAACGCCACGAGTCTGGACATTTTCATGGAACCTCCTTGAGCAGGGGGTATCTGCCTACTCCGTAGTAGCAGCGCTCCCGCCCGACCGGAAGTGTTCATGCCAAAAATGAGAGTGGAGTGCTTCCGTCCGCCCCCGGCGGTTCAACAGGCGCTCATCTAGGCCTCGCTGTCGCCCCGTCGGCTGCCACTCCGTCGGTCGCCCCAGCTCGCGTGGGCGGCACGCGCCGGGAAACCGGGTGCGCGGGGTGCCCCTGTGCCGGATCATGAGCGCCATGCCCGACTCCCCCGAATCCGCTCTGCCGATCCGGCTCACCCTCGACGACAGCGACGCGCCGTCCGATGTCATCGACGCGCTCTTCCTCGGCCGCTTCGCGACGGGCGAGCAGCCGTACTCCCACAGCTCCTCCCTCGACCGGATCAAGGCCGGGGCGACGCTGCTGCCGCCGGACGCCCGGGTGTTGCGGACCGCCCGCGACGACAACCGCAGCTCGACGCTGGCGGAGGGCGAGGGCTGGACCCTACTGGCCTCCCGGTGGAACCGGGGCGCGGACGTCACCGTGACGGCGACCAGCGCGGAGCTGGCGGAGAAGGTCCTCGGGCAGGCGACGGACGGGGCGCGGGACGAGCCGGAGCCCCAGCCCGACAACGTGACCATGGGCTTCTGGTACGTCTCGCCGAGCCGCGGCCCTCACCGCACGACCCGCCGGATCGCCGCGGGGAGCTGGGACGAGGTCCGCCCCAACTACACCGCGCCGGTGGCCGACGCCATGGGCCGGCTGATGAAGGTGACGCCGGACGACATCGCGGGCCGGCTGCTCCTGCTGCACGGCCCGCCCGGCACCGGCAAGACGTCCGCGCTGCGCACCCTGGCCCGTTCCTGGCGCGAGTGGTGCCAGGTCGACTGTGTGCTGGACCCCGAGCGGCTCTTCAGCGACGTCGGCTATCTGATGGACATCGCGATCGGCGAGGACGACGGTACGGAGAAGGGCCGGTGGCGGCTGCTGCTCCTGGAGGACTGCGACGAGCTGATCCGCGGCGAGGCCAAGCACACGGCGGGCCAGGCCCTGTCCCGGCTGCTGAACCTGACGGACGGTCTGCTGGGCCAGGGCCGCAACGTGCTGGTGGGGGTCACCACCAACGAGGACCTGGAGCGGCTGCACCCGGCGGTCGTCCGGCCCGGCCGCTGCCTGGCCAGGATCGAGGTCGGTCCGCTGACCCGCCGGGAGTCGGTGGCCTGGCTGGGCACGGACGAGGGGGTGGGCCGGGAGGGCAACTCCCTGGCGGAGCTGTACGCGCTGCGCAGGGGCATCGGCCCGGCGTCGGTGCCGAAGCAGGACACGGGGGCGGACGCGGGGCTGTACCTCTGACGCCGGGTCGCGGGGTCGTACCTCTGACCCCGGGCCCACGGGTCGGCCGGGTCCCCGGGGCCGCCGGGTCCACGGGTTACCGGTACGGCTGCGCGGTCAGTCGCCGTACGCCGCCCGCACCGCGTCCTTGGCCAGCGACAGGGCCTGCTGCCGGGTGAGGCCGAGCCGCTCGGCGGTCTCGGCGTACTGCTGCGCGGCGGCCGCGGCCCGCTGTTCGGCCGCTCCCCCGGCGGCCGCGACGAACGTTCCGTTACGCCCCCGGGTCTCGATCACCCCGTCCGCCTCCAGGGCCCGGTAGGCCTTGGCGACGGTGTTGGCGGCGAGGCCCAGTTCCTCGGCGAAGCCGCGTACGGTCGGGAGCCGGTGGCCGACGGGCAGCGCGCCGGAACGGGCCAGTTCGGAGAGCTGTGTGCGCAGTTGCTCGTACGGGGCGATGCCGGAGTCCGGGTCGAGGACGATCTTCTCAGTCACGGGCCGATTGTCCCCCACGGGCGGAAAAAGGGGAGGCGTTCGGGGCGCGGCTGCGCATACGGTCCACCGCATGACTGTGATCGTGCGTGACTTCCGCCCGTCCGACGCGGAGGCGTGGACCCGGGCCCGCCGGGCCTCGGTCCCCTGGATGGTGGCCACCCCCGAGCAGATCGTCCACGACCTGGCGCACGCCCATCCGGACAAGCACTACCGGCTGCTGGTCGCCGAGGAGGACGGCGAGATCATCGCCACGGCCCAGGCGGGCATCGCCCACGAGAGCCCCGAGCCGGGGCAGGGCTACTTCACCCCGCAGACGCTCCCAGGCCGCACCAACCGGGGCGCGGGCTCGCTGCTGCTGCGCACGGCGGAGGAGCACCTGGCCGGGGTCGGGGCCACGGTGCTGTACGCGTGGGTGCTGGACAACGCGGAGAGCCTGGAGTTCGCCCGTAAGCGGGGTTACGAGCCCAAGCGCTCGGCGCACTTCCAGCGGCTGGACCTGGCGGGTGGTTCCCTGCCGCCGCGTCAGGAGCTGCCGCCGGGTGTCGAGCTGCGGACCGGGGCGGACTTCGCCGACGATCCCCGGGCGCTGTTCGAGGCGGACGCCGAGGTGACGGCGGACGAGCCGGGCGACATCGCCTCCGAGCTGGACGACTACGAGGACTGGCTGACGAACGTCTGGCGGCACCCGGCCTTCGACCAGGGGCTGACGTCGGTGGCGCTGGTGGACGGGAAGGTGGCGGCGTTCAGCGCGGCGACCACCGACGGCGTACGGACGTATCTGAGCGCCATGACCGGCACCCTGCGGGAGTTCCGGGGGCGGGGCCTGGCGAAGCTCGCGAAGAACGACTCGCTGCACCGGGCACGGGCGGCCGGCTACACGGACGCCTACACCTCCAACGACACCGGCAACGGCCCGATGCTGGCCGTCAACCAGTGGTTCGGCTACCAGGTCTGCGCGACGGAGGTCCGCCATGTCCGCACCCTCTGAACCGCTGGTCGTCGCCCTGACCAAGGCGGGCCGCACCAAGATCCGCTATCCGGCGGAGCTGGTCCGGGACGACGGTGTCCGCGTCACCGTCCGGGCACCGTGGGCCGCGCCCGGGGTACGGGACTTCGGCTTCGTCCGGTTCGAGCCGGGCGATGTGTTCACCGAGCACTACGGGCGGGACCGGTGGTTCGCGGTGAAGGAGGTCCGCACCGGCGACGGCGGGCTCAAGGGCTGGTACTGCGACATCACCCGCCCCGCCGTGCTCGCGGACGGGGTGCTGACGGTCGAGGACCTGGACCTGGATCTGTGGGTCTCGGCCGACGGCTCGACGGTCCTGCGGCTGGACGAGGACGAGTTCGAGGCGAGCGGCCTGACGGACCGCGACCCGGCGGCGGCCCTCGCGGCAGCCTCGGCCCTGGACGAGCTGGAACACCGGGCGAAGTCCGAGGGGCTGGCTCCTCTCCTGGCCTGACCCGACCGGCCCCGCGCTTGAGCCGATCCGGGGCCGACTTACGGCACCCGGCAGCCGGACCGAGTCACAGCGGCGGCCCCGCTCAGGGGCGCGGCCGTGACGCGGCAACCAGCTCCACCTCGTAGCCCGCCGGGTCCTCCAGATAGGCGGCGTGGTGGCCGGTGCCGCCCGCGTGCGGATGGCGGTCCGGGAACAGCAGGCGCCAGCCGTACGCCGGGGCCTCGGCCGTCAGGGCGTCCAGGGCCGCCCGGTCCGCGACGTGGAACGCCAGGTGGTTGAGGCCGGGGCGGCGGCGGTCGTGGTCACCCGCGACCAGGTCCGGGGACTGCTCCAGGACGACGTACGCGTCGCCGCGCCGCCAGCTGCGGCCATGGGCCCAGTGCTGGTACGGGACATGGCCGAGGCGGCCCAGCAGCCAGCCCCAACTGCGCTCCGCCGCCGCCAGGTCCGCCACCCACAGCTCGATGTGGTGCACCCGGCCGGTCGCCTCCCCGGCGGCGGGCAGCGGGACGGCCCGCCCGACGCCGCCCGGGACGTACGCGATCGGCTCCCCGTCCCGATGCCAGTGGATCATGAAGTGCTCGCCCGCCCGATAGCCGTCCAGGCCCGCGCGGCAGTACGCCACCATGTCGTCCGGCAGCGCGGCCAGCGGGAACCAGTCCAGCTCGGAGCACTTCTCCGGCTCCGCGTTGCGCGGCGGGCGCTCCGGGTCGTACTCCGCGACGAAGAACCAGCCCATGCGCGCCCCGCCGCCGGGCCCCCGGTGCTGCATCACCAGGGCCACCCGCAGCTCGTCGGGGTCCAGTTCGAGGCCGATCTCCTCGGCGGCCTCCCGGATCATCGCCTCCCGGACGTCCTCGCCGTCCTCCGCGTGGCCGGAGGGCATATGGAGCAGCCCGTCCGCATAGCCCGTGTTGGAGCGGCGGGCCAGCAGGACGTCCGGGCCCCGGCGCAGGATCAGATGGACGTCGACGACCTCAGTGTGCCGGTGGGGCGGCATCGCGCGGGCGACCAGCGCATAGCGTTCGTCGTCGACCTTCTTGCCCCAGAGCCGGCTGTCGGACGCCAGGTCCTCGTGGTGGATGCGCTCGGTGTGCGCGGAGAGCAGGGCGGTGAGCGTGGTGGCGGACAGACCGGTGCCGTTCCACACCCCTTCGACCAGGACGAGCCGCCCGCCCGGCTTCAGCAGGCCGAACCAGTGCTCCAGGGCGGCCGCCGGGTCGGGCAGCAGCCAGACGACGTGCCGGGCCACGATCACGTCGAACGCCCGCTCCCCGACCGGGGGCCGGGCGGCGTCCCCGACGAGGACCTCCGCGCCGGTCCCGGCGAGCTTGGCCCGGGCCAGCTCGGCCATGCGGGGCGAGCGGTCGACGGCGGTGACGCGGTGGCCCTGGCCCGCGGCGAGCAGCGAGAGACTGCCGGTGCCGCACCCCACATCCAGCACATCGCCGCGGGTGGCGGGCAGCCAGCTCTCCAGCCGCCCGGCCCAGGCGTCGCGCACCGCGGGGTCGAGAAGCCCGTGGTCGGGCTCCTCGTCGAAGGATCCGGCCGCCGCGTCCCAGTCGATCGTGGTCATGGCTCCGATGCTCTCAGCCGCCACCGACAGTGCGGGACTTCTCCGCCGTTTTCCGGTCACCGCGCAGCCGTGCGATCAGCCGGCCGATCAGCGGCCAGGCCACGATCAGCACCACGATCACGTAGACGGTGACGGAGAACGGGGTGTTGACGAGGCCGGTCACGCTGCCGTCGCTGATCTGGAGGGCGCGGCGCAGCTGCTGTTCGGCGGCCGGGCCGAGGATGACTCCGATGACGGCGGGCAGCACCGGCAGCCCGTACCGCCGCATCCCGAACCCGATCAGCCCGATGACGAGAAGGATCACCAGGTCGAGGGACTCGCCGCCGACCGCGTACGCGCCGACGGCGGCGAAGAAGAGGATGCCCGCGTAGAGATAGGGGCGAGGGATCCGCAGGAGCTTCGCCCAGACGGGGGCGAGCGGGAGGTTGAGGGCGAGCAGCAGAACCATTCCGACGAACAGCGAGGCGATGAGGCCCCAGACCAGCTCCGGTTCACGCTCGAACAGCAGCGGGCCGGGCTGGATTCCGTACTGCTGGAAGGCGGCCAGCATCACGGCGGCGACGGCGGTGGTGGGCAGCCCAAGGGTGAGCATCGAGACGAGGGTTCCGGCGGCGGAGGCGGAGGCGGCGGCCTCGGGTCCGGCGACGCCTTCGATGGCGCCCTTGCCGAACTGGTCGCGGTGCTTGGAGAGCCGCTTCTCGGTGACGTAACTGAGGAAGGTGGGGATCTCCGCGCCGCCCGCCGGGATCGCCCCGAACGGGAAGCCGATGGCGGGCCCGCGCAGCCACGGTTTCCAAGTGCGCTTCAGATCGGCCCGGCCGAGCCAGGGCCGGCCGACGGGGATCGGCTTTCCGGTGGAGCGGCGCAGATGGGCGGCGACCCAGAGGGCCTCACCGATAGCGAAGAGCCCGACTGCGACGATCACCACGTCGACGCCGTCGGCGAGTTGGAGCGAGCCGAAGGTCAGGCGCTGCTGGCCGGTCATCTGGTCGAGGCCGACCAGGCCGATGGTGAGGCCGATGAGGAGGGAGGCGATGCCGCGGATGCGGGAGGCGCCGAGGACGGAGGTGACGGCGATGAAGGCCAGCACCATGATGGCGAAGTAGTCGGGCGCGCCGATGCCGATGGCGAGCGACGCGACAGTCGGGGCGAGGACGACCAGCAGGATCGTGCCGATCATGCCGCCCGCGAAGTGACCGATCGCGGCGGCGGCGAGCGCCTGGGCACCGCGTCCGGCCTTCGCCATCGGGTTGCCCTCGATCGCGGCGACCACGGCGGCGCTCTCACCGGGGGTGTTGAGGAGGATCGAGGTGGTGGAGCCGCCGAACATCGCGCCGTAGTAGATGCCCGCGAACATGATGAACGCGCCGGTCGGGTCGAGTCCGTACGTCACCGGGAGCAGCAGCGCCACGGCCATCGCCGGGCCGATGCCGGGCAGCACACCGATGGCGGTGCCGAGCAGGACGCCTATCGCGGCCCACAGCAGGTTCATCGGGGTGAGCGCGGTGCCGAAGCCGTCGATGAGGGAGTTGAGGGAATCCATCGGTCAGAGCACCCCCATCAGCGGGCCGCCCGGAAGGGGGACACCGAGCAGGTTGTCGAAGACGAAGTAGGTGAAGAGGGAGAGTCCGGCCGCGATGAGCGGGTCGCGGTCGTAGTGGCGGCTGCCCAGCGCGTAGGCGGAGCCCCAGAAGAGCAGCGCCCCGGCGATCGGGAAACCGAGCGGGCCGATCAGGACGGCGGCGCCGAGGAAGACTCCGGTGAGCAGGAGCACGGTGCGCCAGTCGGCGGGTTCGTCGAGGTCGACGTCCTCGCCGCCCTCGGCCTCGCCGCGGCCGCCGCGCAGGACGTCGACGGCGAGCAGGGCCCCGACCAGCAGGAGCCCGGCGCCGACGACGAAGGGGACGGTGCGGGGGCCGATGGGACCGCGCTGGGCGATGTCGACGTTCATGGTGAGGGCGTCGGTGAGCACGAGCACGCCGAGCGCGAACAGGAGGACGCAGACGCCGAGCTCGGAATGCTCGCGCAGCCAGGCGCGGGCGCCGCTCGCCTCGCCGGGCCCGGTGGGTTCGATGGGTTCGGTGGTCACAGTCCCAGCTCCTTGAGGACGGTGGCGACGCGCCGGTCCTGCTCGTCGAGGAAGTCGCCGAAGGGTTTGCCGGCGAGGAAGGCGTCGTCCCAGCCGTTCTTCTTCATCGACTCCTTCCACTGCTTCGAGGCGTGGAGTTCGCGGATGAGAGCGGTGAGCTTGTCGCGCTCGGTGTCCGAGAGGCCGGGCGGGGCGACGATGCCGCGCCAGTTGGTGAACTCGGTGTCGAGTCCGGCTTCGCGCAGGGTGGGGGCGTCGAGGCCCGGTACCCGCTCGGGTCCGGTCACCGCGAGCAGCCGCAGCTCGCCGGCCTCGATCTGGTCGCGGTACTCGCCGAGGCCGGAGACCCCGAAGCCGACCTTGTTGCCGAGGATGGAGGCGAGGAGTTCGCCGCCGCCGTCGAACGGGACGTAGTTGACGGTCCTCGGGGCGATTCCGGCGGCCTGCGCCATGAGCATCGGGGCGAGGTGGTCGGGGCCGCCGGGCGAGGAGCCGCCGCCGACCGGGACGCGGGCCGGGTCCTTCTTCCAGGCGGCGAGGAGGTCGGCGATGGTGCGGTAGGGCGAGTTCTTGGCCACCACCACGATGTCCGGTTCCTCGGTGAGCCGGGCGATCGGGGTGGTGTCGGCGAGGGTGCTAGGGGACTTGTTGGTGTGGACGGCTCCGACGACGCCGAGGCCCATGGAGAGTGCGAGTTTGCCGTTGCCGTGTTCGCCGACGAGCCGGGTCAGCCCGACCGTGCCGCCGGCGCCCGGCAGGTTGAACACCTCGATGTTGTGGGTGAGTCCGGCGTCCTCGGCGTTCTTGGCCATGGTGCGGGCGGTGATGTCGTAGCCGCCGCCGGGGGTGTTGGGGACCATGAAGCGGAGCCCGGGAATCTGGGTGCCGGTGTCGGAGCCGTCGCCGGTGGAGAGCAGGGGCGGCCCGACCACCACCAGCAACGCGGCCCCGAACAGGGCGAGGAGAGTGCGCAGTCGCACAGGTTCCGCCTTTCGCTGTGAAGTGGCCCACATGTTGCCCGCGCGTTAAGGAGCTGTCTCTCTTCCGGTATCAACGGACGTTGTGGTCATTGAGGTCGCGGCCTAGCGTGTCGGCGTGACAACTGTGCTGGTGGTGGACGACGACTTCATGGTCGCGAAGCTGCACGGCCGCTATGTGTCCGCGATGGACGGTTTTACGGTGGTCGGGGTGGCGCACAACGGCGCCGACGCCCTGCGGGCCGCCGAGCGGCTGCACCCCGATCTGGTGCTGCTCGACATCTACCTGCCCGACATGGACGGCATCGACGTCCTGCGCGCCCTGCGCACGGCGGAGGAGCGGGACGCATCGCGCCCCAGCACGGACGCCCTGTTCATCACGGCGGCCAAGGACGCGGGCGTGATCCGGGCGGCGCTGCGGGCAGGAGCCCTCCATTACCTGATCAAGCCGTTCAACCGCTCCGCCCTCCAGGAGCAGTTGCGCCATGTCGCCGCCCTGCGCACCCGCCTGGACGAGCTGGGCGAGGCCCGCCAGGAGGACGTCGACCAGATCTTCGGCACCCGCCCGCCCGGCTCCCGGGAGCTGCCGAAGGGCCTGGCCGCCCCCACGGCCGACCTGGTGGAACGCACCCTGCGCGACCACCCCGGGGGCCTGTCGGCATCGGAGTGCGCGGAGGCGGGAGCCCTGTCCCGGGTGAGCGCGCGCCGCTACCTGGAGTGGTTCGCCGGAACGGGCCGCGCGGAGGTGACCCTGCGGTACGGGGGAACGGGGCGGCCGGAGCGGCGCTACCGCTGGAAGGGCTGAGGCGCGGCGGAGCGCCGTTGACGGCGCACCCGCCCGAGGTGTCCCGGGGCGGGGCCCTGACCGGTTCCTGAGCCCACGCCTAACCGCTCCTTAAAGGGACCATAAGGATCGCCCTCACCCCGTCCCAGCAGGGGTTTTCGTCCTTCCGAGCGGCTAGCTTGCTGATCGCCACCCCGACAGCAGTGCCGTACAGAAGGAGATCCACCCATGACCGCTCGTCGCAAGGCCGCCGGAATTCTCGCCCTCGGGTTCGCACCGCTCGCGCTGGCCGGGCTGACCGCCACGCCGGCCGTCGCGCACGGTTCGCTGACGGACCCGGTCAGCCGGGTGTCGGCGTGCTTCGCGGAGGGGCCGGAGAGCCCGAAGTCGGCGGCGTGCCAGGCGGCGGTCGCGGCGGGCGGGACGCAGGCGCTGTACGACTGGAACGGGGTCAACATCGCCAACGCGGCGGGCAAGCACCGTGAGCTGATCCCGGACGGCAAGCTGTGCAGCGCGGCCAACGACAAGTTCAAGGGGCTCGACCTGCCGCGCGCCGACTGGCCGGCCACCGCGTTGTCGGCGGGCAAGCACACCTTCAAGTTCCGTGCGACGGCCCCACACAAGGGCTCGTTCGAGCTGTACATGACCAAGCCCGGCTATGACGCCACGAAGCCGCTGGCCTGGTCGGACCTGGAGGCGAAGCCCTTCGCCGAGGTCACCGACCCGGCGCTGGTGGACGGTTCGTACGTCTTCGACGGGACGATCCCCGAGCGCTCCGGGCGGCAGCTGGTCTACACGATCTGGCAGCGCTCCGACTCCCCCGAGGCGTTCTACGCCTGCTCCGACGTGACGTTCGGCGGCGGGTCCGCGGGTGGCGGTTCGGCGGAGAAGGAGGAGGGGAAGGGCGAGCAGGGGTCCGGTGGCGACACCGGCGCCGAGGCTCCGGCGCCGGCTCCCTCCGCGCCGTCCGAGAAGGCGATCACCGAGGGCGCCGAGAAGTCCTCCGTCGAGCACAACGGCCACGGTGACGACGACGCGAACACCGGGGCGAAGGTCACCGCCGCCGCTCCGGCCCCGGAGAAGAAGGCCGAGGGCAACGCCCCCGAGGCCAACACCGCGAGCAAGGACGAGGTGCTGGCCGAGACCGGTGGCTCCGGCAGCAGCACCTACCTGGCGATCGGGGGCGCCGGAGTGCTCGCCGCCGGTGCGGCCGTGCTGTTCGCCTCGCAGCGCCGGCGGGCCGCCGCCGCGACGGGGCGCCACAGCCGCTGACCGCGGCGCCCCTCTCCGTACCCCTGCCGCGTCCCTCCGGGACGTCGGGCGCGGCAGGATGTGACGGGCCGGGGTCCGCCGTCCGTACGACTCGGACGGCGGGCCCCGGCCCGTCGCTGTCGTGCGGTGGGTCAGCCGATGACCGAGGCGCAGGTGGTCGGGGTGGCGCGGGCCGGGTCGAGGGCGTTGGCCACCTCGTGGAAGGCGATGCGGTCGATGGTCCCGATCGCGACGTGCTCGGAGAGGTCGAGCGGGCACAGGTCCTGGAGCAGCACATTGCGTACGTTCGGCCCGTCCAGGTACTGCGTGCGGTACGGGGTCACGACCTGGTCGTACTTGGTCGCGATGACGGTGTAGCGGACGCCGGGCACGGTGTCGCCGCCCGCCGTGAGCTTGGTGATGAAGGGCGATCCCGCGATCTGGTCGGCGAGTCCGGGGGTCTTGTCGTTGATGAACTTCTCCACGCCGGGGAAGAACGGCAGCAGTTCGGTGAGGCCGAGCAGCGTGGTGCCGTGGTTGTCCGGGGCGATGCCGACGAGGGCGTTGACCTTGTCGGCGCCGCCGAGGAACTTCAGGTAGTAGTTCGGCATCATGCCGCCCTGGGAGTGACCGACGATGTCGGCCTTCGGGGCTCCGGTGGAGGCGAGCACCTTGTCGACGAACACGTCGAGCTGTTCGGCGGACTTGTCGATGGGCCCGAGGCCGTGGAAGAACGGCACGCCGGGGAGCTGGCCGTAGTCGAGGGAGAAGACGCAGTAACCCCGGTTGACCAGGTAGGGGGCGAGGACCAGCCAGTTGTCGATCGAGTTCCCGAAGGTTCCGTGGACCAGGACGACGGGGCGGGGATGGGCGGCGGAGGGTTTGCAGGAGTAGTCGTTCCACCCTCGCGATGTGGCCGTTTCGGCGGCCGGGGCCGCGCTCGCGGTCGCCGTGGGGGCGACGAGAACGGCGAGGGCCAGGAGCAGGGCGGCGAGCAGACTGCGCGTGCGGGGAACGCGCGCAGCACGGATCCAGGGCAGCATCGTGTGGTCTCCTTGCGGCTCAAGGGAGGTGCGATGGCGGTGCGCCCTGTGGCCCGGACCACAAGCTGTGTGTGCTCATGCCAAATTACGCACGAGTAAGCTCGCGAGGGAAGTTACGCGTCGGTAAAAACTGGCACGGCCTCGGCCCGGATCACGTAATGAGGGTGAGCCGCAGACAGGGCCCCGACGACGGCCCCACCTGACGTACGCCCCAACTCCCGGTGCCGGGCCGACAATTCCTGATGTCCACTCGGCGTAACCCCTAGGCATGACGCGTACATGACGGCATGCTGCTCCTGCCCCTCGCACCACCCGGCGAGGAGCGCCTCAGGAGCAACTCCATTCACCCCCACGGAGGTCGTTCATGCGTCGTCGCTTCATGGTTCCGCTCGCCGCGGTCGCCCTGTCCCTCCCCCTCACCCTGGGCAGCGCCGTCTCCGCCTCGGCCGCCCCCGCCGACAAGCCCCAGGTGCTCAGCTCCTGGACCCAGACGAGCGCCTCCAGCTACAACGCCTGGAACGCGGCCCGCAACAACCAGGGCGCCTGGGCCGCGTACGGCTTCGACTGGTCGACGGACTATTGCAGCAGCTCCCCCGACAACCCCTTCGGCTTCCCGTTCCAGAACTCCTGCGCCCGCCACGACTTCGGGTACCGGAACTACAAGGCCGCGGGCACGTTCTCCGCCAACAAGGCCCGGATCGACTCCGCCTTCTACGAGGACCTCAAGCGCGTCTGCGCCGGCTACTCGGGCGCGACGAAGACCTCGTGCAACAGCACGGCCTGGGCCTACTACCAGGCCGTGAAGATCTTCGGCGTCTCCCCGGCGGACGCGGGCACGCGCAATCTGCCCCAGGCCGCCTGAGCCCGGCCGCGTCAGGTACATACAGGAAGGGCCCCCGGCGTAAAAACCGGGGGCCCTTCCTCGCGCCGTCGTACGGTGGAGCGGTGGTGCGTCAGCCGATCTCGGCGCCGTAGGCGGCCAGCGCCTCCGGGACCGGCTGGAAGAAGGTCGTACCGCCCGAGGAGCAGTCGCCGCTGCCGCCCGAGGTCAGACCGAGCGCGGTGTCGCCCGCGAAGAGGGCGCCGCCGCTGTCGCCCGGCTCGGCGCAGACCGTCGTCTGGATGAGGCCGTTGACGATGTCGCCGTTGCCGTAGTTGACCGTGGCGTCCAGCGCGGTGACCTCGCCGTCGTGCACCTGGGTGGTGGAGCCGCTGCGGGTGACCTGCTGGCCGACCGTCGCGTCGCCCGCCCGGGTGATCGCCTGGGTGGAGCCGTCGTAGAGGTTCACCTCGCTCGGGTGCTCGATGTCCGAGGTGTACTTGACCAGGCCGTAGTCGTTCTCCGGGAAGCTGGAGCCCTCGTTCGCCCCGATCTCCGCGCCGCCCTGGGAGTCCGACCAGCTGGTGACCGACTCGGTGCAGTGGCCGGCGGTCAGGAAGTACGGCTCGCCGTCCTTGACCACGTTGAAGCCGAGGGAGCAGCGGGAGCCGGAGCCCCAGATGGCGTCGCCGCCCGCGATCAGCGGCTTGAACTCACCCGCCGCCTTGTTGAGTTCGGCCTTGCCGCCGAGGCCCTCGACCACGGCCGTGAGCTTCTTCCAGGCCGCGCCGTCGACCGTGCTGTCGGCGGTGACCTTCACCTTGTTGGTCACCGGGTCGACCGCCCAGGAGGTGCCCGGGATCGTCGCCCTGTCGGTGAGGGTCTGCCGGGCCGACTTCAGCTCGGCGAGGGAGTTCTCCACGATCCTGGCCTTGGCGCCCGCCTGGCGGACCCGCTCGGCGCCGGCCTCGTCGACGACGTTCACGACGAGGGTCTTCGCCGTGGTGTCGTAGTACGCGCCCGCCGCGTCCGCGCCCAGGTCACGGTCCAGGGTGTCGGCAAGCTTTCCGGCCGCGTCCGCGCTGAGGGTCTCGGCCACGAACTCCGGCACATCGTCACTGGCGTTCGCAGACTGGAACGTGAATCCCGCTGCGACCAGAGCGACGACCGCCGAGCCGGCCAGCGTCGCGCGCTTCCTGGATATCCGTCGATGCTTCAACTTCGACCTCCTGTGGGGCCGTGCACGAAGCATGTGGGGTGCCCGTACACGGAGGATGGGGCGCCCACTATTCCGAGGCCGGGAAACGCACACAAGGCCGACTTCCGGACGTGCACACGACGCCGACGCTTCGCCCTTGGGTCGTTCACTTACCCCCGGTCATGCCATGTCGATTCCGTTCGCGAACACCCGGTGCAACCATCGGCGGCCCCAGGGTGAGGACTAGTCCTGTCCGATTTTCGTCCCCTCGGTCCGGATGGTGGTGCGGTCCGTCCGGATGGCGACGGACCTCGTCCGCCGGGAGCCTCCCCGTACCTTCACAGTTCCTGTCGTCGAACAGTCCCCGTAACGCCCCTGATGGGTCATCATCGAAAAGGCGGCACGCGCCCGCCGGACGACCGAGCGGAGGAGGCACGGGTGCGCAATCGGGTGCTCGCGGCGGACGGCCGGCATCTGATGGTGGAGCGGATGGGGGATCCACGGGGAAGACCGGTGTTCCTGCTGCACGGCACCCCGGGCAGCAGGCTCGGGCCCGCCCCCCGGGGCATGGTGCTGTACCAGCGCCATACGCAGCTGATCACCTACGACCGCCCCGGATACGGCGACAGCGACCGGCACGAGGGCCGCCGGATCAAGGACGTCGTCGAGGACGTCCGGGCCATCGCCGACTCGTTGGGCCTGGAGCGGTTCGCCGTGGTGGGCCGCTCCGGCGGCGCCCCGCACGCCCTGGCCTGCGCGGCGCTGATGCCGGAACGGATCACCCGGACCGCGGCGCTGGTCAGTCTCGCGCCCCCGGACGCGGCCGGCCTCGACTGGTTCGACGGGATGGCCGCGTCCAATGTCCTCGCGTACTCCACGGCGGCGGACGACCCGGCCGGCCTGGCGGAGTCCTTCATCGACCGCTCCGCGCAGATCCGGCGGAACCCGGTCCGGCTCCTGGACGATCTGCGCCGGGAGCTGACCGACTCCGACCGGATGGTGGTCAACGACGCGGGGATCCGGTCCATGCTGCTGCGCAACTACAGCGAGGGGCTGCGCCATTCGGCGTACGGCTGGATCGACGACGCCCTCGCGTTCTCCAGCCCCTGGGGGTTCGATCCCGCCCGGATCACCGGCGAGGTGCTGCTCTGGCACGGGGTGCAGGACGTCTTCGCCCCGGTCGGCCACTCCCGCTGGCTGGCCGGGCAGATCCCGGGCGCCACCGCCGTACTCGAACCGTCGGCGGCCCACTTCGACGCGTTCCCCATGCTGCCCCGGGTCCTGGACTGGCTGCTGGACGCGCGGGAGCACCCGTACCGGACGCTGCCGACGGCCGTGCCGGGAGGGTGAGCCCTCCCGGCACGGCCGGTCCACGTCCGGTCACACCGACATCGGCTCCAGCTCCCGTCGGAACCGCTCCTCGGTGCGGGCGATCCGGGCCAGCGGATGGTCGTCGCCGAGCTGCCGCGACAGCTCGACGACGATCTCCGACCGCAACTGCTCCGCCTCGTCCTCCCGGCCCATCGCGTCGAGCGTGACCGCCATGTTCGAGGTCATGGCCAGGGTCTCCGGATGGTGCGCACCGAGCGCCGCGCGCAACTGCCCGGACAGCCGCTGCTCCGTCTCCAGCACGATGTCCAGCTCGCCCCGGTCGGCCGTCGCACTGGCCAGGTTCATCACACAGAACAGGGTGTTGGGGTGCTCCCGGCCGAACGTCTCCCGCATACCGGCGACGACCTGCTTCAGCACCCGTTCCGCCGCCTCCGGCTCCCCGGCCCCGGTCAGATAGACGCCGAGGTTGTTCTGTGCCGCCAGGGTGTACGGGTGCTTCTCCCCCGGCACCTTCATGTACTGGTCGACGACCTCCTGTGCGGTCTCCAGCGCCTCGGCGTTCTCCCCCGCCGCGAACAGGTCCGCCGCCAGGTTGAGATCGCAGGCCAGCGAATCGGGGTTGGCGATGGTGTACTTCGCCCGGTAGCGGCCGCGGGTCGCCACCGTGAGCCGACGCGCGTCCTCCAGCCGGCCCGCCCTGCGCAGCGACACCGCGAGGCTCTTCGCGGCGCTCAGCGTGGCGGGGAAGGTGCGGCCCATCGTCTCCTTGAAGCTGTTGTACGTGGTGCTGAGCAGCCCCACCGAGTCCTCGTACCGGCCGACCTCCCGCAGGTCGCGCGCCAGGTTCATGGCGGAGGACAGGCTGTAGGGATGGTCCGGTCCGAGCACCTGGGTGCGCAGGTCGTAGACGTCCTGGTCGATCTCCCGGGCCCGGGCGTACTGGCCGACGCTGCGCAGGTTCAGGGCCAGGTTGTTGGCGGCGGCCAGGGTCCGGGGGTGGGAGTCGTGGAAGATCTGCCCGAACCCCTCGTGGGCCTCGGTCGCCATCTCGATCGCCCGCGCGTAGTCCCCGAGCAGCCCGAGGTCGATGGCCAGGCTGCTGGTGGTCATGTACGTGTGCGGGTGCTCGGGTCCCAGCACCTCCCGCTGCCGCTCCAGGGTGACCTCGTCCAGCTCCCTCGCCTCCACATAACGCCCCCGGGTGCGCAGGATGTTGGAGAGGTGGAAGCGGAGGTAGAGGTACTGGAGGTCGCGTTCGCCCAGGTTCTCGCGCCAGATCTCGCGCAGGTCCTCGCCCAGCGCCCACGCGGTCCTGATGTCACCGCGCTTCCAGAGGTAGCGGACCCGGTCGATCAGGAGCCTGCGGGTCTCCGGCTCCTTGCAGTTGCGGGCGTCGGAGGGGCCGAGGTGCGGCCAGATCGTGGCGAAGCGCGGCCAGGTCTCCGGGTTGTCTATCGGCTCGTCGTCGTCGGGCCGGGCCCCGGCGAGGATGCGGTGGACGACGTGCCGGGCCTCGCGCTGCTCCTCCTCGCTGAGCTGCGCCTTGATCACGGCCTGGACGAGGCGGTGCACCTGGATGGAGTTGGAGACCTGGTCGACCTTGGCCAGGGCGAAGCGGCCGATCTCCCGGATGACCCGGCCCAGCACCAGCTTCTCCTGGAGCGAGGAGTCGTACGGCTTCAGCGCGTCGATCATCTCCTTGCTGTAGAGGAGGTTCGCGGAGATCGGCTCGGGGGCGAAGAAGGCGCAGAGCTGGAGCAGCCGCACGGCGGCGGGCGAGCGCTCCTTGAGCCGGGCGATGGAGATGTTCCAGGTCGCGGCGACCGGTTCCGGGTAGCCGGCCGGCTGGTTGAGCGCGAGGACCTGGGGCGCCTGCTGGGCGAGCTGTTCGAGATAGGCGTCGATGGGCGTCGCGGTCTCCGCGATCCAGGCGGCCGCCTGCTCCACGGCGAGCGGCAGGTCGCCCACCGCGGTCGCCACCTGGGCGGCGTCCTCGTCGCTGAGCCCCGGGGCCCGGCGCTGGAGATGCTCGATCGACTCCTCGCGCAGGAAGACGTCCACGGGCAGCGCGTCCCCGTGCTGGGACCAGCTCTGGTTGCGGGAGGTCACCAGGATGTGGCCGGAGCCGCCCTGCGGGAAGTAGCGGCGCAGCTGCTCGGGGTCGTCCGCGTTGTCGAAGACGAGCAGCCAGCGGTCGGATGGCACCCCGCGCCGCAGCAGGTCGACGGCCTCCTGGGAGGCGGCCGCCATGTCGTCGCCGCCCTGGGCGCCGAGCCGGCCAGCGAGTTCGGCGAGCGAGGCGACGACGTCGTCGGGCTGCTCGGACGATATCCACCACACCAGGTCGTAGTCGGCCATGAAGCGGTGCACGTACTCCAGGGCCACCTGGGTCTTGCCGACGCCACCGAGTCCGTACAGGGTCTGCGGCTGCGGCAGGACGACGGCCAGGCCGCCGCCGAGCTGGTCGCGCATCCGCTCCAGGACGAGCGAGCGGCCGGTGAAGCCGGGGTTGCGGGGCGGCGCGTTCCAGATCCTCGGCACGGTGCCGGGGAAGCGGGGCCCGGGCGAGACCCCGTCGGCGACCTGCACCGGACGGTCCAGGGCCCGCATCACGGCGGTGGTGGCGTGCACCTCGTCCAGCCGGAAGAGGTCGACCGGGTTGCGGTCGATGTACGGGGAGGTCAGGCGTACGTCCCCGACCCGCAGCGGGACCAGCCGGCGGCGGCCGCTGCCGACGGCCTCGGCGGCGGTCCGCTCCCACAGCTCGACCGCGCGCTGGGACTTCAGATACGCGCTGGAGAGCAGGACGACGGTGCGGGCGGCGTTCTCGGCGGTGGTGTCGGCCTGCTCCTCGGGCGGGCGTTCGGCGGAGACGTCGCGCGGCACGACCCGGAAACCGGCCCGGGTGAGGATGGATTCGAGCCAGTCGGCCCACATCCGGTTCTCCGCCACATAGCTGAGGTGGAGATCGGCGGGCAGGGCGGGCCTGCGCCGGGTGAAGGCGTCGCGGATCCGCAGCCGGACCTCTTCGCCGACCGGGGGCATCGAGGTGATCTCCCGGTCGGTGATGACCGCGGTGAGCCGTTCGAAGGCGGAGAGCAGCGAGTTGGTGAGCCCGGCCTCGTCGCCGAAGGTGGCCAGCGTCTCCTCGTAGGCGTAGTAGGGCCGGTAGGGGATCTCCACCGCCCCCCAGTAGGCGGTGAGTTCGTCGCCGGACAGATCGCGGGGCAGCCGGTCGAACTTGAGCCGGGCCAGTGCCCGTCCGGCGTCCGCCTTCTCCTTCTCGCCCTCGTCGATGCGCATCGGTACGGGGTAGAGGGCGATGGGGCGGCCGGTGTTGCGCTCGGCGATCTGGCGGGCGACGGAGGCCGCGCCGTCGATGGACTGGTCGCTGAGGGTGAAGCAGTCGACGAGGACGTCCGGGAGGTGGACGGTGCAGATGTCGGCGATGTCGCTGAGGCCGGTCCGGCTGTCGATGAGGACGTAGTCGTAGTGGGCCTTCATGTCGTCGCGCAGGGCGTCGAAGAAGTGGCCGCCGCCGAACCGGTCGTAGAAGTTGTCCCAGTCGAAGGTGGAGACGGTGGCGCTGTACTCGCGGTTCTGCCGTCCGGCGGAGACGAAGTCGAGCGTGCCGCCCTGCGGGAACTCCCAGCCGAGCGATTCCGGGGTGAGCGACACGGCGTGCGGCTGGATGCGGGCGTAGTCGCGGTGCCAGTCCTCGGCGCGCTGGGCGGGGCTGGTCGCGGCCCAGGCGTACTCGGTGATCAGGTCGATCACACCGGTGGTGGCGCCGAGGGTGGCCGGATCGAGGAAGGGGTGGAAGAACCGGTGGAGTCCGGGGGCCTCCAGGTCCCAGTCGACGGCCAGGACCCGCTTGCCGTTGGCCGCGAGGATCCAGGCGACGTTGGCGAGCGCCATGGTGCGCCCGGTACCGCCCTTGTACGAGTAGAAGGTGACGATGCGCCCGTCACGACCGGCACTCATAGGTCCTCCGCTTCCGTCGCAGGGTCGTGCGGGTCGGGTATGTAGCTCGTGTTGCCCATGGGGCCGGTGAGCCGGGTCCGCTCGCCGGATCCGCCGCCGGATCCGGGCGGGTAGGCCTTCGCGTGCTTCAGATACTGCTGGGCGGCCACCTCGACCACCTGGGGCAGGAGCTGGCCGAACGCCTCCATGGTGGGGACTCCTTTGGCGGCGGCGCGGCAGAGGGCCCGGCCCTGGCCCATCTTGACGGGCATGACCGCTTCGAGCTTCTCGGTGAGCTCCGTCTCCGCCGCCCGGCTCTGGTGGTCGTCGCGGCTCCACGGGACGACCATGGTCACCCAGGGCCGGTTCTCCGCGTCGAAGGCGGCGAGCCTGCGGCAGTGGTCCTCGTCCCGCAGGGCCCAGCGGTCGACGAGCAGGATCTCGGGGGTGCTGGGCGGGGCCTTGCCGTCGTGCCGGTCCTCGTCGAACGAGGTGATGACGGCCTGGTAGTTGAGCGAGCGGACCAGCTCCTCGGCCACATAGGCCAGCGGCCGGGCGGAGGCGGGAAAGTACGGGTTCCAGTCCTGGGGATGGTCGCCGTAGTGGTCGCTGTTGCGGCCTTCGGGCAGATCATGGCGGGTGGGCGCCGCGATGGTGATCTGCATCGGCCGGGGTGCGCCGACTCCGCTGCTGGGGGAGCCGAAGGCGCTGGGGGCCAGGCGGTAGTCGACGGGCCGGCCGGTGTCGATACGGACCGAGTCGGCGACGCTGACGATGCGTTTGGCCAGTTCGTAGACGGCCCGTTCGTATTCCTCGGCGAAGAGTCTGAGCTTGATCAGCCCGTAGAGTCCGTCGCTGACGTACCGTTCGCCGAAGTCGCGGTGGTTGAACTGCAACCGCTCGGCGGAGCCGGGCAGTTGGCTCGGCGGCACCGGCACCCAGAGCGCGGGGACGATGGCCTCGGCCGGCTGGTTGGAGCGGGCCCGGTGGTGGATGGCCCGCTGCTCGAAGGCGTACCACTCCTTGCCGCACATCTCGCTGGCGAAGTAGCGCGGCGAGAACAGCGGAACGAAGACCCGGCAGGTGGCGAGGACATCGCCGAGCCGTTCCGACCAGCCCTCGCCGGAGCGTATCTCCCGGTCCATGAATCCCGCGGGCGCTCCGGCCGGTAAGTCGGTCATGGCCATCACATGGCCGCAGAGATCCTGGAAAAGCCGTTCGACCCACATATCGGGGTCCGTCCCGGTGCCGTACCCGGGTGTATGGGCGTAACTCAGAAAGAAATACGGCCGATGGCCCACCGCTCGCTGTTGCGTCGATGCGTGCACACGACCCCCGTCCTGTATGAGCACTCGCATCCCGGAAGGAGGAAGGGAGTGCAAGCGAACTCATCATTCCGGAGCGGGCCGCATTCCAGCCCCTGCCGTTCGGTCATTCGAACGTCACTTTCCGGTCAGACGCCAGGACGTTCGATGCGGGACCGGACAGCGAGAGGCTTCTGCCGTGATTCCTCCCGGCCGCACTCCGCGTTCCGCTGATCTCCTTGCGGACAGCGGCGATCAGCTGTTTTCCGTCGACCGTCACCTCCGCCGCGTTTTCGATCATGTCGAGCGCTTCCGGGACACCCGTGAGGAAGCGCGGATCGTAAAGCCCGAGCCCCGCCCGTTCGAATGTCTCCGCCAGCAGTCGGGAGAACGGCACGTGTTCGCTCCCCCAAGGCGTTCGATGGTCCCAGGTACCGTCCAGGGCGTAAAGATCCGTCACTTCACCGAGCGCCCGCAATTTCGCCCGGCGGAACGCGCTGAGCAGGCCGAGTGCCAGCTCCCTGCCATCGGCCGTCGGCCCGACACCGAGCGCGCCGTGGCCGTGCCGCCCCGGCTCGGCCGTGCCGTCGACCAGCGGGGTCAGCGTGGTCAGCGTACGGGCGGCCTCGGCGGCCTGGTCCGGTACGGCGTCGGCCAGCAGCGACCAGGCCTCGGCGATCCGGTGCGACCAGGCCTCGGCCCGCTCCGCGGTGAGCCGCTCGGCCGGGGCGATACCGAAAGCGTCACGGAAGGGGTCGAGGTCGTCCAGCAGGAGGGCAGGAGCCGGAACCTGGCGCAGAACGCGGAGGGGCCGCCAGTGCGAACCCTCCAGCTCCTCGGGCGCGATGCGCAGCTCCGGGCCGGGAGCGGCGGGCGCGGTGTCCGGTCGGCGGACGAGGAATCCGTCGCCCGTGGCGCGTACCACGGCCATGCCCCGCTCCCCCGGCTCGCCGACGACCGCGGTGCCGAGGGTGGGCAGATGCAGGCTTCCGTCGCGGTACGCCACCGGCACCGGCAGGTCGAGCCCGGCCCGGACCGCGGCGGCGGCCACACAGGCGCCGAGCCGTTCGGCGGCGGGCTCGGTCAGGCCGCGGCCGACGCGGACGTCCTCCAGGGCGCCGACCAGCCAGGTGCGGGTGTGGGGGTGTGCGAGCACGGTGTCGAGCGCGTCGGCGCCCGAGGCGTCCGCCTCCACGCTCGCCGCGAGCCGCCAGGCCTCGTCCCAGAGCTCTCCGCCCCGTCCGTCGAGGGTGTCGTGGAGCGCCGCGAGCAGGGTGCGGGTCAGATCCACGTGTGCGGCGAGCAGCGCGTCCGGCGACCGGACGGCGGGTGACTCGGTGGCGGCGGCCGTACGTTCCTCGATGCCCCGGATCAGGGCGGCCAGGTCGGCGCAGTACACGGAGGGGTTGTCGAAGCCGCCGCCGGTGGCGTCGTCGGAGCGGTACCGGTGGGTGTAGAGCCCGCCGCCGCACGAGCGGACGACCGGGCAGCGGCGGCAGGTCTCGCTGACCCCGGCCAGGCCGAGCTGGCGGGCCCGGACGCCGGGGTGGGCGGCGACCTCGTCGAAGGTGTTGCGGAAGACGTCGAACCCGGTGGCGGCGGCGCCCTCGTAGGCGCTCTTGAGCGAGTCGACCTGTTCCAGCTTTCCGTCGGTCTCGATGACGACGAGGTCGGTGGGGGCGAGGCCCAGGGACTCGGTGAGGCTGGGGCCGCCGCTCAGGCTGGAGAGCACCGAGGCGAACATCCGGACGGGCATGGGGCGGCCCTGTTCCGTCCAGCGGTCGAAGACGGTCAGGAGCCAGGCGGCGTACGCGGTGGGCGAGCCGTCCGGGCGCGGCGGCGGGTCGTCCCAGGTGGCGTGCGGCAGCAGGAAGTCGACGAGCGGGGGTTCGAGCTCGGCGAGGGCGTCGTGCACGGCCACGGGGTCGTTGTGGATGTCGACCGTGCAGAGCAGGCCGAGGTCCAGATGGCGGTAGCGCTCCTCGCGGAGCAGTTCGACCGCCCGCAGCACCATCGGGTGGCTGCTGCGTCCGTTGGCGAATCGGCGGTGGCGGTCGTTGGCCGCGCGGTCGCCGTCGAGCGAGATCCCGACCCGGACGTGGAACTCGTCGAAGAGGTCGAGATAACGGGGGCTGAGCTGGACGCCGTTGGTGTGGATCCTGAGGTCCAGCTCAGCGATGCCGTTCAGGGCCGAGCCGAGCTCCTCGCAGACCCGTCGCAATCGCGCGGGCCCCGCCAGGAGCGGTTCCCCACCGTGCAGGATCACTGTGACGGAGGGAAGCGCATGAGTCGTCGCATGCTCGGCCAGACGCCGGGCGGTCCACGAAATCGCCTCGTCGGAGATGGTCTTGGGGCGGGTCTGCCAGCTCTGATCTGCGTGTTCGTAGACATAACAATGGTCGCAGGCAAGATCACACCTGCTGTGCACTTTGAGCACGAATTCACGGAAGGGGACCAGGGGTCCTGTCATTCCGCCATTCTATCCGCTTCTGACGCCGGCTCAGAGAGCCGAACTGAAAGTGGAAATCCGGGTGGACCGGGCCGTTGTCGCGCCGATTGCACGGTCGAGCTTCCTGGCTGCCTCGGCACTGCGGACATCGGTCGCCGCGAGGGTCGCGCGGGTCTTCGCGAAGGCGAAGGCTGGGGTGGTTCCGTAGGTCTTCACGGCCGTCCTAGGGGGATCCTGAAGGGGTCTGTTTCCGGACATTGAAACGCTGCACGGATTCCGTGTCATGACACGGCCCGGCACGCGCACTTTACTACCGCTGAGGCCCCCGCACATGCCGGCGGACCAGCCTTCACAGCGGGTTTTTCCCGTCGAAACACGTCTTCCGCACGACCGCCCGGATGAACGGAGGACGAGCGGCGGATGCGCCGGCCCGCGGAGTCTGCCGCTCCTTTGCCGGCCTTCGCAGGTGAGGGGCTTCTCGCGACCCCCGAAGCGGCCTGCACAGCTGTCGGGCAGGCGCATCCCGACGGGCCCGGCCGGGCCGGGCCCGTACGCGCCGGAACGTCTCGACGAGGACAGCAGTTCACTCGTTCACCGGTTCCGCACCGGGCACGTTGTGCTCCGCCCGGGAGCCGCGCATGCAGTCCAGGACGCGTTCGTGGCTGTCGCCCACGACGTCCGTGACCCGCACACGGACCTGGAGCGCGTCGACCCGCTCGACGAACCGCTGCGAGAACACCCCGACCGGCACCGTCTCGTAGTTCCCGGTGCCGACCAGCGGAAAGCCCTTCCCGAAGGCGATGAGCTGGTAATCCCGCCCCACCGAGAGACCGTCCGCCGTCAGTGTGGCCACGACCTCCGGGACGGCGACCCAGGGCGCCGTCGACACATCGGACCCGCCGCGCAGCACCGCACGGCACTCCCAGCTCTCGATCACGGCGATGTGCTGACCGCCGTTCAGTATCCCCACCCGCCACGCGGGTTTCCCCTCGGCGAGCAGTCCCTTGCGCCAGGAGCCGCGCCAGGGCCAGCCGTCCCGGACACCGGGCGAGACATTGGCCCGGACGGCCTCCCACAGCAGGATCAGAACAAGGACCGCGAGCAGCACCAGTGGAGCGGTGAAGAGCAGCGGGCTGCGGCGCACCCTGCGCTGGCTGTCCCGAAGCGGCCTGTCGCCATCCGCCCCTCCGTCTCTGTCCCCCTCGATGGCCCCTCCCCCGCTCAGCGATGAGCATGCCTGCCGAAGAAAGCGGCAACTCACCTTATATTCAGTCCAGTTGGGCAACCCTGTCACAGTGCCGCCGTGCGCGGAAGAACACCCGGGGAAGTGGCCGAACCTTGCCGCACCGGCCGTCCGAGGGGCCAGGACGGTCTTGCCCGGTCCCGCCCCCGCCCCTACTCTCGTGGGCCCGGGCGGGTCGGGCGCGCCTGCCACCGGGGTCACACGACAATTGCAGACGGAGGCGACCGTGACGGCGTTGCCCGAGCCGCTGAGATCCATGGTCTTCAGGAACGACGACCTGCCCGAGCTGTTCCATCACACGGACGCGGTCGCCGTGGCCCGCCAGCGCGAGGCCGTGAACACCACCCGGGTGCAGCTGGCGCTGCTCGTGGCCGGCACGGTGCCCGCGGCGCTGCCCTGGCACGCCGAGGACGGGCCCGCGGCCCGGGCGCTGTACGGCGCGGCGGTGCTGGCCTATCTGGGCGTGCTCTTCACGACGTTCCTCGCCTCCCAGCGCAAAGCAAAGTCGCATTGGCAACTCAACCGCTCCGCAGCGGAGTTCATCAAATCGAACTGCTGGCGCTACGCGGTGCACGGCGCCCCCTTCGACAGCGCGTCCGAGCATCCGGAGGCGCTGTTCGCCAATCGTCTGGAGGACGGTCTCCAGGAGCTGCGGAAGGTGGGCTGGGCCGATCCGCGTGAGGAACTGCCGGATTCCGGCGGCCTCATCACGGAGTCGATGCGCGCGTTGCGGAACAAGGCCTACACGGTCCGCAAGGAGACGTATGTACGGGACCGGCTCATCGAACAGCGCCGTTGGTACCGCCGCCGCCAGCAGGCTTCCCGGCGCGGGGCGCTGATGTGGTCGGGCGCGATCGTCGCGCTGACGCTCCCGGCGCTGGCGCTGAGCGTGCTCCAGA
This sequence comes from Streptomyces sp. PTY087I2, assembly GCF_001687325.1. GTDB lineage: Bacteria > Actinomycetota > Actinomycetes > Streptomycetales > Streptomycetaceae > Streptomyces. The sequence continues at coordinate 33,428 of NZ_LZRD01000011.1, read as the reverse complement.
CCTTCGGGGTGGGCCGGTCGTTCGGTCTGACGGGGGTGCTGTCCGCGGCGGCGGCGGCCTGTCTCGCCTGGAACGAGATGCGCCGGCACCATCCGCTGATCTCGGCACACTCGCTGGTGGAGCAGGACCTGGAGTCGATGCAGGCCGCCATGGAGACCACCCTCACCGAACGGCACTGGCCGGCGGCGGTGTTCGAGACCGAGCGGATCGTGTCGCCCGAGCACACCGACTGGCTGGTCAGACACCGCGTGTGAGCCCCTTCGGTACGGCCCCGGCTCCGGCTCCGGTCAGCCGCGCAGCACCCCGTCGCGCCAGATCACGGTGACCGGGCGGCCGAGCGTGCGCGCGTACGTCACGATGTCGCCCGTGCCGCCGAGGCCCCGGGCGGGGAGGCCGTCCCAGACCGCGAGCAGCCGGTCGCAGTGGTCGGCGATGTAGGCGCCCGCCGCGTAGTACGCCTCGTCGGTGGAGTGCGGGAAGTCGAGCCGGACCTCCCGTGCCGCGCGCGCCTTGAGCGTCCGGTAGCGGGCGAGGTCGGCGGCGTTGTCGAAGCAGGCCTCGTAGTCGCCGCTGGGGATCACGGCGGTCAGTTCGGCGCCGCAGGTGAGGGCGAGGTCGGCGAAGAGCTGGTCGGCGCCGACCGCCAGGCTGGAGAGGGCCTGGGTGGCGCGGTCGGGGCCGCAGAGAGCGGCCCGCATTCCGGCGAGCACATGGGCCTCCGCCTCGGCGGGGATGGAGCGGTGACCGGTCACTCCGATGCGATACACGGACCTGCTACCCCCTGATGCCAGCGGGGCGCACCCCGGGAGCGCCCCCGCCCCCGCCGCCCCGTCACGACGATCCGTCGTGGCCGACATCCTCTCAAGAGCCCCCCGGCGAGCGGGAGCCCCCGTCCGGAATCCCGGACGGGGGCACGTATGTACGGACAGCTCCGTACGTGATCCGGCGGGGCCGGTCAGTACACGCTGACGCCGTACGCGTTCAGGGCTTCCACGACCGGCTGGAAGAAGGTCGTGCCGCCGGATGAGCAGTTGCCGCTGCCTCCGGAGGTGAGACCGATCGCCCGGGTGCCGGAGTAGAGCGGGCCGCCGGAGTCGCCGGGCTCGGCGCACACGTTGGTGCGGATCATGCCGTAGACGACGTCGCCGCCCCCGTAGTTGACGGTGGCGTTGAGTCCGGTGACCGAGCCGCTGCGGGTGCCGGTGGTGGAGCCGCGGCGGGTGACGGCCATGCCGACGGTGGCGTTGGCGGCGCTGGTGATGTCCTGGCCGCCGACCGTGCCGTCCTTGGGGATCGTGGTGTTGGTGTAGCGCACGATGCCGTAGTCGTTGTTGGGGAAGCTGGACCCGGCGGTCGTCCCGAGCACGGTGGTGCGGGCGGAGTTGGCGTACCAGGTGCCCGTGCCGTTGGTGCAGTGACCGGCGGTCAGGAAGTAATAGGTGCTGCCGCTGCGGACGTTGAAGCCCAGCGAGCAGCGGCCGCTGCCCGAGTAGATCGCGTCGCCGCCGGAGATCAGCTTGCTGAACTTGCCGGGGGTGCGTTCGATGCGCAGCGCGTCGGCGTTGGCGCCCGCCGACTTCTTGATCTGGTTGATCTCGGCCTGGGTGACCGTGCTGTCGACGGTGACGACGAGGCGTTTGGTCTGCGGGTCGATGTTCCAGGCGGTGCCCGCGATGTCGGCGCCGAGCACGGCGTCGCTCGCCGCGGTCAGCTGGTTGGCGCTGAACGTTCGGGGGGTTTCGGCGTTCGCGGTGGGGATGGCCAGTGCCGCGACGGCGGCGAGCCCCGCGAGGACGGCCGTGGTACGGACGCGTCTCGCCGCGTTGGAGCGGTTGTTGGTGCGCTTGATCCTCACGTCGGGTTCCTCCGAGGGGAATCGGGGGCCCTCCTGTGGGGTGGCGGGCCCGTGAGGCGCAGTCGGGGGCCTGTCCGGATTCCGGAGTTGCCGTGCCCCTGACAATCGCTGACCGGAGTATCGAGGGGCCCGGACGGGAGGCGCAAGAATGCCTTTCGGCCACGCGGACCCCATACGTCTCCGGCCCCGGGAGCCGTGGGGCCGCCGGGGCCGGAGGGACCGCTTCCGCGGCTCAGGCGTCGATCCGGTTCCGCTCCCCCGCCGGGACGGCCACGGTGAGCGTGTTGCCCGGGGGCGGGAAGGGGCAGATGAAGTGGTCGGCGAAGGCGCACGGCGGCAGCAGCGCGCGGTTGAAGTCGACGCTCACGCTGCCGTCGGCGGCGGGCGCCCCGGGCCGCAGGAAACGGAAGCGGTAGCTACTGTTCCCGCTGGTCGCGTCGGCGAAGACGGCCCACAGCGACCCGTCGGGCTCGACCGCGACCTGGAGCGTGTGCTCCTGTCCGTCCACCGTGAAGGCGATCTCCCCGCCGAGCCCGAGACCGCGCTCGACCCCGTCCGCGTTGGCCACCCGTACGGTCCGGTCGGCGTACGGGCGGAAGGTCCCCGGCAGCGTCCAGCGAGGGTCGTACGGGGTGGCCTCGATGGTCGAGAAGGCGTGCCGGGCCGGCGATCCCGGGTCGAAGTCCCGTACCGCCCACAGCCCTTCGCGACGGAGGACCACCAGACGCCGCTCCCCCTGCGCGACCCGGGAGTCGTCGACGGGTCCGCGGTCCGCGCCGAGCCGGACCTCGCCGGTCAGGGGCTTGCCGTCGACGACGATGCCGTCCTCGGCGGCGGCCGTGAGGACCACCTCGTCGCCGTCCTCGCGCCACTGCCCCGGGACGGCCGGAATTCGCCCTTCCGGGTAGTCCGAGAGCCAGTGGGTTCCGGTCAGCGAGAGCGGGCCGTACGGGGCGGCGACGGCGACGACGCGCCCCTCGTGCCACCGCTGCCAGTCCCGCGCCGCGTCCGGCCCGCTACCGCCCTGTTCCTGCTGCTGTGCGTCCGTGCTCATGCGGTCAACCTTTCCATACCGGCTCCGGGAGGCCGAGGTGCGACCGCAGCGTGGAGCCCGTGTATTCGGAGCGGAACGCGCCGCTCTCCTGGAGGAGCGGGACGACCCGGTCGACGACGTCGTCCAGCCCGCCGGGGGTGAGATGGGGGACGAGGATGAAGCCGTCGGCGGCCCGTTGGTCGACGAACGCGGTCAGCTCGGCCGCGACGGTGCGGGGCGAGCCGATGAACGACTGGCGGGTGGTCGTCTCGATGACGGTCCCCCGCAGGGAGAGCCCCTTGGCCTCGGCGAGCGCGCGCCAGCGGGCGACGATCGCGAAGGGGTCGCCGTGCCGGACCCGGCCCTGGGTGATCTCCGAGTCGGGGACCGGGTCGATCTCGGGGAGCGGCCCGTCGGGGTCGTACGCGGAGAGGTCGGTGCCCCAGATCTGTTCGGCGGCGAGGATCGCGTTCTGCGGGGAGACCTGCTGCCGGCGGATCTCGGCGGCCTTCTCCTGCGCCTCGGCATCGTTGTCGCCGACGACCACGGTGACCCCGGGCATGATCTTGAGGCTGTCGGCCTCCCTGCCGTACGCCGCGAGCCGGCCCTTGACGTCGGCGTAGAACTCCCGGCCCGCCTCCAGGGTGCCGTGCCGGGTGAAGATGATGTCGGCGGCCGACGCGGCGAACTCCCGGCCCTCGGAGGAGTCCCCGGCCTGGATGACGACCGGGTGGCCCTGCGGCGAGCGCGGGACCGTGAATTCCCCGGAGATCGTGAACTGCGGCCCCTCGTGGGCGAACGGCCGCGATTCGCCGTCGGGCGTCCAGGAGTCCCACAGTTCCCGGGCGGTGGCGACGAACTCGGCGGCCCTCGTGTACCGGTCGGCCCGGTCCAGATAGCCGCCCCGGCGGAAGTTCTCCCCGGTGAAGGCGTCGGACGAGGTCACCACGTTCCAAGCGGCGCGGCCCCCGCTGAGGTGGTCGAGGGTGGCGAGGCGGCGGGCCAGCTCGTACGGCTCGTTGAAGGTGGCGTTCACGGTGGCGGCGAGGCCGAGCCGTTCGGTGACGGCGGCCAGCGCGTTCAGCACGGTCAGCGATTCGGGCCGGCCGACCACGTCGAGGTCGTGGATGCGGCCGTTGTGCTCGCGCAGCCGCAGCCCCTCGGCGAGGAAGAAGAAGTCGAACTTCCCGCGCTCCGCGGTCCGGGCCAGCTGCTCGAAGGAGGAGAAGTCGATCTGGCTGCGGGAGCGCGGATCGGCCCACACCGTGGTGTTGTTGACGCCCGGGAAGTGCGCGGCGAGATGCATCGGACGGGGCACGGTCAGGCCTCCTTCGCGGCGGTCCTGGCGGCGGCGTACCGGCTCGCGGGGCGCACGAGCCCCAGGTGTTCGCGCAGGGTGCCGCCGGGGTGGAAGGTACGGAACAGGCTGCGGTGCTGGAGGAGGGCCACGGTGCCGTTGACGATCCTTTCCAGGTCGCGTTCGGGGGTGATGGGCGTGAGGTGGAAGCCGTCGGCCGCGCCCACCCGGTGCCACTGGGCGATGAGGTCGGCGAGGTCGACCGGGCCGCCCCGGAAGTAGGTGCCGCGCCCGGCGAGCTGCGGTCCGCTCTCCAGACCGGGTTCCGGCGCGGTCTCCACGTCCCCGAGGTCGACGGTGAGCGCGACGAGGACCCGCAGCGCCCCGGGGTCGCGCCCGTGGGCGGCGGCCTTGGCGCGCACCTCGTCGCGGACGGCGGCCGCCTGCTCGGGGGTGGTGGCCCGGACATGGGCGACGTCGGCGTGCCGGGCGGCCGCCTCGCGGGCCGGGGCGGTGGTGGCGTCGATGACGGTGACCGGGCGGCCCTGCGGCGGGCGCGGGACGATCGCCGGGCCCTTCACCGTAAAGGTGGAGCCCTCGAAGTCGACATAGTGCAGCTTGTCCCGGTCGATGAAGCGGCCGGTGGCGGCGTCCCGGATCTCGGCGTCGTCCTCCCAACTGTCCCAGAGCCGGCCGGAGACATCGGCGACCTCCCCGGCCTCCTGCCAGAGCGCGGTGGGCGGCGCGGCGGGACGTCTGCCGAAGAGCCGGGCCTCCGCCTCGGTGGTGGAGACGTCGGCCTGCCAGCCCGCGCGGCCCCGGCTCACCCAGTCCAGGGTGGCGACGGCCGAGGAGACGTGGAAGGGCTCGGTGTGGGTGGTGGTGACGGTCGGGACGAGGCCGATGCGGTCGGTGGCGGGCGCGACGCGGGCGAGGACGGCGAGCGCGTCGAGCCCGGGGCGGGCGAAGGAGTCGCCGAGGGTGACGTAGTCGAGCGCGCCGTCCTCGGCGAGCTTCGCCAGCCGGAGGTAGTGCCCGGCGTCGTAGTGCGGCGGGCCGCCGATCTCGGCGGCCAGATGGAGGGATGTACGGGCGGACATATCGGGGACCTCTCGGGTCTGCGGTCGGTCGGGGGCCTCGCGGGGGTCGCCGTGGCCGGGCCGGACGGAGCCCGGCCACGGCGACACCCGCACAACCCCGGCGTCAGCTCTTGGTCTTGGGCAGGCCGGGCGGGTTGATCTCCGACTTCTCCACGGCCTCGCCGCTGAGCCCCCAGCGCTTGAGCACCTTGCCGTAGGAGCCGTCCTGCACGATGTGGTCGATCGCGGCGGCGTACGCCTTCACCAGGCCGCTGTCCTTCTTGGTGGTGGCGGCGATCTTGCCCTGGAGGTCGCCGCCGGCGCCGGAGAGCTGGCCGATGATCTCGGACTGGCCGGCCGTGGCGACGTGGTAGGCGGCGGTGGGGCTCGGGCCGAGGTGGGCGTCGATGCGGCCGGACTGGAGCGCCAGGTAGTAGTCGGTGTCCTTCTGGAAGTACTTGATGTCCACCGGCTTGCGCCCGGCCTTGACGTTCTCCTCGCTCCACTCGACGAGGATCTTCTCCTGGTTGGTGCCGGAGGAGACCGAGATCGTCTTCCCGGCGACGTCGGCGGGCTCCTTCACCGTCCAGCCGGAGCCCTTCTTGGCCTCGAAGGCGATGTTGTCGAGCCGGTAGGTGGCGAAGTCGTACTTCTCCTTGCGCTCCTCGGTCACGGTGACGTTGGACAGGACGGCGTCGAACTTGGAGCTGTCCAGGCCGACGAAGAGGTTCTCCCAGGAGACCTCCTCGAACTGCGGCTTCAGACCGAGGGTGTCGGCGACGAGGGTGGCGATGTCGATCTCGGAGCCGATCCGGGTCTTGTCGTCGGTGGCGTAGAAACCGAGCGGCGGCGAGGCGTCGGCGCTGGCCCCGATCCGCAGCGTGCCGCGCTTGCGGATCGCCTCGGGGACGAGATCGGCGGCGGCCGCCACCTTCTTGCCTCTGATCCGGTCCTGGTCGGGTCCGATGTTGACCCCGGCGTCCTTGTGGCCCTTAGGGGCCGCCAGGTCGGCCGCGGGGTCGGAGGTGCCGCAGGCGGTGAGCAGACCGGTGGCGGTGAGGGTGGCGAGGGCGAGGGTGATGCTGCGGCGGACGGACACGTACGTGCTCCTTGCGTAGAAGAAAGGCGGGGTTTCAGAGGACCTTGGAGAGGAACGCGCGGGTGCGCTCCTGGGTGGGGTGGTCGAGTACGTCGGCGGGCGGGCCCTGCTCGACGATGCGGCCCTCGTCCATGAAGACGACGGTGTCGGCGACCTCGCGGGCGAAGCCGATCTCATGGGTGACGACGATCATCGTGGTGCCGCCGTGGGCCAGGTCCTTGATGACGTCGAGGACCTCGCCGACGAGTTCGGGGTCGAGCGCGGAGGTCGGCTCGTCGAAGAGCAGCAGCCGGGGTTCGAGGGCCAGGGCGCGGGCGATGGCGACGCGCTGCTGCTGGCCGCCGGAGAGCTGTGCGGGGTAGGCCGTCGCCTTGTCGGAGAGGCCGACCCGTTCGAGCAGCTTCTCCGCCGCCGCCACGGCCGCCTTGCGGGCGCGGCCCAGCGCCGAGACGGGCGCCTCGATGATGTTCTCCAGGACGGTGAGGTGCGGGAAGAGGTTGAAGTTCTGGAAGACGAAGCCGATCTTGGTGCGCTGGCGCAGCACCTCGCGTTCGCGCAGCTCGTAGAGCTTGTTGCCGTCCCTGCGGTAGCCGACCAGGGTGCCGTTCACGCTGATCCAGCCCTGGTCGACCTTCTCCAGGTGGTTGATGGTGCGCAGGAGGGTGGACTTGCCGGAGCCGGAGGGGCCGAGGACGACGGTGACTTCGCCGGGCCGGACCGACAGGTCGATGCCGCGCAGCACCTCCAGGGAGCCGAACTTCTTGTGCACGGAGCTGATTTCGACCATGGCATCGCTGGGTGCGCTCATCGCACGGCCCCCTTGGCGTAGTGACGTTCGACGTAGTGCTGGAGGACGGAGAGCACGGTGGTGAGGAGGATGTACCAGACGGTGGCGACCATCAGCAGGGGCACCACCCGGCCGTTGCGGCCGTAGACCACCTGCACCTGGTAGAAGAGTTCGCCGATCGCCATGACGGAGACGATCGAGGTGCCCTTGAACAGCGAGATGATCTCGTTGGCGGCGTTGGGCAGGATCGAGCGCATCGCCTGTGGGAGGACGATCCGCCGCAGCTGCCGGAACTTGGGGATGCCGAGCGCGGCCGCCGCCTCCAACTGGCCGCTGCCGACGGCCAGTACGCCGCCCCGTACGATCTCCGCCGCGTAGGCCGCCTGGTGCAGGGCGAGGCCGAGGACGGCGGCGCTCATCGCCCCGACCAGGTTCATCGTGTCGAAGGCGAAGAACCCGGGACCGAACGGGATGCCGAAGGTCACCTCCTTGTAGAGATAGGCGAGGTTGAACCAGAACAGCAGCTGCACGATGAGCGGGATCGAGCGGAATGCCCAGATGTAGCCGTACGCGACGGTCCTGAGGAACCCGCTCGCGGACAGCCGCATGAAGGCCAGGACGATGCCGAGAGCGAAGCCGATCGCCGTTCCGTAGAAGGTCAGTTGGAGGGTGATCCAGACGGCCTTGAGGATGGTCGGCGCGGTGAAGAACTGTGCGAAGACGTCCCATTCCCAACCGGGGTTGGTGATCAGCCCGTTGAGGAACTGCGCCAGCAGGACGGCCGTCACGGCGATGGCGACCCACCGCCAGGGGTGGCGTACGGGTACGACGGTCAGCTCGTCGGGGCCCGCGTCGCTCTCGGCCTCCTTCGCGGCGGGCGGATCGATGGGTGGGTCGCTGGTCAGTGACATGAGAGGAGTCCTTGGGCGCGGAAGCGGTGGTACGGGAGAGGGGTGCGGAGGGACGGAGGCCCGGCGGTACGGAGAGGGGCCGGGCCGGTCAGGAGGCGAGGCGGCCGTGACAGGAGAGGTCACGCAGGAAGGTGAGTGCGGCGCGGGCGGCGGCGTCGTTCTGTCGGAACGCGGGTCCGCCGGTACGGGGCCGGGTGAAGGCCCCACTGGAGCGGGCGGTGGTGAACGGGCCCAGCGCGAAGCGGCGCGGGTGCGGGCGGCCCTCACCGTCCAGGACCCGGCTGTCGGCCGGGTCCACGGCGAGCAGCCCGTCGTCGGTGACGGCGGCCCCGCCGTCGCGCAGGGCACGCAGCAGGGGGCTCGCGGTGTGCCGGAGCGAGGGGTCGGGGAGCCGGGCCTCGACCAGCGCGCGGGCCTCGGTGTGCGCACCGGGGACGGTGGCGCTGCGGGCCCGGAAGAGGCCCTGCTCCTCGTCGGTCTCCACGGTGAGGTCGGCGCCGAGGAAGCGGACCACGCCGGCCCGGGAGAGGGCCAGGAGCTGCTGGAGGCGGGGGCCGGGCGGGCCGGAGGCCAGATAGCTGAAGAAGCCGTGCCACCAGGAGCCGATGTCGCCGAGCCGGACGAGCTGGGCGTAGGCGGAGAGCAGCCCGAGGAAGACCGCGAGGTCCTCGCTGTGGTCCGGGTCGTGACGGCGGGTCAGGTCGGCAGTGATGTGGGCGCGCAGGGCTTCCTGGAGAGCCTCGGGCGAGTCGTGGCGGACGCCGTCCAGGGGCCGGTCCAGCGCGTCGAGGTCGAGCCGGTCGGCGGGGTCGGGCACGGCCTCGGCGATCAGCCCGGCCAGTTCGGGGCTGCCCGGGTCGGCGGCGGCGTACTTCTCGGCGAAGACCTCGTGGGCCAGGGCGGTGCGCTCGGGGTGGGCGGTGAACAGCCGGTGGTAGTGGGCGTGGCCGAGCTCCTTCGCGACCGTCGGCCAGATGTCGCGCCGGAAGTCGAGCGGCCCGGTCCCGCTCAGCAGCTCCTCGGTCCACTCGGGCCCCAAGTGCTGCGGCAGCGGCGGGCGTTCGCCGGTCCAGGGGTAACCGATCTTCGCGTGGTACGGGACACCGCGCCGCGATCCGACGTACAGCACGGGTTCACGGCCGGACGGCAGGTACTCCCCGTTCTCGTACCGTCCCCCGCGCCCCTCGGTGAGCAGGACCATCAGGTCGACGAAGGCGAGCCCGAAGCCCCGGACGATGACCGGCTCCCCGGGGCGCAGGGCGGCGAGGTCGCTGTCGGCGGTGAAGTCGGGCGGCAGGTGGACCAGTTCGTGCCGTCGGGCGAAGTCGCCGAGTTCCTTCTGCTCGGGGTCCTGCTCGGCGTCGAGGTGGCCCACGGTGAGGACGACGAGGTCGGCGAGCAGGGGTTCGGGGCGGTCCTGGAGCCGGACGCGCTGGCGGCCGCCGCGCGGACCGGTGATGGCGAGGGCGGTGGTGCGGTGTTCGTGCACGGTGATGCCGGGCGGCAGGGCGGCGACGGCGCGCTCGTAGGTCCAGCGCAGATAGGCGCTCTGGAGGCGCCGGGTGGGGAAGTCCGCTCCGGCGAGGCCGTGGATCTCGGCCAGCACGGCGGGGTCCGCGTCCGGGGTGATGCGCCCGGCGCGGACGTCCTCGGCCCAGGCGTCCAGGGCCGGTCCCGGTACGACGGGTCCGGCCAGCTCGACCGTCTCGTCGGTGAACATGGTGACGTCCTCGGCCATGGAGTTCATCCACAGCAGCGGCGACTGGTCGGGCCGCCAGATCCGGCCGCCGCCCGCCGGGTGGGGGTCGACCAGATGGAGGTCCAGGCGCTGATTCCCGTACAGCTCACCGGCGTTGGCGGCGATGCGCTCGATCACGCCGGTGCCGCGGGGGCCGCCGCCGATGACCACGATGCTGGGTGCGGCGGTCATCGCGCACCCGCCGTGCCACGGGCGTAGTACCGCTCGACGTAGCGCTGGCCGATGCTCAGCAGCGTGGTGACGGCCGCGTACCAGATGGTGGCGACGAGGAGCAGCGGGATGACCTGGTAGGTGCGGTGGTAGACGAGCTGGACGGAGTACAGCAGGTCCTGCACGGCGATGATGCTGACGATGGAGGTGCCCTTGAGCGTGCCGATCAGCATGTTCCCGGCGGGCGGCACGATGGAGCGCATGGCCTGCGGGAGCACGATCCGGCGGAACCGCCGCCAGGGGCCGAGGCCGAGGGACTGGGCGGCCTCGATCTGTCCGCGTTCGACGGAGAGGATGCCGCCGCGCACCACCTCGGCGGCGTACGCGGCCTCGTGCAGGGTGAGCCCGATGACGGCGATGGTGACCGGCCCGAGGAGGCGAGTCGTGGAGACGCCGAGGATCTGCGGGTACAGGGCGCCGATGTTGAACCAGAACAGCAGCTGGACCAGGATCGGCGTGGACCGGAAGAGCCAGACGTAACCCCAACTGACCGCCTGGAGAACCGGATTGCCCGAGAGCCGAAGGACGGCGAGCAGCGCGCCCAGCGCGAATCCGAGCACCATGACCACCGCGGTGAGCCAGAGGGTGAGCCAGAGGCCACGCAGGACGGGCACGGTGGCGAAGTAGGCGAGCACGACGTCCCACTGGAAGGCGTCGTTGCGGATCACGGAGTCCATCGCGAGCGCGAGCAGCACAAGCACGGCAACGGCCGCTGCCCAGCGGCCTGTTCGGCGTACGGGGACGATGCGGGGCACCGCCTCGGCGGCGTCCTTGGCGAGCGACGGTGGGGCGGGGGAAGGCGAGGAGGAGGGCAGCGAGACGGTCTGCGGGGGCATGCGGGAGCTCCGTGGATGCTCAGATCGAACACGGGGCGTGCCTTCACACCGGAAAAACCACACGTGGACCGGGCCCCTCAGCGCCGGTCCTCCTCCGAGATAAGCGGCGTGCGCGGGGAGTTGTCAAGCCTGTCCATACTGTGAGCCGTAGATCTCACCTCGGTTGACGCGCACCCGGATGCCTGTTCCACTTGGCCCATGCATCCGCAGCAGTGGCTGGTCACCCGCTCCCACATCGACTTCGGTCGTGTGTGGTCCTCTTCCTGTTGAGCTGACCCTCTGCTGTCCGGTTTCTTCCCGCTCACGCCGCTTTTCCGGCGTTCGAGCCCCGTTCCCCGCGTGACTTCACCTTCGCCTTCGCCACACCGCTCCACCCTCCCCTCGCATCGCTGAACGCTCGCACCGCCGAACGTTCTCGCATCGCTGAACGCTCTCGCCGTTCCCCCGTGCCGTCCCGGCTCCGTGCCGTCGTGGCCCGGGATGGTCGGCGTCCCCCGACGAACCCGGAGAAGCACCCCCATGTCCCGATCCCGGCATACCGGCCTGTTCGCCCTGATCACCGTGGCCGCCCTGACGCTCACCGGCTGTGCGGAGCCCACGGACGCGGCGGGCGGCGGATCCGGCCGGGCCGCCGCCAAGGGGAAGACCCCGACGACCGATGTCGTCTCGAAGGTCCGCAAGGACGAGGCCGCCGCGAAGCTGCTGCCCGCCGGGGTGCGGGAGGCCGGCACGCTGCGGATCGCCTCGTCCGTCGGCGCGCCGCCCGGCGCCTTCTACGAGGAGGACGGCTCCACGGCGGCCGGCGCCGACATCGACTTCGCGGACGCGGTGGCCCGGGTGCTCGGGCTGAAGCTGAAGCGCGAGGTGGCGTCCTTCGAGGCGATCCTGCCGGCGCTCGGGAGCGGGAAGTACGACCTGGGCACGGGGAACTTCGGCGTCACCGACGAACGCCGCAGGACCATCGACTTCGTGACCTACATCAACGACGGGCAGGGCTTCGCGGTCCGCGAGGACAGCGAGCTGAAGAAGGTCGACGACCTGACGCAGCTGTGCGGCCTGGACGTGGCGACCGGAGCGGGCACCACCTTCGAGGTGACGCTCCAGGAGAATCTGCCCCGGTGCGCGGAGGCGGGCAAAAAGCCGTACAAGGTCAAGACCTACGCCGACCAGGCGGCGGTGTGGATCTCGCTCCAGCAGAACCGGGCCGATGTGGTGATGTCGACCATCAACGGGCTGCGCTACGCGGTGACCCAGCTGGAGGGGCTGCGCTTCCTCAACGAGTTCAAGCGGCTCGACGTCGGCTTCGCCTTCAAGAAGGGCAGCCCGCTGACCCCCGCCTTCCAGGCCGCGGTCAACCGGCTCAAGGAGGACGGCACCTACGACCGCATCCTGAAGAAGTGGGGCACCACCGAGTCCGCGATCGAGACCTCCGAGATCTCGCCACCCGAGCTGAAGTGACCCGGCGTCAGCCCGGCGGGCCGCGGTCGGCGCTCAGCAGTCGCAGCCGCAGGAATCCCCGCAACAGCAGCAGCCCTCGCCGCAGTCGCCGCAGCAGCTGCACGCCTCGCAGCAGTCGCCGCAGTTCTGGCACGGCGCCTGCCGCTGTTCCCGGCTCCAGGGGTCCTCGAAACTCCCGCAGCACATCTGGCAGGTGCAGGCGAGCCCGACCCAGACCAGGCAGCCGGCGATCAGCCCGCGCCGGTCGCGGGGCGGCGGAGGCGGCGGGGAGCCCGGGCCGCCGGGAGCGTACGGGTTGCCGGGCGGCGCGCCGTACGGATTGCCCGGCGGAGGCCCGAAGGAGCCGCCCGGGGTCAGCAGCCCCTGGCCTCCCTGCCCCTCCTGGCCCTCCCGGTGCGAGCAGGAGGAGGTGCCGAACGCCCGGTCGACCGAGCGCCGCAGTTCGTGGGCGAGCAGGACGTGGACGAGCTTGCCGTCGGTGAACTCCACCTCGCGCAGCGCGAGCCGTACGCCGTGGAGCGCGTCGTCGCAGAGCCTGCGGGCCTCGGTGAGCGAGGTACCGGTGGCCGTCAGCGGATTCCAGGCGCCCGACGCGGCGTCAGCCTCCCGGTCCTCCACGGCGTCCAGCAGATGGGCGAGCCGCCCGAAGAGCCGGCCGGCCTCCGCCAGCGGCGCGGCGTTCTGCGGCTTCCCGGCGAGGTGGGCGGTGTGGGCGAAGGCGGCGGCGGTGGCGGTCTCGGTGGGTTCGGTGACCGTCAGCAGCGGGGTGCCGATTCCGGCGAGCGTCTCGATCCCGGTCTGCCGGTCGACCGCGTCGACCAGGAGGGCGGTGTCGAAGCCGAGGGCCGCCCCGGTCCGCGCGCCCGCCCGGTCCCATCCGGCGGCCACCCGGCGCGCGGCGGCGGCGACCGGGCGGCGGGCCAACAGCCCGTCCCGGTCGGCGACGTGGTCGCGGACCTTGGCCGAGGCGAGGACGAGCGAGACGGCGGCGGCGAGCCGGGCCCCCTCGCCCTGGGCGACCGGCGCGGTGCGCATGGCGCGCAGCGGGCAGGGGCCCGCGGTGCGCCGTCCGCCGGGCGCGAGGCCCGTCTGAGCCTCCGTCAGGACGGAGACGATGAGGCCGTCATAGTTCGTCACGATACGCGCGAACTGTCCGTGATCCGCCCTCAGAGCCAGGCAGAGACCGCAGAGATGGGCCATCCACTCGACTCTGAGACCTTCGGAGAGGCGGTGGGTGCAGGGCCTGACGATTCCGAACACGACGATCCCCCGGGAGCCGTTCAGCCGGTGCGCGACGCTCGTGCACCGGGGCGTCGTGCATCGTATCGAGCCATCCGTTCACCCGTCCGTCGGCAGGATCACCCGTACGGCTCGAAGCATCATATCTTCTTTTCGCAACCCTCCTTATGCAGGACGAACCCTGACGAATCGCCACATCCTCTGCACCAGTAGCGTCACGAATCGCCTGCGAGCCGACTATCTACTTGGCGCGCTATCCGCATCATGGACGACCATAGGGATACGAAAGAGATGCGGAACGCCACAGAACCGCGGTGAGAGGAGGCGTCCATGGGATCGGTGCGCAAGGCGAGTGCCTGGCTGGGCCTCGTGGAGGACAACGACGAGCGGTACTACGACGACGAGTACAACGAGGGCACAGAGACCGGTACGGGCAATCAGGCCTGGGTCACCGACCCCCGGGTGCAGGTGGCCGCCGAGGCGGCCGAGGAGCGGGACCGCCGGATCGCGACGGTGACCCCGGACAGCTTCCGGGACGCCCGGGCCATCGGCGAGCTGTTCCGGGACGGCGTCCCGGTGATCGTCAACCTCACGGCCATGGACCCCGCCGACGCCAAGCGCGTGGTGGACTTCGCCGCCGGGCTGATCTTCGGTCTGCGCGGCTCGATCGACCGGGTGGCCACCCGGGTCTTCCTGCTCTCCCCCGCCGACACCCAGGTGGTGGCGGGCGAAGCCGCCGGCCGGAAGACCGACGGCTTCTTCAACCAGAGCTGAGCAGGGCGCTCGCCGGAACGTCCCGGTCAACGCATCCGGCCGACGTGTGCGTCACGGCGCACCTCCGTCACCGGAAGGCGTCGAGACCGGTGAGCGCCTTGCCCAGCACCAGCTGGTGCATCTCCACGGTGCCCTCGTAGGTGAGCACCGACTCCAGGTTCGTCGCGTGCCGCATGACCGGATACTCCAGCGAGATTCCGTTGGCCCCGAGGATCGTGCGCGAGGTGCGGCAGATCTCGATCGCCTCCCGCACGTTGTTGAGCTTGCCGAAACTGACCTGCTCGGGGCGGAGCCGTCCCGCGTCCATGCGCCTGCCCAGATGGTGGGCGAGCAGGATGCCCTTGTGCAGCTCCAGGGCCATGTCCGCCAGCTTGGCCTGGGTGAGCTGGAAGCCGCCGATCGGCCGGCCGAACTGCTCCCGGCTCCGCGCGTAGTCGAGGGCCGACTCGAAGCTGGCCCGCGCCGCGCCCATGGCGCCCCAGACGATGCCGTAGCGCGCGTGGCTCAGACAGCTGAGCGGGCCGCGCAGCCCCTGCGCGTCCGGCAGCACCGCGTCGGCCGGCAGCCGCACCTCGTCCATCACCAGCTCGCTGGTGACCGAGGCGCGCAGCGACCACTTGTGGTGGATCTCCGGCGCGGAGAAGCCAGGAGTGTCGGTCGGGACGACGAAGCCCCGGATGCCCCGGCCGTCCTCGCCCTCGTCGGTCTGCGCCCAGACGATCGCGACGCCGGCGACCGAGCCGTTGGTGATCCACATCTTGCGGCCGGTGAGGATCCAGTCCTCGCCGTCGCGCTTGGCGTACGTCCGCATCCCGGCCGGGTCCGAGCCGTGGTCGGGCTCGGTCAGGCCGAAGCAGCCGATGATCTCGCCGGCCGCCATGCCGGGCAGCCACCGCTGCTTCTGCTCCTCGGAGCCGAAGCGGTGGATCGCGTACATGGCGAGCGACCCCTGTACGGAGACGAGCGAGCGGATCCCGGAGTCGGCGGCCTCCAGCTCCAGGCAGGCCAGCCCGTACTGGACGGCGCTCGCCCCGGCGCAGCCGTAGCCGTCGAGGGACATGCCGAGCGCGCCCAGGGCGCCGAGCTCGCGGGCCAGCTCCCGGATGCCGGGCAGCTCGCCCTTCTCGTACCACTCGGCGATGTGCGGCAGGACGCGGTCGGTGGCCCAGGTGCGGACGGTGTCGCGGATCGCGAGGTCGTCCGGGCCGAGCAGGTCGTCGATGCCGAGGGGATCGGCGGCGTCGAACGGCGGGAGCTTCGACGGCTTCGCGGACGCGGTGCTGGACATGAGGGTGCCTCCGGCGGCTCGCACGGTGCTCGGAGGGACCGGGAGACGCCCGCCCTCCGAAAACTAGCAGTGGTAGTCAGGGCGTCGTGCTGACGTTACGGGTCAGTGTGCCGCTCGTCCAGAGCCCGCCGCCTCGGCCGGTTCGCGGCGCGCGGGCAGCATCGGGCGCGGGATCCGGCGGGCACGCCCGGCGGGCCGGACGGGCTCGGCGGCCTTGGCCGGCTCGGCCGGTTCGGCTTCGGTCCGGCGGCAGGGCTCCTTCGGCGGGCACTCCATGACCTTCGGCAGCCGCAGGGCGGCCAGCGCCCCGAGCAGCAGCAGCCCGGCGCTGACGAAGAGCGTGATGTGGAGTCCGTCGATGAAGGCGTGCTGGGCCGTGGTGCGCAGCAGATCGCCCATCGGGCCGCCGAGCTGCGCGGCGACCTGGTAGGCCTCGCCCAGCGAGTGGGAGGCCTCGGCCCCGGCGCGGGCGGGGACGCCCTGCTCGCGGAGGGAGGCGAGGCCGGGGGCGTAGGCGGCGTTCATGACACTGCCGAGCAGGGCGATGCCGAGGCCCGCGCCCAGTTGGTAGGAGGTCTCGCCGATCGCCGCCGCGCCGCCCGCCCGCTCCGGCGGGGCGTCGCTGAGCATCGACTCGTACGCCCCGAAGAGCGTGGTTTGCAGTCCGAAGCCGAGCAGCACGAACGCGGCGGTGAGCAGTCCCGGCCGGTCGTGCTGGCCCATCGCGGTGAGCACCAGCACGGAGGAGGCGGTGAGGACGAAGCCCCAGCCGACCATGCGCCGGGGGCCGAGGCGGCGCAGGGTGTACGAGCCGGTGGCGCCCGCGGCCATCGCCGCGAAGGTCAGCGGCAGGAGGCGCAGCCCGGTCTCCAGCGGGGTGAGCCCCAGCACCAGCTGGAGGTACTGGACGGCGATCAGCTGGAGGCCGACCAGCGCCAGCATGGCCAGCACGATGCAGCCGACGGCGGTGGAGAACGCCGGGCGGGCGAACATCGTGACGTCGATCAGCGGATGCCTGCGGCGCTTCTGGCGGCGGACGAAGACGATCAGGAGGGCGAGACCGAGGGCCAGCGGGCCGAGCGCGACCGGATCCAGGAGCCCCGCACCGCCGCCCAGGCGCTTGACGCCCAGGACGACGCCGAGCACCCCGGCCGCGGCCATCAGCGCGCCCAGCACGTCCCACGGGCCGTCCTCGCCGCCGCGCGACTCGGGCAGCAGCCAGCGGCCGAGCGGCAGGATCACGGCCATCAGCGGGATGTTGATCAGGAAGACCGAGCCCCACCAGAAGTGCTCGACCAGGAAGCCGCCGACGACCGGACCGGTGGCGGCGCCGACCGCGGCGACCGCGGTCCACACCCCGATGGCGAGCGCCCGCTCCCGGCGGTCGGGGAAGACCTGGCGCAGGATCGACAGCGTGGCGGGCATGATCATCGCGCCGCCGACGCCGAGGAGGGCCCGGGCCGCTATCAGGACGCCGGAGGTGTCGGCCGTCGCGGCGAGCACGGAGGCTGCGCCGAACAGCGCGTAACCGATCAGGAGCACACGCCGTCTGCCGATCCGGTCACCCAGCGTGCCGAAGAGAATGAGCAGCGAGGCGCAGACGAGGGGGTAGGCGTCGACAATCCACAGAAGGGCCGTGCCGCTCGGGCGCAGATCCTCGGTGAGGGACGGAACCGCGACATGAAGCACGGTCGCGTCGAGGGCGACGACCAGAAGGCTGAGACAGAGGACGACGAGAACGACCCAGCGGTTGGCGTCGTCGGCGGCTTTGCGCAGCCGGACTCCGGCCGTGGTCGTCCCGGACATCTACCTACCTCCCGATGAGTCCCTCGCGCTCGGCGGACCGACGGTGACGTGGGGTGCGCGTCCCTCGGGCCCGGCATCGACGGGCGAGTGATTCGCCAGCGTACGCGAGTTCGGGGTGGTCACACGTGGTCCACGTCATACCCCGGTCCGCCGCACAGTGTGGCGTACGCCATCCCGGACCCGGTCGGGGGGCTCCCCCGGGAGGGCCGACGGGCCCGTCGCGGCGGGGGCACAAGCGGCCGGCGCGAGGACGGCGGGGGCGGCGTGCGTCTCCCCCGAATGGCGGGATCAATTGCCGCGGATTCCGGTGCGGCTCATTTTCCGAGAGATCAAACACGCTTACGAACGGAACCCGCGCGCTTTTGGGGCCAAGATCACGGGGATTCTTCCCGACGCCCGGAAAAGACGGCGTCCCGAGACAAAGTCCACATCACATCGTCATCACAAAGCGGCCGGATTGGCCTGCTCGCGCGCTCACTCGCTGTAACGTCGATTGGGTGCGTACCGACATCTTTGCCCGGCTGGACCGGGAGCCGGAACCGCCGAAGATAGAGGCACCGCGGATGAGCCGTCACCGCATCGCCCTCTTCGGCGGGACGTTGGCGTTCTATCTCGCCATCGTCTGGGCGGTGCTGATCACGTCCTGGCTGGTGGCCCTGGACTGGAAGGTCATGCTGTTCCGGCCCTACCAGCAGTGGCCCGAGCTGCACCCCTTCCTGGACTACTACGTCGTGCTCGGCCAGCGCGGCCCCACGGCGGTGATGGTCGCCTGCTGGCTGGGCTGGCGCTCCTGGCGTCAGCACACGCTCCGGCCGCTGCTGGTCCTCGGCACGTCCCTGCTGCTGCTCAATGTCACGGTGGGCGCGGTCAAGCTGGGGCTCGGGCGGCTCGGCCCGCACTACGCGACGCAGATCGGCTCGGCCGAGATGTTCGCCGGCGGCGATATATTTCCCTCCGGGCACACCGCGAACGCCGTCGTGACCTGGGGAATCCTCGCCTATCTGGCCACCACGCCCCGGGCCAGGCGCTATCTGTCGGCGGTCTCCGCGACGGTCTCGCTGGGCGTCGGCCTCACCACCGTCTACATCGGTACGCACTGGCTCAGCGATGTCCTGCTGGGATGGGCGGCCGGGCTGCTCATCCTGCTGGCGCTCCCCTGGTTCGAGCCGCTGATCGCCCGGACCGAGGCCTGGATCTTCGCGATGCGCGAGCGGTGGCGGGAGCGTCGCGGCGGGGCCGGTCCGGCCCCCGTGGCCGATACCGGGCCGCAGCCGGTGCTGCTGCCGCAGTCGATGGCCACCGACGCCCTCACCGCCGAGGCCGTGACCGCCCCGGCCGAACCGGTGCTCCCCGCCGGGCACGCGGCGACGGGTGTCCGGGCGCGGGCCCACACCGGGCACCCCGCGCGCCCGGGCTCCATGCCGGTGGCCCCGGCGGGCGTCCGCCGTCCGCCGCCGCACACCGAGCGGGGCCCGCGCGCGGGCAGCCCGGCCCGCCCGATGACCGGCGGCTGACACAGGCCCGTAGCGACGCCGAAGGCCCCGACCACGGTCGGGGCCTTCGGCGTTCGCGGGGTGCCGAACCGGGCGCGGGGGCGGGTCAGCCCACCCAGCAGCGCGTCACGGTGTTGTCCTCGACCTGGAAGTTGATGCGGCCGTGGCGGAACTCCATGGTCAGGAACGTGCCCGGGGGGACGGCCCGGACCGTGTCCCAGCCACGGCTTCTGGCCTGCCGCTCGGCGGCGTCGGCGGCGAGGCCGACATACGCGTCGGTGGCGTCGTCCGGCTGTGCTGGAGGGGTCGGTAGAGATGCCATGCCCTCACCGTAGGCGGCCCCGGACCGTGACGGAAGGCGGGGCCCGCCGGGGCGTTCCACTGCATCTCCACGTGCCGTGGCGGTCACGCTTGTGTCACAGGATCCCCACACGCATATACGCGGTTCCATTCACTCGAACGGACCGGCGAGAAGCATCGGCGCGCATTATCCGGGGTCCCGGTTCACCGGTCCGACGATGGTCTCGGCAGCCTTCCGGAATCATGGGGTGACCTGCTTCTTTTACGATCGGAACGGCGGCTCGTCCGAATGGCCGGGACACCGGAATTTCGCTCCCCCGTAAACCTTCATTTCCTTGTCACTCCGGGGAATCACCCCGGAGACTCACGGTCCGTCGAGCGCCCGCGTGAGCCGGTCCCGCGCGTCCCGCATCATCTCGGTGAGCTCGGGAGGCTCGACGACCTCGAAATCGATCCCCATCACCAGCACGTGGATCACCAGCACGGTGAGATCCGGCGCGCCCGTGGTCAGCCGGCAGCTGTCCGCGTCCACGGCCTCGAGGACCCCGGCGGACGGCGAGATCCGCTGGGCTGCCTCCGCCAGTGGAGCTTTCAGCAGGATCACGGCGCGGGCCGCGTAGGCGGAGACCGCGACGCCCTGGGAGACGTACGCCGCCAGATCCTCGGCGGGCGGGGGGCGTGGGACGAAGCGGGGGCCGTGGGGCGGGGTCGGGGTGATCCGGTCGGCCCGGAAGGTGCGCCAGGCCTCCCGCTCCAGGTCCCAGGCCACCAGATACCAGCGGCGCTCGGTGCAGACCAGCCGGTGCGGCTCGACCGTGCGGCGCGAGGACTCCCCGCCGTGGGTCCGGTAGGCGAACCGGAGCCGTTCGGCGTCCCGGCAGGCCGCGGCCAGCTCGGTGAGCAGGCCGGGGTCGACCGCGGAGGCGTCCTGGCCGCGCAGCATCGGCACGGTGAACGCGCCGAGCGCGCCCACCCGGCGGCGCAGCCGGTTCGGCAGCACCTGTTCCAGCTTGGCGAGCGCGCGTACGGAGGACTCGCCAATGCCCTCGACGCCGTGTCCGGCGGCCGTGCGCAGGCCGACGGCGACCGCGACGGCCTCCTCGTCGTCGAGCAGCAGCGGCGGCAGCTCGGCGCCCGCCCCGAGCTGGTAGCCGCCGCCGGTTCCCCGGGCGGCGTTCACCGGGTAGCCCAGTTCGCGCAGCTTGTCGACATCCCGGCGGACGGTGCGCGGGGTGACGCCGAGCCGGTCGGCCAGATCGGCGCCGGACCAGTCGCGGTGGGTCTGGAGCAGTGAGAGCAGGCGCAGCAGCCGTGCCGAGGTCTCCAACATGCGGGCGAGTCTGCCAGGGCTTGCGGACAGCCCCCGTCCGCAAGCCCCTCCCTTACTCAGCCGACGGCCGGTGCGGGCTCCAGGCGCAGGCAGAGGTCGTTGTCGGCGGTGTAGCAGGGAGCGGCGAGCACCCCGGGGGCCGCCGGGTGGCCCGGGTAGACGAAGGACTTGTTGCGGGACCAGACGTCGTCGAGGATCCGGGAGACCCTGACCCGGTCCGCGCCCGCCGCCGGGACCAGCCACAGCTGCCAGAGCTGCGCCTCGGGCACGGGTCCGGCGGCCACCGGGGCGTAGGGCAGGGTGAAGGCGAAGGACCCGGCCGGTCCGTCCGGGTCCGGGGCGGTGAGCGGGACGCTGTGCACCCGGCCCGGCTCCCCCGGCAGGCGGGCCTCCACCGTGGCCCCCTCCCCCGCCTCGACGCCGTACAGCACGCCCCGGACCGTCATGCCGGACGGGCCCGCGAGGACGGCGCCCGCTTCGGCGTGCGGGGCGCGGACCCAGCTGCGCACGGCGAGCCGGCCGTCGAGCGTCGGGTACGGGACCCGGGCGCTGACGGTGGCGGCCCCGGTGTCCGGGCAGCGGTCGACGAGGGCCCGCAGATCGCGCAGCCCGGGTTCGACGACCGCCTCGGCGGGCTCGTCCCCGGGCTCCTCGACATACGCGTCCCAGCGTCCCTCGGCCAGTTCGGCGGAGGCGGGGAGCACCGCCCGCAGCCGCCCGGGCGACGGCCTGCTGAGCGGTATGCGTATCGTGCCGCCGGGCTTCCTGCCGGCCGCGCCCCGGCGGCGCAGGAGCAGCACGGAGTCGGGGGCCGGGGCCGGGGCCGTCATCAGGTCGAAGGTGAGGGTTCCGGCGCGGTCGGCGGCGCAGTCGGCGCGTACGGCGGTGGCGTTCATGAGGTCCTTCCCTTGCGGAGCAGGTCGGCGGCCTTGTAGCGCACGGCGTAGGCCCCGTCGAGGACGCTGCCCCGGGTGCGGTGCAGCGCGGTGCGCAGGGGGCCGTGCCCGTGTCCCTGGGTGCCGCGCGCGACGAGTTCGGCGAAGAGGCTCTCGTGCTGCTCGGCGATGCGGGCGGGGTCGAAGCGGGCCGAGGCCTTGAGCGCGGCCCCGCCCATCCGGTGGCGCAGTCCGTCGTCCTCGATCAGCTGGAGCAGCGCGGCGGCGGTCGCGTCCGGGTCGCCGACCGGCACCAGGCGGCCGTCGACGCCGTCCTCGATGATCTCGGCCGGTCCGTGCGGGCAGTCGGTGGCGACGACCGGCAGTCCGCCGCGCATCGCCTCGACGATCGTCATGCCGAAGGACTCGCGCTCCGAGGTGACGGCGGCGATCGACCCCTTGGGCCATTCGGCCTCCATCGGGTTGGCCGAGCCCATCAGGAACACATGGTTGTGCAGGCCGAGTTCGTCGATGAGGCCGCGCAGCGCCGCCTGTTCGTTCCCGGTCGCGTCCCCGTCGCCGTAGATGCGCAGCCGCCAGTCGGGGCGGGCCGCGGACACCTGGGCGAAGGCCCGCACCAGGTGGTCGTAGCGCTTGACCCGGTGCAGCCGGCCGGCCGCGACGACCCACTTCAGGTCGCCGTCCGCGGGCGGGCAGGCGGGCTCGGGGACGGCGTTGGGGATGGCCTCGATCCGTACGCCCGGCAGCTTCAGCCGGCCGCGGTAGTCGTCGGCGTCGGCGCGGGTGACGGTGGTGAGCGCGTCGAGCAGCGGGTAGCGGTGGGCGATCTCGCGGCGCAGCCGGTAGCCGTGGCTGTCGAGGGTCAGGTGCTCCTGCCCGACGCGCACGGGTCCGCGGCGGGTCTGCCGGCTGATGTGCACGTTGAGTCCGGGGCGGGTGCCGACGACGACGTCCGCCTCGATGGACCGGAGATGGGCGGCGATGCGGGCGTCGGTGAGCCGGCTGTACTGCTTGTGTCGGCTGTCGCCGCGCGGGAACACGGTGGCGGGCCGGGCGTGTTCGGGGTTCTCACCGTCGTAGGTCGCGCTCTTCTTCCGCAGGTCGACGAGGTGGCGCAGCGTCACGCCCTCGGGCGCGCCGAGGACGGGGGCGTCACGGTGCCGGAAGACGGACACGATCTCGACGTCGTGCCGCTCGGCGAGCGTACGGGCGAGCGTGAACGTCGTCCGGATCGTTCCTCCGATTCCGTAGGCATTGTGCAGAAGAAAAGAAATATGCATGGTGTCGCTGTTTCCCCTGTCGACCCGGCCTGGTCAAGACTGTCACTTCCCCGCGGATTTGTGCCCGAAATACGCCGGGAAATCCCGGAGCATCCGCGAGATGGCGCACGGGATCCCCGGTTCCGTCACCGGACCCCCACTGACCTGCGGGTTCCGGAGGCTGCCCATCCGTTTTCCTGCGGGTCCGTATGTGCCGGACCCGCTCCCACGGGCCCACCGGTGCGGTAAACCGGCGCCTGCCCGCCACTCGTTCGCCAATACATTCCTCCGAGCTTGACGAAGGAAAATGCCGGGAGGTTGCCTGCGTCCCGGCAAAAATTCCGGGCGGGTCGCGGAAGCCGTACGCCGGACACGCGGGAGCCGTACGCCGAACAGTCGATGTACCGATGTGTCGACCTGGCCGCACTTCCGTCCGCCCAGGTGCGTGACCCCGGCCACGGATCCCGCGTTGTCTCTTCATGAGCCGGGAACCACCCGGCCCACGCACCGAGTTCGAGGAGCCCCCGTGCCGCGCATGCTCGACGTCAGCCAGGACGTACGCGCCGAGATCGGCGACGACGAAGCCGACCGGCTGCTCGTCGGCGACAACGCCCCGGGCAGTTACGACTGCACCTCCTGCCGGACCCCCGGCGACTCCGACCAGGAACGCACCAGCACCGTGCTGTTCATCGGCGACGAGACCGCCGTCCTCGCGTTCGCCCACGCGACGTGCATCCCCTCACAGGTCGTCAGGGTCGCGGAGGACCAGCTCCAGGGCGCGGTGCGCAGCATCACCGGAAGCGAGCAGAAGGACACGGAGGGGCTCATGCCCGAACAGGCCGTCCTCGGCATCACCAGCGGACTCGTCCTCATCGAGAACGATCTGCGCCCGGCCCTGGTCGTCGAACCGACCGGCCCGGTCGCCCGGCCCGGCACCGACGGCAGCGGGGGCGACGAGTTCCTCCAGCTGCTGCTGGAGCAGGGCTTCCGCCCGGCCCCCGACATGAACCGGCTGCCGGAGGTCCTCCCGGGCTGGTCCGTGCTGCTGGCGGTGGGTCAGCTGCACGCCGTCCTCCAGCCGAGCGCCGGCGGCGGCAACCCGGTCGCCTGGTGGCAGGCCCACCAGCCGCTCCAGGTCACCGAGGGCTGGCGGGCGGCGGTCAACAAGTCGCAGACGGTCCTCGTCTTCGCCGCCCCGGCCGGCACGATCGGCCAGCAGCCGCGCGAGGACCTGCTGCGGGACGCCCTGGAGAAGGCCGCGGTCAACGGGCTCCTGGTCGCCGCCTCGATGCCGCTGGCCGGGACCTGATCATGTCCGGCCGGCTCGGCCACCCCCTCCGAACAGCGATTTCTCCGGCGGGGCCGCATCCGACGGGCCGTGAGGTCGTTGGCACCTACGTGCACTCATACGACTCCCCTCGCCAGCATCAGAGTCAGATCCCTGCCATGCGTCCTTCGCAGGATCCGTCGGGGGGCCCGTCCCCCACCCCGATCTACGACGCGCTGTACTCCGAGTACCGGCGCTCGTTCCGGGCGTTGCCGGGCGACCGGAGCGGCGAGGAGAATCTCTCCTTCTCGGCCTTCGGCGCCGGTCTCTTCGCCTCCAGGGCCCCGCTGAGCGGTCACTCCGCCTCCTCCTCGCACGGCGGGCACAGCGGCCAGAGCGGAAGCGGCGGGCAGAGCCAGCACACGACCGGCAGCCTCGGCTCCTGGCAGCGGGTCGGGCGGCATGCGGGACGGCCCCGTCCCGCAGCGCTGCCGCCGGGGTCACGGGACTCCTGAGGCCCGGACGGGCAGAGGCAGTACGACGAAGCCCTGGGCCGCTCTCTCGTGGGAGCGGCCCAGGGCTTCGTCGTACGCCGGTGTTACTTGTTGCGGCCGCGCTTCTCGCGGACCCGGACGGAAATGTGGATCGGGGTGCCCTCGAAGCCGAACTCCTCGCGCAGCCGGCGCTCGACGAAGCGGCGGTAGCCGTGCTCCAGGAAGCCGGAGGCGAAGAGCACGAAGCGCGGGGGCTTGGTGCCCGCCTGGGTGCCGAACAGGATGCGCGGCTGCTTGCCGCCGCGGATCGGGTGCGGGTTGGAGGCGACGATCTCGCCGAGGAAGGCGTTGAGCCGGCCGGTGGGGACGCGGGTCTCCCAGCCCTCCAGGGCGGTCTCGATGGCCGGGACCAGCTTCTCCATGTGGCGGCCGGTGACGGCGGAGACGTTGACGCGCGGGGCCCAGGAGATCTGCGCGAGCTCCGTCTCGATCTCGCGCTCCAGGTAGTAGCGGCGCTCCTCGTCGAGGGTGTCCCACTTGTTGAAGGCCACGACGATGGCGCGCCCGGCCTCCACGGCCATCGTGATGATGCGCTGGTCCTGGACGCTGATGGACTCGCTGGAGTCGATCAGGACGACGGCGACCTCGGCCTTCTCCACGGCGGCGGCCGTACGCAGCGAGGCGTAGTAGTCCGCGCCTTCCTGGAGGTGGACGCGGCGGCGGATACCGGCCGTGTCGATGAACTTCCAGGTGATGCCGCCGAGGTTGATCAGCTCGTCGACCGGGTCGCGGGTGGTGCCCGCCAGCTCGTTGACGACGACCCGGTCCTCGCCCGCGACCTTGTTCAGCAGGGAGGACTTGCCGACGTTCGGGCGGCCGATCAGGGCGATCCGGCGGGGCCCGCCGAGGGCCGTGCCGAACTTCTGGGCCGGGGCGTCCGGCAGGGCCTCCAGGACCGCGTCGAGCATGTCGCCGGTGCCGCGGCCGTGCAGCGAGGAGACCGGGTAGGGCTCGCCGAGACCGAGGGACCACAGGGCGGTGGCGTCGGCCTCGCCGCTCTGGCCGTCGACCTTGTTGGCGCAGAGGACGACGGGCTTGCCGGCCCGGCGCAGCAGCTTGACGACGGCCTCGTCGGTGTCGGTGGCGCCGACGGTGGAGTCGACGACGAAGACGACCGCGTCGGCCGTCTCGATGGCGTACTCCGCCTGGGCGGCGACGGAGGCGTCGAGGCCCAGCACGTCCTGCTCCCAGCCGCCGGTGTCGACGACCTTGAAGCGGCGGCCGGCCCATTCGGCCTCGTAGCTGACGCGGTCGCGGGTGACACCGGGCTTGTCCTGCACGACGGCCTCGCGGCGGCCGATGATCCGGTTCACCAGGGTCGACTTGCCGACATTGGGGCGGCCGACGACGGCGAGCACGGGAAGCGGGCCGTGACCGGCCTCGTCGAGCGCGCCCTCGACCTCCTCGGGGTCGAAGCCTTCCTGCGCGGCGAGCTCCATGAACTCCGCGTACTCGGCATCGCCAAGTTCTCCGTGCTCGTGGCCCGAGCCCTCGGAGTGAATCTGGTCGTTCATGAAGTCCGTTCCTCTTTGCATCATCATCGATGGACCACGATCAGCGCGGTCCACTACTCAAGTCAGGTCAAGTCTGGCCTATCGCCCGGTGAGGCGCTTGGCGCTTTCCAGGTGGGCGGTCAGCTTCGCCTGGATCCGCAGGGTCGCCTCGTCCAGCGCCTTGCGCGTACGCCGCCCGTCGTCGGCGCTCGCGTCGAACGCGTCGCCGAAGACGACGTCGACCCGGCTGCGCAGCGGGGGCAGCCCCCGTATCAGCCGTCCGCGGCGCTCGGTGCTTCCCAGGACGGCCACCGGGACGATCGGGGCCCCGCCCCGTACCGCGAAATAGGCGAGTCCGGCCCGCAGCGAGGCGAAGTCTCCCTCGCCCCGGGTGCCCTCCGGGAAGATCCCGAGGGCTCCGCCGTTCTCCAGTACGCCGAGCGCGTGGCTGATGGCGGTGCGGTCGACGGTCGTACGGTCCACCTCGATCTGCCCGATTCCGTGCAGGAACGGGTCGAGGGGGCCGACGAACGCCTCCTTCTTGATCAGGAAGTGCACCGGCCGGGGTGCGGTGCCCATCAGCATCGGTCCGTCGATGTTGTGGGAGTGGTTCACCGCGAGGATGACGGGTCCGGCGGCGGGCACCCGCCAGGCGCCGAGCACCCGGGGCTTCCACAGCCCGTACATCAGGCCGATGCCGATGGTGCGCCCGACGGCCGCTCCGCGCAGCGTGGGCGCGCCGGTGGCATCGCTCACGCGGCGACCCGCTTCCCCTCGACGAGGGTGACGACGCACTCGATGACCTGCTGGAGGGTCAGCTCGGTGGTGTCCACCTCGACGGCGTCGTCCGCCTTGGCGAGCGGGGAGGTCTTGCGGCCGGAGTCGGCGGCGTCCCGCTTGATCAGGGCCTCACGCGTGGCGGTCAGGTCGGAGCCCTTGACCTCGCCGCTGCGGCGGGCGGCGCGGGCCTCCGGGGAGGCGGTGAGGAAGATCTTGAGGTCGGCGTCGGGCAGCACGGTGGTGCCGATGTCGCGGCCCTCGACGACGATGCCGCCGGTGGCGGCCGCGGCGATGGAGCGCTGGAGCGCGGTGATGAGCGTGCGCACCTCGGGGACCGCGCTGACGGCGCTGACCTTGGAGGTGACCTCCTGGGTGCGGATCGGGCCGGAGGCGTCCTCGCCGTCGACGGTGATCGTCGGGGCGGCGGGGTCGGTGCCGGAGACGATCACGGGCTTGGCGGCGGCGGTAGCGATCTCCTCCGCGTTGCTCACGTCGATGCCGTTGGTCAGCATCCACCAGGTGATGGCCCGGTACTGCGCGCCCGTGTCCAGGTAGCTCAGGCCGAGCGCGGCGGCGACGGCCTTGGAGGTGCTCGACTTGCCGGTGCCCGAGGGCCCGTCGATGGCGACGATCACGGAGGAGCGTGCGGTTTCCACGGTGGTGGACACCTTCCTGGTACACGGGGTGGGGACGGACGGGCCAGGGAACGGCCTCGTACCAGGTTACCGAGTGCGGGACGTGCCCTTGTACCCCGTACGGCGGAGGCGCCCGCCACCCGGCCGGGTGGCGGGCGTCCCGGGCTCAGCCGCGGATCGACCAGCCCCGTTCCTGGAGGGCCGCGCCGAGGACCGGGGCGGCGCTGGGCTCGACCATGATCTGGACGAGGCCCGCCTGCTGGCCGGTGGCGTGCTCGATGCGGACGTCCTCGATGTTGACCCCGGCCCGCCCGGCGTCGGCGAAGATCGCGGCCAGCTCGCCCGGCTTGTCGCCGATGAGGACGGCGACGGTCTCGTACGCGGTGGGGGCGGCGCCGTGCTTGCCGGGGACCCGGACGCGGCCGGCGTTGCCGCGCCGCAGGACGTCCTCGATGGTGTGGGTGCCCGCGCTGCGCCTCTCCGCGTCGGCGGAGCCGAGGCCGCGCAGCGCGGTCACGGTCTCCTCCAGGTCGGCGGCGACCCCGGCGAGGACGTCGGCGACCGGGCCGGGGTTGGCGGAGAGGATCTCCACCCACATCCGGGGGTCGGAGGCGGCGATCCGGGTGACGTCGCGGATGCCCTGTCCGCACAGCCGTACGGCGGTCTCGTCGGCCTCCTCCAGCCGGGCGGCGACCATCGAGGAGATCAGCTGCGGGGTGTGCGAGACGAGGGCGACGGCCCGGTCGTGGGCGTCGGCGTCCATGACGACGGGGACGGCCCGGCAGAGGGCGACCAGTTCCAGCGCGAGGTTGAGCACCTCGGTGTCGGTGTCCCGGGTCGGGGTGAGGACCCAGGGGCGGCCCTCGAAGAGGTCGGCGGTGGCGGCCAGCGGACCGGACCGCTCCTTGCCCGCCATGGGATGCGTACCGATGTACGGGGTGAGGTCGAGGCCGAGCGCCTCCAGCTCGCGGCGGGGGCCGCCCTTGACGCTGGCGACGTCCAGGTAGCCGCGGGCCACGCCGTCGCGCATGGCGGTGGCGAGGACGGCGGCGGTGTGCGCGGGCGGCACGGCGACGACGGCGAGGTCGACCGGGCCGGCGGGCGGCTCCTCGGTCCCGGCGCCGAGCGCGGCGGCGGTGCGGGCCGACTCGGGGTCGTGGTCGACGAGGTGCACATGGATGCCCCGGCCGGCCAGCGCGAGGGCGGCGGAGGTGCCGACGAGCCCGGTTCCGATGACGAGGGCGGTTCTCACTGGGCGATGTCCTTGCGCAGGGCGGCGGTGGCGCCGAGGTAGACGTGGTTGATCTCGGCGCGCGAGAGATAGGTCTCGACATGCACGAGGATACGGACGACCCGGGGCATGGCCCCCTCGACGTCCAGTTCCTGGGCGCAGATCAGGGGTACGTCGACGATCCCGAGGCCGCGCGCGGCGGCGGCCGGGAAGTCGCTGTGCAGGTCCGGGGTGGCGGTGAACCAGATGCTGATCAGGTCGTCGGCGACGAGCTCGTTGCGTTCCAGGACGGCGGTCAGCAGCTCACCGACCCGCTCGTCCATGTGCCCGGCCTCGTCCCGTTCCAGCTGGACGGCGCCCCGGACCGCTCGTACCGCCACGTCGCACTCCTCGTTCTTCGCTCATGTGCTCTTCACGCTTCGTCCGCCTCCGGCCCGGCGGCCGGCGGCTCACCTCAGCCTAGATCGACAGCGGCGGGCCCGGTCACGGTGTTCCGTCCGTGAGACGGGCGGGCCGCAGCCGTCGGAGCCCGGTCCGCCACCCGGTCGGGGGCACGGCCCGCCCGGTTGCTTCGCCCGGGGGCCCGCCGCCGCCACGATGGCCCCCACCGACCGTCACCGAAGGAGAGCCTCCATGAACGCACGGCGTAGGACGGTGCTGGCCGCGGGTGCGGCGGGCGCCGCCGCCCTGGCCACCGGCTGCGGATCCTCCGACGGGGACGGCGGCGGGGACGCGAGCCCGACGCCGAGCGCGCCGGGGGACGCCACGGGCGGGGCGGAGCTGGCCCGGACCGAGGACATCCCGGTCGGCGGCGGCACCATCTTCAAGGAGCAGAAGGTGGTGGTGACGCAGCCGGCGGAGGGCGAGTTCAAGGCGTTCTCCGCCGTCTGCACCCATGCGAGCTGTCTCGTCTCGACCGTGCGCGACGGCACCATCAACTGCCCGTGCCACGGGAGCAGGTTCAGCATCACGGACGCGGCGGTCGAGACCGGCCCGGCGACCCGGCCGCTGCCCGCCGAGGAGATCAGCGTCTCGGGCGGGGCGATCCGGCTGGGCTGAGTACGGCCCTGGAATCTCAGGGGCGCCGCGGCCCGCTCCCCCGTACGCTCACGGCCATGATCACCGCCGCCGACGAGGCACTCGTACGCGACCACACGGTCTACGCCTGTGTGATGGGCTCACGCGCGTTCGGACTGGCCACGGAGGACAGCGACACGGACCGGCGCGGTGTGTTCCTCGCGCCCACTCCGCTGTTCTGGCGCTTCGAGAAGCCGCCGACGCATGTCGAAGGGCCCGCGCCGGAGCAGTTCTCCTGGGAGCTGGAACGCTTCTGCGAGCTGGCGCTCCGGGCCAACCCGAACGTGCTGGAGTGTCTGCACTCCCCGCTGGTGGAGTCGATGGACGACACGGGCCGGGAGCTGCTGGCGCTGCGCGGGGCGTTTCTGTCCCGTCAGGCGCACGGCACGTTCGTCCGGTACGCGCTGGGCCAGCGGAGGAAGCTGGAGGCGGACGTACGGGTACACGGCGCGCCGCGCTGGAAGCACGCGATGCATCTGCTGCGGCTGCTGGCGAGCAGCCGGGACCTGCTGCGCACGGGCGAGCTGCGCATCGGCGTGGGGGATGCCCGGGAGGAGCTGCTGGCGGTGAAACGGGGCGAGGTGTCCTGGGCGGAGGTGGAGCGCCGGATGGACCGCCTC
The DNA here is from genome assembly GCF_001687325.1 of Streptomyces sp. PTY087I2. Taxonomy (GTDB): domain Bacteria; phylum Actinomycetota; class Actinomycetes; order Streptomycetales; family Streptomycetaceae; genus Streptomyces. The sequence goes on along the minus strand of NZ_LZRD01000011.1, from coordinate 3,062 downwards.
GGCCGGGAGAACGACGAGGCGGCGGCCCGGTCCCCGCTGCCGCCGGAGCCGGACCGGGCGGCCGTGGAGGACTTCCTCGTACGGACCCGGCGGGCCTCGGCGGTGCGGGCCTGAGGGCGCTCAGGCGTCCCAGAGCGCCGCGAGGGACAGCAGGTCGCTGCGGTACTCGATGCGCTCGGACCACTCCTTGGGCCAGGCCGCCGCGCCCAGGTGGGCCCCGGCCAGCGCTCCGGTCAGGCAGGCGATGGAGTCCGAGTCGCCCCGGGTGCAGGCGGCCCGGCGCAGGGCGGTGACGGGCTCCTCGGGGAAGAGCAGGAAGCAGTGCAGGGCGGTGGCGAGGGCCTCCTCGGCGATCCAGCCGTCGCCGGTCCGCTCGCACGGGTCGGTCTCGGGCGACGGGTCGCGCAGCGCGTCCCGTACGGTCTCCAGGGCCAGCAGGCACTCGTCCCAGCCGCGCTGGATGTACGCCTGCGGGGTGGCGTCGCCCGCGTGGCGCCAGAGGTCGCCGAGCCAGCGGGTGTGGTAGCGGCCCCGGTTCTCCACGGCGTAGCTGCGCAACTGCCCGATCAGGCCGAGGGGTTCGGCGCCCTGGGCGAGCAGGAACACCGCGCGGGCCAGCAGGTCGGACGCGGCCAGGGCGGTGGGGTGGCCGTGGGTGAGGGCGGCCTGGAGCTGGGCGGCACCGGCCCGCTGCTCGGCGCTGAGGCCGGGGACCAGGCCGACGGGGGCGACCCGCATGTTGGCGCCGCAGCCCTTGGAGTGCGTCTGGCTGGCCTCCTGCCAGATCCGGGTGTTCTCCAGCAGCCGGCAGGCGGTGAGGCAGGTGTTGCCGGGGGCGCGGTTGTTGTCCGGCGCGTGGTACCAGGCGATGAACTCGGCGCTGACCGGGCCCACCATCCGTTCGGGGGTGAGCAGTCCGCTGTCCATGGCGGTACGGATGCCCCGGCCCAGCGCGATCGTCATCTGGGTGTCGTCGGAGACGACGGCGGGGTTCAGGAGGGGCATCCGACGCCAGGGGCCGAACGTGGCGAGGATGGAGGGCACGTCGTTGAACTCGGTGGGGAAGCCGAGCGCGTCGCCGAGGGCGAGCCCGGTCAGGACGCCGGTCGCGGCCTGCTTGGTGAGGGGCGGGGTGGCGAGGGTCATCGGTCGTGTCCTTCCGTTCCGGAGGAGGAGGGGGAGGCTTCGGTGCGCGGCGGGCGCAGGAGCGGCGGGTGCAGGGCGGTGGCGTCGCCCGCCCGGTAGAGGGCGGCGGGTTTGCCCCGGCCGCCGGTGCGGCGCGGCGGGCCGCCGACCGGCTGGACGAAGCCCGGGGCGCTCAGCACCTTGCGCCGGAAGTTGGGGCGGTCGAGCTCGACCCCCCAGACGGTTTCGTAGACCTGCTGGAGCTCGCCGAGGGTGAACTCGGCGGGGCAGAACGCGGTGGCCAGGCAGCTGTATTCGAGCTTGGCGCCGATCCGGTCGCGGGCGTCGGCGAGGATCGTGTCGTGGTCGAAGGCGAGGGGCCCGGCCGCGTCCGCGTCCCACCACCGCGCGCTCGCCGCGTCGCCGCCGCCGCGCGGTTCGGGCAGGTCCGGCAGGAGGGCGGCGTAGGCGACGGAGACGACCCGCATCCTCGGGTCGCGGTCCGGGTCGGTGTAGGTGCGCAGCTGCTCCAGGTGGAGGGCGCCGACCGTGTCCGGGCCGAGGCCGGTCTCCTCGGCCAGTTCGCGGCGGGCGGCGTCCCCGGCGGACTCGCGGGGCAGCAGGAAGCCGCCGGGCAGCGCCCACCGGCCCCGGAAGGGCTCCTGGCCGCGTTCGACGAGCAGCACGTGCAGCCGGGCCTCGCGGACGGTGAAGACGGCGAGGTCGACGGTGACGGCGAACGGGGCGAAGGCGTGCGGGTCGTAGCCCTCGGGGGCGGGGGTGGTCATCGTTGCTCCGGGAGAGGTGCGGCGAAGTCCCGGCCGGTGGCGAGGAGTTCGTCGACGGCGACAGCGGCGGCGAGCCGCGTCTCGAGCGACTCATCCTTTATAGTCACTCTGACTATAAAGGATGGACGGGGACAGCGAAAGGCCCGCGGCCGGTTCTGTTCGAACTTTCCGAACAGAACCGACCGCGGGCCCCGGTGAAGCTTCTGGAGACTTCTAGAGACCGACCTCGCGCATCAGCATGCCGACCTCGGTGTTGGTGAGGCGGCGCAGCCAGCCGGACTTCTGGTCGCCCAGCGGGATCGGCCCGAAGGACGTCCGCACGAGCCGCTCGACCGGGAAGCCGGCCTCGGCCAGCATCCGGCGCACGATGTGCTTGCGGCCCTCGTGGAGGGTCACCTCGACCAGGTAGTTCTTGCCGGTGTTCTCGACGACGCGGAAGTGGTCGGCGCGGGCGTACCCGTCCTCCAGCTGGATGCCGTCCTTGAGCCGCTTGCCGAGGTCGCGCGGCAGCGGGCCCTGGATGGCGGCCAGGTAGGTCTTCTTCACGCCGTACTTCGGGTGCGTGAGGCGGTGGGCCAGCTCACCGTGGTTGGTGAGCATGATGATGCCCTCCGTCTCGGTGTCGAGCCGGCCGACGTGGAACAGCCGCGTCTCGCGGTTGGTCACGTAGTCGCCGAGGCACTGGCGGCCGTCCGGGTCCTCCATCGAGGAGACGACACCGGCGGGCTTGTTCAGCGCGAAGAAGAGATACGACTGGGCGGCGACGGTGAGGCCGTCGACCTTGATCTCGTCCTTGTGCACGTCGACGCGCATGCCCTGCTCGACGACGATCTCGCCGTTGACCTCGACGCGGGCCTGCTCGATCAGCTCCTCGCACGCGCGGCGCGAGCCCATTCCGGCCCGGGCGAGGACCTTCTGCAACCGCTCGCCCTCCTGCTCGGCGCCCGGGTGGGTCTTGGGCAGCTTGATGTCGGGCTTGTTCGCGTACCGGTCGCGGTTGCGCTGCTCGATCTTGGCGTCCAGCTCACGGGGGCGCGAGGGGCTGCCGCCGCGCCGGAAGCCGCCGCCGCTGCCGCCCTGCGCGGACTTCGGGCCGCCCTTGGCGCCGCCGCGGGCCGCCGCGCCCCGGCCCTTGCGGGGGCCGTCCTG
>NZ_LZRD01000010.1 GCF_001687325.1 Streptomyces sp. PTY087I2 | reverse complement strand
GGGCCGGGGGCGCCGGACGCGGCGTGGGGGGCGGGCGCCTGCGAGGCGGCGCGGGAGCCCGGTGCGCTGGAAGCGGCGCGTCGGCCGTCGGTCCCCGTCATGCGGCGGCCCTCAGCTGGGCGGCCAGTTCGGCGAAGCCGCGGCGTTCGGCGTGGGCGAGCGGGGTCACCCCGTCGCCGTCGGGCAGGTCCCGCGTCGCCCCGGCCGCGAGCAGCAGCTCCACGATCTGCCGGTGCGCGAGGCCGCCCTCGCCGAGGATCACCGCCTCCAGCAGGGCCGTCCAGCCCAGCCGGTTGACGTGGTCGACGTCGATGTCGGTGACCCGCAGCACCTCCCGTACGTACGCGACATGGCCGCGTTCGCTCGCCGGGATGAGGGAGACCCCGCCGAACCGGTTGCACAGGGTCAGATCCGGGCCGGCCGGCAGCAGCACGTGCAGCATCGTGACGCTGCCGGTGACCCCGGTGGCCAGCCACGGACTGTCCTCGCGCCGGTCCTGGGCGTCCGGGTCGGCCCCGGCGGCCACGAGCAGCCGGGCCGCCTCGACGTGGTCGCCGAGGACGGCGAGGAGCAGCGGCGTACGCAGCTCCTCGTCGCGGACGTCGACCCGGGCGCCGCCCTCGATCGCGGTGCGCACGCGGTCGGTGTCGCCGGTGCGCGCGGCGGTGAGCAGGTCGTGATCGAGGGCGTTCATGGGTCTTCCTTCCGCTGGGAGCAGGCGATTACCGGGCGAGCGAGGCGACGCCCGCCTGGACGAACTTCTCGTCGAGGTCGCCGCTGGGCGCGCCGGCCACGCCGATGCCCGCCACCGGGGCGCCCTTGACCTGGACCGGGGCGCCGCCGCCGAGGAACAGGGTGCCGGGGATGTCCTTCAGGTTCGGGGCCTGCTCCAGGCGCTTGACCAGCTCGGAGGTGGGGGCGTTCCAGGAGACGGCGGTGTACGCCTTCTTCACCGCGGACTCGGGGGACTGCGGGCCCGCGCCGTCGCCGCGCAGGGAGACGATGGTGTTGCCGTTGCGGTCGACGACCGCGACGGAGATCCGCTGGTTCTCCTTCTTCGCCGCGTCCAGCGTGGCCTGCGCGGCCTTGGTGGCGGCGGCGACGGTCAGGTGCGTCGTCTGCTGGAGGTTGCGGTTGTTCGTGTCGGCCTTGACCGCGGCGGCGGGGGCAGCCGCCGGGGAGGAGGCGCTCGCGGACATCGCGCCGAACGTGCCGGCCCCGAGGGCGACGACGACGGCGCCGGTGACGACACGGGTGCGCAGCGACAGCTTCTTCATGGTGGCTCCTTGGTGATCCGGGTCGGCCCGGTGGTGTGTGGTGCGGGGCGGCCCGGAGTGGTCCGGGCGTTTCGCTCTGGTATCGATCCTCCCGGCGGATCCGGCCCCGTACGGTCGACGTACCGGCTGGAAGCGGCGGGCGGGACGGTCGACGCCCCCGTCAGCCGATCGGTTGATGCGGGGGTGGCCGGATCGGGTCACCATGGAGGGGTTTACGCAGGTCAGCGACGGAACGAGGGGTACGTGGTGGAGCACCGCAGCGGTTCGCCGTACGCGGAGGAAGCCGAGGCTTCGGGCCCCGGGGCCGCCGGGTCCACGGCCGAGGCCGGCCAGGTCGCCGGGTCCGACCCCGACGCGCAGGTCGCTGGGTCCGACCCCGACGCCCGCTGGCTCGCGCTCCTCATGCACGCCGCGTTCTTCCTGCTGCTCGGCGCCTCGCTGACCCGGTTCCTGATGCGGCACCCCGGCGAGGCCCGCACCCCGTGGATCATCGCCCTGTCGATCACCCTGGCGGTGCTGTACCTCCTGGGCCCCGTCCTCGGCTCGCGCCCCACGCCGCGCCGGCTCGCCTGGCTCACGGTGCTCGTCGTCGTCTGGATGGTGCTGGTCGTCCTGGCGCCGAGCTTCGCGTGGTGCGCGGTGCCGCTGTTCTACACCGGGCTCAGGATCCTGCCGCCGCGTGCGGCCCTCGCCCTGGTCGCCCTGCTCACCGTGTTCGTCGTGGCCGCGCAACTGCGGCTGGCCGACGGGTTCGACCCGAACCTGGTCCTCGCCCCGCCCGCCGTCGCCGCCGTGGCGACCGCGGTCTTCGTCCATATGCAGCGCCAGGCGGTACGGCAACGGGAACTGGCCGCACGCCAGCGCGAGCTGATCGACGATCTGCTGCGGACCCGGCGCGAACTGGCCGCCACCGAACGGCGCGAGGGAACCCTCGCCGAGCGCCAGCGGCTCTCCATGGAGATCCACGACACCCTGGCGCAGGGCCTGTCCAGCCAGCAGATGCTGCTCCAGGCGGCCGACCGCACCTGGAGCGCCGACCCGGACGCCGCCCGCCGCCACGTCCGTACGGCCACGGGCATCGCCGAACGCAACCTCGCCGAGGCCCGCCGCTTCGTCCACGACCTGGCCCCCGCCGACCTGGCGGAGGGCGGCGGCCTGGAGGCGGCCCTGTACGCGCTGGCGGCCCGCGAGAGCGCCCAGGCCGAGGGCGCGCTCACCGTCCACTGCCATGTGGAGGGCACCCCGCACGCCCCGCTGCCGGACCGGGTGCAGTCCGCCCTGCTGCGCATCGCCCAGGGGGCCCTGGCCAATGTGCGGGAGCACTCCGGGGCGAGCGCCGCCGGGCTGACCCTGACGCACCTCGGCGACCGGGTGGTCCTGGACATCGGCGACAACGGCCGGGGCTTCACCGCCGGGCCCGAGGGCGTACGCGCCGCCCGCACCGTACGCGGCCACGGGCTTCCGGCGATGCGGGCCCGGGTGCGGCAGCTCGGCGGAACGCTCACCATCGAGTCGGCGCCGGGCGAGGGCACCGTGCTCTCCGCAGAGGTTCCGCTCACCACCACGGAGGACCCCACATGACCGAGGCATCCCCGGCCCCCGCCCCCGTACGCATCCTGCTCTGCGACGACCACGTGGTCGTCCGCGCCGGGCTGCTCGCGCTCCTCGGCAGCGAACCGGACATCGAGGTCGTCGGCGAGGCGGGCAGCGGCGAGGAAGCGGTGGTGCTCGCCGCGCGCCTGAAGCCGGACGTCGTCCTCATGGACCTCCAGCTCGGCGAGGGCATCGACGGCGTCGAGGCGACCCGCCGCATCGCGGCCGACGGCACGGTCCACGTCCTGGTGCTGACCACGTACGACACCGACGCCGACATCACCCGGGCCATCGAGGCGGGGGCCACCGGCTATCTGCTGAAGGCGGAGCGCCCGGAGGAACTGTTCGCCGCGATCCGGTCCGCCGCCCAGGGCCGCACCACGCTCTCGGCCCCCGTCGCCAGCCGGGTGATGGCCCGGATGCGCAGCCCCCGCCCCAGCCTCACCGACCGCGAACGCGACATCCTGGCCCAGCTCTCCCAGGGCCTCGGCAACCGGGACATCGCCCGCGCCCTGTTCATCAGCGAGGCCACGGTCAAGACCCACCTGGGCCGCATCTACGACAAGCTCGGCGTCGACACCCGCGCGGGCGCGGTGTCGGTGGCGAAGGAACAGCGGCTGCTGCCCTGACGAGGGCCCCGGGCGGTCCCGGCCGCGCCCCCGGGTGGAGCAGTGCTGCTGGCAGGTGCGGGGCACCCGGCGGAAGCTGGGAGCGGACCCGAACGGAAGCGGGGAACGCCCATGGCCGAGGACGCTCCGCCCCGGTCCGCCGACCTCAAGGGCGGGCCGGGCCACACGGTCCTGCTCGCGCTGCTCCTCGCGGTCCCGGTGGCGAAGGTCGCGTACACCGTCGGGGGCGGCGGCGCGGCCCGGGACGTGTTCGTCGGCATGGAGCCCGCGAACTGGCCGGACGTCCTGATCGGCATGGTGCTCACCGATCCCCTGCTCGCCTCCGTCCTGGCCGTCGTCGTCTCCCGGGTGGTGTTCGCGCTGTTCGCGGCGCGCGGCGCGGTCCCGAGGGGCGGCGGCTTCCTGCGGGTGCTCCAGCGGACGGCGCTGACCCTCGCGAACCCGGTCGCGATGGGTGTGGTCGACGCGTGCTTCTTCGGGCCCTGGTGGGGTCTGGGCACCGGGCTCGCCGCGTACGTGCTGCGCAAGGGCGTCGTCGTGGAGTACCTCACCGGCCGACGGCGGACCCACGGACACCGCGCGAAGAGCGGCGCACACCCCGTCGCTGCGGGCGGCCCGCACCCCGGCCCGGAGGGCGGACCACACCACGACGGCCACCGGCCGCCCCCGTGGCTGCGCCGGGCCGCGGCCTTCGAGCAGTGGGTGGCCCTCGGGCTGACCGCCGTCGCGCTCCCGGTCCTTGCGTTCGTCTCGGCGCTGGACGGACAGGCCTGGACCTCGATCGTCCGCTGCGAGGTCACCGACGGCGCCCGGACCGAACGCGCCCGCCTGATCGAGCTGAGCCGCAAGGGCAACGGCGTGGTGGGCTGGAACCTGGACGCCCGCGAGATCTCCAACGGCCAGGGGTGCACGGGCGAGGAGAGTCTGTACGTACGCGAGCCCTGGTGGCGCCCCTGACCCCGGCCGACCGGGCGGCCGGCGAGGAACCCACCGGGTCATAGGGCCACCGGGCCACCGGGCCACCGAGGCCACCGAGGCCACCGGGCCGCCGGGCCCGCCGAGGCCACCGGGTCACGAAGCCGGCGGGTCACCGGGTCACCAGGCCACCGCGTCCGGCGGGTGAAGGGGCCACCGAGCCACCGGGGCCGCCGGGGTCACCCGGCATGACACCATCGATCCGTGCTCGACATCGGCTACTCCCTCTCCCGTCGCTTCCCCGATCCCCCGCAGACCGACTACCGACGCGCGGACGTCCGGGCGCTGCGGCACGATCTGTTCTCCGGCGACGTCTACCTCGCGGACACGAAGGCGGACCGCGAGCTGTCCACAGCCTGGGGATGGGTACCGGTGCTCGACTTCGCCTGGGCGCTGTGCGACATCGTCGAGCGGATCGACCAGGACCCGCGCGGCAACCGCTCGCACCGGCGGCAGTACGCGGAGCTGGACTTCACCGAGTCCTCGGACGTCATGATCTTCGAGCGGCGCTTCGGCTGGGTCGACGTCGAGGCGGACTGGATGCCCGGCGACGAGCCGCCGCTCACCTTCAGCCACTCCCTGCTGCGCCGCGAGGCCCGCGACTTCCTGCACGACCTGATCGCCGACCTGGCCGACCTGCACGACGGCCTCGCCGACAACCCCGTGATCTGGGACCTCCAGGCCCGCTTCCCCCGCATGTGAGTCACCCGGGCCCCGAGGCACCCCACACCCGCTTCCTCTCATATCCGAGGCCGTGGAGGACGGCCGCCCTCACACCTCCACCCGCACCCCGATCTGCGCCGCGAACGCCGGGGCCAGCTCCATCAGCTGCGCCGGGCTGATCACCGCGCCCGCCAGCCGGTCCACGCCCCGGGCGATGTCCAGCTCGGCCACCGCGCGCAGGTCCACCGACTCCATCCGGGCGCCGCTGAAGTCCGCCCGCTTCAGCACGCAGTCCCGGAACTCCACCCGCACCAGATACGCACCGCCGAAGTCCGGCTCGGCGAGCACACAGCCCTCGAAGACCACGTCCTTCAGCCGGGCCTCGCGCAGATTCAGGTAGTCGATCTTGCCGCCGCGCACCACCACCCGCTCCAGCACCGCCCCGTGCAGCTGCACCCCGCCCAGCCGGGCGTCCACCACCTCCACATCCCGCAGCGACGCCTCCGCGAGGTCCGTGCCCACGCCCCGTACGCCCGTCAGCACCGCGTCGATGAAGCGGGCCCGCGCCAGCTCCGCCCGGTCCAGGGCGCAGCCGTCCAGCGCGCAGTCCATGAACCGGGCTCCCCGGCCCGAGGCGTCCGTCAGGTCCACCCCGTCGAACCGCACTCCGTCGTAGTCCCCGTCCGGCTCCAGGCCGTCCCCGTCGTACGGAACGAGCGGGGGCAGCCGCACCTCCGGCCGCCGTGCCGCCGTCACACCCGTGCCGCTCTTCTTCCTGCCGCTCACTGCCATGCCCCCCATCGTGACGCACACCACTGACAACGCCCCGCCGCCGATGTCACAGGCCGCCGTCCCCGATCCGTCGCATCATCAAAGAAGCGAAGGAGATCCAGCCATGGGACACAGGGAACACACGGAGCACACGGGAGACATCCACGTCGTCGGCGGCGGCCTCGCCGGGCTCACCGCCGCGATCACCGCCGCCGAATCCGGTGCGCGCGTCACCCTGCACGAAGGACACCGGACCCTCGGCGGCCGGGCCAGGACGGCCGAGGGGCCGTACCTCGCCAACGAGGGGCCGCACGCCCTGTACCACCGCGGGCCGTTCTGCACCTGGCTGGCCCGCCGCGATCTGCTCGGCCCCGTCGTCTCCGTACCGCCCCTCGAAATGCTCCGCTTCCGCTTCCGGCGGGCGGGGGCCCTCCGCAAGCTGCCGCCCGCCGCCCTGCTGCGGCTCTCCCGCCGGAATCCGCGCACCGCCCCGGTGGACAGCGGCTTCCTGGAATGGGGCACCGGTCAGGTCGGCGAGGAGGGGGCCCGGGCCGCCGCGAACTTCGTCGCCGCCGCGCTCTTCCACCACGACCCCGGCGCGCTCTCCGCCCGGTTCGTCCAGGAGCGCCTGCACCGGCTGGCCTCGCTCCCGCCCGAGGCCCGCTACCCGGCCGGCGGCTGGGCCCGGCTCGTCGAGAGGATGGCCGCGCACGCCCGGGGCCTCGGGGTCGCCGTCGAGACGGGCTCCCGCGTCGACACCCGTACGCTCGGGGAGCTGGCCCGTACCGGACCGGTGATCGTCGCCACCTCCCTCGACTCCGCCCGGGCCCTGCTCGACGACGCCTCCCTCACCTGGGAGAGCGGCCGCACCGTCCTCGTCGACCTGGCGGTACGCACCCGGCGCGGCGACGCGTTCATCGTGTCGGACCTGGACGCGCCCGGCTGGCTGGAGCGGTTCACCGCCCAGGACCCCTCGCTCGCCCCGGCCGGCGAACAGCTGCTCCAGGGCCAGTTCGCGATCGGCCCCGACGCACGGCGGGCGGAGGGCGTCGCCCGCGCCGAGGCCCTTCTCGACCTCGGCTTCCCCGGCTGGCGGGACCGCACCACGTGGCGCGTCGAGGCCCTCGCCGACGGCCGTACCGGAGCCGTCGACCGCCCCGGCACCACCTGGCGGGACCGGCCCTCCGTGGTCCGGGGCGACGACGTCTTCCTGGCGGGCGACCAGGTCGCCGCCCCCGGGCTCCTCAGCGAGGTCTCCTTCACCAGCGGCCTCGAAGCCGCGATGCTCGCCGTGAAGGCCGTCCGACAGCGCTCCGGATCCGGGGTTGACCTCAAGCGGACCTGAGGTACGAGGGTGGGGGCACAGCCCGCCGCAGCGGTGGGCGAGACCACCAGGACCGTGACCCGGGGAGCCCTTCATGCACGCCGTACGCCTCCACACCTTCGGCCCCGCCGAGAACCTCGTGTACGAGAGGACCGAGGACCCCGTCCCCGGACCCGGCCAGGTCCGGATCGCCGTGGCGGCGGCCGGCGTGCACCTGCTGGACACGGTCCTGCGGGAAGGGGAGACGGGCCCCTTCCCAGCCCCCGTCGACCTGCCCACCGTCCCTGGCCGCGAGGTCGCAGGCACCGTCGATTCGGTGGGCGAGGGCACGGACCCCGGCCTGCTCGGCAAGCGCGTCGTCGCCCACCTCGGGATGGCGCCCGGCGGGTACGCCGAACTCGCCGTCACCGACGCCGACCGGCTCCACGAGATCCCCGAGGGGCTCGACGCCGCCGCGGCCGTCGCCATGATCGGCACGGGCCGCACCACGCTCGGCATCCTCGGGTTCACCCCGCTCGGCCCGGACTCCGTGGTCGTCGTCACCGCGGCGGCGGGCGGCATCGGCACGCTGATCGTCCAGTACGCCAAGAACGCGGGCGCCACCGTGATCGCCCTGGCCGGGGGCCCGGCGAAGGTGGCGCGGGCGACGGAGAACGGGGCGGACCTCGCCCTCGACTACACCGGCCCCGACTGGCCGCGCCGGGCCCGGGAGTACCTGGACGCGGCCGGCCTACGGGCCACCGTCGTGTACGACTCCGTCGGCGGAGCCACCGCCCGCGCCGCCGTCGATCTCCTCGGCCCCGGCGGGCAGCACGTCGTCTACGGCTGGTCCGGCGGGGAACCGTTCACCCTCACCGCCGCGGAACTGGCCGAACGCTCCATCACATCCGGCTCCGCCCTCGGCCCGAAGATGATCGAGCGGGGCGGCGGCCTGCGCGCCCTGGAGACCCGCGCCCTCGCCGAGGCGGCGGCCGGCCGGCTGCGCCCCGCCGTCCAGCGCTTCCCGCTGGCCGAGGCCGCCGCCGCACACCGCGCGCTGGAGACGCGGGGCACGATGGGCAAGGTGATCCTGGAGCCGTGAGGGACGGGAGGGGTCCGGCGAACCGGTCAGGCACGCCCCAGCAGCCGCCGCGCGATCTCCGCGTGGTCGGGGGCGAGCCGGACCTCCCCCTCCGCGGCTCCCCACAGCCCGTTCTGGAGCACCCGGCCCAGCGTCCAGGCCCGCGCCCGCTCCCGGTCGCCCTCCAGCCCCAGCGCCTCCGTCAACGCGTCGAACCGCCACACCACCTCGTCCGCGTCGAAGAGGTTGTCCAGCGCCGGGAACAGCTCGAAGCCCGGGTCACCCGCCAGCGGCTTCGGGTCGAGGGCGATCCACTCCCCCGCCCGCCCCGCGTCCGCGCGCCCGGCCAGGATGTTGTCGTAGTGCAGGTCCCAGTGCAGCAGCCGGTCCCCCGGCTCCCCCGCCACCTCCCGTACCGCCGCCGCGCAGTCCGCGAGCAGCCGCCGGTCCGCCGCGTCGGCCAGCAGGCCCACCCGCTGCGGCACCGCCGCGAGCATCCGCTCCACCACCTCGCCCAGCGTGCGCAGCCCCTCGGGCGCGGGCACCGCCACCAGCCGGGCCAGCACCGCGCCGAGAATCCCCACCGCGCCCCGTACATCGTCCTCGCCGGACAACGGCCGCCGCTCGTCGAGCCGTTCAAGGAGCAGCGCACCGCTCTCCGGGTCGTGGTCGAGCAGCTCCACCGCCCCCGCGCCCGCCGCCGACCAAGCCCGCAGAGCGACCGGTTCGCCCGCCGTCTCCTCGTCCACCGCCTGGAGCTTCAACGCGGCGGGCCGCCCGTCCGCCTCCCGTACCACCGGCAGGACCAGCGCGCACATCCCGTACATCGACGGGCCGTCCATCCGCAGCCCCCACCGCTCCAGCAACTGCGCCGCCAGGTCCGGCAGAGCGGCGATGAAAGCCCGCCCAGCGGCTCCGTTGAAGGCGGACTGGGTGGCGGCCAACTCGTCCGGGATCTCGATCACGCCACCGATCCTAGGGAGACGGGGTCGACGCGGTCGTCGAAGTGCGGGGAGACGGAACGGCCCCGCGCGCAGTAACGTCCCGCCACACGTACGCTCGGCATCTCACCGGACAGGGACCCCAGGGGCATCATGAGCACCGTCAGTACCGTCGTCGGCGGCATATCGTTCTGGTACGCGCAGGAGGGCACCCCCGCCCCGCGCGAACCGCTCCCCGGCGACACGAACGTCGACGTCTGCATCGTCGGCGGCGGCTACACCGGCCTCTGGACGGCGTACTACCTGAAGAAGGCCGTCCCCTTCCTCAACATCACCGTCCTGGAAGCCAAGTTCTGCGGTTACGGGGCCTCCGGCCGTAACGGCGGCTGGCTGTACAACGGCATCGCGGGCCGCGACCGATACGCCAAACTGCACGGCCACGACGCCGCCGTACGGCTCCAGAAGGCGATGAACGAGACGGTCGGCGAGGTCGTCAGGACCGCCGCCGAGGAGAAGATCGACGCCGACATCCACCAGGGCGGTGTCCTGGAGGTGGCCCACACCCCGGCCCAGCTCGCCCGCCTCAAGGACTTCCACAGCGTCGAGATCGCCTTCGGGGAGACGGACCGGGTCCTGCGCGGCGCCCGCGAAACCGCCGAGCGCGTCCATGTCACCGGGGCCGTCGGCTCCACCTGGACCCCGCACGGCGCCCGGCTGCACCCGGCGAAGCTGGTCAAGGGCCTCGCGGACGCGGTGGAGGCGCTCGGCGTGACCATCCACGAATCGACGCCGGTCACCGAGATCAAGCCCAAGCACGCCGTCACCCCGTACGGCACGGTCCGCGCCCCGTACGTCCTGCGCTGCACCGAGGGCTTCACCGCGAGCCTCAAGGGCCAGAAGCGCACCTGGCTCCCGATGAACTCCTCCATGATCGTCACCGAGCCGCTGCCCGCCCGGATCTGGGACACGATCGGCTGGGAGGGCCGCGAGACCCTGGGCGACATGGCCCACGCCTACTTCTACGCCCAGCGCACCGCCGACGACCGCATCGCGCTGGGCGGCCGCGGCTACCCGTACCGCTTCGGCTCGACCACCGACAACGACGGCCGCACCCAGTCCTCCACCGTCACCGCCCTGCGCGACCTGCTGGTCCGGCTCTTCCCCATCACGGCGGGCGTACACGTCGACCACGCCTGGTCGGGCGTCCTCGGCGTCCCGCGCGACTGGTGCGCCACCGTCACGCTCGACCGCTCAACGGGCCTGGGATACGCGGGCGGTTACGTCGGCTCGGGCGTCGCCACTGCCAACCTCGCCGCCCGCACCCTGCGCGACCTGATCCAGCAGGACTCGGGCCAGGCGGGCCCGACGGACCTGACCACGCTGCCGTGGGTGAACCACAAGGTCCGCCGCTGGGAGCCGGAGCCCTTCCGCTGGCTCGGCGTCCACGGCATGTACGCGGCCTACCGCGCCGCCGACCGCCGCGAGACGACCTCGCCGCGCCCCGGCACGGACCGCATCGCGAAGGCGGCGGACCGCATCGCGGGCCGCCACTGAGCCCGTTCCCGTACGCGGCTGACGCCGGGACCCGGCGTCAGTCGCGGGGCCAGGGCCGCCCGTCGAGGCGTTCGATGGAGAGGTTCAGCCGGCTGAGCGACGCGGCGAGCTGCTCGGCCTCCTCGGGCGTCCAGTCGGCCATGACCTTCGCCAGGCCCGCCACGTTCCGGTCGCGGTCGCTGTCGAGCCGGCGCGCGCCCTCGTCGGTCATGGCGAACTTACGGGCGATGCCGCCGTCGGGGTCCGGGATGCGCTCGACGACCCCGGCCCGCAGCATCGCGGCGGTCTGCCGGTTGAGGGTGGAGGCGTCCAGCCCGAAGGCCTCGCTGAGCTGGCTGATGGACATGGGGCCCTCCACCTGGATCCGGCTGAGCAGAATGTAGGCGCTGCGGTCGAGCCGCCACTCCACACGCGGGGTGAGCAGGTGCATGTACCGGCCGAGCAGCATGGTCTCGCGTTCGATCCGGTCGATGGGCATGTCCACACGTCCAGGTATATCACGGTGAATATGCACTCTACATAAGATGTGCATGATGCATATTGCCTGTACCTTGCACATTGCACCGTGCACAGATGGACACCCGGACACCGCAGGCCCGCAAGGCCGAGAAGGAGACACCTCGTGGAGAGTTCACCGCCCGAAGCCCACTCGGGAGGACCCACGGCCGGTCAGGGAGAACCGGCGGCCGACCCGGGAGACCGCGGGGCCCGCCCCGGGGGCATCGTCGGCATCCTCGCCTTCGCCGGGATCGTGGCGGCGCTCACCCAGACCCTGGTGGTGCCGCTGATCGCGGAGCTGCCGAAGCTGTTCGACACCTCCGCGTCGAACGCCTCCTGGGTGATCACCGCCACCCTGCTCGCCGCCGCCGTGGCCACGCCCGTCGCCGGCCGGCTCGGCGACATGTACGGCAAGCGGCGCATGCTGCTGCTCTCGCTCGTCCCGCTGGTCCTCGGCTCGGTGGTCTGCGCCCTGTCCTCGTCGGTGGTTCCGATGATCGCCGGGCGCGGACTCCAGGGCCTCGGCATGGGCGTGGTCCCACTCGGCATCAGCCTGCTGCGCGATGTGGTCCCGGCCGAGAAGCTCGGCCCGTCCATCGCGATCATGAGCGCCTCGATGGGCGTGGGCGGCGCGCTGGGTCTGCCGTTCGCCGCCGCCATCGCGGAGAACACCAGCTGGCGGGTGCTGTTCTGGGTGGTCGCCGTGCTGGCCCTCGCGGTCGGCGCGCTGATCCTGGCCCTGGTCCCCGGGGACCGCCCGGCCACCAGGTCCGGAGGCTTCGACCTGCTCGGGGCCGTCGGCCTCGGCGCCGCGCTGATCTGCCTGCTGCTCGCCGTCTCCAAGGGCGCCGACTGGGGCTGGGGCAGCGCGACGACGCTCACGCTCTTCGCCGCCGTGCTGGTGCTGCTGCCCGCCTGGGGCTGGTGGGAACTACGGCTGAGCGACCCGCTGGTCGACCTGCGCGTCACCGCCCGCCCCCAGGTCCTGATGACGAACACCGCCTCGGTCCTGGTCGGCTTCGCGATGTACGCCCAGTCCCTCGTCGTGCCCCAGCTGCTCCAGCTGCCCGAAGCCACCGGCTACGGCCTGGGGCAGTCGATGCTCGCGATGGGCCTGTGGATGGCCCCGGCGGGCCTGATGATGATGGCGATGTCCCCGGTCGGCGCGAAGCTGTCCGCCGCCAAGGGCCCGAAGGTCACCCTGGCCGTAGGCAGCCTGCTCATCGCGGCCGGCTACGGCCTGTCCGTCCCGCTGATCGGCACCGGCTCCCCGTGGAGCCTGCTGCTCGTCACCCTCGTCTGCAACTCCGGCGTCGGCTTCGCGTACGGGGCGATGCCCGCGCTCATCATGGGCGCGGTGCCCCAGTCCGAGACCGCGTCGGCGAACAGCTTCAACTCCCTGATGCGCTCGATCGGCACGTCGTTCGCGGCGGCGGTGATCGGCGTGGTCCTGGCCCGGATGACCACGGACTTCGGCGGCTTCCCGCTGCCCTCCGAGAACGGCTTCCGGGCCGCGATGCTGATCGGCTGCGGGGTCGGCCTCGCCGCCGCGGTCGTCGCCGCCCTCATCCCCGTACACCCGGCGACCGCACCGCTCCGGCCCGCCGCCACCTCCGACGCGACAGAGGTGGAGGTGGCGGAGGCGACGGAGGCCAAGGCCTGAGCGGTACGCGTACGAGTACGGGGACGGGCTGCGGCCCGGGGTCCTGGGTCCGGCGGGGTGAACCGCCGGGCCTCGGGGCCCCGGGCCGTATGTCGTACGACAGGCCCTAGGGGTGTACGTCAGCGGCCCAGCCGCAGCAACCGCCCCGACCGCGCCGTGGCCACCAGCTCCTCCACAGTGGCGAGCTTCACCCGGGGCCGGCCGTCGCGCCGCCCCCGGTCCCGTTCGGCGCGGTCGATCGCGGCCAGGCCCCGGGCGTCCACGACCCTGCGGTTACGCCGCCGGGCGAGACGCCCGAACGCCTTGGCGTCGCCCGTCGGCGCGGGCAGCGCCCCGGCGACCGCGTCGGCCAGGAGCGTGCCGACCGTCTCGGCCGCGCACGTGCGGTTGGCGCCGATCCCGCCGGACGGCCCGCGCTTGATCCAGCCGACCACATAGCTGCCGGGTATCCCGGCCACCCGGCCGCCCTCGTGCGGGACGGTGCCCGAGGTCTCGTCGAACGGCAGCCCGGGGACAGGGAGTCCGCGATACCCGATGGCCCGCAGCAACAGCCCGGCGCCCAGGTCCACCGCGCCCGCGCCGCCGCCGTCCGTGACACGTACGGACCGCACACCACCGCCCTCGCCCTGCCCCCCTCCCGGGATCTCCACGACCTCGGAGTGGAAGCGGAGCACGATGCGGCGCCCATCGCCCGCGGGGGACGCGGCGTCCGTCCGTACCCGGGCGAGCCCCTTGAGCACCGCGGCACGGTCACCCGCCCCGGCCGCGTCGATCGCCGCCGCCGTACGCGGATCGTGGTCGTCCACCACCAGCTCCACGCCCGGCACATGCTTCAACGCGAGGAGTTCGGAGCGGGTGTACGCGGCGTCCTCGGGACCCCGCCGTCCCAGCACCACCACCTCCCGGACCCGGCTCGCCCGCAGGGCCTCCAGCGCGTGGGCGGCGATGTCCGTGGCCGCGAGGGCCTCCGGGTCGGCGACGAGGATCCGGGCGACGTCGAGGGCGACATTGCCGTTGCCCACCACGACGACCCGCTCGGCCGACAGATCGACGCCCTGCGCGACGGCCTCCGGGTGGGCGTTGTACCAGGCGACGAACGCCGTGGCCGACAGACAGCCGGGCAGCTCCTCCCCCGGCACCCCGAGCCGCTTGTCCGTGGACGCGCCGACCGCGTAGATCACCGCGTCGTGGTGGGCCGACAGCTCCTCGGCCGTGACGTCCCGGCCCACCTCGATCCCCAGGTGCATCCGGACCCGGGGGTGGGAGTGGAAGCGGGAGAAGGTGTCGCCGACCTTCTTCGTCGCGGGGTGGTCGGGGGCCACCCCGTACCGGACGAGCCCGCCCGCCACCGGCAGCCGGTCGATCAGGGTCACCTCGGCGGCGGTGTGCAGCAGCAGGTCCTGTGCCGCGTACATCCCGGCGGGCCCGGTGCCGACGACGGCGACCCGCAGCGGCCCGAAGTCGGAGGGCAGGTTCCGCTCGAAGACGGGCTCGCCCCAGGCGTGGAAGTTGGGCCCGTCGACCTCCGCCGCGAGCGGTTCGGCGCCCGCGTAGTAGGCGGCGTTGATGTCCGCGTACTCCCGCTGCCCGGCGGACAGCGAGTCCACCGGGAAGATCGCGTCCACCGGGCAGGCGTCCGCGCAGGCCCCGCAGTCGATGCACGCCCGCGGGTCGATGTGCAGCATCTCCGTGGAGCCGAAGGCGCGTTCCTCCGGCGTCGGGTGGATGCAGTTGACCGGGCACACGGCCACGCAGGTGGCGTCGTTGCAGCAGGTCTGGGTGATCGCGTAGGTCATGACCCCGGCTCAGATCAGGTTCGCGCGCTTGTAGAACGCGAGGGCGGGCTTGGTGAGCAGACGGGCGGAGGCCAGGAAGTCCATCAGCCCCGAACAGCTGGACCGCATCATCGACTTGTGGTGCGCGTTGGACTTGGCGGCGGCCAGCGCACGCCGCTTGTCGAGCCCGGCCTTCCGGTAGACCTCCGGGTTCACCATGCTGGTCACGATGAAGTACGAGGCGACGGCGACGACGAACGCGTTGATCTGCCGCCGCGCCCACCCCGCGCCCTCCAGCCGCTTGAGGGTCTCGTCCCGGGCGAACTTCATGTGCCGGGACTCCTCCACGACGTGGATGTTGTTGATGGTGCGGACGAACGGCACGACCCGCTCGTCGCGCATCCAGTCCCGCTGCATCACGTCGAGGACCTCCTCGGCGACCAGGATCGCCGCGTACGCCGCCTCGCCGAACGCCAGCGTCTTGAAGGCCCGGCCCAGTTCCATCACCGCGCGGCGCGGCCGGTAGTGGGGCGCGCCCAGCTTCTGCGCGCCGCGCGCGAACATGATCGAGTGGCGGCACTCCTCGGCTATCTCGGTGAGCGCCCACTGGAACTCCGCGCCGGCCGGGTTCTTCATGTAGATGTCCCGCAGCACCATCTGCTGGAGGATCATCTCGAACCAGATGCCCGTGCTGGCGACCGAGGCCGCCTCCTGCCGGGTCAGCTCCTTGCGCTGAGCCTCGGTCAACTCACCCCAGTACGCGGTGCCGTAGAGGCTGCACCACTCCGGGCTCGCGCCGTGGAACTCCTTGTCCAGCGGCGTGTCCCAGTCCACCTCGGTGGCCGGGTCGTACGCCAGCTGCGCGGCCGAACCGAGCAGCCGCCGCGCGACGTCGTCGCCCTCGGGACTTTCCTGGACCTTCGACGGAACAGTGCTGCCGGCCATGCTGCGGCTCCTTGGGTCGAGTGCGGTGATCCTTGATCGTGGTGATGTGCGTACGTCGACAGCCGTGCTGTTACGGGCCGTACGGAGCCGATGGCGACGGCCCGCACCGCCACCCGGGCACTCCACCCGCTTGTTAGACGCAAGGTATAACAAGGATCCCGGGCCGCCTACCCCTCGGTAGAAATCGGCCCGGGACCTCACCACATCTCCGCACATCTCCGCGCGGAGCAAGGGAACTTCACTCCCTGATCCGCCCGGGCCTGCCGGGGCCCCGGCAGGCCCGTCCGACGACCGCAGCCGTCAGTCCGTCGAGCTGCTCGCGCAACTGGGCGACCCGCCGCAGGGCCTCCTCGTCATCGGCGGTGGGCAGCCGGCGGACGAGGTCGTGGGCCTGTTCCCGCACCCGCCTGGCCAGATCCGTCACCGCCTCGGCGGACGGGACGGGCGGCGCGGGCCGCCGCATGAACGGTCCATCGCCTCCGGGGGCGGGCCGGGGCACGACGGACGCGACGGCCTTCGGGGTGAAGGACGCGCGCAGTCGCCGCCGGTGGGCGTCCTGGCGGCAGCCCTCCCCGCAGAACCTGCGAGGAGCGCCGGTGACCGGGCCGAGGGCCACCCCTCGCCCGCAGGACTCGCACACGCCCCGCGCGAACGTACTCATGCGGCAGGTCCGGAGCCGTCGCCCGCGCCCGTCTCCGCCAGGAGGGCTGCCCGCGTGGCGGGGCCGTACACACCGGCCGGATCGTCGACGCCCCGTATCCACTGGAACCGGTGCACGGCGGTGGCCACGCCGTCGTCGTACACACCGTCGTACGGCCCGTGGAAGAGGTGCAGCCGGTCAAGCCGCCACTGGAGATCGGCGACGTCGGGCCCCGTGCTGCCGACGGACAGCGTGGGCGGGGCGGACGGCCGGCGGGACGGCCGCGCGGGCGGCGGTGCGGGGCTCGGGGAAGCCGAGGGGGTACGGGTGGCCTCGCCCGGCGTCGCACTCGGGCTCCGCGTGGGGGCGGCGGACGACGGCGCCACGGGGGTGGGCGTCACGGGGGCGGGAGCGGTGGCCGTGGCGGTGCCATCGGGCGTCGGCTCGGGCACGGGGGCCACGGAGCCCTCGGTCGCGGGCGGCGGCACCGGGGCGACCGGCAGCGGCCCGTCGACGGCGACGAGCCGGTCGGGTTCCCGGGCGCCGACGAGCCCGTACAGGACGGCGGCGGAGGCGGCACAGGCCACCGCGGCGCACGCGACGATCCAGGCGAACGTGCGGTAGCGGGCACGGCGGCGGGCGTCGGGCGGACCGGGGGTACGGGACAGCGCCACGGCGTCCGGCTCCGGTTCCGGGGCGGGCCCGGGCTTCGGATCGGGCCGTGGCCCGTCCGCCGCGGCGGGCCGGGCCGGCGGTTCCGCGAAGAGGCTGAGGACCTCCTGCTCGATGGTGTCCTCGGCGCCGTCCGGCGGGGCCAGATACCCGAACACGGGGCTCGCCTCGAAGCAGACGACGCCCTGTGGCGGCGCACCCGCACCCCCCTGCGGGCCGGTTCGCGCGTGCTGCCGGGAAGTCATGGGCCTGAGGCCTCCGTTCTCGTGGTGGGTCGCGCTGCGGAGTACGCCGGACGGACGGCGCCACCGGGACCGGCGGGGCAAGACCGGCGGCGGGCGGGGCCGGGACCGGGCCGGCGCGGGCGGGGCCGGCGGTGGGAGTGCGGGACGGGCTGCGGGGGGGGGCGGGGCGACGCGGATGCGCCACCCCGCCCGTCCGGCCGGTCACCCGGTCCGGTGCGTCACGCCCGGCGGCGGCGTCGCGCCATGAAGGCGATGGCCGCGCCGGCGGCGAGCACCAGGGCGGCCGCGACCGAGATCATCACCGTGGGGCCCGCGCCGGTGGTGGCGAGGGATCCGTCCTTGCCGGGCGGCGGAGCGGATTCCGACGGGGTGGCGGACGGCTCCGACGGCGTGGCGGACGGAGTCCTCTCCGCGGGCCGGGACGGGGTTCCGGGCTGCTCGGGCGTCGCCCCCGGGGTCTCGGGCTCGTCCGGGCCGCCGGGCTCGTCCGGAGTTCCGGGAGGCGTCGGCGACGGGGTGGACGGCTCGTCCGGCGTGCTCGGTTCACCTGGCTTGCCGGGCTCGCCGGGCTCGCAGGAGAAGGGCGGAGTGCCGTTCCAGGGGTAGTTGTGGCTCTCGTTGCCCGCGCCGCGCGTTGTCAGATCTCCCCCGACGTACAGGCGGCCGTTGGTGCTCGCGGTGATGTCCGCGGAGGCCTCGGGGGCGAGAACCGACCCCATGAAGTTGCCTCCGCCGCCCAGGGTCAGCGAAGGGGAATCCGTGAAGTTGTAAAGAATTCGTGAAGCGGCTTCACCGAATTTCGACGACCCGTAGACGTCGACCCGGTCGTTGTCGAAGCCGACCGCCATGGGGGAAATGGTCACGGCCCGGGAACCGGTGACATTGACGACGACGGAGGATCCGGCCGGTATGGACGCGAAGGTGAAGGTCGAGACGTTGTTGATGTCGGCGGCGGAGATCTCGAAGACCTGAAGCCCGCCCTTGGCCGGGCCGGCCCCGCGGAAGGTGACCGAACCGCCCTTCGCCTCGGTCGTCCCGGTGGCCTTGAGCGCACCGAGCGCCGCCGACTCCTTCCTGATCGTGCCGCCGAATCCGGCGTGCGGCTTCAGGGCCGCGTCCCGGCCGAGCCCGTCGGGGCTCTCACCGCCGTTCGTCTCCAGCCGGCCCCGGACGTCCAGCGTGCCGCCCACGCGGACCGAACCGCCGTATCGGGGACCGGAGGTGAGGCCGTGTCCCACGTCGAGGGTCACCCCCGGGCCGACCGACAGGTCTCCCCCGACGGCGAGCATCGGACTGCCCGCGGCGGGGATGATCCCCGAACCCATGCCGACCCGCCCGACGTTGAAGACCCCGCCGCTCTTGGCGAACGTGGCGTTCCCGCCGACGACGAGAAGCCCCTCGGCCTCCGCCGATCCGCCCTCGGCGGTGTAGTCACCGCCCGCGAAAAGGGCGACACCGCCGTCCGTGAACGTCGGGGAATGGCCGAGTCCGGGCATTTCCCCGGGAGCAGGGCACCCATCCGATACACCCGCACTTCCCGTAGCGAATGCGGGGCCGGCCGAAATGATTGTTCCGGCACCGATGAGACCGAGCGAAAGGGCCAGTGCGGCCGTTATGCCGGTACTTTTGAAAGTAAGTTCTCGCTTGCGCACAGCGGTGACCATAGCAGCGGTGATCACCTCCAAACAGAGGCGTAATCACACCCCTTACGAAACCCCTCACGGGAAGGGGATAACGCGATCTCAGCGCTTGGTTAAGGCAGTTATAAGGAGTTATGAGGCGTACGGAAAACCGCTCGGGAGGCCCGGCCTGTCCGCCGTACCGCCGGGAGGCGGGGTTAACGCTGCCGAGTCCGGATCGTTACGGACGGTCGGGGCTGCCACCGGCCACGGGACACCGCGCATCGACCTCACCGCCCCCTCGACCTCACTGGCCCTCGATCTCGACCAGGGGCGGGTGCTCGTGCCAGCTACAGAAGACGCTGATCTCGCGGTCGCCGTCGGTGAAGGTCACCCGGATCCACAGCGGGTGCTCCCAGATCTGCATCCGCCACCCCGCGTTCGGGGTCGCCGAGACGAGCTCCGCGTGGTCGCGCTTCATGTCGAAGGTGACGCGCCCGCCGTCGACGGAATAGCCCTTGACCTCCCCGCCCTGCGAACCGCCCGCCGCCCCGCCCCCGCCCGGCTGCGCCGACGCGGAGGCACCGGTGCGGGTGGAAGTCGGGTCCGCCCCGGCGCTCCGCGTGGGTTCCGGCGAGGACTTCCCCGCCCGCTCGTCGCCCGCGTCCGTCGGCGACGGCCCGGCCGTCCTCCCCGGGCCGCCCGGGCGGTGGGTGGAGACGGGCTCGGGGGTGCCCCGCCCCTTTTCCTCCACCCGCGTATCCGTCAGCGCTATCGGGGACGGCGGGGGATAGGCGGTGGCCGCCATCACCGTGTGAACACCCCACCACGACAACGTGCCCGCCGCCGCAGTGGACAGCGTCCAGGCAATTCCCTGCTTCAGTAGTCGTCGCATCCTGATCCATGGTCCGCTGAGGATTCTTCGCCGAAGGCCCTGCAAATCGATTCATTGAATAGCGTACGGTTCCGAACATGGCTAGTGTGCTCCTGGTCGAGGACGACCACTTCGTACGCGCTGCCCTCATTAGGCACCTCACCGACGCCTCCCACAGCGTGCGGAGTGTGGGCACCGCACTGGAGGCGTTGCGCGAGATCTCCCAGCTCCCTTTCGATGTGGTGATACTCGACCTGGGCCTGCCGGACCTCGACGGCGGCAAGGCCCTGAAGATGCTCCGCGGCATAGCCGACGTCCCCGTGATCATCGCGACGGCCCGGGACGACGAGGCGGGCATCGTCCGCCTGCTCAACGACGGCGCCGACGACTACCTGACCAAGCCGTTCTCGGCCGAGCACCTCACCGCCCGCATCGCCGCCGTCCTCAGGCGTTCCGGCGCGGGCACGGGCGGCCGGGGCCGGGGCACCGCCGCCGCACCGATACCCGAAGTGATCAGCGTCGGCGGCATATCCGTCGACCCGACGCGCCGGGCCGCCACCCTGGACGGTACGGAACTGGACCTGACGCGCCGCGAGTTCGACCTCCTAGCCTATCTCGCCGAGCGCCCCGGCCGGGTCGTCCCGCGCAAGGAGCTGCTGGCCCGGGTCTGGAACCAGCCCTACGGCGCCGACAAGACCGTGGACGTCCATCTGTCCTGGCTGCGCCGGAAGCTGGGCGAATCCGCCGCCAGCCCGCGCTATCTGCACACCTACCGGGGCGTCGGCGTGAAACTGGAACCACCGCGGTGAGATGGGCACTCATCAAGGTCTGTCTCGCCGTCACCGGCATGGTCGTCCTGGCCTTCGCGGTCCCGCTCGCCCTGGTCGTCAAGGAGATGGCCTCGGACCGGGCCTTCTCCCAGGCCGAACGGCAGGCGAACGCGCTCGGCCCGACGCTCTCCATCACCACCGACCGTGAACAGCTGCTTCAGGCCGTCCTGTCCACCGAGGCGGGCGCGGCCGGGCGCATGGCCGTCCACCTCCCCGCTTCCAAGGGCGGCGGCGGAGAGGCGGAGATGGGCCGGGTCCGGGCCGATCACGAGGCGGTGGAGATCGCCCGCGAACTCAAGCACGCCGGGGTCACGGCCGTGCCCGGGGGTTCGGCGTTCCTCCAGCCCTTCGCCCTGGGCTCCGGGAAGATCTGCATCGTCGAGGTGTTCGTACCGGAGGCGGAGGTCGGCCGCGGGGTGGCCTTCGCCTGGCTCGTGCTGGCCGGGGTCGGCATCGCCCTGGTCACCGGTTCGGTGCTGGTCGCGGACCGCCTGGGCATCCGGATGACCCGGCCTGCCGAGCGACTGGCCGGCGCGGCGCAGCAGCTCGGCCGGGGCAGCCTGGAGGTCCGGGTCCCGGAGGAGGGGCCCGGCGAACTGCGGCGGGCCGCCCAGGCGTTCAACGCCATGGCCGGCCAGGTCGTCGAACTCCTCGCCAACGAACGGGAACTGGCCGCCGACCTCTCGCACCGCCTGCGCACCCCGCTGACCGTGCTGCGGCTCAACGCGGCCTCCCTCGGCGAGGGGACCGCCGCCGAGCAGACCCGCGCCGCCGTCGCCCACCTGGAACGCGAGGTGGACACCATCATCCGCGCGGCCCGCGACGCCAAACCGAGGACCGCCGGACAGCCCCCGGCCGCCGGGTGCGACGCGTCCGAGGTCATCCGCGAGCGCATGAACTTCTGGGCGGCACTCGCCGAGGACGAGGACCGCGCCATCAGCGTCGCGGGCGCCGGCGCCCCGGTGTTCGTCCCGGTGCAGCGGACCGACATGGCGGCCGCGCTCGACGCGCTGCTGGGCAACGTCTTCCAGCACACCCCGGAGGGGACCGCCTTCTCGCTGGACATGCACCGGAGCCAGGACGCGGTGATCATCCTCGTCTCCGACGCGGGCCCGGGCATCGCGGACCCCGAGGCCGCGCTCGCCCGGGGCAACGACGGCGGCCGGGACGGCTCGACGGGACTGGGCCTGGACATCGTGCGGCAGATGGCGGAGGCCACGGGGGGCGATGTCCGGATCGGCCGCTCGATGTACGGCGGGGCGGAGATCCGGGTGTGGATCCAGCTCAACGCCCTGCCCGGGGAGCAGCCCCGTCGCCGCGACCGCAGAACACCACGGCGCCGCGGCCGGCCGGGGGTCACATCGGGCTGAGGACGGGAACGCGGACCCCGGGGGCGGGGTGCGCGTACCGGAGTACGGGCGCCAGCGAAGGCGAAGGCGACGGCGGTGACGACGGCGTGGGTACGGACATGGGTGCTGGTACGGGCTTGGGTACGGGATCGGCCCCGGCGCCCGGTTCGGCCGCCGCATGCCGGGCACGCCGCCGCCGTCGACCCGACGGCGGCGGAACGGCGGAGGGCAGAGGCGGCACAGCGGAGGCCGGGGCCGGCACATCCGGCACCGGGTACGGCACGGCGGAAGCCGGGGCCGTGTTCGCGTGGGGCAGCCCTTCCGGCGTACCGGTAACGGAGCGGACCGGCAGCTCGACGACGTACACGCCACCGCCCGTCCCCGGTGCCTCGTACCACTGCACGGCCCCGCCGTGGACACCCACGATGCCCGTCACGATCGACTGATGGAGGGGGTCGCCGCCGGCGTACGGTCCCCGAACCTCGATCCGCACGGTCGCGCCGCCCTCCGCCGCCACCACGACGGTCGTCAGCGCCTCCGCCTCCGCTGCCGGGCCCGTCGGCGCGTGGCCCTCCGGGAGGGCGACATCGGCGAGGAGGTGTGCGAGGGCCACGGCCAGCCGCTCCGGGTCCACCTCCGCCACGACCGAGGGGCTGCGCAGGGCGAACCTCGCCCGGTCGGGGCCGAGAAGCTCGGTGGACCGGCGCACACCGTCCCGTACGACCCGGCCGACGTCCACCGGCTCCCGCCGCAGCTCCACCGCTCCGGAGGCGAGCCGCTGCTGGTCGAGTACGTCGTCGAGCACGGCGGCCATCCGCGCGTACCCGGTGGCGAGCCGGCCCAGCAACTGCCCGGCCTCCGGCCACAGATGACCGGCGTCGTCGGCGGCCAGGGCCACGAGTTCGGCGCGCAGCTCCTCCAGGTGCCCGCGCCGCGCGCCGTCGACGGCGGCGGTCAGGTGGCGGTGGCGCTCGGCCAGCCCCTCGTACCGCTGCTCGTAACGGCGCAGTTCGGCTCCGTGGCGCTGGGCCTGCGCGGTGAGTTCGGCCGCGTGCCGGTGCGCGAGCCGCTGCTCCGGGCCGCGGTCGCGGAAGGTGAGGACGGCACCGGCCACCCGGTCTCCGTCGCGGACCGGCGCGACGGTCAGATCGACGAGCAGCCGGGCGCCGTCCCGGTCCCACAGGGTCAGCCCCCGGACACCGGTCGCACGGCCGGTCCGCAGGGTCTCGGCGAGCGGCGACTCCTCGAACGGGAACGGCTCGCCGTCCGCACGGGAGTGCAGGGCCAGCGGGTGGAGCTCCCGGCCCCCCAGCTCACTCGCCCGGTGGCCCAGCATGCGTGCGGCGGCCGGGTTGACCAGCACGATCCGGCCGTCCGCGTCCGTACCGACGACCCCGTCGGGGACGGCCCGCAGGACGGCCTTCGTCTGCCGCCGGGCCTCGGCGAGCTCCGCCTCGGCGTCCAGCGCGCCGGTGAGGTCCCGGACGACGAGCACGAGCAGCTGCCCCGTGGCGCCGGAGTCCGGGACGCCGGTGACGGAGACCTCGGCCTGGAACGGGGAACCGTCGGTCCGCCGGGCGTTCATCCGGCGGCCCCCGGTCCGTACCCCAGCCCCAGCCCCAGCCCGCATCCACGCACCGGTCCCGTCGGAGCCCGAAGCGGGTCCGGGCGCGAGGCCGGTGACGGGACCGGCTACGAGGCCGGTGACGGGACCCGGGACCTGCCGCCAGTCGAAGTCCGGCAGCAGATCCAGCAGTCCGCGCCCGACGAGCGCCGTACCGGGTGTTTCGAAGAGGGCCAGGGCCATGGA
Source organism: Streptomyces sp. PTY087I2 (assembly GCF_001687325.1). Classification (GTDB taxonomy): domain Bacteria; phylum Actinomycetota; class Actinomycetes; order Streptomycetales; family Streptomycetaceae; genus Streptomyces. The sequence goes on along the minus strand of NZ_LZRD01000010.1, from coordinate 229,443 downwards.
ATTGGCGCTGACGAGCGTGCCGTTGTCGTCGACGAGGACGAGGCCGTCGGGCAGCGCGTCGAGGACGGCGGCGGGACGGCCGATACCGGGCGGGGACGGATTGTTCACGACGGCGCTCCCTGTAACGGGCTTCTCTCGCATGGGCATTGGGCGCCACACCCGGGCGGCGGACTCAACCTAGCCCCGAAGCACCCCGCTGCTCCCTGGGGAGAGCGGGGTGAGCCGGATCTTTAGGAGTGCCTTAACGAGCCCCTGTACCTGCACTGACGTACCGCCCACACGGAGGGCCCGGTGGAGGAAGAACGAGCGGGCGGACGGCGGCCCGGCCGGCTACCGGGGATCCCGGGCGAACTTCGCGGTAGCCCAGAAGTAGCCGAGGACCACGAGCCCGAGGCTCCAGCCGACGGCGAGCCAGCCGTGGTGGCCGATCTCGGTCCCGAGCAGCAGGCCGCGCAGGGTCTCGATCGCCGGGGTGAAGGGCTGGTACTCCGCGATCGGCCGGAACCAGCCCGGCATCGTCTCCACCGGGATGAAGGCGCTGGACAGCATCGGGAGCAGCACCATCGGCAGGGCATTGTTGCTGGCTGCCTCGGCGTTCGGGCTGATCAGGCCCATCCCGACGGCGACCCAGGTGAGGGCGGTGGCAAAGAGCACCAGCAGTCCGAAGGCGGCCAGCCACTCCACGGCCGTGGCGTCCGTGGACCGGAAGCCGATGGCCACGGCGACGGCTCCGACCAGGACCACGCTGAGCACGCTCTGGAGCACGCTGCCGACGACATGCCCGACGAGCACGGAGCCACGGTGGATGGCCATGGTGCGGAAGCGGGCGATGATGCCCTCGGTCATGTCGTTGGAGACGGAGACGGCGGTCCCGACCACCGTGGAGCCGATGGTCAGCAGGAGCAGGCCCGGCACGATGTAGGCGATGTACGCGGACCGGTCGGCCCCCGCGCCGCCGATGCCCGCGCTCATCACATCGCCGAAGATGTAGACGAAAAGCAGCAGGAGCATGACAGGCGTGAGGAGCAGGTTGAGGGTGAGGGACGGGTAGCGCCGGGCGTGCAGGAGGTTACGGCGCACCATGGTGTCGGCGTCGCGGACGGCGAGGGCGAGAGAGCTCATCGGGCGTTCTCCTTGGGCTGGTTGTTCCGAGCCGGGACGGCGGATCCCGTGAGGGCGAAGAACACGTCGTCGAGGTCGGGGGTGTGGACGGTGAGCTCGTCGGCCTCGATCCCGGCCGCGTCCAACCAGTCGAGGACGGACCGCAGTTCGCGCTGACTGCCGTCGCTGGGAAGGCGCAGCACCAGCGCCTGGTCGTCACGCGCGGCCTCGCGCAGGGCGGAGGCAGCGGACCGATAATCGTCCGGATCGGTGAACCGCAGCCTGACGTGCCCGCCGGGAACGATCCGTTTCAGCTCCTCGGCGCTGCCCTCGGCGGCGATCTTCCCGCCGTCGAGGACGGCGATACGGTCGGCCAGTTCGTCGGCCTCCTCCAGATACTGGGTGGTGAGGAAGACGGTGACCCCGTCGGCGACCAGCTCGCGGACGATGCCCCACATGGTGTGGCGGGAGCGCGGGTCCAGGCCGGTGGTCGGCTCGTCGAGGAAGATGATCCGGGGCCCGCCGACCAGCGTCATGGCGATGTCGAGACGGCGCTTCATCCCGCCGGAGTAGCCCGCGGCGGGCTTCTTCGCCGCGTCCACCAGATCGAAACGCTCCAGGAGTTCAGCGGCCACCCGCCGCCCCTCACGCCTGGGAAGGTGGTGCAGGTCGGCCATCAGGAGCATGTTCTCCTCGCCGGTGATCAGTCCGTCGACGGCGGAGAACTGCCCGGTGACACCGATCGCGGCACGCACGGCCTGCGGATCGACGGCCAAGTCGTGCCCACCGACGCTCAGTTCACCGGCGTCGGCGGTGACGAGAGTGGACAGAATCTTGACGACGGTGGTCTTGCCCGCGCCGTTCGGGCCGAGCAGGGAGAACACGGTGCCCTGCGGCACCGACAGGTCGATGCCGTCGAGCACGACCTTGTCGCCGTAGGACTTGCGCAGTCCGGTGGCGCTGATCGCCTGCGTCGCGGCCTGGGCGGCACGCGGCGCGGAGGCCCGGGTGACAGTCATGCTGATTCCCTTTCGCAAGCGGTGAGCCGAGCGGGGTGGTGTCGATCTGCGCGGGCGGGGTCAGGCGCGGCGGACGACGATGTCGCCGGCCCCGCTGCGGGCGTGCACCTCGACGGTCTCGTCGGAGTCCTCGGGACCGGCGGCGGAGCCGAGCGAGTTGCGTACGGTGCCGAACTTGGGGTTCAGGTCGAGCCAGGCGGCGGTGCCCTCGTGGATGCCCACTTCGAGGTCGCCGACCGACGTCCGCAGGGCGATCCGCCCGCGGGTCACGTCGCCGACCCGGATGCGGCCGTTGGAGGAGGTCGCCTCCACCCCGGCGTGGGCGACACCGATCTCGATCCGGCCGTTGGCGGACTTGGCGACGACGTCGCCGTGCGCGACGCCCACGGAGATGTCGCCGTTGGCCGCGTTGACCTTCAGCTCTCCGCCGACCTCGTCGATCTCGGTCGTACCGTTGCCGTTCTTGACAACCGCGGCCCCGGCGACCGAGCCGATCTCGACCCGGCCCGAGCCGACGGCCTCGGCGCTCCCGGTGGAGCGCGCCAGCCGGATGTCGCCGTGGTCGGTGGTGAGCTCAACGCGGGCCGCCTCGTCCACCTGGAGGTCGCCGAGCGAGGTCTTCAGCCGCACCTCGCCGAGGGGTCCTTCGCAGAAGAAGCCGCCCAGGGCGGAGGCGCCCCGCACGTCGGACCCGGCGGGCAGTTCGATGCTCACGACGACGGAGCCCGGCTTGCCGAACAGGGTCCGCTTCTTCGGGGTCCTGACGGTGAGGCGACCGCCCGAGCAGGAGACCTGGGTCTGCCGCACGGCGCGTACGTCGTCCTGGTCGGCCCCGTTGCCCGGGAGCACCTCGACGACCGTGTCGGTGCGCTTGCCGGCGGTGATGCGGGCGGTACCGGCGTCCAGCTCGACGACGGCGGAGATCGGCTCAGGGGTATCGAAAGAAGGCATGGCTGTCCCGTCCTCGTGGCTCGGTGAGTTGATGAGCGATCAGTGGTGGTCGATGGGGTACGTCGGCCGGATCGGCGATCCGCCGGTGAAGTGAGGTGTGAGCCGGCGGCCGCTAACGGACCCAGCCGGTGAAACCGCGACCGCCCGAGTCCTTGCCCCGGCCCGGCGCGCTCGCGCGCCCCCCGCCGTCGAGGGCGACGGACACGGCTCGCACGAGCCAGGCGTTGACCGACAGCCCCTCCGCCGCCGCCGCACCCTCGGCGCGGCCCTTGAGGTGGGCGGGGAGACGGAGGTTGATCCGGACCATGGTGCCGTCGTCGGCCTCCGCGGCGGGCGGCACGGCCACGACGGGAGCCACGACCGGCTCCCGCTCCTCCCGCACGGGCTCGGGCGCCGGCGGCGATGTCACCACGAACTCGGGATCGAGCCCGCGCAGCCGTACGTCGACCGAGCCGGGAGCCAACTCCCGGGTGACGTCGCTCATGGCCGCGGAGAGCACGTTGAGCAGGGTCAGCCGGACAGCAGACTCCAGAGGAGCACTGAGCCGCTCGGCAAGAGCACGGGCTTCGTCACCGCCGGCATCCGCGGCGACGGCGAGTTCCCGCCGGAGATTGTCGACGTACGGGGTGAGGTCCATGACGCCATCATGGCACATGAATGGCACCACGTCGAGCCACTCTGGCGCAAGAACCCGAGAACCCCCTCTGACCTGCACAGCAACGACCAGCAACCCCACGACAGCACCATGGCGACACCCCACCCACCCTCGAATGGCATCACCTCGGCGCCACATGGTGCCACCATGGCGCACCAGCGCCTCCGCGTGGCACACCCTCCTTCCGCCGCCCCACCGGATGTACTGACGCAAGCGCCGCGCACACGACGCACGGCGTGACACCAGCCCCAGCGCCGAGCACCACCCCGGAGACCCCCGCATGCCCCACCCCAAGGCCTACCTCGCCCTCTGCACGCACACCCACCTGTTCCCGGGCGCGCGCTGCCGCCTCCAGGGCCTGCCCCACCCGGCGGCCTTCGCGGCAACCCCGGAGCCGATCGAGGCACACCTGCGCTTCTCCGACGGAACGGCCACCGCGGCAGAGCTGCACACCGAGTCCCCGACCGGCCCGACCCTCACGGTCGCCGCCTACACCACCGCGGCCGGCACCCCCATCGACGACAGCACCTGGGCCGTCAAGGGAATCGCACAGAAGGAAGACGAGGTGGAGCTGACCATCGGCGCCCCGAACCGCGCCTGAACACCCGCGCCACGCCGAACCCCACCCCCCTTTACCCATACGCCGACCTCGCCTACCCTCCCCCATTGATGGACCGGGGGAGGGTGGCCCTCATGGCTTGACGAGGGGACAAGTCCATGTACAGCGTCATCGTCGTACCTCCGGCATGCGCGCGCCCGGGCGGCCAGATCAGAATCGCCTCCGGCGAAAGCCTCACCTTCGGCCGACGGGAAACACCCGGCGGCCTCACCATCGCCCACGAAGGCGTCCCCCGCATCGCCGGGGACATCTCCGCACAACGCGACTTCTGGCTCCTGACCAACCGCAGCGCCGACCAGACCTACGTGGTGGAGAACCCCGAAGGCGCGGGCGAGCACATCAAAGTCGCCCCCGGCCGCGTCGACGCCCCCGTGGCCTTCGAGTTCTCCCGCGTCGTCCTGCCCGCCGCGGGCGACCTCCTGGCCTTCGACGTCTGGGCGCCCCGCCAGATCTTCACCGGACCGGAAGCCCACGAACTCCCCGGCTCCGCGACCACCCCCGCCTTCAGCCTCGACCGCACCAAGCGCTACTTCGCCGTCCTCGCCGCCCTGTGCGAACCCCGCCTGCGCGGCGAACCCCACGCCCCCACGCCCGCCGTCGACCACCTCGTCCAACGGCTGCGCCCCTCCTGGCCGACCGTCAAACGGTCCTCCGTCTACTGGAACATCGACTACCTGGCCCTCAAACTGCGCGTACGCCCCGGCCCGGAGACCGCCGAACCCGGCCGCCGCGCCAACGGCAAGAAGGAAGCCCTGGTCTCCCTCGCCCTGCGCTTCGACCTCGTGCGCGAGGACGACCTCATCGTGCTGGCCTCCAGCGCCTCCCACACGTCCCGCATCTCCCGTGCCTCCCGCACGTACGAGGGATGCGCATGAGAACCGGCCGGCACACCGTCACCGTCCCCCGGGGCTACCGCATCGGCGACTGGCAAGTCGACGAACCCCTCGCCTCGGGCGCCTTCACCACCGTGTACGCCGCACACCGCACCCACGGCACCCCCCGCACCGCCGCCCTCAAAATCTGGCCCACCCACACCCGTACACCTCACCGCCCCGGCCACGGCCCCCTGCACAGCCTGCTCCGGCGCGAGGTCGAACTCCTCGGCCACCTCCGCTCACCCCGGCTGATCCGCCTGTACGGCACCCTCACCGCCCACGACCCCCGGCACCCACAACTCCACGGCGCCACCGCCCTGGTCCTCGAACGCGCCGACTCCTGCCTGCACACCGCCACGACACCGCCCACCGACCCCAACACGACCCTGACCCAGATCTGCGAAGGCCTGACCCACCTCCACGACGCGGGCTGGATCCACGGCGACCTCAAACCGGCCAACATCCTGGTCATGGCCGACGGAACCGTACGCCTCGCCGACTTCAACACCGCCGCCCGCCTCGAAGGCACCCACGCCTACGCACCCCCCTTCACCAGCCGCGACCACACCCCGCCCGAACAGCTCTGGCCCGAGATGGACGAACGAGGCACCCGCGTACAGCCATCGGTCGACGTATGGGCCTTCGGCGTCCTCGCCCACACCCTCCTCACCGGCGCCCACCCCCTGCCCGGCGACACCACGGCCGTCCGCTGCGACGCAGCGACCCGCTACGCCCGCGGAACCCAGCAGCTCCGGCTGTCCCCCGCCCTCCCGCCCACCTGGAACGAGATCATCCGCGACTGCCTGGCCCGGACACCCGCCGACCGCCCCGACACCCGCACCCTGCTCCACCGCGTACGCCACACCCCCCACTGACCTGCGCTTTTGCACTCAGCCGCAACAGCATGGCCCGGCCCGCCCCGCCCGGGCCACAGTGGAAACGGCGGTCCGCCACCGTTCTTCGCCCCCGCCACAGTGGACCGGGGGCACCACCCGAAGAACGGTGGCGCGACCAGACCCGTCAGCTCAGCTCAACGGCCTCGCCCAGGACCACGTCACCCGCCGCGCCCTGGGCGGCACGCAGAACGGACGCACCGGTGGGGGTGAGCGTATGCAGAACAGCGGGCCCGTCGCGGACGGTCGTAATGAGCCCCGCATCACGCAGCACCGTGGCATGCCGGCTGGCGGCGGACGCCGAAACCCCGGCCGCACGGGCGATCTCCCCCGTGGTGGCCCCACCGGCCGCCACCCGCAGAGCGATCGCCCGGGCCCGCCCGAGCAGATTGGCCAGGGACCGATCGGGATCCTCTTCCCGCAGGGGCCGGGCGGCGGGCTCATGCAGCAGCGAGTACCAGAGCACCGGCGGCAACCCGGGATCGGCGAACGCGACCGGCTCGCCCCAGTTGAAATACGAGGGTACGAGGGTGAGCCCCCGGCCGTTCAGATACAGATCCCGGTCCTGCGTCTGCCGCGGATACGCGACCTCCAGCACCGGCGGACACCACCGGAACATGGGCCCGAGCCCGGCGAGCATGCCCTCGACCCCGCCATGCAGCAGTCCCCGGCCCCGCACCGCCCGCTCGGCCTCGATCCGGGCCTGGATCCGATCCTGATGGGGCACGACGACGGCACCGTAATACGCACGCAGTACCCCCACGAACTCCCGACGCACCTCATGCTCGGCCAGCCGCCCGGCCCACCCCGGCGCCCCGATGAGCCGGTCCAGCATGCCGACCTCCTCGGAGACCCGCTCCGACGGCGTGGCCAGCAGCGCCTCCAGCCCTGCTTCCAGCCCCTCCACCCCGGAGGACGGCGTCAGAAAGTCCGGGTAGTAAGCGGCCCGGGGATACATGGGCAGCAGAACACTCCGCAGCGCCCGTTCCAGCCCCTGCTCCCGCAGATCCCGCCGCGCCTCCCGATACCACCCGGCGTAGGCCCAGCGGCCTCGGCTGGACTGCAACCGGTGCATGCTCGCCGCCACCTCGAACAGCGGGTCGGGAGCGGGGGCGAGCCGGGTCCTGGCCAGATCCGCGTCATTGAAGTGGATGCGGAGCATGTGGTTCCCCCATGGAGTTCGGACCTCGCCCGTGATCGTAGGGAACCGCGATAAGGGTCTGATGGACAAGAAATAAACGGCCCTGCGCCGCCCATGTCAGACCGACGACAGAAGCCCAGGCCGGAGGAGATCCGGCCTGGGCTTCACGCTGGGCCCCCTGTCGGATTCGAACCGACGACCTACGCATTACAAGACCGTGAGCGATCCTGCCGCCTGATGCCACACAGTGTCGTCCCATGACGTTTCCGCTGCTCAGGGCAGGTGCACCGGGTTGAGCCGTGACGCCCCGTACCGCACTGTCCAAAGGCGTCTGTCCACTGGTTGTCCACCGGCAGGCTCCGCGACCCAGCACGCAGTATCCGTCTGCTCGCTCATTGGCGCCACAGTAGTTCGTCCGGCCGACGGTACCCACGCTCTTGTCGGAACTCAACAAGGGCCCTTCCACCTCGCTCCTTCACTACGTCAGCAACGCCCAAGGTGCCACGGCAACATGCCGGACGTCAGTCGAACATCTCCCACACCGTGCACCGAACCATGCACCCCATCAAGGAGAAGACCGCACCCGAGATCCTCGTCGGCCGGGCGACCATCAGATCCTCAGGGGAAGTCGGAGAAGGCATGTTTCCAGGGCGGGAGGGAACTCAGCACCGCCGTACGCTCCCGGATAAGCGCTATCTGCGCCCCCCCCCCGGCGAATTTCGATGTTTGTTTCGATCGTTGCGCGGCGTGTCGGCGGTAGCGAAGGGTCGGCGCGTCGACCAGGACTCCCTCTGCGGCCGCCGAGGCTGCCATGAGCGCTCCGGTGTCCTCCATTCCGCGGAGGGCGGACCATCCGCCGAGCGCCAGGAGAAGGGGGCGTCTCCACATCACCCCTGCCGGGTGGACGGGCACACGGTACTCGGCGGGGCCCGCCTTCCAGGTGCGTGGGAGCACACCTCGGGGCAGGGTACCGGACGGAACCGGCAGAGGGTGGTCGACCAGTGTGCCGTCGGCCATCAGGTCGCGGGCATAGCCCACGGCGTAGCCGGCGTCCGGATGCGTATCCAGGGCGGTTGCGAGGACTGCCAGAGCGTCGGTCTCAAGTTCGTCGTCTGCATCAACGTTCTGCACAAGGGGGGCGCTGCCACGGCCCAGAGCGACGTTGCGGGTGATCGCCGGGCCTTCGTAGGTGCCGTGGGAGGCGACGAGCACCCTCGGGTCCTCAGTGGCGGCGCAGGCGTTCAGGACAGCCCGCACCTCGTCCGACGGGCCGTCGATCTGCACCAACCACCGCCACCGCGTATGGCTCTGGGCGAGCAGCGACCCCCATGCCGCCGGAAGGAAGGCTGCATGCGAGGCGTGCACGGCCGTCACCACGTCTACCTGCATGATCCGATCATATGGACCCCTCGCCCGATCGTGCCGTGGTAAGCAGGTCGAAGGCACTGGCGAGCAGCAGGGGGAAACCGATGGACCCGGGGTCGTACACCGCGCGTTTGAACGGCGTGACCGTCTCGGACTCCCGGGAACTGGACCGGGTGTGCGAGGAGGTGGCGCTCGCCCTCCACCGGGACGGGACAGAGCCGCCTTTCGACGTGAGGTCCTCGGACTTCGCCGCCGATCCGTATCTGATCTGCTCCGATCGATACTGGCGGCTGCGCTTTCTCGAGCAGCCGAGCATCCGGACCGCCGCCGCCTGTTCCCTCTGGATCAGCGCGCACGTATCCCGCGAGGCGCGAGTCGAGGTGCTCGAGAAGTGGGCCCTCGGGTACGCGTTCATCACCAAGGACAGCGTCGAGTCTGCTGTTGAACTCTCCCAGAGTATCGAGGAGATCGTCTCGCGCGACACCCCGGCCGGGGACGTCGCCTACTTCTCCACCCTGTACCACGCAGGCAAGCTGCGCTCGGACTTCCTCTTCGAGGAGCTTCACCGGTTCCTCGACGCCTCGCTGCTTGCGCTCGCCGTCGGTACTCACCGGCAATCCGCACTCTTCACGGCACTGCGTTCCTTCGCTGCTTTCGGAAGTCCAGCGGTCACCGCCGAGCACGCTGTCAGTCTCCTCGACCAGGCGTGGAACTCCGCCGACCGCACCCGTCATGTCGTCGACATCTGTCTCAACGGCATCCAGTTCGCAGCCTCTTTCGAAGGGCACGGCGAACTACTGCGCGATCGTGCGGCCGAGGCCGTACGGGACCATCCCGGCGACCACATGTTCCACTTCCGGCTCGCCACCGGCCATCACATGACCGGCGATCACGACGCGGCTCTGACGAGCATCGACACCGCCTTACGCCTGCTGCCCGCCGTCGGCACTCGGGGCAGCCACAAACTGCTCCAGGAGCAGTACCTCACCAAGAGGGAGGTAATCGTGGAAGGCCGGCAGCGTGCCGCGCTCGATGCCGAACACCAGCAACGACTGGCCGACCAGGAAGAGCGTCACCAGGAACGATGGGCACGATCGGAGGAGGAGATTCGTCGACGTGACGAGCGTCTGAACCGGGCCCTCAAGGACAACGAGGAATCGGCACGGGCCAACCACGTACGTTCGGTCGAACTCGTCGCCCTCTTCTCATCCGTCATTGCCTTTGCCGTCGGGTCACTTCAGGTGACACTGACCGGCGACTTCCCTCTCCGCGACCGGCTTCTACTCATCGGTGCGTGGGGCAGCGCCCACGCACTGTTCGCCCTGCTCGTGATCGGTGGTACGTGGTTGATCACCCGACCCCGTCGGACATAGCGGAGCCACCGATGGTGTGAGGGGAATACGTTGAGGCCATCCGATGGCGTTCGGTACCGTCGGTCGGTACACAGGAGACGGTTAGGGGGATCCCGGCATGGCACGTTCCGTACGGTTATGGGGGCCCGGCGTCCGGACAGCGGCGCGGGCGGTGTTCGCAGGGCTGGTCGGCGCGGTCGTCGGCATCGCCGCGTACTCCATCGCCCGGACCGGCGGGCAGACGCTCTCGATCGTGGTGGGTGGACTGGTCGGCATCGCGCTCGTGCTGGGGGCCGAGTTCTACCGCCAGTCGGCCCAGTTGACGGAAGTCAAACTCACTCTGCCGGTCGGTGAGATGACCTTCGCGCCCACCGCGGATGCGCGACAGGCCGCCCAGCGACTGTTCTTCCAGGCCGCCACCCGCGTGGCCACCCGCCCGCTGAGCGACGAGGGCGGAAACCTCCGCGCTGCCCTCGCCTCGCTCAAGAACCTCGTCGACCTGTACCGGGAACCCGTGGAATCGGGTAACGCACCGCCGCCGCCGGCTACGGGCGACTCCGTCTACGCTCTCGCGCTGACCGTCGTCAACCACAATCTCGCCCCGTTCCTCGAGACCTGGCACCCGAAGCTGGACACCTGGGCGGCCGCGCAGGGTGAGCACGCGGACGAAACGGCGTGGCCCGAGAACGCCGCGTTCCGCGCCGACCTCAAGGAGCTGCAGGATCGCCTGCGGCCCTATGTCATCGGGCTGGGAGACCTTGCGGGCATCCGTGACCCTGAGCAGTACCTGCGCCGACCCGACTGGCGCCCCGGGGCCGGACGCGCGTCCCTTCCGCACCAACAGGAGACCGGTTCCGCCACCCGTCCACAGGCTCGGCCGAACCTGTGAGGTCTTCTTCCCGGCAATGACGCATGATGAGACCGTGAAGATCGACCGACACATTCCGGCGTTGCGGACACCTCACAGAACAAGGCAGACAACGCCCCCCCCCCCCGCTATTTTCCGGGCTGAGCGGGTATGTCAGCGCGCAGGCGTGAGCCCCTGCGGGAAGGGCTGATCGTGGTCCCTCCGGCAGCATCCGACGGTGCTCCAGCGCTCGTCGCCGAGTGGGACGTGTTCCTGAGCTACAGCCGCACTGACGCTGACAAGGCCCGGTCCCTCGCCCACATGCTGCGCGACCGGGGGCTGCGGGTGTTCCTCGACGACATGGCCGTCGACGACTTCGCGTCGATCACCGCCTCGATCTCCGAGGCCCTCGCCCGCACGAAGGTCCTTCTCGCCCTTTACTCCGCGGAGTATCCGCGTCGTCGCGCCTGCCAGTGGGAACTCACGTACGCGTACCTCGCCGGACAGCGAGACGGTGACCCCCGGAGCCGCGTGCTCGTGATCAACCCCGAGCTTTCCACCGATCACGTCCATCCCGTCGAACTCCGAGACGCCAAGCACTGGATCTGGCCTTCCGTCCCGGACGCGCTCCTGAGGCTCGCGGGGCAGGTCGCCGCGCACGTGGCGGGGATCGATTCGCCGCTCGGTGCGGCGGGACACGCGGCTGGCGGACGCGAGGCCCCTTCCGTTCCGTGGCTGCCCGCTCCGGTCAGGACGGGCTCGGCCCGCTTCACCGACCGGCTGACGGAACAGTGGCGCATACACACGGCCCTCGTCCGGCACCGCGCCCCGCTCGTCGCCCAGCCGGGCTCGGGCTCCGGCCGGACAGCGCAGCTCCGGGGCATGCCCGGCATCGGCAAGTCCGTACTGGCCCAGGAGTACGCCCTCCGGTTCGGCTCCGCCTACCCCGGCGGCGTGTTCTGGTTCGACCTCCACCCCGCCCAGGGGGCACTCCCGACAACGGCGATGGACGTCTACACCGAGCAGGTTGCTGTCGTGTGCCACGCGCTCGGCGTGGACGGTACGGGTGACATGTCCCTCGTACGGTTCCTCAGCCGGCTCGCGATCCACCTGGGCGAACGCGGAGCACCGTGCCTGTGGGTCGTGGACGGGGTGCCCGACGGGCTGAACCAGGAGGAGCTGCAACTGCTGCGCGGCCCCCATCTGCTCGCCTCCACTCTGCTGACCACCCGCTCGTTCCGGTACGGATCGTTCGCCGAAGCCGTCGACGTCCCACCGCTCTCCGACGCGGACGGATACCGGCTCGTCACCTCGCACCGCACCCCCGGGAGCGAGGTCGAGAAGGCGACGGCCCTCGCCCTCGTCCACGACGTGGGCGGGCACCCCCACGCCCTCGACCTCCTCTCCGACCTGGCCGACACCGCCGACTTCACCGCGCTCCGGAACCGGCTGCACGCCGCCGGCACCGACATCCTGGCCTCCCCCGGTCCACCGCCTGCCGGAAGCCGGTCGTCGGAGCCTTCCCGGATTCCCCTGGCCGCCACGCTCCTGACCCGGCCCCTGTGCGGGAACGGGCCGGTCGACGACGTCCTGCGCCTCTTCGCTCTGGCCTCCCCAGCGCCCCTCTCCCAGACGGTCCTGGAGAACACCATCGCCTCGGTCGACCCGTACGCCCCGTGGGAAGCTGGCCCGGCAGTTTCCGATGCCGTCGCCACACTGCTGGGGTCCGGGGCCCTCCTTCCTGACCCTGAGGTCCCCCGGTCATGGACCGCACACGCCCTCCTCGCACGCGCCGTACGAAGGCACGACGAGGACACCGCCCGCCAAGAGGACCTGCGGCAATTGCTGCTGCACACCCTCGCGGCCCCACTCACCCGGATGTCCCGCGACAACGTGCCGCCCCGGCCGATGCCCGCCCCCTTCCCCCCGCTCGACCTCCCCCGCTCAGGCCCGAGCCCCGTCGAACGCGCCGCCGCGTTCGACCTCCAGGTGGAACTGGTCACCCGGGTCGGCGTCCAGCCCCTCGGGCCCGAGGACGGCTCGCTGCGGGAGGTCCTCACCTCACTGCACTCCCTGTTCGCCACAACCCGGGAAGTGCTGCACCGGGTAGCGACCGCGTCCCCGCCCCCACTCGCGCTCCCCCGGATCGCTCTCATCCTGGCCAACCAACACCTCCGCCCCTTCCTCTCGACATGGCACTCGGCCCTCCGCCGCCACGAGGACACCTGCCCGCCCGGGCGCAGCGCCATCGAGCACGAACGGCTCTGGCCCAAGGCCGTCGAAATGCGCACACAACTCGCCGACCTCAGGGGACCGCTGTCCTCGACGGGCAAGGAACTGGCGGCCCTGTGCGGAATTGACCTCCTGCACCCGACAGGGACCGACGAGCCCTGACCCGCTCGGTCCTTGTGCAAGAAGGCCACATCAGTTGCGTTCGCCTTGTACGACCTCGGCAATGGCTTCCGCGATCTCCTCCACGGAGTAGTCGCGGGTACTCATCGCGACCCTGTCGGCAAGCGTAGGGCTGTACCGCCGGACACCATCGGCGTCCAGGTCGTGCCAGATCGGCAACAGCGACTGTTCACCGGCCACGCTGCGGGTGACGAGCCCACCGAGCTCGTGGTTGGTCCATCCCTTCACGAAAAAGGAATCCGAGAGGATGACAACGCCGTACCGGCTGGCTCTGATGCCTTCGTCGATCTTCCGGCGCAGGCTGTGCCCGATCCGCATCTGGGCCTCGTCCAGCCAAACGCTCACCCCCTGTCCGACGAGTGCGTCCCGGAGCGGGCGAGCCGCAACCTCCTTGTCCTTCGAAGCGTGGGAAACGAAGACGACCCACGTCTGTCCGCCCAGGACGTCGCCCGCAGGTTCCCTCGGTTCGTGGAGAGTGACGGCTCGTGCCGGGTTCACCTCTGGTCCTCGGACCGGCGGAAGGGAACCCTCGCGGCGGCGGCTGAACAGTCACGGACGCGGCGCTGGAAAGCGGCCGGGTCCCCCTGATGCCTGTGCATGTAGAGAACTCGACAATAGCGGGCTCGTGCGTGAAGCCATGGGCTCTCTGGAGCCTTAGACGCTCAGGGCTGGTAGACCAGCTCCAGCATGATCGCAGCGATCAGGAGCCAGGTGCCGATGCCCAGCACCCACCTGTCTCCGAGGACCGCTCCTCCTGCGATCAACAAGACACCTGTTGCTCCAAGACCGACGACGAGATGCCGTACGCCACGATCCGGTTTCCATGACTGAGCCACAGATCAAGCATCTGCCTCGGCCCTCATCGATGCCAGGGAACCATGCGGTTCCTGTCGCCCTCCATACGGAGTCGTTGGGCCATCCGGTATGCGCACACGAATGGTGCTGAATCTCCGGGGATCCTCCCGGGAACGTCCGGAGATCGATGCGGCCTCGATCCGGACAGACAGGAGGAGCGGTGGCTCGACCCACTGGTGGGCTCTCACACCACGTGTCCGGGAAGGGCCACGAAGTTATGCCCGTACGCTCTGGTCGTCGGGGCTTCTCCGCCCCGGTGCTGCATGGCTGTGCCCATCAGCGGGCGGGCGGTCCCGATGGCTGCCCACCCGCCTGCCGGGTCAGGCAGCCGTCGTGAGGTCGCGTCTGCCGAAGGCTCTTACAGCCGCCCATCCGGCACCGGCCGCGAGGACGGTGATCACGATCATGGCACCGACGCCGATGTCGTCCAGCGGATACTCGCCGATGTGCTCGAAGGGCGACAGCCGGACTGCGGTGTCAGGGATGTGCAGGACCGGAGCGAAGAAGCCGACGACCAGGGCGTAGCCGATGACCGCCCAGACCACGCCCAGCATCCGCGGCGCCCCGGCGTACAACAGTGCGGCGAGTGCGAGCACCAGCCAGACGGCCGGGATGTGGGCGAGGTGGCCGAGTACCAGATCACCCACCAGAGCGGCGTCCCCTACACTTGCCGCTGCCCCGATCCCCATACCCAAGCCTGCTACCAGCAGTAGCCAGAGAGCTCCCAGGCCGGTGACGACGAGATGGCCGCCGAGCCAGGCCGTCCGGCTGACGGCGGCGGCGAGTACGGGTTCGGTGCGGCCCTCGTTCTCTTCGGCACGCAGCGACTGCACGGCGAGCACGGCGAAGATCGCCACGGTGAACGCCATCGTCAGGCCCATCAGCCCCAGGAAGCCGGCGAGCATGTCCTGTGAACCGCCCATCACCGCGACCAGGTCTTCCGGAGCGTCCTCGAACCCGTCGAGCATCGGCTGCGTGAACGAGCCATAGCCGAGCCCGGCGGCCAGCAGCGCTGTGCTCCAGCCGATCAGCCCGGCCCGTTGCAGCCGGAAAGCCAGAGGCAGCGGCCCCCGAAGCCAGTTCGCCGCGTACGGCGACCCGGAACGCGGTGGAACCAGCCCGGCGGCGAGGTCCCGGCGCGTCGACAGGAGGTAACCGACCGCCGCCGTGACCACCGCGAAGCCGAGCGAGACAGCCAGCGGCCACCAGCGGTCGAGGACGTACGGCGCGGTCTGCTGGGACCAGCCGATCGGGGAGAGCCAGGACAGCCATGTCGGGCCGGTGCCCCGGACGGTGGCCATGTCACCGAGACCGCGCAGCATGAACGCGGCGCCCAGCGCCACGCCACCCATACCGGCTGCGGCCCTCGGGTACTCCGACAGTTGGACCGTGATCGCCGCGATGCCGGAGAAGGCCAGAGCCGCCGCGCCGATACCGGCGCCGAAGAGAACCGATCCGCCCGGGTCGAAGCCCCGGCCGGTCATCATGAGGGCGATCAGAACCGCCACCAGCGCGCCCATCAGCACGTTCAGGCCCAGCGCGGCGGTGAGCTGCGCGTGGCGGCCCACGACGTTGGCGCGGACCAGCTCGGTCCGTCCGGACTGTTCCTCGGCCCGGGTGTGGCGGGTGATGGTGAGCAGCCCCATCAGCCCGGCGCCGACGATGATGTACAGCCCGTACTGGCTGGCCAGGAACCGCTCCAGGGTGAGTGCCTCGTAGCCGAAACCCGGGCCGCCGAACAGCGCGCCGACCGGGCTCGACGAGAACGCGGTCAGCCCCTCCAGGTCGTCGGGTGTCTTCGCGACGGTTTCCAGTGCCGTGGCGAAGTACGTCATCAGCAGACTCAGGCCGAGCGTCCACGCGGGCAGCCGGACCCGGTCCCTGCGCAGCATGAACCACAGGAGCGTGCCCGTCCCGGTGAACGAGTCTCCGCGCCCGGTGGTCGCGGGCATCGTAGGGGCGACAGCCGTGGCGGTCATCGTGCCACCGTCCCCTCGCTGCGGGGGCCGGTCTCGTCACCGTAATGCCGGAGCAGCAGCTGCTCCAGGGTTGGCGGGTGCGCCGAGAGTCCGTGCACTCCCAGTTCACCCAACTGCCTTACCAAGTACGGCAGATGACTGCCGTCAACCTCGAAGCGGGCCTGTCCGTTCTCAGCGTGGAACCTGTGCACACCCGGCAACGCTGCCAGCGCCTCGGCCGGCCGATCGGTGACGACTTCGACCGAGGTGCGGGTCAAATGACGCAGCTCGGTCAGTGAGCCGGTCTCGACGATCCGCCCCTGCCGGATGATCGAGACCCGGTCGGCGAGCGCCTCGACCTGGGCGAGGATGTGGCTGGACAACAGCACGGTCCGGCCAGCGGCCCTCGCCTCGCGGATGCAGTCCTGGAAGACCGCTTCCATCAGCGGGTCCAGCCCGGAGGTCGGCTCGTCCAGCAGGAGCAGTTCGACGTCGCTGGCCAGGGCAGCGATCAGTGCGACCTTCTGCCGGTTGCCCTTGGAGTAGGTACGGCCCTTCTTGCTCGGGTCCAGGTCGAAGCGTTCGCACAGCTCGTCACGGCGTACCGGGCCGGTGCCGCCCCGGAGCCGAGCGAGAAGGTCGATCGCCTCGCCGCCGGTCAGGTTCGGCCACAGTTCCACGTCGCCCGGGACGTAGGCGAGCCGCCGGTGGAGGCTCACCGCGTCTGCCCAGGGGTCGCCGCCGAGCACGCGTACCCGGCCGGCGTCCGCGCGGAGCAGACCGAGCAGGATCCTGATCGTCGTGGACTTACCCGCTCCGTTGGGTCCGAGGAAGCCATGTACGTCACCAGCTCGGACGAACAGGTCAAGCCCGTCCAGGGCCTGCGCCCGGCCGAAGGATTTCCGAAGATGTTGGACGTCGATCGCTGTGGTCATGATGCGTAAGCCTCACGGGAGGCCCCGGGCAGTCCGGGGAGAGTGGCCGAAGGAAAGCGGGACGCGGCGGAGCCCCGGTCAGGGCGCCGGTCGGTCCGCGGACGGGGTGCCGCCCGTCGGCGGGTCCGGGACCTGCATCAGAAACTCGTCCAGCATCGACCGGTCGACCAGCAGCCCCTGGGTGAACAGCTCCAGAGCGGGCGCGGTGACCTCCTCCACGTACCGGCGGAACGACGCCTGAAACGTCTCCGGGTCGCCGCCGCCGTGCAGGGTGAACCACAGCAGCATGCCCCCGGCGGACTGCAGTGCCAGGTACCGGGTCCGGGCGGCCGGGTCCCGGCTGGGCCGGACCACTCCAGCCGCCTCTCCAGCGGCAAGGTACTGCTCGGCGTCGGCCGTCATCTGTTCGACCAGCTCCGCCGCCAGCTCTCCGCCTGCCTGAAGGCTGCGCAGCACATACAGCACCAGCGGGGCGAACCGCTCCACGGAAGCCATCTGCTCCAGCAGCATCCCCGCCGTACCGTCGGTGAACGCCTTCCTTTTCTCCTCGCGGATCGCCGACAGCACCTGCTCGTCACAGGCCCGGCGCAGCCCGCCCTTCGAACCGAAGTGGTGCACCACCAGGCCGGCCGTCACCCCGGCGTCCGCCGCGATCACACGCAGCCCGACGCCGAACCCGTCGCGCCCGAACCGCGCGATCGCCGCATCACGAATCCGTACGGCTGTGCCGCCATCAGCACTCGCTGATTCCATGCACACCACGTTAAACGGCTGTTCAATCGACTGCAAGAGCGGGCTCGGGGAGCAGATGGAACGGCGATTGACGCCGAACGATCGCGGCCCGATCGACACGAGGGTGCTGACGCGGCTCTCGCGCTTCGCGCCGGGCCGGGGCGCGAGGGCGACCGGCAACTCCGGGGGCATCCCCCTCGACGGCGGCGGCCGGGCAGGAGGTCTACGTCAGCCGTCCGGATGACACCACGGCTGACGCCAAGGCCGCGGCGGGCGATGGCGCGCGATGAAGCACATCGACGAGAACGCGCCGCCGTGGGCGCACAGGGCGAGATCGTCGCGGCGGGGAACGTCGAACACGTCGAAGGCGCGCCCATCGCCGCGTACGAGACGGAACATCTCGGAGATGCACACAGTGCCACCAGGCCGCGCGTACACGTCAGCAGTTCGCAGGACTTCGAACGCCAGAGAGAGCGGAGGCGACTGGAGGCACCACCTTTCACTACTCGGTGATACCGTATAGTGGTACTCGGTAGCACGTAGTACTGGCCCAGGTTGAGGAGCACCCGCGATGGAGGACCTGACGGAGATGTTGAAGGGCACGCTCGAAGGGTGCGTGCTCGAAATCATCGGCAGCGAGGAAACCTACGGGTACGCCATCACCCGCCAGCTGAACGAGCTCGGCTTCGCCGACGTCATCGAGGGGACGGTGTACACCATCCTGCTGCGGCTGGAGAGGAACGGCCTCGTCCAGGTGGCGAAACGGCCATCCGGGGTCGGTCCGCCGCGCAAGTTCTACACGCTCAACGACGCCGGACGCGAGGAGCTCGCAAAGTTCTGGGCGAAATGGCAATACATCTCATCACGCATCAACAGGCTCAAGGAGGGCGGGAGATGAACTTCTGGGAGAAGGTCACAGGCAGCGATCTCACCAGGGAATGGAAGGCGTTCGAAGCCCGGTCCGAGGTTCTGCCAGACGACTACCGAGCGGCATGGGGACAGATCATCGCCCACCTTTTGCCTTACGGGGACTTCGCCGGCCGCAACCTGACGCCGATCCTTGACGCAGCCCTGGGGCTGCTTGAAGAGACGGCGGCGGACGGGCAGAGCGTCCACGAGGTCCTCGGCGACGACATCGGAGGCTTTTGCGCGGCGCTTGCCGGCGGAGAAGAGGCTCGAACCTATCGCGACCGGTGGCGCGAGCAGTTGAACAGGAATGTCGCAAGGAAATTGAGCCGGCTGGGAGGCTGACGTGGGTATCCAAGACATCATCGAGGGCAAGAAACAGTGGCGGGCGCACATGGCCCGGGTCAAAGCTCTCCCACCGGACTACCAGATCGTCTACAAGGAGATGCAGAGGTACCTGTTCAAGGTTGGACCGATCAGCCTGTCTGACGGATCCCTGCTCCCCGGGATCGTCGACTTCTTCGAGGAGGGCATCGCCTCAGGCAAGGGCGTCTTGGAACTCATCGGCGCTGACGTCGCCGCGTTCTGTGACGACCTGGTCAGCGACTCCCCTACATACGCGGATGTCTACCAGGCATCCATCAGATCGGAGCCTGGCGACGAGAAGTGATGCTGCGGGCCGAGGCCGAGGGCACTGCGTAACCGCCGAGCATCACCCTCGCGCTCACTCCCTGCCCTCTTCGTCCTCATCCAGCTCGGGCGCATCCGGGTCGTGCAGCGGGCGCAGGGCACCGGCGGCCGAGACGCTGGCGGTGAAGCTGTAGCGGTCGAGCAGGCCCTTGGTCGCTCCGCGCTCTCTGGCGGAGCACGCGTAAAGATGTCGCCAGGATTGGCGGGCTGAGCGGAAGAAGTCCGTCAACGACGCCCCGCACGGGCAGAACCCGCGCTTTGCTGGGTCTACGGTTTCGGACAAAACCTGTGCATAAGGGAGTTGACCGCTCATGGGCGTGGAGAACTGGGTCGGGATCATCGTGGCTGTCAGCATTGTCGGCTACCTGGTGGCCGTCGTGATGCGGCCGGACAGGTTTTGAGGGCCCGGCAGGAACGCCGCGCCGAGGACGCCCGGTCCACAGAGCCCAGGTAGGGTGGCCGCCGCCGGTCTGGACGGGTTCGCTACTCCCGCTGACGGTTGTCGTGGTGGACCGAGGGAGGCCGACGGGTGGCTGGGCAGGTGCCGAGGGTACGGCGGTCAGTGTTCGCCGCACACCCGGCCCGGACTCTCGTCGGGGCCTTCGGCGCGGTGATCCTGCTGGGCGCTCTCGTGCTCATGCTGCCGGTGTCGTCACAGGGCGGCGGGACGACCGGGTTCGTGACGGCCTTGTTCACGTCCACGTCCGCAGTCTGTGTGACCGGTCTGGTCGTGGTGGACACCGGTACGTACTGGAGCGGGTTCGGCGAGGGCGTGATCCTCGCGCTGATCCAGGTCGGCGGCTTCGGCATCATGACCATGGCCTCGCTCCTCGCGCTCCTCGTGTCGGGCAAGCTGCGGCTGCGCATGCAGCTGACGGCTCAGGCAGAGACGAAGACTCTGGGCATCGGCGACGTACGCCGTGTGCTGCTCGGCGTCGCCGGAACGACGCTGGCGATCGAGCTCGCAGTGGGAGCATGGCTCGCTCTGCGTCTGCGATTCGGCTACGACCACTCCATCGCCGACTCGACGTACTCCGGCCTCTTCCACGCCGTCTCGGCGTTCAACAACGCCGGTTTCGGTCTGAACGTCGACAGCCTCACCCCCTATGCCCAGGACCCCTTCGTCACCCTGCCGGTCGCGCTGGCGGTCATCCTGGGCGGAATCGGCTTCCCTGTCCTCCTTGAGCTGTTGCGGCATCGCAGGCGCAAGCGGCTGGGGGGGCGACGTACCTGGTCGCTGCACACGCGGATGACGCTGGTGACCACTGTTGCCCTTCTGGTCACCGGCACGGTATTCACCTGCCTGCTGGAGTGGAGCAACCCCAGCACACTGGGGCGACTCGACTGGAGCGAAAAGCTCCTGAACGGCTTCTTCCACTCGGCGATGAGTCGTACCGCGGGCTTCAACGCCATCGACATCGGCGCGATGGAGGCATCCACGCTGCTGATGACCTGCACGCTGATGTTCATCGGCGGCGGCAGCGCGGGCACGGCCGGTGGAATCAAGGTGACCACGTTCGCGGTCCTGGCCGCCGCCATCGTGGCGGAGGTTCGCGGTGAGCCGGACTCCAGCGTCATGGGCCGACGCCTGGCTCCCCATGTGCTGCGCCAGGCGCTCACCGTCGCCCTGCTGGCCGTGGGGCTAGTGATCGCCGGCACTCTCGCTCTGCTGACCGTGTCCTCGGCGCCGCTGGAGGCGGTCCTGTTCGAAGCGGTGTCCGCGTTCGGCACCGTCGGGCTGTCCACGGGCATCACCGCGGACTTCCCGGCCTCCGGACAGCTGGTGCTGATCCTGCTCATGTTCGTCGGCCGACTCGGTCCGGTCACCCTGGTGTCGGCGCTCGCACTGCGGGAGCGGACTCGCCGCTACCAGCTACCAGAGGAGCGACCTGTCATTGGTTAACTACCTGCAGTCCCTGCACCGTCGGCGCCGCAAGCGGCTGTCCCAGCCGTACCCCGAGTCCGGTGACCAGCGCGTCGCGGTGATCGGCCTGGGCCGCTTCGGCAGCTCACTGGCACTGGAATTGACACGGAGAGGCTGGGACGTCCTGGGCATCGACACCGACTCCCAGCTGGTCCAGCGTCACAGCGACGTGCTCACGCACTCGGCTGTCGCGGACTGCACGGATCCCGAGGTGCTGCGCCAGCTCGGGGTGCACGAGTTCACCAGTACGGTCGTCGGTATCGGCACGGACATAGAGGCCAGCATCCTGATCGCCTCCAACCTCCTGGAGGAGCAGGTTCCCAACATCTGGGCGAAGGCGATCAGCAGGCAGCACGGTCAAATCCTCGAACGGCTCGGTGTCCACCACGTTGTGCTGCCCGAGCACGAGATGGGTGAGCGCGTTGCCCATCTCGTGACCGGACGAATGCTCGACTTCATCGAGTTCGACAACGATTACGCCCTGGTCAAAACCATCGCGCCGGATGGCATCACCGGCGTTCCCCTCGGGCAGAGCGGCGTACGCGCCCGGCACGGTGTGACGGTGGTCGGGATCAAGCGACCGGGGCAGGACTTCACCCACGCGACCGCGGAAACCATCGTCGAGAAGGGAGATGTCGTCATCGTCACCGGCAAGACCCGGGCAGTGGAGTCATTCGCCGAGATGAGCTGAGGGCAGCATTTCAAGAGGTCGCCTCGCCAGGAAGCTCGGGACGAACCTGCCAGGCGGCCGGGGGCCCGGGAAATGCTATCACCATCGTCAGGCCACCGCCGGGCGTGTCCTCTGCCGTGACGGAGCCGCCCATCGCCTCGACGAACCCCCTGGCGACCGCAAGGCCGAGACCGACACCGTTACCGCGCGGGACATCTCCGTACCGCTGAAAGGGCTCGAACACCGCGTCCTTGGCCTCGTCGGGGATCCCAGGGCCTCGGTCGGCGATACGCAGCTCCACTCGATCGCCGATCGCACTGGCCGAGACCAAGACCGGTGTGCCATCGGGGCTGTACTTGCAGGCGTTCTCGACGATGTTCGCGACGGCGCGCTCCAGCAGACCACGGTCCACGTCGACCATCGGCAGGGTTTCCGGAATATCCAGGACGACGCTGTCCTCCGGTACGCCGGCCAATGCCATGGGCACGACTTCGTCGACGTCGGTCTCCCTCATCAGCGGGGTGACGGTCCCGGTCTGCAGGCGGGACATGTCGAGGAGGTTCCCCACAAGGTGGTCGAGGCGGTCGGTGCCCTCCTCGATACCAACGAGCAGTTCGGCGCGGTCCTCCTCCGACCACTCGACATCGTCGGCACGCAAGGACGTGACGGCGGCCTTGATGGACGCCAGCGGCGTGCGCAGGTCGTGGCTGACGGCGGCGAGCAGGGAGGTGCGGATCTTGTTGCCCTCGGCGAGTTTCCGGGCCTCTGCCGCCTCACCGACGAGACGCTGGCGGTCCAGGACTACGGCGGCATGGGCGGCGAAGGCGCCGAGGACTCGGCGGTCCTCGGCGGGCAGGACCCGCCCGGTCAGGGCCAGCGCCAGGCGGTCGGTGACCGGCATGTCGACGTCCGCGTCCTCAGGACGACCGACCGGCTGCACGGTTCCTACACTGCCCACGCAGACCCATGGGGCGAGATCGCCGGCCCGTTCGAAGAGGGCCACGGACTCCATCGAGAAGGTCTCCCTCACTCTGTCGAGCAACGACTCCAGACTGGTGTCGCCGCGGAGCACGCTGCCCGCCAGCATGGACAAGATCTCGGACTCGGCACGGAGCCGTGCTGCCTGCTGGGTCCGACGTGCCGCGAGCCCGACGACCGACGCCACGGAAGCAGCAACCGTGAAGAAGACGGCGATCGCGACGATGTTCTCGGGATCCGAGATGGTCCAGGTGTGAACCGGTGGTGTGAAGTACCAGTTCAGGAGCAGTGAGCCGACCGCGGCGGAGGCGAGAGCCGGCCACAGCCCGCCCAGGAGGGCCGCGCCGACAGTCAGTGACAGGAAGAGGAGCATTTCGTTGGCCAGACCGGTCCCGCCGCCGATCGACGTCAGGGCCAGGGCGAGCAGGAGAGGTCCGACCACGCCGACGAGCCAGCCGGCCAACGTGCGGGGTCTGCCCAGGCGACTCCGCGGGGACGCAGGCAGCCCTCGGCCCCGTCCGACCGCGTCGTGCGTGACGATGTGGACGTCCAGATCAGGGCCGGATTCGCGGGCGACAGTGGCGCTGACCCCGGGCCCGAACACGTACTGCCACGAACGGCGACGGCTCGCGCCCAGGACGATCTGCGTCGCGTTGACGGCACGCGCGAACTCCAGCAACGCGGACGGAATGTCCTCACCGATGACGTGATGGAAGGTTCCGCCCAGATCTTCGACAAGGGTGCGCTGAACCGCCAGCTCCTTCGGCGAGGCCGAGCTGAGGCCGTCGCTGCGCGCGATGTAGACGGCGAGGACCTCTCCACCAGCCCCCTTCTCGGCGAGCCGCGCGGCTCGGCGTATCAGCGTGCGACCCTCGGGACCGCCAGTGAGGCCCACAATGATCCGTTCTCGGGAACCCCAAATCGCCGAGACCTCGTGGTCCGTCCGGTACTCGTTGAGATATTCGTCCACCCGGTCGGCCACCCACAGCAGCGCCAGTTCCCGAAGAGCGGTGAGGTTGCCGGGCCGGAAGTAGTTGGACAGAGCCGCATCGATCTTGTTCGGCTTGTAGATGTTTCCGTGCGCCATACGCCGACGCAGCGCCTCGGGCGACATGTCGACCAATTCGATCTGATTGGCGCGGCGTACGACCTCGTCCGGCACTGTCTCCTTCTGCCGTACGCCGGTGATCGCCTCGACGACGTCGCCCAGGGATTCCAGGTGCTGGATGTTCGCCGTCGTTATGACGTCGATACCGGCAGCGAGCAGTTCCTCGATGTCCTGCCATCGCTTGGAATTACGTGAGCCGGGGACGTTGGTGTGCGGGAGCTCGTCCACCAGCGCGACGGCGGGCCGCCGGGCCAGGACCGCGTCCACGTCCATCTCCGTGAAGCTCGCCCCCCGGTACTCGATCTCTCGGCGCGGGATCTGCTCGAGCCCGTGCAGCATCACCTCTGTGCGCGGGCGGTCGTGGTGCTCGACGAAGGCGACCACGCAGTCCGTACCCCGCTCGACACGGCGGTGGGCCTCGGAGAGCATCGCGTACGTCTTGCCGACGCCCGGGGCCGCACCGAGGTAGATCCGAAGCTTGCCGCGTCCCATGTGTGCGATCTTTCGCCTTGAAGCAGATGATTCCGTGGAAGGACTGAAAAAGCCCGATCAGCCCTCGAAGCGATATCCCATGCCCGGTTCCGTGATCAGGTACCGGGGGTGTGAGGGGTCCCTTTCTAGTTTGCGCCTGAGCTGCGCCATGTAGACGCGCAGATAGTTCGTCCGGGCGGCCAATCCGGGCCCCCAAACCTCGTCCAGCAATTGACGCTGACTGATCAGCTGCCCTGGGCTTCGGACAAGGATCTCCAGCAGGTGCCATTCCGTCGGGGTCAGGCGGACGGATTCGTCATTCCGCCGGACTTTCTTGGCCACCAGGTCGACCGTGAAGTCCGGTGTGGTTACCGTGAGCATTTCCGGCTCACCAAGTGGGAGCACGCCGTCTGCGCCTTCGCCCGTACTGCGCCGTACGGCAGCGCGTAGCCGGGCAAGAAGCTCGGCCATGTCGAACGGCTTGGTGATGTAGTCGTCCGCGCCCGCTTCGAACGCCTCGACCTTCTCGTGCGAGGTGCCCCGGGCCGACAGAACGACCAGGGGCACACGCGTCCAGGCACGCAGTGACTTGATCACCTCAATGCCGTCCATGTCGGGCAGGCCGAGGTCGATCAGGACGACGTCCGGTCTCCGCTCAGCAGCGAGCAGCAGCGCGGTGGTCCCGTCAGGAGCCGCGTCAACTGCGTAGGAACGCGCCTGGAGATTGATCGTCAGAGCTCTGACGAGCGGCGACTCGTCCTCGACCACCAGTACCCGAGTCATCAGCGGTGTCACCTTTCATGTCGTCCGTGACGGAGTCGGTATGCACCGGGGAACTGCCGGCCGTCGATGCTCCCGACCGGCAGTTCCCCGTGTTCTGCCAACAAGATCGTCAACGTGTGGTCAGGTCCTTCAGCGCCAGGTTCAGTTTCAGGACGTTGACGTGCGGCTGTCCGAGGAAGCCTGCGGTACGGCCCTCGGTGTGGTCCTCGACAAGCCGGGCAACCTGCTGACCGGTCAGGCCGTTGGCCTTGGCCACGCGCCTGATCTGGATCTCCGCGTACTCCGGGGAGATGTGAGGATCGATCGCCGAGGCCGAACCGGTGACCGCGTCCTTCGGTACCTCGGACTCCGGGACACCGTTGAAGGCGGCGACCTGCTTCTTGGCGTCCCCGACCATCTTGGTCAGTTTGGCGTCGGAGGCTCCGAGCTGGCTGGAGCCGGTGGCCAGCGGGTCGTATCCACTGTTCGAGGGCCTGGGCTGGAACCACTTCGGATCCGGTTCGTCCGCGCCTTCGACGTTCCAGGTCTGGCCGATCAGCTCGGAACCGACCTCCTTGCCGTCGGTCTTCACGATCGAGCCGTTGGCGTTGTCGTGGAAGAGGCCCTGGGCTACGCCGGTGACCGCGAGCGGGTAGACGATGCCGGTCACGACCGTGAGGACGAGCAGCATGCGCAGCGCGGACCAGACCAGGCGTCCCGTGTTTGCCAGGGAGTTGTTCATAGCCGATCAGCCGATTCCGGGGATGAGGGAGATGAGCAGGTCGATGAGCTTGATACCGATGAACGGGGCCACGAGGCCGCCGATTCCGTACAGCCCCAGGTTGCGGCGGAGCATCTTGTCGGCGCTGCTCGGACGGTACCGGACGCCCTTCAGGGCAAGAGGGACCAGCGCGATGATGATCAGCGCGTTGAAGATGACGGCCGAGAGGATCGCGGACTCAGGTGAGGCCAGGCCCATGATGTTGAGCTTGTCCAGACTCGGATAGGCGACGGCGAACATCGCGGGGATGATCGCG
This sequence comes from Streptomyces sp. PTY087I2, assembly GCF_001687325.1. Classification (GTDB taxonomy): domain Bacteria; phylum Actinomycetota; class Actinomycetes; order Streptomycetales; family Streptomycetaceae; genus Streptomyces. The sequence continues at coordinate 203,187 of NZ_LZRD01000010.1, read as the reverse complement.
AAGTACTTCGCCACGTCGTTGGCGATCGAGAACGTCGTCAGAGCGCCCCGGGTGATCAGGAGCTGCTTGCCGATCTCGACGATCTCGATGAGTTTCGTCGGGTTGGAGTCGAGGTCGACCATGTTGCCGGCCTCTTTCGCAGCCGACGTACCCGTGTTCATCGCGACACCGACGTCCGCCTGGGCGAGGGCCGGGGCGTCGTTGGTGCCGTCGCCGGTCATCGCGACCAGCTTGCCGCCGGCCTGCTCCCGCTTGATGAGGGCCATCTTGTCCTCGGGGGTGGCCTCGGCGAGGAAGTCGTCGACCCCCGCCTCCTCGGCGATCGCCTTCGCGGTCAGCGGGTTGTCGCCCGTGATCATCACCGTACGGATGCCCATCCGGCGCAGCTCGTCGAACCGCTCCCGCATGCCCTCCTTCACCACGTCCTTGAGGTGGACGACACCGAGGACCCGCGCGCCCTTCTCGTCCTCCACTGCCACCAGCAGCGGCGTGCCACCAGCCTGGGAAATCCTGTCCGTGAGCGCCTGCGCCTCGTCGGAAACACTTCCGCCCCGCTCCTTGACCCACGCCACGACCGAGCCGGTTGCACCCTTGCGAACCTTCCGGCCGTCGACGTCCACGCCCGACATGCGGGTCTGGGCAGTGAACGCGATCCACTCGGCGTGTACGAGCTCGCCCTGGTGGCGCTCTCGCAGTCCGTACCGCTCCTTGGCAAGGACCACGATCGAGCGGCCCTCGGGCGTCTCGTCGGCCAGCGAGGAGAGCTGGGACGCGTCGGCCAGCTCGGCTTCCGTGGTGCCCTTGACGGGCACGAACTCGGCGGCCTGACGGTTACCGAGCGTAATGGTCCCGGTCTTGTCGAGCAGCAATGTCGACACGTCGCCCGCCGCCTCGACCGCGCGCCCCGACATGGCCAGGACGTTGCGCTGGACCAGCCGGTCCATGCCGGCGATGCCGATCGCGGACAGCAGTGCACCGATGGTCGTGGGAATGAGGCAGACCAGCAGGGCCGTCAGGACGATCATCGAGGTCTGGTCGTCGGCACCCGCGGAGACCGCGAACGGCTTGAGCGTGACCACGGCGAGCAGAAAGACGATGGTGAGGGACGCCAGCAGGATGTTGAGGGCGATCTCGTTCGGGGTCTTCTGTCGGGCCGCGCCCTCGACCAGGTTGATCATCCGGTCGATGAACGTCTCGCCAGGTTTCGTCGTGATCTTGATGACGATCCGGTCGGACAGCACCTTCGTACCGCCTGTCACTGCGGAGCGGTCGCCTCCGGACTCCCGGATGACGGGTGCCGACTCGCCGGTGATGGCGGACTCGTCGACCGATGCGACGCCTTCGACGACGTCGCCGTCGCCGGGGATGATGTCGTCGGCCTCGCAGACCACCAGGTCGCCGATGCGCAGCTCGGCGCCGGGGACCCGCTCTTCGTTCTTGCCGATGATCCGGCGGGCCACGGTGTCGGTCTTGGCCTTGCGCAGCGTGTCGGCCTGCGCCTTGCCCCGGCCTTCGGCCACGGCCTCGGCGAGGTTGGCGAAGATAGTGGTCAGCCAGAGCCAGGCGGTGATCGCCCAGCCGAACCAGTCGCCCGGGTCTTTGACCGCCAGCACGGTGGTGACCACCGAGCCGATCAGCACCACGAACATGACGGGCGATTTGACCATGACCCGCGGGTCCAGCTTGCGCACGGCGTCCGGGAACGACGTGACCAGCTGCTTGGGGTCGAACAGGCCCCCGCCGACGCGCTCCGCCGTCGGGTTGTGCCCATGCAGTGTGTCGGAGTGGGGAGCGAGCGTGGGGGTGGCCGTCGTCTTCTGGGACACAGCGTCCTGCTTCGTTACGTCGGAGGTCATGCCGCGAGCCCTTCGGCGAGCGGGCCCAGCGCTAGGGCCGGGAAGAAGGTCAGACCGGTGATGATCATGATGGTGCCTACGAGAAGCCCGGTGAACAGGGGCTTCTCCGTCCGCAGGGTGCCTGCGGACTCGGGGACGGGCTTCTGCTCCGCGAGCGACCCCGCCAGCGCGAGGACGAACACCATCGGCAGGAAACGCCCGAGCAGCATGCACAACCCCAGCGCGGTGTTGTGGTACGGCGTGTTGGCCCCGAAACCGGCGAAGGCGGACCCGTTGTTGTTGGAGGCAGAGGTATAGGCGTACAAGACCTCGGAGAACCCGTGAGCCCCCGTGTTGGTCATGGAGGACTCGCCATGGCCGGTGGCCATCGCGAGCGCCGTACCGATCAGCACCAGAGCCGGTGTGATCAGGATGTAGCAGGCCGCGAGCTTGATCTCGCGGGTGCCGATCTTCTTGCCCAGGTACTCCGGCGTACGGCCGACCATCAGACCGGCGATGAACACCGCGATGATAGCCATGATCAACATGCCGTACAGGCCGGAGCCGACACCGCCGGGCGCGATCTCGCCCAGCATCATGCCCAGCAGCAGCACACCACCCGACAGCCCGCTGTAGGAGTCGTGGAACGAGTTGACCGAACCGGTGGAGGTCATGGTCGTGGAGACCGCGAACAGGGATGACGCCCCCTCGCCGAACCGCTGTTCCTTGCCCTCCATCGCGCCGCCCGCCAGCTGTGAGGCGGTACCGGGGTGTGCGTACTCGATCCAGGTCGCGAGAACCACGCCGACGAACCAGATGGTCGCCATCGCCCCGACGATCGCGTAGCCCTGCCGGACGCTGCCGACCATCTTGCCGAAGGTGCGCGGCAGCGAGAACGGGATGACCAGGAGCAGGAAGATCGTCAGAAGGTTGGAGAAGCCGTTGGGGTTCTCGAAGGGGTGGGAGGAGTTGGCGTTGAAGTAACCGCCGCCATTGGTACCCAGATCCTTGATGGCCTCCTGCGAGGCGACCGCACCAGGGCTGATGGACTGAGTCTGCCCGGTGACCGTGGTGATCTCGTGGATGCCGGCGAAGTTCTGGACGGCGCCGGTAGCGACCAGCAGGATCGCCGCGCCCACCGAGATCGGGATCAGGATGCGGACGACTCCACGGACCAGGTCGGCCCAGAAGTTGCCCAGCTCTCCGGTACGGGACCGGGCGAAACCGCGGACCAGCGCGACCGCGACCGCGATGCCGACGGCAGCGGAGACGAAGTTCTGCACCGCCAGGCCGCCGGTCTGGGCGACGTGGCCCATGGCCGACTCACCGGAGTAGGACTGCCAGTTCGTGTTCGACACGAACGAGGCTGCAGTGTTGAACGCCTGGTCCGGGGTGATCGCCGCGAATCCGAGCGAGAGCGGCAGCTTGTCCTGTACCCGCAGGATCAGGTAGAGGAACAGGACGCTCACGGCGGAGAACGCCAGAACGCCACGCAGATAGGCGGGCCAGCGCATGGCTGCGTCCGGGTTCGCACCCACCGAGCGATAGATCCACTTCTCTATCCGCAGGTGCTTGCCGGAGGAGAAGACAGCGGCCATGTAGTCGCCGAAGGGACGGTGCACCAGAGCGAGCGCGCCGACTAGCGCGGACACCTGGAGCACGTCAGCAAGAACGGGGCTCATATCCGTGCTCAGAACCTCTCCGGCTTGATGAGGGCGAGGACGAGGTACCCCAGCAGGGCAACAGCCACGATGAGACCGACGACATTTTCGGCAGTCACAGCTTCGCCACCCCCTTGGCTATGAAGACCACCAGCGCGAATATCGCGACCGTGGCGACGACGAAGGCCAGATCGGCCATCGCAGACTCCTAGAAGAGGCTCGGATAGAAACGGACATCCTGAGGGAACCGCATGTCTGGCGGAAAACCGATAGGTCTTGACGACGCTCTTACGCGGGCCGAACCAGCCTTAACGGAATCCATGCGTCGCAGCCTGGTCCTTTAACGGCGTCCATACGCCGCAAGGCTGGCGTGGTCGCATATGGGCGACAACGCGGCCACAGCAGGCGAACAAAAACGACCAGCTCGGTGGCGGCTACAGGAAGTAGCGCGACCCCCAGAGTGTCCGTAATCACAGAGAGCACGCTCCGGGTGCGGTGAACCCAAGACTCCAGGCCAGCTGGGGTGCGCGTAAACTCGCTGCCCCAACGTCTGGAGCGCCGACTTGATGGCCTTCTGAAAGTGTGGTCCTGCCGTCAGTCCTCTTTTGCACGCCCGGCGGCAGGACCCTGCACTGATGCAAGTCAGCAGAGCGTGACATGCCGATCGATCACGCTTCTTCCACGGACGAAACCGCACAGCTTCCCCGGCATGCCCAGCCAGACGCGGCCGAGTGAGCAGGCTGCAGCTCCAGCCCGCTGGCTACGGCAGCCGAGCTCGCCCAGGGCTGGGGGAAGCCTTCGCGTATTTCCACCAGTTGGAGTCCACTCACCGCTGTTGCCGCGAGCTCAGGGCACAGTCACGGAATATCGGCAGGCCGATTTTGATTCTGTCCTGTGGATATCACGGGAGGGGTAGATGGCCACGAACATGAAGCTGTTCCGGCTTGCCGCCGATGGTCGGGACGTCGAGCTGTCCGGTTCGACGGTGGCGCTGGAGGTGGAGCTGCAGCGGCGGGTGGAGGGCAGTTTGGAGCAGATGCTCGGCATCCGGTTCCTGGCGTCGGAGTACCCGACCGGTCCGTGGCACCGGGGGCGGATCGACACCCTGGGGTTGGACGAGAACGGCAGCCCGGTGGTGATCGAGTTCAAGAAGGGCTCCGACAGCGGGGTCTTGTCGCAGGCTGTCTCGTACCTGTCCTGGCTGGAGTCGGCTCACCACGAGTTCGAGGCGCTGGTGCGGAAGGTGTTGGGGGCGGAGGCCGCCGAGTCGATCGATTGGCGTCGTCCGCGGATGGTCTGCGTCGCGGCCGACTTCTCGCACCACGACCGGGTGGCTGTGCAGCGGTTGTCCGAGCGGATCGACCTGGTGCGCTACCGGGTCTTCGAGGGCGGCCTGCTCAGCCTGTTGCTCGTCGACTCCTCGCCCGGCTTCCCAATTGGTGCTTCGTCCCGGCGGACCCGGGAGCGGGAGCGGGCGGTCGGCAGCGCGACGGCGACACCGGCGGCTCCGTCGCCGGCGGGTGCCGGCCTCGTGCCGGAGTGCCTGCAGGATCTGTACGCGGAGGTGGACGAGGCGCTCACGGCGTGGGGCGAGGTGGAGGTGGCGCCGTTGCGGCACTACATCGCCTACCGCCGACTGGTGAACGTTGCGTCGGTGCTGTTCCGCCCGAAGCACGAGGCGATCCTGGTCTACTTCAGACTCGACCCGTACTCGGTCGAGCTGGAGGAGGGCTTTACCCGGGACATGCGCGGTATCGGACACCTGGGGACCGGGGACCTGGAGGTGCGCCTCGCCTCAGCGGCGGACCTGGAGAAGGCGGCGCCGTTGATCCGGCGGGCGTTCGAGGCGGCCTGACGCAGGAGAAGGGCGGCTGGAGCATCGGTTCTCGATGCTCCAGCCGCCCTTCGGCTTCTGCGTCTGCGGTCCGGCGGCCCCGGGCTCTCTCGACTCTCATGATCATGCCTCCGGTCCGGCCAGGTCGAAGTCGTCCTTCGTCAGCTCGGCGCGCAGCCGCTGCTCGGCGACGTCGGCGTAGTGCGAGGACAGCTCGATGCCCACGAAGCGGCGGCCTTCGCGCAGGGCCGCGACGCCTGTGGAGCCGCTGCCAGTGAACGGGTCGAGGACGGTACCGCCTTCGGGACAGATCTGGACGAGCTGCTGCATGACTTCGACGGGCTTCTGGGTGATGTGGACCCGGCCCTTCCGGGGCTGGGAGGCGATGAAGTGGCCGGGGAGGTAGAGGTCGCGGGTCCGGTCGAGGCTGCCCTTGACGCCCCAGGTGATGAACTCGGCGGACTGCTTGAAGCCGCCCTTGCGGGGGCGGCTGGCGGGCTTGATCCATGGGATGGTGCCGCTCCAGGTCCACCCGGCCATCTGGAGGGCGTCGGACGTGGTCGGTTCCTGGCGCCAGTCGGAGAAGACGACGGCGACCGCGTGCTCGGTCGAGGCCCGGTATGCCTCGGTCAGCAGCTCGGTCAGCCAGGAGCGGTACGAGCGCTGATCGCGGTTCTCGCCCGGGAAGTCGGCGAGGTCGTGGGCCGAGTTGCTGGTGACGTACTTCGCCCTCGCCGTACGGCCGGTGCGGTCCGCGCTCGCGCGTCCGCCGCTGTTGTACGGCGGATCGGTGATCACCGCGTTGACGCTCTCGTCCGGGAGGGACTTCAGGACGGTCAGGGCGTCGCCTCGGTGCAGCGTGTAGGTCATGGGGCCTCTTTCAGGCATAGCGGGTCCGGTCCCGCTCCGGACAGCGCTCAACGACGGTCTTCCGGGGCGGGGTTGTGCCGAAGGTTAGAGGCAAAATCCGGCTGGACCTAACGACGCGGGCCCCGGTGCGGGAGTCGTTTGGTGCGGCCGGAATCCCGGTCTACTGTCTCGCCGTGTCACCGGGACAGAGCCCCGCTCGACCCCTGCTGACCTGTACTTATCCGTGCTGTCTCGTCCAACCGAGCAAGACGGAAGCCACGTTGCCCACGCGTTTCCCCTGCCGTCCGGAGGCCCTCGTGTACTGCCTGAGATTACGAGCGCGGCTGGCTGCCGCGCCTGATCTGAGACCGGCGTCCGGGAGCTACCAACTCCCCTGACCCGGGCCCGCCCGAGCGGCGGATGCACATCGGCGCGGTGCCGACGGCTTTGCACGAGAAGTCGGCACCGCGTCTCCTACGAACACGAGGAGCCGCTGCGATGCAGCATGCCCTGATACGCCCGCGCCCCGATCCGTCGCCGTCACCCGGCCGGCACCGCCGCCTCGGTGAACGGCGGCGGCGATGAAGAAGACCACCGGAGCCGTCATCGGGCTCTGTGCGACCGGTCCGCTGCTGCTCGCCGCTCCGGTCCTCGCCTACGCGGCCGGGAACGCCTCGGCCTCCTGCGCGACCGATGGTGCACAGGCTGTGGACGCCACCGCCGTCGCCAAGCAGGTGAAGGCCATCCTGAAGGGCGGCGACAAGGGCTCGGTCTCCGTGCCGGGTCTGGACGCCCCGGCCGAGCAGGTGCCTCACGCCAAGACGATCCAGGCCACCGGCGTCGCCATGAACGTCCCGGTGCGGGGGCAGATCGTGGCCCTGGCGACCGCCCTGCAGGAAAGCACCCTGCGGAACTTGACGTACGGCGACCGCGACAGCCTGGGGTTGTTCCAGCAGCGGCCGTCGATGGGCTGGGGCACGGCAAACCAGATCCTCGACCCGGTGTACGCCAGCACCAAGTTCTACGAGGGGCTCAAGAAGGTCTCGGGCTGGGAGTCCCTGTCCGTCACCCAGGCCGCCCAGGCGGTGCAGAAGTCGGGTTTTTCGGACGCGTACGCGAAGTGGGAGCCGCTGGCCACCGCCCTGCAGAAGGCGATCGCGCCCCTGCTGCCGAAGGCCGGTGAAGCATCACCGAGTCCCTCACCGTCCGGCCCGGACGGCACCGATCCCTCCCTCGGTACGTCGGGCGGCTGTTCGGCGGACGGGAACGGGACCGGCTTCGGCACCATCCCGGTCGGCAAGGTGCCGGACGAGTACGAGATCCCCGCCGACGCTCCGCCGAAGGTCCGTACGGCGATCCGGTGGGCGCTCGGCCAGCTCGGCACGCCGTACCAGTGGGGCGGGAGCTGTACTGACTCCCACGGCGAGAACCCGATGGGCCGGTGCGACTGCTCCTCCCTGATGCAGGGCGCGTACAAGGCCGCCGGGGTGACCTTGACGCGGACCACATACGCCCAGGTCAAGGAAGGCAAGGCGGTGTCGGTCGACGGCCTTCGGCCGGGTGACCTGCTCTTCACCCGGGGGACGGCCGCCGCCCCCGAGCACGTCGGTATGGCGATCGGGCAGGGCCTGATCGTCCACGCCCCGCGCACCGGCGACGTGGTCCGCATCTCGACCCTCGCGTCCTGGAAGCCGCAGATCCTCGCGGCCCGCCGAGTCCTCTGACCGGCGCTTCCCCCCTCCCCCCTTCTCTCTTCTCGTGGCGCCGCTCCGCCCTCATGGGCTTCGGCGTGCAGTAAATCGAACTGGAGTTCTCCATGTATCTCGCTGAGCAGGTCTTTCAGCTCGCCTACGATCCCGGGATCAAGCCGAACGAGGGCGGGCTGCCGGGCCTCAGCGTGCTCAAGCAGGTGATGGGCTCGATCAACCTCTTCGGCCTCATCGCCGTGGTCGGCGCTCTCGCCGTCAGTGCGGGCGTGTGGGCCTGGGGCCATCACTCGGGCGGGCACCAGGCGGAGGCAAACGGTAAGAAGGGCGTCCTGGTCAGCTCCGGTGCCGCCCTCCTGTTGGGTGCGGCCAATGGCGTGGTGGCGTTCTTCTCGACGCTGGGGACGCAGGTCCGTTGATGGCTCAGCGCTCCCCCCACCCCGGCGGCGCATCCCGTGTGCGTCGCCGGGCGCTGCTCGGCACCGTCGTCCTGGTGGTGCTCGTCGCCCTCGCCGGTCTGGCTGCGTACCTCACGCGCGACGGCAGGAGCCCCTCCGAAACGCCTGGTCCGAAGCCGAGTTCCCCTTCGGCCGCCTCGGCTTCGCCGTTCGGCCCGCCCGCTCCGCGCGCCCGCTCTCGTGCCCTCCCTGTCCCGCCGAAGACCGGCGATCCCATCGAGTTCGGTAAGGCAGCCGCAGAGGCTCTGTGGTCGTACGACACTCGCGCGTACTCGCAGCCGGCGCTGCGGAAGGCTCTGCGCGGCTGGCTGACCACGGAGGTCAAGTACGCGGATCCGGCGTCGGTCGACAAGGTCGTCCCCTCGAAGGTCCTGTGGGAGGAGATGGCGGCCAACGGCCAGTTCGCCACCGCCAAGGTCCACGAGGGGCACTTCCCGGACGCCTTCACCCGGGCGCTCCAGGAGGATCCGGGGGCGATCACCCAGACGTACATCTACGCCGTCACGGTCTCCGGCAAGCAGTCAATCGCGTGGAAGGGCTCGCCCGCGGGCGGCGCGGAGAGCCGTACCACCACGCTCGCGGTCCAGTGCCGGCCCGACAAGTCCTGTGCCCTGGTCGGCGTCATGCCGGCCGTCGCGCCCTGACCCCTCTTCTAGAAAGGAGGTATCTCCATGCCAGTCTGCGACCTTCCCCTGATGGACAAGGTGTGCGGCGTCGTCGAGTTCGCATCCAACCCTGGAGGCGCCGTCACCGACGGCATCGGAGCGTGGATCGCGAAGTCCTCGGGAGAACTGGCGGCCAGCGCGGCGGATCTCGCCGCCAAGGCCATTGACGAGACGACGGCCATCGACCTTCACGCCGGATGGTTCCGGGACAACTACGAGCTGCTGCTGCCCATCGGGCTCGCGCTGACCGTCGGCACGTTCTGTATCCAGCTCATGTTCGCCGCGTGGCGGCGCGACGAGCGCGCTCTGGCCCAGGCGGCGGTCGGCACCATGACCGGTGTCCTGTTCAGCTTCTGCGCCATTGCCTTCACCACCGTCGCTCTCACCGTGGTCGACGCGTTGAGCGCCGGTCTGTTCCAGGCGGCGAACACCTCCGTCGACGACGCGATCCGCCGGGTGGTGGAGGTCAACCAACTGGGGGCGATGTACGGCCTGGGCTGGGGCGTCCCAGCGCTGGTGGCCCTGGGGTGCGCGATCGGCGCCTTCCTGTACTGGGGGGTGATGGTCGCTCGCAAGGTCGGAATCCTGATCATGGTCGCTCTCGCGGTCTTTGCCGGGGCCGGCGGCGGCTGGGAGGTCGCCAAACGTTGGCGGCGTGGCTGGCTTGAGGCCACCGCCACGCTGATCGTCTCCAAGCTTCTGATGACCATCGTCTTCCTGATCGGCGTCTCCGCCATGGGCAAGTCCGACGCCAGCGACGGGATGTCGGCTCTGTCCGACGCGATGGCCGGCCTCGTCGTGATGGTCCTGGTGCTGCTGTGCCCGTACGCGACGTACCGGTTCGTCCACTGGGCCAGCGACGGCGGCGGCCACGACGACCTGCACCGCACCGGCGTCGCCGGCATGGCGGTCGCCGCCGGGGCGGCGAAGACCGCAGGCACCCTGGCGATGCAGGCAGGCACGGGAACCCCGGCCCCGCAGGGCCCGAACAAGGTCCCCGGCGCGGGCGCCGACGGCGTCGCCTCCGGCATCAATCCCGCCGGCGGCAACCTCAGCAAGGAGGGCATCGACGGCGGTCCGCCCAAGCAGCAGACCCGCTTCCGGTACGGCGAGGACCCGAACGCGACCGGCGACAAGGGCCGGGCCCTGATCCAGCGCCCCGGGATCCCGCCGCTGATCACGCGTCCCGGCGGGGACGGAGCGGAAGGTACCGAGGCAGCCGCCCAGGGTGCCGCCGGTGGCACCAGTCATCTCGTCGGCATGCCATCGCCGCGCGGCGGCATGACGTCGATGCCGCCGGTCGGCCCCGGGGCCACACCGCCGCCTCCCTCCGGACCGTCGGCCACCGGTTCTCCGACGCCGACGAACTGGGTGTTCCCCACCCAGCCGCCCGAGGGGTCCTGACCCACCACAGCCTGGGGCGGGCTGTCCTGCCGCAGCCCGCCCCCACCTCACCCGACCGGCAGAAAGGTTCCGCCATGATCTCCAGAAGAGCGCCGCGCGCCCCACCCTCTTCCGCCCGCTCTCATTCTCTGGAACCACCATGTCCGGCAAGCACCAGGCCGAAATACCCACGGCCACCGTCAAGTTTCCCCATCGCAGCAGGCGGGGCGTGTTGCTCGGCCTGACCGCCCCGCAACTCATCGTCGCCGGGCTCACCGGCCTTCTCCTTCTCGCCGTGGTCCTCGCCCGCGGCGTGGTCGGCGCCCTCCAGCTCATCCCGCTGTGGACCGCCATCGCCCTGCTCGTCTTCGTCCGCCACCGGGGCCGTGCCCTGGCGGACTGGGCGCCGATCGTCACCCGGTACGTCCTGCGCCGGATGCGCGGCCAGCTCCTCTGGCTCACCCGGCCCTCCCGCCGGCCGGCCCGCGAAGGGCTCCTTCACCTGCCCGGCACCGCCGCCAGCCTGCGCGTGGTCACCGCGCCCGACGGCCGGTACGGCGCGGTCCACGACCCGCACAACGGCACCCTGACCGCGGTGGTCAAGGTCTCCTCCCACGCCTACGCCCTGCTCGACCCGGGCACGCAGCAGGCCAACGTCAACGGCTGGGGACGTGCGCTGGCCGCGCTCGCCCGCACCGGGCAGGTCGCCCGCATCCAGGTGATCGAGCGCACCGTCCCGGACTCCGGAGACGCGCTGCGCCGCTACTGGGAAGAACACGGCCGCCCCGACGCCCCGATGGCCGGCGCGATCTACAACGAGCTGATCCAGAGCGCGGGCCCGGCAGCCGCCCCGCACGAGGCGTACGTCGCGGTGTCCCTGGACACCAAAGCCGCACGACGGCTGATCAACCAGGCCGGCGGCGGGTTGAGCGGCGCGTTCAGCGTCCTGGCACAGCTCACCTCCACCTTCGACCAGGCCGCGCGCACCGCCGGGCTCACCCCGACCGGCTGGCTCACGTCCCGCGAGATCGCGGCCACGGTGCGCTCCGCGTACGACCCGAAGGCCCTCACGGCGCTGGACCGGTGGTCCACCGCCGGCCGTCCCGAGGCGGAGCCCGCCGCCGCTGGCCCCGTCGTGGTCGTCGAGAAGGCAGACCACATCGCGACCGACTCGGCCGTCCACGCCACGTACTGGGTGGAGAACTGGCCGCGCACCGAGACCAGCGCCGGTTTCCTGCACCAGCTCCTGTTCACCGGCGGCGTCCGGCGCACGCTGTCGCTCTCGTACGAGCCGAAGGGGCTGGACGCCGCCCTGCGCGACGTCCAGCGCAAGAAGGCCGGCGTGATCGCCGATGCCGCCGAGCGGGCCCGGCGCGGGCAGGTCGACTCCGAGGCGCATTCCATCGAGTACCAGGACATCAAGGTGCGTGAGCGTCAGCTCATCGCCGGGCACGCCGATGTCACCCTGACCGGCCTGCTGACCGTCTCGGCCGACTCCATGGACGAACTCCGTACCGCCTGCGCAATCGTGGAGACGGCGGCCGTCGGCGCCCAGCTCGACATCCGGCCGCTGACCTGGCAGCAGGCCGAGGCGTTCACCGCCGCCGCGATGCCGCTCGCACTCGCCGCCTGACGCGGCCTCCCCTCCTCTTCAAGAGAGCACCCTGATGTCCCGCACCCCCAGCACCACCGGGCAGGACTTCGTGCCCTTCGCCACCGCCGCGCTCGACTTCCACCGCGCGCTCAACCTCCCCGGCGGTCCGCTCGTCACCAGCCGGGCCGAGCTGGACGCCCTGCACGCGCATCTCGTCTCGGTGCACGGGCTGCTCGACGCGCACGCCATGCGTGTCGGACAGCTCGTACCGGCCGAGGGCGACCAGCTCCAGGCCGCCCGCACCCGGCTCTGGCAGGCCGCCGACCACGTCCACGCCGCCTACCACGCGGCCCCCCGCACAGACTCCGGCGAGGTACCGGAAACCGATGCGTGCCGACCCCATCTCCCCGAAGGCGCACCAGAGTTGACCATCTGCCAGCGCCACCAACGCACCGCCCACCTGGTACGTCGCCGTACCACATCGGCCGACCTGCACGCCCCGTTCACCGGGCTCGTCCGGCGCTGACCCACCCAGATCTCAGGAGAGAACGTTCATGCCCCGTACCCGTGCCAGCGCCAGCCCGCTCTTCGTGCCGCACAAGGCGTCACGTGCCGAACAGAGGGCGGCCCGAGCTGGCTTCGCCGAGGCCCGGCGGCAGGCACGCCTCGCCGGAACACCGGCCAAGCACCGCGCCGAGGAAAGCTTCGACCCGGAGCTGCGGCCGGCCTACCCTCCGGCGGGGCGCCCCGGTCCGGCGTCGGCCCGGGGCGGCGCGCTCAGCCTGCCCGCCCACCGGATGACCACCGCCACGGCCAGCGGGGCCTACCCCTTCGTGGCCGAGGGCGGTCTCGGCGCGGAGGGAGTCTTCATCGGGCGCGATGTCCACGCCGAGGCCGCCTTCTGTTTCGACCCCTTCTCTCTCTACAACAGCGGGCGGATCGAAGGCTTCACGAACCCGAACGCCGTCCTCGCCGGGATCATCGGCATGGGCAAGTCGGCGCTCGCCAAGTCCATCGCCACCCGGTCGATCGCCCACGGCTACCGGATCTATGTCCCCTGTGATCCGAAGGGCGAGTGGTCCGGTGTCGCACAGGCCCTCGGCGGCTACAGCATCGCGCTCGGCCCCGGGCTCCCGGGCCGGCTGAACCCGCTGGACGCCCCGGCCCGGCCCACCTCCGTCAGCGAGGACGACTGGGCGACCGAGGTCCGAAAGCGCCGCCTGCTCCTCCTGGCCGGCCTGGCGCGTACGGTGCTCAAGCGCGACCTACGCCCGATGGAGCACACCGCGCTCGACCTCGCCCTCGACCTGGTCGTCGCCAAGGCCGACGCCCGGGGCGCGGTGCCGCTGCTCGGCGAGATCGCGCACGCCCTCGGCACCCCCGAACGCCTCGACCGAGCCCTCGGCCACCAGGCCGGACACCTCGGGTCGGCCGCCCAGGACCTCGCGCACGCACTGCGCCGCCTGGTGCACGGCGACCTCAGCGGCATGTTCGACGCCCCCTCGACAGTGACGTTCGACCCGACCGCCCCCATGCTGTCCATCGACCTCTCCCGCCTCGGCGGCTCCGGCGACGACACCGCGCTGGTCCTCGCAATGACTTGCGCGAGCGCATGGATGGAGTCCGCCCTCGCCGACCCCGACGGCGGCAGGCGCTGGGTGATCTACGACGAGGCGTGGCGACTGCTCAGGCACGTCGGCCTGTTGGAGCGGATGCAGTCGCAGTGGAAGCTTTCCCGGGGCTTGGGCATCGCGAACTTGATGGTCATCCACCGCCTCAGCGATCTGCTCAGCGCGGGGGATGCCGGTTCACGGGGCCGGGTGCTGGCCGAGGGTCTCCTGGCCGACTGCTCCACCCGCATCATCTACCGCCAGGAACCCGACCAGCTCACCGCCGCCGCCTCCCTGCTCGGCCTCACCGGCGTCGAAACCCAGGCGGTGTCCGCCCTCTCCAAAGGCCGGGGCCTGTGGAAGGTCGCCGGTAGGTCCTTCATCACCCAGCACATCCTGCACCCAGCCGAGCGCGAGCTGTTCGATACCGACGCCCGCATGGCGGCTTAGCTCAACTAACCATTCCCTTAAGGATGTTGCCCTTGCCTTCAACCGTACTGCGAGACCATCAGCATCCCGGAAGTGCCCGGACTCCGGCCCTCGACGGGAACGACCTCCTCGCTGGCGCCCGGCCCGCGGAGTTCGAGGAGCTGTTCTCCACGGTCCTCACCGGTGACTTCGGCGCCGTGGCCCGGCTGCACCAGATGCTCGAAACCGCCTCCGACTGGTGCCGTGAGCACGGTGTCCGCGACAGCGCCGCCGAGCTGGACATCCTCGCCGAACGTCTGGCCGGCCTCGGCGAGGAGCTGCACCTCGTGCAGGACGGCTTGAGCCACGAGATCCGCTCGCATCCGGCGGCAGCGGCAGCAGGTACCTCGCCGTCCGTTTCGGCACGGCACGTCGCGGCCGGTCCACCGACCGCGGCGTCCGCCCCGCCACCGCCCGGCCCCGTCGGCGCACAGCCGCGCTCACGGTAAGGACCGGCCACAAACAAGGAACCAGCATGACCAATTCTCCCGACTCGGCCGAGAATGAAGCGACGAGGCCAACCGCTGACCTGCAGTGGCGGCGGCACCTACCGACACTGGCTTCGGCCGCCGCCGGTATCCACCAGGCATCCGACGACTGGGACGCGGTCTCGGACTCCTTCTGCGACCAGGACGGCTGGCCCATCGACGAGAAGGGCTACGCGGACGGCAAGGTGAAGCGCGACGCCGAAGCCTGGAAACACGCCGAGGTCTTCCTCGACCTCGGCCCCGAGGTCCTGGCCGGGGTACGGGAGGCCGCCAGCGGGGACGACTACGTCGAGGGGGCGATCAGCGATGATCTCCGTTGGTTGCGGGGCATCGACACCACTCTGGAACACGCACGTCAGCTCCGGCGTGAGTGGGACGAGGTCGTAGCGCTCATTGACGGCCCGCTCCCCGGCACACGGGAGATCTACGAGGAGCGCGCACAGGAGCACCGCAACTCCGAGGGCTGGCACTACGCCCACGAGCTGGGCATTCAAGGACCGGCGCTCATCCGGGCCGCCGAGCACCTGGCCCACCGAGCGGACACCGAACAGGCTGCACAGACCGAACGAGCACGCGTAGCCCTCGCCCGGTCCTCTTCCGGCACACGTGAAGCCCCACGCACCGATCCTCCCGTACCGCGGGCGCCGAACCCGGCGCCCCCCGGGCGTTCCCGCTGACGCTTCTAAAGGTTGTTGCACAAGGCCCGGGCGATCTCCAGGTCCAGCCTGCGGGCGCGGCCCAGGCCGGTGGAAAACGGTGCACAAACGGGCAGTTGATCATGTCCGTGGTGGCCGAATCTGGGCGGGATCGTCGTTGTGCAACACCCTTTAGGCCGTGTATCGAAAGTGGATCCGAGTTGTGAATGATCAAGGTTCATGGGTCGGGGAGATCTCACGGACGAGCAGTGGGCGGTGCTGGAGCCGCTGTTGCCGAAGGGGGCCAGGTCGGGGAGGCCGCTCGTCTGGCCTCGGCGGCAGCTGATCGACGGCATACGGTTTCGGGTCCGGACCGGAGTTCCGTGGCGGAACGTGCCCTCCGAGTACGGGTCGTGGGGCCGGGTCTACGACCTGTTCCGCCGCTGGCAGCGCAACGGCACCTGGCACCGGATCCTCACCCGCCTCCAGTCCCTGGCCGACGTGAAAGGCGCGATCACATGGGACCTGAGCGTCGACTCCACGGTCTGCCGCGCCCACGAGCATGCGGCCGGGGCCCGCAAGCAGGGTGGCCTACAGAAAGAGCCGCCTGGTGGTGTGTTCACAGAGCCCGGTGACCATGGGCTGGGGCGCTCGCGCGGCGGGTTCAGCACGAAGCTGCACCTGTCCGTCGAGCAGGGGCAGAAGCCCATGTCGATCGTGGTCACGGCTGGGCAGCGCGGGGACTCGCCGCAGTTCGAGTCGGTGTTGGAGAAGGTCCGCGTGCCCCGCATCGGTCCGGGCCGGCCACGTGTCCGGCCCGATCGCGTGCGCGCCGATAAGGCGTACGCCTCCCGCAAGAACCGCGCCTACCTGCGGCGCCGAGGAATCCGATGCACCATCCCCGACAAGGCTGACCAGGCACGCACCCGGCGGAAGCGCGGCTCCCGCGGCGGTCGGCCTCCGCGTTTCGACGCGGCCGACTACCGCGAGCGCCATCCGGTCGAGTGCGGTATCAACCGTCTCAAGGTGCGACACGAAGTCGCACACGTTAAGTGGGAAAGCCACGAAGGAAGGAGAAATGTGCTGACCCCGGATTAGTGTCCCTATCCGTTCCCACGCTCACATGCGTCGCCGGTAACAGCGGGGTGTGAAGCTGAGCGTTCAAGCCCAAGAGTTCCCGACCACCGGGAAACAACAGGCGAGGGAAAGGCTGGACGGGTGAACTGCGTGAACCCCCGTTGATGTCTCGTAAGGTTGAAGCTGCCTGGTGGTTCGCAATCAGCAGCTACAGAACCCGACGCTGAGAAGCGTCAGGCGACTTCCGGAGATTTGAGACCGGAAGGAGGACACCGCCGGTTCCGGGATAGAGGGGGCACCCACCCCAGTCGCAACTTACGTGTGTGGAACATGGAAACCCCGATGGAGTCCGGGCGACATCCCGGTAAGCCAACCGTAAGGAAGGCCCAACTCTCCAGCGGGAACAGGATGGTCCAAGAAGCGAATGCCGGTAGATCGAAAGATCAGGGGAAAGATGGAGGCAACCTTCACGCCTTCGGTCACAACCCGCCGGATACGGGCCCCAGAGGCCCGACCCGAAAGGGTGCCCACGTGGGCCAGGTGAGCCTTTGCGGTATCCCGAGTAAAGCAGCCGGAACCTGGCGGACAAGTTAGACGCGAAGGAGGAACTTGCAGGTGGAGTTACCCAATCCTGTTCGGACTTCCATAGCGAACGGACCCCAGGGCGGGCATCTCGACTGGCACAGAATTAACTGGGCCGAAGCCGAGGCGAACGTACGGCGTCTGAGACAGAGGATCTTCAAAGCGACACAGGAAGGAGACCTCAAGAAGGTCCGCAATCTGCAAAAGCTCATGCTTAGAAGCCGCAGCAACACGCTCGTGAGCGTGAAGCGGGTGACACAGCAGAGCAGAGGCCGCAAGGCGGCAGGGGTCGACAGGGAACGCGCTCTCACTCCCAAGGCGAGAGCGCGGATGGCAGTCGAAATTGACGGCCAAACACAACCCTGGCGGGCCAAGCCCGTCAAGCGGGTCTACATCCCAAAGAGCAATGGAAAGCAACGACCACTCGGCATCCCTGTCATGCGTGACAGGGCAATCCAGGCACGTGTGAAAAACGCACTGGAGCCCGAGTGGGAAGCTCGGTTTGAATCTCGTTCTTACGGATTTCGGCCGGGCCGCGGCTGCCACGACGCCATCCAGGCGATCTTCAGCACCGCGAAGGGCAAGACGGCCAAGCGCCAGTGGGTACTGGACGCCGACCTGGCCGCCGCGTTCGACCGCATCGACCATCCCCACCTGCTCGAAGCCGTCGGGCAATTCCCAGCCAGGGAATTGATCCGGCAATGGCTGAAGGCTGGTGTGGTCGATGACGGACGCTTCACCCGGACCGAGGAGGGAACCCCTCAAGGCGGAGTGATCAGTCCTTTGCTGCTCAACATAGCTCTGCACGGGATGGAGGAGGCCGCAGGAGTCCGCTTCGCTACCCGCAAAGGAAAGGTCATGTGGGCTGCGAAAGGAACTCCGATCCTGGTGCGTTACGCCGATGACTTCGCCGTGTTCTGCACGAGCAAGGAGGAGGCGGAGACCGTCAGGTCACGCCTGGCGGATTGGCTGCAACCCCGAGGACTTCGCTTCAACGAAGAGAAGACGCGAATCCTCCACCTGTCGGACGGGTTCGATTTCCTGGGGTTCAACATCCGCCGCCATGGTGACAGCCTGATCATCACGCCCAGCAAGGATGCGGTCAAGAGAGTCCGGAATCGACTGAGATCCGAGATGCAAGCCCTGCTGGGGCAGAGCATCACAGTCGTACTGCGCCGTCTTTCCCCTATTGTCAGGGGCTGGTCTGCGTACTACCGGACAGTGGTGTCCAGCCGGACGTTCTCAGCGCTGGACAGCTATGTGTGGACGCTCACTTACAAGTGGGCCAAGCGCACCCACCCGAAGAAGTCGAAGCACTGGATCGTGAACAAATACTTCGGCAGGCTCAACCGATCCAAGATGAACAACTGGGTATTCGGTGACCGTGCCACAGGCGCACACCTTCCCAAGTTCGCCTGGACCAACATCAGGCGGCATCGGTTGGTCAGGGGTAAGTCGTCACCTGACGACCCTGCCCTCCTCGACTACTGGAGCCAACGCCGTCAGACGCGCACACCACCACCGATGGACAGGATCAGCCTTACTCTGGCAGCCCGCCAGAAGGGCATCTGTCCACTGTGCGGTCAAGCGCTCATCGCCGGTGCGGAATATGAGCCTGACAGTCCACGCGAGTGGATCGACTGGTTCGACGCGATGAAGAAGCGGTTGCATAAACACCACTTCACCTACCGGCGGCATGGCGGCCCTGATGAGAGCAAGAATCTTCGGCTCGTCCACTCGGAATGCCATCGCCAGCATCACGCAGGCGACAGCGACCGGAAATGAGCAGAACCTGTGAAGCCTTCGGGCTTGCTTGAGCCGTGATGCTTGGAAACAGGCACGTCCGGTTCTGAGGGGGCCGGGTCACGGCGACGTGACCCGGCTACCTGACCGACATCGCGCGGTCGCCACGAGATACGACAAGCTCGCCGTCCGCTATGAGGCCGCCGTGCTGGTCGCGGCCATCGGAGAGTGGCTGCGACCAGCGCCCTCCCGCCTCTTGCCCGCACAGGCTCGCCGGCTCAGGCGAGGTGCTTGCTGAAGAACTCGACCAGCCTGGCGACGGCAGGGGTGACGTACTCGTCGCGGTCGTACAGGTCGACGTGGGTGGCGCCCTCGACGAGGAACAGTTCGGCGTTGCCGGGGCTGTCGGCGACGGCCTTCTCGGAGAACCCGCGGGTCACAGCCTCGGTGCCGGCGATCATGAGCAGGGGGCGGGGCGCGATCTTGGCGACGTCGGCGAAAGAGTCGAACTGGTCGAGGAGATCCGCGCTGCGCACGACCACGTCACCCGTGGAGCGCGGGTGGTAGCCGCGGGGCGTCTTGTAGTAGTCGACGAACTCGGCCGTCGGGGCGGGAGTGTCGGCGTCGGCCGTCTCCGGCAGCACGGCGAACGTCGCGGCGGGCTCGCCGGCGGCTTCGGCGCTGCGGAGGTTTCCGGAGTTCGCCACCATCTGCTGCCAGCCCTCGGGGTCGGCGCCGCGGAAGAAGCTGGGAACGTCTGTCCCGGACACACCGGCCACAGCCTTCATCCGGTGGTCGGTCTGGGCGGCGTAGGGCACGTAGGCTCCGGAGCCGCACACGCCCATCACACCGATGCGGTCGGGATCGATCTCGGGGCGGGTGGTGAGGTAGGAGACCGCCGCACGGAAGTCCTCGGCGCGCTGGAAGGGGTCCTCCAGGCCGTGAGGCGTGCCCTCGGACTCGCCCTGGAAGGCGGCGTCGAAGGTCAGGACGGCGAATCCTTCCTCGATCAGGCGTGCGGCGTACACCGCCGGGGACTGCTCCTTGACCCCGGTCGTCTGGTGACCGATGACAACGGCGGCGAACGGGCCGTCGCCGTCCTCGGGAAGGTAGAGGTGGCCGGCGAGCTGCAGGCCGTTGGTCGGGAAGCGGACGTCAGTCCTCATGTTCTGCTCCTGCGGGATCGTAGGTGGCCGGCAATCTGCGGGCCTGTATCCACTGTCCAGCCGATGGCCTGGGGCAGGAAGGTCGCGTTGCTTCCTAGGAAGGATCCTTCCCAGGCAGAGCCTTCTCCCCGGTGCCATGCTCAAGGAATGACTGGTTCCGCGCATCTTCATGAGCTCGGCGAGTTCCTCAAGCACCGCCGTAGCGAACTGACACCCGCGCAGGTGGGGCTCCCCGAGCGCACGCACACCCAGCGCCGAGTGCAAGGGCTGCGCCGGGAGGAGGTGGCCGAGCTCGCCGCGATCAGCACCGACTACTACGTGCGCATCGAGCAGGGCCGGCTGGCACCGTCACCACCCGTACTCGACTCCCTCGCGCGGGAGCTGCGGCTGGACGGCGACCAGAGGACGTACGTGGAAGGACTGGTCGCCCAGGCCGCGCGGGCCGGGCACCGCAAGACGCCGCGTCGGTCCGCCCGCCCCAAAGCGCACCCGCACCTGACCCGGCTGCTCGCCCAGCTCACCGGCACACCCGCCATCGTCTTCGGCCCGCGACTCGACATCCTCGCGTGGAACCCGCTGGCGGCGGAGCTGCTGTGCGACTTCGCGACCGTGCCCGAGCCTGAGCGCAACTACGTCCGCATGGTCTTCACCGACCCGGTGATGCGCGACATCTACCCGGATTGGCAGGGCGTGGCCCGCACCTGTGTCGAGGTCCTGCGGATGGAGGCCGGAACGAACCCGACCGACCCGGCCCTCACCGCCCTCGTGGGCGAGCTGGCCGTGGCCGACCAGCACTTCCGGGCCTGGTGGGCCGAGCACCGCGTCGCCCACCAGGACTTCGGCAGCAAACGTATCGCGCACTCCACCGTCGGCGAACTCACCCTCGACTGGGACACCTTCCGCTACGCCGGTGCCCCAGAGCAGCAGCTCGTGCTCTGGTCGGCCGATCCCGGCACTCCAGACGCGGAACGACTTACCGCTTTGGCTCGCGGCACGGCTCAGAGGCCGTGACCTTCCTGAGCATCGCTGCAACTGAAACGGCGAGCAGCAGTCGACCATCACCACTTTCGACACACGCCCTAAAGGGTGTTGCACAACGGCGATCACGCCCGGATTCGGCCACCCCGGACATGACCAACTGCCCGTTTGTGCACCGTTTTCCACCGGCCTGGGCGGCGCCCGCAGGTTGGACCTGGAGATCGCCCGGGCCTTGTGCAACAACCTTTAGCACCGATTCGCGGCCGAGCAAAACCGGCCGAACGTTGGATCCTCGTGGACCACCACAGCACCCCGTCCAACACCGCCCCTGGCGGCTCGCGCCGCCCGCCCGGGGCATCCGGCAACGGAGAATGCCCATGCCCGACAACATCCCCGCCGCCTTCGGACAGGAGGCGGCGCGCGTCCGCGCGTCTCCCTCCCCGCCTGCGGCTTCCGAACGGCACCACCAGTACGGATACCTCACCGCAGCGCTCCGGCAGCGCGGCTTGGAGTGCACCGTCGAGTACGGCCTGAGCGACTACATCGTCCGCGCCGAACTTCCCGACGACAGCTCGCTGATCATCTCCCCGCCACAGGAGCAGCCCTCCGAGCAGCCCGAGGGCTGGTTGGTCACCCGTCACCTGCCCGCCGGTTCTGCGGTCTACGAAGTCGTCTACGACTCCGAGCCCGACGGCCCGGATGCCCGGCATGGAGGCAGCGCCACTGATCTGCTCGCCGCAGTGGATGAGCGGTTGGACCAGCTGGGCCTTCCGCCGCGCCAGGCGCAGGCACGATCCGCCACAGCGCGGGCGCTGACGGGCCGGACCGGCCCGTCAGCCTCTGGCTCACCACGTGTGAATGCCGCCCTCGCCCCCTCACCGTCGGTCGGGCAGCGCCCGGTCCCGGTTCACCCGCCGACGGGACCGCCCGCGCACACCGCGCTTCCGCCCGCCCCGCCGCAGGCGTCCCGCGCTCGCTGACCACCTTCTTGGAGTCCCTCGTGTACCGCACCGGCAGAAGCGATTCACCCCTCGCCCACCTCTGCGACAGCACCCACCCGGATGGACCCGCCCATGCCCAGCCATTACGACGTGTTGCCCGATCTGGCGTTCGGCCGCCACCCCGTCTACGGCATCGTCGCCGCGAACCCGAGGAACCTCCCAGCCAGTGAGTGGATGTTGAAGGGCCTCGGATTCCGCCCCGTCCCGGACCAGCCGACGTTGTACGCGCTGGCCAATCAGGGCCGCGACGGACAGAGCCGTACGACCCGAGCAGTCGAGTTGCTGCGCGGGGCCGGCTACCGAGTCGACGTGGATGCCGCGTTGGATCCCTCCTTGGCGCCCGATGCATCCCCTGGCCGCCGGGCCTCGTTCGGTGAACCCGAGGTCGCCTTCGCCGAGCATCCGCAGCTCGGCATCGTCGCGGCCATCGACGATCATGCATCCGGGCTCACCGGGATCGCCCTGATGGAGCATGGGTGGCGACACGACTCGGGCCTGGACATCTACACCCTGCCCGCCGCCACAGGCCGGCCCGAGGCCCTGGGAAAGGTCGCCGACGCCACGCTGACGCTGCACCGGTCCGGCGCCCAGGTCGCGGTGCAGCCCCACCTTGCTCAAGACGTCGTACGACAGTCCCGCCCGGATGCCCTACCGGCCGCGTCCCATGGACGCGGCCACGGGACCCCTCGGTCGTCTCCGATCAGCGCCGCCGCGGTCGCCACCAGCCCGGCCCGCGCCAGCCTTCCGGGCAAGGCACCGCTCCCCGCGTCCGTCGACTCTGCGGCAGTCCGGCCGGTTGACCCTCGCATCGCCTTCTCCCGCCCCCGCTGAACCAACTCCCCTAAGGAGAAAGCTCCATGGCCGTGAAGACCATCTGGCCGATCCACCACACTTGCGGTCACCAGGACGACCGTGACCTGTCCGACCGTCCGGCCGACCGCAGGGCGGGCTTCGCCGAGTGGCTCGCCAAGCAGGAGTGCACAGACTGCTGGCGTGCCGCCAAGGAAGGAGACGGACAGGGCAAGGCCGCCTGGCTGGAGGCCAAGCGAGCCGAAGAGCAGGCTGAATCCGAAGCCTGGTCGGAGCAGTACCGAATGCCTCCCCTGGAGGGGACCGAACGAGCCGTCGCCTGGGGTGTGCGCTGCCGTCACCAGATCCTGGCCGCCGCCTACACCACCCTGGTCCTCGAAGGGGAGACCGGCGAGACGGAGTGGGAGGCGATCGAGGAGGCCACTCGCTGCGTTACTCGCGCTGGGTGGTGGATCGACCAGCGCTTCTCCGAGCCCGGAGACCTTACCGAGCTGCTCCAGGCCGCCACCGAGGCCGACCGTCCGACCGAGAATCCCCACTTCTGACCGCAGGCGTCCCGTCGCGGCGAAGTTTCAGGGTCCGCCGCTACCACGGATCTCCGGCCTGCCGAAATCCCGAACTCTGGGGATTCTGTTGCCTGTCGGCCTTCCAGCCGAGCTCTCGTTCCCCAGCTCTCTTTGGCGCCGGGAACACGCCCGCCCGCCGCTTGTACCCATGGAGCCTCCATGTCTACTCCACCGATATCCATCACCTCCGAACGCAGCGGTAGCGTCGTGGCCAAGGGCGCCACCGACGAGCTTTCCGCCGCTCTCATGAAGCACGCCGGATTCCAGCAGATCGACGACTGGCACGGCCGACGCCACCGCCTACCCACCACCACCTCGAGCGCAGACAAGGCCGCCGTCGCCACACACGCCGCCGAGATGCTCCGCGCGGCGCGGTATCAGGTCGATCTGCCGCCGTCTCTGGACACCACGGAAATGATCACTCCGGCCCGTCCCTTCGGTCCCTACGTCGCCAGCGCGGAGGTCGAACAGCTCACCCAGCGGATCGGAGCCGCCCGGGACGGTGACGAGTTCCGGCGCGCGGTTGACCACCTCCTGCACCCTGAGTACGGGGTCCTGGAATGTGTCCGAGAGGCGCTGGAGGTGGCGGGCGAGCACGTCAACGACCTCGACCACGACGCCTACGACCAGGCGGACCAGTTCGCCTACGCCGCCGGGGACATCAGCAGCGCGCTGACGGGACTCGCCGAGATGGGCGATGCTCTGCGCGATCTGAAGGCCGAAGGGCAACCTGAAGTCCCGGCGCTCTCACCAGCACCAGGATCTTCGGATTCCCAGAAGGCCGCTCTCGCTTCCTCTCCCGCCGCCACGAAGGCTGCCGTCGCCCCGGCCGCCGACAACATCGCACCGCGGACCAGCACGACGGTTCCCAGGCCCAATGCCCCCGGACCTCGTCGGTAAGTCAAGCTCATCCGGGCCGCGCCTACGACGATCACGGAGGAGGCGCTCCCGTGCCGAATCTCAGCCCCTTGCCGCCGCTCACAGCCCCGACAAGCCGCTGCACGCCCGGTTCCTGCTTGGCGAAGCCGCCGATCCGTCCTCCGTCCCGGGGGTGTTCGCTCTACTCACCGAGGGCGCGCCACCGGGCGAGGTCGCGGCGATCACCGAGGAGGTCAACGGTGCGCTAGCAAGGGTCTTGCCCAAGCTGACCTGACTCGTCGCCGCACCCGCCGACTGGACTCGCCTCCGGCTGCAGATTCGATAATCCGGACTTCGAGCGCCCCTCCTTCGAGCCCCGGACGCGGCTGGCCACCGCCTACGGCATGCTCCAGGGCATCAGGGAGCAGTCGGAGGTCGCGGACGGACGGTGAAGCCGCGTGCCCGGCCGAGCGGACCGACCCCATGTACCACCAGAGGCTCGCCGTCCTGCGGACCACGACGTCCTCGACACCGGCCAGCGCCTGTCGCCCACCGCGCCCTGCGGACATGGTTTCATCCCCGGCCGCCTTCGCTGAAACGTTCCGCCATTCAAGGAGCAGGTTCATGAACTGCGTGAGAACCGAGCGCGCCCCGCCCCCGCCCGCTCACACACCCAGGGAACTGCTGTGCCCTCCCCACGTACCAGTGCGCCCTCGACTACCACCGGGTCGGATGCGCTCCTCTACCTCCTCTTCGGCGTCCTCGGTGCCGCCGTATCCTTCGGCTCCCTCGTCTGGCTGACCGGAAACCTCACCAACTCCCTTGTCGGTAGCGGACCCTGGTCGTCGTTCCGCGCCACCGACGCCCTGCTGCACCCCGAGATGCTGTGGCCGACCCTGAGCACCACCGCGCTGTTGGTCGGCACCCGCCTCGTCCCCGGCCTGCTCACCCTGGCCCTGATCACCACGGGCCTGGTGCTGTGGGCGCGCTGGCGTGCCGGCTCCAGGTCCGGTCTCGCTCGCAAGGCCGATCTGGCGCCGCTGCTGGACAAGGAGATCACCGCGAAGGCGAAGAGCCTGCGCCCATCCCTGGGCGGCCGGGAGCGTAAAAGAGGTTGCTCCCGCTGACCGCGGCATCCTGCTCGGCACCCTCGACCCCGGTCGCGCCGAGGTCCGGGCTTCCTGGGAGGACGTGATCGTCGCGATCATGGCCCCTCGGAGCGGGAAGACTTCCGGCCTGGCGATCCCCGCGATCCTCTCGGCTCCCGGCCCGGTCCTGCTCACGTCGAACAAGGCTGCCGGCGATGCCTTCACCGCGACGGTGGACGCCCGCGCCGAGGTCGGCACGGTCTGGGCCCTCGACCCCCAGCAGATCGCGCACCACCCGCGCGAGATGTGGTGGGACATCCTGGCCGACGCCCGCGACCTGGCCGGGGCGAAACGTCTCGCCGGGCACTTCGTCACCGCGAGCGTGGACGAATCGAGCGGCGGCGACTTCTGGTCCACCGCCGCCTCCAACACCCTGGGCTCGCTGTTCCTGGCCGCCGCCAGTCACCGGAGGCCGATCACCGACGTCCTGGCCTGGCTCGCGATGCCGGCCGACCGGACCCCGGTGGACCTGCTCACCGACGCCGGCCACGACGCGGTGGCCGCCCAGCTCCAGGGCACCGTCTCCGGTGCGACCGAAACGCGCGACGGCATCTACGAAACGGCGAGGCAGTACGCGAGCTGCCTGCTCGACCCCGACGTCGCCGCCTGGGTCACCCCGAACGACCTCCCCGAGTTCAAGCCGTTCGCCTTCGCCGGGTCGCGCGACACGCTGTACCTGCTGAGCAAGGACGGCGGCGGCAGCGCGTCCGCGATCATCGCGGCGGCGGTCGACGCCGTGATGCGCGCGGCCGTAATCGTCGCCGAGCGCTCCGGCGGACGACTCGACCCGCCCGCCCTGTGCGTCCTCGACGAGGCGGCGAACGTGTGCCGCATCTCGGATCTCCCTGATCTTTACAGCCACTTGGGCAGCCGGGGCGTCATCCCCATGACGATCTTGCAAAGTTATCGGCAGGGCCAGCGGTGCTGGGGCGAGGCCGGGATGGACGCCCTGTACTCCGCCGCCACTGTCAAGATCATCGGATCGGGCATCGATGACGCCGACTTCGCCGATCGACTCAGTCGGCAAGTCGGCGACCACGACGTTCAGACCACCTCGGTGTCCACGAGCGAGGGCGGCAAGTCCCGCTCGGTGAGTATGCGTACGGAGCGGATTCTGCCGCCCGACGCGATCCGCGCCCTCCCGAAGGGGAAGGTGCTGCTCCTGGCCACCGGCCTGCGGATCGCGATGCTCAACCTCAAGCCCTGGTACAAGGAACCGTCCGCCAAGGTCGTCGGTCCGGCCTCGGCCCGAGCCACGAAGGCAATCACCGAGCGAGCCCTCGCGAAGAACATCGGGTACGACGACTTCGGGCTCTCCGCATGAGCGCGCCCGCACCGCGTCCCGGGCGGCTGCCACGCTCGCCGGTCGTTCTGCGTGACGGCCGATGGTGGCTGGTCGGCCGGAGCGGCACGATTCCGGTCTCCGATCCCGAGGTCACCGCCGTACTGGACGAACTCGCCCAGGCGATGGCCGCTGCCGACCGGACGGTATCCGCTCTCCGCTCCCGGCAGGGCGGCCCCTCCGACGCGGGAGGCCGTCGATGAAGCCGCTGCTGCAGGCGGAGCAGGCCGTGCTCGGGTCCGTACTCCTCGATCCGGATCAACTCGCGAACCTGGACTGGCTCGCGCCAGGGCACTTCTGCCGGCCCGTCCACCAGGCGCTGTTCGCCGCACTCCACCAACTTCGAAGCGACGGCCACCCCGCGATATCGGCCGAAGGGCCCGTACCTCTGTCGTGGGTGACGGACGCGGTCGACGAGGCTGGCCGTCATGTCCGGGGGCTGACCGCGGTGTACGCCCACACTCTGGTCTCGGCCTGCCCGCGTCCAGAGCATGCTCCGGTGTACGGCCGCATGGTGCTGGAGGGGGCGATCCATCGCACCATTGCCGCGTACGCGAGCCACCTCCATCAGGCGGCTCGGGCTGACGCCCTGCAGGGGGAGGTCGAGGGTTCGCTGAGGTCGGCGGATGTCCTGGCCGAGGTGCTCACCGATCTCGCGCGGCGCTGGGGGACCGACCCGCGTCCGGTCGCGCCGCCCACCACCCCGACCACCGTGCCGACCACACCGACAGGTCGGGCCGACCAGGTCGCCGAGGACGAGCGTTTCCTGCTGGCCGTCCTCGCCGAGCAGCCGAAGGCCATGGAGGAGGTGGTGGGCTGGCTGCGGCCGGGGGACTTCGCCGATCCGGCGCACGGGCAGCTCTACCGGTGCCTCGGTGCGCTGCACCACCGGGGCGAGTTGATCGACCGGATCACCCTGCTCTGGGAGGCCCAGCGGCGCGGCCTCCTGGCCGACGGCACGCTGTCGGGCGAGCAGGTCACCGCCATCTGCGACAGCGTGGGCCCCGGCAGCGCCGAATGGCTGGGCGAACGGGTCATGCGCTCGTCCGTCACCCGTACCGCAGCCGCCTCCGCCCGCGCCGTCCGGGCCCTGGCCGAGGACGAGGCCCTGGGTCCCGGGCGGCTGATCAACCACGCGCTGTATGTACTCGGTCCGTTCGACGACGCGCGCACCCGCTGGCAGTCCGCGACCGTCGGTCCTTCTCCGGCGCCGAAGGCCCTGACTCCTTCGCACGGCGCCCCTCACCCCGCCCAGGTGCAGGCCGCCCTCGCCCGTAGTTCACCCCGCCTTCCCTCGCCGCCCTCGAAGCTACCCCGGGGCGCACCCGGGTCAGCCACCGTACGGCCACGGTCCCTCGGCCCCAGCTGAAGCCTCCTCCCCCTCCCGTACGAGACTCCTCTCCTCTGGAACGCACCGTGAACACCACCCCCGTACCCGACGCACGAGCCCTGCGGTCCGCAGCCGAGAACTTCGATGCTCTTCGCGGCAAGCTCCCGGTCCCCGGAGATCCTCACCGCGGACCGGACAGCGTGACGGTCGCCAAGCAGATCTCGGAACTCGGCAAGATGATCACCGCCCTGGGCGACGAGATTCTCTTCCGGACTACATCTCCGGACCTGGATGCCCACACGGCCAGGGTCGTCAGCGACTTCGCCGCCGCTGTGGAACCTGCTGGCGAGGTGGCCTCCGCCCTCGGTTCGGTGGCGCACCAGCTCTCCTTTCTGGAGCGAACCGAGCACCTCCGTGACCAGCCCGACGCGATGGATGCGCGCGAAGTGGCCACGCTGGTGATCAGCGACGCCCTCGGTCTTGCGGACGTATCTCTCCGGGACGCCTCCTACCCCCTTTACGCTGCAGCGGCAACGGCTTCGCCGCCTCCGCCCTGGCAGCTCCGGGCCGCTCGCAGCCGGTCCACGAACGCAGCCCCGCTTCCCGCCGTACCGGCCTCCGCCGTTCCACCAGCGGCGGCTGCCCCGAGCCGGGCCGCACGGGGGCGGTGACATGCAGAACACCATCGTGCGGGCTCCGTTGATCGGCTCGCTCTGCTCGGGGTACGGCGGCCTCGACCTGGGTGTGCAGTCCGTCCTCGGCGGGACGCTGGCCTGGCACGCGGAGGTCGATCCGGGCGCTTCACGCATCCTGGCCCGCCACTGGCCGGGCGTCCCGAACCTGGGCGACATCGCGGCTGTCGACTGGTCCCTCGTTCCCCGGGTGTGCGTCCTAACGGCTGGCTTCCCCTGTCAAAGACGTCTCGGTCGCCGGCCGTCGGGCCGGTCTCAATGCTCAGACCCGCTCCGGGCTCTGGCTGCACGTGGCCCGTGCGGTCTCAGCCCTCCGACCCTGCCTGGTTGTGATCGAGAATGTGCGCGGCCTCCTCACCTCCCCCGCCGGTTCCCCTGGCGACGTGGAATTCTGCCCGTGGTGTCTGGGAGACACCGCAGGTCAGCCTCCTTTGCGGGCACTCGGTGCCGTACTCGGATCCCTGGCCGATCTCCGGTACGACGCGAAGTGGCTCGTGCTTCGCGCCTCCGACATCGGGGCTCCGCACCGCCGCGAGCGGACCTTCCTCGCCGGATGGCCCACCGGAGACCCTGCTGAAGACGCCGACCAGCAACATCGGCAAGAACGGCGGTTCCCAGCACCCGGCGAAGAGGAAGAGCGGCGGCCACGGTCCGAACCTGGCCGACGAGATCGAGTGGCTGCTGCCGACCCCGAAGGCATCGGACGGGATCAAGGGCTCGCCGGGCCAACGGCACGGAAACGGGGACATGGCCCTGCCCAGCGCGGCAGCATCGCTACTGCCCGCGCCCAGGGCCAGCGACACGGGGACTCCGGGCCGCCGCCCGGGGAAAGGGTGGCGTCCTCCCCTGTCGGCGGTCGCCCTGCCGCTCTGGACGGACGAGTCGACGGAGTCCGCGAAGCTGACCGGCAGTGGGGGCCGTACGCAGCCGCCATCACCCGATGGGAGAGGCTCACCCGTCCCGAGCCCACCGATGCGGCCGGTCGGCTCCGTGCCGACTTCGTGGAGTGGATGCAGGGCCTCGACGACGGCTGGGTCACCGCCACCCCGGGACTCGGACGGCCGGCACAGCTCACCGCGCTCGGCAACGGTGTCGTCCCTCAACAGGCCGCATGTGCTCTGCAGTTGCTGGCACCACCCTTCCCGCGCTGCCCTCGCTGCGCGGGAAGGTAGCGCTCCACTACCGGGCTTTTCCGGCCGAGCCAAACCGCGGATTCTCCGGATCCTCTCGGGCATGTCGCCGTCTCACAGATGGAGAACGCCCCGATGTCCAACACCAGCCCGACCACCGCCGGCCCCGAGCCGTTCCGTGTTGCCGATGAAAACCTCGACGATCTCGCCAGCACGCTCGCCAAGACCATGGCCGAGGTCAAACGGCACGGCGTCATCCTCGACCGCCTCGGCTCCGAGCCCGACCCCGTACCCCCTGCAGGACAGCGGACGGACGGCGGTGCTCCGGACGCCGAGGCGGACGGCCCCGCCTCTGTGTTCATCGTCGCTCTGGGCGGTAAGGCGTACGTCGCCGAACTCGCCGCCCTCAGTGACTGGGTGAACTACCTCTTCCTCCCAATCTATGGCCGGGAGATCAGCACGACGCGCCCGTGGTGCGCACGGTGGGACCAGCACCCGGAGGCCGTGGCCCGGCTCCACGCGCTCTGGCTCGCCTGGCAGCAGCTCACTGATACCGAGGCCGGCCTGTCAGGTCCTTCGACCTGGCACCGCGACCACCTGGACCAGACGCTCGCGCACCTGCGTGCCCCCGACGGTCCTTTCGCGGCATGTACAACGAGTCCGACCCGCCCCAACCATCGCGTGCTCGCCACCCCGGCGCCCACGCCGTCGGGGGCGGTGGCGTGAACAACGGCCTCGCCCTCGATGTCGCCTTCGATTTCGGCCTCGACGAACTCGCGCCCGCCGATGACACCTCCGCGGAAGAGGCGGAGACATTCTCGTCAGCCGACTTGTCGGCCCTGTCCCACCACCACACCGCGCCCAACGGCTCCCACAGCTTCGTCGTCGCCCACGACCGGTCGGTCACCTGGGGGATTCCCGGAGAGCCTCAGGTCGTTGCAGTCATGGTCGCACGGGATCTCGGTCAGTCCACGTTCACCATGGAGACGAGCTACCACGCCGCCGTGCCTTTCGCCCAGAACTGGCTGGCCGAGCGCGGCTGTCCGCCCGAGCACATCGCTCTGGTGGGCGACGACTTCGTGCAGCCCGCCGACGACCTCACGCTCCGGGTTGAACAGCAGATCCGGGACTCGGGCACCCGCTACGAGGTCCTCGACACGTACACCTCGGACGACGAGCCCTGCGAGACGTGGACGCTGGCCCGTGACTCCCACGCGAGCGAGGCGCCGATACGCGTCTTCCTCCAGGAGTGGGACCTCGACGCCGGCACGTACTCGATGCGCGAGGGCGCCTTCGCCGACGCGGGCACCGCCCAGTCCTGGCTGGACGACCGTGGCGACCCGCTGCCGGAGCCGCCGGAGTACCGCGCCGGTCACGGGGCCGTCGACCGTGCCCGTGTCGCCATCGCCCGGTCGGCCGGTGCCGCCTCGACGGCCAACTTCGGTCCTGAGGCCCCCCGCACGCCGCTGACAGGACCGCTCCCGCGTCCGGTGCAGGGGAGGCTGCGGTGACCGCCCGCTTCGCCTTTGCCGCGCACCCCGACGCCATCGCCGATCTCCGGGAACTTCCTGATCAGATACGTGATTTGGCGCTGCTGGAGCTGCAGAACCTGGTCCACGGAAGCGACGACTGTCTGCCGTTGAAAGGGCGTCTCGCTGGATTCCACAAGGTGTACGTGGACCCAGCCGTCTCGTACCGGATGGTCATCCAGTTCCGGCCGGCCCCGCCCAGCTCGAACCACAGGCGCGAGGTCTACCTCGTCGCCGCCGGTAGCCGGAAGGACTACGCGGTCTACCGCGCGGCTCATCTGCGCACCGGCCCCCAGCAGGGCGTCGAGGCCGATCCTGCCGCCGAGGCACGCGTACGAGTTGCCCGGTCCCGTTCCGCGCTCGTCACCGACCGTTCGGCGGCGGGCCCAACGACTCCTCCGACAGCAGCAGCAGCCCTGCCTCCAGCCGTTGCCTCCCGAAAGGTTCCCCAGCGATGACCGCCGACCGCTCCCCCCTGCCCCGTACTGCACTCGCGGAGCTCCTCACCGAGGCCGCGCAGAACGTCTCCGGCATCCTCACCGCCGAGTACCCGACAGCCGCCGACCGCTCCTATCTCCACCCCGTACTGGGCCCGCTGTCCGCAGGGCCCCAGGTGGTCGGCGAACTGAACGAGCAATTCGAGGAGTTCATCGCCGCCGAGCCACGCCCCACCACCCCGGCGGGCCTGTTCGCCCTGGCCTCCTACGCCTCCGCCCTGGGATGGCTCACCGAGTCCTTCACCGAGCTGACCGCATCGGTCGACCAGATCTGCACCCGCGTCGGCATCCCCCTCGAGCCCCGCGACCCGATCGCCGAGCCCGACGACGCCGCAGAAGGCGCCACGTCGGGCTTCGCGTTCAGCGCGCAGGAGCTGGCGGCGATCCGGACCGCGGCCAAGGCCGCCGGCCTCCCGCCGGACGACTACGTCGAGGTCCTCTCCCTGTCGCTGCTCGCCGCCTCCCGGATCACCGACGCCTGCATGGAGGTCTCCAACGGCCTGCTCGAAGACGCCGCGTACGTCCTCGACGAAGCGACCGACCACGTCCGGCTCGGCGACGGTCCCGACAGCCTGCCCAGCCTGGTCCGCTCCCTGCTCGCCCGGATGGAGACGGCGAAGTGAACGCCTACGACCCGAACATCCAGCCCGGTTCGCACTTCGTCGCCGACACTCTCGGTGTCTCGAACGTCAGCATGCTCAACACCACGTATCGCCCTGACGATCCGAGGTACCGAACCGCGACACGAGTGATCGGAGCCGCGTACGACCTGAACGAGCTGCACAACCGCGTGACGCACGCGGCCCAGGACGCTCACTGGCTGCTCGAATCCACCGCGCGAGGCGAACTCGATGGGGGTACGCGCACCCCGTACACACGGCTGCAAACCACCGTCCGCAAGCTCGGAGACCTTCTAGCCAGGCGAGGTCGAGCTTACGACCAGCTCGTCGAATCCCTCTCCGCGTACCAACGGCTCCTGCCCGACCCAGATACTGCGCGGCCCTCGGCCACGAACGCCCATGAGCTGGGCCGGGGACAGCGTTCCGGCCGGGACGACGACTGGGCCATCGAGGCCGACCGCCAGCTCAGGGCTCTCGAAGCAGTCGAACTCGGCGGTCTGCGCCTCTACCGGACCTCGATCGGCGAAGACCCCTTCCTCTCCGCCGACACGGGACGGCAGCCCCAGCCACTGGCCGCGACCGTCCGGCGAATGGTCGCCGACGGGCTACTGCACCAAGACACCAGCACGAGCCCGTACCGGGCCGGACAACTCCTCTCGCTCACGTCACGCGGCGAAGCCGCCCTCCGCGCGGCACGTACGACGACGACACGCGTGTCCGCTGCCCTCAGCCGCAGCGGCGCCCTGCCGAGCCCTGGCCCCATCGCCGGCTCGGCCGCCGTGCCCATCGCCGGAACGTCGAACACGGCCTCCCGCTACCGCTCCCGCTGACTCCTGACCGAGAGAACGCGCTCATGCCCAGCCTTGTACTGCCCCCTGTCTTCTCCTTCGATTCGGTCGACGCGCAGCGCATCGAGGACGCGATGGCCCGGATCGGGCCGAAGTGGACCACCTGGTCGACGATGATCCTGGCCCAGGAAAACCGCCCCATGCGCGTGCGCGAGGTAGCCTCCCGGCTCCCCTTTGTCAGCGAGCAGTTCGTCAGCAAGAGGCTCGCCACCATGCACGCCGATGGGCTGGTCACCCGGTCCGACGACCGCCGTGGGGCTCCCTACCGGCTCAGCACGTTCGGCGAGTCACTGGCCCCGGTGCACCGCACGTTGTCGGACTGGTCCCAAGCCCACCTGCAACTCGGGACGATGGCCGAAGCCGAACGCGTCGAGGACGCCCTGAACCGTCTGGGCCTTCGGCACACGACCGCCGTGGTCCAGATCCTCGGCGCGGGCGGACCGATGCGGTTCAGCCACATCGCCGAGGAGGCCGGCCTGGACACCGCCTTCACCCGGCATCGACTTCTGCGGCTGCAGGCGGACGGGCTGGTCGGTCGCACCGGCTCGCGCCACGGCGATCCCTACGTACTGACCGAGGCCGGCCAGGCGCTGGGAGCCGTCTACGCAACCGTCGAGCACTGGAGCGAGCCCTTCACCGTGCGGCGGGCTTCACCGGCTCCGCACTCCGTCGCGGCGGCCACGCGCACCCACGCCGGAATCCCGCTGGGCGCGGACGGCGCCCGGACCTCAGCGGCCCTGCGGCGGAGCGCTGCCGCGCCGAGTTCCCTGTTCAGCCATGCACCGCAGCCGCAACCTCAGGTGCCGGCGGCCGTGACCGTCCAGTCGGCCCCCGGTCGAAGGCGGTGATCCGCATGGTCCCGAGAGCTGGAGCCCTCTCCCCTCTGCCGCAGCCTCCGCGTGCATCTGCACCGTTCCTTCAACCCGCGCGCTGGAGCGTTCAGTTCCCCATCTGCCGGAGTCCCGACTATGAGCACCCAGAAGACCCACACGCAGGATCCGTACCAGGAAGTCCTTGTTAGTCCCAGGTACCTGGCCGGCTCCGACTGGAGCGGGGAGGCCGGGTTCGCTCCCGTAAGCCATTGGCCTCATCACCGTCTCGATGATGACGACTGCCAGCTCCTCGTCACCTCACCCGATATGCGGATTCGCATTGGTTGGTTCGGCGACTACTTCGAGCCGTGGCAGATCTCTGCCTCCGAGGATCCCGTCTCCGGGCACCGCTGGACGGCGTCCTTTAGCAGCCACATGCCGCCCGAGATCGTCGCCGGGCTCACTGCCGCGCTGGCCCGGGACCACGCTCGAGTAGAGCCCGGCAGTGACCAAAGGCGCTTCCTCGCGACCCCATCGATCTACTGGGCCGACAAGGTCCAGCCTCTGATCAACGCTGGCTGGACACGTGATGGGGGTGCGGAGCGCGGCACTGTCGAGTTCGTCGCCCCCGATGGGCAGGCGGGCGTCCTGATCGACAACCGCCTCTCCGGCCGGGACGACGAAACCGTCACGCTCTGGGCCGGTCCACCCGGGTACGGCACTCGGGCCAAGGCGGTCTTCACTGCCCGCACCCCGTCCCACCTAGTAGCGGCGACGGCCGCCGTCATGGCAGACCCGACCCCGGTGGTCCGTGAGCGTCAGTCCATCAGCCCACGAGTCGAGCACCTAGTGACGCTGACGCCGGTCGCCTCGGCCCCCGAGCCCGAGACTGCCCGCGCTCCGACCCCACTGGACGTGCGCCGTACGGCAGTGACCCAGGCCGTCCAGCGCGCAGCGCGGGCTCCGCGTACTGCTGCCGACCTGCGGGTGATGGCTGCCCAGAGCCGCTCCGCGGGTGCGATGCAGGAACGGCCGGGCAGCTTCTCGCCCGCGGCAGCCGTACGGTCGCCGGTCGGCTCATCGGGTCGACGGCACGGCCGCTGACTTCTCTAGCCTCTGCCGATCCCCAACCCCCGAACCCGCTGCAAAACGCCTTCGCTCAAGGAACATTGCGCCATGTCCACCACCATGCTTGACCAGACCACGGCCATGATCGAGAAAACGTGGGGCCAGCCCATCGAGGCTCTCGAAGTCCTCGCGGTCCGCCACCCCTGTGAGGACCCGCTCCTGCGCTCGGCCATGCACACCCGTACGGCCCTGGCCGTCACCGACAACGCGGCGGCCGTCCACCAAGAGCGTCTGCACGCCCTGACCCGGCCCGGGTACGTGCCGGCCTTCTACGAACTGGACCGAATCACCGAATCGGCGGTCAACCTCCGCGTCGCCCATACAGAGAGCCGTACGTACCTGCAGGCGATCAGGCGCGTCGTCGAGGCTCATGATGCCGCCGCGCCCGCGGACCGTACCCCGACCGACCTCCTGATCCAGGCCGCTGTCGCCCGTTCCGGGCACGCACCGCACACCCCGGACCAGATGCCCGACCCACCTGTTCCGTCGGCGTCCCTAGGGCCGCCGACGCCCGCTTCGGGTCCGCGTCGCTGAACGGTCAGGTCAGGTCCTTGTCGCGGTGGGCTTCCTCGGTACGGGGGCCCACCGCGCGGGCCAGCTCCTCCACCGTCATCTCGACACGCCGACCTTCCACAACCCGGCGCTCCACCACCGTCTCCTCGTGCGGCCACCGGTCGGGCTGCGCGCCGACGCCCCACTGGCCGTCGGCGACCATCGCGATGTCGCCCACGGTCCACGGCCGCCCGGCAGCGCGGATCTTGCGCTCCAGCCCGGCTCCGTCCTCATATCTGTCGGCCTCGGTCATCCCCTGCTCCCCCCCTTCTTCTCTGTCGTGCGGCCCGTCGCCACGACCCACGTACGACAACCGCGACCGCCGATCCATTCCCATGCCGACGACACCCTGCCGACGGCCTCCAGTTCGCCCACGGCAGACACCACCCCCCGGGAAACGACTACGCACCTCGGCATGGCGCATGCCAACGTACAGGTGTCGGCAAAACCACAGGTCAACGAAGGAATCGTCTAACCGTGAGCGCCTCCGCCACCCTCCTGCCCGCCATCGCCCGCCCCGCCGTGGAAGACCTCCACTGGCTCTCCTCCGACCACTGCGCCGCTCCGGTTCTCGATCTCTTGGGCGACCTTGGCTGGGCGATCGTCGACACCCCGGAGGCCAACGTCCACGCGACCAGCCCGGACGGCCGCGTCTGCGTCGGCTGGCTCCCCGAAGACCCGGCCGCCTGGAAGCGCGACATCGTCTGGCACGTTCGGGTTCAGCCCTCCGAGGTAGGAGACGCGTGGGTCCAGGAGTTCGGCGTCCACACGCCTGCCGAAGCCGTCGCCGGATTCCTCGCCGCCCTCGTCACCCACTCCTCGCGCTGACAGACGAACCACGGGCGAGCCGACGACGGCCCGCCCCGTTCGCCCGGCTCATAGGAGGTTCCGGACCCGTGGGCATGCTTCCGGCTACCCGGCCCGGCTACCGCCGGAAATGCGCCTACGCCCAGCGCTGCACCTGCTACTACCACCCTGGTCAGTACGGCCGCCGCGCCAAGACCATCCGCCGCCACTGCCGCCCGTCGTGCCGAAGCGCGCCAGTGGGGGCGCGACCTCGATAAATGACGGCGCGTTCCCCGCACCCGTCGCCCCGGCCCCTTCTCCGCCCCGCTCGACCACGTCGAGGGGCCGAAGGTCCTCCGCGACCGGACCGGCTCGACGCCTGCTGACCCGCCGCCAGCCGACCCCGTTTTCCCGTACCGCTTCCGGAGGCCCCCTTGCCCCAGTACCTGACCGTCGGCCATCTGCTCCGCCAGCTTCAGAACCTCGACCCCAGCCTGCCGGTCCGCCTCGCCGTCAACCCTGATTTCCCCTTCGCCCACTACGTGGGGGCCGAGGTCGTCGTCCAAGGCGGCATGGCGTTCATCGCCGACGACGGCCAGGAGGGCTACCTCCCGGCGAGTGCGCGCGACGCCCTCGACTGGGCCTGACCCATTCGTTCAACACCACGGAGGCTTTCATCTCGCTGCACCCTCGCTCCTCATCCGTCCTTCCGCTGCGCGGCCTCGCTGTGCGCCCGATGCCGGACGGCGTGCGCGGCGCGCTGGTCCAGCGCGTCTCCGCCCGACCCGACGGCTCACTCGACGTCTCCTGGCTCGCCGCCGGAACCTCCAGACTTCCCCTCGGGCGCATCCGTCTGCTCTGGGAGCCCGCCTCCCTCACCGGCTGGGACGTCACCGCCCACCTGGGCCTGGCCACCACCGAGGTGCATCTCGCCTCCTGGACCGGCGCCCCGGACGACTGGCCGCGCCTGGTGCGTCCGACCGTCCACGAGGTGACCGGCCTGTGCGCCGCACTCGCGTTCGCGACCAACGCCCTCGCCGCCTCCAACCGCCTCTCCGAGGTCTGACTCGAGAACCGCAGATGGCCGCCCCGCACCGTTCAGGCAGGGGCGGCCTTGCCGTACGTCCCCGCCCACGGGCGTACGCGTACGCTCGTCCCGACGATGACAGCGTGTCGGACCGGCCCGCTGGAAGTCGTCCACGTTCCGGGGCTGGAAGCCAGTCGGGGGGGGTCCCGCAACGACTTGCACAGCTCACCGGCTCCGTCGTGTCCCAGCACAGGATCGTCATGAACAACCCTCTCGTCGGTGCTTTCGTGGTCACCGCCGCTGGTGCGGTCACCGCCATCGTCGCCGCCGCCCAGGACAGCTTCGGCCTCTGCGCCGTCGCCTTGTTCACCGTCACAGCCGGAGGCGTCGGCGCCTACCTGATCAGCCATTCCCAGGATGCCGCGACCGACCGCACTGTCCTTCGCCACCTCCGGCAATCTCCCCACCAGCCCGTCGAGACTCTCGCGAACGAGGTCGGTCTTCGTCCGGCCGCCGTCCGGCTCAGCATCCACCGCCTGACCAAGGCGGGCCTGCTCCCCCCGAAATCCGATCCTGCTGGATGATGGCTCAGTCGCCCCTAGTATCCGGTGCATGAGCGACTCCCCGATGCCGTCCCCGCCGTTCCCTTCACCGGACAACGCCGTTCTCAGAATGATCGTCAGCAACGCCATCTCTTCGGTCCGCAACGGCGAAGCCTTGGTCGAGGAGGCGATCCTGCACGCGGCGGTCCACGGTTGGTACGAAGGCCATGTCCATGGTGAAGATGAGTGCCCCGGATGCGACTTCCGGGGCGGCCTACCGAAGAACACCCAGCGGGGCTGACCTCCTTTGGACGCCGAGGGGCGCCACCGACGTATCGGTGGCGCCCCTCGGCGTTCAGCTCCTTGT
The DNA here is from genome assembly GCF_001687325.1 of Streptomyces sp. PTY087I2. GTDB lineage: Bacteria > Actinomycetota > Actinomycetes > Streptomycetales > Streptomycetaceae > Streptomyces. The sequence continues at coordinate 164,870 of NZ_LZRD01000010.1, read as the reverse complement.
TCGTCTACTCCAGGTAGATGCCAGCGAAGGCGCCGTCGAAGCCGAGCGCGACCAGGCCCTCCTCGACGCTCGGGTAGGTCGTCCCGTACGGGCTGGCGATCAGGGCATCGAAGTCGGCGCGGCTGATCTCGGGTTCGAGCCACTGGTTGCCGCACCGGCAGCGGACCCAGACGTTGCGGCCGTGGTTGATCAGGAGCCAGTCGCGTCGGGCGCGGCAGGCCGAGCACATCGCGGGGATGCCGGCGAGGGCGAGTTCGTGCGGGTGGCTGACGCAGCGGGTCGCGCCGGGGCCGTCTGCCGGCTGTGTCTCGTACTGGAAGTGCAGCAGGGGGTCGGTGCCAGCGGGGAGGACAGGCAGCGTGGGTGTCGGCTCTGTGGTGCGGTCGGTGGTTCTGAGCACGAGGGTCATCTCCCGGTCGAGGGCTTCCTGTTTCATCCGTAACAGCCACTTCCACCGGCTGTCCAGGCATTTCGTGGGGTCCGGTCGGCCGGTGTCCGGCGTTCCGGGCGTTCTGGTCAGCGGCGCGGTGGGCGGCTGCGCGGGTCGGAGGCGGCAGGACGCGGCGCCGCTGCGGGTGCGTTCCGTTGGCCGGTGCCCCTGGCCGAGGTCTTGGTCGGGCAGGTGTCGGCCTGCGGGCGGCAGGCTGCTTCATGCGGGTGGGCAGGGAGTTGGGCGAGGCGGCGCAGGCGCCAGACCAGGACGTCGGTCACGTCTGCGGCGGTGTCGAGTTCGCGCATGTCGATGGCCTGTCGCAGGAGAGCTTCGGGGTCGTGGCCTGCCTGCTCGGCCTGGGCGAGGGTGGCGGCCAGGGCGTCGGTCTTCGCCGGTACACCATCTCCTCGTACGCCGTGGTCCGGTAGGGCGGCGCGGATGGTGGTCTCGTACCTCCGGCGTTGGGTGTCAGGAAGGGCGCGGCCTTGGTCGTGCAGCGTTCGCATCGGGGTGGTGGCGGCCTGGCGGTAGGCGGTGCGCAGGTGCTCGGCGGCCTGGTGGGAGGCGTGGGCCTGTTGGGCGTGTCCGCGGGCGGAGTGCCAGTGGGCGGCGGCGAGGGTGACCAGGACCAGGGTGGAGAGGAGCATGGCGGTGGTGCCGCCGTCCTCTCCTCGGCCGAGGGCGCCGCCAGCCCGGACGATGCCTCGGGCGGCGGAGCGGAGCGCCCGGGTGTCGGCGCGTTCCGCTTGGACGTGGCTGCGGGTCGCCCGTTCGAAGTTTCGGGCGGCGGCGGCCAGCTCGGTGCGGGTCGCGGCCGGGGAGGTCTGCGCGACGGCATCGAGGAGTTCTCCGACGCCGACGAGCTGCGCGGCGGCTTCTCCGTCGTCACCGTGGTCGAGGAGGACGGCGGCACGTTCGGCGATGCCGGTGGCGCTGCGTCGCTCCCTGGCAGGCGCGGACCTATCCGCCCGGCCGCTGGCAGCCGGGGCCGTCGTACGCAGGGCGGTGCTGTCGGCCAGCCGGAGGCGGATCTTGGGGAGGGACAGGTCGGGGGCCAGTTTGGAGCCGGGGTACCAGACCGGTTCGCCGTGGCGGTTGCGGTCGCCGGGCAGGGCCACGTTGTAGCCGAGCGCGTCACCGGACGGGGCGTGGCGCACCTTCACCCGCAGGCCGGCGTCGTGGAGCCGGGTGAAGAACTCCTTCTCGTCGTCTGCTCCGGCGAGGGCCTGGCGGACGGCTTCGCGAAGCGTCTCGCGGGAGGTCTCGGGGCGGCCAGTGCGTTCGGCCTTGAACTTCTCGGCGCTGGTGGGGTTCTTCGCTGCGGTGCCGTCCCCGGCGTTGAGGCGGCGCAGTCCCATCTCCTTCTCGATGCGGCGGCATTCGGCCTGGGCCTTGTTGAAGTCGTAGTTCAGTCGGGGGTTGCGCAGGTCGCCCCGGACCAGGGTGGCGACGATGTGGACGTGATCTTCGGCGTGGCGGACGGCGATCCACCGGCAGCCGTCGGGATCACCGTCCGGGGCGATGCCGGTGGCGTGGACGATGCGCTGGGCGACGGCGTTCCACTCCTCGTCGGAGAGCCGCCGGTCCCCGGGAGCGGTACGGACCGAGCAGTGCCAGACGTGCTGGGCGGGAGCGCGGTCTCCGGCCTGCTTGACCCGGAGGTCGAGGGCGGCGGTGAGGCGGGCGAGGGTGACCTTCGGATCGGGATCGGGGCTGGTGTCGCGGCCGGGGTCGGGGGCGAAGCCGTCCCAGGAGCCGACGAGGTGCGCGTCCGTGTGCTCCTCGCGCCTTCCGGGGCCGTAGAGGTAGACAAGCAGTCCGTGGGTGCGGGAGCCGCGTCCGATGTCGGGAACCATCACAGCCGCCTGTTCACCAGGTTGTTCGCCGCGTCGTCGACGCGGGTGAGGAGCCGGAGCAGCGCGCTCAGGGCGTGGTCGAGTTCGCCGGGGCGGGGCTGTCCGCCGCTGTTGTAGATGTAGGCGATCTGGTTGATGTTGTTGCCGATTCGGGCCAAGGCAGTTCGCAGGGAGGCGAGTTCATCGATGGCCGCATCGAAGCGTTCGTTGGTGTGCAGGGCGGTCGAACCGCGGGCGGCGGCGAGGCTGGCACCGGCGAGGAAGCGGGCGACGGTGACGCCACGCTGCTTGGCGGCGGCGGCGATCTCGGCGTGCTCGGTGTCGGCAAGGCGAGTGGTCGTCTTGCGGGTGCGCTCACTGGGGTTGCGGCTGCGGCGGCGCGGTTTGCGGTCGGGGAAGGCAGGTGTGCTCGGGCTCGGCTGCTCGCGGTGGTCGTCGCGGTCGGCTTCTCCCCCGGCAACCGGCGCCCCCTGGTGCCGGTTGCCCGGCTGGTTCCCGAGCGCCCTCGCTCGGGAACCAGCCGGGCTTCCCCCGCCCTCCGGGGCGGGGGCAAGTGCGTACGACGGGCCGTAGGACCGTCGTACGCGATAGCTTGCTCCGCCAGGAGCCGTCGTAGGGTCACGCTGCTGTCCGGCGGTGACCACCGCCGGGTCGTCGGAGGTCACCGACTCGTCTCCGGGTCCTGCTGCTGGAGTTCGCGGACCAGTTCCTCGATCCAGTCCATGGCCAGGACCGGGTGGTGCAGGGTCCAGGGACGGTCGTGCTGCTCGCGCTGCACGATCCAGCTGCTGTCCGGACCGGACTGAGCGCGGTGAAGGTGACCGCGCTGGTGCAGGACGGTCAGCCAGGAGTCGACTTCGGCGGGCGTAGCAGGGTGAGTGCGCATCAGGTGTACTCCGCTTCTACTCGGGAGGCGTGTCCGGGGCGGATGACCGGCCGGGGTGACCGGGCCGGTCATCCGCCCCGTGGAAGTTCGGTCAGGGCCGGGCGGCGGTGACCGGCTGTCCGTGCTGAGTGCGGAGCTGGGCCATCAGGGCGGTCAGCGTGTCGCTGGACAGCGGGATCTGCTGACCGCGGATCGCATCGGCGACCACCTTGCGGGTCAGCTTGTCCTCGGCCCTGACCGCTGACCGGGCGATCCTCAGCAGCTCCTCGGTGTCCGGGTCAGGTCGTCGGCCACCCGGTGTCCGGGCACCCCGGTCAGTGACCGACTCAGGAGTGACCGGGTGACCGGAATACGCCGCCGGACTGTCCTGGTCACCGGTGACCGGGGCGGGGTCGGCGGCGCGGTCAGTGACCGGCCGCCCCGTGTCCGGCTGTCCGGGCAGGTCAGCGGGCTCGTGCGGCTGACGGCGCTGGCCAGTGACCGGCACCGGGCTGTCCGCCGGGTTCGTGTCCCCGGTCAGTGACCGAGGCGTGGGAACCTTCTTGTCCAGGGACAGTGGCGTCCGGTCGGTCAGCGCGGTGACCGGCTGACCGGGGGCGACCTGACCGGCAGCCGGCTGCTGACCGACTCGGTCAGTCCGGGTGACCTCGCCAACGGTGCCCTGGTGGGCCTGGCCGGGGTGACCGAGATTTTCGCGGTCACTGCCCTTGGTCGGCCCCCGGGCGATGAGGATGTAGAGGTGGACAGCACCGGCCAGCGCAAGCGGGGCGATGGTGGACAGCACCGCGACCACCGTGTCCCCGAGCCGGAGGCCGGTGCCGGCGACCGCGTCCTGGTTGATCCGGACCGCGTGGAGGGCGTTGGCCCAGATGCTGGCGGCGGTGGCCGTGCCGACGAGTGTCCAGACGTAGAGCCGGGCGCGCAGCGGGGCCTCGCGCAGGACCAGGAGCGCGCGGACGCCGTAGGCGATGAACCCGTCGATCACCAGCGGGAAGACGAAGGTCAACAGCCCTCGGATGTGGATGGCGACGGCCATCTGCTGGAGGGCGTCGTACGACAGGGCGCACCCCGCGCCGCCCAGGGCGATCACGGCCGCGCGGTCCCAGCCGGATATGTGCGCCGCCTTCGGCGCGCTCGTGATGGTCATGCCGCCGTCCCGAAGTCGTCACGGTCATGGCGCTCGCCGACGGCCTCGGAGGCCGGGATGGTCGCGGGCTGGTCCAGGTCCCGGTTGCGCAGGGCTCGGCGGAGTTCGCGGTAGAGCTTCTGGGCGTGCTCCTCGGTGATCTTCAGGAGCCAGGCCAGGCGCTGTTCGCTCACCCCGTGGCGGAAGGCGGCGAGGACGACTGCACGGCGCTCGGCCGTGGTGAGGTGGACATCGCGCCCGGCGATCGTGTCGTTGACGCGGCTGTAGTCGAGCCGGTGGGCGATCTTCGCGTGGAGCGGCCCGCGCTCCTCCTCGGTCAGCCCGCCTCGGATGCCGTCGGTGTCACCGCCTTCCAGCGCGGCGTCCAGGCAGGTGCGGCGGACGGGGCACTGGCCGCAGAGCGCCTTGGCGGCGGCGATCTTGTTGGTCTCGTCGGGCTCGGGGAAGAAGACTTCGGGGTCCACCGCGTTGCACTCGGTGCTCCGGCAGACGGCGTCGGCCTGCCAGGTGTGGTCGCCGAGCGCCCGGTGGCGGGCAGGACTGTTCGTCGTACTGGTCATGCGGGGTTGCTCCGATCGCTCTCCGCGCGCAGGGGCGTCGGCGGAGAGGTGCGCTGGGTCGGGAAGAGGCCGGGGCGGTGCCCCGGGGGAAACGCGGCCTGGGGCGGATCAGGCGGCGGCGCTGTAGCGTCTGCGGTCGACGGGCTCGAACTCGACCCGGGTGGTCATCTGCGCGAGCCGGGAGGCGACCCGGTCGCCGAGGTAGGCCCGGAGGTCCCTGATCGCCAGGTTGGTGGTGATCAGCGTGGGCAGTTCGTAGTTGTACCGCCGGTTGATCAGCCGGTACGTGGTCTCCTCGACCCACTCGCTGGCCTTGGCCGCGCCGAGGTCGTCGATGATCAGGAGCGGGCACCGGCTGACGGCCGCCAGCTCCCGCTCGCTATCGCCCCCGGGCCGGGGACGGAGATCGGCGTAGAGGTCGGCAGCGGTGGTTGCGCGCCAGCGCACGCCGATCCCGCTCTGCACCAGCGCTCGGATCGCGCCGTACGCCTGGTGCGTCTTGCCCGCGCCCACGACCCCGGCCATCAGCAGGCTAGGCCCGGTGGTGACCTGCCGCCGGGCTCCCCGGCTGGGGGCGACGGCCGCCTCGGCAACCTTCTGGACCCAGTCCAGCACCGTGGGGTGGTCGGCGACAGCCGCCTGGTAGCGCGGGGGCATCCCGGCCAGCAGGGTGTCGAGCGGGGAGTACGGCTCGGGGTCATCGGGAAGCGCGGCGTCGGCCGGGTCGATGTTGCGGGCGGCCAGGATCCTGGCCATGCGCTCCAGGGTGCCTTCGTTGCCGAGGAGCTGCGGCTCGCGGTGACGGGTGTGCATCACAGCTCCTCGGCGTAGGCGACGGAAGCGTTGGCCGGGTTGGTCCATGCCTGGTGGGCGGGCACGTTAGGCCGGATTCCCGGCCGCGCCAAACCGCCGGGGCGAGCGTTCATCGCCTCGTTGACCATGCTGGTCAGCACGCTCGGGTGCCTCGGGTTGGCCGCGAAGTTCGCCAGCCCGGCCCGGATGTGCTCCGGCGCGATGCCCTCGCCCAGGAGCTTCTTGATGATTCGCCCGAGGTGCCCAATCACGTCGTTCGGGGGGCGCTCGTCGCAACCGGCGACGTACTCGCCGACGAGGTCCTTGGCGGAGACGCCGGCTGCGGGCGCTGTGCGCCCCGTAGGGACAAGAGATCCAGGATCCAAGATCCTAGATCCAGGCGCCGAGCCTTCGGAGAGGCTTCGGGGAAGGTTCGGAGAGTCCTCTGAGAACGCGCTCTGACCTGCACTCTCAGCTCCAGCCCGCCCGGGTCCGCTGATCGCGCCGTCGGCATCCTCCTGCTGGTCGGCTGCGGGCTCGTCTGCGTGGTCCGGCGTCATCGAGGCGGGTACGGGAGGCAGATCGAGGGCTCGGGGTGCCCTCCCCGAAGTTTCGGCGAGTCCTCGGGGAGTGGTGGACGAGCTCTGGGTCCGCCGAGTGCAGGAGCCCTTGCAGGGTGTGCACCGGTCGTCGGCCTGGTGCTGCGGGCACGAGGGCAGGCGGGACTGGCTCGGCTTGTCGATCTTCTGGTGCTGGGACCAGGTCACGACATGGAGGTACCGGCGGCCGTCGCATCCCGTGTACCGGCAGATCAGACCGGCGTTCGCGAGCTGGTGAAGGTCGTCCTCGACATGCACCGAGGTGTGCTCGGCGCGCAGGGGCCAGAGGAGCCCTGCGATGATCGCGGCGTTGTCCCGGTGACGACCGTGATCGTCTGCCTGGGTGAGCAGGCCGAAGAAGGTCCGCTCGGCCTCCACCGTCACTTCGGCGAGTGACTCGGAGGTGAACGCCTCCGGTTTGATGGAACGGATCCGGGCCATGTCAGCGGCCCCGATCGGCGGCGACCAGGTCACTGCGAGTGAGGGTGGCGTCGACGAGGTAGAAGGTGTGCGGGCGCACCCAGTCCGCCTCCGGCCAGACCCGCAGGATCCAGCGGGCTGCGATCCTGGCGGTGGGACGGCTCAGCTCTATGGTCCTCCCGGCCTCGTCCTTGACGACGGCGTGCAGATGAGGCCACGTCTGCGTCGGGTCGGTGAGGCTGACCCGGATGGTGGCCGCCCCCGGGATCATGTCGGCGAGCTGGGCGGCGAGGCGGCGCGGACGGTCGTCGTCCGGGCAGGCCGGGGTTCCGCTCGGCGTGGCGAGCATGCGATACTCCGTTGTTCGTAGGAGCGCGGTGCGGCGGTCTCGTGCAAGAAGCCCTGCTGCCCGCGTGATGTGTGATTGGCATCCTTTGGGGTGCCAGCCCGGCGCTTGGGAGTTGGTATCTCCCGGGCGCCGGTTTCATTTTTCGAGCCAGGTCACGGGTCGTGTTCCGTCATCCGTCCCGTCTCCTTTCCGGTGGTCGTCGTCCCCTCCCCGGGGCCCTGCCCGGCGGGGGGACGACGAACATACGTAGACCCCCACAGACAAGTCCATCCCGTTGCCCGGAAGATCAAATTGCCGTCGACTCGCCCCCTCGACTGGATCCGGACAGGCGATGTCGAGAACGTTCCGCTCCAGCCGGGCATCGCTCCCAGCGCCCGTTGTGCGGGCGGTCATGGGCAGAGAAAAATGGACAGAGGTCCCCCAAGGGCTGACACCGTAGAGTGGGCCCGATCAACAGGCGCGATACGGAAACGTACGTCAGTTTCGCGTATGCATCAACTCTGGATTAGAGTTGCCCCAGACGCCAGCCCCATCGCCATCTCGCAGGAGTTCATGTGCCCCCACGCCAGTTCGACGGCAGCCGCGTGCGCGCTGTCCGCCGGCAAAGGGACATGCACCAGAAGGAGCTGGGCAAGATGGTGGGCGTCAGCGGCCCCACCATCGCGCGATGGGAATCGGGACAAGACTTCCCCAAGGGCGAGAAGCTGCCGGTGATCGCGTCGGCGCTCCGTCAGCCGCTCGACGAACTGTTTCCCCACGAGGGCCCGCCGGACCTACAGCTTCTGCGGTGCGACGCCGGTCTCAGCGTGGCAGAGGCCGCCGCGATCATCAGGACGAGTCGGGCCCCGGTGAGCAATGCCGAGTCCGGTCGGCGCAGGCTCAACGACAACTATGTGCGGCCGCTCGCGGCGGCATACGGCGTCACCGAAGACGAGTTGCTCTCGGCCCAGGACCGCTCATTCGGGATTCGCCCCACATCCCTGCGTGACGACCAGGAGACCGCGCCCCGCACGATCGGGGAAAAGATCAACTTCCTCCTGCAGTACGGCCCCACCGGCCAGAAAACGCTCTCCGACGCGGAGATCGCGCGGCTCGTCAATCACTACGCGCCAGCGGCAGTCGTCACCACCGAGGACATCGTCCATCTGCGCGAAGGTACGGCAACCGAGGCGTCGGATGAAGTGCGTGACGGACTCGCCCACGCCTTCCAGGTTCCCCCCTGGCTGTTCGGGGATGACGCCGAGCTGACTCCCCTGGTCCGGGAGTTCCTGGAGGCGATTCGTTTCATCGGCTCGATCCACCAGGGACAGGTCCTCGGTCTGGCCGCACGCGGCAACAGCGAAGGACTGACCGTCGAGATGATGGCCGGCATCAACAGGCTCGTCGGAGAACTGAGGCACAAGCTGCCCGAGGTTCAAGACGAGGAGTGACGCCACCGGCAGGCGACATCGCGGACTGTCGCGGCGCTACCGCCTGGAGCATGCCCGGTGCCCCGACCAGCCTCTGGCCAATCGGTTCTGGCCGCGCACCGCAGAACTCGGACCGGGAACGCGAAGGGACTACGGCTCAACCTCTGCGGAGGTTGAGCCGTAGTCCCTTCGAACAGACGAAGATCGAAGCCGATCTAGGAAGCAGCCAGGTCAACGCCGAGAAGCTCGGACAGGGTGGCGACCGTCTGCTTGGGGTCCTGGTTGTGCACTCCCGCGAGGCCAAGCTGCTCCGCTGCCTGAACGTACGCTTCGGTGTCGTCGACGAAGATGCACTCCTCGGCCGGCAGCCCCATGAGCTTGAGTGTGGTCTCGAAAAGCTGAGGGTCGGGCTTGCGCATCAGGTGCTGCTCGCTGATCACGACGACGTCGTACAGCTTCTCCAGCTCGTAGCCGTCGTACAGGTCCCACGGAGACAATCCCACCGAATTGGACAGGATGCCCACCTTGATGCCTGCTCGCCGTGCCGCTGCGGCAGCGTCGATCAGTAGGGGCTCAGGGCGGAGGTCACCGAAGATCCTGCCCATCAGACCGTCCGCCGGCACATTCAGCATCCTGCCGGCGAACTCGTTCCACTCCGTCTGGGACACCACGCCGCGCTCCAGATCGCTGGTGATCCGGACGCCCTCCGGGTCCTTGTACAAGGCAGTGAGGCATGCACCCCGCGGAAGCCCCTCACGCACCTCGAACGCCAACACTGCGGGCAGCAGGGGGGTGGTGAGAACGCCTCCGAAATCAAGAATGAGGCCAGTACGGCGGTTGGACATGCGGAGAACTCCATTGCTGAGATTCGGACGCCTGTCCCAACAGGACAGCGTCGCGGCCCGGCACATGAGGCGGTCGCAGAAGCTGCGCGTCGCAGGCCAGGAAGTGCGCTTACGGGGCGGGCAAAAAAACTTCTGTCCGCCTAGCCCACGGTATCAGCCGAGACCACGCAGCATGTGGTGCCGAATCTCACGCCAGCCAGCTAAGATCGCATCTTTGAGTGACAAGACGCACACGCCGTGAACATTGGCACGGATATGGCTGTGCGCCACCCCATGGAGCTAATTTCGGGACGATGGTTCCAGCTTCTGAGATTTGTCAAGAACCCTCTGGGCCTGATCCGTATCGATTTGCGAATAGACTGCACTAACTCGCACGTACCACGCAGCCTCGCTATCGGTGTCGACGAAGGGCTTATCTCTCAGAAGAGTAGCTGAAGACGGACGGGCGGATTCATCATTAGCTGCCAGGAGTCCGGCCTTTACCCAGTATGCCTCCGCAGTGGGGCCAGGGTCAGAATGTACGGATGCCAGGTCTTCCGCAGCGAACATTAGGTCGCACGGAACGTAGTAACGCAGTTTCTCGCAAGCATCGGAAATATCCTGCGTCCATCGGTCCAGACGGACGTCAATGGGGACGCGCACCTGCAGGAGTTCCCTGATGCGTCGACCGGGCGGATAAAGGCTTGTTCCGGGAAAGGCTTCAACCAGGTCGAACCAGAGCGGATAGATCCGGTATAGAGTTCGAAATGTCTTCCAACGCGCCGCAGCTGCGCGGGTTGTCGGGATGCTCGCCCCTACGGCAACGATAATGAAAAGGAGGTTCATCCAGATTGCGGTGGCATCAACAAGGAGCTGCACGGTGGATTCGCTGAGAGGAAATATTACGGCGCCCCAGAGAATCGTGATTCGGGCTACCGTATGGACCAGCCCCATCCACATGGAGAAACCCATCAGGCCCAGCCCGATACGCATGCTCGTACTTTCGGCCCGGCGTGCCACCCTAGTCCACTGATAGCCACAGACTGCAGTGGTAACTAGCGGGAAAAAATAGAAGACAGTCATGTAGACCGCGACCCCCCATTGCCCAGCATGGTCAATGAGGAAATCTTCGCTCGGCCGATCCCGCTTCACCACGGTGAAAAATAGGACTGCGAGCAGAACTACACCCACCGCTCCGGCCCTGTACGACGCGCGGGCGATCCAGCGTGAGACCTCTACGTGCCTTGGCACGAAAGCCTCAGAGGTCTTACCGTAGCTAGTGGCGACGTACGTAAGGGCGGCCATGATCGCCGCTGTACTGGCAAAGTGCCGGAGTAGAGCGCTCAGGTCGACCACAGGAATTTGGCCCACTGCGTCCATTGCTGCTGGCGTATAGAGGCATAGAGCGACCGAAAATCCGGCATAGCCACCCCAGAGTGCCCTGCGGTGCGCATCGCCATATCTGACGGCCGGGAATCTCCATATGGAGATCAGCGTCATTACTGCCGCAGTGAAGCATTTGAAGAAGTCGAGCACAGGATCAGTCGATATCCATGCGTGCCACACCTGCTGCCACACGTGGGCTCTGCAGAGTGCAGACTCGCCATTAGAGGGTCATTGCGAGGATTGACGGCGGGCGCAGCTAGCGTCGACGTCGCGGTGGGGCGACTGGATGAGCCAACGAATACTCCAAAAGGCTGATCACGTCGTCTCCCGTAGCCGACTGACGACGCGCCAGTCGCTTAATCAATGACGCCGAAAGCTCGGCTTGCTTTTCCTCAATACTGTCGAAATCAACACGCGCTTGGACCAAGGCCGACGGGAAACGTCGAACAACTTCCTGACGGATGCGTTCGGGAACATATCTCTCAACCTCGGCCGCTGTAAGGGAGGTACCGTGGTCCATCCATTCGTGCGCGATCTCGTGGAGGATGATGTGCTCCGTTTGATTACGACTTGAGCGGCGCCGATACAGGATTATGGTAACTTCGGGAGTTTTTACCCGAAGGCCACACGCTGTACCCAGACCCCCGTCGGGGTCGTCCAGTGGAGCCAACTGGATCTGGCGTCCCAATACGTCTTCCATGTTGCGCACCAGCGTCTCGACGCTGAAGGGGGTCGGTATAGGGAGATCGGCCAGCTTCCCCTCACATTCCCTTACAAGGGCGCGCCGTGAAGGGTCCCTACGCCAACGCATAGTCGCTCCATTCATGCTCACTACCAGCCTCATACCTAAACGCGTACGCGAGGCGCTAGCAGCCTGAAGCCTGTGTTCGATGCGCACGGTGGTCGACCGGCACACGCTGTCGCGCCTAAGCGTACAAGGGAGATTAAGCGATCATGAGAGGAGTGCATGTTACAAAGATCACCCAAGCGCAGTTGATCACAAGAACAACTCAAGATCACAAATGGCAGGCCACGCATGATGATTGATCTTGGAGTCGCCCTCTGGGCAGGCGAGACTTGTAAACGTTACGCCTATTTCACCGCGCGAACTTTGCCAACTAAATCCGACGATCCGCCACAGTTAAACGTACTTCCTTCTCGCCTAGTTGAAGCGGGGGCATTTGAACGGACCGTCTAACAAGAACGGTTGGGGCGAATCCGCTGCCCGTAGCGAGCGACCTTGTCCTGTCCCATTGAAGGCTGAGCGATCTCATTCAAGTTTGAGTGACGGCCTACGCCCGTGCTGACCAGCCTGGTAGATCGCGAGAGGTGGATGGCCCCTGTCGGACGGATAGGTACCAGCTGTTGATGAAGGTGCCGAGTCGCCCCAGGGCAAAGCGATTCTGTGATCGTTGATCATCCGGTGCCGAGCGCCTGACGGAGCGAGTCGCTGTTCAAACACGGGGATGGTGAGCGAAGGCTGCCTCGATGGGGTGATCTTGGCGTCCGGTGGCGTCCAAATGGCCGTGTTCCAGAGTTGGTTGGGTGAGGCTGGCTTTGCACAGCTGAGTTTCGCTACGGCATGGAGGTCTTTCCCTATGAGGCTCAACTCCGCCTCGTCACCGATGCGCGCCGCGCAGGTCGCTGTCATGGCAGTGGCGGCCTTGCTGGTGCCCACCAGCCCCGCGTCGGCGGCTCCGGAACCTGTCACCCAGACGTTCGACACCGCCGGGGAGCACGCCTTCACGGTCCCCGAGGGCGTGAGCAGCATCAAGGTGACGGCGGTGGGCGCCGGCGGCGGCGGTGCGGGCGGGGGCGGCAACAACAGCGGTTCGCTCAGCGGGGCGGGCGGCGGTGGCGGAGGCAGCGGTGCGACCGTGACCTGCACGATCCCCGTCGAAGCCGGGAGCAGCCTCCTCGTCGCGGTCGGCAGCGGCGGTGCGGGCGGCAAGGGCGGCAGCGGGAAGTACAACAACGGCCAGGCCGGTGCCGGGGGAATGGACACGGCCATCGGCAAGGCCGAGGGTGACCCGTTCGAGGCCGGTCCGCTGCTGGTCGCCTCGGCCGGGGACCCCGGGCACGGCGGTGAGGCGTCGGGATCGTTCCAGAGCGGCTACGGCGGTTCGGCCGGGGCGGGCGGCAGCACGCAGAGGTCTCACTGCGAGGGCTCCGGGGCCGTGCTGACCCCGGGGGAGTCGGGTGCGTCGGGTGGGGACGCCTCGCGCAACCACCCCGGGCGCGGCGGCAAGGCCGGTCAGACTTCGGCAGCCGGGATGGCCTGCAACCCCTTCGCCGGACAGGGCGGCTACGGCGGCAAGGGAGCGGGGAACTCCGGCGGGCACCAGCCGACGCAGGAACCCTCGAAGGACGGGACCGAGGGCCACGACGGCTGCGTGGCGCTGACGTACACCCCGGCCGGCTGAGGTTCGCGGAGCCGGGGCCTCCGCGCCGAGGAGGGCGACCGACCCCCAAGGGGCAAGGAGATCGCCCTCCTCGGGACCACCTGGACCCGTGGGGCTTCCTGCGGGTCGCCCGGGTGACGGACGAAAGGCGACAGCCGACTTGAGGTCGGCCCCATCCTCACGCCCAAGGTTCAGCGAGAACACTCAACCTTCAGTGCCACAGGACAGCTGGCTACGCGGGTGCGGGAGACGCCCTGGGAGGCTAGAAGACGGGCGGTCGCCCGGCCGCCGTGAGCCGGAGTACCGTGCGCCAGGACATGGGCTGCCTCGGGCCCTGTCCGCCGGCGAGCCCTTCGCGGAAGCCGGCGAGCGTGATGCGGAGGGCTTGTCGGTCGCGGATGCGCCACAGGGTGATCAGGCTCCAGGTGGCGAGGTTGAAGGGGACGAGGGGGCGGGGCAGGTTGCGGCGGGCGACCCAGACGCGGTTGCGGGCGTTGAGCCGGTAGAAGGTCTCGTGCCGGGCCGGGTTGGTGGCGGGGTGGTGGACGACGATGTCCGGCACGTACCGGCCGGTGCATCCCAGGTCCCACAGCCGCCAGGCCAGCTCGACGCCTTCGTGGAACAGGAAGAACTCACCGGGCCACCCGCCGGCGCGGTCGTAGGCGTCGCGGCGGACCATCACCACACCCTCGGCCATGACCGTGACGACGCCGGGCCGGGTGGGGTCCGAGGCCCGGAGGCGAGGCACCCAGCGGCGGAGGGTCTCACCGCTCACCGGGTCGCTGATGCGCGGCTGTACGTAGGCGAGCTGGGAGTCGCGGTGGAGTTCGGCGACGAGCCGGGCGAGGGTGGCGGTGTCGGGCAGGTGGGCGTCGTTGTCGAAGAAGAAGAGGTGGTCGCCCTTGACGCTGTCGGCCCCTACGTTGCGGCCCTCGGGGATACCGACGTTCTCGGGCAGCGTGACCGTACGGACGCCTGCGGGGATCTGTTCGGGTTCGCAGCCGTTGCCGACCACGACGACGTCGAGGTCGATGCCTACCTGCGCGAGGAGCGAGGCCATGGCCCGGGGGAACTCCTCGGGCCGGTCGTTCATGGTCAGGACGACCGCGCCGACCGTGGGACGCGAGGCGCCGGTACTCACAAGGGTGCCCTTCTGCTTCTGTTCACTAGGAGTTCAACCCTAGTGTTCGCCGGGGGTCGGCGGTGACGCCGTGGAGGTGTGGAGCGCCTGCGCCGCTGCGGCCAGCGCCCTGTGAAGGGCGTGTTCGGTGTCCGGCGAGTGCCGGCGCGGGCGGCGGTCGACGAGGGAGTCCGCAATGGCGAGGACGGTGGCGACGGCGACCGTACGGCAGTGGCCCACGGCGAAGACCGCGGCGGCTTCCATGTCGGCGGCGAGGATGCCTTCGGCTTCGTACCGATCGACTTCTGCCACTGTCTCGCGGTACGGGGCATCCGTGGTCCAGATCGGCCCGCGCGTGACCGGTACGTCGTACGGGGCCAGCGCTTCGGTCAGGTACCGGGTGAGGACGGGCGAGGGTGAGGCCGTACGGCCGGGGGGCAGGTAGTGGTGGGAGAGCCCTTCGTCGCGGAGCGCACTCGTACCCACGACGAGGTGGCCGGGGCCGAGCCCGTGCTGAAGGGAGGCGGCAGTGCCGACGGTGATGATCCGCCGGGTGCCGAGCGCGGCGAGCTGCTCGACGACGAGGGCGGCGGCCGGGGCGCCGAGGCCGAAGCCGCCGCACAGAGCGAACATACGGCCCTGGTCCTCGACCAGGTGCAGGTCGCCGCGCACCCACCCCGGGCACAGGCGGGTGCGGTACGTACGCAGCGCGTGCTCCAGGAGCCGCCCCTGGTAGAGGAGGACCACCCCGTCGAGCGTGGAAAGGTCCGCTTCCGGGTCGGTGGTACGGACGTACGCGGCGTGCTCGGCCGGGTCGGGTACGGCGGGCAGGGCGTGCTTGCCCGGGTGGAGGGGGAAGCCGTTCACGTGAGGGTGCTCTCGCGCTCGTAGAGGGCGGTGGCCAGTTGGTGCTCGGCGGTGGTGTTGACGTGGTTGAGGGTGTGCCAGGGCAGGACGGGCTCGTCCATGTGCCGCAGGTGGCGGTCGTACGACAGGCCGCGCCGGGCGAGGGCCTCGACGAGTTGGTCCTTGGTCACCGTGTGCAGGTCGATGTTCGCGTCGTAGAGGTCTTCCAGGACCAGCCCGATCCGGCGGTCGCCTCGCGAGCAGATGACTTCGAGGTGCATATGGCTGGCGCCGAGGTCGAGGACCCGGAAGTGCTGTTCGAACTTCTCATCGCCGACGAGGTCGCGCAGGCGGTCCTCGATCTGGGCGGTGTAGGTGTGGACGAGGTCAGGGTCGCTCATCCGCAGGCGCTGGCTGGCGGTGCCGGGCTTGGGCATGAACTGGTGGAGCTTGACGATCACCGTGCCGTCGGGGTGCCCGAGCCGGTCCAGGACGTCCTGGGCGTAGTCGGCGATGGCGAGGCGGTCCGCGTCGCGCTCGCCCGGGGCGCCGACGATGAAATAGAGCATGACGGTGTTGACGTCCTTGCTCTTGCGGCACAGTTCGATGGCGTTGTCGACGCGTTCGCGGCGCTGGGTCTTGCCGTACATCGCGACGAGGTCCGGGGAGGCCCACTCGGGGGCGATGGTGATGATGCCCCGGGCCTGGTCCAGGTTCAGCTCGGTGAACAGGTGCCCGAACTCTTCGAGTTCGGTGACCGACTCCAGGTAGTCCGCGGTGAGTTCGTCCGCCCGGATGGAGCCGATGATGGTGGTGACCGTCTCCCCTTCGGCTGCCGCCCGGCGGGCGTAAGCGCTGATGTGGTCCAGGAGTTCGCGGCGGTGACGGTACTGGGTGAACGTGGGCGAGCTGATGATGATCCGCCGGATCTTCCGCGCTTCGAGCCGGTCGACGTAGTCCTTGAGCATGTCGATGGGCGCGTGGCGGAACGGGGGTACGCCGAGGTTGCAGAAGTCGCAGGAGTGCCGGCAGCCGAGGGTGGGGTGGATGCCGGCGGCGGTGCCGTCGCTCTTGGGGTAGACGAAGTGGGCAGGGTGCAGCTCCCGTACGGGGAGGTAGGCGGGGCTAGCCTTCGCGGGGACGGTGATCTTCTTCGGGGTGACCGCGGCGACGCCGCCGCCGGGCAGGTACGCGCAGGTGTACAGCGACGGTACGTACAGGCCGGGGATGCGGGCCAGCTTCTCGTACAGGCTGACGCCGCTTCCTCGCTCCTCGCGGTGCGCGTGGACGACGCGCAGCAGTTCGAGCAGGGACTCTTCGGCTTCGCCGAGGGCGATGACGTCGAGGTAGTCGGCCATGGGCTCGGGGTCGGCGAGGCCGGAGTTGCCGCCTACGATCAGCGGGTGCTCGCGGGGTATCCGGTCGGCGCTGCGGCGGGGTACTCCGGCGAGGTCGAGCTGCTGGAAGACGGAGTGCAGGCTGCCGGAGTTGATGACCGAGACGCCGATCACGTCCGCCGTGCCGACGGGTAAGGGCGACTCGATGCTGCGGTAGACCTCCCCTTCCGGCGTGGTCACCCGGTTTCCCTCGTGGATCAGGCACTCGTAGTGCAGGGCGCGCTCGGCGACGGCGGGGACGTCCTTCGTACGGTTGATGAGATCGTGCAACCCCATGGGGCCGTTGCCCATCAGACTGAAGGCGTGTCCGTACGGGATCATGAAGACCATCCGCAGCAGTCCATCGGGGTCCTTGGGTTCGTACGGGTCCACCAGGTGGATCTCCCGGTCGCGGATGCCGTCGATTTCCGCTCGGAGCTGAGACATCAGCCGTTCTCCTTGACGATGACGGGGTGGAGCTGGGCGGTGCCGGCGACAGCTCGGCGGATCGCGTTGCGGACCTGGGCCTCCTCGTCCTCGGTCATCTGCGGGTGGAGGCAGGGGCACAGCAGGCGGGCGGCGAGCTGCTTGGCGCGCGGGCAGTGCTGGCCGGCGGTGTGGGCGCGGATGAGGTCATGGCCGAGGTAGGTGACGGGGTCGGAGACGATGCTGCCCACCCCGTACCGGTCGGCGAGCACGTCCATCAGCTCGTCGCGGCCCCGGCCCGCCCACGCTTCGGGGACCAGGAGGTTGTGCCGGTAGTAGAGGTGCAGGCCCTCGTCGAGCGTCGGAGGAAGGGTCAGTTCGGGGATGTCGGCGAGGGCCGCCGTACGGTCGTGAGCCCGGGTGATCCGGGCGGCGTTCATCTCGTCCAGGCGCGCGAGCTGGATCAGTCCGACCGCGGCCTGGGCTTTGGTGAGCAGCTGGTTGGTGCCCCAACCCGCGCGCCCGCCGTACGTCCGTAGCCCGCGCAGCCGCTCGGCCAGGACGTGGTCGTCGGTGGTGACCATGCCGCCCTGGCCGAAGGTGGTCATCAGCTTCTTGGACTCGAAGGAGAACACCGTCGCCCAGCCCTCGGACCCGACGCGGGCTCCGGACGGGGTCCGGCCGCCGCAGGCGCGGGCGGCATCCACGATCACGACCGGCGGCCCATGCACCGGGTGCGGGTGGCGGGCGGCCAGCTCGACGAAGCGGCCGATGTCGGCGCTCGCGCCGTTCCAGTGGGTGACCAGGATCGCCCTCGTCTGCGGGCCGATCCGCTGCTCGGTGTCGGCGAGGTCGAGGTTGAGGGTGACCGGGTCCGGCTCGGCCAGGACGAGTCGGCCACCCTGCCCGATGACGGCGATGTGCGGTCCGACGAAGTTGATCGCGCAGGAGATCACCTCGTCCCCCGGCTTCAGCTCCAAGGCGCGGAGCACCATCTCCATCGCGGTGCCGCCCGAGTTGAACGCCAGGGCGTGACTCGCCCCGGTGTACCGGGCGAAGGCGTCCTCGAAGCTGGTGACGTACTCTCCACCACGCCAGCCGGTGCGCCAGTCCTCCGAACTGGACATGGCCATGCGGATGGCGTCGTGCTCGGCTCCCGTGTACCAGCCGCCCTGGGCCGGCTCGAAGGGAATCTTCAGGGCTGCGGTGGTGCGGGGAACGGTGCTGCGGTTGGTCGGCATCGGCGCTCTCCTCATACGGTCAGGAAACGGGCGGGGGGATGATGCGGCCGGTGCACTCCAGGTCGTGGATCATCTGGACCTTGCGGGCGGCGGACGCGGCCGGGTCGAAGCGGCAGGCCAGCCACTCCTCGGCGAGCTGCTTGGCCAGGGCCAGGCCGATGATTCCGGCGCCGAAGGTGAGGACGTGGGCGTTGTTGGAGAGCACGGAGGCCCGCACGGACAGGGAGTCGTGGGCGGTGACGGCGCGGACGCCGGGCACTTTGTTCGCCGCGATGGCCATTCCGAGGCCGGTGTGGCAGATGAGCAGAGCCCTGTCGACGGTGGCCTCGGCCACGTGCCGGGCAGCCGCCTCGGCGATATGCGGGTACGCCTCTTCAGTCCAGAGGTGTACGCCGACGTCGAGCACAGACGCGACGAAGTGGTGATGCTGCAGGTACTCACCGAGCGCGTCCTTGTACTCCTGACCGGCACGATCGGCGCCGATGGCCACGTGCAGGGGAGGCAGAACGTCGGGCCCGGCAACAGGAATCCTGGGGAACGCGGTCACGGGAGCATCCCCTCAACGCCCGCGTTGCGGCTGCGGATGCGCGTCTGTGCGGTGTGCGGGGCCGCGACGACGGAGTTGTCGGGGACGGCGCGGATGGCGAGGGTGACGCCGCTGTCGATCTGGCTGCTGCGGCCGACGAGGACGCCGGGGCCCAGGCTGATGTTGTTCCCGGTCTGCACCCTGTCGCCGATGACCGCGCCGAACTGCGTGGTCCGGCACCGGTATGCACCGCCTTCGGTGCGCAGGCGGATCTCGCGCTCCGGCGCGGACATGTCGGCGCTCACCGCAATGGCGGCCACCGTTACCCCGGCCGACAGGTGCGCTCGGTTGCCGACGATCGTGCGGTTGATGCCGATGCGATGGCCCAGAACCGCGCCCTCGCCGACGAACGCGGAGGTCACCTCGCAGTTGAAGCCGACCGAGGCCCCGGCGCACAGCACGCTGCCCTTGCGTACGGTGGAGAACTCGTGCACCTTCACGTCCGGGCCGATGATGACGTCGTCCCCGATGATGGCTTGCGGGTGCACGTACGCGGTCGGGTGGATGCGCTTGTCGCCGAGCAGAGCGAGGGCCTCTTCGTGCAGCTCCGGCCAACGAGCAAGGAAGTCGGCCAGGTCGTAGGTGTGCAGGCGCCCGTACGAGGTGGCGGCGAGCTGTCCGTAGGCGGGCGCGGTGACGAATTTGCCGAGCAGAAGGGGCTTCATGGTGGACGGACTCTCCGTGAGTTGGTCGTGGTGGGAGGTCTTGGAGGGTTCCGCTCTCGCGAGGCGGGACGACGCTCGACGCCAAGCGGCATAGCCGGGGCCGAACTCAACGCCTCTAGATGGGTGTTGTCTGCGAGAGCCAGTCCGGGGCTGCTTGCGGCGTGGTCTGCAGCCACTGCACGTAGCGCTCCACCCCGTCCGCAAGCGGCACCTTCGGTGTCCAGCCCAGGACGTTCTCCATGCGGTAGACCGAGGCGTAGCCGCCGAGCGGGTCGTCGGCCGGCAGGGGCGTTTCCAGGAGTTCGGTGTCCGGGTAGTGGGCCCGGACCAGCTCCGCGACGTCCCGGATACTGGTGGCGATGCCGGTGCCGATGTTGATCGTCTCGTTGTGGGCCCCGGGGCTGACCAGGGCGCGCAGCGTGCCCTCGGCGATGTCCTCGACGTGGGTCAGGTCCCTGACCTGGCCGCCGCCTCCGTTCAGGTGGAGTGGCAGGCCGAGCGAGGCGCGGGCGGCGAACCAGGCGACGACCCAGGAGTGGCTGTTCGGCTTGATCGTCTGCGGCTCCCCGTACACGGAGAAGTACCGCACGATGCTGTACGAGATGCCAACCTGGCCCAGCACGATCGCGGTCTGCTGCTCGCCCCACGCCTTCGCGGCGCCGTACACCGATACCGGGCGCATGGAGTCGAACTCATGGAACTGGCGCGGGATCCGGCCGTGGACGCTCTCCAGGAGCTGCCGCATGGCGAGCAGGTCGCGGCTCTCCGTCTCCTCCGGTTCTCCGTCTCCGTAGACGCTGGCCGAGGAGACGAAGACCATGCGGCGCACGCGGTGGCTCGCGGCGACGGCGTCCAGGACGGACTGGGTACCGGCAATGTTGACGTCGATCGCCTCTGCCGGCTCCCGGGTGCAGGCGGCGACGTCCGCGAGGGCGGCGGCGTGGATGACGTAGTCCGACTCGGCGACCAGCTTCCGCACCAGGGCGGTCTCCCGTACATCCCCGATCACCGTGTCCGCGTGGGTGGTGTCGACGCCGAACACGCCGGAGTACACGTGCTCGGGGTAGGCGTTCATGTTGCACAGGGCGATCGGGCGGGCTCCGAGCTGCTTGAGCCGAGCGGTGATCCGGGAGCCGATGAGCCCCGCGCCACCGGTCACCAGGACCTTGGCGCCGATGAGTTCGGACAGGGCGGAGCGGTTCTGCACGATGCCTCCTGAACGATGTGGGATGGAGCGCGATGGTCGGGCCGGTCGGCCGCCGACTTCAGGTCGACGGCCGACCGGGGCTCCGCGCGGCCTGATCCGCAGCGGTGCCGCGCCCCTCCGGTTGTCGTGCTCCGCAGGGATCATCTGCGGAGCCGGAGGGGCCCCTTCGGAAGGTCGTATCTGCCAGGCGGGGGGGCTGGGCAGATACGACCGGGTCAAATGAGGAGGGGAAGGATCATGCTGGCCACCCACGTCGCGACCAGGCCGCTGAAGCCGAGAACCACGATCAGAAGTCCCAGGCCGCAGCCCGTGGCGTCGATCGTCTTGTGGTTGTTGCGGCGAGTCGTTCGGACGGGATAGCGGACAGCGTGGCGGAGGAGGAAGCCCAGGCTCGGCGTCGTCACCGGCCTCGCCCCCACTTCGCGCCGAAGATCACGAGGAAGCCGAAGGCCGCGACGACGATCAAGCCGATGACGATGCCGGCCACTACGCCACCATCGTGGCCCGGGTGAACGCCTCGTTCATGGCCCGGGTGAACCGCTCGTCGGTCTTCTTGCCCAGGGCCTCGGCCTGTCGGTGCTCGCCGAACCGCGCCCAGTAGGCGCGGGCAGCAGCGCTCTCCATGAGCTTGTCCGCGTACAGGACCAGTTGCCGGTCGGTGAGCAGACCGAGCCTGTAGAGCAGGCTGAGCTGGCAGAACATCCGGTTGGCGGACAGCAGCGGCTGGTACTGCGCCGGCTCCATCCCCTCGGGTGCCCAGTACGCGGCCTCCTTCTCGTCGCTGGAGGCTCGCGACAGCCACTCGATCTGGATGAGTGAGGTCGCCAGGTCGTTGCGCTGCTTGTGCTGCCGGTGCCTCTGGACGAGCTGGGCGACGCCCACTGCGGCGATGGATGCGCCTGCCGCGAGCACGGCGGTACTGGTCTTCATGTGCACTTCCTTCGTTCGGTTTCGGTTGGCCGCTCCGGCAGAGCGGAGTCCGGGGCGCTGGTCGGTGGTGCCGCCGAGCCTCGATCGAGGAGGGGGCGGGTTTCGCTGCCGGGGCCCGCTCGTCTCCGCCCCAGGCCCTCAGCTGAGGCGGAGACGAGCGGTCGGGCCGGTCGGGCCGGTCGGGCCGGGTTGTTCAAGCCCGTATCGACCGGGGCGCGGAGGAGGCGCCGTTTCCTCAGTTCGCGGTCCTGCGTGACCGTGCAGCACGCGGACTCTGCTCCCTGGGAACCCCGGCTTGGTCCGCTGTACGGCCTGCATGGTCAAGCGCGTACGGCGGAGTTCAGAAGATCAGGTGCGGGTGTAGCTGGTGAGCAGGTCGGCGAAGACGCTGCTGTCGACGGTTACGACGGGGATGTGGTGGTCGGACACGCGGAGGGGGACCTCGTGCACCTCGAAGCCGGTCACGGCGGGAAGGAGGCCGGTGGCGACATATACGCGGTCGATCCGGCTGTCGGGGCCATGAGTCGCGCTGGAGTTGACGGTGCGGGCCAGCGCGGTCGGGTTGCCGCCCTCGGCCGTGGCCCAGTGGCGGACGACGTCTTCGAGGCCCGCAGTGCGCAGCGTGTGGTCGGGCTCGGTGTCCGGGACGCGGACACCGTCGAAGCCTCGGCGCGACCGGTGGAGACGGTGAGGCCGGTCCTGGATAGCGGTGAGGTCGGGCAGGGGCAGGTCGCCCGCCGTCCCCGGCTCCGGGTAGCTGTTACCGTCGCCGCCGAAGATGGCCGGCAGTACGAAGCGGCTGCCGTCAGGAGCCTCCCACGCCTTGTCGGCCCAAGTCGTCGTCCACTCGGCCTCCAGCTGGCGCTGTCCGCGCTGGCGTAGGCGAAGTGGAAGCTGACCGCGTTGAAGGGCGGCGCGTCGGGTCCGGCCTCCGTGAAGCTCAGGGTGATCGCGGTGGGTGGAAGCACGAAGTGCGGGCCTCGGTCGCCCGACCAGTCACGTACGAGGTGGAACCGCCGGAGGTTGAAGAGGATGGCGGTACACGCCCCGGTGCCGAGGACGCCCTGCATGTCCAGCTCGCGGCACTGCTCGTTGAAGATCGTGTGTCCGCGCTCGTCGGCACGGGACATCTCCTGCCGGAAAACGATGTCCGGCTGGAGGCGGCGCAGCGTCTCGGCAGCGGCCCGCCGAATCTCCGGGTCACCCGCTCCGTTTCTCTCCAGGTTCCAGCAGACGAACCTCAGCTGTGCCATCGAATGCCTTTCAGACGGTGTGCGGAATGGGTCCGGTTGGAGGTGATCTGCTACGCCGCTGCGGTGAGGCCGTTCCGCCTGGGGCGTTCGGGATCTCCGGCCAAAAGCTGTGCCAGCGCTTGGGTGATGCCGAGGTCGGGCAGTTCGTTCTCCAGCCACCGGTACTGGCCGGCCGGGTTGAGGTCGACGAAGTACCACCTGCCGTGGCTGTCCACGAGGAGGTCGCTGGCCGCGTAGGAGAGTCCGTAGCCCTGCACCAGGGCGTTCAGGGCGTCCTCGACCGCGGTGGGGAGGGTGATCGGCGTGTAGGTCAGGGACTCGGGGGTGGCTCGCCAGTCCGTCCGGCCTGCCGTGGTGTGCGCGTCGATCCGGACCGCGATGGTCCGGGTGCCGATGGTGTGGGCGCGCACGGCATAGTCGGTGACGACGCGGTGCTGGAGGTGGGTGATACCGGTCGCGACGGCGTCCAGGTCGCTGTCCACCACCGGCGTGGTGTAGAGCGGGCGGACATGATGGTCGCCCTCCGTGATCTGCGGGACGGTGAGGGTCTTGGTGACGATGCCGTCCGGGGCACCGAGGTTGAACCGCCGGGCGCCGGACGGGAGGCTCCCGATCCAGGTGGGCGGTACGGTCAGCCCGGCCCGTTCAGCGGCAGCGACCACACCGGCCTTGATCTGCGCCCGTCGCGTGTCAGACGGGTGGTTGACGTGCAGGCAGCCCAGGGTGCCGAGCACTCCGGCCAGTCCGGCAAGCGCCTCCTGGGAAGCCCACTGCGTCTGCGCCTCGGTCATGCCGTCGACCCAGACCCGTGGGGGCGTCGGATGGCACCAGAACACGGACCGTACGTCGCGCAGTCTGATGGCACGAGATCTGACGGTGAGCAATCCCTGCCACTGGCCACCGTCACACCGCGCGCTCACGCTGACCGTGCGGCTTAGGTCGGCGAGGTCGAAGCGGACGGTGCGGACACCGAGGTCCTGGAGGGCCAAGGTGACCGCGTCCCCGGTATCAGAGTCACGGGCGGTGATGACCAGGACGGTTTCGCCGTCGGTCCGAATCGGGCTCACGCCGCACCGTCCACATCGCTGACGACCCAGTCCCCGGGCCGCAGATGCGTAAAACTGACCCCGGTGTTGGATGCTCGGTACTGGTCGCTCTGAATCACCGGGCTTCCGTCACGGTCGACGCGGACCTGGAGGCTGGCGTCGAAGCGCTCCCCCGGCAGCGGACGGGATCGAACCATCGGCCGGGGCGCCCCGCTCACCTTCAAGGCCAACGGCAGCGGCGGAACGTGAACGGCATCGAGAACAACAGGTACGGGAATCACGGCAAATCCTTGATAGGACGGTCAGTGGGTGGCGAGGTGGGGGGCGTTCCAACAGGGTTTGCGGCCTCGGGAGGCGGAGCACGGGTCCGCTAGCCAGGTGGTGCACGGTGGTCACGAGGGCCGACCGGCGAGGGGGTCACGGTGGGGCGGGATCAGTCGGCCATCCGGCAGCAGCGCACCGGTGTCCTCGAACTGCACCACGCCGTTGCAGAGGCGGCACCACCCCTGCTCGTGACAGGCGGTGGAGACGCGGGCGGCCTCGTGGTCGGCCGCGTCAGCCGTGGGACACGGCGGGGTATGAGGGCACATCGAACGCGCCATCCTCTGCAGGATGATGGGTAGTTGGACCTCTCCGATGCCGGGCGTCGCGGGGGAACACCACCCGACACCGGAGAGGGGATCTGTGGAAACCTCACTTTGGTGACGAGGTGACAGCCGTCTCCCTCGTCTCTGCGGGAACCTGTTGGACTCGATCTGTCGCCGCCACGGCTCGGAGTTCCCTGACACCGACGAGCACGCGGCCGAGCACGTTCGGGTCTGCCGGCGCGGCCCTCGGTATTCCGGGCTCGCCCGACGGCGGCCGACCGGGAGGGCGTACAGCCCTCTCGTCCTCACCGACACATCCAATGGGGAGGAGCCCGACCTCGGCCCAGACCACCTTGCCGGGTATGCCCACGGCCGGGTGGTGACCCCAGTTCCTGCTCATCATCGCGACGATGAAGATCCCACGCCCGCTCTCCGCCTCGACTCCGACCTTTTTGAGGACGGGCGGCCGTGCGTCACGGTCCCGGACCGACACCCGCACGGCGTCCCAGAGCATCTCCAGAGTCAGCTCGAAGGTCCGAGACGTGTTCCGCGACGAGAGGATCGAGACCTGGGTCTTCTCTCCCTGCTCCTGAGGGTGCTGCACGGCGTTGGTGACCAGCTCCGAGACCAGAAGCTGTACCGTCTCCGCGGCCTGGGCGGGCACGCCCCACCGGGAAAGGAGATCGGCGGCGTGCAGCCGCGCCAGGGGCACGGCGTTGGGCGTGTCGGCCAATTCGAGCGTGTTACACGGGTGTGGTGCCTGGGACATGATGTGCCTCCCGAGTTGGGAGAGGAGCGCGGGGTGCGTTCGCTGGCTCTCGCTCGCTTCGTGGTGGGGACTGTCTGCCCCGGGCTCGGCAGCTGTGCAGTGAAAGACCTGTGTCCCGGGGGGGGCTGCTGTTACCTGGATCCGAGGGACCGGGCCCGGCTACTCGCCGACTGCACGGTTGCCCCCGGACCGGGTACGCCATAAGAGAAGCGCTCCGGCGGCCCGGTAAGAAGGGGGCACGAAGGATGTCTTCGGCCATGCAGGTTGGCACGGTTGGTGAAGGGTTGTACGGATGACGGGCACAGAGCATCACCGCGGACAGCGAGCAGTTGGGCGGTTTTCAGGCCGCCGCATCGTGGTGACGGGAGGCTCCCGGGGGCTGGGGGAACGCGTGGTGCGCCTGCTCTTGTCCGAGGGAGCGAATGTGGCGACGTGCGCCCGGAAGCCCGAGCCGTTGGAAGGACTCCGCCGTTCAGTCGACGCGTCTGCTCCTCTGTTCGTCCGGCCTTTGGACGTCTCCGAGCCGGAGCTGCTCGAGCGGTTCGTGGAAGAGGCTGCCTCAGCCCTGGGCGGGCTGGACGGTGTCGTCGCCTGTGCGGGCGGAGCGCGGGGGCGGGGAATCACCGAGGCTTCCGCCGAGGACTGGGCGACGACGTGGAAGATGAACGTCGGCCACGTCGCTCGGCTGATCGCGGGGAGCACCCCCCACCTGCGGGCGGCCGGAGGCGGATCCGTCGTTGTGGTGGCCTCGGTCTCCGGATGGAAGCCGGGGCCGCAGGCTCAGTACGGCTCAGCGAAGGCCGCCCAGATCCACATGGTGTCGTCGCTGGCCAGGGAGCTGGCCGACGACGGCATCCGTGTGAACGCGGTCTCGCCCGGCTCGATGCTCATCCCGGGCAAACGGTGGGACCGAATGCGCCAGCAGGACCCGGCGGCCTTCGAACGATTCCGTGCCGAGTTCCCGGGGGGAGAGCTGGTCCGGCCGGAGGAAGTGGCGGACGTGATCGCCTTCCTGCTCTCCGACCAGTCGCGGGCGGTGACCGGGATCAACCTGCCGGTCGACAGAGGCCAGAACGCACCGACGCCGGAAGGGTATTGACCGGCGGTTCAGGCTGCTGTGCCGAGTATCGGCCGGGCCTTCCGTTCGAAGTCCCGGACAACTGCCTCGCCCCGGTGAGGAGCAAGACGTGTACGGAAATCACGCAGTGCCTGGACAGACCGCTCGCTGTGAACCCCGGCGAGCAGATCCACGGCGTTGCTAGCGGTATCAACCGCTTCATCCAGCCTGTTCTGCTGGAGGAACGCTGTCGCGAGCACAGAGCGGCTGATGGCCTGCCGACGGCGACGGTCGCCGTTCGCCTCGACGGAGGCCTGGGCGAGACGCTCGGCCTGCCCCGCTTCGCCGAGATCGCGGTGGACCAGTGCGGCTTCGGCTTCGAGATAGTGGTGGTCCAGGAAGCGAACCCACGGTGATTCCTCGGCGGGACCGTGGCTGGCCTCCAGGTCCTTGCCGGCCTCCAGGAGGGAAGCCGTCGCCCGCCGAGAATCACCCAGAACTGCGTACCCCCGGGCGGCCATGGCGTGCAGGCGCATGAGCCCGAGCGGGCTACCCGCCGACTTGGCGGTCGCGATACCCACTCTCGCCAGCGAGACTCCTTCGGCGGGGTTGCCGAGGCCGGTGGCGAGGTGCGACATACCGGCCAGGATCTGACCGCCGAGTACGCGGTCGCCCCCTTCGGCGCACAGCCGCAGCGCCTGGATCATGTAGCGCTCCGCGAGTCCGTAGTCAGCGGAGTCGTACGAGCACCACCCTGCCATCGCCGCCAGCTTGGCGGCCGACGTGTACAGGAGCCGGCGCTGGTGCGCGGGCAGGTTGCGCTGCTGGAGCTTCGGGGCGAGTTCAGTGCTCAGATAGTGCACGATGCTCGCTCGGACGCCGCCACCGCCGTAGCGGTTGTCCATCTCGTCGAACATCCCGATCATCGCCTGGACCTGCTCGATGGGGCCGCTGCCCGCGACTACAGCGAGCCGGGGCGCCTGGTCGTCCTCAAGGAGCCAGAGCAACCACTGCCGTTGGGGATCCATGAGAGCAGACGCGACGTACGGAACCGCGCCGAGCAGGCTGCGCCGCGAGATGTCGGTCGAGCCGAGCTCCGCGAGCGTATGAAGTGTTTCACCCACATCTTCACGGTACGTCAAGGCCCTTGCAACGACGGGCCTCTGAGACTGCCCAGGGAAGCCGATGTCCACAGGGGAGACAGGTCGGCTTAAGAAACCCGATAGAGCGGCAGCGATGAACTCCGGAGTGCGTCCTCGTGGGGTCATTCCTCCTAGCCATCGACTCACCGATGCCTTGTCGTACCGGGACACCTCCCCCTGTAGCGCGCTTAGTTCGTTGACCCTGCGCGCCAGAGTCGCGTGCGAACAACCGGCCTCCACGAGCACAGCCGCGAACGCGGTGTTGGCCTCGCCGCTCGCCTTTGAACTGCCCATGTGTAGATGATGCCTTGTGGATCACCCTGCGTCCCAGCCTTCGGACACAGAGCCACGGAAAAACAACCTCCGTACAACCGAACAACCCCATCACTCCCTCCTCCTGAACCGGGCAAGCACCGACACTGAGAGAGCTGCGGGCCCACGGCCTTCCCGGCGAGGACGCCGCTGGAACACCGCCGATGTCCTCAGCGCTGGAGGGAGACCCACATGCAGCCTGTAGTGATCTTGGACTGCTTCACCGTTGAACCGAGCGGCCTCGGCGTACCGCCCTACCTGTCGACCTACGTCCGGACCGCCTGGTCGGCACTGCGGCGGGCCCGGCCCGAGGCGGACGTCAGATACCTGACCATCGACGATGTCCGCTGGTGTCTGGCCGGAGGCAAGCCCACCGTCGAACCGCCCCTGAGCGATCGGCTCACGTACTCGACCACCGTCAACCGGGACGCCGCCATTCAGCTCCTGCGAGACGCCGAAGTCGTGATCGTCATCGCCGGAGACGCGGTCCCGTCCGTCCATCTGCACGCGGTGAACGGGTCGGTCGAGGAGATTGCTCGCGCGCTCGCCTGCACGCGGGGGCGCCGCTACCTGCTCGGTCCGCTGTCCGCCTACGCCTTGTCCGCCCCTGCGGAGTACGCCGGATTGTTCGACGCCGTCCACACCCACACCGTGACGTCCGGGGACCTCCTGCTCGGTAGCAGGCGCCCGGCCGACTACGAGCAGATGCGACGGGAACGCGACTCATTCACCGGCCTCGTCGAACAGATGCCCTGGCGTCCGATCGCAGAGATGGAGCTGTACCGCGGCTGCACACGGCGCAAGTTCTGTAACTTCTGCAACGAGCCCACGAAGTCACCTCTCGCCGCCTTCCGCGAGGTCGACGATGTCGTCGCCGAAGCTGCCCAGCTCTACGCCGCCGGCGTCCGGAACTTCCGCCTCGGTCAGCAGACCTGCTTCTTCTCCTACCGTCAGCGGGACGAGAACGCGATCCGCACCCTGCTCGGCGGCATCCGCGAGCGCTGCCCCGAGCTGGAGGTGCTCCACATCGACAACGCGGACCCTCTCGCCGTCGCAGCTCCCGTCGGGCTGCGGATCGCGAAGCTGGTGGCGGACTTCTGCACCGAGGGCAACTGCGCGCCGATGGGCATCGAGAGCTTCGACCCGGCTGTCATCGAGCGCAACACCCTCACCTGCACGCCCGAGATCCTGATGCGCGCCGTGGAGCACGTGAATGAGGCGGGCGCCGTTCGCGGGCCGGGCGGTCTGCCGAAGCTCCTCCCGGGCCTGAACCTGATCTACGGACTCCCCGGAGAAACTCACCGCACCCATGTGGCAAACCTTCGCGGCCTGGCCGGGATTCTCGATGCTGGCCTGCTGTGCCATCGGACGAACGTACGCCTGGCGAGGGCCTTCCCCGGGACCCCGCTCGCCGCGCTCGGCGGACGGGAACCACTGCCGTCGGCCGAGCACTTCGCGTCGTGGAAGGCGGATATCGACTTCACCTGGGACCAGCCGATGAAGGAACGGGTCTACCCGACCGATCTGCGGGTGCCCGGCCTGCACTCCTACTTCATCAGCGAAGAGGGCACGTACTGGCGGCGGCTGGGCTCGTACTCCATCCAGGTCGTCGAGCGTGGCGCGGCGGTTCCGCTCGGCACTACCGGTGATCTAGTGGTCACCGATCACTCGCCGCGCGTAATCTTTGGAGAACGCGTTGCGTCCGCTTCCTGACGGGACACTCGCGACCCTCGCGGCCCTGGACGCGGCGGCGGACCGCACCGTCCGGGTAGGGCTGTTGTTGCCCTGGGCCAATGTCGCCGTGGAGACCGAGCTACCGCTCCTCGGCCTGCGCCACACGGTCTTCCACCATGCGCGACTCGTGCCGGCGTCCAGGACAACAGCGATCGATGCCTCCTTCTGGCAGGGACTGCGCGAGGCATCGGCTCAAGCGCTGGACTCGTTGTCGCACATTCGGCTCGAAGCTGCGGTGTTGGCGTGCACCTCGGCGGGCTTCACCGGTGGTCCACCGCTGCCGAGTGGCGTGGTCAGCGCCTTCGATGCCCTCCTGCAGGGTCTGACCGAGGCGGCGGTGGCACGGGTGGTTCTCGTGACGCCCTACCCTGCCCCGGTGACCGAAGCGGAAGCTGCGGCGCTCGCCGAGGCCGGAGTGGAGGTCCTCGCGCACGTGAGTCTGGGCCTGGTCGACGGCTACCCCGAGGTCACTCCGGACCAGGTACTTGCCCTGGTCGAGCAGCTACCGAAGTACGCCGTCGAGGCCGCCGAAGCAGTGATCCTGTCGTGCACCGGGTGGCACACCCTGCCGGTGATCACCGAACTGGAGCACCGGTACGGGAAGCCGGTCCTTTCGTCCAACCTCGCCATAGCGCTTCTGGCTGCCCGAGCCCCTGCTGGAGTCGGTTCATGACCATCGAACGCGTGAAGCCGAAGGCGCTTGAGGTCCGGCGTACTTACCGGTTGGTTGCCCGCGCCGCCGGCCTGCCGGACGTACGGGCCGAGGTCGAGGCGAATCACGACGAGAACCGGTGGTGGCCGACCTCGATCAGCGACCCCCGGGTCCGGATGCTTGCCGCCGGATGGTCCTCCCGGGTCTCGTACCGGATGGTGGAGACCTATGCGGAAGTGATCACCTCGGCGGCCTCCCGTGGCTTCGACGATCTCGTCGCGGACACGGACTCCGAACTGGCCACGTTGGTACGGCCCATCGGCTTGCCTCAAGCCCGGATCGGCTACCTGCGTTCCCTCGCCGAACTCCTCCGTAACTGGGAGAAGGAGGGAATCGACCTGACTGCCGAATCCGTCGATCTCGACGCCCTGGTCCTCGAATTCGCGGCGCGGGTGCGGGGCGCTTCGTACAAGGTCGCCCAGTGCGCGCTCCTCACCGCCCGCGGATACCACTGCGGCATCATCCCAGTGGATTCCGGCATGGTCTCCAAGTTGGCGCCCGTCCTGGGGATCACCCTCCCCTCGGGCGCTGTGGCGCATGAACGCATGCGGCACATCCTTGAGGCGGCGGTGCGAGCCCGCTCTGCGGAATTCCGCGCACTGGTCACGACCAACGGCTACCAGGTCACGATCCCGGCCGGGGTGGAGCCGACCTGGTGGGTGCATCTCGTCCTGATCTACTTCAAACGCCTCTACCTCAACGGCCCCGCACCTCAGCTCTGCGACCGGCGGCCGGTCTGTACAAAGGTCGTCGGCTGCCCGCACTCGACCTCGATCGCCAGAGAACCGGGGGGCGAGCATGGGGCGGCTCGACGTGATCGGCAACGTTAGCCTGGACCTGACCCGCTACCCCGACGGCCGTGGGGGCTCCCGGATCGGCGGGGCGGCCCTGTTCGTATCCGCGGCGGCGACGCGGGCCGGTCGCCGAGCGGCCCCGGTATGCGTCCTCGGAAACGATCTCGCGCATCTCCCCGAGGTGCCGGGCCTGGACATACTCGACTGGTCGGCGCGACTCCAGGCTGACGGCCCATCCACCGCCTTCGACCTCGAGTACGACCCGCAGGGCGAGTTGGTGGGGGTGGGTACGGAATACGGCGTGGCGGAAACTCTGACCGAGCACGCGCTCGCGTACGTGAATGCCCATCCGCGCGCCACCTTCCACGTCTGCTGCCGCCGTCCTCTGGAAGTGCCGGCGGTGCTCGGCCGGCTCGCGGGATTGGCGGCGGACTTCAGCGTGGACTTCTTCCTGCCGAGCGCGGAGGCGATGATCCGCGCGGCCGCCCCCTGGCTGTCGAAGACGACCACTGTGTTCCTCAACACCGCCGAGTACCGGCTCCTGGAGCAGGTGATCGACTGCGGCACGCTGCCGGAGGTGGTGGTCACCGACGGGCCCCGGGCCGCCGTAGTCCGGAGTTTCGGGCGTCAGATCGCCTCCGCCATGCCTCCCCCTCAACTCCCGCACGAAATCTCTGGTGCCGGGGACACACTGGCCGGCACATTTCTGGCCCACCGCTCTCGCGGTGCCACGGCCTCTCAGGCCCTGGTTGAAGCGACAGCAGCGGCATCCAGGTACGTCGCCGCCCCATCCCTTCCGGTCCCCACGCCCCGACGCGGGTGACCTTCCGACTTGGGGGCCTCTCCCTGTGTCCGTCTACATAGCCCATCGGCTTTTCGCCGCCCACGACCGTGCTCTCGCCGCAGACCTCGCCGACCGGATCGCCGGGAAGATCAGCCCCGATCGCGTCTTCCTCCCCTTCTGCGACACCGACGAGGAGAATCTCGTCGCCGAGGTCAAGGGACGCCGCCTGTTCGAGCTGGACCGCGATCTCCTAGGCCGCCTCGACGCCCTGGTCGCCATCCTGCACGGCCCCAGCCTTGACGACGGCGTCTGCCTGGAAATCGGATACGCTGCCGCCTCCGACGTTCCTGTCATCGTGGTCAGCACGGACTTCCAGACCTACTCGATGACCGAGACCGGCGCCCATCTCGAATTCCCGGACCCGCTCATCCAGGCCGTGGCCACGCAAGTCGTGCGTGTGGCCAAGCTCGGACCACCGACTCTGTCGCCCCCGCCGGACCAGTCGCGGTTCCAAGGTTTCCGGGCGCGCAACGCGGCCCAGACGGACACGGCCCTCGACGCAGCCGTCGATGCCCTGCTCGACCTCCAAAATCGTCCGCCCCTCCGTACCGACTCCCCACCCGACACCGGTACGCACGTGTACGTCGAGCCATCGCCGTACACGACCTGGGGCCGAGATCACCTGGCCGAAGCCTGTGCCGAAGCCGGCCACACCGTCACGGTGCCCCAGCGCTTCACGGCGACAAACCCCCTGGCGGGGGCCTTGGCCGACCTGACCGCGGTGCGCTCGGCTGCTCGACTGCTGGCTGACGTCTCCGGCCCGGAGACACCGCCGGGAACCGCCCTGCTCATCGGTGCGGCACTGGCCAGCGGCGTACGGATCGCAGCCTTCCAGCCACGTGTCACGTTCACGCACGCCCATGGCCGCGAGCCCAACTGGCGCAACCTCATGGTCCAGTACGCCACCGACGCCCACCTCGACAGCGGCGAGGCCATCCTGCCCTGGCTGACCGTATGAACCTCGACGAGATCACCGGCAGGTACGAGACCGTGGTCCTGGAGGGCTGCGACGGAGTCGGCAAAAGTACTCTCGCCGAGCGACTGGGGACGCATCACGGCTTCGCCGTAGTGCACTCACCGAGGACTCCCGACCATCTCGACCTTGCCAGCCGCTACAGAACCATCCTCGCCAGGAAAGGGAGGATCCTTTTCGACCGGTGCTTCATCAGCGAGTTGGTCTACGGCCCTCTCCACCGGGGCCGCTCCCGGATCACCTGGACCCAGGCGATCGACCTGGCCGAGAGCGTCATCGAGCGCTCCGGCGTCCTCATCCACCTGACCGCGCCACCTGCCGTTATTCATCAGCGGCTTCTGTCACGTGATGGTGAGGCATTCGGTCTGGAAGAGATCTCCGCCCTGGTGAAGGGGTACGAGACGGTCTTCTCCACACTCGCCGACTACACCCACGTGCTCACCATCAACACCTCGGCCCTCGCCCTCCCTGCGACAGGGTGACTGCTCACCGAAACCAGCCCGACGGCACACGGCTCCCGCTAGGCTCCTGGAGCACCTGCTGTACCGCCGTTGGAGGAGCCTTGCGAATCGAAGACGCCCAGAAACTCGCCTGGGAGAACAAGCTCGTCAAGGGGTTCAACACCAGGGACACAGCACTGGAGTTCGGGCTCCTCACCGCCGAGGTCGGTGAAGCCTTCACCGCTTGGCGCAAGGGCGAGGCCGGCCTCGGAGAGGAACTGGCCGACATCTTCCTCTACCTGGCAGGTCTGTCGGAGATGAACGGCGTCGACCTGGCCTCCGAAGTCGCTCAGAAGATCGAGAAGAACACGGGCCGTACGTACGAGCCGAACGGTCACGGGGCGCTGGTGCGGACGAGCGACGTGTAGGTCGCTACGTCGCGCCGTTTCGACCTGGCTTGCGGGTAGATCGCCGACGGCATCTCGCTCGGGGCCGGTCCGGTGCGCTGAGCCATAAGTCCCCGCCGATATGTCGGTGGGCGTAGCGAGGAAGCGGACGAACGCCCCGAACGGTGCAATCACCGGTCCAGGACAGCCGCAAGGAGCAGTTCGGACTCCGGCGAAAGCTTGGCAGCACGCACCCGGTCGCCATCGCGGTAGGTCAGTATCCCGGGCACCTCCCCGACGGCGGGGTGGTAGTCCGCACGGGACAGCGAGGCGAGGACCGCAGTTCGCAGGCCCTCGCGGAACGCGAGCGACACTCCTAGTGGGGTGGTCAGGTCGATGGTGGGGTCCGTGAGCGCAGCGTTGACGAACGCGCGGGTCTCCTCCGCCGTCATCAGGTGTAGTTCAGTCATCGGTCCCATTATCGATCCGCGCGGGCAGTCCGCCCAGGAGTATGACGAAGAGGCGGCCCTGTGGCGGGCAAGGTAGTCGCCGAGTTCGGCTTCGATTGTGCGGTGCGGTGGGAGGCTGCACCCGGTGGTGCGCATGACCCGCCGGATGAAGAGTCCCCTGCACGACCGGCGGCGCAGTTGCGCAAACCTACCGTGTGTCCTCGGCAGCGTCGTCTGCCGCTGGAGCATCGGGCGGACTGCCGTCGGCTGTCCGGGGCCTCGTCCGTCGCCACCGGCTCTGTCATCCGCCGAAGCGCTTCCTCTGCCAGGTCCGGTCGTTGATCTTGTTGCTGTATAGGCATCGACAGATCAAAAGGAGGAGAGCCGTATGCGGTTCAGGATGGCTACCGCCGCCACCATGACTGCCTGCACGGTTGCGCTGACAGTCAACGCCTCAGCTGTGGAAGCGAGGCCGAGCGAAGCGCAGAAGCCAGCGTGCGGCAGTATCGAGAGCTTCCGGCTCGGAGGCCCGTACAACGGGCGCGTCACATCCAGCGACAGGAACGCTTCCATCAACAACATGGCCTTCGGCCCGGAGACACACAGGCAGGGGCAAGTCTCGGACGGCACCGTGACCGGTACGGCCACCGTCGACTACACCAGCAAGAGGGTGCCTCTCAAGACCAGTTGGACCGCCATGGAGGACGTGGTGCTGGGCCCCCTGGCGCACTACCTCATCCGTACATCGGATGGGCAGCCCGTCGGCAGCGTCACCTGCGACGAGTCCGGCGCCGTCACCGAGTTCACCGCGAAGGACATGACGTTCTTCGTCGCCGGGGGCACGCGCAAGGAGGAATGCCTCACCGGGATCGGCTGTGCGTATGACAAGGCCCCCGAGCGTGTCGAGTCGGTGGTCAACGCAACACTCACCACGAAGAGCGAGAAGAGCATGCAGGACCAGTTCGGCGCCGACTGAGCTTTAAGGAAGCGTCCAGGCGAAGGGCCGCTGCCGGGCCGGGCGGAACCCGGTTGGGATGCCGACCCCTCAAGTGCTCGATGATCGCGCGTCGGCGTTTAGGCGGCGAGCCCGTGACCTCCGGCTCCAGCCCCTCCCGGCTCGCCGCCGGGCTGCTCGCGCTCCAGACCCAGCAGCTTCAACAGGTCAGCCGTCACAACCCGGTAGGCGTTGCCCAGGCGCAGCACCTTGACCGGGTACTTCCCCTGCTTCGCGAGCCCGTATCCCGTGGATCGTCCGATCATCAGCGCCTGGTTCGAGGTGTCGAGGTCGATCACGGCGGGGAGGGCGAGCAGCTCGTCGCCCGTCAGTCCGCGCGTCGTACGAGCCGGGTCAGGTGCCACCATGATGCTTCCTTCGCGTTGTAGTGCGCCATCGTGATACCACAGGTGTATCACGGAGTTGCAGCAGCACCTTTTTCGGCCTTAAAGTGCCACCATGACACCAGATCAGTGGTCCGCAGCGTTCACTGCCCGAATCGCGCAAGGTCTGCGAGCAGCCCGCAAGGCCGCCGGCCTCACGATGGCCGAAGTTGCCCAGGGCTGTTCCGACCGCGGCTTGCCGGAGTTCAC
Source organism: Streptomyces sp. PTY087I2 (assembly GCF_001687325.1). Classification (GTDB taxonomy): domain Bacteria; phylum Actinomycetota; class Actinomycetes; order Streptomycetales; family Streptomycetaceae; genus Streptomyces. The sequence goes on along the minus strand of NZ_LZRD01000010.1, from coordinate 129,325 downwards.
CGAGCACTCCATGAAGAACCTGGAGTCCGGGCGTAAGACAAGCGTCACCGTGGCGGACTTCGTCGTACTGGCTGACGTCCTGGGCGTCCCCCCGGTGGCCCTCCTCTTTCCGCTCGGCGCCTCGGCGACGGTCGAAGTCCTCCCAGGGCGGGAGGTGCCCACATGGGAAGCAGTCGCGTGGTTCACCGGCGAGCTGCCGATGGAGGAACCTGCCCCGGAAGGCTCCGCTCGCGATGCCCTCGACGCCTTCCGCGTGCACGGTGACCTGGTCACTGCGGCGCTGTCCTCTTACGCCCTGGCGAGGGAGAGGCGTCGAGCGGCCAGCACCACCTTGGACCGGGCCCGCCGGGCCACCCTGCTGGAGCGCGCCGACGGCTACGAGGAGCACGCCTTCGAAGACGCCCAAGAGCTCCGCACGTACCGGGAGCGGATGCGTCAGCGCGGGCTCACGCCCCCGCCCCTTCCGGACGAACTCGCCTTCGTCGGTCTGCCCGACGCTCCTTCAGACACAGAGGAGAACGAGTGAAGAAGGGCACCATAACCCGGCGGTGCCGGTGCACTGACCCCACCACGGGGAAGGAACTCGGGGCTTCCTGCCCGAAGCGCCAGTCTCGGCGGCATGGGACGTACGGGGTTTTCCAGGAGCTGGATCCCGCCCAGAACGGCGACCGCAGGCGGTTCCGTCGTGGCGGCTTCGAGAGCTCCACCGATGCCCAGGAGGAGCTGGACAAGGTTCGCGCCCTCATGGCGATCCCCGAGAGGGACGACGCCTGGGGGAGGACGCAGATCAGCGACATGCTGGAGGACTGCGTCAAAGAGAAGACGCCGCTGCCGGACTACGACGAGACCCGTCGCCGGTTCCAAGCCGGGCAGACGCTCAACTCCAAGATCACCGTCGCGGAGTGGCTGGACTTCTGGCTCGCCGGGCGTAGGCGTCTGCGGCGAACTGGAGCGAAGCGTTACGAGTGCAGTATCCGGGTCCACCTCAAGCCCCACCTTGGGCATCTCCGCCTCGACAAGCTCCGGGTCCACCACATCGACACGATGTTCGACGCCATCAACGAGCGGAACATCGAGATCCAGGAGCAGAACGCCCAGCGGCGGGCGGTCAGGGACGAGCTGAAGGCCACCCCGAACAAGGGGGCCGAAAATCGAGCGCGGCGGCGATGGCTCCGCGCCCAGCTCGACGCCATGCCGCCGTTCCGGCGGGTCACCGGACTGAACACGCAGCCACACATCCGCAACACGCTCCGGGCCGCGCTGAACGTCGCCATTGCCCAGCAGGTGATGCCCGCCTTCAACCCTGCAGCCCACGTCGAGTTGCTGCCGGGGACGAAGCCGAAGGCTCTGATCTGGACCGAGGAGCGCATCGCCCGCTGGCGGGAGACCAGCCGGAAGCCCTCACCGGTCATGGTCTGGACCCCGGAGCAGACTGCCATCTTCCTCGACTTCGTCGCCGGAGACCGGCTGTACATGCTCTGGCGGCTCATCGCCTTCCGAGGCACCCGCCGAGGGGAAGCCTGCGGTGTCCGCTGGGAGGACCATTCCGCAAAGGCCCGCTCACTGGCCATCGCCACCCAGCTCGTCCAGGACGGCTGGGAGGTGCACGAGGGCGCCCCCAAGACCAACAGCGGCATCCGCCTGATCGCCCTCGACGATGACACCAACGACGGTCTCCTCACCCACAAGACCCGTCAGCAGCGGGAACGCGAAGCGTGGGGCGAGGGCTGGCAGGACACCGGACGCATCTTCACCCAGGAGGACGGCTCTCTCCTCCACCCGGGGAAGGTCAGCGACTTGTTCGAGCGCCTCGTGAAGGCGGCCGACCTGCCGCCCATCCGTCTCCACGACCTTCGGCATGTCGCCGCGACATTGATGCTCGCGGCCGGGACCGACGTCAAGGTCGTCTCGGAGACTCTTGGCCACTCCGACACTCGGATCACCCGGGACATCTACCAGTCCGTCCTCGACGACCTCGCTCGTGACGCCGCCGAGAAAGTCGTGCAGCTCGTGCCCCACGCCCGCAAGCAGCTGGCGGCCGTCCCAGAGATCGCACCGAAGCTGGACACGCCCCCTCAACTGCCGAGGATGGTGCCGCCCCGGAAGGACGAGGCACTACAGCAGAATCGTTCTGCCTGAGAACGAGCGGAAGGGACCCCCGGTCAGGGAGGCTGACCGGGCCCCTACCGCGCTGCAGTGCCCACGCAGCGGCACACGCTCAAGGTCCGCTTCGGGAAGCCCGAGCAGCTGAGTTCTCCGTCCCGGGCGACGGCACCGATCGTCCAAGCAGGCCGCCCCAGGACGCCTCGCAGACGGCGTAAGCGGTGAGGCGATCCGAGTGGCGGTGGGCGACCGGAGCGCTCCTCACCCTGTAACGTACGCGGCGCATTCGCCTGCTCCCTGCTTGAGGAACCTGGCCGCCCAAGCCGTCAACATGAGGCCACCTGACCATGCCGGCAGATTATCTCCCGGACCGGTAACCGGGGCGGCCCCCCGTCAGCAGGCTGGCCGCAGCACAGACCTGGTGTATAGGGTGACGGGCACGCGTCAGCCGCGTGGTGTGCCGGGAAGTCTGGTCGGCGATTCGTCCGGCGACCCCTGGAGACCACTGTGTTGTTCTGGCCCGCTCTGCTGCTCATTCTCGTGGTCCTCCTCCGCTCGCAGACTCTACGGCTCTCGGCCCGTCGGAGGACCATGCCTTCGGTACTACGCAATCGGGCGGCTCTGGCGGCTGGCGGAATCACGATGGGACTCCTCACAGTTGTCAGCTGGCCCGCAGCCCTCGACGGCGCCCTCTTCTGGGCTGTCCTGGCGGGACTCTTGGTGGCCCAAGCTGTCGACAGTGCGGAACGGCCGCGCCGGACCGAGCGGTGAGGCAGCGTAGGTCGGTGAACTCCAGGGGTACGAGTGGTCAGGGAGGGGCGGAGCTGCCAACGGAGCGGCTGCGCACAGGTCGGGGACCGGTGGAATACCGGTGGGAGCGCCGAAGCGGCAGTACTACGGTCGTGATCTTCCACGGTGGGCACATGCGTGCGGGGCTTTCGCTCGGTGAGGAGCCGTATCGGGCGTCGGGCTGCTCGCTATTGATTCCGTCCCGTCCCGGGTACGGGAAGACTCCCCTGTCCGTCGGGGCCTCGCCCGAGGAGTTCGCCGATACGGCGGCTGACCTGTGTTCACAACTGGGTATCACGGACGTGGCGGCGTGTGTGGGCATCTCGGCGGGTGGCCCGACGGCCGTGGCGATGGCGGCCCGGCACCCGGACCTCGTGCGGCGCGTGGTCCTGGAATCCGCGGTCGGCCCCCTTCCCTGGCCCGGCCTCCGCACCGCCGCGGCAGCCCGTCTTGTGTTCTCCCCGCGCACCGAAGCCGCGACGTGGCGGCTGACCGGGACGCTGCTGCGGAAGTCCCCGGAGGCCGGACTCCGCTTCCTGCTGCGTGACCTGACGACGGAAAGCCCGACGTACGCCTTCTCTGATCTCGGCGAGGAGGGGCGCTCCAAGATGGTCGCGCTGCTGTCTGCCATGCGTTCCGGCGCGGGCTTCGCTAACGACCTCGACCAGCTCCGCAGGGTAAGGCCACTGAGGATGCCGAGTGTCGTCCAGCCAGCGCTTGTCGTGGCCTCGCCACAGGATGGTTCGGTGCCCTTCGCCCACGCAGAGGCACTGGTGCGGGCTCTGCCGCACGCAGACTTGGTCGTTAGCTCTGCACCGAGTCACTTCGTGTGGTTCGGACCCGACCGCGCCCGTACCGCGTCGCGGATCCAGCAGTTCGTCGCGTCCCCGACAGACGGCTGAAGGTACGGCTGGAGGAGGGGCCTCCCCCTCACAGCACAGAGTGTGAGGGTGAGGCCCCTTGCGTCAGGAGCCGGGCCGCGGGGCGGTCAGCGCGTGGAAGTGGTTGAGCTCGCCCTTCGGAGTTCCTTTCATCGTGCTTCCCCGTACGACGGCCATGGCGAGTTTGGACGCGCGGGACTGCGCCAGTCCGAACCAGGCGGAGAAGACGAGTCCGGCGATCACGAGCCGGGCGACGATCAGGAGCACGCCAGTTCCGTTGGAGTTAGGCACATCTGCCACGAGCTTTGCGTGATCGTTAGTGGCGCGGATCACATGGCGACGAGTGGCGTCGGCATACGCTGCACCGGCTGCAGGACCGCTAAGTGAAAAGGTAGTTCTACGCACCGGACACTTTGCGGCGTTCTGCAACGCTTAGTTCCGGGACGTTGGCCGACCGTCGGCGGCGGCCTCACCCGGCGTACCGGCCCCAGGGCGCTGGTAGATGTCCGGGATGCCGTCGGCATCGCTGTCCACGTCCTCCGCCTCGGACAACTGCCGGTAGAGCCGGTTGCGGCGGCGCAGCAGTGCTGCCGCGACAACGGCGGAGAGCAGCGAAGCGAGCAGCACGGCAGCCTTCACCTCGTCACCCAGCGCGGTGCCAGGGAAGGCGAGCTCGCCGATGAGGAGGGCCACGGTGAACCCGATCCCGGCCAGCGTCGCGAGCCCGACGACGTCTGCCCAAGCGAGGTCGGGGTTCAGTTTCGCCCGTGTGAACCGGGCCGCCAGGTAGGCACCCGCGAAGATTCCCACCGTCTTGCCGACCGTAAGGCCGAGCACCACGCCCAGCGTCTCCGGGCGGCTGAACACGTCCCCGAGCGCGCCTGCGGAGACCCCGACACCGGCGGCGAACAAGGCAAACAGCGGGACGGCCACACTGGCGGAGAACGGGTGCAGCGCATGCTGGGTCCGTGCTGCGGGCGACGCCTTCTCCCCCTCGTCCGGCGTAGTGCGCAGGATCAGACCCATCGCCACGCCGGCGACCGTGGCATGGACGCCGCTGTTGTACATCAACGCCCAGACGATGACGCCGAGCAGCGCGTACCACCACCAGCCGCTCACCCGCTGGCGCTGCAAGAGGTAGAAGACGGCCAGCCCCGCCACGGCACCGCCCAGCGCGAGGAGGTTCAGGTCGCTGGTGAAGAAGACCGCGATCACCATGATCGCGCCCAGGTCGTCCACCACCGCGAGGGTGAGCAGGAAGGCCCGCAGCGCGGCGGGCAGATGCGTGCTGATGACTGCCAGGACGGCGAGCGCGAACGCGATGTCCGTAGCCATCGGCACAGCCCAGCCCTCGCGCGATCCCCCTCCGGCGCCGACCACCGCGAGATAGACGGCCGCCGGCACCACCATGCCGCCGACGGCGGCGACGACCGGCAGGGCCGCCGTTGCCGGTGTACGCAGCTCGCCCGAGACCAGCTCGCGCTTCAACTCGATGCCCGCGATCAGGAAGAACACCGCGAGCAGCCCGTCTGCGGTCCAGTGCCCGACCGATAGGTCGAGCCCCAGCGCGGGCACCCCGAAGTGGAAGTCACGAACCTGCTGGTAGACGTCTTGCCACGGGCTGTTCGCCCAGACCAGCGCCACCACGGCGGCGCCGAGAAGGGCGAGCCCGCCGACCGTCTCGGTGCGCAGAGCTCGGGCGACAGCCTGGCGTTCGGGCCACGGCAGAACACCGAGGAAAGGCAGACGCGGACGGTTGCTCACAACAGGGACCTCCGGGAGTACGGAACAGCGGGGGCAGAGCCCTCTTCGACGCCGACCAGACTTCCCGGCACACCTCGCGTCTGTTGACGCGTTCTTCACACCCTAACCGGAACCGTGCCACCGGCACAGCCCTGGCTGCCCCGGGCGGATCTCTCAGCCTCGTGTATCCGGCCAGTTCAGGAGCCGCGCGCCCACCACAGCGGCCTGGAGCTTGTAACGATGTCCCGGTTCGGCCGGGTTCGCCCCCGTAAGCCGATGAATGCGCTCCAGCCGGTAGGTCAGCGCCCGGACGCTCAGGTTGAGACGGCGGGCGGCCTCCGCCGAGACGCAGCCCGCATCAAAGAACACGGACAAAGTTTCCAGCAGCGGACCGGCACCACCCCGCGTCTCCGACAGTGGGCCGAGCGTGTTCTCCACCAGGTCGGACAGCGCCGCCCTGTCACGCAGCAGCACCGAATAGACGAGCAGATCAGCGGCCCGCAGCACAGGGGCGTCCAGCCGCATCCGCGCCGCCAGATCGAGAGCGGCAAGCGCCTCCTCGTACGAGTGCCGCACACCACCGGGGCCCGGGTGGGGACGTCCTACCGCAACCTGGGCGCCGTCCGTGGCCGCATGCGCGTGCTTCGCGAAGTGGGCGAGCACGTCGCCCCGATCACCTGGGGCAACGCACACCAGGTGCCCGCCCTTCGTCGTCAGCAGTACATGCCGGTCCCCGAACCGCTGAAAGACCGCCTGCTCAACCTGCCGTAGACCGGCACCCCCCTCATCGAAGACCGCAGGCCCGCCTGCCACAGCAACCGCATGCGCGTGGGACAGCAGTAGCCCGAACCGCTCCGCCCGCTTCGCCAGACACTCCAGATCAACCCCCCCGTACAGCAGATCGTCGATGAACTCACGCCGAGCCGCCGCCTCCCGCCGTACAGCCGACCGCTGCGCCCCTTCATAACCGGCGGCCAACGCGTCCACCGACTGTTCCAGCAACGCAACGGCGTTCTCGACACCCCTTGAAGCCCAAACGAGACGCGCGGCCGCGATGTGCGCGACGATCGTCGAACGCATGCCGGGTCCCTGCTCCGCCGCCGTGTTCCCACACGCCCGATACGCATCGATCTCATCTGGCGTGAGGCAGGGGCTCGACTCGGTGGCGTCGGCCACCGATCGGGCCAGGACCTCCAAGTGGCTCCGTAGGGTCTCCAGCGAATTCATGGCACGCCCTTCGCCCGCGTACTGAACGGGCACACACCGTACGTGACAGTAAGGGGGCTTGGGAGGCGCCTGAGTCACCCACCCAACGTCCGCAGGAATCCGGCCCGAAGGTCAGGGCCGATAGAAGAGTTCGACCGCGATGCCGGAGATGAGACCGCAGACGCCGATGCTCAGCACCAACCACTGATCCAGCGCAATGCCGGTCCCGACGAGTAGCCCCGACAGCAGGAGGAGGACAATGACCGAGCGGCCGACGGCACGGTCATGGCACCGCATCGAAACCATGTAGCGCAAGTTACCCGCAAGAAACGGGAGCTCAGATCCTGTTGACCTCACCTTGACGAAATTCTAGCGCTACCCACATTCACAAGCGTGCCTGCATTCGGTGATCGTTACATGCGGACCCGATACAGGAAGGCAGCTCAAGCGGCGAGGTCCGCACCGAGGAGCTGCATGCCCCTTCTGGGTATGGGGGCGGCTCTCGGCGCCCCGTTCAAGCGCAGCGCGACCCCGTTCGTCGCCCCTGCGGCGATGCTCCTCACCTAATGATTCGCCATCAGGCAAACCGCAGGTCGCCCGGTTCGTGGGAACCCTCCAAGAGCGCCTCCGGCCGTTGAGCTCAGATGCCCCCGGGCGACCGCCCAGTTCGACCGCGCCATCGTCCGCAGGCGACTAGAGAGTTGTCCACCGCTCTGCACGCTGCTGCACGCCTGTCCACCGGTTGTCCACCGGCGACGATCATGCAGCCCCGAGCAGGGTTCCACGCCACCATGAATTGATCTTGAAAAGCACAAAGGCCCAGGTCAGAGGCGTTCCGTCCTGGGCCTTCGCCGGGCCCCCTGTCGGATTCGAACCGACGACCTACGCATTACAAGTGCGTTGCTCTGGCCAGCTGAGCTAAGGAGGCGTGCCGGAGCAGTCTAACCAACGCCGGGCCTCCGCCGTCCGCGATTTCCGTGTGCTCCGGACTACTGACAGATCGGGAAAGGCCAGGTAGCGTCACCGCAGGTTCCCTCAGTGGACCAGACCACTCCCTACTCGGATCGTCCGGCACGTTCCTGCCGGTTGAGGAGAAGATCCATCATGGCCAGTGTCACGTTCGACAAGGCGTCCCGCGTCTACCCCGGCTCCACGAAGCCGGCCGTGGACCAGCTCGAGATCGACATCGCGGACGGTGAGTTCCTCGTCCTCGTCGGTCCCTCCGGTTGTGGCAAGTCGACCTCCCTGCGCATGCTCGCGGGTCTTGAGGACGTCAACGGCGGCGCCATCCGCATCGGTGACCGCGACGTCACGCACCTGCCGCCGAAGGACCGGGACATCGCCATGGTGTTCCAGAACTACGCGCTCTACCCGCACATGACCGTCGCGGACAACATGGGCTTCGCGCTCAAGATCGCCGGTGTGAACAAGACCGAGATCCGGGCGAAGGTCGAAGAGGCCGCCAAGATGCTGGACCTCACCGAGTACCTGGACCGGAAGCCGAAGGCGCTCTCGGGTGGTCAGCGTCAGCGTGTGGCGATGGGCCGGGCCATCGTGCGGGAGCCGCAGGTCTTCCTCATGGACGAGCCGCTGTCGAACCTCGACGCCAAGCTCCGTGTCTCCACCCGTACGCAGATCGCCTCGCTCCAGCGCCGCCTCGGCATCACCACGGTGTACGTCACCCACGACCAGGTCGAGGCCCTCACCATGGGTGACCGGGTCGCGGTGCTGAAGGACGGGCTGCTCCAGCAGGTCGACTCGCCGCGCAACATGTACGACCGCCCGGCCAACCTCTTCGTCGCCGGCTTCATCGGCTCGCCCGCGATGAACCTCGTCGAGGTCCCGATCACCGACGGCGGCGTGAAGTTCGGCAACAGCGTCGTCCCGGTCTCGCGTGAGGCGCTCTCCGCCGCCGCGGACCGCGGTGACACCACCGTCACGGTCGGCATCCGGCCCGAGCACTTCGACATCGTCGAGCACGGTGGCGCCGCCGCGAAGTCGCTGACCAAGGACGCCTCGGACGAGCCGGCCGGTCTCGCCGTCTCCGTCAACGTCGTCGAGGAGCTCGGCGCCGACGGGTTCGTCTACGGTTCCACCCAGGTCGGCGGCGAGCACAAGGACCTGGTCGTCCGCGTCGGCGGCCGCGCCGTCCCGGAGAAGGGCACCGAGCTGCACGTCGTTCCGCGCCCGGACGAGCTGCACGTCTTCGCGACCTCCACCGGCGAGCGGCTCACCAACTGACCCGCCCCTGCCGTCCGCACGGCCCCGCGTCCGCCGGCAACGCCCGGCGGCGCGGGGCCGTTTGCGTGGTCCCGGCAGGTTTGGGTTTCGGCAGCGCGCCGCGTCAAATACCCCGGCACACGGGGCATTTCACCCCGGGTCGTCAACCTCGTATTCGAAAGGGCGCGTCGAACCATCCCCCGCGAGGGTGACGAATTGTCGCCAAGTCATCACCGGCCGCTACGCTCGCTGCGTGACCCACACCGCGCGCCGCATCGGCCGATCCCTCGCTCTCGTCCTGCCCGTCGTCATGGTTCTGTCCGGGACCCTCGCGGTCACCAGCGTTCCGTGGGCGGCGTCGGACAAGGACTCCCAGCTGCTGGCCGCCTCCTCGGAGACCGTGTCCAAGCCCGCGAAGCCGCACGCCCCGCAGGACGTCCTGCGCGAGAAGCTGCTCGTGGAGCTCCAGGAGAAGGACCCGGGCACCGCCCTCACCGGTCTCCAGCGGGCCGTCGAGCAGCGTCCGTCGCTCGCCCGTCACTGCATGTCGATCGCGAAGGCGCTCGGCAAGGCGGCCGTCGAGCAGTACGGCCCGACCCGGGCGCACCGCTTCTCCCGGCCCGTCTGCGACACCTCGTTCGCCTCGGGCGTCGCGCAGTTCAGCTGAGCCCCGGAGGCTGAGCCCGACGGCAGGCGGTCGCGTCGAGCGCCGCCTCCCGTCGGCGGGCACCGCATATCGTGCCTGCCATGCATACGTATCCGACGCAGGCCGTGATCCTTGCCGGTGGCCAGGGGTCGCGGCTGCGGCCGTACACCGACGACCGCCCCAAGCCGATGGTCGAGATCCCCGGGACCGGGACTCCGATCATCGGCCATCAGCTGTCCTGGCTGGCCGCCGAGGGGGTCACCGACGCCGTGGTCTCCTGCGGGCACCTGGCCGAGGTGCTCCAGGAGTGGCTGGAGGAGGCCGTCCTGCCGCTCCGGGTCACCACCGTCGTGGAGACCGAGCCGCTGGGGCGCGGCGGCGGGCTGCGGTACGCGGCCGAGCGCCTGCCCGACGCCGATCAGCCGTGGTACGCCACGAACGGCGACATCTGGACCCGTTTCTCCCTGCGGGAGATGGCGGCCTTCCACGCGGAGCGCGACGCCACCGCCACCCTGGCCCTCGCCCGGCCGCGCATTCCGTGGGGTGCGGTGGAGACGGACGCGTTCGGGCACATCACCGACTTCATCGAGTCGCCGCCGTCCCCGTATCTGATCAACGCCGGGGTGTACGTGTTCTCGCCCGCGTTCACGAAGCTGCTGCCGGACCGTGGCGACCATGAGCGGACCACGTTCCCCCGGCTCGCCCGCGAACGCCGCCTGGCCGGGTATCCGCTGCCGAACGGGGCGTACTGGCGGGCCATCGACACCGCGAAGGATCTGACCGAGGCGGCCCGCGAGCTCGGCTCCCAGGGGGCCTGACAGCCGCTCGTACGCACGCACACGAAAGGCGGCGCCCACCCGGGCAGGAGAACCGGGTGGGCGCCGCCCTCGGCGTATGTACGGGTCAGCCGAGCAGGCCGCCGATCGGGTTCCGGCCGCCGCCGCCCGAGGTGGATCCCTCGCCGCCGGAGGACGTCGAGCCGCCGGTGGGGGCCGGCTCTTCGCCGCCGCCCGTGGAGGCGTCGCCGCTGGTGGAGCCGGACGAGGTGGGTCCGGCGCTGGTGGCGGCCGGGGGCTGCTGCGGGGTGGTCTGCTGCGGGGGCTCCTGGCCGGTGCCCTGGGTCTCGCTGGGCTGGGTGCCCGAGCCGGTGCTCTGGCCGCCGCCGGTGTCGCGGGTCGCGCCGGGGGTGACCTGGCCGGTGGCGGGGGTGCTCGCCTCGCCGGAGCGGCTGGGTTCGGGCTGCCGCTGCTGCTCCGGGGTGCGGGAGGCCTGGCGTTCGCCGGTGGACTCCTGGGGCAGCGGCATGCCGGGGAGGCGGTTGGTGGGGTTGCCGTTGCGGCCGGGGACGGTGACGACCTCGGTGGAGCGGACCGCGCCGCCGAGGATGGAGCCGATGAGCAGGGTGAGGCCGACGACGACGGTCGCGACGACCGTGCCCCGGCGCAGGACCCGGCGGCGCAGGTCCCAGATCTCCGAGCGGGGCCCGAGCTTGCGCCAGGCCTCCCCGGCGAGCCGGCCGTCGACGGAGTAGACGGGGGCGCCCGCGATGATCAGGGGGCTCCAGGCGGCCAGCAGGATGATGTCGGGGGCGTCGTACACCGGGACCTGGCGCCAGCTGACCGTCACCAGGAGCGCGGCGGAGAGCAGCGCGCCGAACGCGGCGGCGACCCGCTGCCAGAGGCCGAGGACGGTGAGGACGCCGACGACGACCTGGAGGAAGGCGACGGTCAGTCCGGCGCCGACCGGGTGGGAGAGCGCGAAGTCGCGCAGGGGTTCGGCGACCGCCCACGGGTGCAGGGAGGTCAGCCACTTGACCATCGAGCCGCGTTCGCCGCCGTCGAAGTAGACGGGGTCGGACAGCTTGCCCATGCCGGCGTAGATGGAGATGAAGCCGAGGAGGACCCGCATGGGGAGCAGGACGACGCCCAGGTTCATCCGGTGGCCCGGGTAGTAGGCGTGCCGGACGGGGTCGCCCGTCCCGCGCCGGGCGCGGTCGTCGGCGGCTTCGGCGGATTCCGGGGAGTCGTAGTCGTCGCCGGGGCCGTCGGGCCCGGCGAGCGGGTCGTCGTACGCGCCGACGGCCTGCCGCATGGGCGGCAGCAGGGGGCCGCCGGTGCGCCCCGGCTGGTGGGGTGCGGTCAGTACGGGGTTGGGCTGCGTCTCCTCCAGGAGCGGGATGACCTGCGTCGCGCCCGCTTCGTGGCCGAGCCCGCCGCCGGGGGGCGCGCCGAGTCCGGCGTCGAGGTGTCCGGCGGTGGAGTTGCGCACGGCCTGGAGGAGGCCCGTCGCGCCGGGGTCGCCGGGGGCGGACTTGCCGCTCCAGACGACGGGTGCCCGCCTGCGGCCGCCGCCGGCGCCGCTCATGGCGGGGATGCGGGCCGTTTCCGCGGGGGCACCGCGCAGCCGTGCGCGCTGGCCCGGGGCGAGCTGCACCCGGAAGCTGGCGTGGTTGACGATGACCTGCGCGGGGTCGCTGTCCACCTTGGTCATGCTCAGGGCGGGTTGCTCGTCGAACCGAGGCGTTCTGGTGTCCACACTCATCTAACCGAGTGATGTGTGTTTAGGACACTGCCTCGACCGCACCGGATGTGTCCGAGACCCGTCAAGATCAGGCCAAACTCGGGCATCCTGGATGGATGTTCGGCGTTCGCCCGTCGGCTCGCCCGGCGAGCGGGCCTGCGCTCACCCGGCGGACGGGCCTGTCGACGGGCGAACGCCGTACGTCCAAGGCGTCCTGGGCGTCCTAGGACCGGCGGCGCGCCACCTCGTACAGCACGATGCCCGCCGCGACACCGGCGTTGAGCGACTCGGCGCCGCCCGGCATCGAGATCCGCACCCGGTAGTCGCAGGTCTCGCCGACGAGCCGGCCCAGCCCCTTGCCCTCGCTGCCGATGACGATGACGACCGGGCCGTCCAGCTCCTCCAGGTCCTCCACCGTGTGCTCGCCGTCGGCGGCCAGGCCGACGACCGTGAGGCCCGCCTTCTGGTAGCCCTCCAGGGCGCGGGTGAGGTTGGTGACCCGGGAGACCGGGGTGCGGGCCGCCGTGCCGGCGGAGGACTTCCACGCTCCGGCGGTCATGCCGGCCGCCCGGCGCTCGGGCACGACGACGCCGTGGCCGCCGAACGCGGAGACCGAGCGGACGATGGCGCCGAGGTTGCGCGGGTCGGTCACGCCGTCGAGGGCGACGATCAGCGGGTCCTCGTGGTTGTCGTCGGCGGCGGCGAGCAGGTCGTCCGGGTGCGCGTACTCGTACGGCGGGACCTGGAGGACGAGGCCCTGGTGGTTCAGGCCGTTCGTCATCCGGTCCAGCTCGGGGCGCGGGGCCTCCATCAGATTGATGGTGCCGCGGTCGCCGGCGAGCTTGAGCACGTCGCGGACGCGCTCGTCGTTGTCGATGTACTGCTGGACGTACAGCGTCACGGCGGGGACGCCGTCGCGCAGGGCCTCGTAGACCGGGTTGCGGCCGACGACCATCTCCGAGGTGCCCTTGGCGCCGCCGCGCCGGGGCGCGGGGCGGCGGGCGGCGGCCTGCTTGGCCTGGGCGTTGGCGACCCGGTTCTTCTTGTGTCCCTTGCGGGCGGACGCGGGCGGGGTCGGGCCCTTGCCCTCCAGGCCACGGCGTCGCTTGCCACCGCTGCCGACCTGCGCGCCCTTCTTGTTGGACGTGCGGCGGTTCCTGCGCTGGCTGTTCCCGGCCATGACCTACCTGTTCCTGTAAATCCTCGATCCGCACGCGGATGCGGATCGTGTACGTCTCATCAGTGTGCCGCCCGGATCGCCGGGCGGCACCATTGCCCTGCTCAGAGGTTCGCTCAGCGCGGTCCCAGCGTCCACCGGGGGCCGGTGGGGCTGTCCTCGATGACGAGGCCGGACTGGTTGAGCTGGTCGCGGATGGCGTCGGCGGCGGCCCAGTCCTTGCGGGCGCGGGCCGACTGCCGCTGGTCGAGGACGAGGCGCACGAGGGTGTCGACGACGCCGTGCAGATCCTCGCCGCGGTCGCCCTCGCCCGCCCACTGCGGGTCGAGGGGGTCCAGGCCGAGGACGCCGAGCATGGCCCGGACCTCGGCGAGGCGGGCCGCGGCGGCTTCCTTGTCGTCGGCGGCCAGTGCGCTGTTGCCCTGGCGGACGGTGGTGTGGATGATCGCCAGCGCCTGCGGGACGCCCAGGTCCTCGTCCATCGCCTCGGCGAAGGCGGGCGGCACCTCGGCGGCGGGGGCGACGGTCTCCCCCACCTTCTCGGTGACGCGCTGGACGAAGCCCTCGATCCGGGCGAACGCGGACTCGGCCTCGCGCAGGGCCTCCTCGCTGTACTCGATCATCGACCGGTAGTGCGGGGTGCCCAGGTAGTAGCGCAGGACGATGGGGCGCCAGTGCTTGACCATCTCGCTGACGAGGACGGAGTTGCCCAGCGACTTCGACATCTTCTCGCCGGCCAGGGTGACCCAGCCGTTGTGCACCCAGTAGTTGGCGAACGTGTCGCCGAAGGCCTTGGCCTGGGCGATCTCGTTCTCGTGGTGCGGGAAGATCAGGTCGATGCCGCCGCCGTGGATGTCGAACGCGGCGCCCAGGTACTTGTGGGCCATCGCCGAGCACTCCAGGTGCCAGCCGGGCCGGCCCCGGCCCCACGGGGTCTCCCAGCTGGGCTCGCCCGGCTTCACGGCCTTCCACATGGCGAAGTCGCGCGGGTCGCGCTTGCCGGTCTCGCCCTCGCCGGAGGGCTGGCGCAGATCGTCCAGCTCCTGGTTGGAGAGCTCCAGGTAGCCGGGGAGGGAGCGCACGTCGAAGTAGACGTTGCCGTCGGCCTCGTAGGCGTGGCCGCGCTCGATCAGGCCGCGCATCATCTCGATCATCTCGGGGATGTGGCCGGTGGCGCGGGGCTCGTAGGTGGGCGGCAGGCAGCCGAGCACGTCGTAGCCGTCGTTGAACGCGCGCTCGTTCTCGTAGCCGATCGACCACCACGGGCGGCCCTGTTCGGCGGACTTCGCGATGATCTTGTCGTCGATGTCGGTGACGTTCCGGATGAACGTGACGTCGTAACCGCGGTACGTGAACCAGCGGCGCATGATGTCGAAGTTCAGGCCCGAGCGGATGTGGCCGATGTGCGGTGCCGCCTGGACGGTGGCGCCACAGAGGTAGATCGAGACACAGCCCGCGGTGAGCGGGACGAAGTCACGGATCTGCCGGGCGCTGGTGTCGTGCAGGCGAATAGTCACGCCTCAAGGGTAGTAGGCCGACACCAGTGCCCCGCGACCCTTGGGGATCGCGGGGACAACTTTCTGGTACCGGGATGGTTCTGGACACCCCGGAGAGCGTTTTCCGGCCATACGAGGGGAGTCGGCGGAGTCCCCGGAGCCTCAGATGCTGCCGACGACCTTGCGCGGCGAGATCCGGACGACGACACGGGGGTCGTCGGCGCCGGAGTTCGGGTTGAACTCGGCGTACGGCTTGCCGGTGTACTTCACCGAGAGCTCGTCGATCAGCTCCTGCCCGCCGTCCGTCGTCAGCGTCGCCTCGCCGCGGATCTCGGCGTAGCTGTACGGGGCGTCGAAGGGCTGGACGACGACGGTGACGCGCGGGTCGCGGCGGAGGTTCTTCTCCTTGCGGCGGCCGACGGTGGTGGAGATGAGGACGTCGTCGCCGTCGCGCTTGACCCAGACCGGGGAGACCTGGGGGCTGCCGTCGGGCTGGATGGTGGCGATGTTGACGAACACGGGGGTGTCGAGCAGGTTCTTGAGCTCGGTGGAGAGTGCGGCGGTCATGCGTACGTCCTCCTGTGCGCTGCGGGTGGGCCGGACCTGTCCGGTGTTCCGATGCTGCTCCTACCCGGCAACCGCGCGCGGCCCCGCTTCCTTCCCGCCGCGTCCCGCCGGAAGGGTGAACGCGAGCGCCGCCCCGGCCAGCGGGACCGCCGCGAGGACCGCCCACCGCACGGGCGCGGGCGCGTCCAGCAGGGCGCCGGTCGCCGCGCTGCCCCCGAGCACGGCGAGCCCGGAGACGGAGGACAGCGCCCCGGTGGCCAGGCCGAGCCGCCGGTCCTCGACCAGGTCCGGGACGAGGCCGCGGGCGGCGGGGACCAGCAGCATCTGGCCCAGGGTCAGCAGGACGACGAGCGCGGCACCGGGCAGCAGTCCGCCGGGCCCGCCGGGCGTGAGCGGTACGGCGGCGAACCCGGCGGCCACGACCGCGAGACCGGTGACCAGCGCGGTGCGCGGGGCGACACGGCGGGCGGACCAGCGGGTCAGGGGGACCTGGGCGGCGACGACGAGCAGCGAGGACAGGGCGAAGAGCCAGCCGAGCGCGGCCTGGGACCCGGTGGCCCGCTCCACCTCGACGGGGAGGGAGAGGTAGAGCTGGTTGTAGGCGACGAGATAGCTGCTGTACGCGAGGCAGAGCAGCAGGAACGCCCGGTTGGCGAACACCGCACGCCAGGGGGACGGCTCCGGTTGAGCCGTACGGGTGGGGGTGCCGGGGGTCCGGTCCCGGTCCCATTCCCGTACGCGGTCGGCTTCCGGTACGGGTTCGGCTTCCCGGTTCCGTACGCGGTCGGCTTCCGGGGCCCGGTCCCGGTTCCGTACGCCGTCGGCGCGCGGCATCAGGCGGGCGTGTCCGGCCAGTACGCCGACGAAGACGAGCGCCCCGGCGAGGCAGGCGGCCCGGAAACCGCCGCCCAGCAGCAGGAGCAGCGAGCCGAGCAGCGGTCCGAGGAACGCTCCGGCCTGCCCGGCGGCGGAGAACAGGGCGAGGACGTGGGCGCGCGGTTCGCCGGTGTCGCGTTCGTGCCGGACGGCCTCGCGGGCGGCCTCGGACTCGACGGCCGGGGAGAACAGCGCGGCGGCGAAGCCGATGAGGAGGACGGCCGCGATGACGGTGGCCGTGGATCCGGCGAACCCGAGCCAGCCGAACCCGGCGATCCGCAGCGCGCAGCCCGCCAGGACGACGGAGCGGGGCCCGTACCGGTCGGTGAGCGCGCCGCCGACGACGAACAGGCCCTGCTGGCTGAAGGTGCGCAGCCCGAGGACGAGCCCGACGAGCCAGCCCGCCATGCCGAGGCCGCTGCCGAGATGGGTGGCCAGGTAGGGCAGGACGGCGTAGAAGCCGATGTTGAAGGCGAACTGGGTGGCGGTGAGGAGCCGGAGGTAGGGGGTGGGCGCGCTCGCGAACAGGGGGCGGCGGCGGGCCTTCTCCGTCCCCTTGGCGTCCGGGGCCGGGGCTTCGGCGGAGGCTTCGGCGGGCCGGGTCACTTCGAGCCCTTCAGGCCCGTCGGCGTGCGCCCGCGTACGGCCGCCGAGGTGAGGACGGCCAGCGCGCCGAGGACGGCGAGCGCGGCGGCGGGGGCGAGGACGGCCCACGGGGCGCGTTCCGCGTACGGCATGTTCTCCGACAGCATCCGGCCCCATTCCGGCGCGGGCGCCTGCGTGCCGAGGCCGAGGAAGCCGAGGGAGGCCAGGGCCAGGGCGACGGCCGGGATGCGGAGGAGGGCGTGGCGGGCGACCGGCGGCAGGACCCCGGGCAGGACGTGGCGGCGCAGCAGGTGGGCCCGGTCCGCGCCGAGGGCGACGGCTGCGGCGAGGTGCGGGGCCGCCTTCTCCTGGGCGTACAGGGCGGCGGTGTGCGCGGCAAGCGGGGCCCAGGCGACGGCGGCCACGGCTGCGGCGGCGCCCCAGGGGCCGGGTCCGGCGATGCCCGCGACGACGAGTCCGGCGAGGACGGCGGGGAGCGCGTTCGCGGTCTCGGTGAGCGCCCCGGCGCGTACGGCTCCGAGGAGCAGCCCGAGAGCCAGGGTGACGGCTCCGACGGCGACGGCGGCGAGCGCGGTGCGGGCGGCCCCGTGGCCGAGGCGGGCCAGGACGTCGCGGCCGAGGTTGTCGGTGCCGAAGGGGTGCGCGGCGGACGGGCCGGCGAGCCGGACGGCGGTGTCGACGTGGAGCGGGTCGCGCAGGAGGCCCGCGACGGTGACCGCGACGAGCAGGGTGCCGAGGACGAGGGCGGCGACGGCGAGCCCGCGACGGCCGGGCAGCCGGGGTGCGACGAGGGCGGGCAGGGCGCGGTCGGTGAGCGCGGGGCCGAGCAGGACGCGGACGGCGAGGCGGGAGGCGAGGCCCGCGGCGACGCCGAGGAGCAGGAGTACCAGCACGGCCGCCTGGAGGACGGGCAGGTCCTGGGCGAGGGCGGCGGCGAGTGCCGTACCGCCGAGGCCGGGGATCGCGTACAGCGTCTCGACGGCGACGGCCCCGCCGGTCAGCCCGACCGCGACCAGGCCGAGCTGGGGCAGCAAGCCCGGCAGCGTACGGCGGAGGGCGTGGCGGGCGACGGTCCGGCCGGGTATGCCGCTCGCGGCGGCGGCCTTCGCCCAGGGTTCGGCGAACGCGCCGGGCAGGGCGTCGTCCAGCAGCCGGCCGAGCAGGGCCCCCGCGGGTACGCCCATGGCGAGGGCGGGCAGCACGAGCTGGTCGGGGGCGCCCCAGCCGAGCGCGGGGAACCAGCCGAGGTGCACGGCGAACACGGTGGCCAGGACGGCGGCGAGGAGGAACTCCGGCAGCGCGGCGAGCACCGCCGCGCCCGCTCCGGTGCGCACGCGCACGATCCGGCGCGCGGCCCCGCGCCGGAGGGTGGCCGCGCTCAGGGCGAGGGCGAGGAGCACGGCGACGGCGAGCGAGACGCCCATCAGGGTGAGGGAGTTGCCGAGGGCGGCGACCACGTCGGGGGCGATGGGCTGGCCGGAGACCCAGGAGGTGCCGAGGTCGCCGCGTACGAGTCCGCCGAGCCAGTCGCCCAGGACGTGGAGCGGCCCGCCGTCGAGTCCGGTCTCGGCGCGGATCGCGGCGAGCGTCTCGGGGGTCGGGGCCCGGTCGGCGTACCGGGCGTGCAGGATCGTGCGGGCCGGGTCGGTCCGGGTCAGCCAGGGCAGCAGCCCGATCACCGCGACGACGGCGAGCAGCGTGCCGAGCCGTCCGGCGAGGTACTTCACGGGGTCACCCGATGCGGGTGTCGGCGGTGATGAGGGTGCGCTCCATCGGGTCGAGGGCGACGCCCCGGACGCGGGTCTCGTCGTATCCCTGGACGAAGCGTTCGTGGACGAGGGGGACGAGGGCGTCGGTGCCGAGGATCGCGGCCTCGGCGGTCATCTCGGCCTTGTGCCGGGCGTCGGTGTCGGCGAGGGCGGCGGCCTTGCCGACGGCGGTGTCGACGGGCTCGGCGCAGAGCTGGGTGATGGTGAAGCTGCCGTCGCAGGTGAAGTCGGAGGCGAGGTAGGAGACCGGGTCGGCGGTGTCCAGGAGGGTGTTGCGGGCCTGGATGAACGCGTCGTACTTCCCGGCGAGCGCGTCGGCCTCCATCTGCGCGTAGTCGCGGACGACCTGCTTCACGGTGAACCCGCGCTTCTCCAGCTGCTGCTGGACAACAGTGGCGACCTCGGGCAGCTCGGGCCGGTTGGTGTAGGTGGCGAGCACGATCTGCTGCGTCTTCCTCACCTCGGCCGGGGCGGCGGCCTTCGCCCGGCCGGTGGGGGCGGTGCGCAGATCGGCGGCCCAGGGGACGCCGGGGCCGAGCAGCCCCTGCGCGGTGTCGGCGCGGCCCTCGTAGACGCCGTCGACCAGCGCCTTGGAGTCGATGGCCTCGCGGGCGGCGGCGCGCATCGCCGGATCGGCGAAGACACCGCGCTCGGTGTTGAGGGAGAGGCCGTTGGTGCGGGCGGAGGGGAACTCGTGGACCAGTCCGTCGCCGAGCAGCGCGGCCTGCGAGATGGGGACGTACTCGGCCACGTCGACGTCCTTGGTGCGCAGGGCGTTGGCGCGGGCGGTGCCGTCGGCGACGAACTTCACGTCGGCGCCGGGGGCCTTCGCCTTGGCGCCCCAGTAGGTGTCGTTGCGCTCCAGGGTCGCGCTGACCGCGCCGTTGACCTCGGTGAGGGTGAAGGGTCCGGTGGCGTGCCCGGCGGGGTTCACCTGGGCGCCGCCCTTTCCGTACGCGGCGGCGGACAGGATGCTCAGCGAGGGGTTGGCGAGCCGCTGGGGCAGCAGCGGGTCGGCGTCCTTCGTGGTGATCCGTACGGTGCCGGCGCCCTCGGCCGTGGCGGTGAGGGTGGTGTCGGAGAGCACCCGGGGCTTCGGGGAGGCCTTCTGCGCGGCGGTGAGCGAGCGGGCCACGGCGGTGGCGTCGAGCTTCGTGCCGTCCTGGAAGGCGGTCCCCCGGCGGACGGTGAACTCCCAGGCCGTCTCGCCGTCGCGCTTCCATGCCGTGGCCAGCGCGGGCTTGGCCTCGCCGTTCTTGTCGAGCCGGGTGAGCCCTTCGACGACGGCGAGCCGGCTCAGGATGACGGCGTCGTCGCCGTACGGGGACATGGCCTGGGCGGGCGGGAAGGCCAGGGCCACCTTCAGCCGCTGATCGCCGCCGGAGCCGGAGCCTCCGGAGGAGGTGCAGGCGGTGGCGGCGGTGGCGAGGAGCGCGGTCGCGGCCAGCGGCAGGGCGGCGCGGTGAAGACGGCGGGGCGTGAGCATGGGAGAGACCCTATATGAAAACGATTGTCATCTAACCGGCGGGGGTACCGACCACACCCGGGACCGGGACCGGGGCCGCACCCGGGACCGGCATCGGCAGCTCGAAGTGGACGATCCCCTGCCCGCCCCCGGGCAGTGTCCGCTCGTCGCACACCTCGCGGGCCAGCGAGCGCCAGAAGGGCTCGGCGCCCGGCACGGCGGGGTCGGTGTGCAGGTAGAGGGCCGCGTAGCCGCCCGCCCGCGCCGCGAACTCCCCCAGCTCCCGCACCAGTTGCCGGGCGAGCCCGTGCCTGCGGTGCTCGGGGCGCACATAGATCCGGCAGAGCTGCGCGGTGGACCCGGAGGGGAAGCGGTCGGCGACCCACTGCGGATTGGGCGGCGCCTGCGGCCCCCGGTCGCGTACGGCCCCGGTGGCGACGATCTCGCCGCGGTGCTCGACGACGAGCAGGGTGCAGCGTTCCGGGCGGAGGTAGGCGGCCTCGGGGTCGATGATGTCGGCGTGCCAGCGGGGTACGTAGCCGGACTTCAGGTCGCGGTAGACGGTGTCGAGCATCACGGCGCGGGCGCCGCCGAGGTCGTCGGCGGTGGCGGTACGCAGGAGGTAGCGGGGGTCCTCGTGGCCGCTGCCTTCGCCGGTCCGGCCGGCCCCGTCGACCGGCGCCCCCGTCATCACCGTGGTCGCACTGGTCACCGGTGCCACTCCCGCCGCTCCTGCCTCGCACTACGTACCGCACGTACTGCACATCGCTTGCACCTTCAGCGTACGTGCAAGTGATGTGCAGCAGGCGGGGACGTACGGCTAGCGCGTCCGGTAGACCAGGGCGGTGGCGATGCCCGCGATGCCCTCGCCGCGGCCGGTGAAGCCGAGCCCGTCGGACGTGGCGGCGGAGAGCGAGACCGGGGCGCCGACCGCGGCGGACAGCACCTTCTGCGCCTCGTCCCGCCGCTTGCCGATCTTCGGGCGGAGGCCGACGACCTGGACGGCGACGTTCCCGATCTCGAAGCCCTCGGCGCGGACGATCCGGGCGGCCTCGGTGAGCAGGGTGATACCCGCGGCCCCGGACCACTCGGGGCGGCCCGTGCCGAAGTGCTGCCCGAGGTCGCCGAGGCCGGCGGCGGAGAACAGCGCGTTGCAGGCGGCGTGCGCGACGACGTCGGCGTCCGAGTGACCGGCCAGGCCCGGGCCCTCGCCCTCCCACTTCAGGCCCGCGCACCACAGCTCGCGGCCCTCCTCGAAGGCGTGGATGTCGGTGCCGATGCCGACGAGCGGGATGACGGGGGCGGGCCCCGCCGCAGAGGTGGTCGCGGACGTGTCAGAAACCATCGTTGGCCCTCCTCCGGGCGAGTACCGCTTCGGCCAGCACGAGATCGAGCGGCCGGGTCACCTTGAACGCCTCCTCGTGGCCGGGGACGACGACCACGGGCCGGCCGAGGCGTTCCACCATGCCCGCGTCGTCCGTGGCGCCCTCGCCGTCGACCGCGACCTCGGCGTGCGCCCGCTCCAGCGTGTCCCGGTCGAAGCCCTGCGGCGTCTGCACCGCGCGCAGCCTGGCCCGTACGGGAGTGGCGAGCACCGGCTCCGGCTCCCCGGGCTTCGCGGCGGGCTCGACCTCCTTGACCGTGTCCGCGAGCGGCAGCGCGGGAACGACCGCGGGCGCCCCGTCCCGTACGGCGGCGGCGACCGCGTCCACGGTGTCAACCGGCACCAGCGGGCGGGCGGCGTCGTGGACCAGGACGACGGCGACGTCCTCGGGCAGCGCTTCGAGGCCGAGGCGGACGGACTCCTGGCGGGTCTCACCGCCCGGCACCACCAGGTAGTCGGTGCGCTCGGGCAGCGCGTGCTCGTCGAGGAGGCGCTTCACCTCGGGCGCGCCGTCCGGCGGGGCGACGACCACGACGAGGGAGACGGCGCGGGACGCGGCCATGGCGCGAATGGCGTGAATCAGCATGGGCGTCCCGCCGAGCGCCCGGAGGGCCTTGGGCGCGCCCGGACCGAGCCGCACGCCCCGCCCGGCCGCGGGGATCACCGCGGCGGTACGGGGAGGGCGCGGCCGGTCGGTCGGGGGTGGCGTCGATGACATCGATTGCACTCCGAAGGTTCGGCAGGTTTGTTTCCACGACCGACATGGGTAGGGGCCCAGCGAGCCGGGCGTGACGCCCTGACTCGCACCGGGCCCCTTCCGTGACCGCCCGCCCGGTCGAGCACAGGTCGCGACGGGCGCTCACGCAGTACGTGCGTACGCGGACGCGGTGCGTGTGTCCACGGATGCGCGTTGATCGTTGATCACGGATTCGGGATACGCGGATTCGGGTCCGAACATGCCGCAGCGCCCGACGACACAGTGTGAAAACGACTGGTCAGCGGGCACCGCGGCACATTCATACGACCGGTGTGATCCGGTTTCAGGACGCGAGGACCTCGTCGAGCAGGGCCTCGGCCTTGTCCTCGTTCGTGTTCTCCGCGAGGGCGAGCTCGCTCACCAGGATCTGGCGGGCCTTGGCGAGCATGCGCTTCTCTCCGGCGGAGAGACCGCGCTCGCGCTCCCGACGCCACAGGTCACGGACGACTTCCGCGACCTTGATGACATCGCCGGAGGCGAGCTTCTCGAGATTTGCCTTGTAACGCCGGGACCAGTTCGTCGGCTCTTCGGCGTACGGTGCGCGCAGCACCTCGAAGACCCGGTCCAGCCCGTCCTGCCCGACCACGTCGCGCACGCCTACGAACTCCGCATTGTCCGCCGGCACACGGACCGTCAAGTCGCCCTGGGCGACCTTGAGCACCAAGTAGGTCTTGTCCACGCCTTTGATCTGGCGAGTTTCGATAGCCTCGATCAGCGCGGCCCCGTGATGGGGATAGACCACGGTGTCGCCAACCTTGAACGTCATGTGACAGGTACCCCTTCCGTGGCTATCCAGAGTAACACGAGAATCGACTCTCCTGAATGGCGTTTTCGCAGGTCAGGGCATATCTCGGGGCTTGACAACAGCAACACGAACGTGCTGCGGAAGGTATCCGGAGGACGGTATTCGCAGGTCGGAGCCGCTGTGCGCCCGGGGCGAAACATCCACGTCACACGACCCGGAAGCCCTACAGAAGAGGGCGAAAGTCCCGTTTTGTCGGTTTCGAGATGGCGATCATTCCCTACTCCGTTCGGTGATCGCTCACTCGTACGGGCGTAACTGCCCGGCCGCAATGAAATTGATCAAGCCAAGCGTCGTACGGCGCTTTCCGCCCCCGAACGCGAAGGCGAAGAAGGCGCGCGGCGGAAAAGGGGCGAAGAAGCGGCGGAACGCCCGGAAGAATTGATCACGCGGATTATGTGAACGGCACATGACCTACCGACCGGTAGAACCCCCTGGTGCCGCCCCGGACCCGCCCAGGTCCCGCCCAGGACCCACCCCCGACCGACGAGACACCGACGAGACACCGCGTAGAGGCGGGTCGGGTGCAGGGCGGGCACGGCGGCTCGGTAGCCTAAGGCCGCTGACACACCCTTAGGGCGGCTTTACACCGGCGCCCGACGTCCGAAGCCCGCAGTCCGAACGTTCAAGGAGTTGCCGCCGCCGTGAGCCGCAGCCTTCGACACGGCGCTCTCGCCGCCACCGCCACCGCGCTCTCGATCTTCTCCCTGTCCGCCTGTGCGGCGGGCAACAACGCCGAGACGCTCAAGATCCGGCCGGACAACCCGGCCACCTCGGTGGGCAACATCAAGGTCCAGAACGTCAACGTGATCACGCAGCCCGGCGCCGGCACGGACGGCCCCGCCGTCGTGGCCGCGACGCTGTTCAACGACGGCACCGAGCGCGAGGTGCTGGAGGCGATCACGCTGCCCGGCAGCAACGTCGAGGTGAAGCTCCAGGCGGCCGGCGGCACGGGCCCCATCGTGGTCCCGGCCGGCGGCCAGGTCATCATCGGCGGCAAGGGCAACGCCGCTGCCGTGATCGAGAACAGCGGCGAGGCCGCGCGCAACGGCGACGTTCAGCAGGTCGTCTTCAAGCTCAGCCGGACCGGCGACGTCGGCCTCGGCGCGAGCGTCTTCCCGGCCGAGGGCTTCTTCAAGGACTTCGGCCCCAGCCCGCAGGCCGAGGCGCCCGCCCCGAAGCCGAGCCCGACGCCGTCCGGCGAAGCGACCGGCAACGGCGAGACCCCCGCCGCGACCGAGGGCGCGACGGGCGGCGCGGCCGCCGAGGGCGAGCCGGGCGCACAGGGCGAGGCGGCGGCGCAGGGCACGGGCGACGACGTGCCCGCGGCCCACTGACGCGGCAGCGCCCGCAGCACACACGCCGAAGGGCGCTTCCCGGCCGGGAAGCGCCCTTCGGCGTACAGCAGGACTGAGCAGCCCGCGGTTTACGGCTCGAACTTGTACCCCAGGCCCCGCACGGTGACGAGGTAGCGCGGGGCGCCCGGGTCGGGCTCGATCTTGGCGCGCAGGCGCTTGACGTGGACGTCGAGGGTCTTGGTGTCGCCGACGTAGTCCGCGCCCCAGACCCGGTCGATGAGCTGCATACGGGTGAGCACGCGGCCCGCGTTGCGCAGGAGCATCTCCAGGAGGTCGAACTCCTTGAGCGGGAGGTCGACCTTGCCACCGGAGACGGTGACGACGTGCCGGTCGACGTCCATCCGGACCGGGCCCGCCTCCAGGGCGGCCGGGGTGACCTCCTCCGGCTCGCCGCGGCGGCGCAGGACGGCACGGATGCGGGCGACGAGCTCGCGGGAGGAGAAGGGCTTGGTGACGTAGTCGTCGGCTCCTATCTCCAGCCCGACGACCTTGTCGATCTCGCTGTCCTTGGCGGTGACCATGATCACCGGGACGTTGGAGCGGCTGCGGAGCTGGCGGCACACCTCGGTGCCGGGCAGGCCGGGCAGCATCAGGTCGAGGAGGACCAGGTCGGCGCCGTTGCGCTCGAACTCGTCCAGCCCGTCGGGGCCGGTCGCCGCGATGGCGACCTCGAAACCTTCCTTGCGCAGCATGTAGGACAGGGCGTCGCTGAAGGATTCCTCATCCTCGACGACAAGCACTCGGGTCACGGAAGAGCCTCCGGGGCGGGAAAGGGGTCAAAGGTGTCGGTCTCGTACGGCCCCTCGTCGTCGCCGTTGACGATAAGCGGTCCGCCGGTGGTGCGCTCCCTCGTGGCGCCCGTTTCGGGCAGCCGGAGGGTGAAGGTGGAGCCCTGTCCCTCGGAGCTCCAGACGGTGACCTCCCCGCCGTGCGAGGCGGCCACGTGTTTGACGATGGCGAGGCCGAGACCGGTGCCACCGGTGGCCCGGGAACGGGCCGGGTCGACGCGGTAGAAGCGTTCGAAGACCCGTTCGCGGTCCTTCTCGGAGATGCCGATGCCCTGGTCGGTGACGGCTATCTCGATGAGGTCCCCGCCCGGCGAGGCGAGGCGGCGTGCGGCGATGCCGACGCGGGTGTGGGCGGGGCTGTAGTTGACGGCGTTCTCGACGAGGTTGCCGAGCGCGCCGACGAGCTGGCCGCGGTTGCCCCAGACCGTGAGGCCCTCGGCGCCCGCGGAGGCCATGGTGATCTGCTTGGAGCCGGCCTGCTGGCGGCAGCGGTCGATCGCCTCGGCGACCAGCGTCTCCACCTTGACCGGCTCGGCGTCCTCCAGCGGGTCGTCGTTCTGCACCCGGGAGAGGTCGATGAGCTCCTGTACGAGGTTGGTGAGCCGGGTCGCCTCGATCTGCATCCGCCCGGCGAACCGCTCCACCGCCTCCGGGTCGTCGGAGGCGTCCATGACCGCCTCGGAGAGCAGGGAGAGCGCTCCGGTCGGGGTCTTGAGCTCATGGCTGACGTTGGCGACGAAGTCGCGCCGTACCGCTTCTATCCGGCGGGCCTCGGTGAGGTCCTCCACCAGCAGCAGCACCAGCCGCGAGCCCAGCGGGGCGACCCGGGCGGAGACGGCGAGGGTGTCGCCCCGGCCCGTGCCGCGCCGGGGCAGGTCCAGCTCGACCTGTCGTATCTCGCCGTCCCGCCGGGTGTCCCTGGCCATGTTGAGCATCGGCTCGACGGCCAGCCGGCCGCCCCGCACCAGGCCCAGGGCGTACGCCGCGGAGCTGGCCTTGACCACGCTGTCGCTCTCGTCGAGGACGACGGCGGAGGAGCTGAGGACGGAGAGGACGGTGTCCACTCCGGGGGGAAGAGCCGCGTTGCTGTCCGGCCGCAGCGAGGTGCGCGTGGGCCGTTTCAGGTCGCGCTCGCTCCAGCGGAACGCCAGCATGGCGATCACACCGGTCAGGAGACCGGCGATCGCCGCAGCTGCGGCGACCGCCGCGTTCACGTCCATGCTTCAAGGTTATGCGGGTGCGACGAGTCCCTCCCAGCCGTCCGAGTGCCATCTCGAACACTCGTCGCCCAGAGTTCACCGAGGGGTAGGAGTCGGTTCACTTAGGGGGCCGGATCCGGACGCGTTACGGCCCCACCGTGGCACCGTGGGGGTCGGTCCGAGACCCCGGCCTCAGTCTGGAACTGGAGAGGGACTTCCATGCGCGACGCTTACCACGAGGAACTCGATTCGATCGGAGAAGGCCTGGTCGAGATGGCCCGGCTGGTCGGCTCGGCGATCGGGCGGGCGACCACGTCCATGCTCGACGCCGACCTGACGCTGGCGGAGAACGTGATCGCCGGCGACCAGAAGGTCGACGACCTCCAGCACGACCTGGAGGCCCGCGCCATCGCGCTCCTGGCCCGCCAGCAGCCGGTGGCGACGGACCTCCGCATCGTGGTGACCTCGCTGCGGATGAGCGCCGACCTGGAGCGCTCGGGCGACCTCGCCCAGCATGTGGCGAAGCTGGCCCGGCTGCGCTTCCCGCAGTCGGCGGTCCCGCACGACCTGCACGCCACGATCCTGGAGATGGGCCAGCTCGCCCAGCGCCTGATGGCCAAGGCGGCCGAGGTCATCATCACCAAGGACGTCGATCTGGCGCTCCAGCTGGAGCAGGACGACGACGAGATGGACCTGCTGCACCGCACGCTGTTCCAGCACCTGATGGACGACCGCTGGAAGCACGGCATCGAGACGGCCGTCGACGTGACGCTGCTGGGCCGCTACTACGAGCGCTTCGCCGACCACGCGGTGTCGGTCGCCAAGCGCGTGGTCTACCTGGTGACGGGTGAGCACGCGGACGAGATCCAGTCGACGGCCCCGGTCGAGGGCGCGTAGCCGGGGTTTCCTGGCCGGGGGCTCTTGGCCGGGGCGCGCGGGGGACGGGCGGGGGCGCCTTCCGCGTACCACCGGCGCTCCACCGGCGTACGCATGTCGCACATACGTTCCTGCGCGTGTGCGCCGTTGATGCGCCCGCCGGGATGGGCATGCAATGGGGCGGGGGCGGCGCCATGGCCGTACGCGGTGGGCCATGCCGTACGTCCCCGGCGGCGGCGCACCGGCGTCCGCCGCCCAGCCGTATGCCCTGAGGAGGGACCATGGCCGATTCCCCCACGACCGAACCCCAGCAGGAGACCCCGACCGAAGTGGTGCACCTGACCTTGCTCGGCGCCTGCGGATGCGGGTCGGGCTGCGGGTGCGGCTGCCAGTCGGGTGCCCCGTGCCAGTGCGGCGGCTGCTGCGGCTGACCCGTACAGGTCCCCGTACGGATGGCGAACGCGCGGCGCCCACCCGGTGCGAGGCCCGGGTGGGCGCCGAGGGTTCAGCAGGCCCGTTCCACCGCCGCCGCGGGTGCGGCCTCCGGTTCGGCCTGGTCCGGGCGGGCCTCGGCCGGGACGGGCGCGGGCTCGGGCAGGGTGTCCGCCGCGGCGTGCTCCTCGCGCGGCAGGTTGCGCATCAGCAGCCAGTAGCCGAAGCCGGCGACGGTGCCGATCACGGCGCAGAGGGCCCAGAGCCAGGACGCGCCGTAGTGGTCGATCACAAAGCCGGACATCAGCGGGGCGACGAGCGCGGCCACCGACCAGGACATCGTGTACATGCCCTGATAGCGGCCCCGGCCCCGGGCGGGCGACAGCTGAACGACCAGGCCCGTCTGGGTGGGCGCGTTCACGATCTCGGCCAGCGTCCAGACGCACACCGTCAGGGCGTACGCGCCGACCGACCCGGCGAAGGCGGTGAGCCCGTAGCCGTACCCGGCGAGCAGCGAGGAGAGGATCAGCAGCCGGCGCGGGTCGCGGTTCTGGATGAAGCGCGTGACGGGGATCTGGAGGACCACGATCAGCACGCCGTTGACGGCGATGGCGGTACCGAAGTCGGAGCTGGACAGCCCGTCCGTGCCCATCGCCACCGGCAGCGCCACGTACCCCTGCTGGAAGATCAGCGCCACCAGGAACGACAGCCCCACGACGCCCATGAAGCGCCCGTCGCGCAGGACGGTGGTGAGCCGCACCTCGTCCTGGGGCCCCTTGCCGCCGACGGTCCTGACCACCGCTTCCTCGGGCCGTGACTCCGGGACCTTCAGGAAGACGAGGATCGCGCAGACAAGTGTCATCAGGGCCTCGCCGATGAATCCGGCGAGGTAGCTGTACTCGGCGATGAAACCGGCCCCGGCGGAGGAGATCGCGAAGCCGAGGTTGATGGCCCAGTAGTTGAGCGAGAAGGCCCGGACGCGGTCCTTCGGGGGCACGATGTCCGCCATCATCGCCTGGACGGCGGGGCGGGACGCGTTGCTCGCCATGCCGACGAAGAACGCCACGGCGGCGATGGCGAAGGGGTGATGCATGAACCCGAGCACCGCCACGGACACGGCGGTCGACGTCTGGGCGATCAGCATGGTGGGCCGCCGCCCGAGGCGATCGGTCATCACGCCCGCGCCGAGCGAGGAGATGACCCCGCCGAGCCCGTGGAGGGCGGCGACGAGCCCCGCGTACGAGGCGGAGTAGCCCCGGTCCAGGGTCAGGTAGAGGGCCATGAAGGTCGCGACGAACGCGCCGAGGCGGTTGACCAGGGTGCTGGTCCACAGCCACCAGAACTCGCGGGGCATCCCGGAGACGGTCTCGCGGGCGGCTGATCGCAGACCGGCGACGGACATAAGGATTCCCCCCACGGGACGTACGGACGGATACGGATGCGACGCGGAACGGGCCTCGGGTAACACCCCCGACCCCGACCGAGACATTACGAAGCCCGGCTCCCCGCCCGCCACTGGATTGACGCCCCCCGTCAATCGTCCGAGGCCCGGGCGCTCGCGGCCCGGCGCTGTCCGCGTTACGGGCGGGCGCGCGGGGGCCGCACGGGTTCGATTACGCTCGGGCTCATGGCCGACGCACCGTACAAGCTGATCCTCCTCCGCCACGGCGAGAGCGAATGGAACGCGAAGAACCTGTTCACCGGTTGGGTGGACGTCAACCTCACCGAAAAGGGCGAGAAGGAAGCAGTCCGCGGCGGTGAGCTGCTCAAGGACGCCGGTCTGCTCCCCGACGTCCTGCACACCTCCCTCCAGCGCCGCGCGATCCGCACCGCGCAGCTGGCCCTGGAGTCCGCCGACCGCCTGTGGATCCCGGTCCGCCGCTCCTGGCGCCTGAACGAGCGCCACTACGGCGCGCTCCAGGGCAAGGACAAGGCGCAGACGCTCGCCGAGTTCGGCGAGGAGCAGTTCATGCTGTGGCGCCGCTCGTACGACACCCCGCCGCCGCCGCTGGCCCGCGACGCGGAGTACAGCCAGTTCGACGACCCGCGCTACGCGACCCTCCCCCCGGAGCTGCGCCCGGACACGGAGTGCCTGAAGGACGTCGTCGTCCGCATGCTCCCGTACTGGTTCGACAGCATCGTCCCGGACCTCCTCACGGGCCGCACGGTCCTGGTCGCCGCGCACGGCAACAGCCTCCGCGCCCTGGTGAAGCACCTGGACGGCATCTCGGACGAGGACATCGCGGGCCTCAACATCCCGACCGGCATCCCGCTCTCCTACGAGCTCGACGCCGACTTCAAGCCGCTGAAGCCGGGCGGCACGTACCTCGACCCGGACGCGGCGAAGGCCGCGATCGAGGCCGTGAAGAACCAGGGCAAGAAGTAGTAGCCCGCACCTAGCTCATCTCCCGAGCCCCCTGCCGGCGGTTTTTCCGCGGGCGGGGGGCTCGGTCCGTTTCTCCGCGGGCTGGGGGCTCGGTCCGTCCGGTCGGGCTCGCCTTCTCCGGCTCAGACAGCCGGCTTGCGCCACACAGAGATGTGCTTGCCGGAGTCCGGGCCGAACGGCGTCCCGTCCCAGTCCGCGGCCCGGCTCTCCAGCTCCAGCCCCGCGATGCGGGCCATCAGGTCCAGCTCGGCCGGCCAGGCGTAGCGCTGGCGGCAGGTGCCTCGGCGGTAACGGCCGTCGTCGCCGTCGCGGGTGAAGTGGTACGAGACGAGGGTCTGCTCGACCAGATCGAAGGTGTCGAAGCCGAGGTGCCGCTCGGACACGTCGAACGGCACCGCGACCTGGCCGGGCGGCAGGAACCGCAGTGGCGGTACGGACAGTTCGATGACGAAGCGGCCGCCGGGGGCCAGATGACGGGCCGCGTTCTCGAAGCATGCGACCTGTTCGTCCTGGGTGAGCAGGTTCCCGATGGTGTTGTAGACGAGGTAGACCAGGGTGAACTCGCCGGGGACGACCGTGGCGGCCATGTCCCCGATCACCACCGGGAGGGTCTTCTCGTCGGCCTTGCGGCGGAGCACCGCCGCCATCGGCTCGGAGAGTTCGATGCCCGTCACCGGTACACCGCGTTGCCGCAGCGGCACGCCCACGCGGCCGGTTCCGATGGCGAACTCCAGGGCCCGGCCGTCCCCGGCGAGTTCGGCGAGGAAGTCGAGGGTCGGTTCGAGGGCGGCGGGCGAGGAGTTCTCGGCCTCCTCGGCGTCGTAGCGGTCGGCGGTCTCACGGGTCCACAGTTCGCTGCTGGTCACGGGCGACCACTCTGCCGGGCGCCCGCGGCCCCTGTCGACGTAATTCCCGGGGGCAAGGGGACAATGGAGGGGGGCGGTTGGCGCCGCCGGACGGCGGGCCGAAGAAGTGGGGGTGGCAGCGGAGCGGCCCTGTTGTCAGTGCCGCCTGCCACGATGGTCTGCATGACGGTCCATCTCCTCAGCGACATCGAACAGGCCCTGCGCAGCAGTTGGAGCGCCGAGACCTGCACCCCGGAGTACCGCGACCGCTGGACTCCGGACAATCCGGCGCGGGATCAGTGCGGGGTCACCGCCATGGTGCTCAACGATCTGCTCGGTGGGGAGCTGGTACGGGGCGAGGTCCATGTCGACGGGGTGCGTACCGACTTCCACTGGTGGAACCGGCTGGGCATGGGCGTCGAGATCGATCTGACCCGGGAGCAGTTCGGGCCCGAGGAGGTCGTCGTGGGCGGGGACGTCGTCGTCCGGCCGCCCGGCGAGCTGCCGCGGCTCCAGGAGGAGTACGCGCTCCTGCGCGACCGGGTCGAGGCGAGGCTCAGGGCTGTCCCGTGATCCGTGGCCGATCCGTGCCCGGTCGGATCGGCCGAAACACCCCTCGTACGCACTACGGTGAGCCCATGCCGTCGCGCTGTCCGTGACGGCACCCTCCAGGGCAAGGAGATCGAGGAGAGCGATCATGGGTGAGTCTCTGAAGACCTTCGTCGGCGGTACCGAGGTCGAGGTGCCCAACAGCATCCCGGACATCCGGGCCACGCTCCCCGAGGAGAGACGCGAGGAGTTCGACCTCGCGATCAACGAGGCGGGGGTGCACGAGATCCAGGCCGTCATGCGGCACTGGATGCTGGAGGCCGTCCCCGATCCCGAGGCCGAGAAGATCCTGGACCGGCTCGCGCGGGACGAGGCCGAGAGGCGGAGCGTCGCTTGAGCTTCCGCATCTCCTACGCACCGCCCGCCGACGACACCCTGGCCAAGATGCGCGGCGGCGAGTCCTTCCGGGACGAGATGGCCCGCACGCTCGGCGAGGAGCCGTACGGCCACGCCTCCACCGCCGTCAAGAGCGAACAGGACCGGCGTGAGGCGACCGTCGCCGGGGCCATCGTCCTCTACTACGTCTCCAGGTCCGTGCTGACCGTGACCGTCGTCCGGCTCGTGCCTCTGCCCTGATCCCCCACGACCGCGGCGGCGCCCCTGCCCCGTGGTGGATCAGGACAGAGGCGCCGCGGGCGTACGTCAGGCGAGCTTCTTGTCCTGCGCCGCGACGACCGCCGTCGGCAGCTCGAACTTCACGTCGCCGCCGCCCGCCGCCGCCAGGTTGAAGGCGAAGAACGTCGCCACGCTGCTTTCCTTGCGCAGCGCGACCAGCTTGACCGGCGCGGTGGCGCCTTCGTCCTCGGTGGTGACCGTCCAGGCCACCGCCTCGTCGCCGCCGGTGACCTTCTCCTCGGTCATCGAGACGACCTTCGTCGGCGTCCCCGCGACCGTGGCGGTGAAGCCGCCCGCGCAGTCCGCCGCGGCCTTCTTCAGCGCGGCGAACGCGTCCGGGCCGGCCGTCCCCTCGTACGAGTGCAGCGCGATTGACGTGGACGTCAGGTTGAAGGCGTCCTTGAACGCGTCGGCGCCTTCGCCCTTCGCCACGTCCTCCAGCGACTTCTTGCCGCCGGCCTTCGGCTCGTCGATCACCTTGCGCTTGGTGGTGGCCACCGCCCCCTTCTGCGCCACGCCGTACATGGCGTGGGCGACGGGCAGGCAGGCCTCCTTGTCGACCTTGACGCCGTCCGCCGCGACCTCGTCGGCCGGACCCGTCTTGGTGATCCGGGTGCCTTCGACGTCGCCCTGGGCGAGGGTGGCCTTCTCCAACTCGGCGGCGGTGAGCGCCTTGGCCGGGGCCTTCGGCGCCTTCGGGGCCGAGCTGCTTCCGCTCGCGGCGCCCTTCTCGTCCTTGCCGTCCTTGCCGTCGGCGTCCGACGAGCCGCTGCATGCGGTGGCCAGCAGGGCGAGGGCGGCCGCGGAGGCGGCGAGGGCGGTACGTCGTACGGCAGTGGCGCGCATGGTTCTTCTCTCCGGTTCGATGAGCAACCGCCCCTCTTCCGTACGGCACTTCGACGCCGCCTGGGACGGGCCGTCGCAGTGATCCACACCTTACGATCGAACCCGCGATCGAAGACCGGTCCGGCAACGCCCTTCCATGATCGTGATTCTGCTGTGATCACCCTGTGAACGTACTGTGCGGAAGGGCTCTACAACCCTCCCGAAAGGACGTCATCCGCATGTCCGACCAGGCCCCCGCTGCCCCTCTCCTGCGTGTTCTCGACGCCCTCGGGGTCGGTGAGCGCGACATCGCGTCGATCGTCCCGCTCACCGGCGGCACGTACAACACCGTCACGCGCGTCACGCTCGCCGACGGCCGCGACTGGGTGGTCAAGACGCCCCCGCCGCACACCGCCGCCCTGCGCTACGAACGCGACCTCCTGGTCAACGAGGTCGCGTTCTGCACCGCCGCCGCGCGGGCCGGCGGCCCCGCGGTCCCCCGGGTCGTCCGCAGCGAGGCGGATCCGGCCGCGCCGACCGGCGCGTACCTGGTGATGACCGCCCGCCCCGGCCGCCCCTGGCACGAGACGGCCCCCACGGCGGACGACGGCGACGAACCCCGGCTGCGCGCCGAACTCGGGCGGCTCGTCGGACGCCTGCACACCGTGACCGGGCCCGCCGGGTCCGGATTCGGCTACCCCGCCGAGCCGTTCGGGCCGCTCGCCCCCACGTGGCGTACCGCGTTCACGGCGATGACCGAGGCCGTGCTCGCCGACGCCGAGACCTACCGGGCCCGGCTGCCGTACCCCGTCGGCGACATCCGTACGGTGCTGGCGGGCGCGGCCCACGTCCTGGACGAGGTGACCCGGCCCACCCTCGTGCACTTCGACCTGTGGCCGGGAAACCTGCTGGTCACGGGCGAGCCGGGCGCGCGGACGATCGGCGGGGTCATCGACGGGGAGCGGATGTTCTGGGGCGACCCGGTGGCCGACTTCGTCTCACTCGCGCTCTTCGACGACATCGAGCGGGACCGGGACTTCCTCGCCGGGTACGCCGAATCGAGCGGCGGGAGCGTGGAGTTCACGGACACACTCCGGACCCGCTATGCCCTGTACCGGAGTTATCTGTACCTCATCATGCTCGTCGAGACCGTGCCCCGCGCCGTCGGGCCCGAAGCCGCCGACGAGACCTGGGAGTTGGTCGCTCCCCATCTCGTCGACGCCCTGGACGCGGTCCGGAAGCGCGGTAGCTGAGCACCCCGGAAGTACGTCAGCGCAGACGTACACCCCGCTGCGCCTCGTACAGGTTGGCCGGCCGGACCGTCTCCGGACTCCCGTACGTCTCCAGGCGGGTGTGCAGGTCGCCGGTGAAGTCGGGGACGTCGATCTGGCCGAACTCCCGTACCTCGTTGATGCCCACGGTCGCGCTGTACGGGGCGAGGCCGTCGATCTTCATCAGCCCGGCCCGCTCGTTGGTGACCCGGATGTTCCAGTGGGTGAAGCGCGCCCCGAACAGCGGGCCCGCGCTGGCGTCGCCGCCGTGGACGCCGTCGTTGTTCACCGTGATGTCGGTGCGGACGTTGGCGAACGGCATCCCCCGGTGCGAGTCGAACGTGCCCGTCTCCATCCGGCCGCGCGACCAGACGTTGTAGCTGGACAGGCCCTCGACGTTGATGCCGTGGAGCTGGGTGCCGACGGGCGCGGGGGTGGTGCGGGCGGCGATGGTGAAGTCCTCGATCAGGTTGTCGTGCGAGCCCTCGCGGCAGTAGTACGGGTGGTGCGCGCCGCGCCCCTCGACCTTCGTACGGCGCAGGGTGCAGGCGGACGCGCCGATCAGGCCGAAGCCGTTGTCGACGTGCCGGACGGTGACGTCGTCGGCCCAGCAGTCGTACGCGCACTGGAACGCGAGCCCGTTGTACCCCTGGTCGAGCAGGTGCGGGGCCTGCGGCTTCTCGACCGCCTCCAGGGTGAGGCCCTCGACGCCGGACCCGGTGAGCGGAGTGACGAGGGTGGTCAGCCGGGGGTCCCACTCGGGGCGCACATCGAGCGGAAGGGGTCGTTCCAGGGTGATCCGGCGGTCTTGTACGCCTGTGACGCGGACCGGCCATTCGTAGGGAACGTACGAGGTCAGCTTGGTCTTGTCGGCCCAGGTGTACGCCCGCGCGCCCTCGCCGTCGCCCGCCATGTGCTGGAGCAGCGTGTGGCCGGGGTCGTCGGCGAGGCGGAGGAGGACGAGCTGTCCGGGCCGCAGATTCCGGGCGTCGGCGGCGGGGACGGTGATCGTACGGTCGCCTCGGCGGGCCGGGGCCGGGACGGCGAGGGTGCGCCAGGCGTCGCGGCGGTTGCCGGTCCAGCCCTCGAAGGGCCATTCCCGGGCGCGGATCGCGTCGGTCAGCGAGGCCCAACGGTCCTTGGGGCAGAGCCAGATGAGGCCGCCGGCCCAGGACCAGCTGGACTTGTCGCCGCCGTAACGGCTGCCGTACGCCCCGATCAGCTCGGTGAGACTGCGGGTCGCGTACAGCGTCGTCGCCCCGCTGCCCGCGCCGCGCACCACGACGTCGCTGTGGCCGATGCGGATGATGTCGTCGATGCGGTACGTCCCCGCCGGGACGGTCACCGTGCCGCCGCCGCGCTCTCCGGCGGCGGCGACGGCACGGTTGATCGCGGGCGCGGCGTCGGCCGAGCCGTCGGGGCGGGCTCCGTGGTCGCGTACGACGTCGATGACGAGGCCACGCCGGCCACCGCGCGGGAGGCCGGATCCCGCGCGGTGGCCGGCGCGGCCGACGTAGGGGATCTGGGGGTGGGTGAAGGGGGCGGCGGCGAACTCCCGCCACAGAGCGGCCTCCCGGACCGGGCGGGCGGCCGAGGCTCGGGCCGCCGGCTCTCGGGCCGCCGAGGCGTGGGCCGACCCGGCCGTGGCGGCTCCGGTCGCGGCGGCCGCCGCTACGGCCACGGCGCCGCCGAGGACCGTACGCCTGGCGACCTCGCCCCCGCCGCTCCCGCCGCTTCCCGTCCCCTGATGCGTCGCCATACCCGATCCGCCTTTCATGGAAGGTCTTTCATGTATATGAATGACGTTCATGTGTGCGTTGGCGGCGAGCATGGCATGCCTCGGCGGCGCAGGGAAAGACCCGTGCGCCGCCGAGAGAAAGCCGTGGAGGCAGTGGAGGTAAGCGTCAGCTGTCGGACGTATCCCGGGTCAGATGGCTGAACGCTTCCAGGTTGCGGGTGGACTCACCGCGCGCCACCCGCCACGCGTACTCCTTGCGGATCGAGTTCGCGAACCCCAGCTCCAGCAGGGTGTTGAACGCCCCGTCGGCCGCTTCGAGGACCACGCCGAGCAGCCGGTCCAGCTCCTCGGGGGTGACCACCGCCAGGGGGAGCTTGCCGACCAGATAGACGTCGCCGAGCGAGTCGATCGCGTAACTCACCCCGAACAGGCGGAGGTTGCGCTCCAGCAGCCAGCGGTGCACCTCGGCGTCGTTCTCGTCCGGGTGCCGGACGACGAACGCGTTGAGGGAGAGGGAGTGCTTGCCGACGATCAGGGAACAGGTCGTCGACAGCTTGCGGGTGCCCGGCAGGGTCACGACGTAGTTGCCGCGCTCCGGGCTCTCCCATACGAGCCCGGCATCGTTCAGCGTCGCCTCGATGACCTGGGCCGCTGCTGTCTCGTCGGGTGCGTCAGCCATGCAGCGAGCGTACGACAGCGGGGGGCGGGCGGCAGGAGGGGCCTCGGGCGATCAGCCGTGGTGCGTCCGGGCCCGGCGGCGGTGGTCGCAGAGCGCGGCCGTGTACACATCGGCGGTCGCCGACGCGGCCGTGTCCCAGCCGAAGGACTGGGCGTGCGCCGCGGCGGCCTCCCCCATCCGCTCGACCAGCTCCGGCGCGTCCGCGAACCGTCCGAGCGCGCGGGCGTACGCCTCCGGCTCGTGCCCGGGTATCAGAAAGCCGCTGACCTCGTCGCGCACCGCCACCGGCAGCCCGCCCACGGCCGCGGCGACCACCGGCGTACCGGTCGCCTGGGCCTCGATCGCGACCAGGCCGAAGGACTCGCTGTACGAGGGCATGACCAGCACCGAAGCGGCCCGGAACCAGTCCGCCAGCAGGTCCTGGCCCACCGGCGGGCAGAACCGTACGACGTCGGCGATGCCGAGGCGCGCGGCCAGCTTCTGGAGCCCCTCGGGCTTGGCGAGCCCGCTGCCGCTCGGCCCGCCGACCACCGGCACCACGATGCGCGAGCGCAGCGACGGGTCCCGGTCCAGCAGCACGGCCACCGCGCGCAGCAGCACGTCCGGGGCCTTCAGCGGCTGGATGCGGCCCGCGAAGAGCGGGATCAGCGCGTCCTGCGGCAGGCCGAGCCGGGCGCGCGCGGCGGCGCGGCCGTCGGCGGGGCGGAAGCGGTCGAGGTTGACGCCGGGGTGGACGACGGCGACGGCGGCCGGGTCGGCGCCGTAGAAGCGGACGAGCTCGTCGGCCTCCTCGGCGGTGTTGGCGATCAGCCGGTCGGAGGCGTTCACGATCTGGGTCTCGCCGATGACCCGGGCGGGCGGCTCGGGGGTGTCGCCCTCGGCGAGCGCGGCGTTCTTGACCTTGGCCATGGTGTGCATGGCGTGCACGAGCGGGACGCCCCAGCGCTGGGCGGCGAGCCAGCCGACCTGGCCGGAGAGCCAGTAGTGGGAGTGCACGAGGTCGTAGTAGCCGGGGCGCTGACCGGCCCAGGCCTGCATCACTCCGTGGGTGAAGGCGCAGAGCTGGGCGGGCAGGTCCTCCTTGGCGAGACCTTCGTACGGTCCGGCGTCGACGTGCCGGACCAGGACGCCGGGGGCCAGCTCGACCGCGGGGGCGAGGGAGCCGGTGGTCGCCCGGGTGAAGATCTCGACCTCGATGTTGATCGCGGCGAGGCGCTTGGCCAGCTCGACGATGTAGACGTTCATCCCGCCCGCGTCGCCGGTACCGGGCTGGTGGAGCGGGGAGGTGTGCACGGAGAGCATCGCGATGCGGCGCGGCTTGCGGGACGCCCCGGAGAAGCCTCCGGGAAACCTGAGGCGCGCGGCCGTCCGGGTGGAGCCGAGCCGGGAGACGTACTGGCTCACCTCGTCGGTCCTCCTCGATAGGGGCATGCTGCGGGAGAGGGCGTGCGGTCCCTCCGAAGGTCGAAACAGTGGAATGCCGTCTTTCATTTCCGCTTTGCCAAATCATTACGCGGCCCACGGCGCGTCGCACGCACACCCGGGCGGGACCGGGCTGGGCCTGAAGGGCCGGACCGGACCAGGTGGGACCGGGTACCCCGCACCGCGTCGCATACGCTCGACCCATGCGCCAGCGCCCCATCGGCACCGCCACCCGCGGGACCACCAACCCCAACCGGCTGCGCCGCATGGACCGCTGGATCGCCGACGCCCACGGCCCCGCGCTGCGCCGCGCCGGGACGCCCGTGGCCGTCGATCTCGGGTACGGGGCGGCCCCCTGGACCGCCGTCGAGCTGCTGGCCCGCCTGCGTACCGCCGAGCCGCGCACCGAGGTGACGGGGATCGAGATCGACCCGGACCGGGTCGCGGCGGCGAAGCCGTACGAGCGTGACGG
This sequence comes from Streptomyces sp. PTY087I2, assembly GCF_001687325.1. Taxonomy (GTDB): domain Bacteria; phylum Actinomycetota; class Actinomycetes; order Streptomycetales; family Streptomycetaceae; genus Streptomyces. The sequence goes on along the minus strand of NZ_LZRD01000010.1, from coordinate 90,803 downwards.
GCTCACCTTCGTGCACGGCGGTTTCGAGGTGCCCCTGGCGGTGCGGCCCCTGCTCATCCGGGCGGCGAACGTGCTGCGCCAGTACGACGAGGACCAGGTCGCCGAGGTCTGGGCGCGGCTGTGTGCCCGGCTGGACACGGACGGGCTCCTGGTGGAGGGGACCTGCGACGAGATCGGCCGCCGGCACGTCTGGGTGGCGCTGGGGCCCGAGGGGCCGCGCACGGTCACCTTCGCGACCCGGCTCGGCTCGCTGGAGCGCCCGTCCGACCTGGCGGAACGCCTGCCGAAGGCGCTGATCCACCGCAATGTGCCGGGCGAGCCGGTCCACGCGTTCCTGCGGGACTTCGACCGGGCGTGGGCGGCGGCCTCCCCGTACGCCTCGCTGGGCGCGCGGCAGCGCTGGATCGCGGCGGTGCGGGCGGTGGCGGCCGACTGGCCGGTGGTGGACGGGGTACGTCGGTGGCGGCAGGGCGAGATCACGGTGGAGTGGGACGCGCTGCGCCCCGGCTCCCGCTGAACTTTCCCTCTCACGGGCGGAGATCGCCCGCTCCGGGAACGCCACGGGGGCGTCGTTCGTCCCTGTGGGTGGGGAGGACGCAGCCGGGGGGGTTCCTGGCGAACTGGTCCCGTGCGGGCGATATGTGACGCGCCGGGTGCCGTCGGCCTCTGTTGCTTTGAAGGACGACATGGCACGATCGCGACGTTGCCGAAAAGTTACTGACGGTAAGTCAGGTATGTGCCCGGAGGGGGAGCCCGTGAACCGACGCCACTGCGCCACGGCGGCCATCACGCTGGTCTGTGCGCTGGCCCTGCTGACGTCCACGGGCCAGGCCTCGGCCGCCCCGGTTCAGGAGCCCTCGCCCTCCTCGTCCTCCGCCCGGACCGACGGGCCGCAGCGCTACTCCAACGCGGACCTGGAGAAGGTCCGCGAGGAGATCGAGACGCTGTACCGGAAGGCGGGCGCGGCGACCGACGCGTACAACCTCGCCGAGGAGCAGACGAAGAAGCAGTCCGGCGAGATCGTGAAGCTGGCCAAGGCGATCGTCGACGGCCAGGCGCGCATCGCCGCGCTGAAGGACCGGGCCGGCGCCCAGGCCCGCGAGCAGTACCGCAACGGCGGCCTGCCGCCCGGCGCGCAGCTGGCCCTGAGCAACGACCCGAAGCTCTTCCTGGACGGGATCAACAAGGTCCGCCAGAGCCAGCAGGCCTCCAAGTCGCTGCTGGCCGAGCTGAACCAGACGCAGCAGGACCTGGAGACGTACACCCAGGACGCCAGCGCCAACTGGGAGAAGCTGGAAGCGAACCGGGTCAAGCAGGCCAAGGCCAAGAAGAAGATCAACGCGCAGATCAAGGCGGCGGAGAAGCTCGAGTCGAAGCTGGAGAAGAAGGAGCGCGAGCGGCTGCGCCAACTGGAGCAGGACGCGGCGAACGAGGCACAGACCGCCTGGCTCTCCTCCGGCGCGATCAAGGACGTCAGCGGTGAGGCGAGCAAGGCCGGAGCGGCGGCGGTGGCCTTCGCGACGGCGCAGATAGGCAAGCCGTACGTGTGGGGGGCCGAGGGCCCCGGTTCGTACGACTGCTCCGGCCTGACGTCCCAGGCCTGGCTGGCGGCGAAGCGGCCGATCCCGCGCACCTCGCAGGAGCAGTGGCGGCTGCTGCCGCGCATCGACATCCGGGACATGCGCCCCGGCGACCTGATCATCTACCACGCCGACGCGAGCCACGTCGGGATGTACGTCGGCGACGGCGCGATCGTTCACGCCCCGCGCCCCGGCCGCAACGTCACGCTGGCGGGCGCGGGCTCGATGAAGATCCTCGGCGTGGTCCGCCCGGACAAGTAGGGGTTCACCGGGGCGAGTCGGGGTTCACCGGGGCGAGTCGGGTGATGGTCCGACACCTGTGAGCGGGGCCACGCCGCCGTCCGGGGGTGCGTGATGTTTGTCATGGGCGCTTCCGCACCCGTACGGCCGCCCAGCGCGCCGGATCCGTGTCGGGACGCGGCTTATGACGGCGCATATGACAGGGGCCGTTCCCCGCGCGCCATTCCGTTCCCCCACCGCGGACCGCTATCGTCCCCGACTGGCGGATCGTCGATCGTCGACCCGCCGCGCCCTCGGGGGGAGGGAAGGAAACCAGAACCGATGCCCGTACCCGTACCGCAGCAGCGCTCCGTGCCCGCTGCGGAGACCTCCCACGGCGGCCTCACCCTGCTGGTGATCGAGGACGACCCGGCGGGCACCACCATCACCGTCCCCGAACTCTCGGCGGCGGCCGGGACCCGGGTCCGCGTCCGTACCGCCCGCAACCTCACCGAGGCGGCGCGGCTGCTCACCGACGACGTGGACTGCATCCTGCTGGACCTGGCCCTGCCGGTCACCGGCTCCGACAGCGGCCCCGGCGACGGCCCCGTCGTCTCCGGCCGGGCCGACGAGCTGGCGGCGCTCACCCACGTACTCCGGATCGCCCCGCTGCACGCGGTCCTCGCGCTGACCGCCGAGGACGACACGGAGCTGGCGGCCGAGGCGGTACGCGTCGGGGCGCAGGACTACCTTTTTCGGGGCGAGCTGGACGCCCGCGTCCTGAGCCGCGCCATCCGGTACGCCGTGGAGCGCAAGCGCGCCGACATCGCCCAGCACCAGCTGACCGAGTCCCGGCTGCGCGCCCAGGAGAACGCCCGCCTGGAACGCGGCCTGCTCCCCACCCCGCTGCTGGACGGCTCCGACCTGAGCTTCGCCGCGCGCTACCGGCCCGGCCGCAGCCGCGCCCTTCTCGGCGGTGACTTCTACGACGTCGTCCGCACCCCGGACGGCACGGTGCACGCGATGATCGGCGATGTCTGCGGCCACGGCCCGGACGAGGCGGCGCTCGGCGTCGAGCTGCGGATCGCCTGGCGGGCGCTGACCCTGGCCGGGCTGTGCGGGGACGAGCTGCTGTCCACGCTCCAGCAGGTGCTGGAGCACGAGCGGCAGAGCGAGGAGATCTTCGCGACGCTCTGCACCGTCGACATCGCGTCCGACGGGCGGCGGGCCGGACTCTGCCTGGCCGGACACCCCGCGCCGCTGCTCGCCCGCCACGGCCGGCCGGCCCGGCTGCTCCCGTACGAGGACGGCGGCCCGGCGCTGGGGCTGCTGCCGCGGGCGAGGTGGCCGCGCCGGCAGGTGGAGCTGGGCGGCGCGTGGAGCCTGATGATGTACACGGACGGGCTCATCGAGGGGCGCGTGGGGACCGGCGGCAGCGAGCGGCTCGGCCAGGACGGCATGGTCGCGATGGTCAACGGCCGGCTGGAACAGGGCCTGGCGGGCGAGGAGCTGCTGGAGGCGGCGGTCGCCGAGGTGCGGGAGCTGAACGGCGGCGAGCTGACCGACGATGTGGCGGTCCTGCTGCTGGGCCGCGATCCGGAGCGGATACGACGGCGGGGCGGCAGCGCACCGCGCTCCCGCCCCGTGTCACCCGTCGTCGGACGCCCCCTGGGCGTTCAGCGCCCGCCGTTGTAGGGACCGTACGGGCCGTCGCTGCTGGAGCCGCCCCTGCGGCCACCGCCGCCCGAGACCTCCTTGAGCGCGGGGCGCACGTCGACCATGAACACGATCGACGCGACGACGCCCGCGAGCTGGAGGAACAGCATCGGGATGAGCAGGTTCACGGCGACGGCGATGCCGAGAATGATCAGCCAGAACGACTTCTTCTTCTTGTCGGCGGCACGGTAGGCGTCCTCACGGGCGGTCGCCGCGAAGACGAACGCGACCACGGCCAGCACCAGCATCGCCAGATAGAGCAGCTGGAGAATCGTGCCGAATCCTGAGAGCAACATGCTGTGTACCGCCTAGTGAGTGGATGAGCGCCCTGCGGCCGAGAAGGCCAAGGTACCGGGACAACGAACCGGCCACCCGTAAAGGTGCCCGCCCCGCGCCCCGGTCACGCGTACCGCGTACGGGTCCCGCGTCAAGGCCCCGCGTACGGGTCCCGCGTCGGGCCAGGACCCGTGAGGGTCACTTGCCGTCGGCCGGCGGGGTCTTCCTGGCCGCGGGCTTGCGCGGCGCGGGCGTCTTCTTGGCGGGCGCGGCCTTGGCCTCGGCGGACTTCACCGGGGCGGCGGGCTTGGCCGGGGCGGCCTTGACGGAGCCACCGGCGGCCGGCGCACTCTTGGCCTCGCCCTTGGGCGCAACTTTGGTGGCCTTGGGAGCGGTCTTGACGGTGGTGGCCTTCGGCTCGGCCTCGACGACGGCGGCGATCTCGACGATCTCCTCCGCGGTCTCCCCGCGCCAGGTCCGTACGGTCTGCTCGCCGTGCTCGGCGACCCTCTCGTACGTCTCACGGGCCTTGATCGCGTACTCGGCGGCCACGCCCACGCTGCGGAGCGCCAGGTCCTGGGCGCTCTCGCCGAGCTTCTTCAGGTCGGCGGCGTCGAACGAACCGAAGACCTCGGTGACCTTCGCCTGCACGGTGGCCTGGGCCTCCTTGGCCTGCGTGGTCACCTTCTCCTGCACGGCCTTGGGGTCGGTGTTGCGCACGGCGTCGATCCGCTCGGGCGCCTCGGCCCGCAGCTGCTCGATCAGCGCCGGAACCTTGCGCGCCTGCTGGACGGCCAGGTCGGCCGTACCGGCGGCGAAGTAGAGGGGGGTGGGGTCGGTGAGGGTCTTGCGCAGGTCATCGGTGATGGCCATGACTGTGGTCCTCCCGGATCATCAGAACCAGCTGCTAGCTGTGAGGGTCTTGGTCTTCGGTGGCACCCGCACCGGCGTCGTCGCCGTTACGGGCCGTCCCGGCCTCGTCGCCTTTACGGGGCCCGGCATCCGCGTCATCTTTCACGTCCGCGTCGGGCCCGGGCGCGAATCCGTTCTCGCGGCGGAAGGAGTCGTAGATCTGGAGCAGAACGTTCTTCTGCCGCTCGTTGATCGACGGATCGGCCAGAATGACCGCCCGCGTCTCCAGCTCCTCCCGCTCCCGCTCGTCGAGGATCCCCGCACGGACGTACAGGGTCTCGGCCGAGATCCGCAGCGCCTTGGCGACCTGCTGGAGCACATCCGCGCTGGGCTTGCGCAGACCGCGCTCGATCTGGCTGAGATACGGGTTCGACACCCCGGTGGCATCGGCGAGCTGCCGCAACGAGAGCTGCGCTGCACGGCGCTGCTCCCGCAGGTACTCACCGAGATTGCCGACGTTGAGTGATGCCATGACTCGATAGTGCAACACTCTTGCTAACTTTTGCAAGCACGTGCTTGCAAAAGTGTCGCGCGCCACGGCCGGTCGGCCCTTCCACCGTTCACAACATCTCTTTCGACACAACTGTTGCAGGTCTAGTCTCTGCGTCCATGACCTCTTCGTCCACGGCCTCCCCTTCCCCGTCCGACGAGCCCGCCACGGAGCGGGACATCCAGCTCGACACCGCCAGGCTGCGCGTGCTCGCTCATCCGTTGCGGGTGAACGTGCTGACCCTGCTGCGTCAGCGCGGTCCGTCGACGGCGACCCGGATCGCCGACGAGCTCGGCATCAACCCGGGTTCGGCCAGCTACCACCTGCGTCGTCTCGCGGCGGGCGGGCTCATCGTGGAGGCTCCGGAACGGGGCACGGGACGTGAGCGGTGGTGGGAGTCCGCGCACCGCCAGTCGGTTCATGACCCGGCCGCCGGGCCCGCCGAGCAGCGCGAAGCGGGGCGCGCCTATGCGCAGGCCGTCGCCCTGGCCTGCGTCGACCGGCTGCGGAAGGCCGCCCAGGAGGTGCCGCTGCTTCCGGCCGAGTGGTACGAGGCCAGCGTGTACGGCGACTTCGCGCTGTGGCTGACTCCGGAGGAGGTCGACCGGATGCGGGCCGAGATGTTCGAGGTGATCTCCCGCTACCGGCGCGGTGAGGCCGAGGCTCCGCAGGGGGCCGCCCCGGTGTCGTTGCAGGTGCAGGCGTTTCCCGTGCCCGGCACCGTGGACCTCGACGTGGGTGGTGGCGGCATATGACCTCGTACGGCATGGCGCCGCCGCCTGGGCTGCCCGCGTACCGGGACCTGAACGTCCTGCGCTGGCTCACCGCCCACACCGCGTCCGTCACCGGTGACGTCGTGTACTTCCTCGCCCTTTCCTGGTCCGCCACGCGGGCTGCCGGGCCGTCGCAGGTCGGTCTGGTGATCGCCGCCGGGGCGTTACCCCGGGCGGTGCTCATGCTCGGCGGAGGCGTCGTGGCGGACCGGTTCGGGCCGCGCCGGGTCGCCGTCGCCAGTGACGCGACCCGCTGCGTCGTGATTCTCGCCGCCGCGGCGGCGGTGCTGCTGATCGCGTCGAATCTGTGGCTGCTCATCCCGCTGGCCCTGGTGTTCGGCGTGGTCGACGCGGTGTTCATGCCGGCCGTGGGCGCCCTTCCCTCGCGCATCACGGCCCCGGAACAACTCGCCAGGATCCAGGGGATGCGCGGCCTCTCGATCCGGCTGAGCAACGCCGTGGGCCCTCTCCTGGCGGGAGTCGTCCTCGCGACGGGCGGTGCGGCCGCCGCGCTCGCGGCCGCCGGTGCGCTGTTCGCCGTCTCGCTGGCCCTCCTGCTCGCCGTGCGTGTCTCGCCTCTGCCGTCGATACCTCAACGCGCCTCTGCCCGGAGCGAGTTGATCGACGGGCTGCGCTACATCCGCCGGCACCGGATGCTCGCACCGCTGGTCACGGTGATCGGCCTGAGCGAGATGTGCTTCAGCGGTCCGGTCGCCGCCGGCCTGGTGCTCCTGGCGGACGAACGCGGCTGGGGCGCCACGGGCATGGGGTGGATCGCGAGCGCGTTCAGCATCGGCGCCGGGGCCGCCGCCCTGCTGCTCGCGGTCCGGGCCCGCGTCCCACGCGCCGGGCCGGCGATGTCCGGCGCGTTGTTCATCACGGCCGTAGGAGCGGTCGCCCTCGGGCATACGCGATCCCTGCCGTACGCCGTCGTGTTCGGCGCGCTGATCGGGCTGACCAGCGGAATCACCGCGGCGGTGACCGGCGCCCTGGTCCAGACGGAGACCGACCCGCGGTATCTGGGCCGGGTCACGTCGGTCACCACCCTGTGCGCGCTGGGCCTCGCCCCGGTGTTCTTCCCCGTCGTCGGCGTCACGGTGGCGGTGTGGGGCGCCGCCATGTTCTTCACCGTGTGCGGGGGAATCTGCTTGCTCGCCGCGGTGTTCGGTATCGCCGTCCCGGTGCTGCGACGCGCCGAGCTCCAGACCCCCGGCCCTCCACCAGCATCGTCACTGTCGCCTTCGTCCAAGCGGTGACAGGACTCCGGAAACCGAGAACCTCGCCTCCCGGGCCTTGCCCCTGAAGATCATTCCGGTGGAACCTGGGGAGCATGCCGACTCTTCCGACCTTCGTCCTCGTTCACGGAGCCTTCGCGAACTCGTTCTCCTTCGCCCCGCTCCAGGCCGAACTCGCCCTGCTCGGGCACCGATCGGCCGCGGTCGACCTTCCGGGGCACGGATTCGGGGCCACGTACCCCGCCGCCTACCAGACGCCCCAGGATCTCGGCGCGCTCGCCGCGGAACCGGGGGCCATCAAGGGCGTCACCCTCGCGGACAACGTGGCCCATGTGATCGAGGTCCTGGAACGCGCCAAGCGGAACGGGCCCACCGTCCTCGTCGCCCACAGCCGGGGCGGCGCCACGGCCACCGCCGTCGCCAACGCCCGGCCGGACCTGATCGACCGGATCGTCTACGTCTCCGCCTGGTGCCCCGTCGATCTGGACGTGAACGACTACTACGCCGAGCCGGAGATGGCCGACGTCGACGCGGGAGCCCTGGCCCTCGCGCTCGTCGGGAACCCGGCCGAACTCGGGCTGCTGCGGGTCAACTTCCGTACGGCCGACCCGGCGGCGCTCGCCGCGTTCAAGCAGGCGTTCGCCGCCGACCTCACCGACGACGAGTTCCGGACCTTCCTCAACTCCTTCCAGCCCGACGAGAATCTGGACGTCGGTACGTCGGCCGACCGGGCGCAGGCCGCGACCTGGGGGCGGATCCCCCGGACCTACGTGCGCCTGGCCGCCGACACCAGCCTTCCGCCCGCCGTGCAGGACCGCATGATCCGCGAGGCCGACGCGCTCACGCCCGACAACCCCTTCGACGTACGGACCCTCGAAGGCAGCCATCTGCGCTGGCTCGTCCGCCCGAAGCCGGCCGCGGAGCTGCTCGCCGAACTCGCCGCGCTCTGACATCCCGTGCGGGGCGGTCGGCCAACACGGCCTGCCGCTCCGCACGTTGGGCCCCGTTGTGGGCCCGTGGACCCCTGACAGGACGGTCGGCCGACCCTAGCGTCTATGCGGGTAGAACCTCGCACCCAGCTCGCCCGCCCGCTTCGAGGGAGACACGATGTGCCGATCCTGCGCGACCACCGCCGTACCGGCCGAAACGCCGGTGGACGAGGAGGGCGGCCCGGTCCACGGACTGTCCCGTCGAGCGCTGCTGGCCGGCCTGGGACTGGGCGCGCTCGCCGTGAACCTGTCGGCCGGGGCGTCCACGGCCGTAGCGGCGGAAGCGGAAGCGGCGGCCTCGGCAGCGGCGGAAGCAGCGGCAGCGGCGGCCGCGAAGAACGGGGCGTGGGCGAATCCCGCCCTGGGCCGGTTCCCGGCCGGCGGCCACTACGGCGCGCCCCGAGGCGGCGCCTCCCACGCCGGCCAGGACGTCAGCAACTCCACGGGCACCGCCGTCCACGCGGCGGCCGCGGGCACGGTCGTCCGGCGGTCGTGGGGCGGGGGCCTGCCCGGCCGGACCGGTAACGCCCTGGTGATCGCGCACGGCGGCAACCAGTACACGTACTACGGGCACCTCAGCGCCTACCGCGTCGCCCTCAACGCCACGGTCACCGCCGGACAGCGGATCGCCGACATGGGGGCGACCGGCAATGTGACCGGGCCGCACCTCCACTTCGAGACGCACACGGGAAGCCTCGGCAGCACGGTGAACCCGGTCGGCTTCCTGGCCGCCCGGGGTGTGGACCTGTCCGGCGGCTGGTCGCGGATCGACCCGGGCGCGAGCGGCGCCACGGTCGTCGTGATCCAGCGCCTGATGACCCGGCGAGGCCACACGCTGGTCGCCGACGGACAGTACGGTTCCGTGTCGGTCGCCGCCGTCAAGCGGTTCCAGAGCTCGAAAGGGCTGGTGGCCGACGGCCAGGTCGGCCCGGCCACCTGGCCCGCGCTCGTGTACACGCTGCGGCAGGGCAGCAGCGGGGACCACGTCCGGGCCCTACAGACCGCGCTGAACAAACGCAGCGCCGGGCTGGCGGTCGACGGCGGATTCGGATCCGTCACCACGAGCGCCGTCCGCGCCTACCAGAGCGCCAACCGGCTGGTGGCCGACGGCGAGGCGGGCCCGGTGACCTGGCGGGCCCTGACCGGCTGACCCGCCGCCGAGTGTGGGACACACGGTGACGCGTGCTGTCCCGCGGGCCGCCCGAAAGGGCGGTAGTGGTCGGCCATGAACGGTCCGGCGGCCGCTTATGGTCGACCACGCACCACCCCGCCAAAGGCCACGCAGGAGACCAGGCATGAACACGCGATACGCCCCGGGCGACGACCGCACCCCGACCGCCACCCCCGCCGCCGCACCGTCCCCCGTCGGCCGCGCCTTCGACGCCGTGCTCTGCGACCTCGACAACGTCATCCGCTTCTACGACACCGCCCCTCTCGCCGCCCTGGAGCGGGCCGCCGGACTGCCGGAAGGCACGACGACCGACATCGGTTACGCGCCCGAGATCGACCTCCCGCTGCTGCTCGGGCGGATCACCCCGGACGCCTGGGTGGAGTCCATCGCCGCCGGGCTCACGGAGCGGGTGGGCGCGGCGCGGGCCAACGAGTTGGGCCGGGCGCTCGCGGACGCGCCGTTCCGGGCCGACGAGGAGGTGGTGTCGCTGCTGCGCCGGGCCAGGGCCCATGTCCCGCTGGTCCTCGTCACCAACGCGACCCTCCAACTGGAGGCGGACCTCGCACTGTTGGGCCTGACCGACCTCGCCGACGCGGTCGTGAGCAGCGCGGTGGAGCAGGTGGCCAAGCCCGACCCGGCCATCTACCGCATCGCGGCCGAGCGGGCCGGCGTACCGATGGACCGGTGCCTGTTCGTGGACGACCGCCAGGAGAACATCGACGCGGCCACCGCCCTCGGCATGACCACAGCCCTCTACCGCGAACCGGCCGACCTGCGACGGGCGTTGGGCCCCTGTGCGGAGGAAGCAGTGGTGGGAGCGGAGCGCACCGGCGGGAGCCGTGAGCCCCATGGACCGTGAACCGGAAGTGGACCGTGAAGCGGAAGTGCTGACCGGCGGCATGGCCAACGCCGGGGCCGTCCTGCGCCACGGCGACACCGTCGAACGCCCCGCTCCACCCCACGTCTCCGTCCTGCACGCCCACCTCCGGGTGCTGCGCGGGCAGGGGTTCGACGGTGTGCCCGTGCCCCTGGGGGTCTCCGCCTCCGGGCGTCGCGAGCGGCTCTCGTACGTTCCCGGCGAGGTCGCCGTCACTCCCTATCCGGACTGGGCCTGGACGGACGACGCCCTGCGCTCCGTGGGGGCGCTGCTCCGGCGCCTGCACGACGCGGCGGCGGGCGTACCGTTCGACCACTCGGCCGGCTGGCCCGCCGATCTGGCCGATCCGGAAGGGGCGACGGCTCCCGGCACGGTGGTCTGCCACAACGACGCGTGTCTGGAGAACGTGGTCTTCCGGGACGGTCGCGCCGCCGCCCTCATCGACTTCGACCTGGCCGCGCCCGGCCGCCCGGTGTGGGACGTGGCCATGGCGGCGCGCTACTGGGTCCCGATGCGAGGCCGCCCCGCTCTCGACCCGGCGTACCGCCTGCGCGTCCTGGCCGACGGCTACGGACTGGGGCGCGCGGACCGGGCGGTCCTACCCCAAGTGATCGAGCAGGCCACCGCGGTGTGCCGGGCGTTCGTCGAGCGGCGCGTGGAGCGGGGGGACGCGGCGTACACGGCGGCGTACGAGCGGAGCGGGCGTACGGAGTGGGACAGGCACCAGGACTGGCTGGTCGACCACCGTCCCGTACTCACCACCGCACTGCTCGCCGACTGACCACGGCCCCTTACTCACCACGCCTGCTCACCGACCGACCACGGCCCCGCCGCTCCCCGCCCCTCAGCCCCGCGGCTCCAACCCCGTCCGCAGCTGTACGAACGCCTCCTCGGCCGCCTGGACCGCCCCCGCGTACACCCGGTCCGCGCTCTCCCCCGCGTCGATCCGTCGCCAGTTCTCCAGGGCCAGGATGCGCAGGGCCGCGACGATCTGCCCCGCCGCGAGCCGGTCGGGCAGCGTGCCGCCGAGTGCGCGGGCGAGGGCCGCCTCGGAGCGGCCCTGGTAGGCGTGGAGGCGGGCGACCAGGGACGGTGTTCCGTACAGCAGGCGCAGGAACGCCAGCACCTGTGGTACGTCGCAGAGGCCGGTCACCGGGTCGCGGCGGTCGAGGCCGTCGAGGAAGTGGCGGCGCAGGGCGTCCAGCGGGGTCTCGTCCGGGGCGCGGGCCGTGACCACCCTCGCCGACTCGTCCTCGTGGTCGGCGAACCGGTGCAGGACCAGGTCCTCCTTGGCGGGGAAGTACCGGAACAGCGTCGGCTTGGAGATGTCCGCCGCGGCCGCCACCTCCGCCACCGACACCTTGTCGAAGCCCCGTTCCAGGAACATCGCGATGGCGGCGTCGGAGACCGCCTGGTACGTCAGCCGCTTCTTGCGCTCCCGCAGACCGAGCGGCGCCGGTCCGTCGCCGGAACCGGGACCGGGACCGGAATCCGCATCGGAGCGGTCGCCGTTCGCGGGGTTCTCTCCGTTCATGACCATGAAGCGTACGCGCCTGAACTCAAGTGGACTTGGCGCCGCCGGCCGTCTTCCGGACCAGCGCCTCCACCCCGTCCAGCAGGCGTTCCATGCCGAAGGTGAACTCGTAGTCCGCCTCGTCCGGCTCGCTCATCACCCCGGTCTCCAGCTGCCGGGTGATCCCGGGGTGCCGCTCGGGGTCGACGAGCCGCTTGAGGGTGCGTTCGTAGGAGGCCATCAGCTCCTCGGGCGTGATCCCGCGCGTGGTGACGGCGGCCGCCAGGTCGCTCATCATCAGCGCCTCGCTGCGGACGAAGTTGGAGATCAGCAGGATCACCGAGGTCTTGTCGCCCTCGGCGAGACCGGTGTCCCCCAGCGCCTGGAGCCCCTGCTCCCACCACGCGATCGAGTTCGGCGTCGCGGGCGGGCCGCCGATGGGGATCCGGAGCGCCCAGAGGTTCGCGCGGTAGCGGTCGCGCTGCGCCGAGGCCCATTCGGTCAGCGCCGCCCGCCAGCCCGCTCCGGTCTCCAGCGCGGTCAGGGGCTCCGGCGGGCCGACGGCCGCCTCCTGCATCAGGACGTACAGCTCGTCCTTGGCGGAGACGTACCGGTACAGGGACATCGTGGACGCGCCGACCTCCTGGGCGACCCGGCCCATCGACACGGCCCCGAGCCCGTCGGCCGCCGCGACGCCCACCGCCGCGGCCACGATCCGCTCCAGGCTCAGGCCGGGCTTCGGGCCCTTGGCCGGGCGGTCCCGCAGCCCCCAGGCCGCCTCCAGGCTGGCCGGCAGATCGCCGCCGTCCGAGCCGCTCTTCTCCGTCACCGCATCCCCTTCGCCCGGCGTCTCGTCCACGCCGCCGCCGCGTCCCGCGCCCCCGTACGCCTTGACCCCATCCTAGGGATGCGTAATGCTTACGCAGTAACGCGTATATCATACGCAGAAGGGGGTCCGGACATGACCGACCCAATCCGGCAGGGCGGAGACTCCGCCGTCACCATCGAGGCGTACGGCCTCACCAAGTCCTACGGAAAGCCCGCCGTCCGGGTGCTCGACGGCATCGACCTCCAGGTCGGACGCGGCACCGTCTTCGCCCTGCTCGGGCCGAACGGCGCGGGCAAGACCACCACCGTGCGGATCCTCGCGACGCTGACCGAGGCCGACTCCGGCACCGCCCGGGTCGCGGGGTACGACGTCGTCGCCGACCGGAGCTCGGTACGCCGCTCCATCAGCCTCACCGGCCAGTTCGCCGCCGTCGACGAGACCCAGACCGGCGAGGAGAACCTGCGGATGATGGCCCGGCTCACCGGGCAGTCCCGGGCCGCCGCCCGACACCGGGCGGCGGAGCTCCTGGAACGCTTCGACCTCACCGCGGCCGCCCGTCGCCCCGTCCGGACGTACTCCGGAGGCATGCGCCGCCGCCTCGATCTGGCCGCCGGGCTGGTGGGCTCACCCGAGCCCGGGGTGTTCTTCCTGGACGAGCCGACCACCGGCCTCGACCCGCGCAGCCGCCAGGAGCTCTGGGAGGCCGTCCGCGAGCTGGCCGCACGCGGGGCGACCGTCCTGCTCACCACCCAGTATCTGGAGGAGGCCGACCGCCTCGCCGGCCGGATCGCCCTGCTGAACCGGGGCCGGATCGCCGCCGAGGGCACCGCGGCCGACCTCAAGTCCCGCGTCGGCGGACACCGCCTCGATCTGGTCCTCACCAGCCAGGAGGCCTATCTGAAGCTCGCCGGCCGGGCCGTCCACCACTCCCCCGAGACCCTGACGCTCGGCATCCCCACCGACGGCTCGGCGGCCCAGGTGCGCGCCCTGCTCGACGAGATCGACCCGGCCGGCCGGGAGATCGAACGCTTCAGCCTGCACAGCGTGACCCTCGACGACGTCTTCCTGGCCCTGACGTCGAACGCATCCACGACGGACGCGACCACGACCCCGGAGGCATCCGCCCATGTCTGACACCGCCGTTCAGCACAGAAGCCCGGACCGGCACTCCGAGCGGGCCGAGCGGGCCCATGCCCCCGGACGCGGGCCCGGTCCCTTCACCCACACCGCCGTCATGGCCGCCCGCGCCCTGCGCATCAGCAGCCGCAACATCGACGCGCTGATCACATCCCTGGCCCTGCCGATCATGCTGATGCTGATCTTCGTCTATTTCTTCGGCGGCGCCATCGACACCGGGACGGACTACGACTCGTACGTCATGTACGTCGTCCCGGGCGTCCTGCTCCTGTCCGCCGGGTTCGGCGCCGCGACCACCGCCACCGCCGTCAGCGAGGACATGAAGGGCGGCATCATCGACCGCTTCCGCTCCCTGGACGTCAGCGGTACGCCGGTGCTCGCCGGGCATGTGGCGGCCAGCACCGTCCGCAATCTCTGCGCCACCACCCTGGTCCTCGGCGTCGCGCTGCTGATCGGCTTCCGGCCCGCCGCCACCTGGAGCGGCTGGCTCGTGGTGGCCGTCGTGCTGGTGGCCTACATCGTGGCCCTGTCCTGGATCTCGGCGGCGATCGGCCTGCTGGCCCGGACCCCCGAGGCGGCCAGCGGCTTCACGTTCTTCATGTCGTTCCTGCCCTACCCGAGCAGCGCGTTCGTCCCGACCGAGAACATGCCGGACTGGCTGCACGGCTTCGCCGACCACCAGCCGATCACCCCGGCCATCGAGTCCCTGCGCGGGCTGCTGCTCGGCCAGGACGTGGGCAACACCCCCTGGATCGCGCTCGCCTGGGCGGCGGGGCTGCTCACCGTGGCGGTCGGCGCCTCGGGGACGCTGTTCCGGATCCGGACGCGCTGACCGGAACCACACCCGGACGGCTCGGAACACATCAGGGCACCACGGTGACCGGTCAGAACACGTCCGGGCACCACGGCCGCCGGCCCGTGCGGAACACCGCGTCCGCCGTCGTCGCCGCACCCGGCCGCAGCTCCTCCGCCCGGCCCAGGTCCACCAGCCGCCGCACCGACTCGTCGCCCAGATACAGCGTGGCCAGCTCCGCCACGTCCAGGGCGAGATCGGCGCTCCGGGTGGTCGGGGTGCAGCGGGCGCCGGAGTCCGAGACGTCCAGCAGGAAGCGGCCCCCGGCCAGGCCCGCGGGGTCCCGGACGTCGAGGACGAGCGAGGATTCGACGGCGTACGTCCGGGTCTCCAGGGCGCGCGGCACGTCCAGCAGCCTCAGCCACAGCCAGTCCGCGTGGGTGACCATGCGGGCCGCACGCGGGTCGGGGAGCAGCAGCGGGAGCAGGTCGTCGGGGGCGCGGTAGCCCGAGCGGACCGTGGTGACCCAGTCGACCGAGCAGAGGTAGTGCCACAGGGCCCGTTCCGCCGCCGGGTTCAGCGCGATCATGTCCCGTACGGAAGCGGTGTTCAGGGGCTGCTTGGCGTCGCTCCACTTGTCGTCCACGCCGTACACCAGCAGGCCGTCGGCCTCGCCGTTCGCGGCGCGGTGCACGGCGTAGAACGGCTCGGTCCACGTCTCGTGCGCCGCCCGGGGCGCCACCCCCGTACGCACCCGCCACCAGCGCTCGCCCCGGCCGACGAGGCCGGGCTGCCGGGCCGCCAGCGCCGCGTGCACCTCGGGGCCAATCTTGCGGACGTCGGCGCCGTCCACCAGCTCGATCCGGCCGCCGTCCGCCGGCTGCCCGGAGCGGCGCGGGTCGAGCCCGGCGCGGTCCACCGAGATCTCCCACTCGGCGGACCAGGCGGCGGGGCCGAAGCCGTACCGCCCGTAGATCGGGTACTCCGCGGCGATCAGCGAGGCGACCACCTCGCCGCGCTCCTTGGCCGCCGCCAGGTCCGTCGCCATCATCCGGCTGAGCAGTCCGCGCCGGCGGTGCGTGGGCGACACCGTCACACCGGTGACCGCGTCGGCCGTCACGGTGGCCCCGCCGACCACGGTCAGCTGCTGGGCGAACGAGCGGAACGTCGCCACGCAGCGCCCCTCGTCGAAGACGCCCTGCATCCGGGAGAGGTCCGTGTCGCCGAACCGGTCGGCGACCAGCTCCTCACCCGGCTTCTCGGCGGAGGGGGTCAGGAAGCCGGTGCCCACCGCCTTCATCCAGTCGGCGATCTCGGACGGAGTGACGGGGCGGACATCAAGGCTCATTCCTCCACGCTAGGCGGGCACGGTTCAGAATGTCGCGCGGATTTCCCCGACCTCGGCCGCCCCGCCGAGCAGCGGCGAACGTCCGATCCGGGCGACCACCGGGGCGTCCACCCCCAGCAGCTCCAGGGCGCGGGCAAGCACCGGGCCGAGCGCCCGGCCCGCCCCGTCGTCGATCTTGAAGGCGAGGGCCCGCCCGTCGGCGAGGGCGACCGCCTGGACCGCCTCGGCGCCCATCTTGGAGAGCGTCCCGGGCACCTCGCGCATCAGCCAGGTGTCGGGGCGCCGGGTGCCCGCGACGTACTCCGGGTGGGCGCGCATCGCGTCGGCGACCCGGCGCTCGGCGCTCCCGGGCTCCGCGAGCACGAAGGAGCGGAAGGCGCGGGCCAGACCGGTCAGCCCGATCGCCATCAGCGGCGCCCCGCAGCCGTCCGTGCCGACCGCCGCGACCGGCTCGCCCGCGGCCTCGGCGACGACCTGGCCGACGAGCTGCTGGAGGGGGTGCGCGGGATCGAGGTAGGTGGCGGTGTCCCAGCCGTTGCGGACGCAGACGGCGAGCATCGCGGCGTGCTTGCCGGAGCAGTTCATCGTGATCCGCTCGCGTACGTGCCCGGCGGCGAGGTACGTCTCCGCCTCCACCGGGTCCAGCGGCAGGTCCGGCGGGGTCCGCAGGTCGGCGGGCTCAAGTCCGTGCTCGGCGAGCATCTTCCGCGCGAGGTCGAGGTGGAAGGGCTCCCCGGAGTGGCTCGCGGCGGCCAGCGCCAGCCGCTCGCCCGACAGGTCGAGCCCGGCCCGCAGGATCGCGGCGGCCTGCATCGGCTTGTTGGAGGACCGGGGGAAGACCGGTGCCGCCGGATCGCCGATCGCCCGCTCCACGCTGCCGTCGGCGGCCAGCAGGACCAGCGACCCCCGGTGGTGGCCCTCGGTGAACCCGGAGCGCACGACCTCGGCCAGGACGGGCGGGGCGGGTGCCGGGGCGGAGGGTATGGCGGACGGGGCGTCGGTCGACGTCATGGGTGACCTTCCGGGGACGGGGGTGCGGGACCCGCGCCCGGAAGGATCGCTTCAGGCGAGCAGGTCGTCCACTTGTGCTTCCCCGTCACGGTACCTGCGGGCGATCTCCGCGCCGCAATCGTCGGCCGTGCGCTGGAGCTCGTGACGGCGGCGGGAAACCTGCTGTTCGTAGCGGACGAGCCGGCCCATCGCCGTGTGCAGCTCCTCGTCCGTACGGGCGTCCAGGTCGGACAGCTCGACCTCGGCGAGGTTCTCGGCGGCGAGCTGCCGGAACTCGTCGCCGCGCGGCGTCGTCAGCGTGACGTGCCGGGCGGAGGAGCGGTGCCGGGACGGGGTGTCGGCCAGGATCTCCGAGAGCCGGTCGACCACCCCGGCGTCCTCCACCGGCGCCTCCGGGTCCCGGCGGCGGGCCAGTTCCGCCCGGAGGATGTCGATCCGGCCCTGCACCAGCCGGCGTACGTAACTGAGATCGGCCTCGTCGCGCTGGGCCTCCCGGCGCAGCGTCCGCAGCTCCGGCAGCCGCAGCCCGCCGAACCCCGCGTCGCCGCCGGCCTGCTCCGGCACGGTCGCGGTGGCGTTGGCGGGCGTGGCGGGTGGCAGCACGGGACCCTGTCCGGGCAGACTGCGCTGTACGGGTGACCTCAGGGCGCTGGTGCGGGCCCCCGGTACGACACCGGGAGATTGTCCGGCTCCATATGTGCTCATGCTGTTTTGTCCCCTCGACCGGTGCGTCGGCACACCGACATCGTGCATCGTGCCACCCCTGCCCGTGCCCCCGCTGACGTCTTGTACCCGTTCAGCCCAAGATAGGTTGGTCTGTATGCGTGCAGTGGTACAGAGAGTGGATGGCGCGAGCGTCTCCGTCGCCGGTGCGACGGATGCCCCCTCGGCTCCCGGAGTCGTCGGGGAGATCGTCGGCGAGGGCCTGTGTGTGCTGGTCGGGGTCACCCATGACGACACCCCCGAGAAGGCGGCCCAGCTGGCCCGCAAGCTCTGGTCGGTGCGCATCCTGGAGGGCGAGAAGTCCTGCTCGGACGTGAACGCGCCCCTCCTGGTGATTTCTCAGTTCACTCTCTACGGGGACGCCCGCAAGGGTCGCCGGCCCACCTGGAACGCCGCCGCGCCGGGCGAGGTCGCCGAGCCACTGGTGGACGAGGTGGTGGCGCGGCTGCGGGCGCTGGGGGCGCACGTGGAGACGGGCCGGTTCGGAGCGGACATGCGCGTCTCGCTCACGAACCACGGCCCGTTCACGGTGATCGTCGAGGTGTAGCCGTACGGGCAGCCGTACGCCGTCGGAACAGGGCGCCTACGGCTCGACGACCGTCTCCTGGGCGGCCGCCGTGTCCCCGGCGATCAGCTCCGCGTCGACGGCCACGTTCCGCTTGACCAGGGCCAGGGCGATCGGGCCCAGCTCGTGGTGGCGGGCCGAGGTGGTGATGAAGCCGAGCTGGCGGCCCTCCTGGCCGTCGGCGGCCAGCCGGACCGGTGTGCCGTGGCCGGGCAGGTGCACCTCGCTGCCGTCCAGGTGCAGGAAGACGAGCCGGCGCGGCGGCTTCCCCAGGTTGTGGACGCGGGCCACGGTCTCCTGGCCCCGGTAGCAGCCCTTCTGGAGGTGGACGGCGGTGCCGATCCAGCCCAGCTCGTGCGGGATGGTGCGGTGGTCGGTCTCGAAGCCGACGCGCGGCCGGTGCCCCTCGACGCGCAGCGCCTCGTACGCCAGGATCCCGGCGGCGGGCCCGTGGGCAGCGGCGAACGCCTCCAGCCCCTCGCGCGGCAGGAACAGGTCCCGGCCCTGCGGGGTCTCCCGTACGGTCACCCCGTCCGGGACCTCCGCGATGGAGCCGGCCGGGAGATGCACGACGGCGATGTCCGGGGTGCGGTCGGCGACCTCGACCCGGTAGAAGAACTTCATCGACTCCAGGTAGGCGATCAGATCGGCCTGGGTGTCCGGTTCGACGTGCATCCACACCGTCGTGCCGTCGTCCACCAGATACATCGCGTGCTCGATGTGCCCGTTGGCGGAGAGGATGAGGGCCTCGGTCGCCTGGTCCGGGGCGAGATCGCTGACGTGCTGGGTGAGCAGCAGGTGCAGCCAGCTCAGCCGGTCGTCGCCGGTGACGGTGACGACGCCCCGGTGGGAGAGGTCGACGAAGCCGTTGCCGTCGGCGAGGGCGCGTTGCTCGCGGAACAGGTCGCCGTAGTGCGCGGCGACACCTTCGTCGCGGCCTTCGGCGGGGACGGCGCCGGGCAGGGACAGCAGGGGGCTCTTCATGCCGCCCAGCCTACGACTTGGCGGCGGCGTCCTTCGCGGCGTCCTGCGCCTTCCCCGTCGCCTTCGCCTTCGCCGCCGTGCAGTCCGCGCAGCGGCCGAAGATCGCGAAGTGCTTCATGTCGGTGTCGAAGCCGAAGTCGGCGCGCAGCTTCTTCGTGAACTCGGCGACGACGGAGAGGTCCGCCTCGATGACGTCCTTGCAGTCCCGGCAGACCAGGTGGATGTGGTGGTGCCGGTCGGCGAGGTGGTACGTCGGGGCGCCGTGGCCGAGATGCGTGTGGCTGACCAGCCCGAGCTCCTCCAGGAGCTCCAGGGTCCGGTACACGGTGGAAATGTTCACGCCGGACGCCGTCTTGCGCACCTCGCACAGGATGTCGTCCGGAGTGCCGTGCTCCAGGGCGTCGACCGCCTCCAGGACGAGCTGCCGCTGGGGCGTCAGCCGGTAGCCGCGCTGCCGAAGATCGGTCTTCCAGTCCGTGGTCACCACACGCCCAGTCTAGGGCGTGCGGTCAAACCCCGGCCGGTTCCGCGGTTCCTGAGCTCTACTTGAAGAAGGCGCTCAACGTGAAGAGGGCGCTCTACTTGAAGAAGGCGATGCCGTCGTCGGGCATGTCCTCAAGGTTGCGCGCCATCTCGGCGACCTCCTCGGGGGTGACGACCTTCTTCAGGTGCGCCGACATGTACGGGCGCAGCTCGACCTCGGGGGTGGCCTTCTCGCCGACCCACATCAGGTCGCTGTTGACGTACCCGTAGAGCCGCTTGCCACCGCTGTACGGGCCGGAGGCCGCGGTGCGGGCGACCGCGTCGGTGACCAGGTCGATCTGCGGCTTCTGGTCGGCCAGCTCGCCGTACCAGATCTCGATGACGCCCTGGTCGCGGGACATGACGACCTCGACCTTGCGGTCCTTGTCGATGCGCCAGTAGCCGCTCTCGGTCTCCAGCGGCCGGACCTGCTTGCCCTCGTCGTCCAGGACCCAGGTGTGGGAGACGTACTCCAGGAAGTCCCGGCCGTCGTGGCTGAACGTGACTTCCTGGCCGAAGTTGCACTTCTCGGCGCCGGGGAAGTCGGACACGCCCGCGCCCGCCCAGTTGCCGAGGAGGAAGGCCAGCGGGACGAGGTCCGGGTGGAGGTCGGACGGAATCTCGATCATGAGCGGCTCAGACGATCTGTGAGGGTGCGGGGTGGGCGGGGAACCGTTGCGCGACGAGGGTCAGCGCTGGCCCTGGTACAGCTTCTTCACGGTGAGCGCGGCGAAGGCGGTGACGCCCACGCAGACCAGGACCAGCAGGGCGGTGAAGAATGCCTCAAGCACAGGGGGCTCCTCGTGACGAGCGGTTGGCGGCGGCATGGCCGGGCCCCCAGCCTAATGGGTGGGGGCCCGGTCTTCTCGTTCAGGTGCCGGTCGCGGGCAGCTCCCGCGCGCGCCTCAGGCGAGCAGCTGGTTCTGGAGGATCAGCGTCTGCTGGAAGGGGATGAGGGCCGTCTCCCGCTTTCCGGGACGCTCGTGCACGACGAGGGCCACCGTGTCCCCCGCCAGGGTGTACGCCTGCCGGACGTGCTCGGCCCCGAAGGGCGCCTGCTCGGCGAAGACGAACGAGGACAGGTTCTCGATGTCGTTGGCCGAGCCCCAGGTGGTGTCGAGGTCGGTGGTGTCCGTACGGGCCAGGGGCGTACCGGCCGACGATCCCACGTTCAGGGCGTCGATCATGCCGCTCGCGAACGCCGTCGAGTTGAACCGCACCAGGTAGATCCGGGACGTCGTGCCGTCCGGCATGGTCCAGCCGCGGGCCGCGATGTGGCGCGGGGCTCCGTCCTTCAGGACCTGGGCCACCGACCGCCGGTCCTGCTCCCGGTAGGCGTCGAGGAAGGTCTCCGTGGAGATCCAGCCGCCGGTCAGCTTCTTGTCGGGCTTCGCTCCGGCGGGGGCCGGGAGCAGCAGTTCACGCAGGTCGGCGTGGTGGATCTCGGCCGGGTTGCCGGGCGAGAACGGCCGGGGCGAGCCGGCCGGGAGCGCGGGCAGGGACAGCTCCGGGTAGTCCCAGCGGCCGTCGCCCTCGGTGGCGAGCCCGGGGACGTCGGTGCGCTCCAGCGAGGCGATCCCGAAGGCCGTACCGGTGCCGAGCACCCCGAACGCGAGCGCGGCGGCCGTCCACCGCGCCACGGCCCGCAGGACCCGCCGGGGCGGCCTGGGCACCACGTCGGCGGGCGCTGCGGGCGGGGCGTCGGGCAGCGGGGGCGCGCCGTCGGGCAGCGGGCGCGGGGCGGGGGCAGCCGTCGCCTCGGCCTCCTCGGGGGTCACCGTCTGCTCGCTCATATGTACTCCCCCGGAGATGCGATGTGGTCGAGCTGGTCCTTCACCAGGTCTCTGACGGCGGACGGGCTGAACGGCTTGCTGCCGTTGGCCTCGACGCTCACCGAGACCTCGCCGTCGTAGGCGATGCAGCTCACGCCGTCGAGGGTCTTCTTGTCGCCCTTGGGCAGGCGGTAGCAGGTCACCTTCTTGTGGCCGTCGATCGACGGGCCCTTGCGGAAGACGTCGAAGGAGTCCAGCAGCTTCTTGCGGTCCAGGTACGTCCGGCGCACGGCCCCCTTGTCCCGCATCTTCACGATCTGGACGTTCACGACGATGTCGTTCGCTTCCGAGGTGTACGAGCGCTGCGCCACGCCCTGGATACGGAGCCGCTCGACCAGCTTGTTCAGCTCCCGGCGCTCCTTCCCCGCCAGCCCGCGCCCCATCTCCTTCACCGCGGCGGTGGCCTTCGCGCCGCTCGTCTCGGCGTCGTTGCCGATCTCACCGATGTCCGGGCCGAGCCGGTAGCCCTTCGGCACCGGGAGCAGAAGCCTGGTCAGCTCGGTGTCGTGGCGGCCCCGGGACGGATCGCCCGCCGGGTCCTTGCCCTTCGGTACGTGGTCCTCGTCCCAGATCGTCGTCGTGACCGTACGGTCGGCGGCGTCCACGGTGTTCTTCGTCCAGCCGGCCGCGCCGCCGATCGCCCCGAGCACCAGGACGACGGGCAGCGCGGTCAGCAGCACCCGACGCACCCGGCGAGCGGGGGCGGGAGAAGGGTCAGGGGCAGGGGTCGTCTCGTCGTTCACAGCCGCTCCAGCTGTCGCTCGGCCAGCGTCCGGATGTCCTTCTTGCTGATCGGGACGGTGTCGAAGATGTTGATGTCGAGCATGATGTCGCCGCGCCGGGCCAGGGCCCTGGCCCGGTAGGACGGGAGGTAGCCCGCCTTCCGCTCGACCGGGTAGAGGAAGTAACGGCCGTCGGAGCTGCCCTTGACCGGGTCCCCCAGGTCGTCCGCGCCCCCCGTGGCCCCGGGCATGTACCCCATCTGTTCCGCGAAGTGATCCTCCGCGCCGTGCGTGTCGCCGGACCGGAACTGGATCAGCTGAACCGTGGTGTCCCGGTACTTCCCCTGCGCCCACGAGACCGAGGCGACCCGGCGCAGTCCCGCCCCGGCGAGCGACTCGAACATGTACTGCGGGTCTTCGTAGTAGGTCTCCACGTACTGGTCGAACGGCTCCCAGCCGTCGCCGAGGCCCAGTTCGTCGATGAGCGTCTTCCGCGCGCCCTTGGGCCGGTCGACGAGCAGCTTGCGCAGGTCTCCGTCCGTCCTGACCCGGCGGTCCTGGGCGGCGGGCAGCGGGGCCGGGACCCGGTCGGCGGCGAGCGGCTTCGCCGGGTAGCCGAGGCCGGGCTGCGACAGGGCGGCCAGCGGCGTCGGCTCCCGCTCCGCCTGGATGCCGTAGCCCACGGCGACCCCGCCCACGATCCCGAGCAGCGCCGCCGCCGCGATGATCAGCGTCGTACGGCCGCGCGCCCGACGGCGTACGGGCGGGGCGGGCGGGGCGGCGAGCTCGCCGACACCTGACTGTGCGGCAGGAATGGTGTCGTTCGGTTCCAAAAGGGGTCCCCCCATGCGACCTGAAGCGCGGGTTCCCTTACCTGCGCGCACAAGTGACCCCCAGGCAGGCAAGGAGGTTACCTGCCGGACGATTACAGTTCGGCATATGCCTAAGAAGCTTGTGATCAAGGTGACTGCCGGGCCCGAGGCCGCCGAGCGCTGTTCGCAGGCCTTCACCGTGGCGGCCGTGGGCGTCGCCAGCGGGGTGGAGGTCTCGCTCTGGCTGACCGGGGAGTCCTCGTGGTTCGCGCTGCCGGGCCGGGCCGCCGAGTTCGAACTGCCGCACGCCGCCCCGCTGCCCGATCTGCTGGACTCGATCCTGGCGGGCGGCCGGATCACCCTGTGCACCCAGTGCGCGGCCCGGCGGGACATCACGGAGAAGGACGTGCTGGAGGGCGTACGCATCGCGGGTGCGCAGGTCTTCGTGCAGGAGGCCATGGCGGACGGCACGCAGGCGCTCGTCTACTGAGCCCTCAGCGGCGTTTCTTGCCGTCCAGCTCGTCCCACCACTCGTCGGACTTCGGGTCGCCGGAGGGGTCGTCCCACCAACGGTCCTCCGGGCCCCGCCGGTTGGCGATCATCGCGGCGATCGGCGGGATGACCATGGCGACGACGCACATGGCGATGGCGACGGGCATGGACCACAGGCGCACCACGGCCCAGGCGGACACGAAGAGCACGATGCATCCGCCCATCATCAGGAAGTAGTTCCTCCTGCGTCGGGCGTACATGCTTCCAGCGTAGGACTCCGGCCGCCGGACGGCACGAAGGGCCGCACCCCGCGTCAGGTGGCGTCCAACCCCCTGGGGTGCGGCCCTCCGGCCGTTCGGTGTGCCGGGAGAGCAAGCCCCGGCGTGCCGTGATCCGTGAAGGATCAGACGGCGATGGCGACCTCGGAGAGTCCGCCCGTCTGCGCGACGACCGTGCGGTCGGCGCTGCCGCCCGGAACCAGGGCGCGGAGCGTCCAGGTGCCCTCGGCGGCGTAGAACCGGAACTGACCGGTCGCCGAGGTCGGGACCTCGGCGGTGAACTCGCCGGTCGCGTCCAGGAGGCGCACGTAGCCGGTGACGGGCTCGCCGTCGCGGGTCACGCTGCCCTGGATGGTGGTCTCACCGGGCTTGATCGTCGAAGCGTCGGGGCCACCGGCCTGTGCTCCACACATGGTTCTGTCCTTCGGGTCGTCGTGGTGCTGGTCGGTGGGTTACTTGTTGGCGCCGAGCTCGATCGGCACGCCGACGAGGGAGCCGTACTCGGTCCAGGAACCGTCGTAGTTCTTGACGTTCTCCTGGCCCAGCAGCTCGTGGAGCACGAACCAGGTGAGCGCGGAGCGCTCACCGATGCGGCAGTAGGCGATGGTGTCCTTCGACAGGTCGACCTGCTCAGCCTCGTAGAGGGCCTTCAGCTCGTCGTCCGACTTGAAGGTGCCGTCGTCGTTGGCGTTCTTCGACCACGGGATGTTGCGGGCGCTCGGCACGTGGCCGGGGCGCTGCGACTGCTCCTGCGGGAGGTGGGCCGGGGCGAGCAGCTTGCCGCTGAACTCGTCGGGCGAGCGCACGTCGACCAGGTTCTGGCTGCCGATGGCCTTGACGACGTCGTCGCGGTAGGCGCGGATCGACTCGTCCTGCGGCTTGGCCGTGTACTGGGTGGCCGGGCGCGTGGGAACGACGTCGGTCAGGTCGCGGGAGTCCAGCTCCCACTTCTTGCGGCCGCCGTCGAGGAGCTTGACGTTCTCGTGGCCGTACAGCTTGAAGTACCAGTAGGCGTAGGACGCGAACCAGTTGTTGTTGCCGCCGTAGAGGACGACCAGCGTGTCGTTGGCGATGCCCTTCTCGCTGAGCAGCTTCTCGAAGCCGGCCTGGTCGACGAAGTCACGGCGGACCGGGTCCTGGAGGTCCTTGGTCCAGTCGATCCGGATCGCGTTCTTGATGTGGTTCTTCTCGTACGCCGAGGTGTCCTCGTCCACCTCGACGATCGCGACCTGCGGGTCGTCGATGTGGGCCTCGACCCAGTCGGCGTCTACCAGGACGTCGCTGCGGCTCATGTTGTTCTCCTCCGGGGCAGTCTGCGGCGGGGTGGTGCGAGATGCGGAGTTGCTGGGTGCGCGTGTACGCGCGGAGGCACGGAACGCGGCGCGTACGGGGCACGGGGTCGGCCCTGGTGACGGTCGGAGGGCCGGGGGAAGCGGGGCTGCTGCGGCGGTGCGAGCGTCCCGCTCAGAAAGTGCGACAGAGCATGGCGGCGACGCGGCACAGGTCTACTGCCCGCCGCTTCGTGAGGTCCGCCTGTCGCTTCATGCGTCCGATCGTAGGGAGGTACGGACGGAGATGTCACCGTCGTGTCGCATGGTGAGACACGATCATCCGTGATGCGAGACGGGAGAGCGGCGACCGGCCCGGGATCCGCTGCCGGGTCGCCCGGAGCCTTCCCCGTATCTGCGGACCGGACGCGGGCGTCTCACCATCCGGATCGGGCGGTCGGACCAGCCCGCCGGGACGGCGGATCTGTCGGTCGGCCGGTCGGCCCGTCAGCTGGTCAGGGAGACGTCCGAGCCGGTCACCGAGATCTCCAGGCCCTTCTCGGTCACCTTGACCTGCTGGAGCTCCAGGCCCTTCGGCAGCCCGTCGATGTCGCCCTCGAAGTCGGTCTTGCCGCGGACCAGCTCCTCGACCCCGGGGATCCCCGAGCCCGGCACCTCGTCCGCGCGCACCTTGATCGTGTGGCCGTCGACACGGGTCACGGTGGACAGCACGCTCCGCGAGATCGGCCGGCCGAGGACCTCGACCGTGCCGGTCACCTTCGCCTTGCCCTTGCCGCCGTACTCCACGACGACGCCGTCGCTGGCCGCCGCCGTCAGGTCCTCGTAGCTGACGAGCGCGGTGCCGGTGGCGCGGGTGGCGGTCGCGGTGCGGTAGCCGGAGCCGAGCTTCACGTCGTGGAGCTGGGCCCGGACCTCGCTGACCCGCATCGTGCGGCCCGCGGCGCTGGTCTTCATGCCGGTGAGGTTGACGTCGACCCGGTCCAGCTTCGATCCGGCGAGCTGGGTGAGGAAGGGGAAGCCCTTGATCGAGATCTCCGTCGTGGCGGGGCCGCCGCCGCTGATCGTGACCCGGTCCTCGGCCTCGGACTCGGCGAACCAGACGGCCGCGCGGTCGACGGCGAGGAAGAGGCCGCCGAGCACCACCACCAGGACCAGCAGTATTCGCAGTGCGCGCATGTCTCGATTCCCCACCCTGAGCCGATCGGTCCCCCTGGCGCCCGTGAGCCTACTGCGGCAGGAGTGGACGCCCTGGATGATCGACGAGCGACGGCCCCCCGGTGGTTCCCGAGGGGCCGTCAGCATCCGTTACGAAGGAGAGGCGGGCGGTCAGAGGAGGGCGCGGCCGACCAGGTAGACGGCCGGGGCCGCCAGGGTCAGCGGCAGCGCCACCCCGGCGGTCATGTGCACGAACCGCGACGGGTAGTCGTAGCTCGCCGCGCGCAGCCCGATGAGCGCGCAGCCGGCCGCGGCGAGACCGAGCAGCGCGCCCTGCGGCCCGAAGCCGGTCGTGTTGCCGAAGACGAGGCCCGCGCCCACGCCCGTGAGCAGGGCCACCCCGAGGGAGGCCGCGGCGGGCAGCGGAAGGGCGCGGACGAGCGTGGCCGCCGCGACGGCCGCCCCGCCGACGACCACCGCGTCCGGGTCCGCCGCCAGGAATCCGCCCGCGAGCACCGCGAGGGACGCGGAGACGACGGTGGCCATCAGGCCGTACATCCGCTCGTCCGCCCCGGCGTGGCTGCGGAGCTGGAGGACCACGGTGAGCAGCACCCAGACGCCCAGGGTGCCCAGCAGCGCGGCGGGACCGTGCTCCCGGCCCGCCGTGAGCAGGACGGCATCGGCGACCAGACCCCCGGCGAAGGCGAGCGCGATGCCCTGGCGGGCGGGCCACATGCCGTTGAGCCGGAACCAGCCGGCGGCCGTCACCGCCTGGAGGAGCACCACCGGGACGAGCAGGGCGTACGTCCCGATCGCCGCGCCGCCCGCGAGCAGCAGGCCGAGTGCGGCGGTGAGCCCCGCGGGCTGGATCCCCGGCGCGATGATCGGCGAGCGCCCCTCGGCACGGGCCCGCTGGGCGTCGGTGATCCGGGCGTTGCCGAGCGTCGTGGGGGCGCTGTAGCCGGTGTCGCCGGGCCCGGACTGCGCGGCGGCGGGCGCGGGCGCGGTCACCGGCTCGGGTACGGGTACGGGAGCGGGTGCGGCGGGCTCGGCCGGGACCTCGGGCGGCAGCGGGTAGGAGCCCGAGGCGCCCTGGGGCGGCAGATAGGCGGTGTCGGCGGCCGAGGACGGGTACGCCTGCTGCGGCTGCTGCTGTCCCTGGTAAGGCTGCTGGTACGGAGAGTGCGGCTGAGCCTGAGGGGCCCCGTACGGATCGGACCCCGGCTGCTGCTGTCCGTACGGCTCCGAGTGCCGCGGCTGCTGCGGCTGCTGCTGTCCGTACGGCTCCGAGTGCCGCGGCTGCTGCGGCTGCTGCGCGTACGGCTCCGGCTGCTGCGGCCGGCCGTAACCCTGCGCGTGCCCGGGGCCCTCCCCGTAACCCTGCCCCTGCGCCTGCGCCGCATCCCCCTCCGGCCGGATCGTCGGCTGGTACTGCGTGTCCCAGGTCGGCGCCTGCCAGGTCTGCGTGCCGCCCTGGTCGAAGGCGGCCGGGTCCTGGGGTCCGGCGTGCTGTCCGGCCGTCCCGTCGGGCCACTGCGCCGGCGCGGGCTGCCGCTGCTCGGGGTCGTACGGATACGGGTACTGCTGATCGCTGCTGCTCATGGCCTGCGGTTCACCCTCCTGCGAACGGCGGGAGCACCTCGACCGTGCCGCCCTCGGCAAGGCGTACGGTCTCATGCTCGCGGGTCCCCACGGGGTCCCCGTCGATGAGGAACGAGCACCGCCGGAGCACCTGGCTCAGCTCGCCGGGGTGCCTCTCGCGCACCGCGTCGAGCGCCTCGGCGAGGGTCGCCGCCGCGTACGGCTCCTCCGCGGTGCCCGCGGCGGCCTTCGCCGCGGCCCAGTAGCGGATCGTCCCCGCTGCCATGGCGCCACTCCTTCGGTCGGTCGGTTCGTCGGACGCCTCGTGCGTCAGCTCTCCATGATGGGTCACGCGGGCGGTGCGCCCGTCGCCCAGTCGGCGATACGGGCCAGGAGGGCGTCGTCCGCCGCGTTCTCCGCGTGGCCCATCCCCCGCTCCACCCACAGCTCCGCGCCGCCGGGACCGGCCGCATCCGCCAGCATCCTCGGATGGTCCAGCGGGAAGTACGGGTCCCGGTCGCCGTGCACGAGCAGCAGCGGGGCCGGGGCGATGAGCGGGACCGAGGCGACCGGGGAGAGCGGGACGGGGTCCCAGTCCTCGGTGGCGATACGGGTACGGAATCCGTAGCGGCCGACGAGGCGGCCCGAGGGGCGGGTGACCACCCAGTGCAGCCGGCGCATCGGGGCCGTCCCCCGGTAGTACCAACGGGCGGGCGCACTGACGGAGACCACCGCGTCCGAGTGCGCCCCTGTGCGCCGTATGCGCCCCTCGCGCTCCTGCACGCGAACGGGCGTATCCCCTGCTGCGGATTCCGCACCCCCGGCGACGGGCTCCGCCGTATACAGAGCGCCGTGCCGGAGCACCACCGAGCCGCCCATCGAGAACCCGACCGTGACCACCCGGGTGTGCCCGAGCCGCCGCGCCCAGGCGACCGCGGCCGCCAGGTCCAGCACCTCGCGGTCGCCCACCGTGGAGCGTCCGCCGGACCGCCCGTGGCCCCGGAACGAGAACGTGATCACGGCCGCACGCTGGGCGAACGCCCGCGCGGCACGGCGTACGGCGGGACGGTCGGCCGACCCCGTGAACCCGTGCGCGACCACGATCGCGGGGGTCTCCTCCGGGGTCGCGGCGAGGGCCCCGGCCGCCCCGTCGCCCGGCGCTCCGAACCCCGCCGTACACGGTTCGTACACCGCCTCGACCGGCACGCCGTCATCCGTCAGCAATGTGGCGAATCGTGGGGGTGGCGTGAGCAAGGGAACAGAGGAACCCCGGAATCGACCCTCGGAGACGGAACTCATGTGGGCTATTCTGCTGCGAAGAGGATCCGGGCAATGCAGCCCCCGGGTCCTTTTGTGCTTTACGGGCGTTGTTACGACGACGTTTCCACAAGCTCAGCGGTCCCCGGGGCGCGGGACCGCACGCCATACCCGATTGACGTACGAAGCAGTGCCGCATACTCCCCCGGGTCAGGCCCGGGAGTGCCCCTCTCGCAGGGAACGAGGAGGACCGACGTAATGGGCGAGCGAACCGTGCAACACGATCGACCGAACCAGGCAGGTGGGCGGCGATGAGTTCACTGCTGCTCCTCACGAACGCACTCCAGCCGTCGACGGAGGTGCTTCCCGCCCTCGGTCTTCTGCTCCACAGCGTGCGGGTGGCCCCCGCCGAGGGCCCGGCCCTGGTGGACACCCCGGGCGCCGACGCGATCCTCGTCGACGGGCGGCGCGACCTTCCGCAGGTCCGCTCGCTCTGTCAGCTGCTGCGGTCCACGGGGCCCGGCTGTCCGCTGATCCTCGTCGTCACCGAGGGCGGTCTCGCGGCCGTCACCGCCGACTGGGGCGTGGACGACGTCCTGCTGGACACGGCGGGACCGGCGGAGGTCGAGGCGCGGCTGCGGCTGGCCATGGGCCGCCAGCAGATCACCTCGGACGACTCCCCGATGGAGATCCGCAACGGTGATCTCTCCGTCGACGAGGCGACGTACAGCGCGAAACTCAAGGGCCGGGTCCTGGACCTGACCTTCAAGGAATTCGAACTGCTGAAATACCTCGCCCAGCACCCGGGCCGGGTCTTCACCCGCGCCCAGCTCCTCCAGGAGGTCTGGGGGTACGACTACTTCGGCGGTACGCGGACGGTCGACGTCCACGTACGGCGGCTGCGCGCGAAGCTCGGCCCCGAGCACGAGTCGCTGATCGGGACCGTCCGTAACGTCGGCTACCGCTTCGTCGTGCCGGAGAAGGTCGAGCGCGCGGCGGAGGAGGCGAAGGAGCGGGCCGCCACCCGGCAGAAGGCGGACGGCTCCGACGCCCGGCCTGTCGCCCGTTCGGAGCAGTCCTCTTCGGCCACGGCGGAGCAAGAAGCCCCGGTCCGGGCTGCCAAGGGATAGGTCCATCCGCGTAGACTGCCGCGCGTGGCCAAGGTGACGCGGGACGATGTGGCGAGACTGGCGGGGACGTCGACCGCGGTCGTCAGCTACGTCATCAACAACGGACCCCGGCCGGTCGCCCCGGCCACGCGCGAGCGGGTGCTCGCCGCGATCAAGCAGTTGGGCTACCGGCCCGACCGGGTCGCCCAGGCCATGGCCTCGCGCCGCACGGACCTCATAGGCATGATCGTGCCGGACGCCCGGCAGCCGTTCTTCGCGGAGATGGCACACGCGGTCGAACAGGCCGCCGCCGAACGCGGGAAAATGGTGCTCGTCGGTAATTCCGACTACCGCGACGAGCGCGAGGTCCACTACCTGCGGGCCTTCCTCGGGATGCGGGTCTCCGGGCTGATCCTGGTCAGCCAGGGCCCCAGCGAGCGCGCCGCCGCCGAGATCGAGGCCTGGGACGCCCGGGTCGTCCTGCTGCACGAGCGCCCCGAGGCGATCGACGACGTGGCCGTGGTCACCGACGACGTGGGCGGCGCGCAGCTCGCCACCCGCCATCTGCTGGAGCACGGCCATCCGTACGTGGCCTGCCTCGGCGGTACGGAGGAGACCCCGTCGGTCGGCGACCCGGTCGCCGACCACGTCGAGGGCTGGCGGCGGGCGATGCACGAGTCGGGCCGCTCCACGGAGGGCCGGCTGTTCCAGGCCCCGTACAACCGTTACGACGCCTATCAGGTGGCCCTCGGGATTCTCTCCGGCCCCGACCGGCCGCCGGCGATCTTCTGCGCCACGGACGACCAGGCCTTCGGTGTGCTGCGGGCCGCCCGTGAGCTGCGCATCGACGTGCCGGGCGAGCTGGCGGTGGCGGGCTTCGACGACGTGAAGGAGGCGGGTCTCACCGATCCGCCGCTGACCACGGTCTACTCCGATCGTCCGGCGATGGCGCGGGCGGCCGTGGACCTGGTCCTGGACGACGCCCTGCGGGTCTCCGGATCGCGGCGCGAGCGGCTGAAGCAGTTCCCCTCGGCGCTGGTGGTCCGGCGCTCGTGCGGCTGCGGGGAGCCCTCCGCGTCCGCCTGAGCCGCTCCGACCCGCTTTCGGCTTTACAGCGGGCATACGCGGTTCTTCCGGGCTTCTCAGGACGCGCTCAGGCGGCTCTCATCTTCGCCGATCAGCCTGGTGGACATGACGGAGAACCTTCGCCCGAGCGGCGCGCACTCGACGGACCAGGACCCGACCTCGTACCCGTACGCCTCCTCCTACGGAACGGCGTACAACAGCGCAACGGGCGGATACCCGCCGCCGCCCGCGTACGCCCCCACCCCCTCCACCGGCCGTCGCAAGGCCAAGCGGCCCGTCGCGCTGCTGGCGGCGGTGGCGATCGCGGCGGGCGTGATCGGCGGCGGCACCGCCACCCTCGTCGGCCAGCTGAACGGCCAGAACTCCGCCGCCACCGGTTCGGGCGGCGCGGTCAACGGCACCACCGTCTCACAGAGCAGCAAGGGCACCGTGGCGGGCGTCGCGGAGGCGGTCTCGCCCGCGATCGTGGAGATCGGCGCCTCCTCGTCGGCGGGCAAGTCCACCGGATCGGGTGTCGTGATCACCGAGGACGGCGAGATCGTCACCAACAACCACGTCATCTCCGGCGCGCAGCAGATTCAGGTCACCCTCTCCACCGGCAAGACGTACACGGCCGACGTCGTGGGCACCGACCCCGACAAGGATCTGGCGCTCATCAAGCTCCGGGGCGCGAGCGGGCTGAAGACGGCGACGCTGGGCGACTCCTCCAAGGTCAAGGTCGGCGAGGAGGTCGTGGCGATCGGCTCGCCCGAGGGCCTGACCGGCACGGTCACCAGCGGGATCGTCTCCGCGCTGGACCGGGACGTGACGGTGGCGAAGGACGACTCCGGCAGCTCCGGGCAGGGTCAGGGCCGGCAGGGCGGCGGCCAGGAGTGGCCGTTCGAGTTCGGCGGGCAGCAGTTCAACGGCGACACGGGCGAGGAGACCACCACGTACAAGGCGCTCCAGACCGACGCCTCGCTCAACCCCGGCAACTCCGGTGGTGCGCTGATCAACATGGACGGGGAGATCATCGGCATCAACTCGGCGATGTACTCGCCCAGTTCCTCGGCGTCCGGCAGCGGTTCCTCGGCGGGCAGCGTGGGCCTCGGCTTCGCGATCCCGGTGAACACGCTCAAGGCCGACCTGGACACCCTGCGCGCGGGGAACGGCTCCTGACCGTGCGAGGCTGAGAGCGCCCGAGCAGGGCGGACGGACCCAGGTCGACACGAGAAGAGGACGAGACAGCGATGAGCCCCGCCGAAGACGATCCCCAGCGCATCCTGATCGTCGACGACGAGCCGGCCGTGCGCGAGGCGCTGCGGCGCAGCCTCGCCTTCGAGGGGTACGGCACGCAGGTCGCGGTCGACGGGTACGACGCCCTGGCGATGGCCGAGGCGTACGCCCCCGATCTCATCGTCCTGGACATCCAGATGCCCCGGATGGACGGGCTCACCGCCGCCCGCCGCATCCGGGCGACCGGCTCGACCACGCCCATCCTGATGCTCACCGCCCGCGACACCGTCGGGGACCGGGTCACCGGCCTGGACGCGGGGGCGGACGACTACCTGGTCAAGCCGTTCGAGCTGGACGAGCTGTTCGCCCGGATCCGGGCCCTGCTGCGCCGCAGCAGTTACGCGTCGGCAGCGGCGGCGGGCGCGGAGGCCCCCGACGACGACGTGCTGTCCTTCGCGGACCTGCGGATGGACCTGGCCACCCGCGAGGTCACCCGGGGCGAGCGGCGGGTGGAGCTGACCCGTACGGAGTTCACGCTGCTGGAGATGTTCCTCTCCCACCCCCGCCAGGTGCTGACCCGGGAGCAGATCCTCAAGGCGGTCTGGGGCTTCGACTTCGAGCCGAGCTCCAACTCGCTGGACGTGTACGTGATGTACCTGCGCCGGAAGACGGAGGCGGGCGGCGAGCCGCGTCTCGTCCACACCGTGCGCGGGGTGGGCTACGCGCTGCGTACGGGCGGGAGCGGGGAGGCGTGAGCGGGCCGACGCCGGACGCGGACGCACAGGGCCGGAGTGGCCCGAGCGGGTCGACGGCCGTCGCGACGGACGGGCGGGGGCGGCGGGGCCTGCGTCCGCTGCGCCGGTTCCGGGCGCTGCCACTGCGCTCCCGGCTGGCGATGCTGGTGGCCACGGCGGTCGCGGTGGCGGTCGCGGCGGTGGCGGCGGCGTGCTGGTTCGTGACCCGGGAGCAGCTGGAGGACCAGCTCGACGACTCGCTGCGCAACGCGAAGATGGACAACGCGCCGATGCGCGATCTGCTGTCCTCGTGCCTGAGCGGCGGACAGCTGCCCGCCCAGGAGTTCCCCGGCCAGTACACCGTGCAGATCGTCGCGGCGAACGGCGACTACTGCACGGCCCCGAACACGACGCCCGTGCCCGCCCAGCCCAGCGACATCGCGGTGGCGGCGGGGCGGGAGGCCGACGCCCTGCACACGACGGCGAACGACGCCGGACAGGAGATGCGCGTCTACACCCGCAAGCTGCCGCCGGTGGTCAGCTCCGGCCAGGCCAACAACGAGCTCGCCGTCTCGGTGGCCCGCCCGCTCAGCGAGATCGACGCGCCGCTGTCCACGCTCGCCTGGGTGCTGGCCCTGGTCGGCGGCATCGGCGTCGTCGGCGCGGGCGCGGCCGGGCTGTGGGTGGCGCGGGCGGGGCTGCGCCCGGTGGACGAGCTGACGGAAGCCGTCGAACACGTGGCACGCACCGAGGACTTGACCGTACGGATCCCGGTCGACGGGGAGGACGAGATCGCCCGCCTGTCGAACTCCTTCAACTCCATGGCCGCCCAGCTCGCCTCCTCCCGCGACCGCCAGTCGCAGCTGATCGCGGACGCGGGCCATGAGCTGCGCACCCCGCTGACCTCGCTGCGGACGAACGTGGAGCTGCTGGCGCGCAGCGACGAGACGGGCCGGGTGATCCCGCCGGAGGACCGCAAGGCGCTGATGGCGTCGGTGAAGGCGCAGATGACGGAGCTGGCCGCGCTGATCGGCGACCTCCAGGAGCTGGCCCGCCCGGACGCGGCCGAGCCGGGCCCGCTCCAGGTGGTGGCCCTGCACGAGATCGCCCGCACCGCCCTGCGCCGCGCCCGGCTGCGCGGCCCGGAGCTGACGATCACGGAGGACCTGGCCCCCTGGTACGTACGGGCGGAGCCGGCGGCGCTGGAGCGGGCGATCGTCAACGTCCTGGACAACGCGGTGAAGTTCAGCCCGCCGCACGCCACGATCGACGTGCGCCTGCACCGGGGCGAGCTGACGGTACGGGACCGGGGCCCCGGCATCCCCGCCGAGGAACTCCCCCACGTCTTCGAACGCTTCTGGCGCTCCCCGACCGCCCGCCAGCTCCCCGGCTCGGGCCTGGGCCTGTCCATCGTGGCCCGTACGGTGCACCAGGCGGGCGGCACGATCGCCCTCCGCCCGGCCCCGGACGGAGGCCCGGGCACGGTGGCGACGCTGACGCTGCCGGGAGCACCTACGCCGCCGCCGGAGATGTGAGGGCTGCCGGGGCGCCCTCCGCTCCTCTCAGAGACGGCGGCGGAACTCGGCGGCGAACTGGGGCGCTCCGCCGGCGCTGATCCGGTCGAGCAGGCCATGCAGATCGCGGGGCTCACGCCGGTAACTGTTCACCTGCGCACGAAGGACGATGCCGACCTCGACCG
This sequence comes from Streptomyces sp. PTY087I2, assembly GCF_001687325.1. GTDB lineage: Bacteria > Actinomycetota > Actinomycetes > Streptomycetales > Streptomycetaceae > Streptomyces. The sequence continues at coordinate 55,879 of NZ_LZRD01000010.1, read as the reverse complement.
GAGCGAGGTCGAGCATGTCGAGCAGGAACTCGTCGGGGTGCAGCACCTCGATCCCGTACGGATCGGCCGCCGCAGAGGGAAAGTCCTTCAGGTTCAGCGTGACGACAGCATGGGCGTGCCCGCCGATCGCCGCTGCCAGGACATGCCGGTCCTTGGGGTCGTTCGTCATGGCGGGTATGAGCGCCGTGTACCCGGAAACCAGGCTCTCAGGGAACGCACCCGCCATGACGTCGACGAGTCCCTTCGCTTTCTGGTCCCCGATCCGCTCAGCGACATTCCTGGTCAGCTCGTCCAGGATGTCGGCCGACCAGAGCGGCTCGTAGAGCTCGGCCTCTGCGAGCCGGAGCAGAGTGTCCCTGAGGTAGTTCGGGTACAGGACACAAGTGTCCAGGACGACGCGCTGCACATCGCTCCAGTCAGCTCGGCGGATTCGGGCGGTCAGTCACCGTAGAGGCCGGACTCTTCGGTCAGTCCGGCCAGCTCGTCCAGCCCTCGGCGACGTTGTGTGCGCCGCTTCTCCTTGTAGTCCAGGACATCTGCCAGGAGGACCCTGCGGTGCCGTCCCGGCCGGTTGAACGGCAAGCCTCCCTCGTCCAGGATCTTGACGAAGGTCGGTCTGCTGACTCCGAGCAGGTCGGCGGCCTCTTGCGTGGTCAGCGTGGTATTCACAGGCGCGACGGTCACCGCCTTGCCCTCCGCCAGGGCGCGCACGACGACCATCAGCGCCTCGTAGACCTCCGGGGGGAGGCTGTGAGTCGCGCCGTCGGGGCCCCGGAGCAGAGCAGGCTCGGCAGCCGCCGGCGTCCGGTCGAGGAAGGCCCTGAGTTCGGCGACTTCCTCACGGTGCTCGGGCAGAAGCGTGCGGTCTTCCGCGGTGCTGTGCATAGCTCTGTCTCCTTTGAGAGTGAACCAAGCATCGCAGAATTCGAAAGAAACGCAAGCCGCCGGTGTGGGGCGCGGCGCCTGGGGCCGGAGGCCCCAGGCCCTCCGGCCCCCTCGCTCACCCCGTCGGGTTGTGCCGGATCAGCGACTCGACGAGGCCGGCCCGCTGGTTCGGGTAGTCCAGCGGGACGATGCCGAGCCCGGTCCACCCGGCGGTCTCCGCGCGCTCCAGGAAGGAGTGCACCTGCGGGTTGAGGCGGTCGGCGTTCCAGCGGGGCGGCATCAGGGCGGCGGTGGAGACGTAGTTCATGTAGAACGTGCCCGGCTGCGAGGCCGCCTTGCGGAACTGGGCCTCGATCTTGGGGTACTTGGCGAACGGCTCCGCCATGTAGTCGTCCTGGATGTCGAAGAGCGCCGGGTCCGCGTACCGCACCCCCGGCAGCCCGCCGTTGTCCGCGAGCAGCACCACCTTGCCGCGGGCCCCGCCGAGGTCGGGGAGCGTGGAGTCGAGGCGGAACAGCGACCGCCAGCCCCGCCGGTCCAGGTAGTCGTCGAAGACCGCCCGGAACGCGGCGTCGCTCTCGGACGAGTACTCCTGCTTGACCCGCATCAGCACGGTCTCGGCCGGGCTCGCGGCGAGGAAGTCCCGGCAGGTGATGAGGACATCGCCGAACATCATGTTCTGGAACGACGCCCCGTGGTGGATCGCGAACGAGCCGTCGATGAGCCGGCACCGTACGTCGAGGAAGCGGATGCCGCTGGTCAACTGCTGGGCGATCGTGGTGTTCTGACACTCCGACCAGGGCCCGCCGAACCGGGCCCCCGAGTCGTGCGTCCCCGGGATCGTCAGCTGCCGGAGCGCGGTGCCGTCGGGCAGGCCGGCCATCCAGTCCTGCGTCCCCCGGACCGCCCGGGCCTTCTCCCGTGCGGCGGCGACGGCGGTGGGCGCCGCGCCCACGATCGCGGTGGCGGATACGGCGAGGGCACCGGCCAGAAAGCCTCTGCGGGAGGGCCGGGACGAGGACTCGGGTGTGCGCGCGGGGGTGGACATGGGGGGTGCCTCCAAGGGCCGTGGGGAGTCGGACCGGGCGAACCCTTGGATTCTGTCGGGTACACGTCATACAGGAAAGAGGGCACGCGCCCCCGCCTCCACGACGGGGAGCCGCGTGAACGTTAACGAAATACCGCGGAATGAAATATTCAACATGTCGCCGAACGGAATTACCGAAGTCGCATAAATGGATGGTTGAGATTGACGAAAGGTCTTTATTCTGGGGCCACTTGACCGGCCCATTCGGCCCGTCGCGACCCCGAGAGAAAAGGCAATGACCGGCGCGCTCACCAACAGCGGCCGGCGCCCCTTTCCCTCCGTCGCGGAATCCACCGGACAGAACGCGAGGAAGACCTGTGCGACGTATGACCTCCGCTTTCCTTTCCCTGAGCGCCCTGCTGACCGCCTCCGTGCTCGCCGCCCCCGTGGCGGGCGCCGCCCCGCAGGACGGTGGGCCGGCCGCCGTACCCGCAGGATGGGAGAGGGTGGAAGGGTCCGAGCCGGCGAGAATCGCCGGGAGCGACGGGAGAGACCGGGCCTCGGCCGCCGCCGGGCGCAGCGCCACGGACCTCAGCGCCTCCGCCCAGGACGACGACTCCGGTACGTTCGCGCTCAAGTCGGTCCGCAACGGAAAGTTCACGGCCGCCGAGAAGAACTACGCCTCCCCCAACACCGGTGTCCTGCGCGCCCGTTCGACCGTGGTGACCGGCGGGTGGGAGGGCTTCGCCTTCGAATGGCACGAGGCCACCCGGACCTACGCGCTGAAGTCCCTGGCGAACAACCGCTACGTCGCGGTCGAGCGGAACTACACCGGCACCTCGCAGAACGTCCTGCGCGCCCGCTCAACCGGCACGGGCACCTGGGAGCGGTTCACGCTCTACTACAACGAGGGCGCGGACCGCTGGGCGCTCCAGTCCGCGCTGAACGGCCGCTTCGTCGCCATGGAGAACAGCTACACGGGGTCGCTCCAGTACGTGCTGCGCGCCCGGTCCCTCGACGTCACGGGCTCCTGGGAGCAGTTCGAGCTGTACGAGATCGAGGGCTGACCCCGGCGGGGGGGGCGTACGGCGGGCGGGCCCGGCTGTACTGCGGGCGCGCCCGGCCGCACGCCCGTACGCCGCACCCAAGGGCCACCGCCCGGCGCCCCGCGACACCTCAGGCCACGGCCCCCGCGAGCGGCCCGGCCCCCGGCCCGTCCAGGTCGTCGAGCGCCACCCGGCGGCCGGACACGGCCAGGAGCAGGGACAGCGCGGGGCCGGCCACCTCCGGCCCCTCCCCGATCGACAGGTCGGCGTCCGTCGCCGTCAGCCGGACGGACGCCACCGCCTCCTTCGCCCCGCCGAACGACGCCGGAGTCCGCACCTGGAGGCGCAGCGCCCGGACCACCGCCTCCTGCGGATAGGGGCGGACCAGGCCCACCACCCGCCGGATGTCCTCGCCGTGCACGACCTCCTCGACCAGCCGGGTGTCGAGCGGGGCCGGAGGCGTCGTCGTCCGCGACACCACGCTCCGCAGCCGCTCCAGCGTCTCCGCGGGCGACGCCCCGCGCCGGAGCTCCACCCCGCGCGCGTTGTGCAGATCGAAGTCGAACCGCGCCCGCACGAGTCCGGCGACGAAGCCGATACGGGTCGTGAGCGCGGTGTCCACGAGATGGGCGGCCACATCGTGCACGGTCCACCCCGCACAGAGCGACGGCGTCGCCCACCGGTCGGCCTCCAGCCGCGCGAGGTCGTCGGCCAGCGCCGCGCGCTCGGCGTGCACCATGCGCCAGATCCCGCGCTTCTCGTCGCTCTTCACGGCTGCCTCCACTCGACTGCGTCATGACCGGTCTGCCGTATGAGACCCCGGACGCGCCCGATACTCATCGCCACCGGACACGGGGCATGTGATCAATAAAGGTGATCTTGCCCCCATGTGTCATGAATTCGTAACAGCGCGCAAACAGCACAACTCCTGCGCGTCACGACCTGTCCGACAGGGTGTGACTCACACCACTTCGAGGGGTGAGGAGCCGGGCGCCCGACCAGGCGTCGCGCAGTGAACGCATCGAGAAACCGGGGAACAACATGATCAACATCCGACGTGCGTCGGCCATCGGCGCCGCTGTCACCGCCACCGCCTGCGCCGCGGTCGCGCTCGCACCGGCCGCCGTCGCGGCCGAGCCGACCGCCCAGCGGGCCACCGCGGCACCGAAGGCCGCCGCCGCGCAGTACAACGGGGTCTGCGGCAGCGGCTACGCCGTGGTGAACTCCGCCCAGATCGGCACCAAGGGCACGGTCTTCCTCACGTACAACTCCGCCACCGGCAAGAACTGTGTGGTGACCATCCGCACCACGCCCGGAAAGGCCGTACACATGACGGCCTCGCTCGGCTTCGCCTCGCCCACCACGACGGTCACGGACACGGGGTACTTCACCACGTACGCGGGCCCGGTCTACCTCGACGCGCGCGGCCTGTGCGTGACGTGGCGCGGCGAGATCTCCGGCGAGGTCGCGGGCAAGAACGGCACCAACTGCGGCTCCCTGGCCGCGAACCGGTGACGGTCCCGCACTGAACGTCGGCGGCCCGCTGTGTGGTGTGCGCACACCACACAGCGGGCCGCAGCGGGTCACACCCGGGGGCCGTCCCGTCCGCCCGGTCCCCTGTTCCGGGCGGACGGGACGGCCCCCGGGCTCAGGCGCTCAGGGCACCCAGACCCCAGGCGCTCAGAAGGCGCCCCGGCGCTCACGCACACCCAGGCACTCAGGCACTCAGGCGCTCATCAGCGAGATACCCAGCATCCGCGCCCCCTTCTCCGTACGCGGCCGATGCTCGCTGCCCGGCGCGAACACGACGTACGCCCCCGGACCATGGCGCTCCCCGCCGTCGATGACCTCGCCGCTCAGGACGAAGTACCGCTCCTCCGTGGCGTGTTGGTCGACCTCCGGCCACTCCGTGCCCGCCGCGAAGTCGATCAGCCAGCCCCGGGCGTACGCCGTGGCCGGCAGCCTTCGGCGGACGATGCCCGGGGCCACCTCGTGCGCCTCGACGTCGTCGACCTGGACGACGGTCTTCAGGCCGCCCGCCGCGTTCGTTCGCGTGTCCTCGCTCATGGCTCCACCGTCGCGCGGAACGATCACCCGGGGCGAGTGTCCGTCCTGACATCCTCGGGTACTTTCCTGCCATGCCCCCATCCCCGCCTCATCACGTGGTGGCGCTGCTCAACGACCCGCAGTCGCCCTTCGAACTCGCCTGTGCGGCCGAGGTGTTCGGCGTCCACACAAACCTGCCAGCGCACTACACGTTCGAGATCTGCGCGCGGCGGCCCGGCCCCCTGCCGACCACCGCCGGGTACCCGCTGCTCGTCGAGAGCGGCCTCGACGCCCTGCGGAGGGCGGACACCGTCGTCGTACCGGGCTGGCTGCCGCCCGGCGGCCCGGTGCCGGGCGACGTCCTCGACGCGCTGCGGGCGGCCCACCGGCGCGGGGCGCGCATCGTGTCCATCTGCACGGGCGCCTTCGTCCTCGCCGGGGCCGGGCTGCTGGACGGGCGGCGCGCGACCACGCACTGGCGGCGGACCGGCCAACTGGCCGACGCCTTCCCCGAGGTGAGCGTCGCCGAGGACGTGCTGTACGTCGACCACGGCGATGTCGCGACCAGCGCGGGGAGCGGCGCGGGCATCGACCTCTGCCTCCACCTCGTACGGTCCGACCTGGGCTCCGCCTACGCCGCCCAGGTGGCCCGGAGCATGGTGCTGCCGCCGCACCGGGACGGCAGCCAGCTCCCGTACGCGCCCCCGCCCACCCGCACGGGCAGAGACCCCGCCCCCGGCACGGACGCGTCGCTGGCCCCCGTCCTGGAGTGGGCCCTGACCCGGCTGGCGGCGGACCTCTCCGTCGGCCGGCTGGCCGCGTACGCCGGGCTCTCCCCGCGCACCTTCGCCCGCCGGTTCGTCCGCCAGGTCGGCGTCAGCCCCGGGCAGTGGCTGCTCCAGCAGCGCATCGACGCGGCCCGGTCCCTGCTGGAGCAGACCGACCTGCCCGTCGAGACGGTCGCGGCCCGGGTGGGCCTGTCGTCGGCGGTCAACCTGCGACGACGGTTCCGTACCGCTGTGGGCACAACGCCCGGCGCGTACCGCCGTCTCTTCGGCGAAGCGGCAACGGCGAAGCCCCTCCCGTCGTCCGCCCCTCCCGCCGCTTGCCCCTTGTCCAGACCGATCAGTGGCTGAATACTGCACCCCCACGGGGCCCGTGGTGCTGAAGCGCCACATGTGACTGATGGTGTTGGCGATGTGTCGCGCCTTCAGGTGTCCGAAAGCGCTCGGGTCCCCGCCCGCACGGCCCGACCTGTCGGACTATCCAGAGGACTGACGTGCCAAGCCAAGCAAGAAGACGTGCCGTCGCCGTAGCCGTGATCGCGGCCCTGGCGACGACCGCCGCCGCCGTACCGGCCACCGCCGGCCCGCGAACGGCCCCGAAAGCCCCGCAGCCACCCGCGAAGACGGCGAAACCCTCGAAGGACGCCGCACCGCACCGCGTACAGCTGATCACCGGCGACGTGGTCGAGATGACCTCCGGCCGCGTCACCGGCTTCCACCCCGCGCCCGGCCGCGAGAACATCCCCGTCCATCTGCGCGAGGACGGGGACCGCAGTGTCGTCGTCCCGCTCGACGCCCAGCGGCTGATAGCCGACGGAACGATCGACCAACGTCTCTTCGAGGTAACGGGTCTGGACACTCCGGCGGCGCGCAAGGCCTACCGCGACGGTCTCCGGATCATCGTCGGCTACCGGGGCACGGCCGCCTCGGCCCGCGCGGCGGTGGGCGCGGCGGGCGGCACGGAGGTACGCCGCACCCTCAAGCCCCTGAACGCGCAGGCGGTCACCACGCCAGGCCAGGACCTGCCGCGCCTGTGGAAGGCCCTCACCCAGCCGGACGGCGACAGCGGCGGCAACAACGGCAGCGGAACGGCCGCCCGGACCGCCGCGTCCGGCATCGACCGGGTCTGGCTGGACGGCACGGTCTCGGCCCAACTCGACGTCAGCGTCCCGCAGATCGGCGCGGACAAGGTGTGGGAGGCCGGCTACGACGGCACGGGCGTGAAGGTCGCCGTGCTCGACACCGGCGTCGACGAGACCCACCCCGACCTCGCGGGCCGACAGATCGCCGAGAAGAACTTCTCCGCCTCCCCCGACGCCAAGGACCGCCAGGGCCACGGCACTCACGTCGCGTCCACCGTCGCGGGCACCGGGGCCAAGGGCGGTGGGACGTACAAGGGGGTCGCGCCCGGGGCCCGGCTGCTCGACGGCAAGGTCCTCGACGACTCCGGCAGCGGCAACGAGTCCGACATCATCGCCGCCATCGAGTGGGCGGTCGGCGAGGGCGCCGACATCGTCAACATGAGCCTGGGCGGCCCCGATTCGCCCGGTGTCGAGCCCCTCGAAGAAGCGGTGAACCACTACACCGACACCGCGGGCGTCCTCTTCGCCATCGCCGCGGGCAACGAGGGCCCGGGCGCGAGCACCGTCGGCACGCCGGGCGCGGCGGACGGGGCGCTGACCGTCGGCGCGGTCGACGGCGACGACCGGACGGCGGACTTCTCCAGCCGGGGCCCGCGCGTCGGCGACGGCGCGATCAAGCCGGACGTGACGGCCCCGGGCGTCGACATCACCGCCGCGTCCGCGCCCGGCAGCACGATCGCGAAGCAGTACGGCGAGAACCCCGAGGGGTACGTCACCATCTCGGGCACCTCCATGGCGACGCCCCATGTGGCGGGCGCGGCCGCCCTGTTGAAGCAGCGCAACCCCGGCTGGAAGGCGGCCGAGCTGAAGGGCGCCCTGACGGCCTCCACCAAGGACACCGGGTTTCCGGCGTTCGAGCAGGGCTCGGGCCGTATCCAGGCGGACCGGGCCGTCGAGCAGACGGTGTACGCCGAACCGGTCTCGCTGAACTTCGGCACCGCCGAATGGCCGCACGACGACGACCGCCCGGTCGAGCGCACCCTCACCTACCGCAACTCCTCCGACACCGACGTCACGCTGGCCGTCACGGCGAGGGGCACGGGACCGGACGGGGCTGCGGCCCCCGAGGGCATGTTCACCGTCAGCGCCGCCGAGGTCACCGTCCCGGCGGGCGGAACCGCAGACGTGACCGTCACCGCCGACACGACGGTCGAAGCCCCCGACGGGCAGTACAGCGCGGCCGTGATCGCGACCGGCGGCGGGCAGAGCGTGCGCAGTGCCGCCGCCGTCGAGCGGGAAGGCGCCGCGTACCCCGTACAGCTGAAGCATCTGGGCCGCGAGGGCAAGGACGCGGCCGCGTTCCAGACGTACGTGACCGGGCTGACCGGCGACGCGGCGGGCCAGGAGTTCGCGCTCGACGAGGCGACGGACTCCACCGAACTGCGGCTGCCCGTAGGCGAATACAGCGTGCAGGGAATCGTCCTGGCGGACCGCTCGGACCCCGCCCGGGGCATCGACTGGATCGCGCAGCCCAAGCTGAAGGTCGACGGCCCGCGGGACGTCACCCTGGACGCCCGCACGGCGAAGCCGGTGGACATCACCGTCCCGGACCGCCGGGCGAAGGCCCAACAGGCCCACGCCGCCTACCTTTTGAAGGTCGGCCACTCGGACCTGAAGTTCGGCTGGCGGCTGCCGTCCTTCGAGAACGTCCGCTCCGCCGGACTGGGCCCGGACGTCACCGACGGATCCCTCCAGCAGATCTGGGACGCGCACTTCGCGGTCGGCGAGGACACGCAGTACTCGCAGATCCACGGCGGCCCGGTGACCCGCCCCGCGACCGGCTACACGCAGCACCCCGCCAGCCGGGACTTCGCACGCCTGGTGACGGGGCTCGGCGAGCCGGTGGCGGGCAAGGACGCCTTCCTCACCCCGCTGGGCCATCTGCCGGCGGCCGGTTTCGGCCTCTCCTCCGGCCGTACGCTCCAGAGCCCGAGCACGCAGACGCTGTATCTGGCGGGGTCGGCCGGGGCCACCTGGTACATCGGCTTCGAGCAGCTGGGAGACATGCTGCCGAACGGCTGGCAACTCACCGACAGCCGCTACTCGTTGAACGACCAGGCCTACCGCCCGGGCCGCACCTACCGTACGGCGATCAACACCGGGGTCTACGGTCCGGTGCTGAACGGCCAGAAGCGCGTCGACCGCTCCGGCGACACGCTCTACGCGTTCCTGAGCATGTTCGCGGACGGGCACGACCACGACGGCTTCACCACTCTGGAGAGCGCCCGCACCACCCTCCACCGCGACGGCGAGAAGATCGCGGAGAACGACAGCGACCTGAGCTTCGCGTCCTTCACGGTCCCGGCCGAGGAGGCCGAGTACACCCTGAGCACCTCGGTCGCCCGGAGCCCGAAGATCGCCCGCGCGGGCACCCGGATCGACGCGTCGTGGACGTTCCGCTCCGGCGCCGACGACCAGGGGGCCGTGCCCGCGTCCGTGGTGCGCTTCCGCCCCGACGTCGACCTGTCCTCGCAGGTCCGGGCGGGATGGCTGACCTCCGTACCGGTCGAGATCCAGGGCGCGGCGGCGCAGGGCAACCTCAGGTCGCTGCGGATCGATGCGTCGTACGACAACGCTGTCAGCTGGCAGCGGGTCCCCGTCCTCCTGGGCCGGGCGCTCGTGAAGACGCCCGCGAAGGGCAAGGCGGTGACGCTGCGCGCGGAGATCGTGGACCGGCAGGGGAACACGTCGGTGCTGACGTTCCACGACGCGTTTCTGGCCCGCTGACGAGGTAGCGGAGGTCTCGGGTTGAGCCGAGGGGCAGCGGGGACCGGGGGGTCCCCGCTGCCCCTCCCCCGGGTTCACTCAACGGGCAAGGCCCGGAACCGGCTCCGGTACTCCGTCGGCGTCGCGTTCAACCGCCGCCGGAACGCCCGTACCAGCGTGTCCACGGTCCCGAACCCGCAGACGGACGCGATGCGTTCAAGGGTGGCGTCGGAGGACTCCAGCTCGTTACGGGCCTTTTCGACCCGTACGGACTCGATGTAGGCGTGCGGGGTCATGCCGAGTTCGGTCTTGAAGATCCGGGTCAGGTGGCGGTCGCTGACGTGCGCGTACTCCGCGAGGTCGACGACGGTGAGCCGGCGGCCGATGTTGCGCAGGATGTGGTGGCGCAGATCCTCGATGCGCCGCGTCGCCGAGATCTGCTCCAGCGGAACGCTGAACTGGCTCTGCCCGCTCTGCCGTTTCAGGTACATCACGAGCTGCCGGGCGACGCGCAGCGCGACGGCCTCACCGAGGTCGTCGGCGATCAGGGCCAGCGAGAGATCGAGACAGGCGCTGATCCCGGCCCCGGTCCACACATCGCCCTCGCGGATGAAGATCGGGTCGGCGTCGACCTCGATCTCCGGGTGGTCGTCGGCCAGTTGACGCGCGGTGGACCAGTGCGTGGTGGCGCGCTTGCCGTCGAGCAGCCCGGCGGCGGCCAGCAGATGCGCCCCGACGCAGACGGAGGTGGTCCGCCGGGTCCGGGCGGCGAGCGCCTTCACCCGTTCCACCAGCCCGGGATCGACGAGGGCGTGCACCCGCCGCTCGCTGTCGACCTCCACCGAGCCGGGCACGATGAGGGTGTCGATGCTCCGCCCGGCGGCCTCGTCGAACGTGAGATCCGGCAGGATGCGGACCCCGGCCCCGGTGGTGACGGGCTCCAACGTCTCGGCGGCCAGGACGACTTCGTACCCCGCGGCGTCGTCGGACTCGCGGCGGGCGAGCGAGAAGACCTCCGGGGGCCCGGTGACGTCGAGCAGGTCGACGCCGTCGAAGAGCACGATGACGACGAGCCGTCGAACGATGTCCATGGGTGACCCTCCCGTGAAGCCGACACCCGACCCATGTCGGTATCTGCATGCTAGACGTCATTGTGGACATGCGGGGCGGCTCATAGCGTGGAGAACAGCTCGCCGCACGGAAAGGGCGAGCACTCCCCGACGCACGACCCCCCGAGGCGGTACACCCATGTCCCGAACCACCCTGCGCGAACTCAACGGCTTCGACGCGGCCCCGGCCACGCTGACCGGCTCGACGCTGATCCTCGTCGACTTCCAGAACACGTACACCCGTGACGTGATGGAACTGGACGGCTGGCAGGCCTCGTTGGACGCCGCCGCGCAACTGCTGGAGCGGGCCCGCGAGGCGGGGACGAAGGTCGTCCACGTCATCAACGACGGCGGCGAGGGAACCCCGTACGACATCCGGGCCGAGATCGGACGGATCCACCCGGCGGTCGCCCCGGTCGACGGAGAGGCCGTCGTCGTCAAGCAGGTCCCGAACGCCTTCCACGGCACGGACCTCGGCGAGCACGTGCCCGAGGGCCAGGACGTGATCATCGCGGGCTGGATGACGCACATGTGCGTGGCGTTCACGGCGCAGGGCGCGTTCCTGCGCGGCAACCGCCCCACGGTCGTCGCCGACGCCTGCGCGACGAGGTCCCTGCCGGTCGCCGGGACGGACCTCGACGCCTGCCAGGTGCACTACAGCGCGCTGGCCACCATCGGCGACCTGTACGGGGTCGTCGTCGCATCCCAGAAGGAGATCGCCCGATGAAGCTGCTCCGTACCACCACCGCGATCGGCGTCGCCGCCGTCCTCGCCGCCACCGTGACCGCGTGCGGCGGGAGTTCGGAGGCCGCGACCGGCAAGGACGGCGGTGCCGGCGCATCGGCCGCGCCGAGCGCCGCAGCCAAGAACACCTCGGGGAACGTCGCGGAGGACACGACGACCCTGCGGACGCTCAACAAACTCGACGAGACCCCCGCCACGCTCGCCGACGCGACGCTGATCCTCGTCGACTACCAGAACACCTACACCGAAGGCGTGATGGAGCTCGACGGCTGGAAGCCCGCCGTGGAGAACACCGCGGCCCTGCTGAAGCGCGCCCGCGCGGCGAAGACGCCGGTCATCCACATCGTCGACAAGGGCTACGACCTGAAGTCCGAGGCCGGCCAGATCATCCCGGCGGTGAAGCCGGTCAAGGGCGAGCCGGTCGTCGAGAAGAGCGTGCCGAACGGCTTCCACGGCACGAACCTCGCCGATGAGGTCAAGAAGGCCGGACGCAAGAACGTCATCATCGCCGGGTTCATGACCAACATGTGCACGCTGTTCACCACGCAGGGCGCGTTCATCAACGGCAACAGCCCGACGGTCGTCGCCGACGCGTCCGCGACCCGCCCGCTGCCGCTGAACGGCAACCCGAACGGGATCCCGGCACAGCAGCTGCACGAGTCGGCGCTGGCGACGGTGCAGGACCTGTACGGGGTGGTGGTCCCGACGCAGAAGTCCCTGAAGTAGGGCTGCTGCCAGGACGGTTGGTGCGGGGCGGCGCGCCGAGGAGCGAGCGCCCCGCACCCCGGCATACCGAAGCACGCACACCCGCACACGTTCCTCTCCCCCCACTCCCCACTCCCCCCTCCCCCCTCCCCCCTCCCCCACTCCCCCACTCCCCCACTGGAAGTGAACCCCATGAGCACTTTCACCCCGAATTTCCCGACTTTCCCGATCCCCCCACTCCGCCAGAGATCGCACCACTATCCCCAACGGAGAACACGAAGATGGCTACCCGTAGAGGTTTCATAACCGGCGCTTCCGGCATCGGCACCGCGGCCCTCCTGGGCTACGCGGCGGCCCCGCAGGCAGCGGCGGCGACCGCCGACGGCGCGGCGGGCGCGGCGAAGGTCTCGCCGCAGCAGGCGAAGGACTCGCTCCTGGCCGTCAACGCGGGCATGCGCACCAATTACGCCGTGCTCAAGGCAGAACTGATCAAGCACCTTTCCCCGGTGATCGTCGTGCAGAACGACGCCAAGGGCGGCCGTTTCACGCTGGTGACGGAGAACGGCCAGGAGAGCGCGAACCCCGTCTCGGAGACGTTCGAGCTGGCGAAGTCCATCGCTCACGTACCGCTCGGGATCTTCTCGGTGATCGCCTCGTACCTGGCGGACCACATCCCCAACCTCCCGAACGCCGACCGCATCGACCCGCACGACCTGCTGATGGTGGCGTTCGACGACCACACGTCCACCGCGTGGATCCCGCCCCTCCAGGCGTACGCCGCCACGCTGACGACGGCCCGCCAGAACCTGCCCGACGCCGGGCTTCCGGCCGCGCTGACGACGTCGTGCGGCAACATCCTGGACGCCGCGCTCCGGTTCATCGAGACCTCGGTGACGACACAGTCGTTCGACATGAAGTCCTTCGAGGACTTCTCCGGCAGCGTCTACCCCGACATCCGCACCAACATGGAGCACGCGGCGCAGGCCCAGATCAAGGGCGTGCAGGACCAGATGACGGCCTGGCGCAGGAAGGTCGGCGAGACGGGCTGGGCCGATCTGTACTGCGTGGTGATCTCGCAGTGGACGACGAGCGTCCTGAACCAGAACACGATCATCATCAAGGACTGCATGAACCCGGCGAAGGTCGCCACGCACCTGATCGACCTGCCCGGCCTGGAGAACCCGGTCGACCCGGTGTTCACCGCCCTCGACAACCTGGCCCGGATCGTGCAGGACAACGTGGCGGCGGAGATGGTGTTCCCCAAGGACACCAAGGTCGCGGACGCCCTGAAGGGCAAGGAGGACCTGCTCTCCGACGAGATCCTCATCCAGCTCGGCACCGCCCGCGGCGTGACGAAGTCCGCCCCGACGTACAACATGGCGGCGGGCGCGGTATGCCCGATCAAGAAGTGACCGTGGTGGCTTAGGCCGCGACTCCTCGAAACGTGGGTCCTGGTTGGCACGACGCCCCCGTCCTGAGCGAGCGACTCGACGATCCGCAGCCCTCGCCCGGGCACCTGTGCGCCGGCTGCCTGCCGCACTTGTACGCCGAGAGCCTGTCGGCGGCCAATCGTTCACGTCTGGCCCGATAATCGCCAGACCCTATGATTCGTCCTGTTCAACTCAGAAGGTCCATATGAAGCGGAGCTCTCTTTGACCATACGAACAATCCGTACTGGAGTCCTGTGCGGGTTCCTGATGACGCTCCTCGCGCTGTTCATAGCGCCGCCTGCTCAGGCCGGTGACCCCCTCACGGAGAAGTCCGCGGGCCGTAAGTACGCGCTCCAGTCGAGGGCGGCCTCCGAGCGCGCCGGCAAGAAGATGTGCGTCTCGGCGGAGATCAACGACGCCGGCAACCAGGCCGGCAAGCTCCGCGCCCGGACGAACTGCGAAAGTCTGGACAGTCTCGGGTCGTGGGAGACCTTTACGCTACACACCAACGACAAGGGCTCGCGCGCAGCCTTGCGATCCGAGGCCAACGGCCTCTATGTGTCCGCCGAGTTCCACGACACGGGCTCCCACACGGGCATGTTGCGTGCCCGGCAGGCCGGCGCCATCGGCAACTGGGAACGGTTCGAACTGGAGTCCCGAGATGACGGCTGGTATTCGCTGAAGTACAACTTCACCGAGGGGGGCACGTCCAAGGACTATTTCGTCTCCGCCGAGATCAACAGCACCGGCTCGGACGAGGGACTCCTGCGAGCCCGTGCGACTGGTACACCCGGTTCCTGGGAGCAGTTCAAGCTTGTCGAGATCCCTTCCTCGTCGTCGCCGCCGGACGCAGCGTCCACGCCGGAGCGCAAGATCAACGTCCTGACGTGGAACGCCTGCGGCAACAACAGCGACTGCGCGATCTACGAGTACTCGGTCGACAGTTTCGCCAAAGCCGTCACGGACCGGGCCAAGCAGGCGAAGGCCGAGGTGATCCTGCTTCAGGAGTTCTGCGAGAAGCTCGCCAAGCCGCTGGAGAAGAAGCTGGAGGCGGACCTCAACGGTGGAGCGGACGCCTGGGACGTGCGTTTCGCCCCCATCCAGCACCAGATAGGAACAACCGAGCACTGGGCCCAGAAGTCGTGTGCCAAGAACCGCGGAGCCTATGGCGTCGCCATCGCCGTGCCCGCCGAGAACACCTGGTACAAGGCCTTGGAGCTGGACTCTCCCAAGAACACCGAGCGCCGCACCGCTCTGTGCGCTGCGATCCCGTCCTGGGCGGTCATGAGCTGCACGGCCCATTTCAGCACCGGCGGTAAAGGCTACGACGACGAAGACCGAAACCAGCAGAAAGCTCAGGCGGATTTCCTCGCGAGGAAGGTCGGATACACCGGTTACCGGGCCGTCTTCGGCGGCGATCTGAACGCCACCCCAACCGTGACGCCGAAGGGCAGCGATCTGCCGGTTCTTCTGTCGCTGTACCAGACACACAAAGAGTGCGATGACCCCCTCAATCGCACCACTGCGGGGAATTCGAAGCTGGACTACCTTTTCGTCCCGCCCTCCGCGACCTGGTCCGGTTGCACCGTTGGAGCGACAGCCGTGCCCTCGGACCACAAGCCCGTCTGGGGCACGGTGACCCTGCCCGCGCGCTGAGCACCGGGCTGTTCCGAACGACGAGAAGGCCCCTGCCGCGAGCACGGCAGGGGCCTTCTGCCCCGATGGCCAACGATGGGGCCGGCACCCGTGCCTCACCTCACGAACCGCCGGCCCCAACCCCGTACGCGGTCAGCAGACTTCGTACGTCCGCAAGGGATGCGACGCACACGCGCGCCTGCGCCAGCGCGTCTTCCGTGTGCGTCGTCGTCAGGCCGACGGCGATGCAGCCGGCCGCCACCGCCGCCTGGATACCCGCCGGCGCGTCCTCCACGACCAGGCATTCCGATGCCGGGACCCCGAGACGGGACGCGGCCAGGGTGAAGCAGTCCGGGGCGGGCTTCGCGTGGCGTACGTCGCTGGCGTAGACCCGTACGGCGGGGAGAGGCAGGCCCGTCGCGGCGAACCTGGCCTCCACGAAATCCCGGGCGCCGGAAGTCACGATGGCCCACGGGGCGCCGGACAGCGAATTCAGGAGGTCGGCGGCTCCTTCGATCGGCTGGATGCTGCCCATCTCCTCGGCCAGCAGACGGTCGAGCGTCTTGCGTTCGGTCGCCGGGTCCAGATGGGCGGCCACATCCCTGACCGTGTCCTCAGGCCGCCGCCCGAACGTCAGCTCCCACACCTTCTCCGGGTCCAGGCCCCGCGCCGCCGACCACGCGTCCCAGACCCTGCGGTGCGCGCCCGCCGAATCCAGCAGGACCCCGTCCACATCGAAGAGCACCGCAGAGATTTTCATACATGCATGCTCGCAGAGGTCTACTTGAGCTTGTACGAGCAGGGCTTGCCTTCCTTGCTTTCCACGACCTTCTTGCCGTCGACGGTGATCGAGCACGGTGCCGCGCCGAGCTTGCCGTCCGGCAGGGTCATGTGGCCGGGCGTGAGAATCACCAGCCGGCCCACCTCGCGCTCCGCGCCCCGTGCGGCGATGGTGGCCGTCTTCTTCCAGGGCAGGGTGATCTGCTCGAAGTCGGAGTCGTCGAGGGTGTACATGACGGTGCTCGCGCCTGTGCCCTCGACCTCGATCGTCACCTCATGCGGCGTGCCCTCGCCCTCACCGCTTCCGCCGGGTGCCTTCGGCGTCCCGGTGGTGGCCTCCGCGGCCGGGGCCTCCGCCTTGCTGTCCTTCGCGGGCTCCTCCGAACCGCATCCCGTCGGCAGGATCGCGGCCATGGCGAAGCTCGCCCCGATACGTATCTTGCGCATGATTCCCCCGTGCTGGGCATTTCCGGCGGTACCCGGCCCGCCAAGATTTCCCGGGCAACCCTATAAGGCCGACGGATCTCGGCCCGCCGCGCGCGAAGCCGTCACCGGGTCGTGCTCCGCCGCGACCCGGTGACGGGCCGCAGAAGCCCCCGGAAGGCCCCCGGAAGCCCCCACCGGATCGTGCGGCGGCGCGACCCACGGGCGTACGACGTCAACTACTAAAGAACCAAGAGAAAAAACCCAACCCAACCCCACCCACCCGGTGGGAACCTGACGGGTCCCCGGGTGCCTGGGCGGGTTTGGCAGCCTCCGCGAGGTCCGTCACTCGCACGGGTGACATTTCCCAACTCAGCTCGCTTTTGCGTGGGTTGCCCGGCATATGCTCACGCCAGACCACGTCCCACACACACTTCGGCCCCCGGCCGGGACTGCAATCCCGATCGAGGGCCTAGCCAACAAGGAAGAAGTAGCTTCCCGATGGATACCCAGCAGAGTACTGCCCTCGCCCGCGCCCTGGCGGAGGTTCCCGGACCTCTTCCCACCTCCGGCGTCATCCACATCACCATCCCGCACACCGAGCGCTTCACCGTCGTGGGCAACCATCTGGCCCAGCATCCTGATCTCAGCTGCACCGCCATCGGGGTTGCCGTACTCATCCAGTCCCTGCCCCAAGGGGCCGAAATCAGCATCAAGGCCCTCGCCGCCCGCTGCAAAGAAGGCGAAAAGCGCATCGCCGCCGCCCTCCGCGAACTCGAAGCCCACGGCTACCTGCAACGCCTACGCCACCGGCTCTCCGGCAAGAAGGTCATCACCCGCACCGTCTTCTGCAACCAGCCTGCTGCGCTGGTGCGCCCCCGTCGCCCGGTAGCGACAGCACCCGCGCCCGTGCAGGTGCCCGCGCCTGTAGCCGCACCCATCCAGGTGCCCGCGCCTGTACCCGTACCCATCCAGGTGCCCGCGCCCGCCCCCGTACCCATCCAGGCGCCCGCCCCCGTACCGACCGCCGCGCCGCCCGCGCCGCAGGCTCCGCCCCTCGTCCCGCCCCCCACCGCTCCCAAGCCGCCCCGCCCGCCCCTCCCTCAGCCCAGCCTCCTCACCCCCGAGCTCGACCGCGCCGCCACCGCCCTCCTCAGCGATCTCCGCCGCCACGCACCGCAGTTCACCCTCTCCGAGGACCACATCCGTCAGCTCGTCCCCGCCGTCGCCACCTGGCTCGAACGCGACGCAGACCCCGACACCATCCGTCGCGCCCTCACCGACGACCCGCCCCAGCCCCTCCGCCACCCCGTCAAACTCCTCAAGCACCGGCTGACCGCCCTGCTGCCCCCACCGCTCCCCGGCGCACACGACCTCGTCGCCCCCGCCCGGCCCCGCGTCGCCGTCACGCCCTTCCAGACCTGCGACGACTGCGACCGGGCCTTCCGCTCCCCCACCCCCGGCCACTGCCGCGACTGCCGCGAAACCCGCGCGCAGCACGAGCACCGCAGCGAGGGCGTGCCCGTCGCGGCCTGACCGCCGCTCCTTCACCGCGGGCGGGACCACCCAGCTGGAGGCGCTGCCACCCGACCAGCTCGCCGGCATCGTCCGCGCGGCCGTCGAGGAGCGCCTGGACATGGCCGTGTATGAGGCGGTCCTTGAACGGGAGGAGGAAGAACGGTCTGCTCTGCTGAGGGGGCTGGAGACGTAAGCCGCCGGTGGCGGTAGCGGAGTCGGGCGCGTACGAGGCCCACGGGGTCCAGCCAAGGCCACTGCCGGGGAGTGACCGCGCGCGTTCATTCAGGCTCTCGGGCAGTGGGCCCGTGGGCTTCGCTCCACCGGTGTCTGATCTCTTGCAGCCGCTCGTCGAACAGCGGGTCCCGCCCCGCGTGGGAGGTCATGGGTGCGGGCAGCCGGAACGACGTGCCGCTGTGGCAGCTGATCCTGATCCAGTAGTCGTAACGCCCTCCGTAGCCGCCGACCTGGTCCACGTCGATCGCGGAGATCTCGTGCCAGCGGGCGGTGCGGGACCGCAGAGGCCGCACCACCTGTATGCCGTCGGTGTTGATGCGGGTGCGTCCGAGGGCCATCCAGGCCAGCCAGGGGGCGGCCGGTATGGCCATCCAGCCGAGTGCGACGAGCAGTGACCCGATGCTGGTGTCCGGCCGCCTCCCCACGGTCGAGGCGTAGAGCGTGTAGAGCGCCAGGACTGTGGCCACTCCCGACCATATCCACCATGTGCGCTTCTGCGCCGGAATGTATTCGATGTCGTGCACCGTGGGATTCTAAGGGTCGGCCAGGCCCGCGCTTACGGGCTTCCCACGACCTGGGTGAGTACGGCCCTCAACGATCACACCACCCCGCTCACCAGCAACTTCAAGATGGCGCAGGCTCATACATCGGGCTGCCACTCCCGCACCCGCCGCCTCATGCGCGCGACGGGGATCGCGAGAGCCAGCAGGACGGGGATCCCGGCGGCGATGCCGACCCAGAGGACGAGGGCGAGGTAGCCGTAGGCCGCGTTTCTCGTGTCCTGGTCCGCCCGGATCAGGAAGACGACGCTCACCACGAGCGCCACCGCCATGAGGGTCCCCACGACGATCGCGGACCAGGTGAGGATTGCCGCCTTACGGCGGTAGTCGGCGGTCACTTCCCGGGGCTGGGGCTGCACGAACCCCCACGGAACACCGGGTGCACCGGCAACACCGGGCGCGCCGGGCGTGCCAGGCGGGTGGGGGCGGTGCGGGGGCGGTGGCTGCTGGGCGGACATGGGGCCAGTTCTACGCCGCGCCGCCCCGGAACACCACCCCGTCACGGGTCACACCTTGTGGCCGTCCCAGTTCACCGCGCTGAAGCTCCGCACCAGGGCGACCAGCGCCGCCCCCAGCCGCCAGTCCACCTCCGGCGCGTGCAGATGCAGCTTGTCGCCCCCCGACCGGAACTCCAGCGGCATCCGCCCGGCCGCACGCCAACGGATGCGCCGAGGGTCCAGCGGGTGCGCAGGCCCCGGCCCCGGAGCGCCTTCTCGCGCACGATCGTGCCGATCAACTCGCCCTGCGGGCCCAGTACCTGGAAGGTGGCGACCCCGCCGTCGGCGGACCGGGTCACCACGGTCGCCACCCGTTCCCGGCGGTGCTCGTCGGACCACAGCACGAAGGAGCGGGCACCGGTCCTGCGGGCCTCCAGGTAGACGGGGATGCCGCCCGGGGGCAGTTCGCGCTCGACGCGGGCCACCACGCTGTGCGTCCCTGATCCGTGAGTAGGGGCGGCCGGCCCGCAGGCCCGCCGCCCCTACTCAACTCACGCCGCTGCTACTGGATGACCGTGATCCGGTCCGTCGCCGGCGGGGCCAGCGGGGCCGTGGCCGTGGAGTGGGCCGCCAGGTAAGCGTTGAACAGGTCCAGGTCGGACGCGCCGACCAGCTTGTTCGTGCCCTCGCCCAGGGCCGGGAAGCCGTCGCCGCCGCCCGCGAGGAACTCGTTCATCGCGACACGGTAGGTGCGCGCCGGGTCGATCGCCTCACCGTTCAGCTTGATGGTGTCGGCGACCACGCGGTCCGCGCCACTCTTCGTCAGGTCCAGGGTGTAGGTGAGGCCCTTGGAGACCTGGAGGATCTTCGGTGCGGCCTCGTTGGGGCCGCTGACCTGCTGCTGGAGCGCGGAGACCAGCTGAGCACCGGTCAGGTCGACGACGTTCATCATGTTCGTGAACGGCTGCACGGTGAACGCCTCGCCGTACGTGACGACCCCGTCGCCCTCACTGCCGGACGCCTTGTACACCAGGTCCGCCCGGATACCGCCCGGGTTCATGAACGCGACTTCCGCGCCGCCCTTGTCCGCCGGGGCGAGGCCTTCCAGCTGGGCGTCGGCGATGACGTTGCCGAGCGGCTTCTCGGGGTCCGTGGAGCCGCGGCCGTTGATGTCCGCGCTGATCCAGCCCTGCGCCTTGTTCGCGATCGGGGCCGCCAGCTTGTTCCAGCGGTCAATCAGGCGGGTCATGTCGGGGGCCTTGGGCTGGTCCCGGGTCACGACGTGGTTCGCCGACTTCACCGACGTACGGACGATGTCGTTCGTGCGGCGGTCGTAGGTCAGCGTGGTGTCCGTGTACAGCTTGCCGAACGACGACGCCGAAGTGACCATGCGCGGCTTGCCGGACGGGTCCGGGACCGTGCAGACGTACGCCTGGTGGGTGTGGCCCGTGACCAGGGCGTCCACCTTCGGCGTGATGCCCTTGGCGATGTCGACGATCGGGCCGGAGATGCCGTCGCCCGCGCCGGGGCTGTCGCAGTCGTAGTTGTACGAGGTGGAGGCCGGGGCCCCGCCCTCGTGGATCAGGGCCACGATCGACTTGACGCCCTTGCGGTCCAGCTCCTTGGCGTACTTGTTGATCGTCTCGACCTCGTCGTGGAACTTCAGGCCCTTGACGCCGTTGGCCGTGACGATGTCCGGGGTGCCCTCCAGGGTCACTCCGATGAAGCCGATCTTGACGCCGTTCTTCTTCCAGACGGTGTACGGCTTCAGCAGTGGCTTGCCGGTCTTTTCCTTGGTCACGTTGGCCGCGAGGTAGGGGAAGTCCGCTCCCTTGAACTTCTTGCCCTTCTCGTAGCAGCCCTCGACCGGGTGGCAGCCGCCGTTCTGGAGGCGGGCCAGCTCGGTGGCGCCCTCGTCGAACTCGTGGTTGCCGACCGCCGTGACGTCCAGGTCGAGACCGTTCAGCGCCTCGATCGTCGGCTCGTCGTGGAAGAGGCCCGACAGCAGCGGACTCGCGCCGACCATGTCGCCGCCGGCCGCCGTGACGGAGTACGGATTGCCCTTGCGCGCCTTGCGCAGCGAGGTCGCCAGGTACTCGACGCCACCGGCCGGGATCGCCTCGACCGTGCCGTCCGCGTGCGTCTTGTTGACCGTACCGGCGGAACCGGCCGGTGGCTCCAGGTTGCCGTGCAGGTCGTTGAACGACAGCAACTGCACGTCGACGGTACGGGGCTTGTGGCCGTGCCCGTGCCCGTGGCCGTGCCCGTGGCCCCGGTCATGGGCCCCGGCCGGCATCGCGGCGACGAGCGCGCCCACGGTGGCCAGACCGGCCGCGGCGGCGAGCACCCGCCGGGACGCGCGGTTCTTCTGTGGAGTCGCTGACATCGGTCCCCTTGTGTGTCAGTGGTCATCAGTCAGTGGCCCCGGCGGTCAGTCGGTGGTGCCGCTGGTTCCACATGTCTGCATCCTGATCCTGCGTGCGCAGCCTAGAGTCAACGCGCGTAGCGCAACAGGTGTTCGGGGTTACGGACTGGTTGCCATCCGGCCACATGGCTCCTTCGGTTCCTGCTGCGCCTCTACCGGTACGGACGGGGCGGCCGCGTATCCGCCCCGCCGCGTCGCCACCCGGCGCACCCCTCGCCGTACGCTCGGAGGCATGACGACTGACGCACCCCTCCCCGCTCCCGGACGCGAGATTCAGGCCCTCGACGCACTCGACCCCGCACAGGCCGAGGCCGTCCTCGCCCTGCTCGCCGAGGCGGCCGCGTCCGACGGCCGGCAGGCGGTCTCCGAGCAGGGCCGGCTCCGGATCCGGGGCGGACACCGCGACGGCGTACGGCACTTCCTGCTCTCCGTCGACGGCACGCTCGCCGGGTACGCCCAGCTGGAGGACACCGACCCGGTCGAGGCCCCGGCCGCCGAGCTGGTCGTCCACCCCGACCGGCGCGGCAGCGGACACGGCCGGGCGCTCGGCGCCGCGCTCCTCGCCGCGACCGGGAAGCGGCTGCGGGTCTGGGCGCACGGCGGCACCTCCGCGGCCCGCCACCTCGCCCAGGTCCTCGGCCTCTCCCTCTTCCGCGAACTGCGCCAGCTGCGGCGGAGCCTGATCCCGCTCGACCTCGCCGAGCCGGTCCTGCCCGAGGGCGTCACCGTACGGACCTTCGAGCCGGGGCGGGACGACGCCGCCTGGCTCGCCGTGAACCGCGCCGCTTTCGCTCACCACCCGGAGCAGGGGTCGCTGACCCAACAGGACCTGGACGACCGCAAGGCGGAGCCCTGGTTCGACCCGAAGGGCTTCTTCCTGGCCGAGCGGGACGGGGAGATCGTCGGCTTCCACTGGACGAAGGTGCACGCCGAGGAGCAGATCGGCGAGGTGTACGTCGTCGGGGTCCTGCCCGAGGCGCAGGGCGGCGGCCTCGGCAAGGCGCTGACCTCGGTCGGCCTGCACCACCTGGCCGCCGAGGCCCTGCCCACCGCGATGCTCTACGTGGACGCGGACAACACGGCGGCCGTGACGGTGTACGAGCGCATGGGCTTCGCCACGCACGAGGTGGATCTGATGTACCGCACGGAGTCCTGACACTGCGCCATGTGCGCGAGGGGCGGCGTCACTTGACGTCGCCCCTCTTTTGCACCACCCTTTCACTACTCAATTAGTGAAAGGGTGGTGCTGAGCATGGCAGCCGAGTCCGCAGCGGTCGAGTTCCGCATCGACCGGCGCAGCGGCGTCGCCACCTACCTCCAGATCGTCCAGCAGACGAAGCAGGCCCTGCGCCTGGGCGTGCTCGAACCGGGCGACCGGCTGCCGACCGCCCGCGAGGTCGTGGAAGCCACCGCGATCAACCCGAACACCGTCCTCAAGGCCTACCGGGAGCTGGAGCGCGAAGGCCTCGTCGAGGCCCGCCGCGGGCTCGGCACCTTCGTCCGCCGGACGCTGGGCGGCGCGCCCGACGCGACCGCCGCCGACGCGCCCCTGCGCACCGAACTCGCCGACTGGGCCCGCCGGGCCCGGGCGGCCGGGCTGGAGAGGGACGACGTCGGCGCGCTCTTCACCGCCGTACTGGACAGCACGTACGGCACGAACGGAATGAACAGCACGAACGGCACGAACGGCACCGATTCCGCGGGCCGTTCACACGAGGGGGACCAGGAACGATGACCGGCGTCGCGATCGAGGCACACGGCCTCGGAAAGACCTACGGGCGCAGGGGCGGCGGCCATCGCGCCCTGCACGACTGCTCGTTCCGGCTGCCCGCCGGACGCGTCTGCGCCCTCGTCGGCCCCAACGGCGCGGGCAAGTCGACCCTGTTGAACCTGGCGGCCGGTCTCGACCGCCCCGGCGCCGGGTCCCTCGCCGTCCTCGGATCCACCGAGCCCGCCGCCGTACGCGACCGGATCGCCTTCGTCGCCCAGGACAAGCCGCTGTACCCGCAGCTCACCGTCGCGGACACGCTGTGGGCGGGCGCCGAGCTGAACCCCGGGCGCTGGGACGGCGCCACCGCCGACCGGATCGCCGGGACGCTGCCGCGCAGCGCCCGCGTCCGTACGCTCTCCGGCGGGCAGCGCACCCGGCTCGCGCTGGCCCTCGCGCTCGGCAAGCGGCCCGAACTGATGCTGCTGGACGAGCCGATGGCCGACCTCGACCCCCTCGTCCGGCACGAGCTGATGGGCGTCCTGATGGCGGAGACCGCCGAGCACGGCACCACGATCGTGATGTCCTCGCACATCCTCACCGAGCTGGAGGGCGCCTGCGACTACCTGCTGTTCGTCGACGGCGGGCACGTCCGGCTGGGCGGCGAGGCCGACGACATCGTCGCCGCGCACGCCCTGCTCACCGGCCAGGCCCGCGATCCGGCCCCGCACACCGTCGTCGAATCCCGTACGACGGGGCGTCAACTCACAGTCCTCGTCAGGAAGGAGGGCCCCGTGGACACCGCCGCCTGGGCCGTCACCCAGCCCTCCCTGGAGGAGCTGCTGCTCGCCCACCTCCGCTCCCCGGACGCACCACCACTGCTGACGCCGAGCGCTTCGGCGGGCGGGGCGCGGGCGGGGGTGACGTCGGCATGAGCACGCTCACGCCTCCGTCGGCCCCGAAGTCCGACGCCGTCGCCCCGCCCCCCGTCACCCTGCGCGGGTCCGCCCGCGTCCTGCTCCGCGTGCACCGCAAGGCCCTCTGGGCGGCGGGCGGTCTGCTGGTCATCGGCATCGGCATCGTCGTCGCGCTCCGTGTCTGGATGGCCTCCGCGAAGGAGCTGTGCTCCGACGGCGACATGACCCCGTGCGGTGGCGACTACCTGCCCAGCTACGCCCGTACGTCCTCCGAGCTCTACCTGTCCGACGGCGGCACGGTGCTGCTCCTGCTGGCCGGGCTCATCGGTGTCTTCGTGGCCGGACCGCTGATCGCCCGCGAACTGGAGAGCGGCACCTTCCGGCTGGCCTGGGCGCAGTCGGTCTCCCCCGCCCACTGGCTCGCAGCCCGGCTGGCCGTGCCCGCCGCGCTGGCGGTCATCGGCCTGACGGTCCTGATCGCCGTCTACCGCTGGGGGCTCTGGGCGCTCCGCGGATACCCGTACTCCCACCTGACCCCCTGGCACGCGTCCGGCATCTTCCCCGGCACCGGTCCCGCCCTCCTCGGCTTCGCGCTGCTGGCCGTGGCGGTGGGCGGACTGTGCGCGGTGCTCGTCCGCCGCACGCTGCTCTCCATGTCCCTCACCGGGCTCGTCCTCGGGGTGGTGGCCCTCGGCCTGGGCAAACGCCGTTACGAACTGTGGCCGCACGTCCTCCGTCAGGGGCAAGGCCCCCAGGCGGTCAGCCCGGTCGACTGGCACCTCGATTACGGCATGCTCACGGCATCGGGCCACAGGCTGTACTGGCAGGACTGCTTCGGCGACGGCATGGCGGAGGACGCCAGGGCCTGTATGCGCGCCCGGGGCGGAGTCACCCACTTCACCGAGGTCCACCCCGCCTCCCACTACTGGCCCCTCCAGCTCGTCGAGACCGGCATCCTCCTCGCCCTCGCCGCCCTCGCCGTGTTCGCCGCCTTCCGGGTCCTGCGCCGCCTGCACGGCTGAGGCCCCCCAAAAGCCGTCGTCCGGGCCCCACGAGGGGTGGGCCCGGACGACGAAGACGTACGCGCCGGCCCCGGCGCCGGCCCGCCACCGCGCACACGTACAGTGACCGCGAGGGTCCGTCGCGGCACACCCGCAGGCACACCGCTTCCTGTACGTCATGTCGCCGTTACCGGCCATTCAGACGCTCTTGCGACCCTCGCGGGATGCAGCCAGCTGTGCCCGCCCCCCGCCGCAACGGGAAAACCCCTGACCCGGGGTTTCCCGGACCTTCCGCGATCTTTCCGGGCTCCGACGCGCCCGAGGAGCGCTCCGCGCGGAACAATAGGTCCATGAGCCAGCAGCCCAGCTCCGAGGTCCCCGTCCAGCCCGCCGCCCAGCCGTCCGTCGGCTCGCTCGCCGCGCACCGGCCGCACGTCACCGCCGCGTCCAGCGGCGTCGGCTTCTCCACCGCCGCCGACCTGGATCCCGACCTGGACGCCGACGCGGACGCCTACGAGCCCGACCGGGACGGCGACGAGCTGCCCCAGGGGCGTTTCCTCGACCGCGAACGCAGCTGGCTCGCGTTCAACGAACGGGTCCTGGAGCTGGCCGAGGACCCGGCCACGCCCATCCTGGAGCGGGCCAACTTCCTCGCCATCTTCGCCTCGAACCTGGACGAGTTCTTCATGGTCCGGGTGGCCGGCCTCAAGCGCCGCATCGCCACCGGCGTCGCCACCCGCTCCGCCTCCGGCCTCCAGCCCCGCGAGGTCCTGGACCTCATCTGGACCCGCTCGCGCGAGCTCATGGCCCGGCACGCCGCCTGCTTCCAGCAGGACATCGCCCCGGACCTGTCCGACGAGGGCATCCAGCTGATCCGCTGGCCGGACCTGACCGAGAAGGAGCAGGCCCGCCTGTTCACCTTCTTCCGGCAGCGCGTCTTCCCGGTCCTGACCCCGCTGGCCGTCGACCCCGCGCACCCCTTCCCGTACATCTCCGGGCTCTCCCTCAACCTCGCCGTCGTCGTCCGCAACCCGGTCAGCGGCCACCGGCACTTCGCCCGGGTCAAGGTCCCGCCGCTGCTGACCCGCTTCCTGGAGGCGTCCCCGCAGCGGTACGTCCCCATCGAGGACGTCATCGCGGCGCACCTGGAGGAGCTGTTCCCGGGGATGGAGGTGCTGGCGCACCACATGTTCCGGGTCACCAGGAACGAGGACCTGGAGGTCGAGGAGGACGACGCGGAGAACCTGCTCCAGGCGCTGGAGAAGGAGCTCATGCGCCGCCGGTTCGGCCCGCCGGTGCGGCTGGAGGTCGAGGAGTCCATCGACCCGTACGTGCTGGACCTGCTGGTCCGCGAGCTGAAGGTGTCCGACGCGGAGGTCTACCCGCTGCCCGGCCCGCTCGACCTGACCGGGCTCTTCGCGATCGCCTCGCTGGACCGGCCCGAGCTGAAGTACCCGAAGTTCATCGCGGGCACCCACCGGGACCTGGCCGAGGTGGAGTCCGCGTCCGCGCCCGACATCTTCGCCGCCCTGCGCGAGCGGGACGTGCTGCTCCACCACCCGTACGACTCGTTCTCCACCTCCGTCCAGGCCTTCCTGGAGCAGGCGGCGGGCGACCCGGACGTGCTGGCCATCAAGCAGACGCTGTACCGCACCTCCGGCGACTCCCCGATAGTGGACGCCCTGATCGACGCCGCCGAGTCCGGCAAGCAGGTCCTCGTCCTCGTCGAGATCAAGGCCCGCTTCGACGAGCAGGCCAACATCAAGTGGGCCCGCAAGCTGGAGGAGGCGGGCTGCCATGTCGTCTACGGCCTCGTCGGGCTGAAGACCCACTGCAAGCTCTCGCTCGTCGTCCGCCAGGAGGGCGACACCCTGCGCCGCTACTCGCACGTCGGCACGGGCAACTACCACCCCAAGACCGCCAGGCTGTACGAGGACCTCGGCCTGCTCACGGCGGACCCGCAGGTCGGGGCTGACCTCTCCGACCTGTTCAACCGGCTCTCCGGCTACTCCCGGCGCGAGACCTACCGCCGCCTCCTGGTCGCCCCGAAGTCCCTGCGCGACGGGCTGATCGCCCGTATCAACAAGGAGATCGCCCACCACCGGGCCGGCCGCCCCGCCTACGTCCGGTTCAAGGTCAACTCGATGGTCGACGAAGCGATCATCGACGCCTGCTACCGGGCGGCCCAGGCGGGCGTCCCCGTCGACATCTGGGTGCGCGGGATCTGCGCGATCCGCCCCGGGGTCGCCGGGCTCTCCGAGAACATCCGGGTCCGCTCCATACTCGGCCGCTTCCTCGAACACTCCCGGATCTTCGCCTTCGGCAACGGCGGCGAGCCCGAGGTGTGGTTCGGCAGCGCCGACATGATGCACCGCAACCTCGACCGCCGGATCGAAGCCCTGGTCCGGGTCACCGACCCCGCCCACCGCGCCGCACTCAGCCGACTCCTGGAGACCGGTATGGCCGACACCACCTCCTCCTGGCACCTGGGCCCCGACGGGGACTGGACCCGGCACGCCACGGACGCGGACGGCCAGCCGCTGCGGCACGTCCAGGAAATGCTCATCGACGCCCGGAGGCGCAGGCGTGCGACGCCCTGACCAGCAGACGACGACCCGGCCGACCACGGGTCCCGCCCCGGAGACCGACGCCGCCGCGGACACCCAGGCCGCCGACGCCACGGCGGGCGCGCCGCCGGACGGGGGCGAAGAGCAGGTCCACCGCGCCGCCGAAGGCCACCCCACCGCCGCCCGCGCCGCCGAGGGCCACCTCACCGCAGCCCACGCCGCCGAAGGCCACCCCTCCGGCGACCTGACCACCGAGGCCGTCCTCGCGCCCTACCTCCGCGGGCAGGCCGCCGACTTCCTGCGCAGCCTGCGCCTGCACCACGAACACAGCGCCCCCGCCGAATCCGGCGGCCACGACGCCGCGGCCGCCACCCGCGCACTGCGCCGCGCGGCCCGCCGGATCAGCGGCTCCCTGCACACCTTCCGGGGCGCCCTCGACCCGCACTGGGCCGACCAGCTCCGCGCCGAGCTGGCCTGGCTCTCCGGCGTACTCGCCCGCGAACACGCCTACGCGAACCGGCTCACCCGGCTCGGCGAGGCCCTGCACCAGCTCTCCGGCCCCGCCGTCCCCGCCGCCCGGGGGGCCAGGGCCGCCGGGGACGCCGCCGCGTCCGACGCCCAGGGCCGCGCCGCCCTCGGGGTCGGGGCCGCGCGCGCCGGGGCGCTGCTGGAACGCCGCCTCACCCTCGCCCGGACCCGGTCGCACTCCGCGGCCCTCCAGGCGCTCGGCTCCTCCCGGTTCCACGCGGTCGCCGACGCCGTCGCGCTCCTGGCCTCCGACGTACCGCTGGCCCCCGGCACCGCGAGCCGGACCGCCGAGGCCCTCCTCGAACCCGCCGAACACGCCGAGCAACGCCTCCTCGCCGCGGTGGCCGCCCTCCCGCCCGCCGACTCCGAGCCGTACAACGAGGCGCAGGACGCGGCGTGGCACCAGGCCCGCCTGCTGCTGCGGCTCCACCGGTACGCCCACGAGGTCGTCCTCGGCTCCGCCGCCCCCGCCCTCGCCGCCTGCGGGCACGCCCTCGACCTGCACCGGGACGCGGTGGAGGCGGCCGCCGCGGCGGCAGCGGCGGCCCGCACCCCCCGGATCGCCCCGGCCACGGCGTACGCCCTGGGCGTGCTCCACGCGGACCAGCGCCACGAGGTGGAGGCGGCACGGGCGGTGTTCCGCGAGACCTGGCCGTACGCCACGGCCCTGACGGCCCCATGAACGGGGACCCGCAGGGCCTCATCCGCGCCGCGGGATGCGTGCTGTGGCGCCGAACCCCGGACGGGACCGGACCCGGGATCGGCGTGGAGGTGTGCCTCGTGCACCGCCCGAAGTACGGCGATTTCTCCTTCCCGAAGGGCAAACTCAAGCGCGACGAGGAGCCGCTCGCCGCCGCCGTACGGGAGGTGCTGGAGGAGACCGGGCACCACTGCGCCCCGGGCCCCCGCCTCCCCACCTCCCACTACGTGGTGGACGGCCGCCCCAAGGTCGTCGACTACTGGGCGGCCGAGGCGACCGGCGGCTCGTTCACCGCCAACGACGAGGTGGACCGCATCCTCTGGCTGGCCCCCGACGCCGCCCGCGCCCGGCTCACCCAGCCCCGTGACGTACGGCAGCTGACCGCGTTCCTGGACGCGCTGCCCAGGCCCTGATCACCGCACCGACCTGATCACGCCCTGACCACCGCTGCGGACCATCCCCGCACCCGCCTGCCCGACACGGTTCACCTGCCGTTCACTCTCCCCCGTCGACGGCTTCACCTGTTCTGCCTAATTTCGGACGTACAAGGTGCGCGGCGACAAGCCACAGCACCCCTCCTCATCGCACGCCGTCGTAGAACGAAACGACCACGGCGGCTCCTGGAAGGAACACCCGAAAGTGAAGCTTCAGCGCAAGAACCGGCTTCGTGCCACCGCGCTCGGTGCCCTCGCCGTCTCCGGCGCCCTGGTCCTCACGGCGTGCGGTTCGGACGACAACGCGAGCGGCGGCACGGCCGGCACCGGCGAGAAGACGACCGCCGCGTCGAACGTCGACTGCGGCAAGGCCAAGGGCCAGCTGCGTGCCTCCGGCTCCAGCGCGCAGAAGAACGCCATGGACCTCTGGGTCAAGAACTACATGGCCGCCTGCTCCGGCGTGGAGATCAACTACAACTCGTCCTCCTCCGGCGAGGGCATCGTCGCCTTCAACCAGGGCACCGTCGGCTTCGCCGGCTCCGACTCGGCGCTGAAGCCCGAAGAGGTCGCCGACTCCAAGAAGATGTGCAAGACCGGCCAGGGCATCAACCTGCCGATGGTCGGCGGCCCGGTCGCGATCGGTTACCACCTGGAGGGTGTCGACAAGCTCACGCTGGACGCCCCGACCCTCGCCAAGATCTTCGACACGAAGATCAAGAAGTGGAACGACCCGGCGATCGCCAAGCTGAACGACGGCGTCGACCTCCCGGACAAGGCCATCCAGGCCTTCCACCGCTCCGAGGACTCCGGCACCACGCAGAACCTCGGCAAGTACCTCGGCGCCGCGGCCCCGAACGACTGGAAGTACGAGGCCGAGAAGAAGTGGCCGGCCCCCGGTGGCCAGGCCGCGTCCAACTCGTCCGGCATCGCCGCCCAGGTGAAGCAGGTCGACGGCGCGATCGGTTACTTCGAGCTCTCCTACGCCAAGTCCCAGAACATCTCCACGGTGGACATCAACACCGGTGGCGCCGCCCCCGTCCAGGCCACCTCGGAGAACGCCTCCAAGGCCATCGCCGCCGCCAAGATCAAGGGCACCGGCAAGGACCTGGCGCTCGACCTCGACTACACCACCAAGGCCGAGGGCGCCTACCCGCTGGTCCTGGTGACGTACGAGGTCGTCTGCGACAGCGGCAACAAGCCCGAGACGCTCGACACCGTCAAGTCCTTCCTCTCCTACGCCGCCTCCGACGACGGCCAGAAGATCCTGACCGACGCCGGCTACGCCCCGATCCCGGCCGAGATCAACGCCAAGGTCCGCGAGACCATCGGCTCCCTCTCGTAACACCCCGGGGCGGCCGGGTCCCCACCCGGGCCCGGCCGCCCCGACCATCCGGTGCACCGCCGCCAGGGGAGCCACGGCTCCCCCACACAGACCGGAAAGACCATGGCTTCCACCACACCCATAGACATGCCACCGGCCCCGCCGGCCCCGCCCGAACGGGCCGGGCGCGCCCAGTCCACCGGGCGCATGGGCGACAAGATCTTCCTGGGCCTCTCCCGCGGCTCGGGCATCCTGCTGCTCGTGATCATGGCGTCGATCGCCGTGTTCCTCACCTACCGCTCGGTGCTCGCCATCTCGAAGGACGAGGGCAACTTCCTCACCACCTTCGACTGGAACCCGGCCGGCGACCCCCCGGTCTTCGGCATCGCGGTCCTGCTCTTCGGCACGGTCGTCAGCTCGATCATCGCGATGGTCATCGCGGTTCCGATCGCTGTCGGCATCGCCCTGTTCATCTCGCACTACGCGCCGCGCAAGCTGGCCGCCCCGATCGCGTACGTCGTCGACCTGCTGGCCGCCGTGCCCAGCATCGTCTACGGCATCTGGGGCGCCCTCGTCCTCGTGCCGTATCTGGAGGGCCTCAACCTCTGGCTCGACCAGTTCTTCGGCTGGACGTACATCTTCGAGAAGACCGAGGTCGGCGTCGCCCGCTCGCTCTTCACCGTCGGCATCCTGCTCGCGATCATGATCCTGCCGATCGTGACCAGCGTGAGCCGCGAGGTCTTCCTCCAGGTCCCGAAGATGAACGAGGAGGCCGCGCTCGCGCTCGGCGCCACCCGCTGGGAGGTCATCCGCCTCTCCGTGCTGCCCTTCGGCCGCTCCGGCATCATCTCCGCCTCGATGCTGGGCCTCGGCCGCGCGCTCGGCGAGACGATGGCCGTCGCCACGGTCCTCTCCCCGAACTTCCTCATCTCGCTGCACCTGCTCAACCCGGGCGGCGGAACGTTCGCCCAGAACATCGCGGCCAAGTTCGGCGAGGCCGACGCGTTCGGGCGGGACGCCCTGATCGCCTCCGGGCTCGTCCTCTTCGTCCTCACCCTGCTGGTCAACGGCGCGGCCCGGCTCATCATCGCCCGCCGCAAGGAGTACTCGGGGGCCAACGCATGAGCCACGCACCCACCGGCGTCATGGAACGCCCGTCGCCCGCCTCGCCCTCCCCGAAGAGCAGCCTCGGCAGCCGCTCCCTGCCCCGCTTCGCGCCGCTCGGCTTCGCCGTCGTCTCCGTCGCGCTCGGCGTCGGCCTCTCGCTGGCCGCCGGCTGGGAGAGCCGCATCCAGTGGGGCCTGATCTCGGCCCTGTTCTTCCTGGCGATCTCCTACGTCGCCACGACCGTCGTCGAGAACCAGCGCCAGGCCAAGGACCGCCTCGCCACCAGCGTGATGTGGGTCTGCTTCCTGGTCGCCGTCGTCCCGCTCGCCTCGCTGCTCTGGACGACGATCGTCCGCGGCGCCGAGCGCCTCGACGGCTACTTCCTCACCCACTCGATGGCCGGTGTGCTCGGCTCCGAGGCCAGCGGCGGCGTCTACCACGCGCTGATCGGCACCCTGGAGCAGGTCGGCATCGCCACGGTGATCTCCGCCCCGCTCGGCCTGCTGACCGCCGTCTACCTCGTCGAGTACGGCAAGGGCTCGCTGGCCAGGGCCGTCACCTTCTTCGTCGACGTGATGACGGGCATCCCGTCCATCGTCGCCGGTCTCTTCATCCTGTCGATCATGCTGATCGCCAATCTGGAGCCCTCCGGCCTGATGGGCGCGCTCGCCCTGACGATCCTGATGATCCCCGTCGTGGTCCGCTCCACCGAGGAGATGCTCAAGCTCGTCCCCAACGAGCTGCGCGAGGCCTCCCTCGCCCTCGGCATCCCGAAGTGGCGCACCATCCTGAAGGTGGTCCTGCCGACCGCGATCGGCGGCATCACCACGGGCGTCATGCTCGCCATCGCCCGTATCGCCGGTGAGACGGCCCCGATCATCCTGCTGGTCTTCGGCAGCCAGCTGATCAACGCGAACCCCTTCGAAGGCGCCCAGTCCTCGCTGCCGTTCTACATCTACGAGCAGTACAAGATCGGCGAGGCCGCCTCGTACGACCGCGCCTGGGCAGCGGCCCTCGTGCTGATCGCCTTCGTCATGATCCTCAACCTCGTGGCCCGCGGCATCGCCCGCTGGAAGGCCCCGAAGACCGGTCGCTGACGCGGCCATCAGCGACCTCCCGAAAGAAGCAGTGATTTCCCATGGCCAAGCGCATCGACATCAGCGGCCTCACCGCCTACTACGGCAGCCACAAGGCCATCGAGGACATCTCGATGACCGTGGAGCCTCGCTCCGTGACGGCCTTCATCGGCCCGTCCGGCTGCGGCAAGTCCACCTTCCTGCGCACCCTGAACCGGATGCACGAGGTCACCCCCGGTGGCCGCGTCGAGGGCAAGGTGCTGCTGGACGACGAGAACCTGTACGCCTCCAACGTCGACCCGGTCACCGTGCGCCGCACGGTCGGCATGGTCTTCCAGCGCCCGAACCCCTTCCCCACCATGTCGATCTTCGACAACGTGGCGGCGGGCCTCCGGCTGAACGGCAGCTACCGCAAGAGCGAGCTGAACAACATCGTCGAGAAGTCCCTGCGCGGCGCGAACCTCTGGAACGAGGTCAAGGACCGGCTCAACAAGCCCGGCTCCGGCCTCTCCGGCGGCCAGCAGCAGCGTCTGTGCATCGCCCGCGCCATCGCGGTCGAGCCGCAGGTCCTGCTGATGGACGAGCCGTGCTCGGCGCTCGACCCGATCTCGACCCTCGCCATCGAGGACCTGATCGGCGAGCTGAAGGAACGGTTCACGATCGTCATCGTGACGCACAACATGCAGCAGGCGGCCCGTGTCTCGGACCGCACCGCGTTCTTCAACCTCGCGGCGGTCGGCAAGCCCGGCCGGCTCATCGAGATCGACGAGACCGAGCGGATCTTCTCCAACCCGTCGGTCCAGGCCACGGAGGACTACATCTCCGGCCGCTTCGGCTGAGCCACCCCGGCTCCACGCCCCCGATACGGCCTTGCGGTGCTGCATGGCGGTGCCACCACAAGGCGAAAGGGTCCGCCCCCGTGCTCGTACGAGTACGGGGGCGGACCCACACGTGTAACCGGCCGGAACCGCTCAGCCGAAGAGCAGCAGGACGGCCCCGTAGCTCAGCGCGGCGACCAGGGCCGCGGCGGGCATGGTGATGAACCAGCCCAGGATGATGTTCTTCGCGACGCCCCAGCGCACGGCGTTGACCCGCTTGGTGGCGCCGACACCCATGATCGCGGAGGTGATGACGTGCGTGGTCGAGATCGGCGCGTGGAAGAGGAACGCCGAACCGAACATGATCGAGGCACCGGTGGTCTCCGCCGCGAAACCCTGCGGCGGGTCCAGCTCGATGATCTTGCGGCCGAGCGTACGCATGATGCGCCAGCCACCCGCGTACGTACCCAGCGAGAGCATCACGGCACAGGCGATCTTGACCCAGACGGGGATCTCGTCGTTGGGGCCCTCGATGTCGGCGATGACCAGGGCCATCACCACGATGCCCATCGTCTTCTGCGCGTCCTGGAGGCCGTGGCCGAGCGCCATGCCCGCCGCCGAGACCGTCTGCGCGATCCGGAAGCCCCGCTTGGCCTTGTGCGGGTTGGCCTTCCGGAACATCCACATGATGCCGACCATCACCAGATAGCCGAAGACCAGGCCGATGATCGGGGAGAGGAACATCGGGATGACGATCTTCTCCAGCACGCCGGACCAGATGACATCCGTGCCGCCGGCCAGCGCCGCCCCGACCATGCCGCCGAACAGGGCGTGCGACGACGAGGAGGGGAGGCCGTAGTACCAGGTGATCAGGTTCCAGATGATCGCGCCGACCAGCGCCGCGAACAGGATCCCCATCCCCTTCTGCCCGACGGGCGTGGCGATCAGGCCTTCGCTGACGGTCTTGGCGACCCCCTGGCCGAGGAAGGCGCCGGCCAGGTTCATCACCGCCGCCATCGCCAGAGCCGCACGCGGGGTCAGCGCCCGGGTGGAGACCGAGGTGGCGATGGCGTTCGCGGAGTCGTGGAAGCCGTTCGTATAGGTGAAGCCGAGCGCGACACCGATGGTCACGATCAGCGCAAAGGTGTCCACGAGGTTCAGGACTCCTTGACCGCGATGGTCTCCACGGTGTTCGCGACGTGCTCGAACGCGTCAGCCGCCTCTTCCAGCACATCCACGATCTGCTTGAGCTTCAGCACCTCCATGGCGTCGTACTTGCCGTTGAAGAGGTGGGCCAGCAGCTTGCGGTGGATCTGGTCGGCCTGGTTCTCCAGCCGGTTGACCTCGATCCAGTACTCGGTGAGGTTGTCCATGGTCCGCAGCCCCGGCATGGCCTCGGCGGTCAGCTCCGCCGCCCGGGCCAGCACCTCGATCTGCTGCTCGACGCCCTTGGGGAGCTCCTGGACCTGATAGAGGACGACCAGGTCGACGGCCTCCTCCATGAAGTCCATGATGTCGTCGAGCGAGGACGCCAGGTTGTAGATGTCCTCGCGGTCGAACGGCGTGATGAAGGAGGAGTTCAGCTGGTGGAAGATCGCGTGGGTCGCGTCGTCCCCCGCGTGCTCCGCTGCCCGCATACGCTCCGCGATCTCGACTCGGGAGGCAGAATCCGCCCCGAGCAGTTCCATCAGGAGTTTCGAGCCCGTGACAATGTTGTCCGCGGAGGCGGAGAACATGTCGTAGAAGCTCGTCTCCCTGGGGGTCAGACGAAAGCGCACGTGG
This sequence comes from Streptomyces sp. PTY087I2, assembly GCF_001687325.1. GTDB lineage: Bacteria > Actinomycetota > Actinomycetes > Streptomycetales > Streptomycetaceae > Streptomyces. Next base: position 20,283 of record NZ_LZRD01000010.1, on the reverse strand, counting down.
GGTCCTCGGGATGCTTTGGATTCGGTCAGGCTGATGCTAGGCGCATCATCCGGCCACGGCTAACCGGCGTTCTTCAGTGTCGCCCATCGGACAGGGCGATCAACACGGACCCCCGGTCACGTTTCGGCAGGATTCGTTACGATATACCCGGCAGGGGTATATCAGGACAACGGGAGGACGCAGATGACCACGACCGGGACCGGGGCCGGAACCACGGGGACGGACGCGGCGGGCACGGCTGACGCGGCGGCTCCGGACACGGGGACGGCCGCGCCTGTGGACATCGTCACGGACCACGACCGCGGCATCCACGGCTACCACCACCAGAAGGACGAGCACCTCAAACGCCTGCGCCGGATCGAGGGCCAGATCCGCGGCCTCCAGCGCATGGTCGACGAGGACGTCTACTGCATCGACATACTCACCCAGGTATCGGCGTCCACGAAGGCGCTCCAGTCCTTCGCCCTCCAGCTGCTGGAGGAGCACCTGCGCCACTGCGTGGCCGACGCGGCCGTCAAGGGCGGCGAGGAGATCGACGCGAAGGTCGAGGAGGCCACGAAGGCGATCGCCCGGCTGCTCCGTACCTGATGCGCGACCGCACGGGCGGTACCGGCGGAGATTCCGACGGCGGTTCCGACGGCGGGAGGGGCACGGGCGCGGGAGGAGTACGGGCCTGGGTGCGGGCGTCACCCTCGGCGGGCGTCATCCCCGGCGGGCGGCCTGCCGGGGGACCGTCGCCCAGGACTCGGCGCCCCGGACGTCGAGCACTTCGTCGATACGGTCGGGACTGAGGCGCTCCTCGCCCGCGGCCGACGCGGCGATCATCAGCTCGCCGCACAGCTCGATCTCGGCGAGGGCCACACGGTCCTGAGCGTTCGGAGCGCTGAGCGTCACCACCTGCGTCACCTCTCCCTGCCGTCCTCCCGGCCGTCCCCGGCCTCTGGCAACACCGACATCCCAGCCTAGGGAGCGCGACACGTGCCGCGCATGGCACGGACGGACCATTTTGAGCCCCCTCCCAACCGGCCCCACCACCCGGCCCGTCCCGGTACCCACGCCTCCCCCACCCGGCCCGCGCCCCGGCGCCTCGGCGAGATCCGGCACCCCTCAGCCCTGCCGGATCTCGCCGGTGTAGATGGCGTCCTCGTCCGGCAGCTTCACCGTGACCGGCAGCCCGAACCCGTACAGCAGCAGCGTCGAGACCACCGACACCTCCGGGCCCCGGGCGTCGGAGGAAAAGGTGAAGCGGTGCCGGACCTTCCGCAGCCGGCCGTCCTCGTCGAGGTAGGCGTCGAAGGGGACGGCGTCCTTGCTGAACCCTTTCGCCGCCGCGCTCAGCGCCCCGCGTGACTGCGGCGAGGCGGCGCGGGCGGCCCGGCCCAGGTCGGCGACGCCCCGGTAGTGATACACCGTCACCCCGGCCAGCTCGGTCTTTCCCGCGTACGTCACATCGGCCGCGCCGCGCAGCAGTTCGGCCGCCGCCATCGGGTCGGTGACCCCGCCGGTGACGAGGTTGCCGTCCTTCAGCCCGGTCGTGTCGATCCTGACCCACTTGTCGTCGGGCACCCCGGCCCCGCGGTTCTTCATGTACAGCGCCCCGGGCGCCAGCAGCTCGGTGATCGGCCGGTGGCTGCCCGTACCCGCGACGTCCTTGCCGGCGGCGTCCTTGGGCAGCACCACCCGGAGCCGCCCCATCTGCTTGCGGAAGTCGTACGTGCCCTGCCCCCGGATCGTCACCCGCGTGCCGCCGGCCGCCGTCTCCATCGACGTACGGGTCTCGGCGCCGCCCGCCTCGACGAGGACGTCCGCCGCCTGCCCGAGCAGATCGAGCGGCCGGTCGGCGGCCACGGAACGCTGCCCGGATCCGTCGCCCGCGCCGCCGCCCCCGTCCCCGCCGATGCACCCGGCGGTGACCGCGATCACCCCGGCCGCGGCGAGGGCGCGGACAGCACGGGCCCCGCCTCCGTCCCTGTACTGCTGCACCACCATCGCCTGCCAACCCCCAACGACTGCCGCCCGGCCGAGCCCTGACCCGCTCCGCATAACGACCGCCGCCGTCCCCCGTCACGCCACGGGGGCGCTGCGGCCAGTACCGTGGACGGGTGCATGAGGATTCCCCCGCCGCGGCCCGCACCACCGCCGCCCCGCGCACCCCCGTCCGGACCGCCCCCGCCCTCGCGGAACCGCTGCCCGCACCGCTGTCTTCATCGCTGTCTTCATCGCTGTCCGAACCCCTGCCGGAAGCGCCCCCTCCGGGCCCGCCCGCCGGGCACAGCGCCACGACGATCGAACGAGGCTCGTTCTGCCTGGCCCGGTGCAGCTGCGGCTGGTCGGGCCCGGCACGCAGATCCCGCGACCGGGCCCGCACCGACGCAGCGGAACACCTCGCCGCGCCCTGATCCCCCGCGCGGGTCCGCCGTACGGCTGCGCCGCGCCCGGGCCCGTACAGCACGAACCCCCAGGCGCCGGAAGCACCTGGGGGAAACAAAGGCAGCGGATGAAGCGAGCGGAAGGGGAAGGCAGGGCCCCCGGGAGGCTCAGGCGGCCAGATCCTTCTCCCCCGGGTCGCCGCGCCGGGAGCCGGGCCGCGGCTCGGGGATGCCGACCGCCTCGCCGCGCTCGTCCGCGTACGCGACGGCCGCGCTCTTCGACCGGACGAACCAGCCGACGCGGGGCGAGCGGGCGACCGCCGCCATCAGCGGGGTCAGCAGCGCCATGGCGAGCGGGGCGAGCAGCAGGGTGACGGCCGTACCGAGGGCGAAGCCGCCGATCACGTCGGTCGGGTAGTGGACGCCCATGTAGATCCGGCTGAACCCGGCGAAGAGCGCGAGGCCGATGGCATAGAAGCCGAACTTCCGGTTCGCCACGAAGATGCCGACGGCGATGCCCATGGCCAGGGTGGAGTGGTCGCTGACGAACGAGAAGTCCGTCTTGCCGTGGATCAGGACCTCAAGGCCGTCGTGGTCGTTGAAGGGGCGTGGCCGTTCGACGAAGCCGCGGATCGGGATGTTGATGAGGATGGCGATGGCGGCGGCGAGCGGCGCCCAGACGATGGCGGCGGCAGCCGTCACGGCGTCCTCGGCCGTCCCGCGCCCCCGCATGCTCCACCAGCACCACAGGCCCACCAGAACGAGGCCGACCATGATCCCGTACTCGCCGACGTACTCCATGACCCGGTCGAACCAGGTGGGAGCGGCCTTCGCGAGACCGTTGATGTCGTAGAGCAGACTGACGTCCGGGTTCGACCCGTCGAGTTCGAGTCCAGCCATCTGCTGCGGCCCCTTGCCTTGTCTGCTTCTCTGCTACGACGCGCGTCCTTGCGCGCCGCCCTGGTCGAACCCCCGTATCCGGTGCGATCCGTTACCGCACTGCACCGCACAGCTTCACTGCGACGCATGGTCAGTGCGTATGGCGTTCCCGTTCCCTGTCCAGGGAACGGCCCGGGCGTCGCGCGCGTTCCGCTCTCCACCGAATGATCACTATGACGTTATCGAAGAGTGACTCGTCGTCGCAGCTCAGGGCCCAGGCTTAACGGAGAGTTCCCGCCAGGGCCGACTGCCCGTCAGCACCCTTCGCCGCTCCGGAAGCCCGCGCGAGACGTACGTCACCCGTGGGCAGACGTCACCCCGTGGGCAGATCGGTCGGCAGGGCGGCGGCTCCGTCCTTGGTGACCCGGGTCGCACCGAAGTAGTCCGGCGTATCGATCTTGTCGAACCGGATGACCGCCCCGGTGAACGGCGCATTGATCATATAGCCGCCCCCGACGTACAACCCGACGTGCCGGATGGCCCGCGAATTGGTGAGGTCGTCGGAGAAGAACACGAGATCGCCCGGGAGCAGCTCGTCCCGCGAGGGATGCGGCCCGGCGTTGTACTGGTCGTTGGCAACGCGCGGCAGCTCGATCCCGACAGTCCGGTACGCGGCCTGGGTCAGCCCGGAACAGTCGAACCGCCCCTGCTGCTCGGGCGTACCGTTGCCGCCCCACAGATACGGCGTGCCGAGCTTCTTCTGGGCGAAGTAGATGGCCCCGGCGGCCTGCCGGGAGGGTGCGACCCGGCCGACGGGCCGGGCGAAGCTCTTCTCCAGGGATCGAATGATCTTGACGTAGTTCTGCGTCTCTTTATAAGGAGGCACACCGCCGTACTTGATGACGGCGTAGGCGCCGGCGTTGTACGCGGCGAGCATGTTGTCCGTCGGGTCGCCCGGCACCTTCTTCACGTACCCGGCGAGCTCGCAGTCGTACGAGGCGGCCGAGGGGATCGCGTCGGCGGGGTCCCACACGTCCCGCTTGCCGTCGCCGTTGCCGTCGATCCCGTGCGTGGCCCAGGTGCCGGGGATGAACTGGGCGATGCCCTGCGCGGCGGCGTGGCTCTGCGCCCGCGGGTTCCAGCCGCTCTCCTGGTACAACTGCGCGGCGAGCAGGGCCGGGTTGATGGCGGGACAGAGGTTGCCCCACTTCTGCACCAGCGGCTGGAAACGCGCGGGCACGGCCCCCTTGGCCAGGGCGACGGCGCCGCCGCCCCCCGACCCGGCGAGCCCGGCGGCGGCGGAGTACGTACCGACGACGAGCAGCGCCAGGAAGCACATGACCATGCCGACGCCGATGCCACCGAACACCCAGAATTTCCGCACCCCTCAACCATCCCCCATCGGGGCACGCTTCAGGGATGTTTTCGACGGTGTGTACGAGTCATACGCGGCACACCACCGGCGCACCCGAAGCACACGGGGGCGCCGACGGCTCACAGGTAACAGAGCTGACGGGGTCTCATTCCCCCTCCCCCGACCAGAAGTCGGAACGGACGTTGGGCCGGGGCAGCGGATAGACGTCCTTGTAGGCGGGACCGTTCGGTTCGGAGGTGGGGGCGGCGACCTTCGACTCCTTCACACAGGGGCTGTCGGCCTCCAGGAAGGCCTGCCCCTTCCCCCGGAAGGAGACGCTGACACCGAATCCGCTCTTGGTGACCGCGTAGACCGCAGGGAACTTCTCGTCCTTGTTGACGGCCTTGATCCGGTAGTCGTTCTTCCGCCAGAAGTTCTCCGCCCGATCGAGGAATGTCTGCCGGCGCTCGGCGGAGACGATGGTCATGACGGTACGCCGACGGGTCACCCCGCAGGCGCGGGTGGTGGTGGGCCCATGGGCCCACTGCACATCGGGATCGATGCCGTCCAGGACGGCATCGAGCATGGCGTCGGACTGCTCGGCGGCTTCCTGCATGTCCATGCCTTCCTCCTTCCCGGCACTGGTGGTGTCCCCCCGCGAACCGCTCTCACTCCCGCACCCGGCCAGCGGAACCCCGAGGGCCAGGACCAGGACCACCGCGACGGGGGGCAGGGCCCGCTTCGCTCGCCTCACTTCGGTTCCTCCATCTTGAGCCGGTCGGCGTTGCCCGACACGATCAGGGCGATGCTGTCCGCGGACACGGCGTCGCGTTCCGGGCTGAAGTAGTTCGAGTGCGAGTCCAGGCTGATGCCGCTCCCGCTGACGAGGGGCGGCCCGTCGGCCACCGGGAAGCGCCGGGCCCCGAACGCCTTGCTCGCGGGATCCTTCCCGAACCAGAGGTCGTCGTCACCCGGATCGGCGAGATCCCCGGCGATGTACGCCCCGCCGGGACCGCCCAGGACCAGCCCGAGCCCGCCCACCACGACCTGGGTCTTCGAGGGCAGCTTGGTCACCGGGTCGTTGGCGGCGGCCCCCACGAAGACGTGCTCACTGCCGACGCCGAGGTCCACGGCGTGATCGACGCCGACGCCCGGGCTGCCGACGAGGATGATGTCGTCGACCCCGGGTATCCCGCCGGGCCGGGCGGCCGCGGCGCCGACGGTCCGGGACCCGTAGGAGTGCCCGATGGCGGTGAGGTGCGGGTCCTTGTTCTGGTTGGTGACGGAGATCCCGTCCATGAAGTCGCGGTAGGCGGCCCCGCCCTTCTCGGCGCGCCCGGTCCCCATGACGGCGAAGTAGCCCGCCACCCCGTCCTTGTCCGGCAGCTGCGGGGCGTCGTACCCGAGCCAGACGATGGACGCCGTGGACTCGTCGTACCCCTGAGCCCCGATCGCGGTGTCGCGGGCCCGCCCGAGGTCGTTCTTGGCGAACTCCTCGTCGAGGGAGGTGTTGAGCCCGGGCACGTAAGCGGACACATGCTGCGACACGTCAGGATTCCCGAAGGAGACAATGGCCCGCCCGTTCCCCTCGTCCCCGATCCCGATGAGATACATGGGCGGCTTCCCGTTCTCGTTCAACTGCCGCTCGATCTCGCGCAGCCCGGCCAGCTGGTCGCGGGCCTTGTCGGTGTCGACGCCCTCCAGCTTGTCGATGAGGGCCGGAAGGTTACGTCGGTTGGCGGCGTCCCGGGCGAGGACCGGGATGCCGTCGAGGTTGCCGATCCGCTCCGGGACGAGCTCGATGTACCGCTCCCGCTCCTCCGGCGAGAGCCCGTCCCACCAGGCCTTGCGCTGGGCGGGCGTGGCGTTCTGCGGGATCCGCGCGCTGAGGTGGGCGCGCTCGGCGTCCCGCACCTCGGCGTCGACCCGCGCCCCGGACCCGGGTATCGCCAGCCCGGCGCCGGCCCCGCCGACGGCCTTGTTCCAGTCCCAGGCCGCGCCGATGAAGTCACCCCGCGCCCACTTCTGTTCCGCGCCACGGGTGTCGCGCGCCCACTGATCGACGATGCGCTGCCCGGTCTCCCCGGGCCGCAGAACAGCATCGACGACCCCGCGGACGTCACCGCCCAGCCCGTCCCCCAGGAACCCGTCGAGGAAGCCGCCGCCGTTGGGGCCGGGGGGTCTACCCGCGTCAACCGGCGTGAGGAGGTCGGTTTGGGGGGAGGTTTCGGAGGAGGCGGTTTCGGAGGGGGCTCCGGTGGTGGTGTCCGGGGTTCCGGTGGAGCTGGTGGAACCGGTGGTGCCGGGGGCTCCGGTGGAGCCGGTGGAGCCGCTGGTGCCGGGGGCTCCGGTGGAGGTGCCGGTGGAGGTGCCGTTCTCACCGCTGGTACCGGTGCTGCCGGTACCACCGGTGAGGCTGGACTCACCGCCTTCCCCACCACCGCCGTCGGCACCGGCGCCAGGGGAGCCATAGTCCCCACGGCCGCCGGCGCTCCCGCCGGCGCTCCCGCTCGCACTGCCGTCACCGGCCACGACGTCGCGCCCCGGGGCCGGGCAAGAACTGCCGGTCAGTTCACAGATCGCGCTGCGGATCTCCGCGGTGAGCTGCTGCCCGGTCCCCGTGGCCATGAGCCCGCCGACGAGAGCGACGACGACCAGGACGAGGCCGAGGTACTCCAGCGCGGTCTGCCCACCGTCGCGCCGGAACTTCATCATCCGGGCGAAGCTGAACAGCCGTTGCTCGGCGCGTTGGTCCGGTCCGCTGCGGAACCACCGGCGGCTTTCGGGCCGGCACAGCAGGACGATGGCGGCCACCGGCAGGACCAGCCGCGCGATGCCCTGCCCCTCGGCCCCGCCGCTCAGCTCGGCGAGGGCGCCGAGGACGATCCAGGCCAGCACGGCGAGGAGCCCGTACCGGACGCGAACGCCGCCGTGACGGACGTACAGCGAGAGTACGAAGACGGCGACCCCGGGTAACGCGGCGTAGAGCAGCAACCCGAGGAGGTACCCGTCGACCGCGTCCACCGAGGAGGCGGTCGACAGGGCCCGGATCGCACCCACCAGGGTGGCCACGAAGAGAACGTGAAGAAGGATCAGCGTGGCCTGCAAGGGCCGGGGCATCAACCGCCCACCCGAACCCGCTACGGCAGCGCTTACATCGACGCCAACAGGGACCGCGCTTCTTCGTATGCCGGACAAGAGCAGTCCCCTACCTCGTGAGTGGGCGGAACGGGCGACAGGTCGGTCACTCCACGTATGCGACCACAGGGGGCGGGGGCACGACATGGGCCCCAGGACCCAATACAGGGCTCAAACCCCTTGCGTACCAACCGAGTTAAGCCACCCTGGCCCGATCACGACCCGCTCCCCGCCGACCAGAAGTCGGAGTGGATGTTGGGGCGGGGGATGATCTCCACCCCGGGCTCGAGGAACGCGGTGGCCGGGCTGGTGGAGCGGGCGACCTCGGAGTGGCGGACGCATGGGGTGTCTACCTGAAAGAAGGCTTGCCCCTTTCCTCCGATGCGGAGCCTCACACCGAAACCATCCCGAGTCCGAGCATAGATGGCCGGATAATCCACATCATTATTGATAGCCGTCATGTGATACCCCCTCTTACGCCAGAACCGATCCACCACTCCTAAAAGATTCCCCCTTCTTTCGGCGGAGATTTCCGTCATGACGACGCGCCTACGTGACACATCGCAACCACCCACAGTCGTGGGCCCATGCGCCCACCGCAACTCCGGCCGAATCTCCTGGAGAACTGAATCCAGAATCTCATCAGACCGTTCCGCAGCAGCTTGCATATCCATACTTGAATCCTCATTTGCCGAACAACCGATTACTGTCGCCAGAGCAATATATCCGGCGACCACCACAGGAAGAATCGGACACCTCAACGGGCTCCCTCCTGCTTGACCTTATGGCCAGCCCCCGCAACAACCATCGCAATACTGTCGGCCGACGAAGAATCCAGCTCCGGGTCGAAGTACTGCGAATGCGCGTCGATCGAGGGGCGACCAAGACCGATCAATGGCGGCCCCGGATCCACTGCGAAGCGCCGCGCACCAAACTCTTCGCTCGCCGGATCTTCTCCGAACCACAGGCCACCATCTCCCTGATGAACCAGATCTACCGCCAGTGATCCCGCCTCTCCGAGCGCGCTCCCGGCTGCAGCAAGCAACGCATTTTTCTTGGATGGCAGGTGAGTCACCACGTCATTCTCAGCGGCACCAACGAATACGTGATCTCTTCCCACTTTGAGATCCTCCGCACGGTCCACTCCGAGTCCCGGACTGCCGACCAGGACGATGTCATCGACCCCGGGAATCCCATCACCCTGCTGTGTGGCAGCTCCAACCGTTCTCGAACCATACGAGTGCCCAATAGCCGTCATGTGCGGATCGCTGTGGTCATTCGATACATTCAGCCCGGACATGAACTCGTTGAATGCCCGCCCGCCGACCTCCGCTCTTTCCGTTCCTGCAACAGCAAAGCTGCTCATCCCGTCCGGGCTCTGAGGCGCGTCGTAGCCCAACCAGACAATCGCCGCAGTGGAATCGTCAATCTCCCTCGCCGCCAAGGAGGTGTCACGCGCCCGCTTCAAATCACCAACAGCAAACTCCTCGTCCAACGACGTATTCAACCCCGGCACATAAGCCGCCACATTCCGCGCCGTATCCGGATTCCCGTACGACACGATCGCCCGCCCGTTCCCCTGATCCCCGATCCCGAGCAGGTACATCGGCGGCTGCCCCGCCTCCGGCACCGCCCGCAGCTGCCGGTCGATCTCCCGCAGCGCCGCAAGCTTCGTCGCCGAATCGCCGTCGTCCCGCCCCTCCAGCTTCCCCATCAGCAACTGGAGGTTGTCCCGGTTCGCCGCGTCCCGCACCAGGGCCGGAATCCCGTCCAGGTTCCCGATCTGGTCCGGGTACACCGCGAGGTACTCCTCGCGCTGTTCGTCCGTCAGCCCCGCCCACCACGCCTTGCGTTCCGCCGGACTCGCATCGTGCGGGATCGCGTCCTTCAAATACCCGCGCGCCGCATCCCGCACCGCCGCCGCATCGGCCGCCGCGTCCGTCCACGTCGCCACCGGAACGCCCAGCCCCTCGTGCGCCTTCAGCGAGCGCAGAATCCTGGTGTACCGCCAGTCCGCATCGGCCGCCGCACGGACCGCCCGCGCCACCCGGTCCGCGATGTCCTGCGCCTTGCCCGCGTTCGGATTGGGCGCGACGAGGCCCGTCGGCGGGGCCATGCCGGGGTTCGGCACCCCCGACGCCGTCCCGCCCGCCAACGGCTTCCCGTCGATCAGCCCCTCGCCCGCCGCCGGATACGTCACCGAACCGTCCGCCCGCACCGTGAACCCCAGCGCCGCCGCATCGTCCAGCGCCCCCTGCAACACCCGCTGCTGGGCCCTGATCTCGTGGGCCAGGCTGTTCAGCGTGGTCCGCAGCAGCCCGCACTCCGTGTAGATGTACTGGAAGTTCGTCCCCAGCCGGCGCAACCCCCGCACAGCCGCGTCCGGCGCCTCCCCCTTCTGCGTATCGCGCAGCCCCGGCAGGAGCTCGCCCTCGATACGGTCCCGGGCCGCGTCCGCCCGGTTGCTGACCCGCCCCCAGCCGTCCGCCGCCTGCTCCAGTTCGCCGCACTTCACCTCACGTAACGCCGACCATGTCAGGGCGGAACCCGCCCCACCGTTCCGTCCGCTCACCGCACGCCACCGACGCTCGGCGTCTTCACCCCGTCGAAGCCGCTCTTCACCGCCTCGTTGGCCTGCGTCTGGCTCTGGACGACCGCCCGCATCTTCCCGCCGAGGCTCCCGCACTCCTTACGGGCGTCCGCGATCCGGCGCTCCCACGAGGCCCGTACGGCACCCAGTTCCGCCAGCGCGGACAGCGCTCCGGCCCCAGCGGTCAAGCCCTGGTGCGCCGCCTCCAGTTCGCTCTTCACGGGGCCAAGGAGCGTGACCAGCTGGTCGGCCCCGCCGGCGGCCCGCAACCACGGACCACGGCTGTGCCGGAGATCCCCTCCCTCGGCGGCCGCCCCCGCCCCGTCCCGGCTGTCGCCCGGCTGCCCGACCACGGTCACTCCGCCCACACCGCTCACCCGTTCACCCCGTTCGCCTGATCGTGGAGCGGCACTGTGCCAAATCCGCCGTACGCGACATGCCGTACGTCAGCACGCGGCACCCCGGCCCCCTGCGCACCCGCTCCCCGTGATTCCCGGCCGGTCGAAGCAGCGCTCCCGTTCCCGCGGAGCCCGCCCGGTTCACCCGAACGAAGGGGGAGGCGGACACCGGCGCACACACCGGCGCACAGGGCGGCCGCTCACACGGAGCACGCCCGGCCGAGACCCTCTCCGCCGCACGGCGGAGGCCCGCGCCCCCGACCTCGTACCGCGGAACCGACCACTCAGGAACAGAAGCTGACGCCCAGCCACGCCCCACGTACCACGATGGAACGCATGCGACCCCGAGAGGAACGCCCCGTCCCGACATCCGCGCCCCCTCGGTGGGCGGTTCGCGCCGCGCAACTGATCACGCTGCTCGCGCTGCCGACCGGGCTGTGGCGGCTGACGATGGTGTGCGGGTTCCCGTCCGGGTACACCGAGGCCGGCTTCGTACCGTTCGACACCCTCGGCTCCAAGCTGTGGATGCTGACCCTGAGCGTCGTGTGCGAGCTGCTCGCCCTGCTCTCCCTCGGCCTGGTACGGCCGTGGGGCGAGACGGTGCCCCGCCGGATACCCGTCATCGGCGGCCGCCCCGTTCGCCCCCTGGCCGCCGTCGTACCGGCCGCCGCCGGGGCCCTCGCGCTGACGGCGATCTTGGCCGCCATGCCCCTGTGGTGGACGTATCCCCACCCGGATATGACCCCCGCCGGCCGTCTGCTGGTCGGTGTCATCTACCAGCCGCTCGTCCTCTGGGGGCCGCTCCTCGGGGCCGTCACCGTCTCCTACTACCGGCGCACACGCGGCTCTCGAACGGCGCATACGAACACGCCGTGACCCGCGAACGCTGCGACCGCATCAGAACCCATGGCCACCGTCGTTGCTCCTGGTCACAGCGCGTGATACACAGAGTAACCAGGCATATGCGCGAGGAGCGGACGAGCCGCAGGTCAGGGCGGCGGCACCGGTCAAACGTGCGAGATCCGGGTAAAGAGACCCGGGAAGGCGTCGTGCGAGCACGGTTTCATCAGCGAAGATAGAAGGCGACCCGTGCCGGACGGCACGGGCAGCGAACTACCCAACAGGGGCGGTGACTTACATGATCCTGGCAGCAGAGAAGGGCGACATCACCACCATCATCGGCGGAATCGCTCCGGACTGGGGGCCGTTCGGGACGCTGGGCAACGAGGCGCGCATCATGATCGAGGTGGTGATGGCCATCGCCATCCTGCTCTGCCTCGGCATCGCGATCTGGGGTGCCGCGAAGCAGCGCATCGGAGCGACGGCGCTGCGCGACACGTTCAGCGCGGAGCAGGGCAAGGGCCTGATCGTGGCCGGGCTGACAGGGGTCTTCATCATCGGCTCCCTGGGGACCCTGTTCACCATCGTGTACGGAATGGCCGTCTGACCCACCGTCGGCCGGCTCCCACCGGGCCGTCCCAGCCCGCTCCCCACCATCCGCCCGTCGCGCCCACCGGCTGAGGTTGCGTTTCCCTGATGTCGAGTCACCACACCGCGTTCAAGCGGCAACCAGCACAGCTACCGTCGTCCTGCGCGGATCTGCACACGACCGAGGGAGCGAACGCGGCATGAGTCCCGGTGACGAGCACGACTACCGCGGCAAGGACCAGGGGGGCCGCGGGGACGACCCGTACAGCACGCTCGGCGGCACCCGGCAGACCCGCACCCGCCTCCCCGACGGCGACCCGGGCAACCCCAACGCGCGCCGCCCCGCCCGCAACTCCCGCTCCCTCGTGACGATCACCGGCATCGTCGTGCTCCTCGTCGCCGCCATCGCCTTCGCCAACCGGGGCGGCGGCAGCGACGACGACGCCTCCCCGGGCGCCAAGCGCTCCGGAGCCGCGGGAAGTGCCCCCACCGCAGCCACCGGCACCAAGCCCGTCCCGGGCAAGAACGGCACGATCCCCTCCGGTTTCGCCCACGACGAGCAGGGGGCGCAGAGCGCGGCGGCGAACTATGCGGTGGCGCTGGGGTCGGCGGAGATGTTCACGAAGGAGAGCCGCCACCAGATCCTCGACACGGTCTACTCGCCCGCGGCAGCCGACAAACTCCGGGCACCTCAAGACCGGGCCTATTCGGCCGAGTTCCTCTCACGCCTCGGTCTCGACCCCGACGGCAATGCCCCGAAGGGCAGCACCTTCATCTCACGGACCGTTCCGGTGGGCACGAAGGTCCTGGCGTTCGACGGCGACACCGCAGAGGTAGCTGTCTGGTACACGGGCCTCATCGGCATGTCCGGCCAGGACTCCGCCAAGCCCGTGAGCACCACCTGGAAGACATGGACGGCTCAGATGTCATGGTCGGACGGTGACTGGAAGGTGACCGGCGCCTCCGAGAGCGACGGCCCGGCCCCCGTCCCCGGCGATGTCGCGGCTTCGAAGTCCGACACGATCAGCAAGGCCGTAGAGGAGTACGGAGGCTTCACTTATGCCAGGTGACCCCAAGTACCGCTTCCGTTCGGTGGCAGCCTCGCTGATCGGACTGCATGCAGCCGCACTCGCGTTCGCCGGGCGCGCGGCCGCGGACCCGACACCTACCCCGACCCCGACGCCGTCACCGAGCGCCAACGAAGAGTGCAGTCTGCTGTTCGGCGAGGTCAAGAAGTTCTGCGAGGAGGGAGACGGCGCGAGCGATCCCGGCAGCGTGCCGGGGTCTCCCGACCCCTCGGAGTCCCTCGACCCCCTCTCCTCCCTCGCCCGAGGCTGCGCCGACGCCGCCTCCTGGATCGTCGGCAAGCTCAGCGAGGCCGTCGAGTCCACGGCCAACGTCGACTTCACCAACCAGAAGTTCCTCCAGCAGTACGCCGTCATCTTCGCCGCCTCCACCATCCTCACCCTCGTCCTCTGGCTCCTCGCCGTAGCCAAGCGAGCCATCCGCGGCGTCCCCCTCACCACCGCGATCTCCGAGGCCGTCGGCTTCCTCTGGCTCACCGTCCTCGCCTCGGCGTTCACCCCGCTGATCCTCTACACGATCGTCTCCGCCACCGACGGCGTCACCGACATCATCGCCTCCGCCACCGGCGGCCAGTCCGACGTCTTCTTCGGCTCGTTCGCCGAAGCCCTCAAGAAGGGCGAGGACATCGGCGGCGGCCCGATCATGCTGATCGTCGTCTCGCTCGTCTCGATCCTCGCCGCCGGCATCCTGTGGCTGGAGCTCGTCATCCGCGCCGCCCTCCTCTACGTCGGCGCGCTCCTCGGGATCGTCGTCTACTCCGGCCTCGTCGACAAGAACATGTGGGGCCACGTCCGCCGCTGGGCCGGCATCATGATCGCGGTCATCATGGTCAAGCCGGTCATCGTCATCGTCCTCGGCCTCGCCGGCGCACTCTCCGCGGGCGACGGACCCGACGCCTTCTCCGCCGTCGTCTCCGGCCTCTCCATCATCCTGCTGGCCATCTTCGCCTCCGCCATGATCTACCGCTTCGTCCCCGGCTTCGGCGACGAGATCCAGGGCGCCCGCACCAACCGCAAGCAGGCCACCGACGGCTCCCAGGCCGCCGCCCTCATCAGCTCCCCGGCCGCCCTCGTCTCCCAGGGCATCAAGACCCACAGCGGCCGCAACGACCAGAACAGCGGCGGAGGCGGAGGCGCCCGCCCCGCCAACCCGGCCAGCGGCGGCGTCGCCGCCCACAGCTCCCGCACCTCCGGCGGAAGCGGAGGCGCAGGCGGCGGGGGCGGCGGCGGATCTGTCCCCTCCGCCGCACCCTCGCCCCGCAGCGGCTCCGCCCCCACCTCCGCCACCCCCCACAGCAGCCGCTCCTCCCGAGGCGGAGGCGGCGGCGGTTTCGGCACCACAGGTAACTCGAGCACAGGAGGTGGAGGGCGTTGACGACCCAGTCCCACACGATGACGCCCCGCCGCACGTATCTCATCGGCCGCGCCCGGCCGAACGCGATCGTCGGCAAGAACCGCGAGACCGGCGAGATCGCCCTGATCATCGTCGGCGCGTTCCTCGGCATGATGAGCGGACTCCTCGTCCCCCTCCTCTCCCTCCGCATCGTCTGCCTCGTCGGCTTCCCGATGCTCGCCCTCGCCATCGTGTACGTCCCCTACAAGGGCCGCACCTTCTACAAGTGGTTCGAGATCAACCGCACCTTCAAGCGCTCCCTGCGCCGCGGCACCGCCTACCGCTCGGGCGCCATGGAAGCCGGCGTCAGCGCCGACGGCCGCGAGGTCGAGATCGGCCCGCCCCCCGGCATCGGCCGGATCAGCTGGCTCGCCGCCCCCTTCGGCCCCGACGAGATCGCCGTACTCCTCCACGCCGACCGGCGCACCGTCACCGCCGCCATCGAGATCGAGGGCCCCGGCGTCGGCCTCCGCGACAGCGAGGACCAGGAAGCCCTCGTCGACCGCTTCGGCACCCTCCTCAAGCACGTGGCCAACGGCGACGGCTTCGTCACCCGCCTCCAGATGCTCGCCCGCACCCTCCCCGCCGACCCCGACGCCCACGCCAAGGACGTCGCCCAGCGCGGCGACAAGGCGTCCCCGGCCTGGCTCCAGGACTCCTACGACCAGCTCCAGTCCATGGTCTCCACCTCCAGCGAGCAGCACCGCGCCTACCTCGTCGCCTGCATGCACTACAGCCGCGAACTGGCCGCCGAGGCCAACGCCATGGCCCGCGCCGCCCGCCCCCACGGCGGCCGCAAGCTCGACCGCGACGCCGGCCTCGCCGTCGTCATGGCCCGCGAGCTCACCGACATCTGCGCCCGCCTCGCCGAGGCCGACATCCGCGTCCGCCAGCCGCTCGGTCAGAGCCGCGTCGCCTCCCTCGTGCACTCCATGTACGACCCCGACCACCCCATCGACCACATCCAGGCCATGACCAAGCGCAATGCCTGGCCCGCCGAACTGGACGCCGTCGAGCCCACGTTCCTCCAGGCCAAGACCCGCGAGTCCACCACCCGCGCCCCCTGGTGCCACGCCACCGCCTGGGTGAAGGAGTGGCCGATGACCCCCGTCGGCGTCAACTTCCTCGCCCCGCTCCTCGTCCACACCCCCGACGTCATCCGCACCGTCGCCGTCTGCATGGACCTCGAACCCACCGAGGTCGCCATCGAACGCATGCTGACCGAGAAGACCAACGACGACGCCGAGGCCAGCCGCCAGGCCAAGATGAACCGCACCGTCGACCCCCGCGACATCGCCGCCCACGGCCGGCTCGACCAGCGGGGTGAAGATCTCGCCAGCGGTGCGGCCGGAGTGAACCTGGTGGGGTACATCACGGTGTCGTCCCGCTCACCCGAAGCGCTCGCCCGCGACAAGCGCACGATCCGCGCCTCCGCCGGCAAGTCGTATCTCAAGCTGGAGTGGTGCGACCGCGAACACCACCGCGCCTTCGTGAACACGCTCCCGTTCGCCACCGGCATCCGCCGCTGACGCGGCCACCACCCCCGACGCAGCAACCCGACGCAGCCACCCCCGCCACCGAACACGCACCGCACACACAGCACCGCACTGCACCGCACCCGCGACAAGAGAGGGCACCCCCACCATGCGAGACCCCCTGTCCGCATTGTCGGATGCCTTCACCTCCTTCCTCTTCGGCAAGGTGGAGACGACCCGCCTCCCCGTCCGTACGTCCACGGGCCAGGCCCAGGCCGTCTACCTCCCCACCGCCGCCCCCGGCCTCGGCGACAGCGGCGTGATCATCGGCCGCGAGGTCTACAGCGGCAAGGGCTACATCTACGACCCCTTCCAGCTGTACGGGCAACAGCTCCCCGCCCCCCACTGGCTGGTCCTCGGCGAGTCCGGCAACGGCAAGTCCGCGCTGGAGAAGACGTACGTCCTGCGCCAGCTCCGCTTCCGCGACCGCCAGGTCGTCGTCCTGGACGCCCAGGGCGAGGACGGCGTCGGCGAGTGGAACCTCATCGCCCAGGAGCTGGGCATAACCCCCATCCGCCTGGACCCGACCGCAGCCCTCAACGGCGGTATCCGCCTCAACCCCCTCGACCCGTCCATCACCACCACCGGCCAGCTCGCCCTGCTCCGCACGATCATCGAAGTCGCGATGGGCCACGGCCTCGACGAACGTTCCGGCTTCGCGCTCAAGGTCGCCCACGCCTACGTGACCACGACCATCACCGACCGCCAGCCGGTCCTGATGGACATCGTGGAGCAGCTGCGCCACCCCGAGCCCGAGTCCGCCGAGGCGATGAACGTCGACATAGACGATGTACGGGCCTGGGGCCTGGACGTGGCCCTCGTCCTGGACCGGCTCGTCGACGGTGACCTGCGCGGCATGTTCGACGGCGCCACCACCGTCGGCATCGACCTCGACGCGCCCCTCATCGTCTTCGACCTCTCGCACATCGACCGCAACTCGATCGCGATGCCGATCCTGATGGCCATCGTCGGCGTCTGGCTGGAACACACCTGGATCAGGCCCGACCGCAAGAAGCGCATCTTCCTGGTCGAAGAGGCGTGGCACATCATCAACTCCCCCTTCGTCGCCCAGCTCTTCCAGCGCCTGCTGAAGTTCGGACGCCGCCTCGGGCTCTCGTTCGTCGCCGTCGTCCACCACCTCAGCGACGTCGTGGACGGGGCCGCGGCGAAGGAAGCAGCGGCCATCCTCAAGATGGCCTCCACGCGCACGATCTACGCCCAGAAGACGGACGAGGCCAGAGCGACCGGCCGGGTGATCGGCCTGCCCCGCTGGGCCGTCGAGATCATCCCGACCCTCACCCCCGGCATCGCCGTCTGGGACGTCAACGGCAACGTCCAGGTCGTCAAACACCTGATCACCGAGGCCGAACGCCCCCTGGTCTTCACCGACCGCGCCATGACCGAGGGCTCAGCGGTCACGGACCCGGACGACCTGCTCCCCGAGGACATCCGCGCCGCCGATCTGGAGGCGGAGCAACGGGCGGCCCGGATCGAGCACCAACAACGGATGAACGAGTCGTCAGAGTCAACGGTGGCCTGACATGGCACGCCAGACACCGCGGGGCCGGAGCAACGGCTCCGCCCGTCACGACGGTTACGACGACCGGCCCCAGGGCAGCGGCGGCATCCCGGACGGCCTGCTGATCGGCGTCCTGGCCCTGCTCCTCGCGGCCACCCTGGTCACCTGGACGGCCACCGGCCTGGCCGGGCTCCTGGCCCACGGATCCTGGCCGGCCGGCGTGACGTTCATCCGCGCCCCGCTCGCCCTGCGCGAACTGGCCACCGCACCCCAGGACCTCACCGCCGCCTGGCCGGAGACACCCCCGGCCCAGCTCTCCGGATACGGCCTGTTCTGGGGCCTGTTCATCGGCGAACTGATGGTGCTGCTGGTGCTCACGGTGTTCACGCTCGGAGTCGTGTCCCGTGGCCGTGCGGTACGGGAACGGCGCCGCGAGGAACGGTCCTTGAAGGCACAGGAGCCGCAGCCACAGCCACCAGCACAGGCACCAACCCAAGCCCCACCCACACCATCATCAACAACCCACACCCCACCCCCGACCGAGAAGACGCCCACTCCCCTCGAATCAAGCGCGGCGCTTCTCCCCTCCCCCCGCACTCCCCTCCTCGTCTACGCCCCGGCACCCGCCCGGCGCCCCACCGTCGTCCAGGCGATCCACGACGCCGAGGGCCCCGCCCTGGTCGTCACGTCGGACCCCACGGTCTGGGCCGAGACGAAGGACGCCCGGGCCAAGCTCGGCCCGGTCCTCGTCTACGACCCGGGCCACCTCTGCGACACCCCGGCCCGCCTCCACTGGTCGCCCACCGCCGGCTGCGAGCACCCCGACACCGCCGCCGCACGGGCCGCCGCCCTGCTCGCCCCGGTACGCCCGCAGGCCAGGATCGACGCGGCGGTGGCCGACACGGCGCAGACGCTCCTCCAGTGCTGGCTGCACGCCGCGGCGGTGGACGGCCGGCCGTTCCGCCAGGTCGCCCGCTGGGCGTCGGGGGCCGCCGCCCACGAACCGGTACGCCTCCTCCGTACGCACCCCAAGGCCGCGTCCGGACTCGCCGGGCTCCTGGAGTCCGCGCTCACGGCCTACCCGGAACGGCGCGAGGTGGCACAGGAGTTGAACGTACGGGCCTTCTCGGCGCTCTCCTCGGTGCACATCCGCGAGGCCTGCACGGCCAACCGATCGGATACGGCCGCGCTGGAATCTTTTGCCCGCGAGGGGGGAACGCTCTACCTGGTGGGCGACCCCATCGAGGATCCCCGCTCACGCCCGGGCGCGATGCCCCTCCTCACCGCGCTCGCCGCAGACGTGGTCGAGCACGGCCGCCGCATGGCCGCACGGTCAACCGACGGTCGGCTCGACCCACCAATGACGCTCGTCCTGGACGACGTCGCGGCCGTGGCACCGCTTCCCCAGCTCCCGGAACTGCTGGCGACCGGCGAGACCCGGGGCATGCCCGCCCTGGTGCTGCTCCGCTCCCAGGAACAGGGCCGAGCCCGCTGGCGCGAACAGCTGCACGCGCCGGCCCCGGGCATCAGCTAGCTCGCCCTCCCGAGGACGTACTCCAGCTCCCGCTCGCCCTGGTCGCCCGGGGCGAGAATCCACTGGCCGGAGGGTACGAAGCCGAACTTCCGGTAGAACGCGGCGGCCCGCGGGTTCTTCTCGTGCACGTAGAGGCGTACCCGCTCCATCCGGGGCGCGGACAGCGACCAGACCCACGCGACGGCCTCCCGGAACAACGCCTCGGTCACCCCGGTCCCCCGCACCTCGGGCCGGACGAACACACCGACCAGGTGCGCCTGGTGCACCGGCGAGGCCTCCCCGAAGCGCACCTCGTCGTCCGGGCTCTCGACGAGTACGGTGACCGACCCGACCCACTCCCCCTGGGGCGACTCCGCGACGAACTGGCGTACCCGGCCGGGCCCGTCCTCCGCGGCATCGGCGGCACGCTGCTGCCAGAACACATCCGGCTTCGCAGCGGAGTCCTCGTACGACTCCAGGAACGCCACCGGAGCCGCCGGGTCCTTCAGAGCGTCCAGCCGCAACTGCCTGACCTGCGGCCATTCGTCGGCCCGCACCACACGCATCACATAGTCCATACAGCGATCCTCACCCCCACCAGCCGCACGTTCAACCGAGTAACCCGCACCCGGAACGCAGAAAAGCCCCGCACCAAAACGGTGCGGGGCTTCCCCACAAAGATTGTTCGGCGGCGTCCTACTCTCCCACAGGGTCCCCCCTGCAGTACCATCGGCGCTGAAAGGCTTAGCTTCCGGGTTCGGAATGTAACCGGGCGTTTCCCTAACGCAATGACCACCGAAACACTATGAAACAATCAAACCAACCGGTAATATCACGGCTGTTCGTTATTTCAGAACTAACACAGTGGACGCGAGCAACTGAGGACAAGCCCTCGGCCTATTAGTACCAGTCAGCTCCACCCGTTACCGGGCTTCCACATCTGGCCTATCAACCCAGTCGTCTACTGGGAGCCTTAACCCCTCATGGGGGTGGGAACACTCATCTCGAAGCAGGCTTCCCGCTTAGATGCTTTCAGCGGTTATCCTTTCCGAACGTAGCCAACCAGCCATGCCCTTGGCAGA
>NZ_LZRD01000009.1 GCF_001687325.1 Streptomyces sp. PTY087I2 | reverse complement strand
CTTCACCACCAACAACGGGCGGGCGGACCCCCTCCGCGAATGGGTCCGCATCCTGCGGCACCGCTTCGCCACCACGCGCGACGAGCTATGGCGAGGCCACTACCGACAACCCAGCTGGCGAGCCCAGCCGAGTCCCTTCCCCGAAAGTTGCCACTTCGAATGAGAAAGCCAACCCGTGAATGTCTCACCACAACTGGCGAACCCCAGCTCACAGGACCGACACCTCGCCAGATCAAACGAGAACCGACACAAGGCACTGCACTGGGCCGTACGCCAGGCCGAGCTGACCGGCGCCACGGTGGAGGCCGTGAACAGCTGGGAGTACCCCGCCACCAGCTGGGCGTCGATGATGCCGGGCATGCCGGAGGACTTCGACCCGCAGGCCGTGGCCACCGTCGCCCTCAACGAGGCGCTGGAGGAGGCCCTCGGCGCCGCGGGAGCCGCCGCGGTCAGCAAGATCGTGGTCATCGGCAACCCGGCCCAGGCCCTGCTGGACCGCGCCCAGGGCGCCGACCTGCTCGTCGTGGGAGCCCGCGGCCACACCGGCTTCAAGGCCACCCTGCTCGGCTCGGTCAGCCTCCATGTCACGCAGCACGCGCCGTGCCCGGTGACGGTGGTCCGCGACTGACCGACAGGTGGAGCGGTCCGCTCCGCGGCGAAACGAGGGGCCGTTGTCAGTGGGTGCTCCTATCGTGTGGTCATGACCCCTGCTCTCTTCGGGCGCGACCACCCCGCGGGCGTTCTCCGCTCGGAGATCGCCCGGGCGACGGACAGCCACGGCGGTCTCGTGCTGGTCACCGGTGAGGCCGGGATCGGCAAGAGCACCCTCGTCACGGACGCCGCGCACGAGGCGCGGCGGCGCGGGGCGCTGGTGGTCGGAGGCTCCTGCTGGGACTCGGACAACACCCCCGGCTACTGGCCCTGGGTCCAGATCCTGCGCGGCCTGCGCCGGTCCGCCACGGCGACGGAGTGGGCGGCGGCCCAGGAGGCGTCGGAGGGCCGGCTCGCCGTGCTCCTGGGCGACCCGGGCGGGGCCGCGATGGCCGCGTCCGCGACGGGTGGGGTCACGACGGGTGGGTCCGCCACGGCCGGGGGCGCCATGGGTGGGTCCGCCACGGCCGGGGTCGCGACGGGCGGGGTCGCCATGGGCGGGGCTCACGGTGGCGAGACCGGGGCGGTAGCCGGTGCGGGTGGGGTTCACAGCGGCGGACCTGGGGCGGTAGCCGGTGCGAGCGGGGTTCACAGCGGCGGACCTGGGGCGGTAGCCGGTGCGGATGCCGGCGCGGGCGGGGTTCACGGTGGCGGGCTCGACACAGAAACCGGTGCTCCGGGCGGGGGGTCGGCGGGCTGGGGGCCCGCGGAAGGCGCGGAGGCCTTCGGGCTCTTCGACGCGGTGACCACGGCCCTCGTCACGGTCTCCCAGAGCCGCCCGCTGGTGGTCGTCCTCGACGATCTGCACAGCTCCGACCCGGCCTCGCTGCGGCTGCTCGAATTCGCCGCCCAGCACGCCTGGTTCGAACGGCTGCTGCTCATCGGCACCTACCGGGACGTCGAGGTGGAGGCCCCCGGACACCCGCTCCAGCAGCTGATCCTGCCGCTGGTCTCACGCGCCGCCGCGACCCTCACCCTGACCGGCCTCGGCCGGGACGAGGTGGGCGCGCTGATGACGGTGACGACGGGCCGCGAGCCCGCGCCGCAGCTCGTCGACGAGGTCCACCGGCGTACCGGCGGCAACCCCTTCTTCGTCGAGCAGACCGCCCGGCTCTGGCACAGCGGAGCCCCGGTCTCCACCATTCCGCCCGGCGTGCGCGAAGCGGTCCGGCAGCGGCTCGCCCTGCTGCCCGAGCCGGTCGTCTCGCTGCTGACCAGCGCCGCCCTGCTGGGCCGGGAGTTCCGCCGGCAGGTGCTGGCCGTCGTGCACGGGGCGCCGGTCCCGCACGTGGACCGGCTGCTGGAGTCGGCCGTCGTCGCCCGGGTCGTCGTTCCCCGCCCGTCCGGCCAGTACGCCTTCGCCCACGACCTCCTGCGCGAGACGCTGTACGCCTCGCTGGACGACGCCGGGGCCCGCGAACGCCACGCCGCCGCTGTACGGGCCCTGGACGCGCACGGCGGCCTCGGCGACGCCGTGCCGCCCGGCGCCCTGGCCCGGCACGCCCACCTCGCCGGCGACGCGCTGGAGCGCGACCGCCGGATCGACCTGCTGCTGGCGGCCGCCCGGGACGCCTCGGGCCGCCTGGCCGACGAGGAGGCCACCGAGCACTACCGGCGCGCCCTCGCGGTGGCCTCCGGCGAGGACCCCGACCTCCGGCGGGCCGTGCTGATCGGTCTCGACCTCGCCGGACAGCTCCGGCACGCGGGGGAGACCGCCGAGTCGCAGCACCTGCTGGACGAGGCGGTCGCCCGGGCCCGGGAGCTGGACGACCCGGAGCTGCTGGGCCGGGTCGCGATCACCCTCCACCGCGACGGGTTCCTGGGCAGCCCCGGCGTGTCCACGATGGGTCTCCTCACCGAGGCGCACCGCAGGATCACCGGCAAGGAGGGCCAGGAAAACCTCTCCGACGACCGGCTCGCCCAGGAGCTGGCCATCCACTTCATGGCGCTCGCCCGGAGCGGCTCGGACGACGAGGCGCTCGCCTTCTCGCTGTGGGCGCGCCACGACTCCGTATGGGGTCTCGGCTCGGCCGTGGAGCGGCTCGGGCTGACCGACGAGATGACCGTCGTCGGCCGGCGCACCCAGCACCAGGACATGGAGCTGCACGCGGCGTCCATGCGCTGGGTGGCGCTGCTGGAGCTGGGCGACCCGGCTTTCCTCGACCAGTTCCGTACGTTCGTCAGGCTCGCCGAGGTGACCGCGCTGCCCCGGTTCGCCCTGGGGGTCGCCGTCGACACCGGTCTGATCGCCGCGCTACAGGGCCGGTTCGCCGAGGCGTCCACCGCGCTGGCGGACGAATCGCTCGACCCGGAGAACAACGACCACGCGGCCTTCGGCTTCATGGGGCACCACCTGCACTGGGCGCTGCATCTGCTCCGGGGCCACTTCGCCGAGGCCGAGGAGGTCCTCGCCGAGCTTCCCGCCGCCGGGTATCCCTACCCCGGGCTGCTGGAGGCGGTCACCGCGGTGGAGCAGGGCGACGCCACGCCCGCGCTGCGCCTGATCGCCGAGCACGCGGACCGCGCCGCCCCCTACCCCCGGGCCTTCATGCCGCTCTGGCTCAGGCTGCTGGCCCAGGCGGCCGCGGTCACGGGCGACCCGCGCCTCATCGCCCGCGCGGAGGACGAGCTGACCCCCTACACGGGCCAGTGGGTCGTCTCGCTGTACGGGTGCGACATCGGCGGGCCCGTCGACCTCTGGCTCGGCATGCTCGCCGCCGCCCGCGACGACCAGGACGCGGCGGTCGCGGCGCTCACCGAGGCCGCCGCCTCCTCGGACCGCCTCGGCGCCCGCCCCTGGGCCGTACGCGCCCGACTCTGCCTGGCCCGCTCCCTGCTCGCCCGCTCGGGTACGGGCGACGCTCAGGGCTCCGGTACGGGTGACGCGGCCCAGGCTCGTCGGCTGCTCGGCGAAGTGGCCCGGGAGGCGGACGAGTTGGCCTTGGACCACCTGACGGCCGAGGCCGCCTCCCTCCGTACGGCCCCCGCCACCGCTGTCGTTACCCCCGCCACCGCGGCCGCCGATGCCTCCGCAGCCACCGCCGTCTCACGGACACAGGGCCCGGACCCGGCACCGGACCGGGGCACGGCGGCACCGGCTGCACCGGCCCGGGAGGCGGCCACCACCCCGGACGGGTCGTCCGCCGAGTTCCGGCGGAACGGGCCGGTGTGGCAGCTGCGGTGGGACGGGGTGACCGTGCACGTCCCGGATGCCAAGGGCCTGCGGGACCTGCACAGCCTGCTCGGGCTGCCCGGCGCCGACGTCCCGGCCGTACAACTCCTCGCGCCCGAGGGCGGGGAGCTCGTCGTGGCCGCCGGGCAGCTCGGCGGCGATCCGGTGCTCGACGAGGAGGCCAAGCGCCGCTACAAGGAACACCTGGACCGGCTGGACGCCGAGATAGACCGAGCGGCCGCCCGGGACGACACCCAGCAGGTGGAGAAGTACGACCGGGAGCGACAGGCCCTCCTCGACGAGCTGCGCACCGCGGCCGGGCTCGGCGGCCGGACCCGTCGGCTGGGCGACCAGACCGAGCGGGCCCGCAAGACGGTCACCGCCCGGATCCGCGACACCCTGCGCAAGCTGGACACCCTGCACCCCACACTGGCCGCCCACCTCAAGGCCTCCGTGACGACCGGAACCACCTGCGCCTACCGCCCCGAACACTCCCCCGACTGGCGCCTCTGACCCACACCACGCCGCCCTCCGAAGCGCCCGGCCCGGCTGCCTGCCCCACGGAACCCTGGCCACCTGGCCCGACCGCCTGGCCCACGGAGCCCGGCCTCCGAAGCGCCCAGCCCGGCAGCCCGGCCCGGCTGCCTGACCCACCGGACCCCTGCCCTCCGGCGCGCCCAGCCCGACCGTCCGCCCCACGCAACCCCCGGCCTCCGGAGCGCCCGACCCAGCCGTCCGCCCCACCAGCTCGGGCCCACCGGCCCGGGCCCACCGGCGCCCGGCCGTCCGCCCCGCGGCCCGGCCGGCCCCGGGCCCGCCCCGCGCCCCTACCCCTCGACGACCACGTCGGCCACAGCACACGCCACGTTGTCCGGCCCGCCCGCCTCGCGGGCCAGGCCCACCAACCGGCGTACCGCCTCCTCCGGGTCCTCCGCCGCGACGACCGCGGCCCGCAGGTCCGCCTCGTCCACCACCGCCGACAGGCCGTCCGAGCACAGCAGATAGCGGTCCCCCGCCAGCACCTCCTGCAAGCGGACGTCCGGGCGGCACGCCACGGCCACCGCTGCGGGCCGCGCCTCACCGGCCAGCGCCTTCAGCAACAGTGCGGGCCCCGGCTGCGAAACCGCCTCCTCCGGGCTCAGCGAACCGTCGTCGATCATCGACTGGACCAGGCTGTGGTCGTACGTGATCCGGAACAGCTCCCCGCCCCGCAGCAGATACGCCCGCGAGTCCCCTATGTGCACGAGCCCGAGCCGCGACCCGGTCCACAGCATCGCCGTGAGCGTCGTCCCCGAGCCGTCCGGCGCGGCAGAGGGCGCGACCGCGTCCCGGACCGCCCGCGCGGCCGAATCCGCCGTGTCCTCCAGGGCGTTCAGCAGATCCGCGGCGGACAGCGCACCGTCCCGGCCCCACGTGGACGGCTTGAGCGCCTCGATCGCCGCGGCACTCGCCTCGGCCCCGCCCTCCCCGAAACCGTCGGCGACCGCCAGCAACCGGGGCCCCGCGAACGCCGCGTCCTGGTTCGCCGTACGCACCACCCCGATATCGGTCAGCGCGGCGCACCGGATCGCCAGCCCCACCGCCCCCGAACCACCCGGCGCCCCCACCCTGTCCGACCTACCCGAACTCCCCGTGTTCTCCGTGCTATCCGCGTTGTCCGGCATCCGTGACATCGTCCTGCCCTCCGCTGACAGATGGTCGACGAGGTACATCGCCAGATCGCGCCGGGCCGCCGTCTCGGCCTCCACCCGCGCCCAGTAGGCCCGGATCTCCACGGCCGCGGCACCCGCGTCGAGCGCCACGACCCGGCCGATCCGGTTGAGCGGCATGCCGATCCTGCGCAGCCACGCCACCAGCCGGGCCCCCTCCGCCTGCGCCGGGTCGTAGTACCGGTAGCCGTTCACCGGGTCGACCAGGGCGGGCCGGAGCAGGCCCAGTTCGTCGTAGCGCCGGAGCGCCTTGGCGGAGAGCCGGGACAGCCGGGCGAACTCCCCGATCGTCACCAGCTTCCCGCTCACGGCACCCACCGCGCGGCCTTCGCGTTCCACCCCGTACCTCCTCGTACCGGGCGCCTTCCGCCCGCCCCCACCGATGCTGGGGCTTCCCCCGCGGGGAAGGTCAAGGATGCACGGGGCGAACACCGCAGGGCCCGGTCACTTGCGGTTGTACAGCCGCATCGTCACCACACCGAAGACCACCACGAGCACCCCGGCCCACCCCAGTGACCAGGCGACGTCGGCGGCCGGCCAGTTGCCCGCCATCAGCTCGCGCACCGCCGTGGCGAGATGGGTGACCGGGCTGTTGTTCACGAAGGCCTGGAGCCAGCCCGGCATCGTCCTCGGGTCGACGAAGACGTTGCTGAGGAAGGTCAGCGGGAAGATCACCATCATGCTGACGCCCATCACCGACTTCTCGGTGCGCAGCAGCAGGCCGAACATGGTCCAGATCCAGGAGAACGCGAACGAGAACACGATCAGCAGGGCGACGCCCGCCAGCACTCCGAGCACCCCGCCCTCCGGGCGGAACCCGATGAGCATGCCGATGGCGAGCATGACCGCCGACGCCAGCAGATAGCGCAGGACGTCGCCGAGCAGATAGCCGACCATCGGCGCGGGCCGCCAGATCGGCAGCGTGCGGAACCGGTCGAAGACGCCCTTGGCGATGTCCGTGTTCACCGCGACACCCGTGTACATCGTGATCATCACGACGCTCATCACCATGATGCCGGGCAGCAGGAACTGGATGTACTCCTCCGTGGAGCCGGCCAGCGCCCCTCCGAAGAGATACGTGTACATCAGGACCAGCATGATCGGGAAAGCCGTCACATCGAAGAGCTGCTCCGGCACATGCTTGATCTTCAGCATGGCGCGCCAGCCGAAGGTCAGCGATGCCGACAGGGCGCTCGGCCTCGGCGGGCGGTCATGGCCCACCAGGAGCGCCGAGAGGCGTTCCTGGTCGGGCGCGGCGAGCGCGACGTCCTCAAGCTCCGTCTTGGCGGTCGCGGTGCTCATGCCGCCACTCCCTTCTTGTCCGTGAGTGCGAGGAAGACCTCGTCGAGGCTGGGCTGTCCCAGCGAGAAGTTGTCGACCGTGATGCCGCACCGGGCCAGCTCGGCCAGGGCTCGCCCGGCGTGCTCCGCCGCGCCCTGCTCGGTGCTCTGCCCGTCGACCCGGGCAGTCAGCGCCACCGGGTCCGCGTCGAGCTGGACCTCCGTGTTCAGCGCGAGCGCCAGCACCTTCTGCGCCTCGGCCCGCTGTTCGGCGTCCCGCAGCCGCAGATGGACGGTGCCGGCACCGACGGAGGCCTTGAGCTCACCCTTGGTGCCCTCGGCGATGACCTTGCCGTGGTCGATCACCGCGATACGGGAGGCCAGCTGGTCGGCCTCGTCCAGATACTGGGTGGTCAGCAGGACCGTGGTGCCGTGGGCGACGACCGCCCGCACGATGTCCCACACCTGGTTGCGGCTGCGGGGGTCGAGTCCAGTGGTCGGCTCGTCCAGGAACAGCACGTCCGGGGTGTTCAGGATGGACGCGGCGATGTCGATGCGCCGCCGCATGCCTCCCGAGTAGTTCTTCACCTGCCGGCCGGCCGCCTCGCTCAGCCCGAACCCGTCGAGCAGCTGGTGCGCCCGGTCGCGGGCCGCCGGCTTGGAGTGGCCCAGCAGCCGGGCGAGCAGAACGAGGTTCTCCAGGCCGGTCAGGTCCTCGTCGACCGAGGCGTACTGGCCGGTCAGGCTGACCCGGCTGCGGACCGCGTCGGCGTCCTTCACGACGTCCTTGCCGAACACCCGGGCGGAGCCGCCGTCGGGGCGCAGCAGCGTCGCGAGCATGCGGACGGCGGTGGTCTTGCCGGCGCCGTTGGGTCCGAGGACGCCGTAGACGGTGCCCGTGGGGACCGCGAGGTCGATGCCGTCCACCGCGCGGTTGTCGCCGAAGACCTTCACCAGCCCCGTGGTCTCGATGGCGAGTTCAGTGCTCATGATCCATTCCTTGGTGGTCGTCGTCGGGGAAGTCCGTGATCCGTGATCCGCGTTTCGCTCCGGCCGCTCGGGAGACGTAACCGCTCATGAGACGTAGGGGCGGACGGCGCGCGCCTCGCGCAGGGCCCAGCCCCACCAGCCGAGCTGGTCGAGCATGAGACCCACGGACCGGTCCCGGCCGGTGTCGCCGGGGTGTCCCTCCAGCGGCTGCTGGAGGACGTCGAGCGCGACCCCGTTCCTCAGGGTCACCGTGTGCAGCTCGGTGAAGACCGAGCGCAGCTGCTCCACGGCGTACAGCCCGGCGGAGCCGTGTCCGTAGCTCACGAAGGCGACCGGTTTGGTCTGCCACTCGTCGTAGGCGAAGTCGATGGCCTGCTTCAGGGAGGCGGGGAACGAGCGGTTGTACTCCGGGGTGACCACGACGAACGCCTCGGCCCTGGCGATCTCCTCGGTGAACTCCGTCATCTGGTCGGTCGCCCGCCCCGGGTAGTGCACGGGGAAGTCGAAATCGGCGAGGTCGAGCACGGCGAGGTCCAGCTCGCTCCGGTGGCGGGCCCGCTCCATGAACCAGCGGCCGACCGCATCGCCGATGCGGCCCTCGCGGGTACTGCCGATGATCACCGCCACCCGCAGCGGAGTGCTGTCCGTCGTCATCGCCCGTTCCTCCTCCCGTTCCCCTCATCTCCTGGGCGCCAGACGGCGAGGCGCGGCCGCCAGATTCAATCTGGCGGCCGCGCCTCGCGGTGAGTCGTCAGGGCTCCCGCGAGTAGAGGTAGTAGTACGACACGACGAGGACGCCCGCCCCGACGGCCAGCCCCAGGCCGGTCGACCGCAGCACGCTGGTATCGGTGAGGCTCACCAGGAAGCCGATCGCACACGCGGTCAGCGCGCCGTAGGCGGCGGCCCGCAGCTCGCGCGGCAGCGAGCGCTGGATCCGGCCCAGCGCGAAGCAGAGGGCCGCCATGGCGACCCCGGAGACGAGACCGAGCAGGACCTGCCCGCCGGTGCTGGGGCCGCCGTCGCGGCGGATGAACGCCGCGTAGAACCCGTAGATCACGCCGAGCAGCAGAGGCAGCGCCCAGGCGAGCGGGGTGTGATGACGGGTCCGCGCATGGGCGCGGGACCCCCTTCGGCCGGGCATGGCTGCGTGTGTGGCCATCGCGGACAGCTCCTTCCGTCGCCCCCGTCGCACGCCCCCGTTTCTCCAGAGCACACCCGACCGCGCCGCCCGGCAACTCGAATGGCGTACGGTCCGGAGCGGCCCGGCTCCGGACGGGATTGTCTGGAGGAGTGCGGACCTCTCCCTCGGCCACCTCCCCGACCCCCTCGCCCGCCCCGGCCTCGGCGATCTCGGCGGTCTCGGCGGCCCTCTCCGCGGTCCTGCTCGTCCTGCTCGCCGTCCTCGTGCCGCTGAGCGCGCTCTCCGCCTGGGTCGACCTGGAGATCGACGACACCGACCGGTACGTCGCCGCCGTGTCCCCGCTCTCCTCCGACCCGGCGGTCCAGGCCACCGTCGCGGACCTGGTCACCGAGGAGGCGATGCGGAAGATCGATCTCGGTCCGCTCCAGGACACGGTGAAGGAGTTCCTGCACGACACCGCGCGGTCGTTCACCACCACCGAGGCCTTCCGCAACGCCTGGGACACCGCGAACCGCGCCGCCCACCGGGCGGTGAAGACCGCCCTGGACGGCGACAGCGGGCAGGCCGTCACGATCGATCTGGCCCCGGTCATCGACCAGGTCAAACAGGACCTGGTACGCGACGGGGTGCCGTTCGCGGACCGGATCCCCGTCGAGCGGACGGAGATCACCCTGCTCGGCCCCGGCCAGGCCGACGAACTCCGGGACTCGTTCCGCTGGCTTCGCTATTGCAGCATCTGGCCGGCCGTCGCCACGCTGGTGCTCCTCGTCCTGGTCGTGGGCATCGCGACCGTACGGGGCGGGCTGCGCGCCGGGCTGTGGGCCACCGCGGTCGTGGGCGCCGGGTTCGTGCTCGGTGCGATCCTGCTCCGGGTGCTGGTCGCGGTCGGCCGAGGCCGGGTGCTGGACGAGGTGCCGGGCAGCGACCGCGACGCGGCCGCGGCGGTGGTCGACGCCCTGACCGCCTCGCTGCGGATCACGGTGTGGTGGGTGCTGGGGGTCGGTGCGGTCCTGCTGGTGGGAGCGGTGCTGGCCCGGGTGCTCCTGCGGCGCGGGAAGGCCCCGGCCGACGTGCGCTGAGGCGGGGCCCGGGTGAGAGTGGGAGCCGGGATCGCCACCGCGCGACGACGACCGCCGAACGAACCCGAAAGAGGCGTCATGGCCGACAGCGACATCTTCGAGCACATCGACGAACTGGTCTCCGAGGAGCGTGATCTGCGCGACCGCTCCGTGGCGAAGATGGGCCTGTCCACGGACGAGAAGGCCCGGCTGCGGGCGGTGGAGGTCCAGCTCGACCAGTGCTGGGACCTGCTGCGCCGCCGGCGGGCGCTCAGCGAGTACGGCGAGGACCCCTCGACGGCGAAGGTCCGCCCCGCCGACGAGGTGGAGGGGTACCAGAGCTGACCGGTTGTTTCACGTGAAACACCGTGGCCTCAGTGCTCCGCCGAGGGTCCGCCGTGGCCTCAGTTCTCCGGCGGGCGGCCCTGAAGGCGTTCCATCTCCCGGCGGTCGCGCTTGGTCGGACGGCCCGCGCCCCGGTCCCGTACGGGCACCTGGATCGCGATCTCGCGGGGCGGCGGGGGCGGGCTGTTGTCGACGAAGCACTCCACGGCCACCGGCGGACCGACCCGCTTCTTCACGATCTTCGAGACGACGACCACCCAGTCCCGCCCCGCGTGCCGGAGCCGTACCTCGTCGCCGACGCGTACGGCCTGTGCGGGCTTGGCCCGATCGCCGCCGACCTTCACATGTCCCGCCCGGCAGGCGGCGGCCGCCTGGGCACGGGTCTTCGTCAGCCGGACCGACCAGATCCACACGTCGACCCGGACGCTTCCCTCCGCCTGCGGCGCGTCACCGGAAACCATGCCTTCGACTCTAATGCGGACCGGGCGGCGGGTGAGAGGCAATAAGGCCTCCCGCCCGCCGCCCGGCATCCTGCTACCTACTACCTGCCGCCCGGCCTCTTGTTACTTCCTGCCGGGGCTCACACGCCGATGTCGCGCCCGTCCTTGCGCCAGACGGCGACGACCGCGGGGCGGACGATCTTGCCCGGTCCGTCGGGCCAGACGCTCGCCGGCTTCTCCACGGAGGCCCCGTCGACCTCGCCCGGGTGCTGGACCGCCACCAGGACCCGGCGGTCCTGGATGACCGGGCCGCAGGTCTCGGCCCCGGTCGGGACGGTGAGGAACTGCTTCAGCTCGCCGCGCCGGTCACCGTGGGTCGCCACGCCGAACAGCCCGTCGTGCGTGCCGAGCGCGTTGCCGTCCGTGGAGATCCACAGGTTGCCATGGGCGTCGAACGCCACGTTGTCCGGGCAGGAGATGGGGCTGACGCTCTCCTTGGGGAAGCCGGCGAAGTACGTCGCCGGGTCGTCCGGGTCGCCCGCCACGAGGAACAGCCGCCAGGCGAACCCGTCGCTCGTCGGGTCGTCCCAGTTCTCCGCGAGCTCCAGGATCTGCCCGTGCTTGTTGCCGTTGCGCGGGTTCGCCTCATCCGCCGGGGCCTTGCCCTCCTTGCCGCGGTCCGAGTTGTTGGTGAGCGCCACGTAGACCCGGCCGGTGCGCGGCGAGGGCTCGACGTCCTCGGGGCGGTCCATCTTGGTCGCGCCGACCTTGTCACCGGCGAGCCGCGTGTAGACGTACACCTCCTCGGCGGTCATGCCCGGGACGTGCGAGGTGGTGCCGGTGGCCAGCGGGATCCAGACGCCGCTGCCGTCGAACTCACCGTCGTTGGGCAGCTTTCCGGAGCCGTCGATCTCGCCGGTCGGCGAGTCGCCCGTCAACTTGGCGACGTACAGCGTGCCCTCGTCCAGGAGCGTCAGGTTGTGCTCGCGGGCGGCCCGCGAGTTGCCCTTCTTCATCCGCTTGCTGGAGACGAACTTGTAGAGGTAGTCGAACTTCTCGTCGTCGCCCATGTAGACGACGGGGCGGCCGTCGGAGGTGAGCCGGGGCTGCGCGGCCTCGTGCTTGAACCGGCCCAGCGCGGTCCGCTTGCGCGGGGTGGAGTCCGGGTCGTACGGGTCGAGTTCGACGACCCAGCCGAAGCGGTTGGCCTCGTTGGGCTCCTTCGCCAGGTCGAACCGCCGGTCGAACCGCTCCCACTTGCGCTCGGAGGCGCCCGTGCCGATCCCGTACCGCTGGTGCATGGTGGTCGTGCCGTTGGCGAAGTACTGGTTGAAGTTCTCCTCGCCGTGCAGCGTGGTGCCCCACGGAGTGGTGCCGCCCGCACAGTTGTTGAGGGTGCCGAGCACCTTGCGGCCGGTGCGGTCGGCGGACGTGCGCAGCAGGGTGCTGCCCGCGGCCGGGCCCGTCATACGGAACTCGCTGGTCGCGGTCAGCCGGCGGTTCAGCGGGTGCCGGTTGACCGGGCCCAGCTTGCCGGTGCGGTGCTCCTCCTGGACGACGACCACGGAGAGTCCGTGCGCCGCCCAGGCGATCTCCACCTGCTCGCGGGTGGGGTTGGCCGGATCGTAGCCGCGGAACATGAGGATCTCGTCCGTGTACTCATGGTTCGCGACCAGGACCTGACGGCCGCGCTCGCCGCGCAGCGGGAGCAGGGAGAGGAAGTCGTTGTTGTAACCGAACTGGCCCGCCTGCGCCTTCGCCGTCTGCTTGTCCGGGTCGAAGGCGGGCGCGCCGCGCAGGATCGGCTCGCCCCAGCGGATCACCACGTTCTGGGCGTACCCGTCGGGGACGGTGACCTTGTCGTCCTTGTTGGGCGCGACCGGCGAGAACCGCAGGCCACGCGCGCCGGACGCCCCCGGTTTCTGGGGACGGCCCGGTTTGCTCCCGTGCCCGGCGAGGGCGGCGGCCTCGGCCTGCGGGGCGCTGGGGCCGGTCAGCGCGGCGGCCCCGGCGGCGGTGGCGACGGTGACCACGGCGGCGGCGCGCATCATCGAGCGGCGCGACACGGCACCGGCGATGATGTCTCCGGCGTACTCGTTGTCGCTGGTGTTGGGCGTCTCCTTGAAGCAGGCGTCCCCACAGCGGAAGCGGCAGGTCAGCGCGGAACGCCCACCGGAATGCGAGCTGATGAACGGCAGCAGATTACGCACGTGGATTCCCTCCGTCTGGTGTCGTGCGTGACGGTAGGTGCGCCTCCACCCGGTCCGAGGGACTCCCGGTGAACGGCGGGTGAAGTCCGGGCCACCGCTGTTCCTTTGAGGGCCGGTGGTGGACGCCGTCGTGGACACCGCGGTGGACTCGGTCCGGGAACGGTTTCGGCTCGGTTGACGCAGGGGTGGGCCGCACCGGCGAACGGCCGGATCCGGCCGCTAACCTTACGTATCCGTCCTGGCCAGGGATGAATTCACCTCAGGTCGGACATTCACCGCACCCAACTCATGCGAAAGGCCTCGCCCATGGGCATTCGGAGCTTGCTGCGTAAGGTGTTCGGCCGCACGGAGCAGGACGAGCCGACCACGGCCACCGTCCCGCCCCAGGCCGAGCGCACTCAGCCCAAGGAGTCGGAGCCGGAGACCACTTCGGCGGCCGAGCCGACGGCGGAGCCGAAGGCGTCGATCCCGGCCCCCGCCTCCGGATCCACGGACCGTGACGGCTCGCCGGCCACCGACCTGGTGGCGGAGGCGTTCGACAAGGCGGCCGCCGCGCCGACGTCGCCGACCGTCCCCGCGCAGGGGTCGGCCCCGGAGGACACCCCGACGGCGGAGAAGCCCGAGGAGCCGGTGGCCACCGCCGAGGCCGACGAGCCGGTGGTCGCCGAGGCGCCGGAGCCGATCACGATCGACCTCGATCTCGATCTCGATCTCGACGAGACCTCGAAGACCGCACCGGCTCAGGAGTCCACGCCCGAACCGGCGCCGGCGGAAGCGGAAGCACCGGCGAAGGCCCCGGAGAGCGCCCCCGAGGCGCCTGAGGCCGCCACCGAGGCCCCGAAGGCGCCCGAGGCCGCCGAGGCTCCCGAGCCCCCCAAGGCCCCCAAGGCCCCCGAAGCCGCAACGGCACCGGAGCCTGCCGAGACCCCGGCCGTCGCGGAAACCACGGAGCCCGTGGACACCCCGGCCGTTGTGGAGACCCCCGCCGCCACCGAGGCCCCGGCCGTCGCGGACGCCCCGGTCGCTGCGGAGACCCCGGAGCCCGCCGGAACCCCGGCCGTCTCCGAAGCCCCGGCCGTCGCGGACACCCCGGCAGCCCCCGTCGTACCGGAGCCGGCCGCCCCCGCCGCAGCGGAAGAGCCGGCCCCGGCCGCGCCCGCCGCGTCGGAGTCCGCCCCCGGCAAGCCCGCCACCACGCTCGCGCGGGTCAAGTCTCGGGCTCCGCAGCTCGCCGCCCCGTACAAGGCGGCGCAGGCGGCGCTCAAGGCGCACGGGCTGACCGGGCTCCGTGCCCGCGTCTACCTGGTGCTCGACCGTTCCGGCTCGATGCGGCCGTTCTACAAGGACGGCAGCGCCCAGCACCTGGGCGACCGGACGCTCGCGCTCGCCGCGCACCTGGACGAGGACGCCACCGTGCAGGTCGTCTTCTTCTCGACGGACATCGACGGCACCGGCTCCCTCGAACTCTCCGGCCACGAGGGCCGCGTCGACGAGCTGCACGCGGGCCTCGGCCGACTCGGCCGGACGCACTACGAACGCGCCGTCGAGGAGGTCGTCGCGCACTACGAGAAGACGGAGGCCACCGGTCCGGCTCTCGTGGTCTTCCAGACGGACGGCCCGCCGGACGCCAAGCAGGCCGCCCGGCAGGCCCTCGCGGACGCGGCGCGGCTGCCGCTGTTCTTCCAGTTCGTCGCCTTCGGCGAGCAGGACGCGAAGGGCTTCGACTTCCTGCGGAAGCTCGACGTCCCGAACGCCGGGTTCTTCCACGCCGGACCGGCCCCCCGCGAGATCGCGGACGCCGAGCTCTACCGGGAGATCCTCGCCGGGCTGCCGGACTGGACCGCCGCGCGCGAGGCCGGCTCCGGGGCCTGATCGGCCGGCAGCCGTACGGTCACGGCGAGACCGCCGCCCTCCGGGCCCGGTTCCGCCGTGACCGTACCGCCGTGGGCCACCGCGATCGACCGGACTATCGACAGGCCGAGGCCCGACCCCGGGCCCATCCGGTCCCGGCCCTCTCCCCGCCGGAACGGCTCGAAGAACCCCGCGACATCGGCCTCGGAGACCACCGGTCCGGTGTTGCGCACCAGCAGGCCCCCCTCCTTGCTCAGCGAGACCTCCACCGAGCCGCCCGGCACGTTGTACGTGACCGCGTTGGCCAGCAGGTTCGCCACCAGCTGGGCGAGCAGCAGCCGGTTGCCGCGCACGGAACAGGCGGCCACCGCGACGTTCACGACCGGCCCGTCATCTCCCGGACCCCGGCGCTGCGGGTCACCACCGCCCGGCCCCCGGCCTTCCGGGCCGCCGCCCCCGCCCCGTACCGCCGGATAGCGGGCCGTCTCCTCCCTGACCACGTGATCGAGGCGGACCGTCTCGCGCTCGTCCGCGGCCAGGCCCCGTTCGCTGCGGGCCAGCACGAGCAGCCCCTCGATGAGCCGCTCACTGCGCCGGTTGGTGTCCAGCAGGGTCTGCCGGGTACGGACGAGGTCCTCGGGGGACGGATCGTCCAGGCCGATCTGGATCGCGGCGCGCTGGGTGGCCAGCGGGGTCCGCAGCTCGTGCGAGGCGTTCGCGATGAACCTCCGCTGGCTGTCGAACGCCTTCTCCAGGCGGCCCAGCAGCGCGTCCAGCGTCTCGCCGAGCTCCCTCAGCTCGTCGTCCGGGCCGCTGGACGCGATCCGCTCGTGCAGG
Source organism: Streptomyces sp. PTY087I2 (assembly GCF_001687325.1). GTDB lineage: Bacteria > Actinomycetota > Actinomycetes > Streptomycetales > Streptomycetaceae > Streptomyces. The sequence goes on along the minus strand of NZ_LZRD01000009.1, from coordinate 259,178 downwards.
GTCCTCTCGGATAGCCGGCGGGCCTTCGCGGTCATCGCGTGGACCGGCCGCAGGACCCGGCCCGCTATCCACCAGCCCACTCCGACCGCGCCCGCCGTCATCACGAGCAGCGCGGCGAACGACCAGTTCAGGAGCTGCTTGCCCGCCGCGTCGCTGACATGGTCGGTGAGTTCGTAGGCGGTGGGCGATCCGGTGGAGCTGCGGGCGACGAACGGGCCGTTCACGGTGTACCCGGGCGGGACGACGACGACCGCCGTGGAGGCGATGGCCCGCGCCTCGGTCTCCGTACCGGCGCGGGAGGCCAGGTTGACGGTGGCCAGCAGGGCCGTGCCGAGAACCAGGAAGACACCGCCGTACACGAGGGCGATGCGGGTGCGGATCGTCGAGTGCGGCAGCTTCGAGGCGTCCACCAGCCGCCGCAGCGGGGACGGCCGCTTCACAGGGCGTACCCGACGCCCTGCACGGTGCGGATCAGCGCGGGCTCGCCGAGCTTGGCGCGGAGCTTGCTCATGCAGACGCGCACCGCGCCGGTGAACGGGTCGGCGTTGGCGTCCCAGGCTCGCTCCAGCAGCTCTTCCGCGCTGACCGTGCCGCCGTCGGCCTCCAGGAGCAGTTGCAGCACGGTGAACTCCTTCGGGGAGAGGTCCAGGTCCCGGCCGTCGCGGAGCGCCGAACGCCGAACGGTGTCGAGCCGGATGCCGTGGCGCTCCAGCTGGGGCGGTACGGGCCGGGCGCTGCGCCGGCGCAGGGCGCGTACCCGGGAGACCAGCTCGGGGAACTCGAACGGCTTGGCCACGTAGTCGTCGGCCCCCAGGTCGAGCCCGGCGACCCGGTCCTCCATGGCGCCGGAGGCGGTGAGCATCAGGATCCGGGTGCGGGAGCCGGAGGCGACCAGGCGGCGGGCCACGTCGTCGCCGTGGACCCGGGGGAGGTCGCGGTCGAGGACGACGACGTCGTAGTCGTGGAGGCCGAGGTAGGCGAGGGCCGCGTCCCCGCTGTACACGGTGTCGACCGCGAAGCCGGCCCGGCGCAGTCCGGTGGCGACCAGCTCCGCGAGGATCTCCTCGTCCTCGGCGACCAGTACCCGCATGGTGATGTCCCCTGCCTCGTGCACGCTTGTCCGCTCCCTCCCAGGATGCGACTTTCCTACGGGAACCATTACGCCAGGGGATGTTTCGCAAAGCTCTCCACCGGAGGGTCTTCCTCCGTCCGCGCGGGGGCCGCCGTTTATCGATGTGAGTGGATCTTGATCGGGCCGTTAGGATTTCGACCATGGCGGCCACTGGATCCGAGAAGCAGGGGGCGACGGCGTACTACGTCTCGACCCCCATTTACTACGTCAACGACGCTCCTCACCTGGGCCACGCCTACACGACCGTCGCAGGCGACGTGCTCACGCGCTGGCACCGCCAGCGCGGCGAGAAGGTGTGGTACCTCACCGGCACGGACGAGCACGGTCAGAAGATCATGCGCACGGCCGAGGCGAACAACGTGACTCCGCAGGCCTGGGCGGACAAGCTCGTCGAGGAGGCGTGGAAGCCCCTCTGGGAGCACCTGAACATCGCGAACGACGACTTCATCCGCACGACGGAGAAGCGGCACACCGACCGGGTGCAGGAGTTCGTGCAGGACCTGTACGACAGGGGCGAGATCTACAAGGGCGGGTACGAGGGCCCGTACTGCGTGGGCTGCGAGGAGTACAAGCTCCCCGGCGATCTGATCGACGGCGAGGGCGAGTTCGCCGGTCAGAAGCTCTGCCCGGTCCACAAGAAGCCGGTGGAGCTCCTCAAGGAGGAGAACTACTTCTTCAAGCTGAGCGAGTACGGTCCGAAGCTGCTGGAGTTCTACGCGGCGAACCCGGACTTCATCCAGCCCGAGTCGGCGCGCAACGAGGTCGTGAACTTCGTCGAGCAGGGTCTCCAGGACCTGTCGATCTCGCGCTCGACGTTCGACTGGGGCGTCCCGGTGCCGTGGGACGACAAGCACGTCATCTACGTGTGGGTCGACGCGCTGCTCAACTACGCGACGGCGGTCGGCTACGGCGCCAACCAGGAGAAGTTCGACGGTACGTTCCCGGCGAACGTGCACCTGATCGGCAAGGACATCCTCCGCTTCCACTCGGTGATCTGGCCCGCGATGCTGATGGCGCAGGGTCTGCCGCTGCCGGGCAAGGTCGTCGCCAACGGCTGGCTGATGGTCGGCGGCGAGAAGATGTCCAAGTCGAACCTGACCGGCATCAAGCCGCAGGATCTGACCTCGCACTTCGGCGTGGACGCGTACCGCTGGTACTTCCTGCGGGCCATCTCCTACGGCAGCGACGGGTCGTTCTCCTGGGAGGACTTCTCCGCCCGCTACACCTCCGAGCTGGCCAACGACTACGGCAACCTCGCCTCGCGCGTGGCGGCGATGGTCGGCAAATACTTCGGCGGGGCGCTGCCTCAGGACACGGCCGCCGGTGACGCCGAGCAGGCCGTGCGGGACGGGCTGGCGAAGGCCGTGGCGACGGCCGACCGGAAGATCGGCGAGGAGCTGGACTTCCAGGGCGGCATCCTGGCGATCTTCGACTTCGTGAAGCAGGTCAACGGCTATATCACGGAGCAGGAGCCGTGGAAGGTGGCCAAGGACACCACCCCGGAGGGCCAGGCCCGCCTGGCGACCATCCTGTACACGGCCGCCGAGTCGCTGCGCGGCGTCGCGGTACTGCTCAACTCCGTGATGCCGGAAACCTCGCAGAAGCTCTGGGAGTCCCTGGGCGCCGAGGAGTCCCTGGGCGCCCTGGCCGACCAAAAGGTCCAGGACGCGGGCGTCTGGGGCACGCTGCCCGCGGGCGCGACGGTGACGAAGGGCGCGGTGCTGTTCCCGCGCCTGGAGGAGAAGCCGGCGTAGTACGTACGCGAGGAGCCCGGGACCACCGCTGTGCGGTCCCGGGCTCCTCGCGTTCCGGCGTCGGGTCAGCGCACCCAGCTCTTGAGGGGTTCGGTGTCCAGCTCGATCCCGACGGGGTCGGGGAGGGTGACGGTCTTGCCGTACGGCACAGTGACGACCTGCTCGTAGCGCACGCCGTCGGGCTGCGAGTGGACCTTCACCTCACAAGTGTCCCGGTCGATCAGCAGATAGACGGGGATGCCGGTCTCGGCGTACGCCCGGGGCTTCTCGACGCGGTCGCGGCGGTCGGTGTCCTCGTCGTACGAGGTCACCTCGACGACCATGAGGACGTCGTCGGGGTTGGCCCATTCGCCCTGGCCGACGAAGGCGTCGAGGGGAGCCAGGCTCGCATCGGGACGAGCGTTGCCCTTGCGGTAGGACTCGACACGAAGGCCTTGTTCGCCGAAGAGCCATCGGCTCGGATCCGCCTGCATGCAGATCTGCGTCAGCCAGGCGATGATCCGCCCGTGGTCCCCGTCCGGCACAGCCTTGACCCCCAGTTTCCCGTTCACGAACTCCAGCCGCAGTGCCTCCTCGGCACGTATGGCGCTACGGGCCAATTCCTCGAAGACGTCCTGCGTCAGGACGCGGTCCTCGACCACGCTCACAACGACCTCCTCCTGCACCGGGCCACCGGTTCGACGTGTACCGGGGAACATCCTCAGCGTACGGGCAAGGGCCCCCGCCCGTACGCCCGATCACCTCTCACCGCCCCAGCGACTCCGCGTCCCCCATCACGATCACCGGGTTCATCGCCGGGTCCAGGGTGCGCAGAAGCTCCTCCATCTGTTCCTCGGGGACGGAGACGCAGCCCTGGGTCGGGCCGCCGTGGTCGACGTGGACCCAGATGCCGCCGCCGCGTTCGAGGCCGAGCGGGCGGGTGCGGTCCAGGGGGCTGACGCCCTCCGTGCGGTTGTAGTTGATCGCGACGACGTAGTCGAAGGAGCCCTCCAGCGGCTCGCCGAAGAAGCCCTCGCCGTCCACCGCGAACCGGGGGTGCTCGTCGTACGGCAGCAGCGCCCCGGGATCGGGGAGCCGACCGCCCGCGTCGGTGAGGGTGTAGACGCCCGTGGGCGATCTGAGGTCCCCGGCCACATGGTGGTCCGTCCAGCCCTCCATGCCATTGTGGGCCGGCCAGGGGCCCGCGACCGGCTCCCAGCCCTGGGCCGGGTCCGCGCGGCTGTACAGGACCGCGCTGGAGCGGTGGGCGTCCACCTCCTCGCCGGTCACCACGAAGGCCTGCCGGGCCTCGGCGGGGATCTGGGCCAGGGTCTCCGGCCCCAGGTCCGGGATCCGGGCGGGGGTGGGCGTCGGGCTGGGGGAGGCCCGGCGCGCGGAGGCGGCGTCCGACTGCGGGCCCGCGGCGCCCTGCCCCGGGACACCGGCAGGGGCCTTCTCCGGAGCGGCGCCGGAGGAACAGCCGGTGAGCAGCAGGACCAGGGCGAGGAGCGGTGCGGCGAGCAGGGCGGGTGGTCGGCGGGGGAGGGACACGACGGTGGGGCTCCTCGGATGGCTGCGGGCGGCGCGAGGCGGCAGGACGGGCTGCGAGAGGGGGATCTCGGTGCCAGTCTTTGCCGGGCCCGCTCCGGCCGAACCCGAACCGGGGCCATCCGGCTGTACCGCGTCGCCCGGCCGTCACCGGCGCTCGCGGTTGTGCAACGAAACAGCCCCCGATCAGGTGATCGGGGGCTGTTTCACGTGAAACATCCGCAGAGCGGGACCGTATGGACGACTTGACCGTACGGACTACTTGTCGGCGGGCTTCTCCGACGCGCCCTTCGCGGCGACCGGCTTGCGCAGCTGGATGTTCAGCTCGCGCAGGCGGGTCTCGTCCAGCTCGGTCGGGGCGCCCATCATCAGGTCCTGGGCGTTGCCGTTGAGCGGGAAGGCGATCGTCTCGCGGATGTTCGGCTCGTCCGCGAGCAGCATCACGATGCGGTCGACGCCGGGGGCGATGCCACCGTGCGGCGGGGCGCCGAGGCGGAACGCGCGGAGCATGCCCGCGAACTCGTGCTCGACGGTCTCGCGGTCGTAACCGGCGATCTCGAAGGCCTTGAGCATCAGCTCGGGCTCGTGGTTACGGATGGCGCCCGAGGACAGCTCGATGCCGTTGCAGACGATGTCGTACTGCCAGGCGAGGATGTCCAGCGGGTCCTTCTCCTCCAGGTCGGCCAGGCCGCCCTGGGGCATCGAGAAGGGGTTGTGCGAGAAGTCGATCTTGCCGGTCTCCTCGTCCCGCTCGTACATCGGGAAGTCGACGATCCAGCAGAACCGGAAGACGCCCTCCTCAAAGTGGCCGGCGCGCTTGGCGGCCTCGACCCGGACCGCCGACATGATCTTGGAGACCTCGTCGAACTCGCCCGCACCGAAGAAGACCGCGTGGCCCGGGACCAGCGAGAGGCGCTCGGTGAGCGTCTTGACGTCGGTCTCGGTGAGGAACTTGGCGATCGGTCCGGCCAGCGTGCCGTCCTCGCCCACGCGCACCCAGGCCAGGCCCTTGGCGCCGTGCTCGACGGCGTACTCACCGAGGCCGTCGAAGAACTTGCGGGACTGACCCGCGGTGTCCGGGACCGGCAGCGCGCGGACGTGCTTGCCGGCGAACGCCTTGAAGCCGGAGTCGGCGAAGACGTCGGAGATGTCGACGAGCTCCAGCTTGGCGCGCAGGTCCGGCTTGTCGTTGCCGTACTTCAGCATCGACTCGCGGAACGGGATGCGCGGGAACGGCGAGGTGACCTCGCGGCCGTTGCCGAACTCGGTGAAGAGCTCGGTCATCAGCTTCTCGATCGGCTGGAAGACGTCCTCCTGCTCGACGAAGGACATCTCGACGTCGAGCTGGTAGAACTCGCCCGGCGAGCGGTCCGCGCGGGCGTCCTCGTCGCGGAAGCAGGGCGCGATCTGGAAGTAGCGGTCGAAGCCCGAGATCATCAGCAGCTGCTTGAACTGCTGCGGGGCCTGCGGCAGCGCGTAGAACTTGCCGGGGTTCAGCCGGGACGGGACGACGAAGTCACGGGCGCCCTCGGGGGAGGTCGCGGTGAGGATCGGAGTCGCCATCTCGTTGAAGCCGAGGGCCACCATCTTGGACCGGATGGAGGCGATCACGGCCGAGCGCAGCATGATGTTGCGGTGCATGCGCTCGCGCCGCAGGTCGAGGAAGCGGTACTCCAGGCGCCGCTCCTCGTTGACGCCGTCCTCGGTGTTGATCGTGAAGGGCAGCGGGGCGGCCTCGCCGAGCACCTCGACCTCGGAGACCTCGATCTCGATCTCGCCGGTCGGCAGCTCCGGGTTGACGTTGTCCGCGCCGCGCGCGGAGACCTTGCCGTCGATCCGGACGACGGTCTCCTTGGTGAGCTTCGCCAGGGCCTCGTTGCCGGGGGTGCCGGGGCGGGCGACGAGCTGCACCAGACCGTAGTGGTCGCGCAGATCGATGAAGAGGATGCCGCCCAGGTCTCGGCGATTGTGCAGCCAGCCGCTCAGCCGGACGTCGGTGCCGACGTCAGAGGCGCGGAGCTCGCCGCAGGTGTGGGACCTGTACCGATGCATCGTCGTTCATCCAGTCTTCGCGGTTAGGTGTGGATTGAGCCTCCCCAGGCTACCGCCCGGGGGCGGGAGGCTTCATTTCCCTTTGGACCGCCGTACCCGTCACCCCCTGGGCAGGTGGCGGCCTCTCGGTGGCGTCCAGCGAGCACATCTTCCTAAAGTGGGGCAATGCGCACCGAGGAAGTCCTGGCCGCGATCGCGACGGGCCTGTGGCGCTGGGACAACGCAGCCGGCACGGTCACGCTCGATGCGGAGGCGGCCCGGCTGCTCGGCCTGCCTCCCGAGCCCGGCAGCTACCGGGAGTCGGCGGTGCGCTCCCGTTTCCACCCGGTCGACTGGAACGAGATCTACGGGGTGGTGAACCTCGCGGTCGCCGAGGGCAGCCTCGCCGAGGCACGACTGCGGATCGTCGACGAGCGCGGGCAGGTCCTGCGTACCGTGCGCAGCCGCTCCAAGCCGATCCTCCGGACGGACGAGAACGCCGACGAGGACGCCGACACCGGGGCGTACGTCCTCTACGGCACGCTCCAGGAGGTCGCCGAGCCGCAGCCCGGCTCCACCGACGCCGCCCATACGCCGATCACCGGGGACTGGCGGCGCTCCCGGGAGGCGTTCCTGCTGGACGCCGGGCGGGCGCTGGCCGAGGCCCGGTCCACCGCGGAGGTGCTGCGGGTCGCCGGGTCCCTGTCCATGCCCGGCTTCTCCCCGGACGGCCTCGCGGTCTTCGGCTCCGCCGGGGAGCGGCTGACGATCATCGGGCACCACGGGCACAACATGGGGGACGAGGAGCCCTTCACGGACATGCCCCTGGACACCGACTACCCGGCCGCCGAGGTCGTCCGCACCGGCCGCGCGATCTATCTCCCCTCCCCCGACGAGTACCGCCGCCGCTATCCGGCCACCTGGCCGCTCGCCCGGCGCTTCGGGCGGCAGTCCTGGGCCTTCCTGCCCCTGGTGTCGTCCGGCCGCACGATGGGCGCCTGGATGGCCGGGTTCCAGCACCCGGTGGGGTTCTCCCCGGACGAGCGCGCGGTGCTCTCGACGGTCGCCCGGATGCTCGCCCAGGCCCTGGCCCGCGCCGGGGTCGCCGAGACGGAACGCGAGCTGTCGCTGGGGCTCCAGCGCTCGATGATGCCGACCCTGGGCCCGGAGATCCCCGGGATGACGGTGGCCGCGCGGTACGTGCCGACCGGCGGCGGGCTCCAGGTGGGCGGCGACTGGTACGACATGATCCCGCTGCCCAACGGCCGTATCGCCCTGGTCATCGGCGACGTCCAGGGCCATGACGTGCGGGCCGCCGGACTCATGGGCCAGCTCCGTATCGCCCTGCGCGCCTACGCGTCCGAGGGGCACCGCCCGGACGCCGTGCTCTCCCGCGCCTCGCGCTTCCTGTCCGGGCTCACCGACGCGTACGAGAGCGTCGAGGGCGACGAGGAACCGGCGGCGCCGCGCTTCGCGACCTGCCTGTACGCCGAGGTGGACCCGGAGGCCGGGACCCTGGACATCGCCCGTGCGGGCCACCCCGACCCGGTGGTGATCAGCGCCGACGGGACCGCGGTGATCCGGCAGACGGCCGGCGGGCTGCCGCTCGGGATCGAGACGGACTCCGACTACCCCACCACCCGGGTCGTCCTGGAACCCGGCGAGACGATCATGCTGTGCACGGACGGCCTCATCGAGACCGGCGGGCACGACATGGCCACCGGCTGGACCCGGCTGCGCCCGGTCCTGGAGAAGCCGGTCGAGGACCTGGAACAGCTCGCCGACGCCCTGGTCCAGGCCGTGCACGGGCCGACCTCGCACTACACGACGGGGCCGCTCGCGGACCGGCGCGAGGACGACATCGCGGTCCTGGTGCTGCGGCGGGAGAGCGCCCCGGCTCCGGAGGCGCCGCCGCGCCGCAGTGTCCTGACCATCGCGCAGGCCGAGCCGGAGCGGATCTCGGTGGGGCGGCAGCTGGTGCGTGAGCTGCTGCACGACTGGAGCGATGCCGAGCAGGTCGACTCGGCGGTCCTGATGGTCTCCGAGATGGCGACCAACGTGCTCGTGCACACGGACGGGGACGCGCTGATGGTGGCGGAGGTCTCCGGCGAGCTGGGCGAGCGGCGGCTGCGGGTCGAGGTCGCGGACGCCAGCGACGAGCTGCCGCACAAGCGGCGGCCGGGGGAGATGGCGTCCAGCGGGCGGGGGCTGGTGCTGATGGAGATGCTGGCGGATGCGTGGGGGGTGGACCCTCGGGGGGAGGGGAAGTCGATCTGGTTCGAGCTGTACGAGTCGGAGGGCTTGGGCGGGTGAGGGCCCTTGGGCCGTGGCTCTCCTGGGGCTCGGGCTCGTCCCCGTAACGGTTCCGTCCTCAAGCGCCGGACGGGCTGGGTTTCCGGGCCCCGGCCCGCCTGGAGCTCGGGCCCACCGGGCCAAGGGTTCCGCCCTCAAGCGCCGGACGGGCTGGAATTACCGGGCCCAGCCCACCCGGAGCTCGGGCCCACCAGCCCAACGCTTCCGTCCTCAAGCGCCGGACGGGCTGGGGTGGGCGCCCGGCGGGCCGGGATCGGCCTCCGGCGGGGTCGGGGGCTCCGGGCCGTCAGGGCCGCCGCGTAGTTCGCTCAGGACTCCGAAAGCCGCCGCGCACAGCGGGACCGCCAGCAGCATGCCCATCAGTCCGGCCACGCTCGCCCCCGCCGTCAGGGCGATCATGATCATCGCGGGGTGCATCTGGACCGTACGGCTCTGGATCATCGGCTGGAGCACATGGCCCTCCAGCACCTGGACCGCGAGGACCACCCCCAGCGCCCACAGGGCGATCACGAACCCCCGGTCGGCCAGCGCGACCAGCACCGCCACCGCGCCGGAGAGGAACGCCCCCAGGTACGGGATGTACGCGCCGACGAAGACCAGCGCGCCGAGCCCCACCGCCCCCGGCACGTCCAGGATCAGCAGGCCCACCGTGATGCACACGGCGTCGATGAGGGCGATGAACGTGGTGCCGCGCATGAAGCCCTCGACGGCCTCGAACGCCCGCCGCCCCATGGCCTCCACCAGGTCCCCCGTGCCGCGCGGGGCCACGGTGTGGGCCAGGTTCACCGCCCGGTCCGAGTCGCGCAGGAAGAAGAACGTCAGCAGCAGGGCCAGCACACTGGTCGCCACCAGCGAACCGATCAGGCTGATGCCGCTGAGCAGCCCGCCCGCCGCGCTCGCCCCGAACTTCTCGACCAGGCTCTTCGCGTTGTCGGCCAGGCTGTCGACGTCCGTGGCCCCGGCGATGTCCAGATGGTCCACGACCCACTGGCCGGCGTCCTTGAGCGAGGCGACGATCTGGTCGCCGGAGTCGACGAGGGCGGTGACGACGATGTACCCGGCGCCGCCGACCACCGCGACCAGCGCGGCACAGGTCAGCCCCGCGGCCAGCGAGCGGTTCAGGCGCCGCGCGACGAGCCACCGGTGGACGGGACCGAGCAGCGCGGTGCCGAGCAGGGCCAGCAGCACCGGGGTGACCGCGGTCTTGAGGGCGACGACCAGCCAGATCGCGACGGCGGCGACGCCCACCACGAGCAGGACGACACCGCACCAGGCGGCGGTGCGGCGGGCGCTCTCGGGCAGGAAGGGCTTGGAAGCGGGCACCCTCCCAGCCGATCACGGGGGGCGTCGGCGAGCCCGCCGACGCCCCCCGTACGGGTGACGGATCGTCACATGCCGTGGACCGCGGGGACCGTGCCCAGGCGGCCGGCCTGGAAGTCCTCGAAGGCCTGCTTCAGCTCGGCCTGACTGTTCATCACGAACGGCCCGTAGTGGGCCATCGGCTCCCGGATCGGGCGGCCGCCGAGGAGGACGACCTCCAGATCCGGGGTGTGGCCGTCCTGCCGCTCGTCCGCGCGGACGGTCAGCGAACCACCGGCCCCGAAGACCGCGGTCCGGCCCATGGCGACCGGACGGCGCTCCGCGCCGACCGTGCCGCGCCCGGCCAGGACGTACGCGAGGCCGTTGAAGTCCTCGCGCCACGGCAGGGTCACCTCGGCGCCGGGCCGGACGGTGGCGTGGATCATCGTGATCGGGGTGTGGGTGATGCCCGGGCCCTGGTGGCCGTCGAGCTCACCGGCGATGACCCGGAGCAGCGCACCGCCGTCCGGGGAGGCGAGGAGCTGGACCTCGCCGCCGCGGATGTCCTGGTAGCGCGGGTTCATCATCTTGTCGGCCTTGGGCAGGTTCACCCAGAGCTGGAGGCCGTGGAAGAGGCCGCCGGACATGACGAGCGACTCCGGCGGGGCCTCGATGTGCAGCAGGCCCGAGCCGGCGGTCATCCACTGGGTGTCGCCGTTCTCGATGGTGCCGCCGCCCCCGTTGGAGTCCTGGTGGACGAAGGTTCCGTCGATCAGGTACGTCACGGTCTCGAAGCCGCGGTGCGGGTGCCAGGGGGTGCCCTTCGGCTCCCCCGCCGCGTACTCCACCTCACCCATCTGGTCCATCATGATGAACGGGTCGAGGTGCCGGTAGTTGATCCCCGCGAACGCGCGGCGGACGGGGAAGCCCTCGCCCTCGAAGCCGGTGGGCGCGGTCGTGACGGCGAGCACGGGACGGGCCGCGGCGTCACCCGAAGCGGCCACCTTGGGCAGGGTCAGCGGGTTGTCGACAGTCACTGCGGGCATGGGGGCCACCTCCGGGCGAGTGTTCTGGAATCAATTTAGTTGAATAATGAACATCCTGCAAGGTGTCGCGCATTCCCGGAGGTCGGACGCGACAGGGCGAGGGCCCGCGCCGAGCCGGCGCGGGCCCTCGCCCGACAGAAGAAACCGCAAGTCAGCGACGTACGGACAGCGAATCCCTACCCATACATACGGCGCATCGCGAAGTCGACCATCTGCTCGACGGCCTTGGCGTCGAAGACCATCCGGTGATCGCCCTCCATGTCCAGGACGAAGCCGTAGCCCGTCGGCAGGAGGTCGATCACCTCGGCCCCGGTGATCACGAAGTACTTCGACTCCTTGCCCGCGTACCGCCGCAGCTCCTTGAGCGTGGTGAACATCGGGATCACCGGCTGCTGCGTGTTGTGCAGCGCCAGGAAGCCGGGGTTGTCACCGCGCGGGCAGTAGACCTTCGACGTCGCGAAGACCTGCTGGAAGTCCTCGGCGGAGAGGGAGCCGGTGGTGAAGGCCCGGACCGCGTCGGCCAGGGAGGGCGGCGACGGTTCGGGATACAGCGGCTGCTCCCCGTAGCCGCCGCCCATCTGACCCATCTGGCCCATCTGACCCATCTGCTGCTGAGCACCAGGGTTCTGGTCGTAGCCGTACATGCCGCAAAGAGTAATCGGACACATCTACGGCTTGAGGGGTTGCGCCTTATTACTGACGGGTAGCATCATCGGAGAGGTCAGCTGATAGACCCACGCCTGCCTGTCGCCCGACCCGCATCACTCCCCGGGGCGCTGTGGCGCCACTGCTATTGATTACGGAGCCTTCCCATGGGGCACTACAAGTCGAATCTCCGCGACATCGAGTTCAACCTGTTCGAGGTCCTCGGGCGCGACAAGGTGTACGGCACCGGTCCGTTCGGTGAGATGGACGTCGACACCGCGAAGAGCATCCTGGAAGAGATCGCCCGCCTCGCGGAGAACGAGCTCGCCGACTCCTTCGCCGACGCCGACCGCAACCCGCCGGTCTTCGACCCGGAGACCAAAACCGCTCCGGTCCCGGCGAGCTTCAAGAAGTCGTACCAGGCCTTCATGGACTCCGAGTACTGGCGTCTGGGCCTGCCCGAGGAGATCGGCGGCACCACCTCCCCCCGCTCCCTGATCTGGGGCTACGCGGAGCTGCTGCTCGGCTCGAACCCGGCCGTGTGGATGTACTCCTCCGGCCCGGCCTTCGCCGGCATCCTCTTCGAGGAGGGCAACGAGGAGCAGAAGAAGATCGCGGAGATCGCCGTCGAGAAGCAGTGGGGCTCGACGATGGTGCTGACCGAGCCGGACGCCGGCTCGGACGTCGGCGCCGGCCGGACGAAGGCCGTGCAGCAGGAGGACGGCTCCTGGCACATCGAGGGTGTGAAGCGCTTCATCACCTCGGGCGAGCACGACATGTCCGAGAACATCATCCACTACGTGCTGGCCCGCCCCGAGGGCGCGGGACCGGGCACCAAGGGCCTCTCGCTCTTCATGGTCCCGAAGTTCCACTTCGACTGGACGACCGGCGAGCTGGGCGAGCGCAACGGCGTGTACGCGACGAACGTCGAGCACAAGATGGGCCTCAAGGCGTCCAACACCTGCGAGATGACGTTCGGCGACCAGCACCCCGCCAAGGGCTGGCTGATCGGCGACAAGCACGACGGCATCCGCCAGATGTTCCGCATCATCGAGTTCGCCCGCATGATGGTCGGCACGAAGGCCATCGCCACCCTCTCCACGGGCTACCTGAACGCCCTGGAGTACGCCAAGGAGCGCGTCCAGGGTCCGGACCTGGCGAACTTCATGGACAAGACGGCGCCCAAGGTCACCATCACGCACCACCCCGACGTGCGCCGCTCGCTCATGACGCAGAAGGCGTACGCCGAGGGCATGCGCTCCCTCGTGCTGTACACCGCCTCCGTCCAGGACGCGATCCAGGAGCAGGAGGCCGCGGGCGAAGACGCCAAGGCGCTGAACGGCCTCAACGACCTGCTGCTGCCGATCGTGAAGGGCTACGGCTCCGAGAAGTCCTACGAGCAGCTCGCGCAGTCGCTCCAGACCTTCGGCGGCTCCGGCTACCTCCAGGAGTACCCGGTCGAGCAGTACATCCGGGACGCCAAGATCGACACCCTCTACGAGGGCACCACCGCGATCCAGGGCCAGGACTTCTTCTTCCGGAAGATCGTCCGCGACCAGGGCGCCTCGCTCAACACGCTCTCCGAGGAGATCAAGAAGTTCCTCGCGGGCGCCCAGGGCAACGAGGAGCTGGCCCCCGCGCTGGACTCGCTCGCCAAGGCCGCCGTGGACCTGGAGGCGATCGTCGGCACGATGATCACCGACCTGACCGCGACCGGCGAGGACGTCAAGAACATCTACAAGGTCGGTCTCAACACGACCCGCCTGCTGATGGCCTCCGGCGATGTCGTCGTCGGCTACCTGCTGCTCAAGGGCGCGGCCGTGGCGGCCGAGAAGCTGCCGACCGCCTCCGCGAAGGACGTGCCCTTCTACCAGGGCAAGATCGCCGCCGCGAAGTTCTTCGCCGCGAACGTCCTGCCGGGCGTCTCGACCGAGCGCGCGCTCGCCGAGTCGATCGACAACTCGCTCATGGAGCTGGACGAGGCCGCGTTCTAGGGAATCGTTCGCCTGTTTCGTCAACACGCGCCGCCATCCGGAAATCGTTCGGGTGGCGGCGCTGTCGTATCAGCTGGGTACGCTGAGTGCACGGGCCAGAATCCCTTCCATGGGAGGAACCATGACCGCCGAGGCACAGTCCGAAGCGTCGCAGCAGCGGCGCGCCAACCCCGGGTGGCCGGTCCCGCCACCGGACGGCTACACCGTGGACGATTTCTTCACGCTTGACGACCTCCCGCCGCACACAGAGCTGATCGACGGGAGCCTGGTTTTCGTGAGTCCGCAGCGGAAGTTCCACACGCTGGCGATGTACCTACTGGAGCAGGGGCTGCGGCAGCACGTCCCGAACGACCTGCGGGTGCGTCGCGAGATGGCAGTCGTGCTCGGCAGGCGCAACGCTCCGGAGCCCGACCTTCTCGTCGTGACCGCCGCGGCCGACGGAGACCAGCGCACCACCCGCTACCAGGCCGCCGACGTCTTCCTCGCCGTCGAAGTCGTCTCCCCCGACTCCGAAGACCGCGACCGCGACACCAAGCCGCACAAGTACGCGGCTGCGGGCATCCAGCACTTCTGGCTCGTCGAGATGATCGGCGAGAACGACCGCCCCATGGTCATCACCTACGAGCTCGACCCGGTCAACAAGACGTACGTCTCCACCGGCGTCCACCACGACCGGCTCAAGCTCTCCGCCCCGTACGACATCGACATCGACCTGACCGCGATCGACGAGCTGTAGCCACACGGGACCGAGGCCCGCCGATCTCGCGGTCACCGGATACCGGACCCCGGGTCCTCGTTACAGTGAAGAACATGAGTTCCCCTCTCCGGTTCGACCGTGCGCACACCGATGACCTGATGACCTTCCTGGCGGCCAGCCCGTCCCCGTACCACGCCGTGGCCAACGCCGCCGCCCGGCTGGCGGAGGCCGGCTTCCGGCAGGTCGAGGAGACCGCGGCCTGGGACGGCTCGGCGGGCGGGAAGTACGTGCTGCGCGGCGGGGCGATCGTCGCCTGGTACGTGCCGGAGGGCGCCGAGGCGCACACCCCGTTCCGGATCGCGGGGGCGCACACCGACTCCCCGAACCTCCGGGTGAAGCCGCTGCCCGACACCGGGGCGCACGGCTGGCGCCAGATCGCCGTGGAGGTCTACGGCGGCACCCTGCTCAACACCTGGCTCGACCGGGATCTGGGCCTGGCCGGGCGGATCTCGCTGCGCGACGGCACGCACCGGCTGGTCAACATCGACCGGGCGCTGCTGCGGGTGCCGCAGCTCGCCGTCCACCTGGACCGGTCGGCCAACACCGAGGGGCTCAAGCTCGACCGGCAGAAGCACATGCAGCCGATCTGGGGACTCGGCGATGTGGAGGAGGGCGACCTGATCCGCTTCGTCGCGGAGGAGGCGGGGGTCGACGCGGAGGACGTCACCGGCTGGGACCTGATGCCGCACGCCATCGAGCCGCCCTCCTACCTGGGCCGGGACCGGGAGCTGGTGGCCGGGCCCCGGATGGACAACCTCCTCTCGGTGCACGCCGCGACCGCCGCCCTGGCCGCCGTCGCCGCTCTGCCCGACGCCGACATCCCGTACATCCCGGTGCTCGCGGCCTTCGACCACGAGGAGAACGGCTCGCAGTCCGACACCGGGGCCGACGGGCCGCTGCTGGGCTCGGTCCTGGAGCGCTCGGTGTTCGCGCGCGGCGGTACGTACGAGGACCGCGCCCGCGCCTTCGCCGGGACCGTCTGCCTCTCCTCGGACACCGGTCACGCCGTGCACCCCAACTACGCGGAGCGGCACGACCCGACGCACCACCCGGTCGCCAACGGCGGGCCGATCCTCAAGGTGAACGTCAACATGCGGTACGCCACCGACGGCAGCGGCCGCGCGGTGTTCGCCGCGGCCTGCGAGAAGGCGGGTGTGCCGTGGCAGAGCTTCGTGTCCAACAACGCGATGCCCTGCGGCACGACCATCGGGCCGATCACCGCCGCCCGGCACGGCATCCAGACCGTGGACATCGGCGTGGCGATCCTCTCGATGCACAGCGCCCGTGAGCTGTGCGGCGCGGACGACCCGTATCTGCTGGCGAACGCGCTCACCGCGTTCCTGGCCGGCTGACCGGAGGCCGACCGACCGCCTCCTCACACATGGTTGTTGCCGGGCCGGGTACGCGAGCCGTACACCGGCCCGGACTCACCGGGCGGTCGAGGAGGCGGAATTCATGGGACTCGGAGGATGCATTCTCCTGATCGGCGCGGGCGCGATCCTGGCGTTCGCCACCGACTGGAAGATGGACACCGTCAACGTCGACCTGGTCGGCTGGATCATGATGCTCGTCGGTCTCGTCGGGGTCTTCGTCTACATGAGCATCGCGCGGCGCCGCCGGATGGTCGTGCCGCCCAGCACCACCGTCGTCCAGGACGACGAGCGGCGCTACCACTGACGATCGGGCGGCGCGGGTTCCGCGGCGGTCCGGCGACGGCGACCGCCCTGCGGAGACCTAGATATTCTGGGACGGATCCCGCGCCCCCGCCGTGGGTGCGTACCGCCCGGAAGAGGAGCCGTTCGTGGAGTTCCGGCTGCTCGGCACGGTCTCTGTCGAAACGCTCACCGGGCCGCTGCCGCTGGGGCCCGCCAAGCGCCGCAGCCTGCTCGCCGCGCTGCTGCTGTCCGCCAACACCCCGGTCTCCGTGGCCCGTCTGACGGACTCCCTCTGGGACGACACGCCGCCGCTCCAGGCCCGCGGCGTCATCCAGGGCCATGTGTCGCGGCTGCGCGCCCTGTTGGTGGGCGCGGACGCGGAGGCGTACGGGGTCGAGCTGGCCACCCTCGGCGACGCGTACGTCCTGCGGGTCCCGGAGACGCTGATCGACGCGCAGCGGTTCGAGGAACTGCTGATGCTGGCGCGGGAACAGCGCGGCCCGGCAGACACCGTGCTGATGCTGAAGGAGGCCCTGTCGCTGTGGCAGGGCCCGGCCCTCAGCGGGGCGTTCACCGGTCCGCCGCTCCGGGCGGCCGCGCACTCCCTGGAGGAGTCGCGGCTGGCAACCGTCGAACAGCTGGCCCGGACGTACGGGCTGCTCGGCGAGCACCACCGGGCCGCGGCCCTGCTGGCGGCGGAGACCGCGGCGCATCCGCTGCGCGAGTCGCTGGCCGCGGAACTGATGCTGGCGCTGTACCGGGCGGGACGCCAGTCGGAGGCCCTGGACCGTTTCCACCGTACGAGGCGGCTCCTCGCCGACGAGCTGGGCATCGATCCGGGGCACGAACTGGCCGACGCGTACGCGCTGATCCTGCGGGGCGACGGGGGGTCGGGCGGGACCGGGCCGGGGGCCGGTGGGCATGGGCCGGGGCCTGGTGGGCACGGGACAGGGGCCGGTGGGCACGGGACAGGGGCCGTGGTGGCTCCCGTCCATGTCCCGACCCCGGCTCCGGACCGTACGGCTGACCCGGCCCGTCCGGCGCCCCCGGTCGGCACCGCGAACCCGGCCGGCGCGGTGGCCGGTATCGCGGACCCAGCTCCTGCCGCCGCCCCCGGCAGTCCTGCGGACCCGGCTCCTGCCGCCGCGCCGCTCGGGGCGGTGGCCCCGACCGGCGCGGCGCACCCGGCACACCCGGTGTACCCGCCCCACCCCGGCGAACCCCTCCCCGTAGATCTGCTCCCCCGGGCGCCCCGCGGCTTCCACGGGCGGGGGGCCGAGCTGGCCGCGCTCACGCGGGCGGCGGCGGGGGAGGCGCCCGTCTGTCTGGTGACGGGGCCGGCCGGGGTCGGCAAGACCGCGTTGGCGCTCCAGTGGGCGCACCGCAGTGGCGCGCTCTTCCCGGACGGCCGGCTCTTCGCCGATCTGCGCGGGTTCAGCGAGGCCGGCGAGCCCGCGCTCATCGACGTCCTGCGGGAGTTCCTGCTCGCGCTCGGCGTCGCACCGCGCCGGGTCCCGGAGTCCGCCCCGGCCGCCGCCGCGCTCTTCCGCTCGCTGACCGACCGGCGCAGGGTGCTGGTCGTCCTCGACAACGCCCGCGACTCCGCCACCGTCAGGGCGCTGCTGCCGGGCGGTACGGGCTGCGTCACGCTGGTCACCAGCCGGCACCGGCTGGAGGGGCTCATCGCTTCGGACGCCGCCCGGCCCGTCCCGCTCGACACGCTGGAGGCCGACGACGGCACGGCGCTGCTCGCCGGGGTGCTGGGGGAGGAGCGGGTGCTCGCCGAACCGGTGGCGGCCCGCCGGCTCGCCGAACTCTGCGGCGGGCTGCCGCTCGCGCTGCGCGTCACAGCCGCCCGGCTGGCGGGCCGGCCGCGCTGGACACTGGCCGCCCTCGCCGACGAACTGGCCGACGAGCGCGGCCGGCTGGCGTATCTCGACGTGGACGACACGGGCGTCGCGGCCGCGCTGCGGCTGACCGTCCAGCACCTGCCGTCGGAGGCCGTCCACCAGTTCGCGCGGCTCGGGCACCATCCCGGCGGCCATTTCGACCCGTACGCGGCCGCCGCGCTCGCGGGGACGGACCCGGTCGCGGCGGCGGCCGCGCTGGAGCGCCTCGCCGCCGCCCACCTCGTCGCCGAAACCGCCCCGGGCCGGTGGATCCTGCACGACCTGGTGCGCCTGTACGCCCGGGGCCTCGACCCGGCGTCCGCGCACGAGGCGCTCACCGGGGTGCTCGACCACTGCATCGCCACCGCGCTGGCCGCCGCCGACACGGCGGAGCCCGGCGGCGAGCCCTGTTTCGTGCTCCCGGACGGCTACCGCAAGCCCGCCGCCGTACGGGACTTCGCCGACCGCGCGGAGGCGATGCGCTGGCTGGCGGCCGAGCGCGAGAACCTGGCGTCGGCCGCCGTGGCGGCGCGGGAGGCGGGGCTGGCGGACCGGGCCTGGCGGATCATCCTGCTCCAGTGGCCGCAGGTGGTCTGGCGGGTCCGGGACAACTGGACGCCCCTGCTGGAGCTGGCCCTGGAGTCGGCCCGCGCCGGGAAGGACGCGTACGCCGAATCGAGGGTGCTCACCCTGCTGGGCTGGGTGCTGACGGAGGAGGGCCGGACCGCCGAGGCCGCCGCCCTGCTGGAGCGTTCACCGGTGCTCGCCCGGGAGGCCGGGGACCCGCTGGGCGAGGCGACCGCGCTGATCAACCTGGCCGTCGTCCAGGCCGAACTGGGCGAGCTGCCGACCGCGTCGGAGAACTGCACCCGTGCCGTGGAGCTGTGCCGCGAGGAGGGGGACCGGCACACCGAGATGCTCGGTCTCCAACACCTGGCCCGGATGCGGCTCACCGCGCACCGCCCGCAGGAGGCGCTGGACTGCGCGCTGACCGCCCTCGATCTGGGCCCCGAGCACGAGGAGGCGGTGCGCCGGTCGCTCCTGCTGGCGATCTGCGGCGAGGCGCGCCTCGCTCTGGGCGAGGAGGAGGACGGCATCCGGCTGCTGGACCGGGCCGCGCGGGAGGCGGAGCGGGCCGGTTACGACGACGGGGCCGTACGGGCGCTGGAGGCGCTGTTGCGGGTGTCGGCGCGGACGGAGTACCGGCGGCGGTACGACGAGGCGCTCCGGCGGCTCACCGCCGAGAGCTGACCTACTGGCCTGCTGACCTGCGGTTCTGTCACTGCCGCCCGGACATCAGCCGGACGTCAGCCGGACAGCAGCGATACGTGAGCGGCGGCGGTCAGAGTCGTTCCTGTCAGCAGTTCGCGGGCAGGGCGCCTCGACCGGGCGTCCGCCTCACCGTCTCTCCCCGGGGGAATCTCCGTGCGTACCTTCCGCAACCGCACCACCGTCCTGGCCGCCGCGACCACGGCCGCCCTCGCGCTCACCCTCACCGCCTGCGGCGACAACGGCTCCGGCACCCGCTCGGAGGGCTCGGCGGCCGACACGTCGGCGACCGCCACCGCGTCGCCCACCGGGGCCGGGAAGAGCGCCGGGCCCGAGAAGGCCGCCGACGACGCGGCCGAGACCGGCACCACGGGCTCCACCGGCAGCTCCAACGGCACCGGCACCGCTCAGCCCGCGGGCGCGGCCAAGAGCCCCGGCGCCTCCGGAGACACCGGCGGCACGTCCGCCGGGGCAACCGTCACCCTCTGCACGGCGCAGGGTCTGACGATCACCGCCGAGCGTCAGGACGGCCCGCCCTACACCCACCTCACGCTGTCCGCGAAGAACACCTCCGGCGCGAGCTGCGAGATGAGGGAGTACCCGCACATCCACTTCCTGGACAACGCGCGGGGCATCGCCCAGCCCGTCGCCAAGAGCAAGCCGCTGACCCCGGTGGTCCTGGAGCCCGGCCAGTCCGCCTATGCCGCGGTGCGCATGTCGGAGGGCGGCCGGAAGGAGACCACCGAGACGGTGAAGGAGTTCACGGTCACGCTGAAGGCCAACGGCGGCGGCATGGCGGTCGTGAAGGCCCCCGCCGCCGAGGGCCTTTCCGTCAACCCGCAGAAGTGGGCCACCGGTTACTGGACCACCGAGCTGCGCAACGGCGCCGACGAGTTCTGATCCGTCAGGCGGTCACGCGGGGCTGTCCATCCCGGCGAGCACCAGCGCCAGCCGGGATTCGCCCTCCGCCGCGACGCGGACCGGCACCCCCCAGTCCTGCTGGTGCACATGGCAGGCGGGGTACTCGTTGGCCGGGTCGTCGTCGCAGGACGCCGCCATCGCGGAGACGTGCAGCACGCCCTCGGTGACGCCGTCCGCGAGGACCAGATCGCGCCCGAGGTCCGTCCCCGCGCCGGAGCCGTCCGCCAGCAGCTCGGGCGGGGTGGCGGAGACCAGGAGCCGGGTCGAGGGCCCGTAGCGGGTGTCCAGCTTCTGCCCGGCCGGTGCCTGGAAGACCACGTCGAGGCGGAGCGTGCCGGGCGCGATCTCGGTGGCCGCGCGCTGGGTGCGGTGCGCCTGGTCGGGGACGCGTACGGCCTCCTCGGGGAGCCGCAGGCGGGTCAGCCGGTGGCGGGCCGACTCGACGACGACGAGATCGCCGTCGACCAGCACCGCGTCGCTGGGCTCGCGGACATCGGTGGCCAGCGTGGTGACCTCGCCGGACGCCGGGTCGTACCGGCGCAGGGCGTGGTTGTACGTGTCGCTGATCGCGACGGACCCGTCGGGGAGCGCGGTCACGCCGATCGGGTGCTGGAGGAGCGCCTGGCCGGCCGCCCCGTCCCGGTGGCCGAAGTCGAAGAGGCCGGTGCCGACGGCGGTGTGGACGTGCTCGTCGCGGTCGACCCAGCGCAGCGCGGAGGTCTCCGAGTCGGCGACCCAGAGCCGCTCCCCGTCGGCGGAGACGGCGAGCCCGGACGGCTGGGCGAACCAGGCCTCGGCGCCCGGCCCGTCGACCAGGCCCTCGTTGGTGGTCCCGGCGGCGACGCGTACGGTCGCGCTCTCCGGGTCGTACGTCCACAGCTGGTGCACGCCCGCCATGGCGATCCACAGCCGGTCGCCGAACCAGGCGAGGTCCCACGGCGAGGAGAGGTCCACCTCGCGCGCCGGGCCGCTGGTCGGGGTCCCCTGCCACCACTGACGGCCGGTCCCGGCGAGGGTGCTGGTCACCCCGGTCGTGAGGTCCAGGGCGCGGAGGGCGTGGTTGACGGTGTCCGCGACGGCGACGCGGCCGTCCGGGAGCACGGCGAGCCCCTGCGGTTCGCTGAACCGGGCCTCGTCCGGGCCGCCGTCGCTCAGCCCGCGCTCGCCCGTGCCGAAGTGGCGTCGTACGGTCTCGCCGTCGGCGTCCAGCTCGACCAGGCGGTGCCGGGTGGTGTCGGAGACCAGGAAGCCGCCGTCGGGCAGGAGCAGCGCCTTGCCGGGGAAGCGCAGATGGGTGGCGACGGGCTCGGGCGCGACGTAGGGGCCGTCGCCGCGGCGGAGCGTGCCCTTGGCCGCGTGTTCGGCCTCCAGCTCCTCGACGAGCTTCTCGATGGCGTGGGCGTGGCCCTCGCCCGCGTGCTGGGCGACGACATAGCCCTCGGGGTCGATCACGACGAGCGTCGGCCAGGCGCGGACGGCGTACTGCTTCCAGGTGGCCAGCTCGGGGTCGTCGAGGACGGGGTGGTGGACCTCGTAGCGTTCGACGGCGTCGACGACTGCCTGGTGCTCGGCCTCGTGGACAAACTTGGGCGAGTGGACGCCGATGATCACCACGGTGTCGCGGTGCTTCTCCTCCAGCTCGCGCAGCTCGTCCAGGACATGCAGACAGTTCACACAGCAGAACGTCCAGAAGTCGAGGATGACGATGCGTCCTCGCAGGTCAGCGAGGGTGTACTGCTGGTCGCCTGTATTGAGCCAGCCGCCCTTGCCGATGAGTTCGGGGGCGCGGACGCGTGCACGTGTTGCCATGTCACCAGTCAACACCGTCCCGGCCTGCGCGCATTCCGCCGGGCCCCGGGGGAACCTGTGCTCCATGAGACTTCTTGTACGTGAGCGGCTTTTCGCCATCGGCGACGACTACTGGATCGAGGACGACGGGGGCCGGAAGGTCTTCCTGGTCGACGGCAAAGCGATGCGGCTGCGCGACACCTTCGAGCTGAAGGACGCCGACGGCCGGGTCCTCGTCGAGCTGCGGCAGAAGCTGATCAGCCTGCGCGACACGATGCTCATCGAGCGGGGCGGCGAGGAGCTGGCCAAGGTCAAGCGCAAGCGGCTGTCGCTGCTCCGCAACCACTACCGGGTGACGCTGGTGGACGGCACGGAGCTGGACGTCAGCGGCAAGATCCTGGACCGCGAGTTCGCCATTGAGTACGACGGTGAGCTGCTGGCCCAGATCTCGCGCCGCTGGCTGACCCTCCGGGACACGTACGGCATCGACGTCGTCCGCGACGACGCCGACACCGCGCTGCTCATCGCCGTGGCGATGTGCGTGATCGTCCTGGCGGACAAGGAGAACGAGGACTGAGCGCGCGCCCGCGCGGCGGCCCGTTGTTTCACGTGAAACGTCGCGTCTGTCCGGCCCGCGTGGTCAGGGCTCGGCTCGTGCCATGTGCCGCGCGGCCGCCCGCCGGTCCGCCTGCACGAAGGCGGCCGCCACAAGGGCGACGGTCGCCGCGAAGGAGACCCCGAGGGCCGGGTTGAGCCAAGCCGGGACGACCCCGCTGTTGAACAACCGGCCATCAGCGGTGCGACACAGGACGTGCACCGGGAGGTAGCGCACCTCGTGCGTCTCCACGACAGCACCCTCCGGGCGGTCGGGCGTGGAGCGGCATTGACGCATGGGCGTCGAGTCCGCTCCCGATCCGACCTCGCTGACCGCGAATCCGGCCAGAAGAAGGCCGAGGAGGTAGAGGACGACCGTGACCGAGCCGGCGAAGATCGCCGTACCACGGAGCAACGTCGATTCGGCAGCGCCCTGTTCAGTCATGGCGCTCACCCTAGGCGTGGCCGCCCCCGCACCCCGGACCGCCCTCACAGCGGTGAAGCGAGCCCCAGGCGGCGGTCCTTCAGGGCCGGGAACTGTTCGCGGGTCGCGTGGACCTTGGCCGTGTCCAGTTCGACGGTCAGGATCTCCTCGTCCGGGCCCGCCTGGGCCAGCACCTCGCCCCAGGGGTCGACGACGATGCTGTGGCCGGCCTGCTGGACGTCGCCGTGGGTGCCGGCCGTGCCGACGGCGAGTACATACGCCTGGTTCTCCACGGCGCGGGCCTGCGCCAGGAGCGTCCAGTGGGAGCGGCGGCGCTCCGGCCAGCCCGCCGCGACGACGAGCGTCTCGGCGCCCGCGTCGACGAGTCCCCGGAACTGCTCGGGGAAGCGGAGGTCGTAACAGGTGGCGAGGCCGAGGGTGGTGTCCGGCAGGGGGACGGTCACCAGCTCCTCGCCCGCGCCCATCATCACCGCCTCGCCCCGGTCGAAGCCGAAGCGGTGGATCTTGCGGTAGGCGGCCGTGCGCTCGCCCTCGGGCGAGAAGACCAGGCTGGTGTTGTAGAGGGTGCCGTCGTCCGCGCGTTCGACGAAGGAGCCGGCGTGCAGCCAGACACCGGCCTCGGCCGCCGCCTTCGCCATCGCCTCGTGCGTGGGACCCTCCAGCGGCTCGGCCTCCGCCTCGAAGGCGGTGTAGGCGAACGCTCCGACCGGCCAGAGTTCGGGAAGGACCACCAGGTCGGCACCGCGCTGGGCGACCACCAGGGAAGCCGCTCGCACCCTGCGGGCCTCGACGGATTCGTCCGGGTCTACTGCGATCTGGATGAGGGAGGCGCGCACACTACCACCGTCCTGGCATTCGAGCCGTCAACACGGGCCTACGATCGTCACACGAAAGCACTGCCGGGGTGCCTGCTCGCAGCGTAACTTAGCCACCGAACCTCCCACGCAGCTCGCCGACAGTGCCGTCAGAGCCGGCCCACCCGCCAGCACTCCCTGCTCTCTCCAGCCCATGCACCGCAGAACCGCACGAGGGGTCCCGTGACCGTCCATCCCAGCCTCCAGCCCTACACCGACGCCGCGACCCACTCCATCGAGGCGATAGCCGAGCTGGTGAAGCCCCTCGCCGAGAGCGAGTGGAACCGCCGTACGCCCTGCCCGGGGTGGTCGGTGCGCGACATCGTGTCGCACGTCATCGGCATGGAGTGCGAGATGCTCGGCGATCCCCGGCCGATCCACACCCTGCCGCGCGATCTCTACCACGTACAGAGCGACTTCGCCCGCTACATGGAGATGCAGGTCGACGTCCGGCGGCACCACACCTCACCGGAGATCACCGCCGAGCTGGAGTACGTCCTCATCCGCCGGGCCCGCCAGATCCGCAACGAGTCCCGCAGCCCCGAGACCAAGGTCCGCGCTCCCCTGGGCGCCGAGCAGACCCTCGAGATGGCGCTGAATCTGCGGGCCTTCGACGTGTGGGTGCACGAGCAGGATCTGCGCACCACGCTCGGCCAGCCGGGCAACCTGGACTCCCCCGGCGCCCTGATCACCCGGGACCTGCTGCTCGCCGGGCTGCCGAAGGTGGTCGCCAAGAACGCGGGCGCTCCGGCCAATTCGGCGGTCGTCTTCGATGTGCACGGCCCGGTGGAGTTCCTGCGGACGGTCCGGATCGACGCGGAGGGCCGCGGTTCGATAGACGGCGCGCCGTCGCTGGGCCCCGCCGTGACGCTGTCGCTGGACTGGGAGACGTACGTCCGCCTCGCCTGCGGCCGGGTCCGTCCCGCGGCCGTCGCCGACCGGATCAAGATCGAGGGCGACCAGGAGCTGGCCGCCGCGATCCTGGACAACTTCGCCGTGACCCCGTGACCCCGTGACCCCGTTACGGCTCCACGGGCACGTGCCCGCGCCCCCGTCCGAGGGCTACGCGGGCACGTGCACGGCCTCGACGCGGCTGACCACGTGGTGCTCGCGTTCCCGCAAGGCCGCCCGCCGGCGCAGCCGCAGGATCTGGGCGACGCCGAGCGCCTCCAGGACGAAGACCGAGGCGAACGCGGCCCGGTAGTTGTCGCCCGTGGCGTCCAGCAGCACGCCGACGGCCAGCAGGGTGGTCATCGAGGCGATGAACCCGCCCATGTTGACGATGCCGGACGCGGTGCCCTGACGCTCGGGCGGATTGGCCGGACGGGCGAAGTCGAAGCCGACCATCGAGGCCGGTCCGCAGGCGCCCAGCACCAGGCACAGGACGACCAGCAGCCACATCGGCGTACGGTCGGCCGGGTAGAAGATCGCGGACGCCCAGAGCAGCGCCGTCGTCGCGACCGTGCCGAGCGCGATCGGGACGCGCGCCCCGTGGTGGCGGGCGATGATCTGCCCGTAGACGAGCCCCACCACCATGTTGGACAGCACCACCAGGGTCAGCAGCGTGCCCGCCGTACCCCGGCTCAGCCCCTGCGCCTCGACCAGGAACGGCATCCCCCACAGCAGCAGGAACACCATCGCCGGGAACTGGGTGGTGAAGTGCACCCACATCCCGAGCCGGGTCCCCGGCTCCCGCCAGGCGGCGGCGATCTGCCGGCGCACGTACGCGGCCCCGGCGTGCTCGGCGGGCGGCGGCTCATGGCCCTCGGGGTGGTCCTTCAGGAACAGCAGCAGGAGCACCAGCACCACCACGCCCGCCAGCGAACTGCCCACGAACGTCGTGGTCCAGCCGTAGCTGTGCAGCGCCCGGGCGATGAACAGCGTCGAGACGAGGTTGCCCGCCATCCCGAACAACGCGGCGACCTGCCCGATCAGCGGCCCGCGCCGGGCCGGGAACCAGCGGCTGCCGAGCCGCAGCACGCTGATGAACGTCATCGCGTCGCCGCAGCCGAGCAGGGCGCGTGCCGCCAGCGCCATCCCGTACGAGGGGGACAGCGCGAAGCCGAGCTGCCCGACGGTGAACAGCACGGCCCCGATGGTCAGGACCCGCTTGGTGCCGAGCCGGTCGACCATCAGCCCCACGGGTATCTGCATGCCCGCGTAGACCAGGAGCTGAAGGATGGAGAACGTGGAGAGCGCCGAGGCGTTGACGTCGAACCGGTCGGCGGCGTCGAGTCCGGCGACGCCCAGGCTCGTACGGAAGATGATCGCGACGAAGTAGACGGCGACGCCGATGCCCCAGACCCGGGCGGCACGCCGGCCGCCTGGCGGATCACCGGGCAGGGGGAGCGTGGGGGCGGCCGAACTCACCGGTCCTCACCCCGCACCAGCTCCCGCACCCGGCCGACATGGCGGCGCACGACCAGGGCCGCCCCGTCGGCGTCCCCGGCCCGGATCGCCGCCAGCAGCTCGCCGTGCTCGGTGATGTTGGCCTCGATCCTGCCCGGGTGCGCCTCCATCACGGCGACGCCCATGCGCAGCTGACGGTCGCGCAGCTGGTCGTAGAGGCGCGAGAGGATCTCGTTGCCCGCGTACCTGACGATCTCGGCGTGGAAACAGCGGTCCGTGACGGCCACCGCCGCCAGATCGCCGGCCTCCGCCAGCCGCCGCTGCTCCTCCAGGAGCTGTTCCAGGCGCTCGATCAGCTTCGGGGACGCGGGCACGGCCTTGCGCGCCGCGAACTCCTCGACCAGCAGCCGGGTCTCCACCACGTCCTTGATCTCCTGCGCGGAGACGGCGAGGACGAGCGCGCCCTTCTTCGGGTAGAGCTTGATCAGCCCCTCGACCTCCAGCCGCAGCAGCGCCTCGCGCACGGGCGTCCGCGAGACCCCGACCGCGTCCGCCAGATCCCCTTCGGTGAGCAGCGTCCCGCCCTCGTAACGCCGGTCCAGGACGGCTTCCTTGATGTGCGTGTAGACCCGCTCGGCGGCGGGCGGACGCTTGAGGGGGGCGGGCGTGGACCGTACGGGGGCGGAGGATGCGGCAGGCATGCGCACAGCATAGATACAACATGCACGCATGGGGACCGGCGTCCGGATCCTGGACCCGCAGGCGGGACCCTTGGTGGGTGAATTCACCCGTACGGGAGTACATCCATTGCCCCGCGCCAGGAGTCTCATCTGCGAGCGGCACCCTTATGTGGCCGCATATCAGGGGCATTTGGAGCGTTCAGTTGAAAATCGGCATCAAGCGCATCAATCGCGTCTCCGTCACGGCCACCGTGGCGCTCACCGCCGGTGCGGTGCTCGCGGGCGGCGCCTTCGCCTCGACGGCACACGCCGCCACGCCGCCGGCTCCGAAGATCGTCGCCAAGGGCGGCTTCTTGATGGACGACGGCACCGGGAAGACCCTCTTCACCAAGGCCGCGGACACCCGCCGGGCCACCGGCTCGACCACGAAGATCATGACGGCGCTGGTCGTCCTGTCCCAGAAGAACGTGAACCTGAAGTCCAAGGTCACGATCCAGAAGGCGTACAGCGACTACATCGTCTCGAAGAACGCCTCGTCCGCCCGGCTCATCGTCGGCGACAAGGTCACCGTGGGCCAGCTCCTCTACGGTCTGATGCTCCCCTCCGGCTGCGACGCCGCGTACGCCCTGGCCGACAAGTTCGGCTCCGGCACGACCCGTGCCGCCCGGGTGAAGTCGTTCATCGGCAAGATGAACTCCACGGCGAAGAGCCTCAAGCTGAAGAACACCCGCTTCGACTCGTTCGACGGCATCGGGAACGGCAACAACTACTCGACGCCCCGTGATCTGACGAAGATCGCCAGCAAGGCGATGAAGAACTCCACGTTCCGCACGGTCGTCAAGACCCAGTCGACGAAGCAGAAGGTGGCCACGAAGAGCGGTGGCTACCGCTACATGTCGTGGACCAACACCAACAAGCTGCTCGGCAGCTACAGCGGCGCGACCGGCGTCAAGACCGGCTCCGGCCCGACCGCCAAGTACTGCCTGGTCTTCGCGGCGACCCGCAAGGGCAAGACCGTCATCGGCACGGTGCTCACGTCGACCTCCGAGGCGAACCGCACGGCCGACGCCAAGAAGCTGATGGACTACGGCTTCAAGAAGTAGCCCGCACGCGGTGTACGACGAAGGGGCCCGGCCCGCACGGTGTGTGCGGGCCGGGCCCCTTTGCGTACCGGCTGCCGGTAAACGCGTTACGCCCAGGTGATCAGCCGCTTCGGCTGTTCCAGGATCGCCGCCACATCGGCCAGCACCTTGGAGCCCAGCTCGCCGTCGACCAGGCGGTGGTCGAAGGAGAGGGCCAGCGTGGTGACCTGACGCGGCTTCACCTTGCCCTTGTGGACCCACGGCTGGAGCTTGATCGCGCCGACCGCCAGGATCGCGGACTCGCCCGGGTTGAGGATCGGCGTACCGGTGTCGACGCCGAAGACGCCGACGTTGGTGATGGTCACCGTGCCGCCCGCCATCGCCGCCGGGGAGGTCTTGCCGTCCCGGGCCGTGGCGACCAGCTCGCCCAGCGCCTCCGCGAGCTGCGGCAGCGTCTTGTCGTGCGCGTCCTTGATGTTCGGCACGATCAGACCGCGCGGGGTGGCCGCCGCGATGCCCAGGTTGACGTAGTGCTTCTGCACGATCTCCTGGTTGGCCTCGTCCCAGGCGGCGTTGACCTCGGGGTTCCGCTTGATCGCAACGAGGAGGGCCTTGGCGATGATGAGGAGCGGGTTGACCCGCACCCCCGCCATGTCCTTGTCCTCCTTGAGCTCGGCCACGAGCTTCATCGTGCGCGTCACGTCGACCGTGACGAACTCGGTGACGTGCGGCGCGGTGAACGCGCTGCCCACCATCGCCTGCGCGATCGCCTTGCGGACGCCCTTGACCGGGATACGGGTCTCGCGGGCGGAGTCGGAGACCACCCCAGGGGCCTCGGTGACCGTCGGCGCGGGGGCCACCGGGGACGCGACCGCCGCGGGAGCCTCGACCGCGGCCGGAGCCGCCGCCGCGTGGACGTCCTCGCGGGTGATGATGCCGTCCTTGCCGGTCGGCACCACGGTCGCCAGGTCGATGCCGAGGTCCTTGGCCAGCTTGCGCACCGGGGGCTTGGCGAGCGGACGGCCGCCCTGCACACCGCCCTGGGCCGGAACCGCCGGGACCGCCGGAGCCGGGGCGGCGGGCGCGGCGCGCCCGTTCAGCTCGGCCTGCACCGCCGCCGCGACGGCGGCGGCCTCGGGCGCGGCGGCCGCACCCTTGCGCGGGCGGCGCTTGGTGGAGGACTCGGCGACCCCGTAGCCCACCAGGACCGGCGTGCGGCCCTTCGGCTCGGCTTCCGCCTCGGGCTCGGATGCCGGCTCCTGGACCGTAGCGGCGGCGGCCGGGGCGGGCGCGTCGCCGCTGCCCGGGGCCACGTCGATCGCGATGATCACCTGGCCGACGTCGACGGTCGTGCCCTCGGGGAAGCGCAGCTCGTGCACCACCCCGTCGAACGGGATCGGCAGCTCGACGGCCGCCTTCGCGGTCTCGACCTCGCACACGACCTGGCCGTCGGTGACGGTGTCGCCGGGCTGGACGTACCACTTGAGGATCTCGGCCTCGGTCAGTCCTTCGCCCACGTCGGGCATCTTGAACTCACGGAAACGAGCAGACGTTTCGGTCATCGTCGTCACGAACCCTCTCCTCAGAACGCCAGCGAGCGGTCGACGGCGTCGAGCACCCGGTCCAGGCCGGGCAGGTACTCGTCCTCCAGCCGGGCCGGCGGGTAGGGGACGTGGTAGCCGCCGACCCGCAGCACGGGGGCTTCGAGGTGGTAGAAGCAGCGCTCGGTGATCCGGGCGGCGATCTCCGCGCCGGAGCCGTAGAAGACGGGCGCCTCGTGGACGACCACGATCCGGCCGGTCTTCTCCGCCGACTTCTGGATGGCGTCGAAGTCGATGGGGGCCATCGAGCGCAGGTCCAGGACCTCGATCGACTTGC
This sequence comes from Streptomyces sp. PTY087I2, assembly GCF_001687325.1. Lineage (GTDB taxonomy): Bacteria > Actinomycetota > Actinomycetes > Streptomycetales > Streptomycetaceae > Streptomyces. The sequence goes on along the minus strand of NZ_LZRD01000009.1, from coordinate 229,276 downwards.
CCTCCTCCTGGGCGGCCGCGGCCGCCTCCAGGCAGACCTTGACCATCGGCCCGTACGCGACGAGCGTGAGGTCGCTGCCCTCGCGGGCGGTGACGGCCCTGTGCAGCGGGCCGGGGATGGACTCGGTGTCGACCTCGCCCTTGTCCCAGTAGCGCCGCTTGGGCTCGAAGAAGATGACCGGGTCGTCGCTCTGGACGGCCTGCTGCATCATCCAGTACGCGTCGCTCGCGTTGGACGGCGAGACCACCTTCAGGCCCGCGACGTGCGCGAAGAGCGCCTCGGGGGACTCGCTGTGGTGCTCGACGGCGCCGATGCCGCCGCCGTACGGAATGCGCACGACGACCGGCAGCTTGACCTTGCCGAGCGCGCGGGCGTGCATCTTGGCGAGCTGCGTGACGATCTGGTCGTACGCGGGGAAGACGAAACCGTCGAACTGGATCTCGACGATCGGGCGATAGCCGCGCAGGGCCAGGCCGATCGCCGTGCCGACGATGCCGGACTCGGCGAGCGGGGTGTCGATCACCCGCTCCTCGCCGAAGTCCTTCTGGAGCCCGTCGGTGATCCGGAAGACGCCGCCGAGCTTGCCGACGTCCTCCCCCATGATGAGGACCTTGGGGTCGGTGTCGAGGGCGAGGCGGAGCGACTCGTTGAGCGCTTTCGCGATGGACATCTTTTCCACGGCCATGGCTACTTGCCCTCCTCGGCAGAGTCGGCGAACGATGCCTGGTAGGCGGCGAACTGGGCGCGCTCCTCGTCCACGAGGGAGTTGCCGTCGGCGTAGGCGTGCTCGAACAGGGCCATCGGCTCCGGGTCGGGCATCGCGCGTACCGCTTCCCGTACCCGCTTGCCGAGGGTCTCGCTCTCCTCGTCCAGGGCGGTGAAGAAGGCCTCGTCGGCGTGGCCGGACTTCTCCAGGTACGTCCGCAGCCGCAGGATCGGGTCCTTGGCCTCCCAGGCGGCCCGCTCCTCGTCGGCCCGGTACTTCGTCGGGTCGTCGGAGGTGGTGTGGGCGCCCATGCGGTACGTGAACGCCTCGACGAGGGTCGGGCCCTCGCCGCGGCGGGCCCGCTCCAGCGCGGAGCGGGTGACGGCGAGACAGGCGAGGACGTCGTTGCCGTCGACGCGGACGCCGGGGAAGCCGAAGCCCTGGGCGCGCTGGTAGAGCGGCACGCGGGTCTGGCGCTCGGTGGGCTCGGAGATGGCCCACTGGTTGTTCTGGCAGAAGAAGACGACCGGGGCGTTGTAGACCGCGGAGAAGGTGAACGACTCGGCGACGTCGCCCTGGCTGGAGGCGCCGTCACCGAAGTACGCGATCACGGCGGAGTCCGCGCCGTCCTTGGCGACGCCCATGGCGTAGCCGGTGGCGTGCAGCGTCTGCGAGCCGATGACGATCGTGTACAGGTGGAAGTTGTTGCTGTTCGGGTCCCAGCCGCCGTGGTTCACGCCGCGGAACATGCCGAGCAGGTTGGTCGGGTCGACACCGCGGCACCAGGCGACCCCGTGCTCCCGGTAGGTCGGGAAGACGTAGTCGTCGTCGCGCAGGGCGCGGCCGCTGCCGATCTGGGCGGCCTCCTGGCCGAGCAGCGAGGCCCACAGGCCCAGCTCGCCCTGACGCTGGAGGGCGGTCGCCTCGGCGTCGAAGCGGCGGGTGAGCACCATGTCCCGGTACAGGCCGCGCAGCTCTTCCGCGCTCAGATCGATGCTGTAGTCCGGGTGCTCGACGCGCTCGCCCTCGGGCGTCAGCAGCTGTACGAGCTGAGGATCGGCGCTCTGCGGCTTCTTCGCGGCGCTGGTCCGCTTGCTGGCGCGTCGCGGTTTACGCGCGGCGGCAGTGCTCTCCACGGTCACGTGCGTGCTCCTCCGTCGGTCCGGCCCCCGGGGTCTGCCGGGAGACCAGTGCGGCTCGCCTGTGTCCGGACCCGTGCACGGGGTGGGTGCTTCTCGGCCGGGATACAGGCGTGACAGGTGCCCCGGCGAGCGCCCTGTCATAGGCACGTTACCCAGTGCATCGCATAACTGCGAAACCCTATCTGACCTGCGATTTTGCTTGGATTTCCAAGTAAATCGAAAAAAACGCGAAGCGCTGCTGGTCAGGGCACTGGAAACAGCCTTGCAGGCCGCCGGAACAACGGCACGTTATCCCGCGGATCAGCGCCAGGGAAGAGCGGAGGGGAGGCGAGTATGTGAGACTGCGATCGTGCGCGAAGAAGGAAAAATCACGGTATTTCTGCTCGACGATCACGAGGTCGTCCGGCGCGGCGTCCATGAGCTGCTCGCCTCCGAACCGGACATCGAGGTGGTCGGCGAGGCCGGTACGGCCGCCGACGCCCTGGCGCGGATCCCGGCGACGCGGCCCGATGTGGCGGTCCTCGACGTACGGCTGCCGGACGGCAGCGGGGTGGAGGTGTGCCGGGAAGTCCGTTCCCAGGACGAGGACATCAAATGCCTGATGCTCACCTCGTACGCCGATGACGAGGCGCTTTTCGACGCGATCATGGCGGGGGCCTCGGGTTATGTGCTGAAGGCGATTCGCGGGAATGAACTGCTGAATGCCGTACGGGACGTGGCGGCCGGAAAATCCCTGCTGGACCCGGTGGCGACCGCCCGGGTGCTGGAGCGGCTGCGCGACGGCGGCACCGCCAAGGGCGACGACCGGCTCGCGAACCTCACCGAGCAGGAGCGCAAGATCCTGGACCTGATCGGGGAGGGGCTGACCAACCGGGTCATCGGGGAGCGGTTGCACCTCGCCGAGAAGACCATCAAGAACTATGTCTCCAGCCTGCTGTCCAAGCTGGGCATGGAGCGCCGCTCGCAGGCCGCCGCGTACGTCGCACGGCTCCAGGCCGAGCGCCGCTGAGCCCGCTGCCGCCGGGCGGCGGGACTTTGGTCCCGCGCCACCCGGGGCAGGCGACTCTTACGCGGCCCCTACGCCCGGGGGACAGTGGAAGCCATGTCCTTCGACTCCCACGGCTCCCCCCGCGAACGCCGCGCGGTCGGCACGATCGAGCGGACCGGGCCGGCCGAGCCGCTCGATCTGCTCCGCCGGGTCCGCTACGGCCGTCTCGCGACCAGCATGCGGGCCCTGCCGTTCCTGGCGGTGGCCCGGCACATCGTGAGCGACGGCCGCATCCTGCTGCGGATGCACCGGGGTTTCGGCCATCACGAGGCGTGCAACGGGAGCGTCGTCGCGTACGGGGCGGACAACTACAACGACGCGGCCTCGGGCGACGGCGGCAACCTGTGGTCGGTGCAGTTCACCGGGCCCGCCGAGATCGTGCACCTCCGCCCCGAGCAGGAGGAACTGTTCGGCGCGGCCCCCGTCAGCGTCAACGGGGAGCCCTACGCGCCGGCGTACCTCCGGGTCGATCCGCACTTCGTCACGGAACACACGCTGGACTTCTGAGACGTGCCCCTCCAGGCCCCTCTAGCGCACCGGTGGGCGTCACCGCAAGTCCGCAAATCGGCCACGCAGAGTGATCTAACATCTGGTAAGTGCCGCGCTCATATGTCACTCGTCCACCTGTGCCCCCGGTCGGCAAGGTGCTGCGCCGATATCCGGGCGTGGGCGAGCCGCTCGCCTGCGAGCCGATCACCAAGGGCCTGCTGAACCACGGATACCGCGTCTCCACGACGAGCGGTTCCTACTTCCTCAAGCACCATCTCGACAAGAGGCACCTGGACGACACCAGCGGCGAACGCGCCGCGATCGTGCGCCAGCACCGCGCCACCCAGCGCCTCCAGTCGCTCGGCGTCCCCGTCGTGCCGCCGCTGACGGACACCCGGGGCGACACCGTCACCATGATCGGCGAACGCTGCTACGCCCTGCACCCCTGGGTCGACGGCCTCCACCGGGTCGGCGCCCAGCTGACCCTCGCCCAGTCGCGCCGGCTCGGCACGCTCCTCGGCACCGTGCACACCGGCCTGGAGCAGGTGATGGCCCCGCGCGACGGCCCGCCCCGCGCGAGCCCGCCCGCCCGGCCGGGACACCACAGCCCCGACGCCGCCGACACCTTCGCGCTGATCGACGACCTGCTGGCCGCCGCGCGCGGAGAGGACGGCCGGGACACCCCGCGCGACGCCTTCGACGAACTCGCCGTGCACCGGCTCGTGGAGCGCCGCGCCCTGCTCGAACAGCACGCCCACCGCCGCCCGCCCACACCCGAGGGGCCCGCCACCGGCTGGGTGCACGGGGACTTCCACCCGCTGAACCTGCTCTACCGGGGCGCCGACCCGGTCGCGATCGTGGACTGGGACCGGCTGGACGTACAGCCGCGCGCCGAGGAGGCGGTACGGGCGGCGGCGATCTTCTTCGTCCGGCCGGCCGGGGAGCTGGACCTCGCGAAGGTACGCGCGTACGCCCGTGCGTACCGGCGGGCCGCCGGAGCGGGGGCCGGGGAGCTGGCGGCCGCGGTGCACCGGGTGTGGTGGGAGCGGCTCAACGACTTCTGGATACTGCGCTGGCGCTACCGCCTGGACGACCGCAGGGCCGACCCGCAGTTTCCCGCGGTGTCGGCCCTGGCGGTGTGGTGGACGCGCGAGTACGAGGCGGTGTGCGCGGCCTTCACGGAGTGAGCGGCCTTCACGGAGTGAACGGCCTTCGAGGCGCGAACCGGCCTGCGCCGGCCGGCTCCGGTGGGTGCCTTACCCCGCCGTGGCGCCCAGCGACGTGTCGCCGGGCGTCGTCCCCGTACCGCCGTCGTCCCCGCCGGCCCCACCGTCGTCGGTTCCGGCCGAGGTACCCGGGTCGGTCGTCGGGTCCGTGGGCTCGCCCGTGGGCTCCCCGCTGCCGCCCTCGTTGGTGCTGCCGTCCGACGTACCGGCGTCCGTGTCGGTCGGGGTCGGGTCCGGGGTGAACGAGGGCTGGCTCTGGGTCGGAGGAGGGGTGTACGGCGGCGGGTTGGGCTGCGTCTGACCGCCGTTGGAGGTGTCCGGCTGCTCCGGCTCCTCGCTCTCCTCCTCGGACGGCTCGTCCGACGGCTCCTCCTCGGACTGGCTGACCGAGGTGGACGGGGTGACCGGCTTCTTCTTGTCGTCGTCGCCCTGCGCCGCGTTGAGGGCGAAGGCGACGCCCGCGCCGATCGCGATCAGCGCGAGCAGCACGAAGAGCCACATCTTGCCGCGCCCGCCGGAGCGCCGCTGCCCGCCGCCGTCGTAACCGCCGTCGTCCGGGTTGTACGGGGGCAGGATCGGGCCCTGCGAGGTGTCCCCGTGCATCGGGTGCCCCGTGCCCATCGCGCGGGTGGAGCCGGTCATTCCGTGCGGCGGGGTCTGGCCGCCCTCGTGCAGCGTGACCGGGCCGGTGTTCCAGGTGCCCGTGTGACCGCCCTGCACCTGGAGCATCTGGAGGCTGTACTGGACGAGTCCGCGCATCTCCTCGGCGCTCTGGAACCGGTCGTCCGGGTCCTTCGCCAGCGAGCGCATCACCATCCCGTCCAGCTCCGGCGGCACCACGTCCGAGACCTCGGACGGCGGCACCGGGAGGTCCTGGACGTGCTGGTAGACCACCGAGAGCGGGGTCTCACCGGTGAACGGGGGCCGCAGCGCCAGCAGCTCGTAGAGCAGGCAGCCGGTGGCGTACAGGTCGGACCGGTGGTCGACGGCCTTGCCGAGGGCCTGCTCGGGGGAGAGGTACTGCGGCGTGCCCATGACCATGCCGGTCTGGGTCATCGTCGACTGCGCGCCGTGCAGCGCGCGGGCGATGCCGAAGTCCATCACCTTGACCGCGCCGGAATCCGTGATGATCACGTTGGCGGGCTTGATGTCGCGGTGCACGATGCCGTGCTGGTGCGAGTACGCGAGGGCCTCCAGCACCCCCGAGACGATGATCAGCGCCTGCTCGGGCGGCGGGGCCTCGGCGGTCAGGAGCAGATCGCGGATCGTGCGGCCCTCGACCAGTTCCATCACGATGTACGGGACGGTCTGGCCGCCCACGACGTCCTCGCCGGAGTCGTACACGGCGACGATCGCATGGTGGTTGAGGCCCGCGACGGACTGTGCCTCGCGGGTGAAGCGGGCCTTGGAGACCGGGTCCTCGGCCAGATCGGAGCGGAGCAGCTTCACCGCGACCGTGCGTCCGAGCCGGACGTCCTCCGCCGCGTAGACCTCTGCCATGCCGCCCCGGCCGAGCCGGTGGGTCATCCGGTAACGGCCGTCACCGACGACGCCGCCGACGCCCCAGGAGTCGGTGCCATCCGAGACTCCGCCGCCGTTTGCTTCGGAATCGGGTGCCATCAGTCCTCGCCGTCGTATCTGTCCGCGCGTCCGCGGGTTCTCACGGTGCCTTGCTGCACTTGCTGCATTGCCACGTCACGCTACAGCCTCCGCCGGACACCCCGGTTCCGCTCCGGCAGGATCATCGGACCGCCCGGCGCGTCCTCCCGATGCATTTGATGCGTTTCCTGTAACGCTTCCGAGACGCTTCTTGTGCGTAGGGTCACGGAACGGGCACCCGGCTTGACGTGTCGGACCCCTACGGCAGACTTGGCGCGTAATCGCGTTGTACGGGAACCGCGCCGCACGCAATCACGTCAGACAGAAACACGTCGGACAGAAACACCGCGTGCGACCGCGCGCCGCCGAGGGGGATGCAAGTCATGAGCCAGGACGGCGCACAGGGCCGCTATGCGGGCGGGGCGGTCGCGGGCGGCCGCTACCAGCTGCGCGACCTGCTCGGCGAGGGCGGGATGGCTTCCGTATATCTGGCCTACGACTCCGCCCTGGACCGCCAGGTCGCCATCAAGACCCTGCACACCGAGCTCGGCCGCGAGCAGTCCTTCCGCGAGCGCTTCCGGCGCGAGGCGCAGGCCGTCGCCAAGCTCCAGCACACCAACATCGTCTCCGTCTTCGACACCGGCGAGGACGAGCTCGGCGGTGCGCTGATGCCGTACATCGTCATGGAGTACGTCGAGGGGCAGCCGCTCGGCTCGGTGCTGGCCGCCGACATCCGCGATCACGGCGCGATGCCCGCCGACAAGGCCCTCAAGGTGACGGCTGACGTGCTCGCCGCCCTGGAGACCAGCCACGAGATGGGCCTGGTCCACCGGGACATCAAGCCGGGCAACGTGATGATGACCAAGCGCGGCGTCGTCAAGGTCATGGACTTCGGCATCGCCCGCGCCATGCAGTCCGGCGTCACCTCGATGACCCAGACCGGCATGGTCGTCGGAACCCCGCAGTACCTCTCCCCCGAGCAGGCCCTCGGCCGCGGCGTCGACGCCCGGTCCGACCTGTACTCGGTGGGCATCATGCTCTTCCAGCTGCTCACCGGCCGGATCCCGTTCGACGCGGACTCGCCGCTGGCCATCGCGTACGCGCATGTGCAGGAGGAGCCGGTCGCGCCCTCCAGCATCAACCGGTCGGTCACCCCGGCGATGGACGCCCTCGTCGCCCGCGCGCTCAAGAAGAACCCGAACGAGCGCTTCCCCAGCGCCGCCGCGATGCGCGACGAGATCGCCCGCGTGCTGAACGCCTCCGGCGGCCAGACCGGCGCCCCGATGATCGTGTCCGGCGGCGGGCCGGCCAACAGCGGCTCCGGCGTCGGCTCGGCGGTGTTCCCGCCGGTCGACCAGAGCACCCCGGCGCCCCAGAGCGTCCAGACGCCGTACCAGCCGCATCCGCACCAGCAGCCGGGTCCGTACGGCCAGCCGACCCCGGCGCCCACGCCGAGCTACGGCTACCCGCAGTCCGGCCAGGTCCAGGGCTACCCGACCCCGGGCCAGCTGTCGCACCAGACCCCGCCGCCGTACTCGATCAGCCCGCAGCACGCGACGGCCGTCGGCACCACCGGTGGCGGCGGCTCGAAGCGGAACATGCCGGTCATCGTCGGCTCGATCGTCGTGGCCCTGCTGGCCGTCGGCGGCCTGATCACCGCGATCGCCCTCCAGGGCGGCGACAAGAACGACGACGCGGGCAAGGGCGGCGACTCGGGCACGGAACAGGTGGAGGGCTACCGTCCGCCGGAGCGCAACCGGACGATGAAGGACACGGCGTGCTCGAACGCCTCCGAGGACTCCAACGACCCGAAGAAGGTCCAGGCACCGAACTTCGTCTACAAGGACATCCTCTCGGCGAAGGCGTGCGCGGCCGCCGCGGGGTGGACGATCAAGGAGATCGAGGAGCCGGGCAACACCTACGCCGACGGCCAGGTCGTCGGCCAGTTCCCGTCCTCCGGCACGGCGGTCCCTGAGCGCGGCGCCCACTTCGAGCTGAAGGTCTCCACCGGCAAGCCGTCCTGAACCACCGGCAAGCCGTCCTGAACCACGGGCAAGCCGTCCTGAACACCGGCAAGCCCTCCTGAAACGTCGGTGTCCGAAGGTGATCGTTACGGTTCACGGATCTCGCCGGATCTTCGTCATGGACCGGTACGTGGACCGTTAACAGGCCCCTGACTTCCGGTTACCGCGTCCGGGATGCCGGATACGGGGGCCCGTGTGACGCTGATCTCATGGCTCCAGGACTTCCGGCCGCATGGTCGTCGAGGTGTGCGGTCTGTCTGCTGGCAGCGGCCGGAGCGGCGCTGGGGCCGTCGGCCGGATCCGCGCACGGTTCATCGGCGCCCGACGGTCCGCCGTCCGTCACCGCCACGGCCCCGGAGACGTCGAGCCCCGCCGCCACCGCATCCGCCGCCCCGTCCTCTCCGGCCTCCCCGCCGTCCGTTCCGGCGGGCTCCGCGTCGGGCTCCACGTCGCCCTCGGGGCTCCCTTCCGCGCTGCCCGTCCCGCTGCCCCTGCCCACCGGTGTCCCGGCTTCCGGAGCGTCGGGGACCTGGCCGGGCCCGGCCTCCCCGGCAGCGAGCGAGGCCGGCGCGCAGACCCCCGACGGAGCCGGTTCCGGGGCCGAGGCCGAGGCGTCGGATGCGTCCTCCTCGCCTTCCGCTTCGCCCGACGTCTCCGGGTCGACCGCCCCCCTGGCCGGGCGCGAGGCCGGGGCAGGCAAGGCGCGTCCCGGGCGGTCGCTGTCGCCGATGGAGCTGGCGCGGGCCGAGGATCCCGTCGAGGAGGAGCCGCCGGAGGAGGCCGAGGAAGCCCTCGCGGACCCCGTTGACCTGCCCGCTTCCACCCCGCCGTCCGACGCGTTCCGCGATCCGGGGCAGCGGTCCGGGCAGGCGCTGGACGCCGCGGCCGTACGGCGGGTGCAGGAGGTCTCGCTCGGTACGGGCATCGCTCTGATCGGCCTGGGACTCGGCTTCCTCGCATTCCGTATGCGCCGCCCGAACTGAGCGTCACACCCCCCGGATCCGGCTCCGACGAGACTTGCCAGGACGAACATACTCGGTATACATACTCAGTATGTCCATTCGCCACGGCCTGCTGGCCCTGCTGGAGCGGGGCCCTCGTTACGGGTCCCAGCTCCGCACCGAGTTCGAGTCGCGCACCGGCTCCACCTGGCCCCTGAACGTCGGCCAGGTCTACACGACGCTCAGCCGTCTGGAGCGCGACGGCCTGATCGTCCAGGACGGCTCGGACGACGCCGGGCACGACCTCTACGCGATCACCGACGAGGGACGCGCCGAACTGCGCAGCTGGTTCGAGACCCCCGTCGACCGCACCAGTCCGCCCCGCGACGAGCTGGCCATCAAGCTCGCCATGGCCGTGGGGGCCCCGGGCGTCGACATCCGGGACGTCATCCAGTCCCAGCGCCACCACACGCTCAAGGCGATGCAGGACTACACCCGGCTCAAGGCCCAGGCCCTGGCCGACGTCCCCGCCAACCGGGACGAGGTCGCCTGGCTCCTCGTCGTGGAGCAGCTGATCTTCCAGGCGGAGGCCGAGGCCCGCTGGCTCGACCACTGCGAGTCCCGGCTCGTCCGCCTCGCCGAGGCCGCCGCCACCGAGCCCTCCGCCGAGCCCGGCCCGGCGGCCACCCGCGGTCCGGCCCGTTCGCTCGCCGGCCGGACCCGCTCCCAGCGCTGACGCCGGCGTCTCCCGGCCCAGCTCCATATCTCGCTCGTCACCAGCTTGTTCCTAGGGGGAACCACCCGCCATGCCCGCGTCCGCAACCCAGCCGCCCCCGTCGTCCTCCGGGACGCCCGGCGGCAGCCCCGTACTCGAACTGCGGGCGCTGACCCGTACCCATGGCTCCGGCGTCGCCGAGGTGCACGCCCTGCGCGGGATCAACCTCTCGGTGCACCCGGGCGAACTGGTCGCCGTGATGGGCCCCTCCGGCTCCGGCAAGTCCACCCTGCTGACCCTGGCCGGCGGGCTCGACACCGCCACGAGCGGCCAGGTCGTCATCGAGGGCCAGGACATCGCGGCCCTCGGCCCCAAGGGCATGGCCGCCCTGCGCCGCCGCAGCGTCGGCTACGTCTTCCAGGACTACAACCTCATCCCCGCCCTGACCGCCGCCGAGAACATCGCGCTGCCCCGCGAACTCGACGGCGTCTCGGTGCGCAAGGCCCGCAAGGAAGCCCTCGCCGCCCTGGCCGAGATGAAGCTCGAAGCGATCGCCGACCGCTTCCCCGACGAGATGTCCGGCGGCCAGCAGCAGCGCGTCGCCATCGCCCGCGCCCTCGTCGGCGACCGGCGCCTCGTGCTCGCCGACGAGCCGACCGGAGCGCTCGACTCCGAGACCGGCGAGGCCGTCCTCGCCCTGCTGCGCACCCGCTGCGACCAGGGCGCGGCCGGCGTCATGGTGACCCATGAGCCCCGGTACGCGGCCTGGGCCGACCGGGTCGTGTTCCTCCGGGACGGCTCGATCGTCGACCAGACGGCGACCGCGGGAGCCGACTCCCTGCTCGCCGCCGGAACCACCGAGGCCACCGCGTGAACCCTCTCCCCGGTTGGCGCGCGGCCTTCCGCATAGCCCGGCGCGACGCGGCACGGGCCAAGGGCCGCAGCGCCCTGGTCGTCGCGATGATCGCCCTGCCGGTCCTCGGTGTGACCGCCGCCGACCTCACCTACCGCAGTGCCCTGCCCACCAAGGCCGAGGAGCTGACGGCGGAACTGGGGTCGGCCGACGCCCGGTTCACGGCCACGAGCATCGGCCCGGTGAAGCTTCAGCAGATGCCCGACGGCATCAACTGGAGCACTCCCGAGGGCGCCCCCGACCCGACCCCCGAGGAGCAGGCGACGCCGGTCGACGTACCGGCCACCTTCCCGAAGGGCTCGCGGTACCTCACCGAGCGGAGCGCGCCCGCGTCGGTGACCACCCGGCACGGCATCGCCGACGCCGAGATCAGCGAACTGCGCGTCTCCGACCCGATGCTGCGCGGCCGGATCGAGCTGACCGACGGCGCCTACCCGCGTACGAAGTCCGAGATCGCCGCGACCTCGGACTTCGTCAAGTCGGCCGGGCTGTCCATCGGCGACCGCGTCACCGTGCGCGGCCCCGAGCAGACCTACACCCTCACCGGCACGGTCGAACTCCCCGCCGACCTGCGGGCGGACGCGCTCTACGCGCTCCCCGGCTCGGTCATCGCCCCGTGGCAGAAGGCCGCCGCCCGCGACAAGAGCATCCTGCCGCCCCAGCCGAGCGACCTGAAGTGGCTGGTGAAGGGGCCGGCCGGGGCGGGCGTGACCTGGCAGGACATCCTCGCGGCCAACGAGAGGGGCGTGGTGGTCACGTCCCGCCAGGTCGCCCTGAACCCGCCGCCGGACTCCGAAGTTCCGATGGCCGGGATGAGCAGCGGGTTCTCCACCGAGAAGGAGACCACCGCGGCGGTCCTCACGGTGGCCGCCATGGCCGTCCTGGAGATCGTGCTGCTGGCCGGTCCGGCGTTCGCCGTGGGCGCGCGGCGTTCGCGCCGCCAGCTGGGTCTGGTCGGCTCGTGCGGCGGCAGCCGGGGCCAGGTCAGGGCCGTGGTGCTCGCGGGCGGCGCGGTGCTCGGCGGGGTCGGCGCGGTGGCCGGGGTCGGCGCCGGGTTCGGCCTGACCGCCCTGTTCCGCCCGATGATCGAGGACTACACGGGCAACCGCTTCGGCGAACTCACCGTACGGCCCTGGGAGATCCTCGCCATCGCCGCGCTCGGCCTGGTCACCGGCGTCCTCGCCGCGCTCGCCCCGGCGATCGTCGCGGGCCGCCAGTCGGTCCTGGAGTCGCTCACCGGCCGGCGCGGCACCCGCCGCAGCTCCCGCGTGCTGCCCGTGATCGGCGTCATCACACTCACTGCGGGCATCGGCATCGCGGTCTGGGGCGCGGTGGCCGGCGACACCGGCTTCGTCGCCGGCGGGTCCGTCCTGGCCGAACTGGGCGTGCTCGGCTGCATCCCGGTGATCGTCGGCTTCCTCGGCCGGCTCGGCCGACGGCTCCCGCTGACGCCGCGGATCGCCCTGCGCGACGCGGCCCGCAACCGTGGCCGTACGGCACCCGCCGTCGCCGCCGTGATGGCGGCCGTCGCGGGCAGCGTCGCCATCGCCACGTACACCAGCAGCTACGCCGCCGAGCAGGAGTACCGCTTCGTGCCCAACATGACGCCGGGCACCGTCGCGCTGTCGGCGTCCGACACCGGCGCGAACGCCGATCTCCCCCGCTCCCGGGCCGCCGTCGAGCAGAACTACCCGGTCAGCGGCAGGCCCGCCGACTTCGGGCGGGTCTGGGCCGGCAGCGACTGCTCGGTCTACTACGAGGAGGAGAACGGCTGCGGCACCCTCGAACTCGTCAAGCCCACCGGCAAGGGCCACAACTGCCCGCTCAAGGGCGAGGGCGCCAAGGAACTCGCCCTGCGGCTCTCCGCCGACGAGCACAAGCGGATGGTGAACTCCCCGGCCTGCATGGACGAGAACTACACGATGGTCGCGTTCGGCACCGGTGACCACAAGATCGTCATCGGGGGCCCGGACGTCCTCGCCACCTACGTGGAGCTCGACGACCCGGCGGCCGCGAAGGCCCTGGCCGAGGGCGTCCCCGTCCTGCTGAACCCGGCGTACGCGAAGAACGGCGAGGTCACCCTCAAGGCCACCCACACCTACAACGACCGGGACAAGAAGAACCGGGCCCAGCACCCCGGCAAGGCCCGCACCACCACGGACCGGCTGAAGGTGTACGTCGCGCCGGACCGCTTCGCGGCGACCCCCGGCATCCGGATGGTCATGCCGGAGAAGGCCGCCGAGCGGCTCGGGCTGCACGTCGAGGACCACGGCAGCTTCTACGCGCTCCACCGCGACGCCACGGACGCCGAGACCCAGGCGGCCCACGCGGCGCTCGACCGGGCCGGGAACCGCGCGTACCTGATGCACTCGAACGAGATCTACCGGACCCAGGATGACACGATCCTGCTGATCCTCGCCCTCTTCGCCGGTGTGGTCACCCTGGGCGCGGCGGCCATCACGACGGGGCTGTCCAAGGCCGACGCGGAGGCCGACCTCACCACCCTCAGCGCGGTGGGCGCGCCCCCGGGCGTACGGCGTTCGCTGTCCGGCTTCCAGTGCCTGGTCGTCGCCCTGACCGGAGTGCTGCTGGGCACGGCGGCGGGGCTCGTACCCGCGGTCGCCCTGCGCCTGACCGACCTGCGGGCGGCGCTGGCGGACATGCGCGACGATCCGATGGAGTCGGCGTACACGCCGATCGTGATGCCGTGGGAGACCATCGGGCTGCTGGCCCTGGTCGTCCCGGTGCTCGCCGGACTGCTGGCCGCCGGTCTCACCAGTTCCCGGCTGACCCTGGCCCGGCGCGCGGGCTGAACGGCACATCCGGGCTTCCCGGAAGGGTTCGGGTGCCCCCGAAGACGGTGGATCTTCCGTTTTCGGGGGCACCACCGTGGTGTACGGCATGTGTGCGAGACAATGGCGGCATGGAAATGCCGAGGAATGACCGGTCGCAGGAGCACCCGCAGGTCCTTGTCGTGGGCCAGGACGGAATGGCTATCGGCGGCGGTGCCAGTGACGACGAGTCGCGCGAGGTCCCGGTGACGGAAATGGTGGAACAGCCCGCGAAGGTCATGCGCATCGGCAGCATGATCAAGCAGCTTCTGGAGGAGGTCAGGGCGGCTCCTCTCGACGAGGCGAGCCGGGTCCGGCTCAAGGAGATCCACGCCAGCTCCGTGAAGGAGCTGGAGGACGGCCTTGCGCCCGAGCTGGTCGAGGAGCTGGAGCGGCTCTCCCTGCCGTTCACCGAGGAGTCGGTGCCCTCCGAGGCCGAACTGCGGATCGCCCAGGCCCAGCTGGTGGGCTGGCTGGAGGGCCTCTTCCACGGCATCCAGACGGCGCTGTTCGCCCAGCAGATGGCGGCCCGCGCCCAGCTGGAGCAGATGCGCCGCGCCCTGCCGCCCGGTATGGCCCACGAGGACGAGGAAGGCGGCGCGGACCCGCACGGCCCGATCCGCTCGGGCCCGTATCTGTAGACCCTTGTCCGTTCCCGGTCCGGGCCCGGCCCGGACCGGGAACGGTCCTGATCAGCCGGCCGACGGCGCCACCAGCAGCACCTTGCCGATGTGCGCGCTGGACTCCAGCACCCGGTGCGCCTCGGCGGCGTCCGCCATCGGCAGCGCCCGGTCCACCACGGGCTTGACCACCCCGCCGCCGATCAGCGGCCACACGTGCTCGCGTACGGCGGCGACGATGGCGGCCTTCTCCTGGAGCGGGCGGCCCCGCAGCGAGGTCGCGGTGACGGCGGCCCGTTTGGTCAGCAGGGCGCCGAGGTTCAGCTCGCCCTTGGCGCCGCCCTGGAGACCGATGATCGCGAGGCGGCCGTTGACGGCGAGCGCCTGGACGTTCCGCTCCAGGTACTTGGCACCGACGATGTCCAGGATGACGTCGGCCCCCGCCCCTGCGGTGTTCTCCCGGATCTCCTCGACGAAGTCCTGCTCGCGGTAGTTGATGAGGATGTCCGCCCCCAGCTCGGCGCACCGGGCGAGCTTCTCCGGGCTGCCCGCCGTGACCGCGACCCGGGCCCCGACCGCCTTCGCCAGCTGGATCGCCATCGTGCCGATGCCGCTGGAGCCGCCGTGCACCAGGAAGGTCTCACCGGGGCGCAGGTGGGACACCATGAAGACGTTGGACCACACCGTCGCGGTGACCTCGGGCAGCGCCGCGGCCTCCACCAGGTCGACGCCCTCCGGTACGGGAAGGAGCTGGCCGGCCGGAACGGCGACCTTCTCCGCGTAACCGCCGCCCGACAGCAGCGCGCACACCTCGTCGCCGACCGCCCACCCGGTCACCCCGGGACCGAGCGCGGCGATCCGGCCCGCGCACTCCAGGCCGGGGTAGGGGGACGCGCCGGGCGGCGGATCGTAGAAGCCCTGCCGCTGGAGCACGTCGGCCCGGTTCACAGCGCCGGCGACGACCTCGACGAGGACCTCGCCGTCGCCGGGTACGGGATCGGGCACCTCGGCCCACACGAGCGCCTCGGGGCCACCGGGTTCGGGAATCGTGATCGCATGCATGGCCGCGAGGCTACTCCCGCGGCGCGCGCCCGAGCGGGCGCCTCGTCGATCAGGGTCGCTGGTGCGGAGGCATCGGGTGCTTCGGCGCGGCGGCCGAACTGGGGCTCGCCCGCACGATGGTGATGACCCGGTCCGTCAACTGAAGCGGGCTGGCCGCCGGATCGTCGTAACCGAGCAGCCGGTGTCCGCGCAGCACACTGACGACCAGGTCGTCGGTCTCCCGCACGCTCTTGCCCACCTCGGCCTTTATGACCGGCCGTTCGACGAGATCGAGGCCGCTGCCCTGCTGGATCAGGTCCTCCATCACGGTGCCCGCGCTCGGGCTGAGGACGGAGAGGCCGAGCAGCCGTCCGGCGGCGCTGGCGCTGGTGATCACCGCGTCCGCGCCGGACTGCCGGAGCAGGGGCGCGTTCTCCTCCTCACGGACCGCCGCCACGATCTTCGCCCCGCGGTTCAGCTGGCGCGCGGTCAGGGCCACCAGTACGGCGGTGTCGTCGCGCTGGGTCGCGATGATGACCTGACGCGCCTTCTGGAGCTCGGCCCGCAGCAGCACATCGCTGCGCGTGGCGTCACCGAGCACACCGGTGAAGCCCTCGGCGTTGGCGGCCTCGATCACCTTGGAGGCCGGGTCGACAACGACGATTTGGTCCTTCGACAAGCCGGTGGCACAGAGGGTCAGAATCGCCGAACGGCCCTTCGTGCCGAAGCCGACGACGACGGTGTGGTCACGCAAGTTGGCTCTCCAACGCTTCAGCCGGAAGTCCTCCCGGGTCCGTTCCGTGAGGACTTCGAGAGTGGTCCCGACCAGGATGATCAGGAAGAGCACGCGCAGCGGTGTCACGAGCACCACATTGATCAACCGTGCTCCGTCACTGGAGGGAGTGATGTCCCCGTACCCGGTGGTGGAGAGGGTGACCGTCGCGTAGTAGACCGCGTCCAGCAGATCGACCTTGCCGTCGGCGCTGTCGCTGTAGCCACTGCGGTCGAGCCAGACGATCAGCACGGTCGCGGCCAGCACGAGCAGCGCCATCAGCAGGCGCTTGCCGACCTGGCGGGCCGGACCGACGGCCACCCGGCGGGGGAGCATCACCCGCGTCGGCACGACCAGTTCGTCCGCCCTCCTGGCCATCGCATCCTGGCCGGGCAGTTTCACGTGAAACACCCCTCCGTCCACGGCGTCGCCGGGGCCCATGGGAGATCCAGAATCTCCACCTCGGTGCCGGACCGTACCCCGCCCGGCTCCACCACAGCCAGCCCGTCCGCCGCGGCGATCCCCCGCAGCATCGCGGGACCGTTGTAGCGCAGCGGCGCGACATGGTCCCGGGCGCCCGCCCGGCCCGGGCGGTGGACCACGGGGACGAGGCGGGTGTCGTGCGGATGGCCGGGCACCTCGGCATGGACGAGGGCGCGGTACGGGTCCTGGGCGGGGCGGCCCGCGATACCCGCGAGCAGCGGCTCCGCGAGCGTCAGCAGACCCGATACGGCCGCGAGCGGATTGCCGGGCAGCCCGACGACATACGGCCCGTCCGGCGACAGCCGGGCCAGCAGCATGGGGTGGCCGGGGCGGACCGCGACCCCGTCCACCAGCAGTTCGGCCCCGAGGGCGTCGAGGACCGGGTGCACATGGTCGACCGGACCGGCGGCGGTACCCCCGGTGGTGACGATCAGGTCGGCGTCGGAGGAGGCGAGGGCATCGCGCAGCGCCCCGGCGTCGTCCCCGAGCCGGCGGGGGCCGGAGACCTCGGCGCCGAGGGCCCGCAGCCAGGGGCCGAGCATGGGCCCGAGGGCGTCCCGGATCAGCCCGTCGTGCGGCAGACCGGCGGTGAGCAGTTCGTCGCCGAGGACGAGGATGTCGACGCGCGGACGGGGTACGACGGGGAGCGCGTCGTACCCGGCGGCCGCGGCGAGGCCGAGCACCGCCGGGGTCACGACCGTCCCGGCCGGGACGAGCTGCTCGCCCGAGCGGCATTCCTGGCCCCGGGGCCGGATGTCCTGCCCGGTGACCACGGACCGCCGGGCGTGCAGCAGCCCCCTGGCCTCGTCGGCGTACGCGTGCTCGCTGCGGATGACGGCGGTGGTGTCGGGCGGTACGCGGGCGCCGGTGGCGATCCGTACGGCGGTGCCGTCGGGCAGCGCGGCGGCCGGCCCGCGTCCGGCGAGAAGCCCGGCCCCGGCCTCGAACACCCAGGGGCCGGGCCCGGCGACCGCCCAGCCGTCCATGGCCGAGGTGTCGAAGGACGGCAGATCGGTGAGCGCCCCGAGCGCCTCGGCCAGCACCTGCCCGAGCGCACGGTCGAGCGGCAACCGGATCGTCGCGGGCGGCCGGGCCCGCCCGGCCCTGTCGGCGACGGCCCGCGCATGGGTCCAGGAGGGGGGCGGCGGCTGCTCGTTGGGGGGTGTCGGGGAGGTGGTGGCGGTGGCGGCGGTGCGGGTGTCGCGCGGGGCGTTGTCGCGGTCGGCGTACGGGGGGCTGTCGCTGCCCGGGGCGGTGCGCGGGGGGCTGTCGCTGCTGCGGTCGGCGTGCGGGGTGCTGCTGCGGTCGGCGTTCAGGTCCTCGTTCCGGGAAGCCTGAGAAGCCTGGGGTCCCCGGGGGTCCTGGGGGTCATGAGAGGCCCGGGGTCCCCGGAGGTCTTGGGGGTCACGGGAGGCCTGGAGTCCCCGGAGGTCACGAGGGTCCCGGAGGTCACGAGGGTCCCGGGGGCCCTGAGGGTCCTGGTGGCCACGGGAATCCCGGAGGTCCCGGGAGTCCCAGGGGTCCCCGAGGTCCCGGCTGCGGCTCGGGTGCCCTCCCGGCCCGCCGGACCGGTCGGATCCGCCGACCAGGGCGAGGGCCTGCTCGACGGCCCGTTCCTCCTCCTCGCGGGCGAGATCGCCGCCGGACCCAGCGGGGCGGAAGTCGCTGCCGGGCTCACCGTGCGGCCCGTCGGAGCCGGTCACGGTGTCCCGGTCCCCTCGCGGCCCGCGTCGGGCTCCGCCCCGCCCGCCGCATCGCCGCCCTGCCCCGCCGCCTCCGCTTCCCAGCGCAGGGCGAGGGCGGTGGCCTTGCGCGAGGCCTCTGCGACCGCCGCGGCGGCCTCGTCGGGGCCCGCACCGGCGCTCGCCCTGGCTGCCGCGTACCCGACCAGGAAGGTCGTGAGCGGAGCGGCGGGCCGGGCGACTCCGTGCGCGGCGTCACGGGCGAGGTCGAGCAGGACACCGGTATCGACGTCGAGTTCGATTCCCAGTTCGTTCTTGACCGAGGTGATCCATTCGTCCAGCACGGCCCCATGCTCCCTGATCCGGGCTCGGGCGGCGGCGATGTCGTCCCAAGTGTCGCAGTCGAACGCGGCGTCAGGCCCCGCGTCGATCCGGGCGAGGTCCAGCTCGGCCGTCAGAAGCCGGAGCGGAAGCCCGGCGAGGCCCCCGTGCTCGGTGGCGATCAGGGCCAGCTCCCGGCGGAGCGGCTCGGCCCGGTACGCGGCCACGAGCGGCTGGTCGCGCCCGTCGGGGTCGGTGCACAGGGCGCCTTCGCGGCCGGGCTCTCCGGTGGCGGCGAGCAGCGCGTCGACCGTGCGCGGGCCGAGAAACGGAAGGTCGGCGGAGAGCACGAGAACGTACTCCGCCGTCGTCAGCCGCAGCCCCGCGCCCAGCGCCGCCAACGGACCGCCGCCCTGCGGTACTTCCCGGGTCCAGACGACCGGCCGGGCGGTCGGGCGACGGTCGCCCACCACGACGGTACGAGCCGCGCCGCCGCATGCCGCGAGGACCCGGTCGAGCAGCGCCCGGCCGCCCACCCGGACTCCTGGCTTGTCGGCGCCGCCGAGCCGCTTCGCGGCCCCTCCGGCAAGGACGATCACGTCATAGGCGGTCATACGTCGAGTATGGGCGGCGCCCCGGAGCGACGCCCCCGCCGGGGTGGCCGGAAGACCGGACACCGCGACGGGGGCGGCGTGTCGGGGAAAGCCCCCGAAGGCGTAAGCGCGACTCCGCGACTACAGCGTGCGCAGCAGCACCGCCGGCTGCTCCACGCAGTCCGCCACGTACCGGAGGAAGCCGCCCGCCGTTCCGCCGTCGCACACCCGGTGGTCGAAGGTGAGGGACAGCTGGACGACCTGACGTACGGCCAGTTCGCCCTGGTGCACCCAGGGCTTGGGCATGATCCGGCCCACCCCGAGCATCGCCGCCTCCGGGTGGTTGATGATCGGCGTCGAACCGTCGACCCCGAACACCCCGTAGTTGTTCAGCGTGAACGTGCCCCCGGTCAGCTGCGCCGGGCTGAGCTTCCCCGTGCGCGCCAGCTCGGTCAGCCGGGCGATCTCGGCCCCGATCGACTCGGCGTTACGGGTGTGCGCGTCCCGGACGACCGGGACGACGAGGCCCCGCTCGGTCTGGGCGGCGAACCCGAGATGCACGCCGGACAGCCGGACGATCTCCCGGGCCTCCGTGTCCACGGTGGAGTTGAGCTCGGGGAACCGGGCCAGCGCCGCCGTGCAGATCCTCGCCAGCAGCGCCAGGACCGACACCTTCGGCCCGGCGGACGGGCCCGTGGCGGCGTTCATCGCGGCCCTGACCGCCATCAGCTCGGTGGCGTCGGCGTCGACCCAGCAGGTGGCGTCGGGGATCTCGGTCCGGCTGCGCGACAGCTTGTCGGCGACCGCTCCGCGCACCCCGCGCAGCGGAATCCGTTCGGCGTCCGGAGCGGCGGCCACACCGTTCGGAGCTGCGGCCACGGCCGCCACCGGCGCCTGGACCTGGGCTGCCCGGGCCGACGCCGCCACGGTCTCCTCCGCCGTCCGGATCGCCCGGTCGACATCGGCGCGCAGGATCAGCCCGTCGGGGCCCGAACCCGCCAGCCGCCGCAGATCGATGTCGTGCTGCCGGGCCAGCCGGCGTACCAGCGGAGAGACCACCGGCACGGGCCCCTCATGCACCGGGGCTTCGGCGACCAGGACCTCGGCCACCGGCGCGACGGAGACCGGGACCTCGGCCACCGACCGGTCGAGCCGGTCCGGGCGGATGCGCCGACGGCGTGCGGCCGGCGCGCCGGTCCCGTACCCCACGAGCACGTTCCCCGAGCCGCCCGAGGACTCCGCGCCGGAGCCGGACCCCTTGCCGGAGGAGGAAGGGGAAGAGGAGGAAGGAGAGGAAGGCGAGGCGGCGGAGCCGGAAGCCCCCTCCGGGGCACCGACGGCGACCGTCAGCAGCGGTGCGCCGACGGGAAGTTCCGTGCCCTCCTCGCCGAACCGCGCGGTCACCACGCCCCCGTAGGGACAGGGCACCTCCACCATCGCCTTGGCCGTCTCGACCTCGACGACGGGCTGGTCGATGGCGACGACATCGCCGACCTCCACCAGCCAGCGGACGATCTCGGCCTCGGTCAGTCCCTCACCGAGGTCCGGCAGCTTGAATTCGAGCACCTGGGCCATCAGCTGTCCGCCTCCCACTGCAACCGGGCCACCGCGTCGAGCACCCGGTCCACTCCCGGCAGATGGTGCCGCTCCAGCATGGGCGGCGGATACGGGATGTCGAACCCGGCCACCCGCAGCACCGGAGCCTCCAGGTGGTGGAAGCAGCGCTCGGTGATCCGGGCCGCGATCTCGCCGCCGGGCCCGCCGAATCCGGAGGACTCGTGCACGACGACCGCCCGCCCGGTGCGGCGCACCGACGCGGCCACCGTCTCGTCGTCGAACGGCACCAGCGACCGCAGGTCCACCACTTCGAGGTCCCAGCCCTCGGCGAGGGCCGCTTCGGCGGCCTCCATGCAGACCGGCAGGGAGGGGCCGTACGTGATCAGGGTGGCGCTGCGCCCGGGCCGGCGCACCACGGCCTTGCCGATCGGCTCGACCGCGGCGGGGGCCTCGGGCGACCAGTCGGCCTTGGACCAGTAGAGCCGCTTCGGCTCCAGGAAGACCACCGGGTCGTCCGAGGCGATCGACTCCCGCAGCAGCCCGTAGGCGTCGTCGACCGTGGCCGGCGTGACGACGTGCAGGCCGGGGGTGGCCATGTAGTACGCCTCGGAGGAGTCGCTGTGGTGCTCGACCCCGCCGATCCCCCCGCCGTACGGCACCCGCACGGTGATCGGGAGCGGCATGGCTCCGCCGGTGCGGTTGCGCATCTTGGCGACATGGCTCAGCAGCTGCTCGAACGCCGGGTAGGCGAACGCGTCGAACTGCATCTCCACCACGGGCCGCAGCCCGTACATCGCCATGCCGACGGCCGCGCCGAGGATGCCCGCCTCGGCCAGCGGGGTGTCGGTGCAGCGGTCGTCGCCGAACTCCTTCGCCAGCCCGTCGGTGATCCGGAAGACCCCGCCGAGCGTGCCCACGTCCTCACCGAGCACATGGACGGCGGGGTCCTCGGCCATCGCGTCGCGGAGCGCGCGCCCGAGGGCCTGCGCCATCGTGGCCGGTTTCGCCTTCACGGGGCGGCCGTCGGCCGTCACTGCCGCGGTGGTCATCGTCCTGCCTCCGGGCCGTGCTCGTCGTGGTCCTGCTCGGCGTCCAGCTCGGCGCGCAGGGCGGCCGCCTGCTCCCGGAGCTGACTCGTCTGCTCGGCGTACACATGGGTGAAGAGGTCCATCGGGGCCAGCTCCGGATCCGCGTTCATCCGGTCGCGCAGGGCGGCGGCCATCCGTTCGGCGGCCTCCTTCGCCTGCTCGATGCCCGCGTCGTCCAGCAGCCCGCGCTCCGTCAGCTCACGCTCCAGCAGCCGCACCGGGTCGTGCGCCTTCCACGCCTCGACCTCGCTGTCGACCCGGTAGCGGGTGGCGTCGTCGGCGTTGGTGTGGGCCTCCATGCGGTAGGTGACCGCCTCGACCAGCGTCGGGCCCTCGCCGCGCCGGGCGCGCGCCACGGCCTCGCTCAGCACCTGGTGCACCGCCGCCGCGTCGTTGCCGTCGACCAGGCGGCCCGGCATCCCGTATCCGACGGCCTTGTGGGCGAGGGAGGGCGCGGCGGTCTGCTTGGCCAGCGGAACGGAGATCGCGAAGCCGTTGTTCTGGACGAAGAAGACGACCGGGGCCTTCCAGACGGCCGCGAAGTTCAGCGCCTCGTGGAAGTCGCCCTCGCTGGTGCCGCCGTCGCCGACCATGGCGAGCGCCACCACGTCGTCGCCCTTGAGCCGGGCGGCGTGCGCCAGCCCCACGGCGTGCGGGAGCTGGGTGGCGAGCGGGGTGCACAACGGGGCGATGCGGTGCTCGCGCGGGTCGTAACCGGTGTGCCGGTCGCCGCGCAGCAGGGTCAGCGCCTCGACCGGGTCCAGGCCGCGCGCGACGGCCGCGAGCGTGTCGCGGTAGCTGGGGAAGAGCCAGTCGCGCTCCTCCAGCACCAGGGCGGCGGCGATCTCGCACGCCTCCTGGCCGGTGCTCGACGGGTAGACCGCCAGGCGGCCCTGCTTCGTCAGCGCGGTGGCCTGGGCGTTGTAGCGGCGCCCGCGCACCAGCTCCGCGTGGAGCCGGAGCAGCAGTTCGGGATCGACGTCGGCGACCGCGTCCGTACCGAGCACCCGGTAGGGCTCCGGGTCCGGGAGCAGCGGGGCGGGGTCGGTGATCGGCTTCCAGGCCGGGGGCGGCGTGGGCCGGTAGGCGGCCGCGCCGGGCAGCTCTTGGACCGTCATGAGAAGCACCTCCTGGCATCGAGGGAGATCGAGGGTGTCGATCGGCGGTGTCGAGTCGAT
This sequence comes from Streptomyces sp. PTY087I2, assembly GCF_001687325.1. Lineage (GTDB taxonomy): Bacteria > Actinomycetota > Actinomycetes > Streptomycetales > Streptomycetaceae > Streptomyces. Next base: position 206,307 of record NZ_LZRD01000009.1, on the reverse strand, counting down.
CGGCGGCGTCGATGGGTGTCGATGGTGTCGATCGGGAGCGGGACATCGGGGGCTGGGCGAGGCACGGGTGTGGTGTGCCTCACCTACCGATTGTTCGGTCGCAAGCGCATTTTGGCTACAGGCACCGGCAGCCTGTGGACAAACGGTTCTCCACAGCTTGGGATGGGTACAGGTCGTCCACGACAGGGAGGCGCGGGCCGATGGCAGCTGAACAAATGGCCGACAGGGGCGAGGAGCCGGGCCCGCCCCCGCCCGCCGCCACGCCGTCGGCCGCCGCGACGCCGTCGGCCGCCGCCGCGGGCCCCGCGCCGGAGCCGGCCCCGGTTCCGCCCGCGCGGCCGCTGGACGCCATCGACCGCGACATCCTGCGGATCCTCCAGACGGACGGCCGCGCCTCGATACGGTCCGTGGCCGAGCGGGTCCATGTCTCGCGGGCCAACGCGTACGCCCGGATCAACCGGCTCGTCGAGGACGGCGTGATCCGTGGCTTCGGCGCCCGGGTCGACCACGAGCGGGCCGGACAGGGGGCGTCCGCGTACATCACGCTCAAGATCGTGCAGAACTCCTGGCGCACCGTGCGCGAGCAGCTTCAGGCCCTGCCAGGGGCCACGCACATCGCCCTGGTCAGCGGCGACTTCGACGTACTGCTTCTGGTGCACACGCCCGACAACCGGGCGCTGCGCGAGCTGGTCCTCACCCGGATCCAGTCCATCCCCGAGGTGCTCTCGACGCGCACGCTGCTGGTGTTCGAGGAGACGGACCTCGGGCCGCGCCCGGACCGGCCGGCCGAACTCGCCTGACCATGGCGTACGCGAAAGCCTGACCGCAGCGTGCGCGGGGACCCGGTGGTGCGGCGGGCTCAGCGGGCGGTGTTCGCCCGCATGCCCTCGAAGGCCAGCTGGACGACCGTGTCCGCGAGCTGCTCCTCGCCGGGGAAGCCGCCCGGCTGCGGCCGGTACCACTCGACCAGCGAGTTCACCATGCCGAACAGCAGGCGGGTCGCCAGCCGTATGTCCACGTCCGCCCGCAGGTCGCCCTCGGCCACCGCGGCCTTCAGCAGCTCCGCCACCCGCTGGTCGAACTCGCGGCGCCGCTCCAGCGCCCAGCGCTCCGTCTTCGTGTTGCCGCGCACCCGCAGCAGCAGGGTGACGTAGGGGACCTCCGCCATCAGCACGTCGACGGTCCGGCGCGTGACGTACTCGACCCGCTCCACCGCGCGCCCGCGCTGCGCCCCCGGCTCGTCGAGGATCGCGAAGAGCCCGTCGAGCGCCCGGCTCACGGCCCGGCGCAGCAGCTCCTCCTTGCCCGCCACATGGTGGTAGATGGAGGATTTCGAGATACCCGCCGCCCGGGAGAGGTGCTCCATGGACGTGCCGTCGTAGCCGCGCTCGTTGAAGACGCGGACGGCGACGGTGAGCAGGGTCTCCGGTGTGTACGCGTCCCGCTTGGCCGTGGTCATGTCCGCGATCCTCCCCCATGAGGGATCAGCCCCGCACAGGCGGGGACCATCGAAGTTGTCCACAGGTTCCCGGAGGACCCCTTGTCCCGACCGATCGTTCGGTTACTCTAACTCCGTCCGTACGTCCCCGCCCGGCTCGATGAGGAGTTGGTCCGCCATGGCCTCCGCGCTCACCCCCCAGCAGCTGTCCGAGACCCACCGGCCCACGCTCGACCAGGCCCTCGACGTGATCAGTACCCGCGCGTACTGGTCGCCGCACCCCGAGCACCCGAAGGCGTACGGCGAGGGCGGCGCCCCGGGCAGCCTCGGCGCGGCCGAAGGCAAGGCCGCCTTCGACGCGCTGCTGGGCACCCGGCTGGACCTGGGGCAGCCGGGCACCGACGGCTGGGTCGCCGGCGAGACCTCGCCGTACGGTCCGGAGCTCGGCATCGAGTATCCGCACGCCGACCCGGACGTCCTGCTGCCGGCGATGAAGGCCGGCACGGCCGCCTGGCGGGCGGCGGGACCGGAGGTCCGGGCCCTGGTCTGTCTGGAGATCCTGTCGCGGATCAGCGCCCGCACCCATGAGCTGGCCCACGCCGTGATGCACACGAGCGGCCAGGCCTTCATGATGGCGTTCCAGGCGGGCGGCCCGCACGCCCAGGACCGCGGCCTGGAGGCCGTGGCGTACGCCTACCGCGAGCAGGTCCGCACCCCCGACACGGCCGACTGGTCGAAGCCGCAGGGCAAGCGCGACCCGCTGAAGCTGCACAAGTCGTTCATCACGTCCGGCCGCGGCATCGCGCTGGTCATCGGCTGCAACACGTTCCCCACGTGGAACGGCTACCCCGGCCTCTTCGCCTCGCTCGCCACGGGAAACCCGGTGCTGGTCAAGCCCCACCCGCGCGCGGTGCTGCCCTTGGCGCTCACGGTGTCCATCGCCCGCGAGGTGCTGAGCGAGGCGGGCTTCGACCCGAATCTGGTCGCGCTGGCCGCCGAACGCCCCGGCGAGGGCATCGCCAAGACCCTGGCGGTCCGCCCCGAGATCCGGATCATCGACTACACCGGCTCGACCGCCTTCGGCGACTGGCTGGAGGAGAACGCCCGCCAGGCCCAGGTCTACACGGAGAAGGCCGGCGTCAACACGATCGTCGTCGACTCCACCGACGACTACCGGGGCATGCTGGCCAACCTGGCGTTCTCCCTCTCGCTGTACAGCGGCCAGATGTGCACCACCCCGCAGAATCTGCTGATCCCCCGGGACGGCATCGCCACCGACGCCGGCGCCAAGTCCTACGACGACGTGGTCGCCGACCTCTCGGCCGCCGTCACCGGACTGCTCGGCGACGACGCCCGCGCGTCCGCCCTGCTCGGCGCGCTGGTCAACCCGGATGTCAGGGCCCGGGTGGAGGCGGCGGGCGAGCTGGGCGAGGTCGCGCTGGCCTCGCGGACGGTCGCCAACGACGAATTCCCCGACGCGGTCGTCCGTACGCCGGTGGTCGTGAAGCTCGACGGCACCAAGCCCGACGACGGCGCCGCCTACCTCTCGGAGTGCTTCGGGCCGGTGTCCTTCGCCGTCGCCGTCGAGTCGACGTCCGCCGCCCTGGATCTCCTGCGCCGCACGATCCGGGAGAAGGGCGCCATGACGGTCGGCGCGTACACCACCTCCCCCGAGGTGGAGCGCGCGATCGAGGACGTCTGCCTGGACGAGTCGGCCCAGCTCTCGCTGAACCTGACCGGCGGGGTGTACGTCAACCAGACCGCCGCCTTCTCCGACTTCCACGGCTCCGGCGGCAACCCGGCGGCCAACGCGGCCCTGTGCGACGCGGCCTTCGTCGCCAACCGCTTCCGGGTGGTGGAGGTGCGCCGCCAGGCGTGACTAGCGGGTCTCCCGCGGGTCCGGGACGTCGGCGTAGCGCTGGATCCACGCGTGCATCGCGATGGCCGCGGCGGCTCCGGCGTTGATGGACCGGGTCGAGCCGAACTGCGCGATCGAGCACACCGTCGTGGCGTGCTCGCGCGCCTCCTCGGTGAGGCCCGGCCCCTCCTGCCCGAACAGCAGGACGCAGCGGCGCGGCAGCTCGGTGCGCTCCAGCGGTACGGCGCCGGGGAGGTTGTCGATCCCGATGATCGGCAGCCCCTCGGCCGCCGCCCAGGCGGTCAGAGCCGCCGTGTCGGGGTGGTGGCGCACATGCTGGTAGCGGTCGGTGACCATGGCGCCGCGCCGGTTCCAGCGCCGCCGGCCCACGATGTGGATCTCCTTGGCCAGGAAGGCGTTGGCGGTCCGGACCACCGAGCCGATGTTGAAGTCGTGGGTCCAGTTCTCCACGGCCACATGGAAGTCGTGCCGCCGCAGGTCGAGATCGGCGACGATCGCCTCCCGCGTCCAGTAGCGGTACGCGTCACCGACGTTGCGCCGGTCGCCCCCGGCCAGCAGCTCGGGGTCGTACCGCTCGTCCTCGGGCCAGGGCAGCGGGTGCGGCCCGACACCGATCGGCTGGCCGTAGCCGTCGTCGTACTGGAGGGGTTCCGCGGGGGGTTCTTGGGTTCTGCCGGTCTCACTGCTCACCCGACGAGCGTATGGCCCCGGGAGAGCAGCCGCCGACGGCCCGTCGCGACGCGGGCGCCCAGCCACACGAGGAAGGCCGTCGGCAGGAACACCGCGTCGGCCGCGATCATCGCCATGGAGAAGAAGGGCAGCCCGAGCAGCAGGGCGATCCCCGCGTGCTCGCAGATCATCACGACCAGCAGGACGTTCTTGACCCGCCGGTTGAACAGCGTGAACGGGAAGGCGACCTGGACGATGACCGTGCCGTACGTCAGCACCATCACCATCAGCCCGCTGGCGCCCAGGATGTCCGACAGAGCGGGCCACGGGGTGAAGTAGTCGAGGTTGAGCGGGTAGTAGAGCGCGGTGCCGTCCTGCCAGCGCGAGCCCTGGATCTTGTACCAGCCGGCGGTCGCGTAGATCAGGCAGACCTCGGCCATGATCACGGCGAGCGTGGCGTTGTGCGTGAGGTTGGCCAGCACATCGAGCAGGGTGCGGGGCTCGCTCCGCGGCGCGTAGCGGTTCACGGCCCACCAGGCGGCGGCGGAGAGCCAGAGGATCCACAGCAGAGTCGGCAGCCACCAGGTGCCGCCGAGCCCGCCCATCAGGGTGGCCGTCACGAGGACGGGGCCGAGGAGCGCCCAGAGCACCGGGCCCGCGATGTCCCGCAGGGGCGGCAGTCCCTCGGCGGCACGCTGCGCGTTGCGCGCCGCACGCCGGGCGTCCAGCGACCAGACCTGGGCGCAGCGCGTCAGCACGAGGTAGATCGCCATGAGGTGGACGACGTTGTCGCCGCCGTCGCCCATGAAGATGCTGCGGTTCTGCACCGAGAGCACGCCGACCATGAAGAGGACGGACATGGTCCGGGTCCGCCAGCCGACCATCAGCGCCGCCGCGGACAGCAGCGTGAGGACGTAGACCGCCTCGAACCAGACCGTGCTGTCGGTCCACATCAGGACGGAGAAGGCCTCGTTGCCGTCCGTGAGCTGGCGGGCCAGGTCCCAGTGCCACGGGCTGTCCGGGCCGTACAGCTCATGGCGGTGCGGCAGCTCGCGCAGCAGGAAGAAGAGGTAGGTGGCGGCGAAACCGATCCGGACGACGGCGCTCTGGTACGGGCCGAGGGCCGAGGCGGTGACCCGCTGAAGACCATGGGCCAGACCGCCACCGGAGCCACCGGAGCCACCGGAGCCAGCGGAACCACCGGAACCCGGGCGCCGGGGCCCGGCCGGCTGCGGGCCGGTCGGCTGCGGGCCGGTCGGCTGCTGGGTCGGGTCCTGCACTGCCGGGTTCTGCGAGGTCGGTTCCTGCGCTGCCGGGTTCTGCGGGGTCGCGGGCGGGGGGATGGTCACTGGTTCGCCTCCGCACGCGCCGCGTCCCGGGCCTTTTCCGCCGCACGCTCGGGAAGATCGTCGGGGGTCACGGTCCACCAGGGGAGTACGCGGTAGACGGGCTTGGTGCTGATCTTCTCGGTGCTCCACGGGGGCGGGGCGATGGAGCTGGTGGCGGAGCGGAGCTGGATGCGTTCGATCGTGCCGCCGTAGTCGCGCTCGCTCAGCCGCAGCATCGCGATGCGCCGCACGTAACGCTCGGAGAGATCCCCGCGCAGGCCGTTGGGGCGGTTCTCGCTGTCGTGGGAGTTGATGTAGAAGTCCCAGCCCCGGCGGAGCTCGTTCTGGTCCACATGGCTGGGGAAGAGGTTGCCGCGTATTCCCTTGGCGTCCTCGTGGGTCAGGTTCATCCACCGGGTGGTGCGGCGGCCGTCGGCGTCGACCACTTCGGCCCGCACATGGACGGCGACGTTCTGCTGGAGCGGGTTGGGGGCGAAGAGCTTCCAGTTCTGCTCGAACTCCGGGTAGATCCAGCGGTCGATCGTCTTCCCGTGCTCCTTGGTCAGCGTGTTGGACGGGGCGACGTGCAGGAACACCATGGCCACCTGCGTGCAGGCGAGCAGCCCGATCAGGGACAGCGCCAGGGCCGCGACCACCTGGTACGGAAGCGAGAGCCCGGCTATGCCCCGGCCGGTGACCGGGGGCTCCGCGACCGGCCGCGAGGAGGCCGGAGGCGTGGTGACCGGGGGCGTGGTGACCGGGTGGTTCGGCGGTGTGGCTTCGGGGGTGTCCCGCGCTTCCGCCGGCCGGTTCAACGCCTGCGGCCAGGCGTCCTTCCCCCCGCCCGCAGAGCTCCTGTCGTGGTCCGAATCCATCCCGCCCCGCTCACCGTCGATCACCACTCAGTTATCCACAGGGTTGACACCCTACGGGCCTCCGACTCACCATTGAAGTCAAGGAACCGAACGATCGGTCGGTAGGGAGCCCGGGATGGCGGCAGTGACTGCGGACCAGACGACGCAGAAGACGCTCGGCACGGCGAATGCGGCGGGTGGAGCCGGTTCGACGGGCGCGGCGGGTGCGATGGACCCGGCGGACGCGGACCACCTCGCGGCGTTCGACGCGGCCGTGGCGGCGGACGAGCGGATCGAGCCGCGCGACTGGATGCCGGATGCCTACCGGGCCACACTGATCCGCCAGATGGCCCAGCACGCCCACTCGGAGATCATCGGCATGCAGCCCGAGGCCAACTGGATCACCCGGGCGCCCTCGCTGCGCCGCAAGGCGATCCTCATGGCCAAGGTGCAGGACGAGGCGGGCCACGGCCTGTATCTCTACAGCGCCGCCGAAACCCTGGGCACCAGCCGCGAGGAGCTGCTCGACAAGCTCCACGCGGGCCGCCAGCGCTATTCGTCGATCTTCAACTACCCCACGCTGACCTGGGCCGACGTCGGCGCGATCGGCTGGCTGGTGGACGGCGCGGCGATCACCAACCAGGTGCCGCTCTGCCGCTGCTCCTACGGCCCCTACGCCCGCGCGATGGTCCGTATCTGCAAGGAGGAGTCCTTCCACCAGCGCCAGGGGTACGAGCTGCTGCTCGCCCTCAGCCAGGGCACCGAGGCCCAGCACGCCATGGCCCAGGACGCGGTGAACCGCTGGTGGTGGCCCTCCTTGATGATGTTCGGCCCGCCCGACGACGCCTCGTCGCACTCCGAGCAGTCCATGGCCTGGAAGATCAAGCGGCACTCCAACGACGAGCTGCGCCGGCGCTTCGTCGACATCTGCGTGCCCCAGGCCGAAGCGCTGGGCCTGGAGCTCCCGGACCCCGACATCCGGTGGAACGAGGAGCTGGGCAGCCATGACTTCGGCGCGATCGACTGGTCGGAGTTCCAGGAGGTCCTGAAGGGCAACGGCCCCTGCAACGAACAGCGGATCACCCAGCGGCGCAGGGCCCACGAGGAAGGCGCCTGGGTCCGGGACGCGGCCGCCGCGTACGCCGCCAAGCACGCCCCGGCACAGACATCGCCCCGCACACCGGCCCCCGCCCCGGCATCGGCATCGGCATCGGCATCGGCACAGACCAGCGCGTCCGCGCAGCATGTGGAGGAGACGGCATGAGCAGCTCGACCGACTGGCCTCTGTGGGAGGTGTTCGTCCGCTCGCGGCGCGGACTGTCCCACACCCACGCGGGCAGCCTGCACGCGCCGGACGCCGAGATGGCCCTGCGCAACGCCCGTGACCTCTACACCCGCCGCTCCGAGGGCGTCTCGATCTGGGTGATCCCGTCCACCGCGATCACCGCCTCCTCCCCCGACGAGAAGGACTCCTTCTTCGAGCCGGCCGGCGACAAGCCCTACCGTCACCCGACGTTCTACGAGATCCCGGACGGGGTGAAGCACCTGTGAGCGCCGCACTCGCCCTCGGCGACGACGCGCTGGTGCTCTCGCACCGGCTGGGGGAGTGGGCCGGACACGCCCCCGTCCTGGAGGAGGAGGTGGCGCTCGCCAACATCGCCCTGGACCTGCTGGGGCAGGCGCGGGTGCTGCTCTCGCTCGTCGGCGACGAGGACGAGCTGGCCTACCTCCGCGAGGAGCGCGCCTTCCGCAACCTCCAGCTGGTCGAGCAGCCGAACGGCGACTTCGCCCACACCATCGCCCGGCAGCTCTACTTCTCGGTGTATCAGCACCTGCTGTACGAGCGACTGGCGGCCGGGGACGGCGAGTTCGCCGGTCTGGCGGCCAAGGCCGTGAAGGAGGTGGCCTACCACCGGGACCACGCCGAGCAGTGGGTCCTGCGGCTCGGGGACGGCACCGAGGAGAGCCACGGCCGGATGCAGAGCGGCCTGGACGCGCTGTGGCGGTTCACCGGTGAGATGTTCCAGCCGGTCGAAGGGCTCGACTCCCCGGAATCCGGTGTCGACTGGCAGGCGCTGGAGAGCAGTTGGCTCGCCGTCGTCACCGACGTCGTCGAGCGCGCCACGCTGACGCTCCCCGCGGGCCCGCGGTCCGGGGGCTGGGCGGCGGGCGCGGGCCGGCAGGGCCTGCACACCGAGCCGTTCGGCCGCATGCTCGCCGAGATGCAGCATCTGCACCGCAGTCACCCGGGGGCGTCATGGTGACCGACACGCTGCTGGAGGCGGAGCTGCGCGAGCTGGCCGGCTCCGTGCCCGACCCCGAACTCCCGGTGCTGACCCTGGCGGAGCTGGGTGTCCTGCGGGGCGTCCAGGTGGAGGGCCCGGGCCGGGTGACCGTGCGGCTCACCCCGACGTACACCGGCTGCCCGGCGATCGAGGCGATGTCCGCCGACATCGAGCGGGTGCTCCACGACCACGGCGTGCCGGAAGTCTCCGTGGTGACGGTCCTGGCGCCGGCCTGGTCGACGGACGACATCAGCGCCGAAGGGCGCCGCAAGCTCGCGGAGTTCGGCATAGCGCCGCCGCGCGCCCACAGCACCGACGGCGGGCCCGTGCCGCTGACGCTCTCGGTGCGCTGCCCGCACTGCGGCTCCACGGACACGGAGCTGCTCAGCCGGTTCTCCTCCACGGCGTGCAAGGCCCTGCGCCGCTGCGTCGCCTGCCGTGAACCGTTCGACCATTTCAAGGAGTTGTAGATGTTCCATCCGCTCCGGGTCAGCGCGATCGAACGGATCACGGACGACGCGGTGGCCGTGACGCTCGCCGTGCCGGCCGAGCTGCGCGAGACCTTCCGCCACACCCCCGGCCAGCATCTGAACGTGCGCTACACGGTGGACGGCCAGGAGGTCCGCCGTTCGTACTCGATCTGCGCACCGGCCACCGAACAGCCCGGCGAACCGGTGCTGCGGGTGGGCATCCGCATGGTCGAGGGCGGGGCGTTCTCCACGTACGCCCTGAAGGAACTGGCCGTCGGGGACCAGGTGGAGGCCATGCCTCCGATGGGCCGCTTCGTCCTGAAGCCGCGCCCGGGCCTGTTCGCGGCGGTGGTCGGCGGCAGCGGCATCACGCCGGTGCTGTCGATGGCGGCCACTCTGCTCGACCGGGAGCCGACGGCCCGGTTCTGTCTGATCCGCAGCGACCGCACGGCGGCCTCGACGATGTTCCTCGACGAGGTGGCCGACCTCAAGGACCGTTATCCGGACCGCTTCCAGCTGGTCACCGCGCTCTCCCGGGAGGAGCAGTCGGCCGGGCTCCCCTCCGGGCGGCTCGACACCGAACGGCTCACCGGTCTGCTGCCCGCCGTGCTCCCGGTCGCGGAGGTGGGCGGCTGGTTCCTGTGCGGGCCGCTCGGCCTCGTCCGGGGCACGGAGAAGGCCCTGAAAGCACTCGGCGTCGACCGGTCCCGGGTCCATCAGGAGATCTTCCACGTCGACGAGGGCCCCGCCGACGCGACGGTGGTCAAGGTCGCCGCCCCGTCCGACTCCGTGCTGACGGCCACCCTCCACGGCCGCTCGGGCAGCTGGCCCGTGGAGAACGCGGAATCCCTGCTGGAGACGGTGCTGCGAAGCCGCTCGGACGCGCCGTACGCCTGCAAGGGCGGGGTCTGCGGGACCTGCCGGGCGTTCCTCGTATCGGGCGAGGTCCGGATGGACCGCAACTTCGCCCTGGAACCGGAGGAGACGGAGGCGGGCTTCGTGCTGGCCTGCCAGTCGCATCCGCTCACCCCGGAGGTGGAGCTGGACTTCGACCGCTGAGGCCCGGGCGGGCCGCCGCACCGTTCCCTTCCCATCCCATAGAACCTGTTCTATCTTGACGACCCGTCAGCTCATCAGTGGTTGTCGACGGTCAACGGGAGGCTGGGACAGTGGACTTCACCTTCACCGAGGAACAGCGGGCGGCCGTCGAGGCGGCCAGGGCCGTCTTCTCGGATGTCGCACCCGACCGCGCGCCCAGCCCCGCCCTGACCCCGGGCGCGGTGGCGGAGGACATCGACCGGCAGCTGTGGCACGAGCTGGCGCGCACGGACCTGCTCGGGCTCACGCTGTCACCGGACCACGGCGGCGCGGGCCTGGACCCGATCGCGCTCTGCCTGGTCCTGCGGGAGTCGGCGAAGGTGCTGGCCAGGGTCCCGCTGCTGGAGAGCTGTGCGGTGGCGATGGCCATCGAGCGGTACGGGGATCGCGCCCTCGCGGCGGAGCTGCTGCCCCGGGCCGGCCGGGGCGAACTGATCCTGACCGTCGGCGCCAACGGACGCAGCGGCCACGACCCGGCCGAACTCGCCGTCACGGCACGGCCGTACGGGGACGGGGACGGGGACGGGGACGGGAGCGGGAGCGGCGGGAACAGCGGCGCCGACGAGGAGACCGGCAGGCAGACCGGCGGCCCGGCCGGGGGCTCCGGCTGGGTGCTCGACGGGGTCCAGTCCGCGGTTCCCTGGGCCCAGGTGGCCGACCGGATCGCCGTCCCCGCACACACCGCAGGGGGCCGCCCGGTCCTCGCCCTCGTGCCCCGTACCCGCGACGGCATCACCTTGGCGGACCAGGTCTCCACCAGCGGTGAACGCCTGGCCGAGGTCCGGCTCGACGCCGTGCGCGTGGAAGCGCGCGAGCTGATCGACGCGGCGGGCTGCTGGGACTGGCTGCGGTCCCTGCTCACCACGGGGACGTGCGCGCTGGCGCTCGGGCTGGGCGAGCGGGTGCTCGCGATGACCGCCGAATACACCGGCAAGCGCGAGCAGTTCGGGTTTCCGGTCGCGACGTTCCAGGCGGTGGCGGTCCAGGCCGCCGACCGGTACATCGATCTACGGGCGATGGAGGCGACCCTCTGGCAGGCCGCCTGGCGGATCTCCACCGACGCCGGGGGGCCGCTCCCGGCGGCGGGTGATGTCGCCGTGGCGAAGATCTGGGCCTCCGACGGCGTGCGCCGCGTCGTGCAGACCGCCCAGCATCTGCACGGCGGCTTCGGCGCGGACACCGACTACCCGTTGCACCGCTACCACGCCTGGGCGAAGCAGATCGAGCTCTCGCTCGGCCCGGCGGCGGCCCACGAAGAGGCGCTGGGAGACCTGCTGGCCGCCCACCCGCTCGGCTGACACCGGCCGGCCCGACCGGACCCGGGACCCGGCCTCGGCTCCCGCCCAGCCGTCACCGGCCGGCCCGGCGCCTGAGACCCGAGGACCGGCTCAGAGAACGAAGGCGGGCGTCCCGTTGTCCGTGACCATGGGACGGCCGGCGCCGTCCCAGGCCTGCATGCCGCCGTCGATGTTCACCGCGTCGATGCCCTGCTGGACCAGGTACTGGGTGACCTGGGCCGACCGGCCGCCCACCCGGCACATCACATGCACGCGCCGGCCGTCCTCGGCCGCCTCGGTCAGCTCGCCGAACCGGCCCACGAAATCGCTCATCGGAATGTGCAGCGCGCCCTCGACGTGACCGGCCGCCCACTCGTCGTTCTCACGGACGTCCAGGACGAAGCCATCCGACGGCACCGCCGCGGCGTCCACCGAGGGCAGCGGGGCGAAATTCATGGGTCATGCCTTCTCTCGTACATACGCGGAAGCGTCGTCCACTCGCGGAAGAGTCACCAGGAACGCTACTGCACCCGGCCCGCCGCGCCCTGACCAATGCGGCCACTACGCTCACTGCGCCTACTGCGTCATCTCCGCGAGCTCGGCCTCGCGCCGGGACACCTCGCCCAGCAGCTGCTCCGCGATGTCCTCCAGCAGCTGGTCCGGGTCGTCGGGGGCCATCCGCAGCATCGAGCCGATCGCGCCGTCCTCCAGCTCCTTGGCGAGCACCGTCAGCAGTTCCTTGCGCCGGCTGAGCCACTCCAGCCGGGCGTAGAGCTCCTCGCTCTCGCTCAGCGGGGCGGGCGGCTGCACCGGACCGGCCTCCCACTCCGCCACGAGCTCCTTGAGCAGCTCGACGTCGCCGCGGCCGTACGCGGCGTTGACCCGGGCGATGAACTCGTCCCGGCGCTGCCGCTCCGTCTCGTCCTGGGCGAGGTCCGGGTGCGCCTTGCGGGCCAGCTCCCGGTAGAGCCTGCGGGCCTCCTCGCTCGGCCTGACCCGCTTCGGCGGCCGGACCGGCTGCTCGGTGAGCATGGCCGCGGCTTCGGGGGAGAGCCCGTCGGTGTCCATCCAGTCGTGGAACAGCTCGTCGACCCCGGGCATCGGCATGACGACCGCCCGCGCCTCGCGCGCCTTGCGCTCGTCTTCCGGGTCCCCGGTCTTCGCCGCCCGCGCCTCCGCGATGAGCGCGTCCAGCTCGTCGAGCCGCGCGTACATCGGGCCGAGCTTTTGGTGGTGCAGCCGGGAGAAGTTCTCGACCTCCACCCGGAAAGTCTCCACCGCGATCTCGAACTCGATCAACGCCTGCTCGGCGACCTGCACCGCCCGCGCCAGCCGGGCCTCGGGACGCGCCTCGGCGTTCTCGGCACCGGCGGCGTCCGGCCCGGCCTCGTCCTGCTGGACGTCCTGGACGTCCTGGACATCGTCGTTGCCCTGCGGGACGTCGTCCTGCCGGTCTTCATCGTTCCGGGTGGTCGGCACCCCGGCGGCTTCGTGGGTCACCCGTCCAGCGTATGGCCACAGCCCGGCGGCGCGGCACACGCGGTGGGCCCGAACCGGACCCACCGCTTCACGCGCGCCGGAACCGGACCGGTCAGATGCCGAACTCGGCGGCCAGCCGGCCCGCCTTGATCCCCCGCAGCAGCTCGGCGTGATCCGCTTCCGTACGGTCGGCGTACGTCACCGCGAAGGCGGCCACCGCCTCGTCGAGCTCGTCGTTCTTGCCGCAGTAGCCCGCGAGGAGGCGGGGGTCGGCGCTGTGGGCGTGCGCCCGGGCGAGGAGCGCGCCGGTCATCCGCCCGTAGTCGTCGACCTGGTCGGCGGCGAGCGCGGCGGGGTCCACGCTGCCCTTGCGGTTCCGGAACTGCCGGACCTGGAACTGCCGGCCGTCGACATCCGCCCAGCCGAGCAGGATGTCGCTGACGACCTGCATCCGCTTCTGTCCGAGCACCACCCGGCGGCCCTCGTGCGCCACCTCCGGTACGTCGAACCCGACCGCGGGCAGATAGGGGGCGAGCACCGAGGGGCGCGCCTCCTTCACCTGGAGGACCAGCGGCTCTCCCCGGTGGTCGAGGAGCAGCACCACGTACGACCGGGTCCCCACGCTGCCGGTGCCGACCACCCGGAACGCCACGTCGTGGATCGTGTACCGGGCCAGCAGCGGCAGCCGGTCCTCGGAGACGGTCGAGAGATAGCCGCCGAGACCGGCGGCCACGACCGCGGCCTCGACGTCCGGCACCCGGCGCAGCACGGGCCGGGCGTCGACGAAGCGCCGGCCGCCGTCGGGGCACTCCTCGGTGGACCGGGCGGCGAACCGGGCGCTGGTGTTGTTGCGGGCCTTCTCCGAGACCCGCTCCAGGGTGCCGACCAGGTCGCGGGCGTCCGTGTGCGAGACCAGCTCCTCGTCCGCGATCGCGTTCCAGGCGTCGAGGGCGGGCAGCCGGGCCAGCAGCCGCATCGTGCGGCGGTAGGCGCCGACGGCGTCGTACGCGCCCCGGCGGCAGGTGTCCTCGTCGGCCCCGGCGGCCCGGCCCGCGAGCACCAGGGAGGTGGCGAGCCGCTTGAGGTCCCACTCCCACGGCCCGAAGACGGTCTCGTCGAAGTCGTTGAGATCGATGACCAGGCTGCCCCGGGCGTCGCCGTAGAGGCCGAAGTTGGCCGCGTGCGCGTCGCCGCAGAGCTGGGCGCCGACCCCGGTGACCGGGCTGCCCATCAGGTCGTGGGCCATCAGTCCGGCCGCGCCCCGCAGGAAGGCGAACGGCGTGGCCGCCATCCGGCCCACCCGTATCGGCGTCAGACCCGGCACGCGGCCCCGGTTGGACTCCTCGACGGCCCGCACCGCGTCCGGCCGTCCCGGCGGCAGGACCAGCGAGGCGTGCGAAGACCGCGGCACCCGATCGCGGAGCGCCTTGCCCGCCGCCTTCGGTGAACTCGCGACCCCGCGCCGGGCGAACCCCGGCACGACCGGGATACGCGGATCCGGCTCCTCGGCACGCTGTTCAGGCATCGTCGTCCCGGTTACGCCCATGGAGCGTCGCCTCCCCCACCCTCGTACACGCTCTTCGGCTGCCCGGCTCGTTCCGTCCGGCCAGCGGCCCTGCCCGGCAGCGGCCGAGCACGACGGTACCGCCGATTCGGCGGCGTGTATCAGCGACCTGTATCTGCTATCTGCGGCCTGCACCCGCGACCTGTATCAGCAGCCGCCGCCGGACTCCGGCCTGAGGTAGGTGTCCGCCCACTGCCCCAGCTCCTTGAGCGCGGGCTCCATGGCCCTGCCGGCCTCGGTGAGCCGGTACGCGACGCGCAGCGGTGGCCCCTCGTCGACCTCGCGGATCACCAGGCCCGCCGCGCCGAGTTCGGTCAGCCGGTCCGAGAGCATGCGCTCGCTGATCCCGGGAATCGCCCTGCGCAACTCGGCGAAGTGCACCGGTCGCTGGAGCAGCACCGAGACGATCGGGCCGGTCCAGCGCTTGCCGAACAACTCGAAGACCCGACTGATCCCCACATCGACCCGCCGACAGGCCTCTTCGCTGTGATCCGCCATACCTCCAGCGTACTGCGCCGACGTCGGGAGCTTACTAAAAATAAGTAGCTATGCTATTAGTAGTTACGTACGTAATAGCCACCCCGGACGCCCGGCGAGGTCCCGTCGACCCGCCCGCGCCCCTCTCCCCCCCTTCCCCTCTCTGTGGAGATCCCCATGGCCACGCTTCTGCACCTCGACTCCGCCGTCTTCCCCCAGGGCTCCGCCTCCCGCGACATCACCGCGGCGTTCGTCGAGGCCTGGCGCGAGCAGCACCCGGACGGGACCGTCGTCCACCGTGACCTCGCCGCCGATCCGCTGCCCCACCTGGACGCCGACGCCACGGCCGCGGGCGCCGAGGACCCGCTGCGCCGCGAGCTGGCCGATGAACTGGCCGCGGCGGACGCCGTCCTGATCGGTGCGCCGATGTACAACTTCACGATCCCGTCCACCCTCAAGGCATGGCTGGACCAGGTGATCATCGTCGGGCACAACGCGGGGCCGGACTCCCCCGTCGCCGGGACCCCGGTGACCGTCGTCGCCAGCCGCGGCGGTTCCTACGCTCCGGGCACCCCGCGCGAGAGCTTCGAATTTGTCCAGAATTACTTGGAGAAGGTGTTCGCGGGCATGTTCTCCACCGAGGTGGACTTCATCGTTCCGGAGCTGACCCTCGCCCACTCGCAGCCGTCGATGGCCGAACTGATCCCGCTCGCCGAGGCCTCCCGCGCCCAGGCGCTGGAGGACGCCCGGCAGAAGGCGAAGGCCCTCGCCGCCTGAGACTCGCAGCCTGAGAAAGGCCGGACGCCTCAAACTCCGGACCCCAGACCCCGGATCCCGGAACGCAGACAGGGCCGCGGAGCTTCCACAAGCTCCGCGGCCCTGCCGCATGACGATCAACGCGATCAATCGGACGTTTCACGTGAAACATGCCCCGAGAAAGACCGGAAGCACGGGATACACGGGATGCACGAGAAACGCGGCACGCCCGGTCGCGGTCAGACAGCCCCTCCGGCCGCCGCCACCCCCGCGCCTGCGGGCTCCTCGTCGCCCTCGTCGCCGGCCTGCCCCGCCCGCGTACCGCGACCGGATCCACCGCCCCGCAGGCCCGCCCCGCCCGACCGGGAGCCCGTGTCCGTCGCGGGATCGGAGCCGGCTTCCTTGGCCTCCGCGGCGATCCTGGCCTCCTGCTCCTCCCGCTCCGCCTTCTCACGCGCCTGGGCCGCCAGATCCACCCGGCCCTCGGGCTTGATGTGGGCGATGACACCGGGGTGCGCGATCGACGGCAGGATGTGGCGCCACATCTCCGCGACCTGCTCGCGCAGATCGGCCCGCCCGGAGTCGGCCTCCGAGACCAGCTGGATACCGGTGAACGAGGCGACGATGATTTTGGCCGACACCATCGGGTCGATCTGCGGGAACACCTCGCCGCGCTCCTGCCCCAGCTCCAGCATCCGGGCCGTCGCGTCGATCCAGTCGCCCCAAGGATGCGGTCCGCCGAGGAAGACGCCCTCGATGGAGAGCCTGGTCCCGGCCCGGGCCATCGCGTTGTGGCGCAGGGCGAAGGCGAACTGCTGGCCCCCGTCCACCAGGGACTGGAGAGGCGAGCCCTCCTGTTCGAACTCGACCGTGGAGGTCTGCTCGTCCATGATCGCCTGGGCGATGGCCTCCTTGGAGGCGAAGTGGAAGTACAGGGCCCCCTTGGTGACCTTGGCGCGGCGGAGAATCTCCGAGATGGCGGCACGCTCGTAGCCGTAGTCGTCGAAGACACTCGCCGCGGCGTCCACGATCGACCGCCACGTCTGGACCGCGCGAGCCTGCTTCGCCATTTCCTGCCTCCGGGACGTTCTGTGCGCTCAGCCCTTCACCGCCGAGCCGCCGTCGATCCAACCTCTGCGGCCAGCGTATGCAAGTGCGCCGTTGCACCGGCCATCGGTCTGTCCGGAAACCGTGCCCACACCGGCCCGCACCCGGTGGACCATCGCCGGTCCGTACCCGCTGTCCGTACCCCGCCCCTCCGACGAAAACACGGAAACGACACCGACGAGACGGTCAAGAAAACCGAACAACGAAGAACCCCCGCTCCGGATCTCTCCGAAGCGGGGGTTCTCCCGATTCACCTTCAGCAGCTGCAAGCATCTGCCGTTGTGCGCGAGGGGGGATTTGAACCCCCACGTCCCTAAGGACACTGGCACCTGAAGCCAGCGCGTCTGCCGTTCCGCCACTCGCGCATGAGTGGTGTTTTCAGACTCTCACCTCGGGGGTGAGCGCCTGGCGACAAACGGAAGATTAGCACGCTGGACAGGGTGGATTCACATCCGTTGTTTCGCCGGCTCCGGGAGGGGAAGCGGGAACCCCGAACCTTCGCCCCCCACTCCTCCTGAGTGCGTCCCGGGTGCGGGACACTGTGAGGAGGCCACCTCTACGATCCGTGTGAGGGGTGACACTCATCCACAGGCCGGACAAGGGGAACCAGCCGATTTCGCGACGCGTGGATACGATCAGTAAGCAGTACAGGGACGATGACAACGGAGGAGGTGCCCCATGGGGGTCATGAAGCGTTTCGAGCAGCGCCTCGAGGGGCTGGTCAACGGCACCTTCGCCAAGGTCTTCAAGTCCGAGGTGCAGCCCGTCGAGATCGCCGGCGCCCTCCAGCGCGAGTGCGACAACAACGCGACGATCTGGAACCGTGACCGGACCGTCGTCCCCAACGACTTCATCGTCGAGCTCTCCACCCCCGACTACGAGCGGCTCAGCCCGTATTCGGGCCAGCTGGGCGACGAGCTCTCCGGCCTGGTGCGCGACTACGCCAAGCAGCAGCGCTACACGTTCATGGGCCCGATCAAGGTCCACCTGGAGAAGGCCGACGACCTCGACACCGGCCTCTACCGGGTCCGCAGCCGCACGCTGGCGTCGAGTACGTCACAGCAGGACCCCTCGGGCCACGCCCACCAGCCCCCGGCCGGACGCCCCGGCGCCCCGCAGGCTCCCGGTGGCTACGGCTACCCCCCGAGCGCCGCTCCGCCGATGCCCGCGGCCCCGCCGCCCGGCGCCGGACGGCCCCCGGCCCCCACGCACGACCGGCGTCCGCCGGCGGCGCCCGGCCCCCTGCCGGACGCCCGGACGCGGCGCTGGATCGAGATCAACGGCACCCGCCATCAGATTTCCCGCCCGACGTTGGTGATGGGACGATCCACCGACGCCGACGTGCGGATCGACGACCCCGGCGTATCGCGCCGGCACTGTGAGATCCGGACCGGAACGCCCTCGACGATCCAGGATCTCGGGTCCACCAACGGCATCGTGGTGGACGGGCAGCACACCACCCGCGCTACGCTCCGCGACGGCTCGCGGATCGTCGTGGGCAGCACCACCATCGTTTACCGGCAAGCCGAAGGGTGAAGCGGGGGCAATGTCAGAGCTGACCCTGACGGTCATGCGGCTAGGTTTCCTGGCTGTTCTGTGGCTGTTCGTCATCGTGGCCGTACAGGTCATCCGCAGCGACCTGTTCGGAACGCGCGTCACGCAGCGCGGCTCACGCCGCACTGCCGCCGACCCGCGCCCCCAGCAGGGCCGCCAACAACAACCAGCGGCGCCGCCCCAGCAGCGTCAGCAGTCCGGCCGGCAGCGCCGCGGGGCGCCCACAAAGCTGGTCGTGTCCGAAGGCACGCTCACGGGCACCACGGTCGCGCTCCAGGGCCAGACCATCACCCTGGGCCGGGCCCACGATTCAACGATCGTGCTGGACGACGACTACGCGTCCAGCAGGCATGCCAGGATCTACCCGGACCGTGACGGCCAGTGGATCGTCGAGGATCTCGGGTCCACCAACGGCACGTATCTGGAACGGACCCGGCTCACCACCCCGACACCAGTTCCGCTGGGCGCGCCGATCCGTATCGGCAAGACCGTCATCGAGCTGCGGAAGTAGTACGACAATGAGCGAGCGGAGCGAGCGAGCCGCGGCGGTCCCGACGGTGGACGCTGCCCGGTTCCCGACCGGAGGGTGGGCAGTGTGGCTCGAGACAGGCTGTACCCCGAGGCGGAGTCGACGGGGCAGGTGCGCATGAGTCTTTCGCTGCGCTTCGCCGCCGGGTCGCACAAGGGCATGATCCGCGAGGGCAACGAGGACTCCGGCTACGCCGGTCCCCGGCTCCTCGCCATCGCCGACGGCATGGGCGGTCAGGCGGCCGGTGAGGTCGCCAGCTCCGAGGTGATCTCCACGCTCGTCCCGCTCGACGACGACGTACCGGGATCCGATCTCCTGACCTCGCTCGGCTCCGCCGTGCAGCAGGCCAACGACCAGCTGCGCGTCATGGTCGAGGAGGACCCCCAGCTGGAGGGCATGGGCACCACGCTCACCGCCCTGCTCTGGACCGGCCAGCGCCTCGGCCTGGTGCACGTCGGCGACTCCCGCGCGTATCTGCTGCGCGACGGCGTCCTGACGCAGATCACCCAGGACCACACCTGGGTGCAGCGCCTCGTCGACGAGGGCCGGATCACCGAGGAAGAGGCCACCACCCACCCGCAGCGCTCCCTGCTGATGCGGGCGCTGGGCAGCGGCGACCACGTCGAGCCGGACCTCTCCATCCGCGAGGTCCGGGCCGGCGACCGCTATCTGATCTGCTCGGACGGCCTCTCCGGCGTGGTCTCGCACCAGACGATGGAAGAGACCCTCGCCAGCTACCAGGGCCCGCAGGAGACCATCCAGGAGCTGATCCAGCTCGCCCTGCGCGGCGGCGGCCCCGACAACATCACCTGCATCGTCGCCGACGTCCTGGACGTCGACAACAACGACACCCTGGCCGGGCAGCTCAACGACACCCCGGTCGTCGTCGGCGCGGTCGCGGAGAACCAGGCCCAGCTGGGCGACGGCGGGGCCATGCAGACGCCCGCCGGACGCGCGGCGGGCCTCGGCCGCCCCGTACCCCCGCCCGCCGGCGGCTTCGGCCCGCCCGGCAGCGGCGACAACGGCTACGGCGGCATGCCCGACGGCTCCTACGACGCCTATACGGACGACGACTTCGTCAAACCGCGCGGCGGGCGTAAATGGCTGAAGCGTTCCGTCTACATCGTGCTGGCGCTGGCCGTGATCGGCGGCGGTCTGTACGGCGGCTACCGCTGGACGCAGACGCAGTACTACGTCGGTGTGAAGGACGAGAACGTCGCGCTGTTCCGGGGCATCAGCCAGGACCTCGCCTGGGTCTCGCTCTCGAAGGTCGAGAAGAACCACCCCGAGATCGAGCTCAAGTACCTGCCGCCGTACCAGCGCAAGCAGGTCGAGTCGACGATCGCCGAGGGCAACATCACCGACGCCCGCGAGAAGATCGCCGAACTGGCCGCGCAGGCCTCCGCCTGCAAGAAGGACGCGCAGCGCCGCGCGGCCGAGGCCGAGACCCGGGCCCGTACGGGCGAGGGCGAGGCCGGCGGCACCGCCGGGACCCCCGCCACCAGGACTTCCGCCACCTCCTCCGCCAAGGGGACCAAGCCGACCACCGCTCCCACTCCCGGCCCCAGCCTCTCGGAGGAAGAGAAGAAGCTGGTCCCGCAGTGCGGTAAGCAGTAAGCCGTAGGGGGCCTTCAGCACCATGAGCGTTGTCACCAACACGACCACCATCGGCGCGATCGACGCACCGAGCCGCCGCAACACCGAGCTGGCGCTCGTCATCTTCGCCGTCGCCATCTCGGTGTTCGCCTACGCCAACGTGGGCCTCGCCCTCAACGGCGAACTGCCCGCGGGGATGCTCGGCTACGGGGCGGGACTCGCGCTGCTCGGCGGAGTGGCCCACCTCGTGGTGCGCAGGTTCGCCAAGTACGCCGATCCGCTGCTCCTGCCCCTGGCCACCCTGCTCAACGGCCTGGGCCTGGCGCTGATCTGGCGGCTGGACCAGTCGGAGCGGCTGGCGCGGCTCCCCAGCTTCGCGCCCGCCGCCTCGAAGCAGCTGATCTTCTCGGCGATGGGCGTCGCCCTGTTCGTTGGGGTGCTGCTCCTGCTCAAGGACCACCGCATCCTCCAGCGCTACACCTACATCTCCATGGTGGTGGCGCTGATTCTGCTGATCCTGCCGATGTTCTTCCCCGCGCAGTTCGGCGCGAAGATCTGGATCACCATCCCCGGTATCGGCTCCATCCAGCCCGGTGAGTTCGCGAAGATCATCATCGCGATCTTCTTCTCCGGCTATCTGATGGTGAAGCGCGACGCCCTGGCCCTGGCCAGCCGACGCTTCATGGGCATGTACCTGCCCCGCGGCCGTGACCTCGGCCCGATCCTCGCCATCTGGGCGATGTCGATCCTGATCCTCGTCTTCGAGACCGACCTCGGCACCTCGCTCCTCTTCTTCGGCATGTTCGTCGTCATGCTCTACGTGGCGACCGAACGCACCAGCTGGATCGTCTTCGGCCTGACCATGTCGGCCGTGGGCGCGGTCGGCGTGGCCTCGTTCGAGCCGCATGTGCAGGACCGTGTGACCGCCTGGCTCGACCCCTTCGCGGGCTGGGGCACCCACGCCGCCAGTGAGCAGATGGCCCAGGTCCTGATGGCCTTCGGCTCCGGCGGCACGCTCGGGACCGGGCTCGGCCAGGGCAACTCCGACCTCATCCTCTTCGCGGCCAATACCGACTTCATCCTCGCCACTGTGGGCGAGGAGCTCGGGCTCGCCGGGGTGATGGCGTTCCTCCTGCTGTACGGGCTGATCGTCGAACGCGGCGTGCGCACCGCGCTCGCCGCACGCGACCCCTTCGGCAAGCTGCTGGCCATCGGCCTCTCCGGCGCCTTCGCGATCCAGGTGTTCGTCGTCGCCGGCGGTGTCATGGGCCTCATCCCGCTCACCGGTATGACGATGCCGTTCCTCGCGGCCGGTGGTTCGTCGGTCATCGCCAACTGGGCCCTGATCGGCATCCTCATCCGGATCAGCGACACCGCACGCCGCCCGGCACCGGCGCCCGCACCCTCGACCGACGCCGAGATGACCCAGGTGGTCCGTCCGTGAACAAGCCCCTGCGCCGGGTCGCGATCTTCTGCGGCCTCCTGATGTTCGCCCTCCTCCTGCGGGACAACTGGATCCAGTACGTCCGCGCAGACGAGCTCACCGGTCGCGAGGAGAACCGCCGCATCCGCATCGAGCGGTACGCCCACGAGCGCGGCGACATCATCGTGGACGGCAAGGCGGTCACCGGCTCCGTCGAGACCGACGGCAGCGACTTCAAGTACAAGCGGGTCTGGAAGGACGGCCCCCTCTGGGCCCCCGTGACCGGCTATTCGTCGCAGGCCTTCGACTCCTCTCAGCTGGAGAGCCTGGAAGACGGCATCCTCACCGGCAACGACGACCAGCTGTTCTTCAACCGCACCCTCTCCATGTTCACCGGCGAGAAGAAGCAGGGCGGCAACGTCGTCACCACCCTGAACGGCGACGCCCAGCGGGCCGCCTTCAAGGGGCTCGGCGACAAGAAGGGCTCCGTCGTCGCGCTCGACCCGAAGAGCGGCGCCATTCTGGCGCTGGCGAGCACCCCCTCGTACGACCCCTCGGTCTTCGCGGGCAACTCCAACAAGGACGCCGAGGCGCGGCAGAAGCTCCTGAAGGACAAGGACAAGCCGATGCTCAACCGGGCATTGCGCGAGACCTACCCCCCGGGCTCCACCTTCAAGGTCGTCACCGCCGCCGCCGCCCTGGAGAACGGGCTGTACGACGACATCGACGCCAAGACGGAATCGCCGCTTCCCTGGACGCTTCCGCAGTCCACCACGGAGCTCAAGAACGAGGGCAACATCCCCTGCGAGGACGCCTCGCTGCGGGAGGCCCTGCGCTGGTCGTGCAACACCGTCTTCGGGAAGATGAGCGACGACCTCGGCAACCAGAAGATGATCGAGCAGACGGACAAGTTCGGTTTCAACAAAGAAGTCTTCACGCCCGTCCGCGCCGACGCGAGCATCTACCCCGAGGACAACAAGCCGCAGAACGCGATGGCCGGCATCGGCCAGGCGTCCAACCGGGCCACCCCGCTCCAGATGGCCATGGTGGCCTCCGCCATCGCCAACGACGGGAAGCTGATGGAGCCGTACATGGTCGCCCAGCGCCAGGCTCCCGACCTCGACCCCGTCTACACGCACGAGCCCAAGGAGCTCAGCCGCGCGGTCTCCGGGGAGAACGCGCAGAAGCTCCAGCAGATGATGGAGACCGTCGTCAAGGACGGCACGGGAACCAACGCCCAGATCCCCGGCGTCACAGTGGGCGGCAAGACCGGTACCGCACAGCACGGTCTGAACAACAGCGAGAAGCCGTACGCCTGGTTCATCTCGTACGCGAAGACCGACAACGGTTCCCCGGTCGCCGTCGCCGTCGTGGTCGAGGACGGCAACGCCAACCGGGACGACATCTCCGGCGGTGGCCTGGCCGCCCCCATCGCGCGCGACGTGATGAAGGCGGTCATCGACAGCAAGAAGTGAGACCTGTCACGGCCGCCGCCCGTCATACCGGACATCGCATACCGGTCGGATATCGGCTGACGGGTGCGGGCTGATCACGTCACCCGTGCCCGGTAGCGTATGCGCGAACAGCGCACCGCCGCGGACCACACACGGGTGCGGTCGGGACTGACGGAGAGGGCTGGAACAGTTATGGAAGAGCCGCGTCGCCTCGGCGGCCGGTACGAGCTGGGCTCGGTGCTCGGCCGTGGTGGCATGGCCGAGGTCTACCTCGCCCACGACACCCGGCTCGGCCGCACCGTAGCGGTGAAGACGCTCCGCGCCGATCTGGCCCGTGACCCGTCGTTCCAGGCCCGGTTCCGCCGAGAGGCCCAGTCGGCCGCCTCGCTCAACCACCCCGCGATCGTCGCCGTGTACGACACCGGCGAGGACTACGTCGACGGGGTCTCCATCCCGTACATCGTGATGGAGTACGTCGACGGGTCGACCCTGCGGGAACTGCTGCACTCCGGCCGCAGACTGCTCCCCGAGCGCACGCTGGAGATGACGGTCGGCATCCTCCAGGCCCTGGAGTACTCGCACCGCGCCCAGATCGTCCACCGCGACATCAAGCCGGCGAACGTCATGCTGACGCGCACCGGCCAGGTCAAGGTCATGGACTTCGGCATCGCCCGCGCCATGGGCGACTCCGGCATGACGATGACGCAGACCGCCGCGGTCATCGGCACCGCCCAGTACCTCTCCCCGGAGCAGGCCAAGGGGGAGCAGGTCGACGCCCGCTCCGACCTGTACTCCACCGGCTGTCTGCTCTACGAGCTGCTCGCCGTGCGGCCCCCGTTCGTCGGGGACTCGCCCGTCGCGGTGGCCTATCAGCACGTCCGCGAGGAGCCGCAGCCGCCGAGCAACTTCGACCCCGAGATCACGCCCGAGATGGACGCGATCGTGCTGAAGGCGCTCACCAAGGACCCGGACTACCGTTACCAGTCCGCCGACGAGATGCGCGCCGACATCGAGGCCTGCCTCGACGGCCAGCCGGTCGCGGCCACGGCGGCGATGGGCGCCGCGGGGTACGGGGGCTACGACGGCTACAACCCCGACCAGCCCACCACCGCCCTGCGCCCGGCCGACCCGAACAACGCGCAGACCTCGATGCTGCCGCCGGTCAACCCGGACGACGGCGGCTACGGCTACGACGACCGCCAGGGCCGCCGGGGCCGGCAGAAGAAGAGCAACACCTCGACGATCCTGCTGGTCGTCGCGGGCATTCTGGTGCTCATCGGCGCGATCCTGATCGGCCGGGTGATCTTCTCCGACAACGACGGCGCCAACCAGGTCAAGGCCCCGAACCTGGTCGGCTCCACCCTTGAGGAAGCGCAGACGCTCGCGTCCAGAACCGGCGTCACCGTGCAAAAGGGCGCCGAAGAGCCGTGCGAGCAGCAGGAGAAGGGCCAGATCTGCTCCCAGGACCCGAAGCCCGACGCGATGATGGACAAGGACGGCACCGTCACGGTCGTCGTCTCCTCCGGAGCGCCGAAGGTCGAGGTCCCGAACGTCCTGGAGAAGTCCGAGGACGGCGCCCGCGAGGAGCTGGAGAAGAAGGGCTTCTCGGTCAACGTCACCACGGCGGAGTCCGACAAGGCCGAGGGCACGGTGATCAACCAGGACCCCAAGGGCGGCGCGAAGGCCGACGAGGAGTCCGAGGTCACCATCACCGTGGCCAAGAAGACGACCGAACCGATGCCCAACGTGCTCACCCGGCAGTACGACGACGCCGTCGCCCAGCTCAACAAGCTCGGGTTCACCAACGTCTCGCGGGCCGACGTCGACTCGGACAAGCCGGCCGGAGAGGTGATCGAACAGACCCCGGCGGGCCCGAGCAACCAGGCCAAGGACGTGCAGATCGTCCTGAAGGTCTCCAAGGGGCCGGCCGAGCCGGAAAAGGTCCAGATCCCCGGTGACATCGCGGGCAAGTCGTACCAGGACGCGAAGGGCCAGCTCGAAGGGCTCGGCTTCGTGGTCCAGCTGGCCCAGGGTTCGGTCGACAAGCCGGACGCCCGGGTGATCACCAGCAACCCGGGGCCGAACACCGAGGCGGACAAGGGCAGTACCGTCACCCTCATCACCATCGAGGGAGGCGGGGGCGGCCTCTTCGGAGGCCCGGGCGGCTGAGCCGCCGCGCACCCACGGCGTACGGCGAAGGGCCCCGGTCACCACGATGGTGACCGGGGCCCTTCCCGTGTGCGGGGCCCGGGCGTGGGCTCAGCCCAGCAGTTCCACCGGCTTCGTGCGGTCCTTGTCGACCTTCTCCGTACGCTCCAGCTCGCCCCACACGATGTACCGGTACTTCGAGGTGTAGACCGGGGTGCAGGTCGTCAGCGTGATGTAGCGGCCGGGCTTCTTGACGCCCGACTCCTCCGGGACCGGCTGGATGACGTCGACGTTGAACTTCGAGGTCTCGGGGAGCGTCTTGTAGACCTTGTAGACGTACCAGGTGTCCTTGGTCTCGAAGACGACCGGATCGCCGTTCCTCAGCTTGTGGATGTTGTGGAACTTCGCGCCGTGCCCGTCGCGGTGCGCGGCCAGCGTGAAGTTGCCCTCGTCGTCCCAGGGGAGGGCCGACTTCACGGGATCGGTGTAGTAGCCCGCGATGCCGTTGTTGAGGGTCTTGGGGTCGGTGCCCTTCTTGACCAGCACCTCGCCGTTGTTCATGGCGGGTACGTGCAGGAAGCCGATGCCGTCCTTGGTGTCCAGGGCACCGGGCCCGGCGTCCGCCCACTTGTTGCGTACGGTGTCGCCCTGCCGGTCGGCCTCGCGGTCGGCGAGCACGTTGGTCCACCACAGGGAGTAGACGACGAACAGCGCGAGCACCAGGCCCGCGGTGATGAGCAGTTCGCCGAAGACGCTGACGGCGGTCGCCACGGGGTGGCGGCCGCGACGCCGTGCCGGGGCCGGGTCCGGGGACGCGGACGTGCCGGTCCGCTCGTCGTGCTCGGTCCTCGCTGCCACCGCACCGTCCCTGTCGTGAGGATGTTCAGCCGACGAGCGCGTCGGGCTTCCCCTCGCTGCGTGGCCGTTCGTCGACCATCTTGCCCCAGACGATCAGCCGGTAGGTACTCGTGAATTCCGGCGTACAGGTCGTCAGCGTGAGGTACCTGCCCGGCTTGTCGAACCCGGAACCGACCGGGATCGGCTCGATCACCGAGATGTTGGACGGCGAGGTCTGCGGAAGGATGCTGGCCATCTCGTACGTGTAGTACGCGTCCCGGGTCTCGACCACGATCGGGTCGCCGGGCTTCAGCTTGTTGATGTAGCGGAACGGTTCGCCATGGGTGTTGCGGTGACCGGCCACGGAGAAGTTGCCCAGCTTGTCGGAGGGCATCGCCGTCTTGAGTTTGCCCTCGCCATAGTGGCCGATCATGCCCCGGTCGAGGACCTTCTTCTTGTCGACGCCCTCAGCGATCGGGGCGACGACGTCCAGCTTCGGGATGTGCATGATCGCGAAGCCCTCGCCGGGCGCGAACGCCCCCGGTTCGCGGTCACCCTTGGCCCATGAGTCCTGGATCCGGTTCGTCTCCTTGCCGGCGATCTGGTCGGCCCGGACGTTGGTCCACCACAGCTGGTAGGTGACGAACAGCAGCATCAGGACGCCCAGCGTGATGAACACCTCGCCGACCGCCCGGCTGGCGATGACCGCCGGACTGTCCTTCGCCGCCCGCGCAGCGCGCCGGGCCTCCACCCGGGACATCGGCGCTGCGGCCGGGGCGGTCCTCTGCTCCGGAGGCGTCCCCGGGCGCCGGCGCCCCCGGCCCTTGGCCGCCCGCCGCCGCTCGGCCCGCCCGCCGGGAGCCGGGGCGGGCGCGGGGACGGGGTCACG
This sequence comes from Streptomyces sp. PTY087I2, assembly GCF_001687325.1. Lineage (GTDB taxonomy): Bacteria > Actinomycetota > Actinomycetes > Streptomycetales > Streptomycetaceae > Streptomyces. The sequence continues at coordinate 179,196 of NZ_LZRD01000009.1, read as the reverse complement.
CTCCGCCTCCGGCTCGGGCTCCGGCTCCGCCGGGATGCGGGCGATGACTTCGGTACGCGGTTCGGCGTGGGGGTCCGGTGCATCCGGGAAGGAGACCGGAACCGGGACCGGGACCGGCTCCTCGGCCGGAGCCACCGGAGCAACCGGGGGCGCCACGGCCGGTCCCGCAGACGGCTCCTGAGGCCCGTACCAGTCGCGTTGGTACCCAGCGGGGTCGTACCACTCGTTCGGGGCTCCCTGGGGCTGCTGAGGCCCTTGAGGAGGCGCTTGGTGAAGCTCCTGGTGGAGTTCCTGGTGGTGCAGGCCTTGGTGGGGCGCGTACCCGTCCTCGTACGCAGAGTGCGCCGCGGGTTGCGCCGCGGACTGCGCCGAGACGTGCTCCGCGGACTGCGCCGCCGACAGGGTCTCCGACCGGAACCACGGCGACGCGTGCCCGCCGGGCAGCGGATCGTTGAGCGGATCCGTGAGGCCGTCCACCGCCGCCACGAACGCGCCGTCCATCCCGTACGCCCCGTACGCGTCGGGGCCCTCCGGTCCGGCGGCGTGCCCGGGGCGGCCTTCGGTCACGCGGCGGCCTTGCCCACCACCGGCGCGAGCCCCGCCGAACGCGCGACGGCCCCCTGGTCTCCGCACTGCTCCAGCCAGTTGGCGAGCATCAGGTGGCCGTGTTCGGTGAGCACCGACTCGGGGTGGAACTGCACACCTTCCACCGCCCGGTCGCGGTGGCGCAGCCCCATGATGATGCCGTCCTCCGTGCGGGCGGTGACCTCCAGCTCGGGGGGCAGGTCGCCGGGTTCGGCGGCGAGCGAGTGGTAGCGCGTCGCGGTGAAGGGGGACGGCAGCCCGGCGAAGACGCCCTTGCCCTCGTGGGTCACGGGGGAGGTCTTGCCGTGCAGCAGCTCGGGGGCCCGGTCGACGACACCGCCGTACGCCACCGCCATCGACTGCATCCCCAGGCAGACGCCGAAGACCGGAACGCCGGTGTCCGCGCAGTGCCGCACCATCTCGACGCAGACCCCGGCCTGCTCGGGCGTGCCGGGGCCCGGCGAGAGCAGGACGCCGTCGAAGCCGTCCTGGGCGTGGGCGGGGGTCACCTCGTCGTTGCGCAGCACCTCGCACTCGGCGCCGAGCTGGTACAGGTACTGGACGAGGTTGAAGACGAAGCTGTCGTAGTTGTCCACGACGAGGATGCGTGCGCTCACTGGCTGACTCCTGCTCCACCGGCGCTCGCGCCGTCGACGGTCACATCGCCGAACGGGAGCAGCGGTTCCGCCCACGGGAACACGTACTGGAACAGCGCGTAGACGACGGCCAGAATCAGCACGAGCGCGATGATGCTCCGCACCCATGCGTTGCCCGGCAGATGCCGCCAGATCCAGCCGTACATGCTGACCCCTCCATTCGGTACCCGCACCAGACTAGAGGGCCGTGGCAGAAGCGTGGGTCCGCTGGGGAAAACGTACGCATCGTGGACAACCGGGGGCCGGGCGCGGTCAGTCGGCGAGCTCCGGCGGCTTCCCCTCGCCCACGGGCCGCGTCGCGTCCAGGTGGGCCCAGGCGATCAGCCGGTGGCTGCTGCCCCATTCCGGTTCGCAGGTGGTGAGGGTCAGATAGCGGCCGGCGCCCTCGAAGCCGGAGCCGCGGGGCACCGGGTCGACGACGGCGGTGTCGGTGGGCACGGTCCGGTGGGGCTTCTTCACGATGCGGTACGTGAACCAGGTCGTGCCGTCGTTGACGACGACCGCGTCCCCGGGACGCAGCTTCGGGAAGTCCTTGAAGGGGTCGCCGTACGTCCGCCGGTGCCCGGCCACCGCGAAGTTGCCCGTGGCGCCGGGGCGGGCGGTTCCGCTGTAGTGCCCCAGGCCTTTCTGCAAGGTCCTGACCTCGGTGTTCTCCAGGACGGGCCACTCCCAGCCGGAGCCGAAGCGGGGGATGTGCATCGTCGCGAAGGGCTTTCCGTCGCGGTACGGGACCGGGGCGGAGGGCTCGGAAGAGGGGGCCGGTGCCACGGGTTCGCGGGCCCACTGGCTGTGCAGGGTGTCGATCTCGCCCCCGGCCGCGTCGGCCGCTCTCACCCCCGTCCAGAACAGGAGGTGGACGACGAAGAGGACGATCAGTGCGCCCACGGTGATGCAGAGTTCGCTGAAGGTTCTGACGACGAGTCGCACCGACACCGAACCGGCCTCCCCGGGGCTCAGCTGGCGCTCGGGCCAGGGCTCACTCCACAGGCTGTGCGTAGTGGAGGTCCACTGTGCCCGAGTACCCGGGAAGAGTCACCGCCTCGTCCTCGTCGACTTTCCAGCCCAGCCCGTACGCCTTCACGTAGAGCAGGTAGTTCTGGATCGCGGTGGACTTGTTGAGCGCCGCCTTGAGCTTTCCGGGGTCGCCGACCGCGGTGACCTTGTACGGCGGGGAGTAGACGCGGCCCTGGAGGATCAGGGTGTTGCCGACGCAGCGGACCGCGCTGGTGGAGATCAGCCGCTGGTCCATCACCTGGATTCCGCGCGCCCCGCCCTGCCACAGCGCGTTCACCACGGCCTGAAGGTCCTGCTGGTGGATGACCAGGTCGTTGGGCTGGGGGTCGGGGTAGCCGGGGTTGGCGGTGGCGTCGGGGGGCGCGTCGTCGAGGGTCACGCTGACGGAGTCGCCGGTGATCTTCGTCGTGCCGGCCGCCTTCTCCAGGGCCTTCAGCCGGGCGTCCTCGGCCCGGGTGGAGCCGTCGTCGCGCTGGGCGAGGGCGTCGATCTCCGAGCGTACGGAGGCGACCGAGTCGTTCAGCTCGGCGTTCTTCTCGCTGCGCTCCCTGATCAGGTCGGAGAGCTTGAGCAGGGAGGAGTCACTGCGCAGATTGGTGCCCTTGGCGGTGTTGGCGCTGGTGACGAAGATGAGTCCGGCCAGGGCGAAAACCGCAGCGGTGAGCCCCCGGACCGCCCACACGGAGGTGCGCCGGGCCGGGCCTTCGGGGGAGTCGGCAGAATTGCTCAACGTACCCTTATCTCATCAGGCGCCAGGGAAGCACTACGCTAACGGACGCTCGGGGGAGGCAGCATTTCCCCCTGGCAGCCCCTGGCACCCGCCCCCGGCGCCCGCCACAGATCCCTGCGCGGTCACGCAGCGCATCGACAGGAGAGTCCCTCGTGCCGAAGTCACGTATCCGCAAGAAGGCCGACTTCACGCCGCCCCCGGCGAAGCAGACAACGGCCATCAAGCTGACCAACCGCAGCTGGGTCGCTCCGGTGATGCTGGCCCTGTTCCTCATCGGGCTGGCCTGGATCGTGGTGTTCTACGTGACCGAAGGCGATCTGCCGGTCGACGCCCTGGGCAACTGGAACATCGTGGTCGGCTTCGGCTTCATCGCCGGCGGCTTCGCCGTGTCGACCCAGTGGAAGTAGCGGACCCCTTCTCCCGCATCTCCCGCTTCTCCCGCGCAAGCCTTGCCCTGAGTTACCCACAGCGTTATCCACAGTCGGGGGAAAAGGTCAGACGATCTGTGGATAACCTCCACTCAAGTTGACGCCGGTGTGACCGCAGCCTCCCTCGTCGAGGGGGGCTGCACCCCGTTGTCCGGGCGGAAAAACCCAGCTCAGCGACGAGGGGCACACATGTTCCTCTTGCCATGCACAAGAATCCGCGCACACTGTGGACAACTTCGGTCAGCCTGGGGGTGGAGATCCCTCCTCGCCGACCATTCCGCTCAGGTGAGCGCGATCAGGTGAGCGCGATCGTCCGGGCGACGACGATCCCGAGGGACACCAGCAGGACGAGCGCACAGGTGCCGGTCTGCACCGCCGTACGCCGCTCGCGCGGGGCGTGGACCATGCCGACGGCGATGGCGACGCCCGCGATCAGACCGCCGACGTGCGCCTCCCAGGCGATACCGCCCCAGGTGAAGGTGAAGACCAGGTTCAGCGCCAGCAGCACGAGCACCGGGCGCATGTCGTAGTTCATGCGGCGCATCAGGACGGCGGTCGCGCCGAAGAGGCCGTAAACCGCGCCGGAGGCACCCAGCGAGGGCTGGTTCTGCGCGGCGATCAGATAGGTCAGCGCGCTGCCGGCGAACCCGGACAGCAGATAGAGGGCGAGATAGCGGGACCGGCCGAGCGCCGCCTCCAGCTGTCCGCCGAGCCACCAGAGCCCCAGCATGTTGAACCCGATGTGCACCACTTCCTGGTGCAGGAACATCGAGGTCACCAGGCGGTACCACTGCCCCTCGGCGACCCCTTCGATGGACCCCGGCGGCGGGCTCGGGTCCCACGCCCGGCCGAGCAGCGTCAGATCGCCCACCAGCCCGGGGCGGACGGTGACCAGGAGGAAGACGGCCAGATTGATACCGAGCAGGATCTTGGTGACCAGGCGCGGATCGGCGGCCACCGTGCCGCCCGCCAGCGTCCGCGGCCGGCTGGCCGCCGGGTGGTGCCCGGTGCCCGAACCCTGGCGTACGCAGTCGGGGCACTGGAAGCCGACCGAGGCGCTGACCATGCACTCGGGGCAGACCGGCCGCTCGCAGCGCGTACAGCTGATGCCGGTCTCGCGGTCGGGATGGCGGTAGCAGGTCGGCGTCGGCACACCGCTTCCCGCGGCGGCACGGTCTCCCGGCGGCTGCTGGTGCATCGGTCCTGGCCTGCCTCTCGGTCCTCGTCCGTCGTCGCTCGGGCGGCGGCACGGACAGGGCCGCCCCGCTCGTCCGCTCTGTATGACTACGGACGGGCGGGGCGGTTGGTTCCCGGAGGGATTGCCTTTGGGTTGTCCGCGGTCCGTCAGCGGGTCTCGACGACCACGGACTCGATGACCACGTCCTGGAGCGGACGGTCGGTGCGCGGGTTGGTCTGCGTGGCCGCGATGGCGTCGACGACCTTGCGCCCCGCGTCGTCCGCCACCTCGCCGAAGATCGTGTGCTTGCCGGTCAGCCAGGCGGTCGGCGAGACCGTCAGGAAGAACTGCGAGCCGTTCGTGCCCGGCCCCGCGTTCGCCATGGCCAGCAGATACGGCTTGGTGAAGGCCAGCTCCGGGTGGAACTCGTCGGCGAACTTGTAGCCGGGGCCGCCCGTGCCGTTGCCCAGCGGATCGCCGCCCTGGATCATGAAACCGCTGATGACGCGGTGGAAGACGGTGCCGTCGTACAGCGGGTCCGTGGTGGTCTCGCCGGTCTCCGGGTTGACCCACTCACGCTGCCCCGTGGCCAGTTCCACAAAGTTCTTCACCGTCTTGGGCGCGTGGAACGGCAGCAGCCGGATCTCGATGTCGCCCCGATTGGTCTTCAAGGTGGCGTAAAGCTGCTCGGCCACGGTCTGCCTTCCTCTTCTTCCCTCGTCTGCCGTCAAATCCTTCGCTGACGTCCGGAGATCCTCCCACGGACCGGGAAACGTACGGCCGGATGCCGGGCGAACCGGCGCGTTCACCGCCGAACCATGGCATTGTCGTCGGCACACTTCACATGGACCGTTTTGACCGCAAATGGCGATCATGACCCGGATGCCCGTCCCGCATGCCGGGGATGGACCCAACAGGCATGATTCTGGACTGGGCGGACAGGCGGAGTACCTACCCGCCACCAAGGAGGAGGATCTCGTGACCCGCATCGACAGCGTGCGCGCCGCAACCGACTCGGCGAAGGACAGCGCGCAGCACGCCGCGGAAGTGGTGGCGCCCTACGCCGACACGGCCAAGGAGCAGGCGGCCCACTACGCACACGAGGCGCGCGTACGGCTCGCGCCCAAGGTGACGAAGGCGGCCCGGCAGGCCCGCGTCCAGTACGCGTCCCATCTCGCACCGCGCATCGAACAGGCCCGTACGCACGTGCCGCCCCGGGTCGACGAGGCCGCGCACCGCGCCGCGGTCTCCACCCGGAAGGCCGCCCGGAGCGCCGCCGACTACACCGCGCCCCGCGTCGAGCAGGCCCGGGCGGTGGCCCTGCCGGTCGCCGAGCAGGCGTCGGCCCGCAGCGCGGCCGCCCTGGCGGCGCTGCGTACCCAGGTGACGGCCAAGGAGATCCAGAAGCTGGCCCGTAAGCACCGGCGGCGGGCCAAGGCCGGCCGGGCCGCGAAGGGGTTCCTGGTGCTGGGCGTCCTGGCGGGCGGCGCCTATGCCGCCTGGCGCTGGTGGGACAAGCAGGCCAACCCGGACTGGCTGGTCGAGCCGCCCGTCGCCACCGAGGTGGGCGACGAGCGCTCGCCGCTCAGCTCGGTCGACGGCAGCCCGCGCGCCGACCTCGACCCGGAGGTCAAGGCCAAGCAGGCCGAGGCCGAGTCCGGCGAGGGGGGCACCCCGGGCCGCGACGACCGGCCCTGACCGGCCGGCAGGCCGACAGAACGAACGCGGCCGGGGAGACCGCCTGAGCGGTTTCCCCGGCCGCGTTCGCGCGTACCCGCCGACAACTATCGGCTCACGGCGAAGCGCATCAGGGCCTGCTCGTCGCCCTGCTTGATCTTCCCGGTCTCGTTGATCACCTGAAGCTTCCAGCCCGCGCCCTCGCGGATCGCCTTGGCCACGGCGACGCCGTTGTCCTGGGTGAGCATGCTCGGCCAGATGTCGGCGACCTGCTGCGAGCTGCCGCCCGTCGCGTCGTACACCTTGAAGCTGATGTTGCGCGCGTTCTTGAACGCGCTGCGCTTCTTGTACGCGGCGGCGATGAAGACGATCGACGTGATGTTCGAAGGAATCCTGGCGAACTCGACGGTCACCGTCTCGTCGTCACCGTCCCCGTGCCCCGTCTGATTGTCGCCGCTGTGCACCAGCGAGCCGTTGCCCATCGGGTCCAGGGAGTCAAGACCGGCCAGCCGCACCGGGTCCCCGCCCTGGAGCGCGATGGCGATCAGGTCGAGGTCCGTGCCGGCCTTCTGCTTGATCTTCCCCATCAGACCGCCGCTGCTGCCGACGGTCGGGTCCCAGGACACCCCGATGGACAGGTGGGTCACCCCGCCCAGGTCCGCCGGGCCGTCTTCCTTCGTCAACGTGATCATGCCTGAGTCCTTCGTGGCTCGACTGTTTACGTATGGAGTGTGCCTGGTGACCCCGGGACGCGACCCCCGGAGGTGGCGAAACAGCTCCGGATCGTACGGAATCGGGGTCCGGGACCACCGCGCTCATCGGGCAGCCCGCCTGAAAAACGACTCTTGGCGCCGAGACGTTCCATGGGTTCGGCGATGCGACGGGGCAGGTGCGGACGACCCGTTCCAGCGGGCCGAGGCTGCCGGAGGCTTGGATTCCCAGGCGTACCGACCTCGGCCCCTCCTCGTGTCCTGCTCGAGTGAGCTGGTCACATTTCGATCGATGAGCGTGACACTAGGTGCCGTTGAGGAGGCGTGTCATGGTCGACGGAGACACCGCGGGTCAGTTCCTTACACGCCGAATCACTGGGGGAGTGTCATGGACATCGGGATTCTTGGGCCGCTCACCGTCCGGCTGAACGGGCAGTCGATCGTGCCGAGTGCGGGAAAGCCGCGCCAGCTGCTGGCGCTGCTGGCCATCAGAGCGGAGCGGGTCGTGACCGTACCGACGCTGATGGAGGAGATCTGGGGAGACGCGATTCCCAAGAGCGCCGCCACCACGTTGCAGACGTACATCCTCCACCTGCGCAGGAAGGTGACGTCCGCGCTGCGCACCGGGCCCGCGGGCGGTGGATCCGAGCAGACCGGTGACGCCAAGGACCTCCTGACCACCTGCTTCGGCGGCTACCGGCTCTCGGTCCGCCCGGAGGAGAGTGACATGCGTGAGTTCCAGTCGCTCGCGGCTCGCGGCTCGGTCGCGCTGGAGACGGGCGACGCGCACGCCGCGTCCGTGATGCTGGAGCGGGCGCTGGGGCTGTGGCGTGGACCGGCTCTGGTGGACGTGCCGGTCGGACTCGTGCTCGGCGTGGAGGTACTCGGCCTGGACGAGCAACGCACCCGCGTGCTCGAACAGCGCATCGAGGCGGATCTGCTGCTCGGCCGGCACGCCTCGCTCCTCGCCGAGCTGAGGATGCTGGTCGCACGCCACCCGATGAACGAGAACCTGGCCGCCCAGCTCATGACGGCGCTGTACCGGTCGGGCGACGTGTGGCGGGCGCTGGAGGTTTTCCAGCAGCTGCGCCGGACACTCATCGAGGAGCTCGGTGTGGAGCCGTCGCAGCGCCTTCAGCGGCTGCACCGGGCGGTGCTGTCCGGAGAGCCGGAGCTGGAGCCTCGCGACGCCGGGCGTCATCTGCTGCGCACCGGCTCCTGAGGCTCAGACCAACCAGCCGGATTCGTGGGCGATGCGCACCGCGTCCACGCGGTTGCGGGCGTTCAGCTTGGTGACGACCGAGGTCAGGTAGTTCCGCACGGTCCCGGTGGACAGGTGCAGCCGGGAGGCGATCTCCGGGACCTCGTCGCCCTCGGCGGTGAGACGCAGCACCTCCATCTCGCGGTCGGTGAGCGGGGTTTCGGCACTGTCCCAGGCCGCCAGCGCGAGCTGGGGATCGATGGCCCGGTGGCCCGCCATGATGCGGCGCACCGCCTCGGCGAGCTCCTGCGGCGAGGCGTCCTTCGGCAGAAAGCCGGAAACCTTGACGTCCAGCGCCCGGCGCAGCACGCCCGGACGGGTGAGGCTGGTCAGGATGAGCACGCGGCAGCCCGGCAGTTCCTCGGCGAGGAGGGCTGCCGCCGACAGACCGTCGAGCACGGGAAGCCCGATGTCGATGATCGCCACATCGGGTCGGGCCTCCAGCGCGGCCGACAGGATCTTGTCACCGCGCTCGACCTCCGCGACCACTTCGAGGTCGTCCTCCAAGCCCAGGAGCGCAACGAGCGCTCCTCGGACGAGGTCCATGTCCTCGGCCAGCAATATGCGTATCACTGCGGTCGATCCCCCCCGGCATTCCGACCGTTTCACAGTACAGTTTTTTACTTCCGCGTGGTCTCCGCCGGCCCTTCGCACGGACCGGCGGAGTGCGGGTCGACCGGACCGCGGGCCACCACCTCGAACCAGCCGTCGTCGCGCAGGTGAGTGGTGAGGCTGCCGCCGATGCGGGACAGCCGGTGGGTGAGATTGCCCAGACCGCTGCCTCCGGGGTCGGCCACCCGCCGCGGCCCTTGGGCCGCCACGGCGGAGTCCACGCCGTCGTTGGCGAGGCTGAGCGTGACCGTGCCGTCCTGCTCCCGGCACCGGATGGTGCAGTGCTGGACGAGACTGTGCCGCAGCGCGTTGGTGACACCCTCGCGGAGCACCGTGGCGAGAACCGTGTCGATCTCCGGCGGGAGCGGCCCCACACCGATGTCGGTCTCCACCGCTATGCCGACCGACTCCAGCATCGAGCGGGTGACCGCCGCCTCCTCGGCCAAGGACATGTCGCGATAACCGGTGGCGACCTTGCGCACGTCGGCGAGCGACTGACGGGACAGCGCGAGGACGGACTCGGTCTCGTTCCGGGCGGCTTCGGGCATGTCCGGCACGAGGCGGCGGACCAGCTCGGTCTTGAGCGTGATCGCGGACAGGTTGTAGCCGAGCAGGTCGTGCAGGTCCTGGGAGAAGCGCACCCGCTCGCTGGCCACGGCGAGCCGCGCCAGGTCGGCGCGGTGCGCGTGCAGCCGGGTCACCAGGCCGGTGAGGGTGCTCAGCCCGAACACCACGAGCCCGGTGACGAGCGTGGCCTCCATCGCATAGACACTGTCGAGCACACTGTCGCCCTTGAGCGCCGAGTACGCGAAGAGGCAGAGGCCGATCACGCCGTACAGCGGCCAGGCGGCCCGGCCGGGAAGCAGCAGAAGCACGGAGCCGGCCAGGAAACCGCTCATCGCGCCCCAGGCGATGCCGAAGAGCGCGAGCGGCACGAAACAGAAGACGCCTTGCAGAAGGAGGGTGGTCACTCGATGCCAGTACGCGCTCTGCCGGGCTGCCGGCCGGGAGTGCACGATCTGGAGACCGAATACGGCGAGCAGCGAGGTGAAGGCCACGAAGTCCTCTACCGGTGCCAGTCGGCGACCGACGATGTTCACCGCGGTGACCAGCGAATATCCAGTCATCACCGCCACGAGGACCGCGTGTGCCAGCCGGGGGGCGGGCAGGCCGGAGTCCTCGCCGGAGAGGTTCAGGGCAGGATCGTCCGGTTCGTCGAGGTGCTGTTCACGTGAGTTCATCGGACGCGACGACTCCTCCGCGAGAGGGCGATGGGCACACCTGGCGGCCACCCCGGCGGTGGCCGGGACAACGGGGCATGCCGATCATCGCTCGAAGGGCCCTCGTCCTGACGAGGAAATAGCATCGCGCTTGGCCGAATAGCAGGGGTATTCGATGGCGTCCGGAGGTCCGGTCCGGGGCGTCCGACGGGCGGCAGCCCCGGCGCCGTCGACGGCCCTCGGGCCACAGGCGTCGCGATAATCCCAGGTCAGATCCCCGAAGGTCACTGCGGAAGAGACTGAGGTCACATAAAGAGCGGCACCGGATTGAGGTGCTCGTACGCAGTGGGTTCGGCGAGTCTCCCGAGAGCGACCGGCACGTCGAAGAGGCGTCCCGGCGCGAATCGTGGCCAGAAGTGGCGCATGCCCGGAATGATCACTTTTACTACGGGAAGCCCAATATCGGGACGAGTCTGGTCCAGGACCAGGACATCGAGACGGCGCTCCGCGGCGAGCTCCGTGAGAGCCGCCACGTCCTCGGCCAGATCGTCCCGGAACCGGAGCTCGTGATCGCCGGGGACGGTCGGCCGGACCTTCGGGTCGGGCAGCAGATGGGGCTGGTCGGCGACGACGGCCGTACGCCACCAGGACAGGGCCTGCGGATCGTCCACCGTGTAGCCGGTGCCGTCCGGGCAGGCTCCGATGACCGCGGGCAGCAGCTGGCCCATCTCGGTGAGCGCACGGCGCACCGCGACGCGCGGGTCCAGGTGGGCGCCGAAGCCGAACAGCACGTCCTCGGCGGCCCCTTCGGTGCGCCGGGAGAGGGCGGCGACCACCGGGATGCCGAAGTCGGAGGTCAGGTCGAGAGCCCAGACCTCGCGGCCGACGGAACGGTAACCGGCACGCAGCGGCTCGATCCAGTCCTCGCCCGAGGCGGCGAAGGCGTCGAGGTCGAGGGCGGGCGCGAGGGTGCGGTTGTACCACCACAGGGCGACCGCGTCGCGCTCCACCAGTTCCAGGAAGCCCTGGACGAAGGCGTCCTCGAGGCTGGACCCGGCGGCGTTGCCGTTGGAGTCCGCGCGCAGCGGGGCCGCGGGGTCGGGGTCGTAGTAGAGCAGCGACGTGGGCAGCAGCCGCTGCCGGCCCTCGGTCAGGGACCAGACCGGGGTCCAGTCGAGCACCGCGTCCTCGTCGAACGGGAGACCGACGTACTGGAAGGGCGAGCGGGCGGCGTTCCAGGCGTCCCGGTCACGCAGCTGCCTGGCGTCATGCAGCCGGACGGCGTCCGGGTGCACAGCGGCCGCCCCGAGCGAGCGCAGGCTGTCGCGGACCACCGGCTCGTCGCCGTGCCGAGTGCCGCTGTAGCGCTCCACGGCCTCGCACAGCGCGCTGACCCGGGCCTCCTCGGAAGTGAGGCCCTTGCCGCCGCTGAGTGCGCGCAGGCCGGCGGTGTGCCCGGCCAGGGTCTGCGCCCGCAGCGCCGGGTTGTGACCGGACAGGTAGCTGTGGGTGAAGTCCGGGCTGCGCGGGTCGCGCAGCACCTCACGCACGACGCCGGTGACCGGGCTCACCAGGTGACCGTAGGACTCCAGCATCTGGCGGGGCGTCATGGACCGGTGGCCGTTGCCACCGCCCGCCGCGGCCTTGGGGCGTGGCTCGGTGACGAAGGGCGCGCGCACCAGGGCGCCGACCAGCCCGGGGTCGCCGCAGGCCGGACACTGGGGGCGGCGGACCACCGGATGCTGCTCGGCCGTGAGCGTGAGGGCATCCAGGACGTGCACGGAGTCGTGTGCCGGACCCGGCGTGCCGGCCAGGTACCTGGCGGTCTCCAGTACAGCGGTGTGCAGGCCCAGCGCGCGGCTCGCGGCGAGCGAGGCGTCGGGCCTGTCGACCGGACCGGTACTGCCCAGAGCACGGTTGAGGGGCTCCTCGGATCCGCGGTGGAGCCGCAGACGCTCGGCGAGGCAGTGCCAGCAGGGGCCGTCGCCGGGACGGAACACCGGGCCGGTCCACGGTGCGGGGCCGCCGGGCTTGGCGAGGATCCAGGGGCGGCCCGCCGCGCGCAGGCGGGCGTCGATGTCGGCGAGACGCGGTTCCAGGTAGTCGGCGCAGAGCACCAGGGTGACCTCGGCCTCCGCCGCGTCGGAGGGTGCGACGGTGAGCCCGGACTCGGTACAGGCGGCTGCCGCCTGCGCGTGACCGACCGGGCCACCGAGCACCACGAGCCGTACGGCCGGCCCGGTCGGCGGCGCGGCGCCGGTCAGGTCCCAGAAGGCATCGGCCGAGGAGTCGGACGACGGTGGCGCCTCCGGGGAGCGGGCGCGCAGCAGACCGGCGGCCCAGAGCTCGGAGAGCGGGCGGCGCAGTTCGTCGGCGGACACCGCGGCGTTCCCGGCGGCGAGCCGCAGCACCTCCTCGGGTGTGCGGGTGCCGTCGAGCAGCGGGGCCAGTGCTTCGGCCGCCGGGCCGCGCACGGCGCGGACGCCCCGGTCGGAGACCAGGTACACGGCCTCGCCCGGCACGACGACGCTCCGCAGATGGGCGCGCCAGCCGATCCTCGGTGTGCCGCCGCCGGGCACCGGCCCCGCCTGTTCCCGCACCGCGGCTGTCAGGCCGCGACGATCTCGGCCGGCTCGGGAGCCAGCACGCAGAGGGTGAAGAGGGCCGACGTGTCACCGGGGGCCGAGTCCAGGTCCTCGATCGTCAAAGTGGCCGAGGCCCCGGGGTCCGGCGTGAGGACGCCGGCCCATGACGGGTCGTCGATGAGGGCAGTGTGCATGAGGTTCCTTCCACGAGATCCGAGCGGGCAGGTGCGGCTCGAAGGTGCCGTGATGCAGCCCGACTGGATTGTGCGAACACCTGATGATCACTCACCAGTGCATTCCTCATGTATTCGGGGATGCCGGATTCACAGTCGCCCGCGGGTGCGAACCAGCTCGGCGATCGCCACCGTCACGTCGTGCGGGGTGGGCAGCGCCGCGATCTCCTTGCTCAGCTCGTCGGTCCTGGCCCGGTACGACGGGTCCTCCAGCAGTTCACGGCAGGCCTTGGCCACGTTCTCCGGCGAGTCGTCCTGACCGGCCGTCAGCATGATCGCGGCACCGTACTCGGCGAGCCGCTCGGACATGCCGACCTGCTTGGGCATGGCCGGGATCACCAGCTGGGGAACGCCACACACGATCGCGTGCAGCATCGTGTTGCCGCCGGCCCGGTGCACCAGCAGGTCGCAGGTCCGCAGGACCACGTCGAGCGGAAGCCAGCCGGCGCGCACGTTGTCCGGCAGATCGCCCAAGGCGTCCGCCATCTCCTGCGGAGCGGCGATGAGGAGATCCACGTCGAGGCCCGCGACCTTCTCGACCAGCGCGGACAGTGCGTCAGCCTCGTAGTCGGCGTTGATGCGGCTTCCCGCCGAGACCAGGACGCGTGGCCGCTCTCCCCTGGTGTACATCCAGGGTTCGAGCGCACGCTGGGTGTTGAACGGCACGTACTGCATGAACTGTGCCGGCCCGGCGTCCGGTCGCCGGGCTCCCGGCGGGCAGATCTCCACGTACATGTCCGGGGCAGGTAGGGCGGACAGGCCCATCTCCTCCAGCTCCGGGGCGAGTTCGGCGGCGGCGGACAGGTCGATGATGGACGGCTCGCCCATGTTGAGGGCGTGCCGCACCCATGGCAGACCGAATCGGTGGGCCAGCAGCGGAGCGGCGTACGAGAGCGCCCCGGCGACCAGGACGTCCGGCTGCCAGCACTCGACCAGCGGAACCAGGCCCTCCATGCTGCCGAGCGCGAGGCGGGCCATGCCCCGGCCGTTGAACAGATTGCGCTCGTGCGGGTCCTTGGGGATCTCCAGCGGACTGCCGTGCCGGTCGCGCTGCATGAAGTCGAACATGGTGCGCGAGGTGATCGGAGCGCCGGGCAGGCCGGTCGCCGCGACCAGCGGCATCACGTTCTCCGTGGCGCCGACGATCACTTCGTGGCCGGCGTTGCGAGCCGCCAGCGCCAGCGGGGTGATGGGGAAGACGGCTCCCGCGCTTCCTCCGGACACAAAAAGGAATCTCATGCCCGCGGACGCTAGGGAGTCCGGGTCGAGCGCCTCTGGAGCGGTGCTGGAAACACCGGGGCCGCCGGGCCGGGAGCCGGCGAAAGGTCCTAGGAGCGTTTGAGCCAGGCCCTAGCCGGGCGGCACACACTCCCCCTTGACCTCTAGCGCACTGGAGGTTTCATCCTGGTCCGGACGCAGCGGCCGGAACCTGCCCACGGGCTCCCGTTCGTGCAGGTACCGAACCTGTGGGCGCACCGCTTCCCTCTCCGCCTCCGTATCCCGAAGGAAGAAACTCCCGATGACAGACACAGCGAAGCCGGGCGCCCCGGCGTCCGGTTCCGGTGCCGACGCGGTGGACCGGCGCAGGATCCGGCTGATCATGACGGGGTTGCTGCTCGGCCTGTTCATGGCCGCGCTCGACCAGACGATCATCTCCGCCGCCCTGCGCACCATCGCGGACGACCTCAACGGCCTTTCGCAGCAGTCCTGGGCGAACACCTCGTACATGATCACGTCGGTGATCACGACGGCGCTGTACGGCAAGCTCTCCGACATCTACGGCCGCCGGCCCGTCTACTGCACCGCCGTCGCGATCTTCGTGCTCGGCTCGGTGCTGTGCGCCCTCGCCTCGTCCATGACCCTCCTCGCGGTGTTCCGCGGTATCCAGGGCATCGGCGCGGGCGGCCTGATGAGCCTTGCCTTCGCGATCCTCACCGACCTGGTGCCGCTCACCGAACGCACCCGCTACCAGGCGTGGTTCGGCGCGGTCTTCGGCGTCTCGGCCGTCATCGGGCCCGTGGCCGGCGGCTTCTTCGCCGGTCTCGACAGCTTCCTCGGCGCGTCCGGCTGGCGCTGGGCGTTCTACATCAACGTGCCGATCGGACTGGCGGCCGCGCTGATCATCGCCTCGATGGTGCGCACCCAGCCCAACCGCGTCCAGCACAAGTTCGACATCGCGGGACTGCTCGCGCTGGTCGTCTGCCTGGTGCCGCTGCTCTTCGCGGTGGAGCAGGGCCCGAAGTGGGGCTGGGGCGCGGGCGGGACGCTCGCCCTGTTCGCCCTGGGACTGCTCGGACTGGTGATGTTCCTACTGGCGCAGAAGCGGGCAGGCAGTGCGGCACTGCTGCCCACGCCGATGTTCCGCAACCCGCTCTTCTCCGTGTACAACGGCGTCAACGTCCTCGTCGGCGCGGCCGTGTTCGGTGCGCTGTCGGTGCTGCCGCTCTATCTCCAGATGGTCAAGGGCCTGTCGCCCACCCAGGCCGGTCTGATGATGCTGCCCCAGACCCTCGGCATCGTCGTCGCGGGCCGCGTCGCGGGCCCGTTCGTCACGAAGACCGGCCGCTACAAGATCGTCCTGCTCTCCGGCCTCGTTCTGATGGTCGTCGCGACCTTCTGGTTCGGCACGCTGACCGAGGACACCTCCCTGTGGCAGACCGGTATCGCCGCCGGGCTGATGGGCTTCGGCATCGGGCTGTGCTGGCAGGTCATGCTGATCGCGATCCAGACAGGCGTCTCGCCGCAGTACATGGGCGCGGGCATGGGCTCGTTCACTTTCTTCCGCCAGATCGGCGGTACGGCGGGCATCGCGGTCTTCCTGTCGATGTTCTTCGGCGCGGTCAGCGAGAAGGTGGCCGCCTCCTACCGCGACGCGGCCTCCGACCCCGCGTACACGGCGGCCGTCAACGACCCTTCGGTGACCGGGCAGGCCGCCAACAAGGTGCTCCTCGGCGCCCGTGAGGGAGACGTCCCGCTGGACGACAGCTCCTTCCTCGACCATGTCGACCCGCGCCTGGCCAAGCCGTTCCTGCACGGCATGGCCGAGGCGATGCAGATCGTCTTCGTGGTCAGCGGGGTCATGCTCCTCGTCGCGCTGATCCTCGCGGCCGTCCCGAAGGAGAAGCGCCGCGAACCTGCCGCCGCACCCAGCGGCGCCGGGGACGGCAAGGACGACAAGGAGCCCGCGGGCAGGAACTGATCCCGCACACCGCCTGGTCCAGGCGGCCACCACGTGCTCTCCCGGCCCTTCTGCCGGGGCGAGCACCCTCATACGGACGAGTGCGATCCCCCGCGCGCCCGTCCACGAAGGGGGCCGGCATCCGCCGGCCCCCTTCGCCGTGCCGGACGTCGCACACCCCGGCCGACGAGTCCGGCCGGACGAGTCCAGCTGAAGTGGACCCTCCCTCTAGGTCGCCTTTCCAGAATCGGTGCCGTAACCGATGCCGCGGCAAAGGGATGAGTGAAGGGTTGCCATGAAGGCGCTGATTCTGTCCGGAGGGATGGGGACCAGGTTGCGTCCCTTCACCTATTCCATGCCCAAACAGTTGGTGCCCGTCGCCAACAAGCCGATCCTCGCGCACTGCCTGGAGAACGTGCGTGCGATCGGTGTCGAGGACGTGGCCGTCGTCGTCGGCGATCGCGGCCAGGAGATCCGCACGGTCGTCGGGGACGGCTCCGCGTTCGGCCTGAACATCACCTACCTCCAGCAGGACGCCCCGCTCGGCCTCGCGCACGCGGTCTCCATCGCGGAGGGGTTCCTCGGCAAGGACGACTTCGTGATGTACCTGGGCGACAACGTCCTCGCCGAGGGCATCGCCGAGTCGGCCCGCGCCTTCCGCGCCGACCGCCCCGCCGCCCAGCTGCTGCTCACGAAGGTGGCCGACCCGCGGGCCTTCGGCGTCGCCGAGGTCGGCGCCGAAGGCCAGGTGCTCGCGCTGGTGGAGAAGCCGCAGCAGCCGCGCAGCGACCTCGCGGTGATCGGTGTGTACTTCTTCACCGCCGCGGTGCACGACGCGGTGCGGGCCATCGAGCCGAGCGCCCGCGGCGAGCTGGAGATCACCGACGCCGTCCAGCACCTGGTGGAGCGCGGCGAGCGGGTGGTGGCCACCGAGTACGCCGGCTACTGGAAGGACACCGGCAGCCCGGACGACCTGCTCGACTGCAACCGGCTGCTGCTCGGCCGGCTCGGCCACGGCGTGCACGGCGAGGTCGACACCGGCAGCACCGTCGAAGGACCGGTGCTCATAGAGGCCGGAGCCGTCGTGGAGCGCTCACGCCTCGTCGGACCGCTCGTCGTCGGAGCGGGCAGCGTCGTGCGCGACAGCGACCTGGGCCCGTACACCGCGCTCGGACGCGACTGCGTTCTCGACGGCGCCGGGATCGGCAATTCCATCGTCCTGGAAGGGGTGTCCATCCAGAACGTGCGCGGACTGTCCGGCTCGATCATCGGGCGCTCGGCCGCGGTGCGCGGCGGAGCGGCCACCGGGCGCCGCCTCATCATCGGCGACCACACCCGGGCGGAGGTGGCGGCATGAGGATCCTGGTGACCGGCGGCGCCGGTTTCATCGGCTCGCACTACGTCCGCGAGGTCCTCGCCGGCAGTTATCCCGAGTCCGACGACGTCCGAGTCACGGTCCTGGACCGGCTCACCTACGCCGGCCGTCGCGAGAACCTGCCCGCCGAGTACGAGCGCTTCGCGTTCGTCCACGGCGACATCTGCGACCGGGGCCTGCTGGACCGGATCGTTCCGGGCCACGACGCGATCGTGCACTTCGCAGCCGAGTCCCATGTGGACCGCTCGGTCACCGCTCCCGGCGAGTTCATCCGTACCAATGTGACGGGCACCCAGCAGATTCTCGACGCGGCGCTGCAATCCGGCGTCGACCGGGTCCTGCATGTCTCCACGGACGAGGTGTACGGCTCGCTGGAGACCGGCACCTGGACCGAGGCCAGCCCGCTCCTGCCCAACTCGCCCTATGCGGCGTCCAAGGCGTCCAGCGATCTGGTCGCCCGCGCCTACCACCGAACGCACGGGCTCGACGTGCGCGTCACCCGATGCTCCAACAACTACGGCCCTTACCAGCATCCCGAGAAGCTCATCCCGAACTTCGTCACCCGCCTGCTGACGGGCCGCCCGGTTCCGCTGTACGGCGACGGCGGCAACGTACGCGAGTGGCTGCATGTGGACGACCACTGCCGGGCTCTGCACCTGGTGCTCGCCAAGGGCCGGGCCGGCGAGATCTACAACATCGGTGGCGGCAGCGGGCTGAGCAACCGCGACATGACCGGCCGCCTGCTCGAACTCCTGGGCGCCGACTGGGACATGGTGCGCCATGTCGAGGACCGGCCCGGACACGACTTCCGCTACGCGATCGACGACTCCAAGATCCGCGAGGAGCTGGGCTACGCGCCCCGCTGGTCGATCGGGAGCGGGCTGGGGTCGGTCGTGGACTGGTACCGCGATCACCCCGAATTCTGGCGCACCGCGGTCTCCTGACGACCACCGCCGCGACGCCGGACCGTCCACACCCCACACCACCAAGTTGTCCGCACCGCCGGCACCGCCCGGCGGAGAACCGCCAACGAGAAACGGAACCCACATGTTCGCTCTGCGCAGCCGTGCCCGCACTGCCGCCATCGCCGTCCCGCTGGCCCTCGCCGGGCTGGTGGCCGCCACCTCCAGTGCCTCGGCGGCCCCGGTGAAGACGTACTTCGACTGCCGCGTCGGCACCACCACCGGTCTCGCGTACAGCACGTACGTCGACGCCGTGGCCCCGGCCACCGTCGCGCCGGGCGCGACCTTCGAACTCACGCTCGACCCGGACCCGATCACGCCGAACCCCGCCTACAACCAGTCCGTCAAGGACGTGGCCTTGCAGTTCAAGCTGCCCGACGGCGCGACCGTCGTCTCCTACGACGTCGCCGACGGCGGTGACGCCGGCACGCCGACGCTGGAGGTGGACGGCACCAAGGCGGTACTGCACGCGGCGGGCCCGTACGTCTCCGACACCCCCTTCGACCTGCCGAAGGTGACCTTCGAGCTCCAGGCCCCCGAGACGCCGACCACCCTGGAGACCCGCTTCGGCGGCACCTCGCACGACGACCCCGGCTTCAGCTGGACCTTCACCCCCGCCTCCTGGCCCGGCGAAGCCCAGCTCGCCTGCTGGCCCGACCAGCCGATCGCGCTGGTGAAGACGGTCGTGCAGTAACCGTCGCCTCCGGAAATGTCGGTAGGTACCGCGCCGGCCCGCCCCAGTGGGGCGGGCCGGCGCGGCCGCGCTTGACCTCTAGTGCGCTAGAGGTTGCAGGCTGGTCGGGAAAAGTCCTGAAGTAGGGGAGAGAGTGGCAGTGAAGATCGAGATCTGGTCCGACATCATGTGCCCGTGGTGCTACATCGGCAAGGCCCGGCTCGACAAAGCGATCGACCGCGTCGGCCGTGACGACGTCGAGGTCATCTGGCGCAGCTTCGAACTCCGCCCCGATCAGCCACGCACACCCGGTGCTACGCTCGGCGAGATGATGCGGGAGAACCTCGGGCTCAAGGACGGCGAGACGGTCGAGCTGTTCGAGAAGATCCGCACTCTCGGCGAGGCCGAGGGCCTGGACATCCGGCTCAGCGGCGTCCGTCCCGTCAACTCCTTCGACGCCCAGCGCCTGGTGCATCTCGCGGCCGGGAGCGGCCTCGCACACCGGCTGAAGAACGACCTGTTCCGCGTCTACCTCCAGGAACAGCAGAACGTGGCGGACCACGACGTCCTGACGCACACCGCGACCGTCGCCGGCCTCGACCCCGACGACGTCGCACGGGTCCTGTCGGGAGACATGTACGCCGCCGAGGTCCGCGAGGACGAGGCAGCCGCCGTGCGCCGTGGAGTCACCGGAGTGCCGACCGTCTTCGTCGACGGAGTCCGGGTCGCCACCGGCGTTCCTTCCGTCGAGCAGTTCCACCGGGCACTGGAGAAGGCCGGCTGAGATGAGCGTCGCCCGACCCGCGTACAACGTCACCGAACTCACCGTCGGACAACTGTCGGCGCGCAGTGGCGTCGCGGTCACGGCGCTGCATTTCTACGAGTCCAAAGGGCTCATCACGAGCCGCCGCACCCCTGGCAACCAGCGCCGCTACACCCGGGACACGCTGCGTCGCATCTCGGTGATCCGGGTGGCCCAGCGGATGGGCATCCCGCTGAGCACGGTGAGCGAGGCGCTCGCCGCCCTGCCCGAGGGCCGCACGCCCAACCGGGCCGACTGGGCCCGGCTCTCGCAGCGCTGGCGTGCCGAACTCGACGAGCGGATCGAACAACTCCGCGCGCTGCGCGACGGCTTGGAGGACTGCATCGGCTGCGGCTGCCTGTCGGTGAGCGACTGTCCGCTGACCAACCCGTACGACGAACTCGGCGAGGAAGGTCCCGGCCCCCGACGCCTGCTGCGCGGGCGGAAGGGCGCCGCGGCCCGCGGCCGCACGCAGAAGACGGCTAAGGCGCAGAGCCCGGCAGCCGATCCGTGCGGCGGCGCGAGCACGTCGTGCCGGGGCGACGCGGACGAAGCGGCCGGCTGAGACGTACGGCGTCCGTGATCCGACGCTCAGCGGCTCACGTGCCGTGCTGAAGTACGCGGGCGTACGCCTCGGCCGCGGGGGCGAACCCGAGAACGACGTGGCCGGCCGCCGAGTGCGCGTCCCGCCAGTGACGCTGGAGCGGTGAAGCCTCCTGGTGCGCCCGCGTCCCGGCGGAGGCGAAGAGCCGGTCGACGGCGGCCGTGGCCAGCTCGGCGGCCAGTGCGCAGTCCCGGCCGCTGCGCGCCACCTCGAGGTCGGTGACCCGGCCCGTGTCGGCCACACGGGCCGTCGACTCCAGGAGCAGCGCCGCCAGGTCCGTCTCCCCCGCCGCACGGCCGAGAACCTCGGCCGCGGAGCTGTCCAGACCGCCGGAGACGGAGGTGTGGCGGGGCGCGGTCCCTTCGCGCCAGGCTGCCAGCGCCGCCCGCGCGGCGCCCAGCACAGGAGCGGCGAAACACAGGCCGTTGACGGCCTTGAGAGGCACCCGGTGGCACGGCGCCTCCGCGTTGTCGGCGACACCCGCGGCGATCGCCTCCCTCGTGAAGGTCAGCTCGTCGGCCACCAGGGCGTCCTCGACATGGAGCGTATTGCTGCCGGTGCCCCGCATACCCACCGAGGACCAGGTGTCCTCGGTGCGCCAGCTGCCCCGTGGCACGGCGAAGAAGCGGGCCACCGGACGCTCCCCCGCGGTCATCGCGCACACCAGAGCCCAGTCCGCGTGGTCGACGACGCTGACGTAGGGCCAGGTTCCGCTGATCCGCCAGCCGTTCCCCTCACGGCGGGCCCGGCCGAGCGGCATGAGGGCGCCCACGATCAGGGCGTCCGGGCCGTCGGCCCACACCCGCCGCTGGCCGGCTTCGGGAAGGTAGGCCGCCATCCGGCCGAGGGAGGCGGTCAGCGAAGCAGCCCAAGCGGCCGAGGTGCAGCCTTCGCCGACCGTGGCGACGGCCCGGACCACCGCTTCGAAGGTTCCGGCGTCGCCGCCGTGCCGACGCGGCACGAAGTGACGTGCGAACCCCGCGTCCAGCATGGCCCGCACGACCTCCGGAGCGAGCCGGCGGTCCCGCTCGGCCGCCGTCGCGTGCTCTGCGGCGGTCTTCGCGAGCCCGGCGGACGCGATGACGGAATCGGTGCGGGAGGCCCGCTGGACGGACCCCTGCCGGGAGGTACGGGAAGACGTGGGCGGGGACGTCTGCTGTGTCGGCATCCTGGTCTGCTCCTCGTGACAGTGCCTCTGGACAGTGCTGGACGCAGCCTCACGCGCCCCGCTCGAGCCGGACTACAGGCCGCCCTGGAAGGCTGCCGGGCCCGGCAGCACCCGTCGCAGCTCCTCCAGGAGGCCCCGCCATGTCCCGCTCCGCTCCGGCAGCGCGCGTTCTCGTCCTCGGCAGCAGCGGTTTCGTCGGCCGCCATGTGTGCGCCGCGTTCCTGGCCCGGGGCTGGGAGGTCCACGGCTGGACGCGGAGCGGTCGGGAGGAGCCGGGCGTGATCACCCGCGCCGTCGACCTGGTGCGCGCGGAGCCGGCCCGGCTCGCCGCCGAGCTGGCCGCGGTGGCGTCGGACACGGTGGTCAACGCCGCCGGGGCGGTGTGGGGCGTGGACGAGGCGGAGATGGCGGCCTCCAACGAGACCGCGGTGTCCCGCGTCCTCGCTGCCCTGGGGGTCCCGGGGGCCCACTTCGTCCAGCTCGGCAGCGTGCACGAACACCGGGCGGCGACCGCTTACGGGCGGACCAAGGCCGCCGCATCGGCCCGCGTCCTGGCGGCGGGCGGCACCGTGCTGCGCCTGCCGAACCTGCTGGGCCCCGGCACACCCGAGGGGAGCTTCCTGGGCCGCGTCGGCGCACAGCTCGCCCACGCCGCGCGGACGGGCGAGGAGGTGACCGTGACGGCGCTCGCCCTGCGCGAACGCCGTGAGTTCCTGGACGTGCGGGACGCGGCCGAAGCGGTGGTCGCCGCGGCGCACCCCGCCACGGCCGGAACGCTACGGGGCCGGTCCCTCGACCTGGCCACCGGTCGTCCCGTCGAGGTACGCCACCTCCTCGACCTGCTGATCCGGATCAGCGGCGTGCCCGCGCGCGTGGCGGAGCGGCTCCCCGCACCCGGCGAAGCGCCGCCCGGCGGCCTGGCGGGCGTGGAAGGCGGGCCGGCCGGTCCCGTGGAGGCCGCACGGCTGCTGGGCTGGCACGCGGTCCGCGAACCTCGGGAGTCGTTGCGCGGGCTGTGGGAGGCGGCGACTTCCACCGGGCCTCTAGCGACCGGCTAGCGGGCGAGCCCAGGGTGACGGAGCTCGAGGCGGCACGTGCGCGCCCCCAGCCCCTGTCGGTCCGGCGAAAGGCAACGATCCCGATGGATGCGGAGACGGAGCACATTCTGGAGAGGGTGCGCGAGTACCACCGGGCGAGGGAGGAAAAGGAGTTCGTCCCGGGCGTGACCCCGGTACAGCCCTCGGGCGCGGCGCTGGACGCGAGCGACCGGGTCGCGCTCGTCGAGGCGGCGCTCGGCCTGCGGATCGCCGCCGGGCCCAGCACACAGCGCTTCGAGCGCGATTTCGCCCGCTACTTCGGGCTGCGCAAGGCGCACATGACCAACTCGGGTTCCTCGGCGAACCTGCTCGCCCTGACCTCGCTGACCTCCCACACGCTGGGCAAGGACAAGCTGCGCACCGGGGACGAGGTGATCACGGTGGCGGCCGGGTTCCCGACGACCGTCAACCCGATCATCCAGAACGGACTGATTCCTGTCTTCGTCGACGTCGAGCTCGGTACGTACAACACGACGGCCGAGCGGGTCCTCGCCGCGGTCGGCCCGCGCACGAAAGCGATCATGATCGCGCACGCGCTGGGCAACCCGTACCCGGTGGCGGATGTCGCCGCCATCGCGGCGGAGCACGGCCTGTATCTCATCGAGGACAACTGCGACGCCGTCGGTTCGTACCACCGGGGCAGGCTGACCGGCACGTTCGGCGACCTGGCCACCACCAGCTTCTATCCGGCGCACCACATCACGACGGGCGAGGGCGGCTGTGTGCTCACCCGCAGTCCGGCGCTCGCGCGGATCGTGGAGCAGCTACGGGACTGGGGCCGGGACTGCTGGTGCGAGCCGGGCAAGGACAACACCTGCTTCAAGCGATTCGACTACCAGCTCGGGACGCTGCCGCACGGCTACGACCACAAGTACATCTTCACCCACCTCGGCTACAACCTGAAGGCGACCGACATCCAGGCCGCGCTGGGCGTCAGCCAGCTGTCGCGCCTGGATTCCTTCGGCAAGGCCAGGCGGGCCAACTGGCAGCGGATGCACGACGGTCTGGCGGGCGTTCCCGGTCTGCTGCTGCCCCGGGCGACGGAGCACAGCGACCCGAGCTGGTTCGGCTTCGCGCTCACCGTCACACCCGAAGCGCCGTTCACACGGCGGGGCCTGGAGGATTTCCTGGGCTCCCGGAAGATCGGCACCAGGCGGCTGTTCGGCGGCAACCTGACCAGGCATCCCGCCTACCAGGGCCGCGACTACCGCGTGGTGGGCGAGCTGACGAACTCCGACATCATCACGGAGCACACCTTGTGGGTGGGCGTCCACCCGAGCCTGACCGACGAGATGATCGACCATGTGGCCGGAAGCATACGGGAGTTCGCCGGGTCAGGACACTGAGCGTTCGGCCACCCGGACTCAACTCGCCCGGTGGACCGCCTCCGCGAAGATCTCCGGCACAGGCGGCAGGGCGTCGAGCGCCGCCAGGTAGCGGCCGCGGGCCTCGGACAGCCCGGCGCGCGTCCACGGATCGTTGAGGACGGCGTCGAGCATCTCCACCGTGCCTTCGGTGTCGAGGAGCTCGGCACGGCGGAAGGCCGCGGCCAGCGGGTTGTCCGAGAGCAGCGGGCGGACGACGGAGTTCCAGCGCAGCGGCCACATGCTGTACGGCTCCAGACCTCCCGGGCCTTCGGCGTGCGCCGCTCCGGTGTCCGGCCCGCTGTGGACGATGTGCACCGCGGGCAGGTCCGAGAAGACCGAACGGACCAGCGCCGATGCGGGTACGTGCAGGGACAGCACGGCGTCCGAGGCGTCGAGGAGCTCCTGGTAGCGGTCGGGTGCGCAGGCCGGCACCCGGTGGGTGCGCTCGGCCGGCAGCCCTTCCAGGCCCTCCAGGTCCGGGCCGATGACGAGGAAGCGGGTGGTGGAGGACAGCCGGCGCAGCATCGCCGCGACCCGCTCCGGCACCTGCCGGGCGAGTCCGCGTGTCACCGGGTTCTCCACCGTCTGGGCGTACCGCTGCCAGCCGGAGACGGACAGCGACAGGAGCCGGTCCCCCTCGCGCAGACCGAGCGCGCTCCGCACGGCGCGGCGCGCCTCGTCGGTGGGCCTGGGCAGCGGACGCATGAAGGGGTAGGTCAGTGCACGGCTTCCGGGGCCCGGGTCGGGACGCGCCCAGGGGGCGGGCCGCAGCTGTACGGGCATGCCGAGGATCCTTCGGTCCACCTCCAGGTCGAGACCGAAGTGATCGATACGGAAGTCGGTGTTCTCCCACTCGTAGAGGTCGAGCGGGATCACCGGGACGTTCAGCCGTTCCACGAACCAGGGGTCGGTGCGGTAGACGCGGTGCATCATCAGCCAGTACGAGAGGTAGTCGCTGAGCACGATCACGTCCGGCCGCTCGGCCCGTACGGCGTCCTCGATCACCTTGCGGACGCCGGCGCCCATCGCCGTGTCGATCACGGTGCCGGGCACACCCGCGGCCCGGATCTGCGGCGCGTTGTGGGTGTCCACGACGAAGTGGGCGGTGATCCCGGCGGGGGCGAGCTGTCCGGCCAGGTCCAAGCCGGTCGTGACCTCGCCGTGGGTGCCGACGACCGGGGCGACGAACAGCAGCTTCATGGGTGTCTCCGTTTCCCGTGGTGGAGTTCGGGACCCGGCCAGTGAGGAAGGATGTCCCGTTCGAGTGCCGTACGCAGCGATGGCGCACCGGCGTCCTTCGCGGACAGCAGGGGCGGTTCTTCGAAGCCCCACGGCAGCGCCAGTTCGGGGTCGAGCGGGTCGATCTCGAACTGGGTGCCGGGCACATGTCCGGTGGACAGGGCGTAGGAGATGCAGGTGTCGTCGGTGAGGGCGAGGAAGCCGTGGCCGAGGCCCTCGGAGATATGGACCGCCACACCGTTCTCCGGAGTGAGCAGAGTGCTCGCGCTGTTTCCGAAGGTCGGCGAGCCGACCCTCAGGTCCACCACCATGTCGCGCAGGGCCCCGCGCACACAGGTGACGTACTTCGCCTGGCCGGGCGGTATCAGCACGCCGTGGACACCGCGCAGCGTGTTGCGGCGTGAGGTCGAGTAGTTGATCTGCCGGACCTCGAAGGGCCTGCCGAGGACCTCGCCCATCAGGTCGGTGCGGAGCGACTCGAAGAACGTGCCGCGCGGATCGGGCCAGGTACGCGGGACGATCACATGGGCGCCCGGTACCTCCGGCAGTTCTCGGATGTCCATCCTCCGCGCCTCTCAGATCTTCACGAGGCGGGCCGCCCGGCGGACGGCGTCGACCAACTCGGCCTGGCGGAGCACCGGTGCGGTGTCGACCGCCTCTCCCCGGCCGGCGGCGTGCACGGCGTCGGCGAAGGCCTCGACAGCGGCGGCCGCCTGGTCGTGCGCGGGCAGGACCCGCTCCTCGAAGCCGTCGGCGCCGTCGATCCGCAGGACCGGGCGGTGTCCGGCGGGCGGCGAGTACGCCCGGCCGAGAGAAAGGCTGCCCGTACTGCCGAGAAGCCGCCAGCTCGCCGTGTAGGCGTGCTCCATTCCGAACACCAGCTGCGCGCTCACGCCGGTGGCGGGATCGTCGAGCAGTGCGCTGCCGCCGAGGTCGACACCGTGCGCGACGTCGTGGCGCAGTACGGCGCCGTTCACCCGCAGCCCCGCGCCGAGCAGCATGGAGGCCAGCCGCAGCGGATAGACGCCGATGTCGAGGAGAGCTCCGCCGTCGAGGTCGGCGCGGTAGCGGATGTCGTCCACGGGACGCGGCGGGATGGTGAACGAGGCACTGAGCGACCGGGGTTCACCGATCGCACCGGATGCCACCAGTTCCCGCACGGCCGTGTACGCGCTGTGGTGGACGAACAGGTAGTTCTCCGCCAGGACGAGGCCCCGCTCGCGAGCGAGACCCAGCAACCGCGCGGTGTCGGCGGCCCGTGCGGTCAACGGCTTCTCGGCGAGTACGTGCTTGCCGGCGCGCAGCGCGCGCTCGGTCCACCGCGCGTGCAGGGCCACCGGCAGCGGCACGTACACCGCGTCCACGTCAGGGCGTTCGAGCAGTGCGTCGTATCCTTCGACGCCCTCGCAGCCGTAATCCCCCGCGGCGGACCGGGCCTTGTCGGCGCTGCGGCTGGCGATCACCGTCGGTTCGGTGTGCGGAGAAGCGGCGAAGGCGGGCAGCATCCGGCGCAGCGCGATGTCCGCACAGCCCGCGACCCCGATCCGCAGCGGCTTCGGCGGCAGAGCGCGGGGCGCGTTCCCCGGGTGCTGGGGCGCCCGGGTCATCGGGCTGCTCCGTGGCCGGGCAGAGTGCGGACGCTCGCCAGCAGAGTGCGGGCCTCCACGTCGACGAGGTTGCCGATCCGGCCGGCGCGGGTGAGCTGTCGTACCGTCATCCAGGTGTAGTCCTCCGGTACGTCGAGGGAAACCTCGTCCGCGTCCAGGACGAGGTAGCGGTTCTCCGCGTGGTAGAACCGTCCGCCTTCCTCGGAGTGGACGGTGTCGAAGAGGATCTGTTCGGGCCGTGCGGTCAGGACGGTCTCCAGATACGGAGGACGGGGCGCGTCGGCGGCCAGGTTGCCCGGGTTGCACTGCACGGTGGGTCCCAGCTCGACGGCGTCGAAGGTTCCCGCTTCGGCCCGTGCCTGCACCAGCAGATGCCGCTGCCCGTGGATCTCCTTGCTGATGAAGGCGATGACTCCGCGGCCGACCGGCGCCAGCATCGGCTGCGACCAGGAGGTCACCTCACGGCTGTCGGCCTCGACATCGACGCCGATGACCCGGAAGTACCGGCCCGACGCGTGCACGATCTCACCGCGCCCGTCATCGCGACGCCAGCCGCCGACCCGGTTCAACGGGATCGTCGTGCGCTCGGGGCGATGGCGCACCTTGGCTCCGGTGAACCAGTGCAGCAGCGCGGCCGTGTCGTGCAGCGGCTTCTCCGCCGCGCGCCCCGGCACGGGTTTTCCGCCGGGCCCGTCCGGCAGACCTGCCAGTACGGTGCGCGAGTCCATGTTGACGAGGTTGTCGATCCGCAGCAGCTCCGCCATCACCGGGCGCGGCACCCAGCAGAAGTCATCGTGGACCGGGATGTCCCCGGTCGTCTCCACCACCATGTTGCGGTTGCGCTTGCCCAGGAACCACGAGCCCTGCTCACTCTGAAGGGCGTCGTAGTGGACCCGGTCCCTGGCCCCGGGCCGGAGGAAGTGGTCGATGTAGCGCACCGCCGAACCTCGGTGCACCCGCGTGTAGTTGCTGTACGTGGCCTGCACCGTCGGCGAGAGCTGGAGCGTGTTGATGTTGCCGGGCTCCATCTTGGCCTGCATCAGCAGATGGGGAACCCCGTCGAACCACGTGACCAGCACCCCGAGGACGCCGTTCTCCGGCTGCCGGATGATCGGCTGCGTCCACGAGGTCGCGTCCGGTTCCTGACGGCTGTACCGCAGGCCCTCGACGGAGAAGAACCGGCCGCTGCGGTGGCGGATGTCGCCGCTCTCCGGGTCGGTGTACCAGCCGTCCAGGTCGTGCAGCGGGGCTGGAGTCACGCGATAGCGGTGGGCCTCGCTCCGCCCGGCGAACCAGGTACGGAACGCGGCCGCGTCCTTGATCCGCATCAGCCCGCCGCTCCTCGCGAGCCGGGCCGCGTGACGGACAGCTCGGAGACGGTCAGCCGTACGCCTTGGCCGTACGGGAAATCCGCCATGAGCGCGAGGCCGGGTGTGATGAACGCGGGCCGCACGGTGGAGAGCGGCCCCGGCGTCCACGAGTCCGCACGCGCCGGCTCGGGCAGGCCGTGTCCCAGCCGGTCCACGGTGAACGCCTCGTCGCCGTCGAGCAGCCAGCGTGCGGCTCCCGCAACCGGGTCCACGACCAGGGAGCAGTGGTGGCGGTCGGAAGGCCGACGCGAGGCGAGCGGCACGCTGTAGGAGAATCCGCCACGCGTGCCGTCCGGTGTTGCCAACCGGCCGTACAGCGCCCAGACCTGTCCGTCGGTGACAGCGAAGTCCATGACCGCCCCGGCGTCCCGGTCGAGCACGATCAGCGCGCCCGCACCCTCGTGGATGTCGTCCTTCGCCGCCCCCCGTACCTGCGCCGACAGTGTCGCCGACACGGTGAGCGTCGCTCCGCCGGTGGCGCAGGCCGGCCCCAGGGCGGCCCAGCGCAGATGGTCGGCCGGCTCCCCGTCCGGCACGACGAAGGCCGGGCCCCCGGTTTCGGGGTCGACGCCGGGGGGCTGGACCACGAGGCCGGAGGCCGTGGCACTCACGGTGCCGTCCCCGACCGGGAGCGCTCCGGCGGGCCGTATCGACCACGGGCCGTCGGGCCGGGTCCGGGGATCGCGTACCCGCAGCCCTTCGGCGAAGTCGTCGTGGAAGAGGGTCGTCATGGCGTTCTCCATACTCTCCGGGCTCTCCGGTCGGTGCGGGGCGTGGCGGACGGGCGACGGGACGGCGGGTCCGGTCCGGCGATGTTTCACGTGAAACCGGAAAGATTCAGGGGGCGGGGGCCGAGAGTGCGGCGGTGCCTGAGCGGTCCAGGGCGCGGGCAGCCGCCTCGACGATCGCGATCCGTCCCTCCAGTCCGGTCGCGGCAGCGGAGACCATGACGCCGAGCGTGGTCACTCCCGCGTCGGCGTACTCGCGCATCCGGTCCGCGATCCGGTCGACCGGGCCGATCAGCGCCGTACGGTCGATGAAGCCGAGCGGCAGTGCGGCCCCGGCGCCCGCACGGTCGTCCGCGCCGAGCCGCTCCAGGAAGGCGTCCACCTCGGCCCCGTACCCCATCGAACGCGCCATCCCGCAGTAGAAATTACGGTCCGGGTTGCCGATCCCCATCAGATACACATACTGGCCGCGCAGCATGTCCGCCGCCTCCTCCGCACTGTCCGCGACAGCCGTGGGCAGGCTGGGCAGGACCTCGAAGCCGCCAAGATCGTCGACGCTCCGGCCCTTTCGGATCTCGGCGACGGACCGGGCCACGGCCTCCGGTGAGGTGAAGACGCCGAGCCAGCCGTCCGCGATCTCGCCCGCGAGCCGCAGGTTGCGTGGACCGACCGCCGCGAGAAGCACCGGAAGTCCGGTCGAGCGCCGTTCGGTCAGCAGATGCAGCGGGGCGGACCCGCCGACCTCGAAGTGGGGGCCCCGATGCGTGACCGGAGCCCCGTCGAGCGCGCGCCGCACGATGTCGACGTACTCACGCGTCCGTTCCAGTGGCCGGTCGAACGGCACGCCGTACCAGCCGGCCGACACATCGGGGTTGGACACTCCGAGGCCGAGCCGGAACCGGCCGCCGCTCAGGGAGTCGAGCGTTGCGGCGGTCAGCGCGGCCATGGCCGGAGGACGGCCCGGAATCTGCATCACGCCCGAGACGAGCGCGATGCGTTCGGTCACCCCGGCCACGAGGCCGAGGACGCTCACCGCGTCGGACCGGTAGCCCTCCGGCGCGAGAGCAGCGGCATACCCCAGCCGTTCGGCGGCGCGGGCGAGTTCGCCGGCGCCTTGGTGGACGAGGTTCACGGCGAGCTGCACAGTCCGACTCCTCGGGACAGAAAGAGAACGAAGGGGGGAAGCGGGCGTGGGGCCCGGGTCACAGGAGGTGGGCACCGCCGTCCACCAGCAGGACCTGCCCGGTGGTGTACGTGGACCGGATGAGCCCCACGACGGCGTCCGCGACATCCTCGGTCCGGCCCGTCCGGCGCAGCGGCGTGGTCTGCCGCACGTACTCGGCGATCGGTTCGAAGAACTCGCTGTTCTGCGTCCACGGCGTCTCGACCAGGCCCGGAGCGACGGCGTTGACCCGTACCTCCGGACCCACCGTGTGGGCCAGGAGCCGGGTCATGTGCTCGATGGCCGCCTTGCTCACCGCGTACGGGATGGAGCTGCCGGCCGGACGACTGCCCGCGATCGAGGACACATTCACCACCGCGCCGCCGCCCGACCGGGAGAGATGCGGCATCGCGGCGACGGTCGTCTGCCAGGTGCCGATCACGTTCAGGTCGAAGATCTCCCGCCATACCTCGGGGGTGGCGGCGGCCAGGTCGGCGTGCGGGATGGCGCGCGTCCGCCCCGCATTGTTGACCAGGACGTCCAACCGGCCGTAGTGCTCGACGGCCGTGTCCACCAGTCGGCGGGCCTCCGCCTCATCGGAGACGTCGGCCCGGACGTAGAGGGCGTCCGGCAGCGAGGCGGCCGTCTTCTCACCCTCCTCCACCCCGCGGCGCGAGTTGACGACCACGCGGTATCCATCGGCGGAGAGCCGCCTGACGACGGTCTCCCCGATACCGGAAGTGGACCCGGTGACCAGTGCGACCGGAGCCCGGTCCACGGCGGCCATCAGTAGTTGCCCAGTCCGCCGCAGACGTTCAGCGCCTGCGCGGTGACCGCCGCCGCGTCGTCCGCGACGAGATACTCGACCATCGCGGCGACCTCCCGGGTCTCCACGTACCGGCCCAGCGGGACCCGGTTGGTGATGCGGTCGAAGGTCTCCTCCTCGGACACCTGCCAGATGTCCGCGTAGTGCTCACGCACCCGCTCGGCCATCGGCGTCTCGACAAAGCCCGGGCACACCGCGTTCACGGTGATGCCGGTACGGGCCAGCTCCAGGCCCAGCGCCTTGGTCAGGCCGACCACCCCGTGCTTGGAGGCGGAGTACGGCACCGCGTGCACGACCCCCTGTTTGCCGCCGGTGGAGGCGATGTTGATGATCCGGCCGCGCTTCTTGGCCAACATGCCTCCGGCGTTGAGCACTTCCTTCGTCACGAGGAAGACACTGGTCAGGTTGGTCCGGATGACGTCGAGCCAGAGCTCGTCCGGGATCTCGGCGGTTGCGCCGCCGCCGCTGCGGCCCGCGTTGTTCACCAGGATGTCGACCGTGCCGTACCGCTGCACCGCCGCGGCCACATAGGCGCGGATCTGGGCCTGGTCCGCGACATCGCACACCGTGCCGTCGACGTCGAAGCCCTCGGCCCGCATCTCCTTCACCGTTCGGGCGAGCCGTTCCTCGTCACGGGCGCACAGGAAGACACGCGCGCCGAGGGCTGCCAGTCGCCGGGAAACCGCCAGACCGATGCCGCTGGTGGCGCCGGTCACCAGCGCCACCGGCTTCGCTGCCGTGGCGGAAGCCTCCGTGGCCGTCGCTGTCGTCATCACTGCTCGTCTCCTTCGGGCGGGTGGGATGGGACGTCGTCCTGCCGTGCCGCGAAGAAGCCTCACCAGGCGCGCTCGAGCGGGGCTGGAAGACGGATGGAGGAGAAGTGAGTGCGCTCCGGCGACTCCGCGAGCGGACGGCCCGAGCCGGCCGCCGGGCCTCCGCCGCATCCCATCCGTCCGCGAGCCGCCCTCGAGCAGAGGCGGGGAGCGTGCCGGGGTGTCAGTGAGGTACGGCGGGCGAAAGGAGCCCCACGCGATGCCCAGCAGTACAGGAGTACGACGATGACCCGGCGCGTAGTGATCACCGGTGTCGGGGTGCGCGCCCCTGGTGGGCCGGGGACGAAGGAGTTCTGGGACCTGCTCACCGCCGGCCGCACGGCCACCCGGCCCATCAGCGTCTTCGACGCCTCTCCCTTCCGCTCCCGGATCGCGGGCGAGGTCGACTTCGACGCCGCCGCCGAGGGCTTCTCCCCCCGGGAGACCCGGCGCATGGACCGCGCCACGCAGTTCGCCGTCGCCTGCACCAGGGACGCGCTGGCCGACAGCGGCCTGGACACCGGCGTACTCGACCCGTCGCGGATCGGCGTCGCCCTCGGCAGCGCCGTCGCCTCGGCGACCAGCCTGGAGAACGAGTACCTGGTCATGTCGGACGCCGGCCGGGAGTGGCTGGTGGACCCGGCGCACCTGTCCCCGTACATGTTCGACTACCTCAGCCCTGGCGTCATGCCCGCCGAGGTCGCCTGGGCGGCCGGAGCCGAAGGCCCGGTCACCATGGTGTCCGACGGCTGCACCTCCGGCCTGGACTCGGTCGGCTACGCCGTCCAGCTGATTCGCGAGGGCAGCGCCGATGTGGTGGTCGCGGGCGCCGCCGACACCCCGGTCTCACCGATCGTGGTCGCCTGCTTCGACGCCATCAAGGCGACGACACCGCGCAACGACGACCCGCAGCACGCGTCCAGGCCCTTCGACGGCACCCGCAACGGCTTCGTTCTGGCCGAGGGCGCCGCCATGTTCGTCCTGGAGGACTACGAGGCCG
Organism: Streptomyces sp. PTY087I2; assembly: GCF_001687325.1. Taxonomy (GTDB): domain Bacteria; phylum Actinomycetota; class Actinomycetes; order Streptomycetales; family Streptomycetaceae; genus Streptomyces. The sequence goes on along the minus strand of NZ_LZRD01000009.1, from coordinate 146,338 downwards.
CCAAGCGACGCGGCGCGCACATCTACGCCGAGGTCGGCGGCTACGCCACCCGCTGCAACGCGTACCACATGACCGGTCTGAAGAAGGACGGCCGCGAGATGGCCGAGTCCATCCGGGCCGCACTCGACGAGGCCCGCCTGGACCGCACCACCATCGACTACGTCAACGCGCACGGCTCCGGCACCCGGCAGAACGACCGCCACGAGACAGCCGCGTTCAAGCGCAGCCTCGGCGAGCACGCCTACGCCGTGCCGGTCAGCTCCATCAAGTCGATGGTGGGCCACTCGCTCGGCGCGATCGGTTCCATCGAGATCGCCGCGTCGGTTCTGGCCATCGCGCACAACGTCGTACCGCCGACGGCGAACCTGCACACTCCCGACCCCGAATGCGACCTGGACTACGTCCCGCTGACCGCGCGCGAGCAGCGTGTCGACACGGTGCTCACCGTGGGAAGCGGATTCGGCGGTTTCCAGAGCGCCATGGTCCTGCACCGCCCGGAGGTGGCCGCGTGAGCACCCGCCCCACGAAACGTGTCGTCGTCACCGGCATCAGCGTCGTCGCACCCGGGGGCCTCGGCACCGAGCGCTACTGGAAGGCGCTGCTGACCGGCGAGAACGCGATCGCCGAGCTGACGCGCTTCGACGCCACCCGCTACCCGTCCCGGCTGGCCGGACAGATCACCGACTTCGACGCCGCCGAACACCTGCCGGGCCGCCTCCTGCCCCAGACCGACGTCTCCACCCGGTACGCCCTCGCCGCCGCCGACTGGGCGCTGTCCGAAGCCGGCGTCGGCCCCGACTCCGGTTTCGACGACTACGACCTGGGCGTCGTCACCTCGACCGCGCAGGGCGGCTTCGACTTCACCCACCGCGAGTTCCACAAGCTGTGGAGCCAGGGACCCGAATACGTCAGCGTGTACGAGTCGTTCGCGTGGTTCTACGCCGTCAACACCGGACAGATCTCCATCCGTAACTCGATGCGCGGCCCCAGCGCCGCGCTGGTCGGCGAACAGGCCGGCGGACTCGACGCGATCGGGCACGCGCGGCGCACGGTCCGCCGCGGCACCGGACTGGTGGTCAGCGGCGGCGTCGACTCCGCGCTGGACCCGTGGGGCTTCGCCTCCCAGCTCGCCGGCGGCCTGGTCTCCACGGTCCTCGACCGGGAGCGCGCCTATCTGCCGTTCGACTCCGCCGCCTCCGGGTACGTTCCCGGCGAAGGAGGCGCCGTCCTCGTCGTCGAGGACGCCGACTCGGCGAACGAACGCGGAGCGGAACGGATCTACGGAGAGATCGCCGGCTATGCCGCGACCTTCGACCCGGCCCCCGGATCCGGCCGCCCGCCGGCCCTGGACCGCGCCGCCCTGCTGGCGCTCGACGAAGCCGGTCTGCGTCCCTCCGACGTCTCCGTGGTCTTCGCCGACGGCGTGGGCGTCCCGGAGCTCGACCGGGCCGAGGCCGACGCACTCGTCCGGATCTTCGGCCCACGCGGCGTCCCGGTCACCGTGCCCAAGGCGCTCACCGGCCGCATGTGCGCCGGTGGCGGGCCCGCCGACGTCGCGGCCGCTCTGCTCGCCCTGCGCGACCAGATCATCCCGGCGAGCGGCCGCACCGACCGGGTGCCCGACGCGTACGGCATCGACCTCGTGACCGGGGAGCCCCGTGCGGCAGCCCTGGACACCGCCCTGGTGCTCGCCCGTGGTCGGCACGGCTTCAACTCGGCCGTCGTCCTCACCTCCCACCGCCCCTGAACCCCCAAGGAGAACCAGCCATGGCCCAGTTGACCCTTGACGCTCTGCGTACCGTCCTCGTCGCCTGCGCGGGGGAGGACGACGGCATCGACCTCTCCGGCGACATCCTCGACGTCACCTTCGAGGACCTCGGCTACGACTCCCTCGCCCTCATGGAGAGCGCCTCGCGCATCGAGCGCGAGTTCGGCGTCTCGCTCTCCGACGACGACATCGACGAGACGCTCACTCCGCGCCGCCTTCTCGATCTCGTCAACGTCACGGTGGCCGACGCGGCCTGACACGCCGTCCTCGGGCCTCGGGGCACGCACGTCCGATGCGTGCCCCGAGGCTTTCCGCTCTGTGCCCGAACCGCCGAAGGAGTACGCATCATGGCCCGGACCGCCACCCGCCCGACCGTTCATCGCAGTGAGCACACTCTGACCGTCTCCGCACCGGCCGAGGATCTGTACGCGCTGGTCGCCGACGTGAGGCGGTGGCCGGCCGTGTTCGAGCCGACCGTGCACGTGCGCCATCTCGCCCGGGACGGGCGGACCGAGAGGTTCGAGATCTGGGCCGAGGTGAACGGCGAGGTCGCGCACTGGCGTTCGCACCGGGTCCTCGATCCGCGCCGCCTGTACGTGTCGTTCCGTCAGGAGCACAGCAGGCCGCCCGTCACATCGATGTCCGGCGGGTGGCTGTTCCGGCGACCGGCCGGCGGCGGCACGGAGATCGTCCTGCGCCATCGGTTCACCGTCGCGGACGACGACCCGGCCGCGGTGGCCCGGGTGGAGGAGGCCCTCGACCGCAACAGCGCCCGCGAGCTCGGCGCGCTCGCCGCACTCACCGGGACCGGTCACGCCGTCGACGACCTGGTCTTCTCGTTCACCGACACGATCCCGCTGCGAGGATCGGGCGGGGCCCTGGGCGCGTACACCTTCGTCGAGCGTGCCGAGCGCTGGGCCGACCTGCTGCCGCACGTGGCCCGGGTCGACCTGACCGAGCCGGAGCCGGGCGTGCAGTGGCTGGAGATGGACACCGTGACGGCGGACGGCTCCACGCACACCACACGCTCGGTCCGGATCTGCCGCGCGCCCGAGTGGATCGCGTACAAACAGCAGCGCACCCCTCGGCTGCTGTCCGGCCACAGCGGCGAGTGGACGTTCGCCCAGACCGCCGAGGGCCCGGTGGCCACCGCCCGCCACACGGTCGCCATCGACCCGAGCGGCATCACCGAGGTCCTCGGTCCCGAGGCCACCGCCTCCGACGCCCGCGCCTACCTCCGCGACGCGCTCGGCCGCAACAGCCTGGCCACACTCCGCCATGCCGCCGAGGCCGACCAGCGTGTCTGAGGCGACTCCCGGCGGCCTCCCCGCCGGGTTCGAGCCGTAGTGGAGGGTCCTTCGAGCCGGCTCCGCGAGCCTGACGCGACGACCACCCCGCCCCTTGGAGGAATCAGTGACCGCCACCGCAGTGCGTACCGACGTCTACGCCCAGGTCCAGCACTTCTACGCCCACCAGATGCAGGCGCTCGACGGAGGCCGCTTCTCCGACTACGCGGCCACCTTCACCGAGGACGGCTCCTTCCAGCACTCACCCGCCGCCGAGCCGGCCGTGGGCCGCGCCGGGATCGTGGCCGAACTGGTGGAGTTCCACAAGCGCTACGACGGCGATCCGGTCCAGCGCCGCCACTGGTTCAACCACATCGCGCTGGAGCCGCAGGCCGACGGCTCGCTGCGCTCCACGGTGTACGCGCTGGTCGTCACGGTCCGCCCCGGTGGAAAGCCCGAGATCGCCCCCAGCTGCGTCGTGCACGACGTCCTGGTCGTGACCGAGGACGGCGTGCGCACCCGCTCCCGTCTGGTCACCCACGACCAGCTGGCCTGAGCCCGCCGGTGCACATTCCGCCCCCGGCCGGTGCCGGGCGGCCGCTGCTCGTCCACGGCACCGTCGAGGCATGGGCGGCGCTGGCGGACGGGCACGGCGATCACCCCGACGACGCGGAGCGCCTCCGGGCGCTCCGCGACGACCGGACGCGCGCCCGCTTCAGGGCCTCGCGGCTGCTGATCCGCACCACGCTCGGCGCGCTCTGCGGCCGCACCCCCGACCGGATCCGTCTCGACCGCACCGCTCTGGGCCGCCCGTACGCCCCCGGCCTGCCGGAGCTGGATTTCAGCCTCAGCCACACCGGCCCCCTGCTGGCCGTCGCGGTCCTGCGCGGCGGCCGCGTCGGCGTGGACGCGGAACGTCCCGGCCGCCGCATGTCCGTACTCGAGCACCGGATGTGCACGCCCCACGAGCGCGCCGAGCTGGACGCGCGGGGCCTGCACGGTGCCGATCGCGACGCGGAGCTGTTGCGCCTGTGGACGCTCAAGGAGGCCTACACCAAGGCGCTCGGCACGGGGCTGCGCCACCCGCCGCGCACGTTCGGCCTGGACGCCGCGGACCCGGCGGGCCGCCCCGTCCCGCGGGACGCGGCAGGCGCTCCGCTGACCGGCCGCCTCACCGCCTCGACGCATCTGCTCGGCGGCGCACTGGTCAGCGTGGTCGCGGCGCGTCCGAGGCGGCAGCCGACGTGGTTCGAGCCGGACTCCAGCCGCTGAGCCGACGATGAGCCAGATCCATGATGTCGAGGAGGAGGCCCATATGAGCGGACTGACTGCCGGAGCGACCGGCCGCACGGCCGGGGGACCGGTCGACGGCGGCCCGGAGCTGGCGGAGGTCGCCGACGGCGTGTTCGCCTACCTCCAGCCCCCCGGCGGCTGGTGCCTGAACAACGCCGGTCTGATCGTCTCGGGCGACCGCGCGGCCCTCGTGGACACCACGGCTACCGAGGCCCGCGCCCGTGCGCTGCGGACGGCGGTGCTCGAGGTCGCCCCGAACGCGCCCCGGATCCTGGTCAACACCCACTTCCACGGCGACCACACCTTCGGCAACTTCGTCTTCCCCGAGGCCGTGATCATCGGCCAGGAGCGGCTCCGTACGGAGATGGCCGAGGCGGGCCTGCACCTGACGGGCCTGTGGCCGGACGTGGAGTGGGGCCACCTCGAAATCGTCCCGCCCGACCTGACCTTCCGCGACCGGCTCACGGTCCACATCGGCGACAGGACCGCCGAACTGCTGCACCTGGGACCGGCGCACACCAGCGGCGACACGGTGGTCTGGCTGCCCGCCGAGCGGGTTCTGTTCACCGGCGACCTGGTGATGAACGGAGTGACACCGTTCTGCCCCATGGGCTCGGTCGCCGGCACGCTGGAGGCGCTGGACACCCTGCGCGCCCTCGCTCCCGAGGTGGTCGTCACCGGGCACGGGCCGGTCGGCGGGCCGAAGGTGTTCGACGAGACCGAGGGATACCTGCGTCTGCTCCAGGACCTCGCGAAACAGGGACTCGCCGAAGGACTCGACCCGGTCGCTCTGGCCCGCCGTACCGACCTGGGCCCGTACGCACAATGGCTGGACGGCGAGCGGCTCGTCCCCAACCTCTTCCGGGCGTATGCCGAGGAACAGGGCGAGCCCCGCGGCTCCCGCGTGGACATGGGCGAGCTCTTCCGCCGCATGGTCGAGTACCACGGCGGACTGCCTGCCTGCCACGCCTGAGCACGGGGTACTCACGGGCGCGCGGCGGTCTCCGCGACCGCCGCGCCCCACGCGCCGAAGGCCCCCCGCCGGTACAGCAGCGGGCGGGTCTCCTCGCGCATCCGGACCTGCTCCATACGCCCGATGAGCAGCCGGTGGTCCCCGGCGAGGATGCTCCGCTCCAGGGTGCACTCGACATGCGCGAGCACCCCGTCGAGCAGCACCGGACAGTCCGGCACCGTCTCGCCGCGCCGCCACGCCACACCGTCGAACTTCCAGTCCGAGCGCCCCGCGAAGGTCCGTGCGAGCTTCTCGCCGCCCTCGGCGGACAGCAGGTGCAGCGCGAAGGCCTCCGAGCCGAGCACCGCCGGCAGTGTGCGCGAACCCTCGTCCACCGAGACCAGAAGCAGCGCCGGGTCCAGGGACACGGAGCAGAACGCGTTGCAGGTGAAGCCGAGCGGTCTGCCGTCCGGGCCCACCGTGGTCACCACCGCGACGGCCGTCGGTACGGATCCGAAGAACTCGCGGAATGCCTCAGGCCCCACAGCCATTGCCCCTCACCGCCGTCACATCGCACGTTCACAGCGCCGGGCGGATCCCGGCCACGCCGGACAGCGTCACCGGACTCTCTGGAGGGCACCTGGACTCCCGCTGGAGCCAGGCCACCGGCTCGCGCGGCGGCCGACGGTGACGAGGCGGTGCCCCGGGACGGTGCCGCACAAGCGCAAAAAGCCCCTCTGACCTGCGTTTCCGCAGGCAAGAGGGGCTTTTCGGATGTGGAGCCTAGGAGATTCGAACTCCTGACATCTGCCTTGCAAAGGCAGCGCTCTACCAACTGAGCTAAGGCCCCGGGTCACCGTCGGGGACCAGAGTACCGGGTACCCCCCGGGTTCTTCCAAAAGGATAGGGACTCCCCGGGAACGACCACGCTCCGTAAGATGCTCGCAAGGTTCGCAGCAGCGAAGCCGCAGCGATGGGGAGACGCCATGGACGCAGCGCAACAAGAGGCGACGGCAAGAGCCAGAGAGCTTCAACGCAGTTGGTACGGAGAGCCGTTGGGGGCGCTCTTCCGTCGGCTGATCGATGACCTCGGTCTGAACCAGGCCCGGCTGGCCGCCGTTCTCGGGCTCTCCGCCCCGATGCTCTCGCAGCTCATGAGCGGCCAGCGGGCCAAGATCGGCAACCCCGCGGTGGTCCAGCGCGTCCAGGCCCTCCAGGAGCTCGCGGGCCAGGTGGCCGACGGCAGCGTCAGCGCGGGCGAGGCCACCGACCGCATGGAGGAGATCAAGAAGTCGCAAGGAGGCTCGGTCCTCACCGCCACCGGCCAGACCACCTCCACCGGCGGCGCTCCCACCGTCCGCCGCGTGGTGCGCGAGATCCAGTCCCTGCTGCGGTCGGTCGCGGCGGCCGGCGACATCATCGATGCCGCGGACGCCCTCGCCCCGACCCACCCGGAGCTGGCAGAGTTCCTCAAGGTGTACGGCGCGGGACGCACCGCGGACGCGGTCGCGCACTACGAGGGACACCAGAGCTAGCCACATCGGGATCACGAACGGCACAGCCGCAGGACGACGGAACCAGGGCCTCGCACACAGCCGGGGCCCCTGGTCCCCGCACGAGCCGCGGCACCACACGAACGGGGAGCGGGCGCAGCGCAATGGGTGAGGTCTTCGCCGGTCGGTACGAGCTGATCGATCCGATCGGACGCGGCGGGGTCGGCGCCGTCTGGCGGGCCTGGGACCACCGCCGCCGCCGGTACGTCGCGGCCAAGGTGCTCCAGCAGAGCGACGCGCACACCCTGCTGCGCTTCGTCCGCGAGCAGGCGCTGCGCATCGAGCACCCGCATGTACTGGCCCCGGCCAGCTGGGCCGCCGACGACGACAAGGTCCTGTTCACCATGGACCTGGTGAGCGGCGGCTCGCTCGCCCATGTCATCGGCGACTACGGCCCGTTGCCCCCGCGCTTCGTCTGCCTGCTGCTGGACCAGCTGCTCTCCGGCCTCTCCACGGTGCACGCCGAAGGGGTGGTGCACCGCGACATCAAACCCGCCAACATCCTGATGGAGGCGACCGGTTCGGGCCGCCCGCATCTGCGCCTCTCCGACTTCGGCATCTCGATGCGCAAGGGCGAGCCCCGGCTGACCGAGACCAACTACGTGGTCGGTACGCCCGGTTACTTCGCCCCCGAGCAGATGATGGGCGCCGAACCCGACTTCCCCGCCGACCTGTTCGCGGTCGGCCTGGTCGCGCTCTACCTCCTCCAGGGCCAGAAGCCCGACGCCCAGGCGCTGGTGGAGCACTTCGCCGCGCACGGCACCCCGGGCGCCCCCGAGGGCATTCCCGAGCCGCTGTGGCAGGTTCTCGCCGGTCTGCTCCAGCCCGACCCGCACGCCCGCTTCCGTACCGCCACGGGCGCGCGCAAGGCCCTGACCGCGGCGGTCGAGATGCTGCCCGAGACCGGCCCGGACGACGAACCGGTGGAAGTGTTCGACCAGATCGGGCCACTGCCCAAGGGATTCGGCCCCGATGGCCCCGTCACCGCCCCGCAGCAGCCGCCGACGCCCGCACCGAGCCCCGCGGACGCACCGAGCCCCGCGGCCACACCGAGCCCGGTCGCCGGAGCCGCCCAGCAGGAGGCCCCCCAACTCGCTTCCGGACAGCAGCCGTCCGGACAGCAGGCCCCCACCCCGCCCCCGTCCTCCATGTCCGAGACGGGCAGCTTCCACCTCGCACCCCCGCCCGCGCCTCCGCAGCAACAGCCCTACCCGCAGCCGGAATTCCAGCAGTCCGGGTACCAGCAGCCGCCGGCCGCGCCGTTCGCCGGGGACGTACCTCCCGCGTACGCCGTCGGCGCGCCGGACCCCTCCCAGGCGCCGACCTCCGGCGTACCGCACGATCCCTCCGCCACCCGCCCCTACACCGCCCAGCAGCACCAGCGGTTCCCGCCCGTGCCGGCCCCGCCGGTGCAGCACGCCGCGCCCCACCCGCCCGTACGGCGAACGCGCCCGGGACCGCCCCTGAAGGTGGCCGTCCCGGTGCTGGTGGTGGCGCTGATCTGCTTCGCGGTCGGGTTCTGGGCCCTCACCCAGGTCTGACGGCTACCAGCCCTGCGGCGGCTGGTGACCCCCACCGGCCGGGTGACCGGCGGCCGGTTGACCGCCAACCGGGGCAGCGGCCGTCGCACGGCGGCGGGCCAGCAGCGTCCAGACGCCCAGACCGAGCACCAGCACCGACCCCGTGCCGATCCCGGCCGCCGCGACCACGGTCATCGGGCCGCTCTTCGCGGCCTGTTCGGCGTTCTGCCCCTTCCGGGCCACTTCCCGGTCCTGGTCGGTGACGCCGAAGACCCCGGCGTCACCCTCGTACGGGGAGTCCCCGGCCTTGTTCTTCACCTGGACCGACAGCTCGAACGGGATCGGCTCGGCGCCGTAGGACTCCTTCAGCTTCGGGCTGAGGGAGACCGACAGGTAGTACCAGCCCGCGAAACGCATGGCGTTGACCTGGGACGACGAGTCGAACCTGTTGCGGTACGCCACCAGCGGCAGCGGCCGCAGGGAGGCGGACGCGGGTCCTCCGGAGTACGAGAGCGAGGCGTCGGAGACCGGGCCCTGGGCGGGGTTGGCCAGCGACAGGGTGAGCGCGCTGCCCACGAAGTCCCTTTTGGCGCTCGTGCTGTTGGAGAGCGCGGCGGTGGCGTGGATCTGCTGGCCCCAGTCCACCGGCACCCGGAAGAAGCGGGTCTGCCCCGGGGCGACCTTGTCCTGCCAGCGGCCGTTCTCCAGGCTGGTGGCCTGGGAGAACCCGGACCCGCCGGACCGCTTCTGCTGGTTCCCGGTCAGCGGCTTCGCCGAGGCGGAGGGCCAGCTCTCGGGGGCCTCCGTCGGCATGGACGTACCGCTTTTGAGCTTCGGCTCCTGGAGGAAGCGCAGTTCCAGGTCCCAGGTCTCCGGGCTGGAGGTGGCCTTGCTCTCGCGCTCGACGAGGACGTCGTACGGGCCGCCCTCCTGGCAGGTGCTGCTGCCCTCCTTGACAGTGCGGAAGGCGTACGCGCTGATGGGACGGGCGTACGCGCCCGAGCCGAAGCTGGCCCGCCCGGTGCTGCACTGGGTGTCGTCGGTCTCCCGGAGGCTGATGGTGATGCCGTCGCCGTAGGAGACCGCGCCGCTGCCGCTGGGCACCGCGACCGCCGAGACGTAGGCGGCGGAGTCCTCGTCCAGCGTGACCCGGTAGTAGAGCTTCTCGCCGGGCTTGATCGAGCTGCGGTACGGGGTGCCCTCGTCCAGCGTGGACGCCTCGACGTTGGTCACCGCGCCCTGCACGTTCTTCGCGTCGGGGTCGAACGCGTACATCCCGGGGCCCGCCGCGTGCGCCTGCCCCGGCAGGACCGCCGCCGCGCACATCGCCGCGAGTGCCGCGGCCGTCACCCGGCCCCTGTTGCGCTGCCTGTTCACGCGCTTCCCCTCGTCGTCCTCACCCACCGGTACCCCTCCGCCGCTCAGCCGCTCGGCGACTCGACCGCTCAGCCACGGCTGCTGCCGCCTCGGCGGCGGACGAGGAGGAACCCTCCGGCCACGACGACCAGGGCGCCCGCCCCGGCAGCGGCCACGATGCCGGTCCATCCTGCCCCGCCCGCACCGCCGCTGTCTCCGGCCACAGCCGCATTGCCCTTCTTGTCCCTGTTCTCTCCCCCCTCCCCCCATCGACCTCTTCGCTTAAGCAAGTTAATGATTCGCTTAAGTGAACTCAAGGGTGGTGCACCACGGTCCCGCACCAGCGAAAAGGGCCGACGCGTCGGCGCCGGCCCCGGACAGCACGAAGCCCCGGTCGCTCAGCGACCGGGGCCCGTAACAAACTGTGTCGTCTCACACACCCGAACCTGCGGGCACGGAGTCGGTCGCCTCCGTCCACAGATCCTGCTCGGCGCGATCCGCCTGGATCTGGCGGTACACGAGGAGCCCGCCGATGGCGGCCAGTGCGACCAGGAGAAGCTTCTTCACCGCGCGACCTCGTCTTTCCTTGGCGTAAGGGCCTTATGTCGCCGACTATACACACCGGCCGATACCGATCAGTTACCTGCCCGGACCCCTGTGACACCCCCTCCACGGCGCCCGGAACGCCCCCCGGCCACCCCCTCCCGACCGCCCGCGAGGGCCTGTCCAGCCCGGTTGCACCATACGAGTGGTGTTAATCCGAAGATCGGCGCAGAGCGGGCGTCGCTCCCCGGAATCGCGGCCGGGATCCACATGATCGGAGAAGTCAGCAACCGGACCGTCAGAAAGCGAGGGGCCATGAGCACCTTCAAGCCCAAGAACCTCTGGACCGCCTTCATCACCGCCTTCTTCGCCCTCCTGGCGTCGCTGGGCCTCGCCACCGCCGCGGCGGGCACCGCGAACGCCACGAACGCCGCCGCGCAGCCGGGCACCACGACCCACGAGCACACGGGTGCCACTGCGGCAACCCCGATCGCTCCCTCGGTCCGATGGACCCTTCCGCGTGACCGGGCCCTTCCGCCCACGATGAAGCAGCGCATCCGGGCCGAGGCCCACGGCTCCTCCCCGGCCACCCGCCACCTCGCCGCCGACCCGGCTTCCACGACCCGCACCGCCACCGCCACCCACCACACAGCCCCGGAAGGCGACTCCCCGGCCCCGCCCCCCTGATCCCGGCGGCCCACCGCACTCCGGGGCCCCTGGTCCGGTTCACACCGGCCGGGGGCCTTTTCGTGTGCCCGAACCGCCGACGGGCGGCACACGACGGGCCGGACGACCATGGATGGACCCGGCGCCCCGCCGAAAGGACCGTTCGATGAGCTCTCGTGGCAGTACCTTCGCGGCCCTCGGCGCCGCCTCCGCGCTCTTCATGGTCACCGCCTGCGGGGCGGCCGCCTCCTCCGGTACGTCGTCGAGCCCCGGCAGCGCCGTACCCGCGGCGGCGACGACCGGCGACCCGGACGTGGGGGCCCCACCGGGCGCGGAGGTCCTGGGCCGGGCCGCCGTCGGGGAGCCGTTCAAGCTGACCATCGATTCCTCCGGCGAGGCACGGCCCGACGAGTTCGAGATCACGGTCGAGGGCGTCACCTGCGGCGAACCGCTGGACCCGAAGGTCCTGGCGCACGACTCCCTGAGCGCACCGACGGAGCCCCCGACGCCCGAGGACGGGAAACAGTTCTGCGTGGCCCGCATGGAGGTGCTCAACGTGGGCAAGGGCGAGGCCAGATGGACCGCCGACGACACGGTCACCCTCAACGTGGACGACACCGCCTACAGCCAGACCCGGAACGACGTCCAGCTCACGAGCGCCTACGAGGAGTACTGGTACGACCAGGGGAAGCCCCGGCCGTCGTTCGGTCTCAACCCGGCGAGCAAGGGCCCGGTGAACGCCGTCTTCCAGATCCCCACCGCCGACGAGCCCACCAGCCTCTGGTTCGCGGCCGCCCGATGGCTGGAACTCACCGGTCCCGAACCCGGCTACCTCGTCCAGCTGGGCAACACCACCCAGAGCTGAGCACCCCGCCCACGCGAAAGGCCCCCCACCGTCTCCGGTGAGGGGCCTTCAGTCTGGTGGGGCTAACAGGATTTGAACCTGTGGCCTCATCCTTATCAGGGATGCGCTCTAACCAACTGAGCTATAGCCCCGCCGCGCTGTACTGCTCCGCGCTGACCTCTGAAGATTAGCGCACGTCGGGGCCAGTCCCAAAATCGATATCCGCGGCCCTACTCGTCCTCGGCCAGCGTGAGCTCCACGCCGCCCACGAAGCCCGCCGACAGGTTGTAGATGAAGGCGCCCAGCGTCGCCAGCGCGGTGGCCAGGACCACGTCGATCACGGCGATGACCGAGGTGAAGATGAGCACGCGCGGCAGCGACAGGAACGACTGAAGGTCGAAGCCGTTGCTCTCGTTCGAGCCGGTGGCCTCGCTGATCGTGCCGCCGACGGTCTCGAAGACGCCCATCGCGTCCATGACCATCCACAGCACCGCCGACGCCACCACCGTGCAGATGCCCAGCGCGATCGACAGCAGGAAGCTGACCTTCATCACCGACCACGGGTCGGCCTTGGCCACCCGCAGCCGGGCCTTGCGGGTGCGGGGCGTGGTCCGCGCCCCCGTGCGCGGCTTGCGCATCGCCTGGGCGCCGCCCAGCGTCCCGCCGCCCTGTCCGGGGCGCTGCTGGCCGCCCTGGGTGCCGCCGCCGGGCGCCTGGTACGCCTGGGGCGGGTGGTACGGCCCCGACGGCCCCGGTGCGGGCTCACGCTCGCCGGGCAGGGGCCCGGTCGCGTAACCCTCGTACTGGGGCTGAGGCCCTCGTGTGTCCGTCACAGTGCCCCCTTGGGAGTCCGTGGCAGGGCCACGGGCACCGTTCGCTCCAGCTCCGGAAGCGGCCGAACCGGCGCCCGTGGCTCCACTCACGCTCTTACTCCTCGTGCTCCCCGGTCGAAGGCTCCGTGCCTTCGACAGTGCCCTCTGCCGCGCTTACGGCGTGGGCCTCGGCCGTCTCGCTCTCGGCATCATCGGTCCCATCGACCTCTTCCGCCTCACGGCCGGCCTCGGCGTTGCGCGCGATGCCGACGACGGCGTCACGCTTGCCCAGATTGATCAGTTGGACGCCCATGGTGTCACGGCCCGTCTCCCTGACTTCATTGACTCGCGTACGAATCACACCACCGCCGAGCGTGATGGCGAGGATCTCGTCGGTCTCCTCGACCACCAGCGCACCGACGAGCGATCCGCGGTCCTCCACGATCTTGGCGGCCTTGATACCGAGGCCGCCGCGGCCCTGGACGCGGTACTCGTCGACGGGGGTCCGCTTCGCGTACCCGCCGTCGGTAGCGGTGAAGACGAACGTACCGGGCCGGACGACATTCATCGAGAGGAGTTCGTCGCCCTCGCGGAAACTCATCCCCTTCACACCCGAGGTGGCGCGGCCCATCGGGCGCAGCGCGTCGTCCGTCGCGGTGAACCGGATCGACTGGGCCTTCTTGCTGATGAGCAGCAGATCGTCCTCGGCCGAGACCAGCTCGGCGCCGATCAGCTCGTCGTCGCCGCCGTCCGGCATCTCGCGCAGGTTGATCGCGATGACACCGCCCGAGCGCGGGGAGTCGTAGTCCTTGAGCGCGGTCTTCTTCACGAGACCGCCCTTCGTCGCCAGGATCAGGTAGGGCACGGCCTCGTAGTCGCGGATCGCGAGGATCTGGGCGATCTTCTCGTCCGGCTGGAAGGCCAGCAGGTTGGCGACGTGCTGGCCGCGCGCGTCCCGCCCGGCGTCCGGCAGCTCGTACGCCTTGGCCCGGTAGACGCGGCCCTTGTTCGTGAAGAACAGCAGCCAGTGATGGGTCGTCGAGACGAAGAAGTGGTCGACGATGTCGTCTTCCTTGAGCTTCGTCCCGCGCACGCCCTTGCCGCCGCGCTTCTGCGAGCGGTAGTCGTCCGTCTTCGTGCGCTTCACATAGCCGCTGCGGGAGATCGTGACGACGATGTCCTCCTCGGCGATGAGGTCCTCGATGGACATGTCACCGTCGAAGGGCACCAGCTGGGAACGCCGGTCGTCGCCGAACTTCTCGACGATCGCCGCCAGCTCCTCGCTGACGATCGCGCGCTGCTTGGCGGGCGAGGCCAGGATCTCGTTGTACTCGTTGATCTTCGCCTGGAGCTCGTCGTGCTCGGCGGTGATCTTCTGGCGCTCCAGTGCGGCCAGCCGGCGCAGCTGCATCTCCAGGATCGCGTTGGCCTGGAGCTCGTCGATCTCCAGCAGGCCCATCAGGCCCTCGCGCGCGATCTCCACCGTGTTCGAGCGGCGGATGAGGGCGATGACCTCGTCGATGGCGTCCAGGGCCTTCAGCAGGCCGCGCAGGATGTGCGCCCGCTCCTCGGCCTTGCGCAGCCGGAACTTCGTCCGCCGGACGATGACCTCGATCTGGTGCGTCACCCAGTGGCGGATGAACGCGTCGATCGACAGCGTGCGCGGCACCCCGTCGACGAGCGCCAGCATGTTGGCGCCGAAGTTCGTCTGGAGGTCGGTGTGCTTGTACAGGTTGTTCAGGACGACCTTGGCGACCGCGTCCCGCTTCAGGACGACGACCAGGCGCTGCCCCGTACGCGAGGAGGTCTCGTCGCGGACGTCCGCGATGCCGCCGACCTTGCCGTCCTTCACCAGGTCGGCGATCTTCTGCGCGAGGTTGTCGGGGTTGGTCTGGTACGGAAGCTCCGTGACGACCAGGCACTGGCGGCCCTGGATCTCCTCGACCGCGACGACCGCGCGCATCGTGATGGAGCCGCGCCCGGTGCGGTACGCCTCCTCGATGCCCTTGCGGCCCACGACCAGCGCGCCGGTGGGGAAGTCGGGGCCCTTGATGCGCTCGATCAGCGCGTCCAGCAGCTCCTCGTGCGAGGCCTCGGGGTGCTCCAGATACCACTGGGCGCCGGCGGCGACCTCGCGCAGGTTGTGCGGCGGGATGTTGGTCGCCATGCCGACCGCGATCCCCGCGGAGCCGTTGACCAGCAGGTTCGGGAAGCGCGCCGGCAGGACCGTCGGCTCCTGGTTGCGGCCGTCGTAGTTGTCCTGGAAGTCGACGGTCTCCTCGTCGATGTCCCGGACCATCTCCATGGACAGCGGCATCATCTTGCACTCGGTGTACCGCATGGCGGCGGCCGGGTCGTTGCCCGGGGAACCGAAGTTGCCGTTGGAGTCCACCAGCGGCATCCGCATCGACCACGGCTGGGCGAGGCGCACCAGGGCGTCGTAGATGGAGGAGTCACCGTGCGGGTGGTACGTACCCATGACGTCGCCGACGACGCGGGCGCACTTGTAGAAGCCCTTCTCGGGGCGGTACCCGCCGTCGTACATCGCGTACAGCACCCGGCGGTGGACGGGCTTGAGGCCGTCCCGTACGTCGGGGAGCGCACGCGAGACGATGACGGACATCGCGTAGTCGAGGTAGGAGCGCTGCATCTCCGTCTCGAGCTGGACGGGCTCGACACGCATCCCCACGCCGGGGACGGTGCCCTCCTCGTCGGGCGTCGCGGATTCAGGTGTCACAGGGGTGTTCTCGTCGGCCATTGCTGGTCAAAGTCCTTTCGAGCTGCGGCGTGGCGGGTGCGGCCGACTCAGATGTCGAGGAAGCGGACGTCCTTGGCGTTGCGCTGGATGAACGAGCGCCGCGCCTCGACGTCCTCACCCATGAGCACCGAGAACAGGTCGTCGGCCTGCGCCGCGTCGTCCAGCGTGACCTGGCCGAGGACCCGGTGGTCGACGTCCATGGTCGTGACGCGCAGCTCCTCGGCGTTCATCTCGCCGAGGCCCTTGAAGCGCTGGATCGAGTCTTCCTTGATCCGCTTGCCGTTCTGCTTGCCGAGCGCCACGAGCGCGTCGCGCTCCCGGTCCGAGTACGCGTACTCGAAGTCGTCCCGGCCCCACTTGATCTTGTAGAGCGGCGGCCGCGAGAGGTAGACGTGCCCGGCCTCGACCAGCGGCTTCATGAAGCGGAAGAGGAAGGTCAGCAGCAGGGTGTTGATGTGCTGGCCGTCGACGTCGGCGTCCGCCATCAGGATGATCTTGTGATAGCGGAGCTTCTCGATGTCGAAGTCCTCGTGGACCCCGGTGCCGAACGCCGAGATCAGCGCCTGGACCTCGGTGTTCTGGAGGATCTTGTCGACCCGGGCCTTCTCGACGTTCAGGATCTTGCCGCGGATCGGCAGGATCGCCTGGTACATCGGGTTACGGCCGGACTTCGCCGAACCACCGGCGGAGTCACCCTCGACGATGAAGATCTCGCACTTGGTGGGGTCGTTCGACTGGCAGTCGCTGAGCTTGCCCGGCAGCGACGCGCTCTCCAGGAGCCCCTTGCGCCGCGTCAGGTCACGCGCCTTGCGGGCCGCCACACGGGCGGTCGAGGCGGCGATGCCCTTACGGATGATGTCGGCGGCCTCGTTGGGATTCCGGTCGAACCAGTCCGTCAGCTGCTCGTGGACGACCTTCTGCACGAAGGTCTTGGCCTCCGTGTTGCCCAGCTTCGTCTTCGTCTGGCCCTCGAACTGCGGCTCGCCCAGCTTCACCGAGATGATCGCGGTCAGACCCTCGCGGACGTCCTCACCGGTGAGGTTGTCGTCCTTGTCGCGCAGCAGCTTCTTGTCGCGCGCGTACCGGTTGACCAGGGAGGTCAGCGCGGCGCGGAAGCCTTCCTCGTGCGTACCGCCCTCGTGCGTGTGGATCGCGTTGGCGAAGGAGTAGACCCCCTCGGTGTACTGCGTGTTCCACTGCATGGCGATCTCGACCGACAGGAGCCGGTCCTTGTCCTCGGCCTCGATGTCGATCACCGACTGGTGAATGACGTCGCCCTTGCGGGAGTTGAGGTACTTGACGAAGTCGACGATGCCGTTCTCGTAGTGGTACGTGACGGACCGCGTCGCCTCCTCCTCGGGGACCTCGGTCGCCTCGGCGCTGTCCGCGCCCGCCGTCGCCTTGGCCGACTCGCGCTCGTCGGTCAGCTTGAGGGTGAGGCCCTTGTTGAGGAACGCCATCTCCTGGAAGCGGCGCGAGAGGGTCTCGAAGCTGTACTCGGTGGTCTCGAAGATGTCCCCGTCGGCCCAGAAGGTGACCGTCGTACCGGTCTCGTCCGTGGCCTCGTGCTTCGCCAGCGGGGCGGTCGGGACGCCGAGCTTGTAGTCCTGGGTCCAGCGGTAGCCGTCACGCTTGACCTCGACGGCGACCCGGGTGGACAGGGCGTTCACGACGGAGACACCCACACCGTGCAGACCGCCGGAGACGGCGTAGCCGCCGCCGCCGAACTTGCCGCCCGCGTGCAGCACGGTCAGCACGACCTCGACGGCCGGCTTCCCTTCGGACGGCACGATGTCGACCGGGATACCGCGGCCGTTGTCGACCACGCGCACCCCGCCGTCGGGGAGGATCGTGACGTCGATGGTGTCCGCGTGACCCGCCATCGCCTCGTCGACGGAGTTGTCGACGACCTCCTGCACGAGGTGGTGCAGGCCGCGCTCACCGGTCGAGCCGATGTACATGCCAGGTCGCTTGCGGACCGCGTCCAGCCCTTCCAGCACGGTGATCGCGCTGGCGTCGTACGAGGTGGCGGAGACCTCGCCCGGCTCACCGGCGGTGGACGGAATGTTCTCGTTGGGGTTGCCGGAATCGGCCACGAAGCGCCCTTTCTGGCACAGCACAGGCCGTTCTCCGGACAGGCGGGAGCGGCTGCGTCGTTCGGCTTGTATCGACGACTCCCGCCTCAGCGGCGGGATTACTCACCAGTCTACCGGTAGCGCCGACATGAATGGGGGTTTGCCGGTACCTGAGTACGCATGTGCCGCCCTGAATGAGCGGCTGACGACTCCCCATATTCGGGAAGGGGCTCCAAGAGGCCCTGAAGGGCTTTGAGCGCTTCGGCCTGTCAACCCACCGCTACGGTGAGGGACGCTCCGGCCGTACCGTCCGGTTTCCCACCGCGCGAACCCTGACGAACCCACCCAGAAACTCGCCCGGTACACGACAATTTTACGCCGAAAGTGCAGCTCAGCCTTGACCTCGGCCCGGCGGCGCGGCCGCCCTCGGCCGGCGCCCCGAGGCTCATCCGTAGGTGTCGCCCGGGCCCTTGCTGCCGGGGGCCCGCAACGGGCCGTACCGGCGCTCCGGGCCCCCCGGCCCGACCACCTTGATCATCCGTACGGTGCCCTGCCCCAGATCCGCGTTCAGCCGGGCCACCAGCTGCGGAGCCAGCAGCCGCAACTGCGTCGCCCACGCCGTCGAGTCACAGCTCACCGTCAGCACCCGGGCGGCCGGATCGTCGTCGTACCGCAGGGGCACACAGTGCTTCGCCAGGTCGTCACCGACGATCTGCGGCCACCGGCCCATCACCCCGCCGACCGCCGCGGGCGTCTCCCAGCCCCGCTCGGTGATCAGCCGGCTGATCGCGGAACCCAGCATCTGGGGATCCCGGCCGTCCGACCGCGCCCCCGAGCGCAGCCCGCCGCCCCGCCGCGCCTGCTTCTTCTGCTGCGCCGCCGCACCCCGCGCCCTGGCCTGCTCCTTCGCCGCCCGCAACGCGACCCGGGCCAGATCGACCCCGGACACCTCGGGCGGCTTCGGGCCCCCGGCCTCCGGCGTACCGCCGACCGCGCCCGCCCCGCCCGGCTGCTCGTCCCGGCCGGTCATACGCGCTCCACCTCGCCCGCGGTCACCGCGTACCGCGTCCCCGCCAGCGCACCCGGTACGTCCTCCGCCACCGCGGCCGTCACCAGCACCTGCTCACCCGGAGCCACCAGCTCCGCCAGCCGCTCCCGGCGGCGGGCGTCCAGCTCGGCGAAGACATCGTCCAGCACCAGCACCGGCTCATTGCCCTCGGAACGCAGCAGCTCATAACTGGCGAGCCGCAGCGCCAGCGCGTAACTCCAGGACTCGCCGTGACTCGCGTACCCCTTCGCCGGCATCCCGCGCAGGCCCAGCAGCAGATCGTCCCGGTGCGGACCGACCAGCGTCACGCCCCGCTCGATCTCCTGCTTCCGGACCCCCGCGAGCGCCGCGAGCAACTGCTCGTACAGCTCGTCGCGGGTGCGCTCGGGACCCACGTCCTCGCCGACCGAGCTGCGGTACTCCAGCGCCACCGGACCGCCGCCCGGCGCGACGTCCCCGTACGCCTTGTCGGCCAGCGGCTGGAGCGTGGCGATCAGATCGAGACGCTGCGCGAGCAGCTCGGCGCCCACCCGGCCCAGATGCTGGTCCCACACGTCCAGGGTCGACAGATCCATCGAGCGGCCGCCGTGCCGCCGTGCCATCGCCGCGGACTTCAGCAGGGTGTTGCGCTGCTTGAGCACCCGCTCGTAGTCGGAACGGACCCCGGCCATCCGGGGCGAACGCGCGGTGACCAGCTCGTCCAGGAACCGCCGCCGCTCGCCGGGATCGCCCTTGACCAGCGCCAGATCCTCCGGCGCGAACAGCACGGTCCGTACGATGCCCAGCACATCACGCGGCCTGACCTGCGAGGACCTGTTGATACGGGCCCGGTTCGCCCGGCCCGGGTTCAGCTCCAGCTCGACCAGCTGCGAGCGCTCGCCCTGCGTCACCGCCGCCCGGATCACCGCCCGCTCCGCGCCCATGCGCACCAGCGGGGCGTCCGAGGAGACCCGGTGGCTGCCGAGGGTCGCGAGATAGCCGACGGCCTCGACGAGATTCGTCTTGCCCTGCCCGTTGGGCCCCACGAACGCGGTGATGCCCGGGTCGAGAGGGACCTCGACCCGGGCATACGAGCGGAAGTCGGCCAGCGAGAGATGCGTGACGTGCATGGTGGCCACCCTCTCCCGACAGTGCTTCGCAGGTTGTTGTGCGCCGGCGCGCGGCCGACGGACCGATCAGTGCTCGGTCTTGGACTCGACCGCGTGCCCGCCGAACTGGTTGCGCAGCGCGGCGATCATCTTCATCTGCGGCGAGTCGTCCTGACGCGAGGCGAACCGCGCGAACAGCGACGCCGTGATCGCGGGCAGCGGCACCGCGTTGTCGATCGCGGCCTCCACCGTCCAGCGGCCCTCGCCCGAGTCGGCGGCGAAGCCCCGGAGCTTGTCCAGGTGCTCGTCGTCGTCCAGCGCGTTGACCGCGAGGTCGAGCAGCCAGGAACGGATGACCGTGCCCTCCTGCCAGGAGCGGAAGACCTCGCGCACATCGGTGACGGAGTCGACCTTCTCCAGCAGCTCCCAGCCCTCGGCGTAGGCCTGCATCATGGCGTACTCGATGCCGTTGTGGACCATCTTCGCGAAGTGGCCGGCGCCGACCTTGCCCGCGTGGACGGAACCGAAGTCGCCCTCGGGCTTCAGCGCGTCGAAGACCGGCTGGACCTTCGCCACGTGCTCGGCGTCGCCGCCGTACATCAGGGCGTAGCCGTTCTCCAGGCCCCAGACACCGCCGGAGACGCCGCAGTCGACGAAGCCGATGCCCTTGATGCCCAGCTCGACGGCGTGCTTCTCGTCGTCGGTCCAGCGCGAGTTCCCGCCGTCGACGACGATGTCGCCGGGCGAGAGCAGCTCGGCCAGCTCGTCGATCGTGGACTGGGTCGCGGCACCGGCCGGAACCATGACCCAGACGACCCGCGGGCCCTTCAGCTTGCCCACAAGCTCTTCGAGACTGTGGACATCGGCGACATCCGGGTTGCGGTCGTAACCGATGACGGTGTGGCCTGCGCGGCGGATGCGCTCGCGCATGTTGCCGCCCATCTTGCCGAGGCCGACGAGACCGAGCTCCATCAGAGATTCCTTAAGCGTCGTGGCGATAAGCGTCGGGGCGTTTGCACCCACGACCGAGCCTACGCCCGGCCGGGGACAGCGCGGCGGGCCCGCTCCGCGCCGAGCGGGCCCGCCGGAAACTGCCGCGGAGAACGTCCCCCGATCGGGCGGGGGACGCGGGATCAGCCGGAGAGGCGCACCGGCATGATCAGGTACTTGTACGCGTCGTCCGCCTCGGCGTCGACGGCCGGGCGGCCGCTGAGCAGGGCGGGCTTGGTGGACGTGGTGAACGAGAGCTGGGCGACCGGGGAGTCGATCGCGCTCAGCCCGTCCAGCAGGAACGTCGGGTTGAAGGCGATCGAGATGTCGTCGCCCTCCAGCACCGCGTCGACCCGCTCCACAGCCTGTGCGTCGTCGCTGGAGCCGGCCTCCAGGATGAGGACGCCCTGCTCGAAGCTGAGCCGTACGGGGGTGTTGCGCTCGGCGACCAGGGCCACGCGCTTGACGGCCTCGACGAAGGGGGCCGTCTCGATCACCGCGACGGAGTTGAACTCGGTCGGGAACAGCGTGCGGTACTTCGGCAGGTCGCCTTCGAGCAGCCGCGTGGTCGTGCGGCGCCCGGCGCCCTCGAAACCGATCAGGCCCTC
This sequence comes from Streptomyces sp. PTY087I2, assembly GCF_001687325.1. Lineage (GTDB taxonomy): Bacteria > Actinomycetota > Actinomycetes > Streptomycetales > Streptomycetaceae > Streptomyces. The sequence goes on along the minus strand of NZ_LZRD01000009.1, from coordinate 125,178 downwards.
GCCCGCGCCGGAGCCCGAGAGCGCCAGGGTGACCGTGTCACCGCTGGTGAGCGCCTTGGCGGTGTCCAGGAGCGTCTTGGCGGGCACCAGAGCGACCGCGGAGGCGTCGGCGTTCTCCGGCTTCCACAGGAACTCGCGGACCGCGAAGCGGTAGCGGTCGGTGGAGGCGAGGGTGACCGTGTCGCCCTCGATCTCGATCCGCACACCGGTGAGCACGGGCAGCGTGTCGTCGCGGCCGGCGGCGATGGCGACCTGGGCGGCGGCCGAGGCGAAGACCTCACCAGGGACGGTGCCCGTGGCGGTCGGCATCTGCGGCAGCGCGGGGTACTCCTCCACAGGCAGTGTGTGGAGGGTGAAGCGGGAGGAGCCGCAGACGACCGTGGCCCGCACACCGTCGGTGGAGATCTCCACCGGGCGGTTGGGAAGAGCACGGCAGATGTCGGCGAGCAGCCGGCCGGAGACGAGCACCGTGCCGTCCTCGTCGATCTCCGCGTCGACGGAGACCCTTGCGGAGACCTCGTAGTCGAAGCTGGAGAAGCTGAGAGCCCCGTCCTCGGCCTTCAGCAGAAGGCCCGCGAGAACGGGCGCCGGCGGACGGGCCGGGAGGCTGCGGGCCACCCAGGCCACCGCCTCCGCGAGTACATCGCGCTCCACCCGGATCTTCACCGGAACCGCCTCCTGCTGTTGCTCGCTCGCCCTGCTGGCCTTCGTCGTCTGGACGGAGTCCGCTGCCGAGGCGGCGGATGCTCCGGGGTCCAGTCTGACGTACGGCACCGACAGCCGTTGCTGCTCGGGGTCAAGTCGGGCCAAGAGGTTCGCGGCGGTCGACGGTCGAGTTGTACACAGGCCCCACTTCGAAGCGGATTCCTGGCTAACTCTGGGTGGTAGTAGTAGTAGGCCTTGTGGATACCGTGGATAACGTCGTTTGCGCAGGTCAGCGACTGTTTTTTGTCCACCGGTCCTGTGGGTGGCACCCGTGGACAACCCGGGCCTTCTGTGGACGGACGAAAGTTCTGCACACCCGATGCACAGGAGGGGGCCACTTCTCCCCAGACCTGTCCCCAGCTTTACCCCTGTTCCCCACAGCCCAACCCAGCACCTTGGTGTGACGCCTTTCACTCCGGGCGGTGAGAGCGTGTGTTGCGTTGCCGAACAGTGGACAGAGGTGTGGAGAAGCAGGGCGAAGCTGGGGACAACACCGTCCAGCCTGTGGGCCGCCGGTGGACAACGTCGACGACCCTCTGTGGACGAAGATTCTGTCCACAGGCTGTGGATCATCGTTGGCCACAAATCCCCAACCATGTGACCTGGCCTGATGGAGTATCGGCAGCAGGTCCTGTGGACGCAATATGGACAACTTCCCGGTCCCCAGGCTGTGGACGGAAGATTTCCCGCACATCTGTGGAGAAGGGCCTCTGAGCTGCCCGTATTCGAACAGTGGGGGTGCGGAGGAGACTGCTGCGACGGCTCCCGGGGCCCTCTGGGAACGACAAAAGGCGCCTCGCGCGGACCGTGGGAGGTCGGTGCGAGGCGCCTTAGACGCCTTGAGAGAGCTTCGTCAGCCGTTCTTGATGCGGTTGGTCAGCTCGGTGACCTGGTTGTAGATGGAGCGGCGCTCCGCCATCAGCGCCCGGATCTTCCGGTCCGCGTGCATCACCGTCGTATGGTCGCGGCCGCCGAACTGCGCACCGATCTTCGGCAGCGAGAGGTCGGTCAGCTCACGGCACAGATACATGGCGATCTGGCGCGCCGTCACCAGGACCCGGCTGCGCGAGGATCCGCAGAGGTCGTCGACGGTGAGCCCGAAGTAGTCCGCGGTGGCCGCCATGATGGCCGGCGCCGTGATCTCCGGGGCCGACTCCTCGCCGCCCGGGATCAGATCCTTGAGGACGATCTCGGTCAGCCCGAGGTCGACCGGCTGCCGGTTCAGCGAGGCGAAGGCGGTCACCCGGATCAGGGCGCCCTCCAGCTCACGGATGTTGCGCGAGATCCGCGAGGCGATGAACTCCAGTACCTCCGGCGGGGCGTTGAGCTGCTCCTGCACCGCCTTCTTCCGGAGGATCGCGATCCGGGTCTCCAGCTCGGGCGGCTGGACGTCGGTCGTCAGACCCCACTCGAAGCGGTTGCGCAGCCGGTCCTCCAGCGTCACCAGCTGCTTGGGCGGCCGGTCCGAGGAGAGCACGATCTGCTTGTTCGCGTTGTGCAGCGTATTGAAGGTGTGGAAGAACTCCTCCTGCGTCGACTCCTTGCTCGCCAGGAACTGGATGTCGTCGACCAGCAGGATGTCCACGTCGCGGTAGCGCTTGCGGAAGGTGTCGCCCTTCCCGTCGCGGATCGAGTTGATGAACTCGTTGGTGAACTCCTCCGAGCTCACGTACCGCACCCGGGTCCCCGGGTAGAGGCTCCGCGCGTAGTGCCCGATGGCGTGCAGCAGGTGGGTCTTGCCGAGCCCCGACTCCCCGTAGATGAAGAGGGGGTTGTACGCCTTCGCGGGCGCCTCGGCCACCGCGACGGCCGCGGCGTGCGCGAACCGGTTGGACGCCCCGATGACGAAGGTGTCGAAGAGGTACTTCGGGTTCAGCCGGGCGTGCGGCTCGCCGGGGCCCGGTGCGGGGGCCGGCTGGGCGCCCATCGGACCGGGGACCGAGCCGCCGGTGCGCCCGGGGCTGTGGCCCGGACCGGTCGGGCGGTGCTGCGGCTGCTGGTCCTGCCGGTCGGGGCGCTGCTGTTCGTACCCCTGGTGCTCGGGCGGCTGCGACCGGTAGTCGTGGCCCGGCTGCTGCGGACGCCCGGTTCCGTACGGCTCGCGCCACTGCTCGGCGGGCTGTTCCCGGTACTGCTCGCTCTCCCGGTACGCCTCGCTCTCGCGGTACGGCTCACCGGCGGGCTGCTCGCGGTCCTGGTACGCACTGTGCCGCGGCTGCTGCCAGGAGAGGTCCTCCTGGGTACGCGGCCAGGCGCCGGGCTCCGGGCGCTGCTGCTGGTAGTCGGGGTAGGCCGGCCGGGCCGTCGGCATACCGTCGTCGGAGGGCCGGTGCCCGTATCCGTCGTACGCGTCGCCCCGGGGCGCGTCGTCGCGCGGCGGCGCCGGGTAGCGGTGGTCCTGCTGGCTTCCGTGCGACTGATGCGACTGGTGCGACTGGTGCATCGGGGGTGCCGGCGGGGCGGGCGGTTCGCCCGCGGAGTCGTCGACGGTGATCGCGATCCGGATGGGGCGGCCGCACTCGCGGGTCAGCGTCTCGCTGATGAGCGGTGCGAGCCGGCCCTCCAGGACGCGCTTGCCCCATTCATTGGGGACGGCCAGCAGCGCGGTGTCGGCGACGAGTGCCAGCGGCTGGCAGCGTTCGATCCACTGCTTGTCCTTCGGCTCGATGCCCTGCTGGCCCTCCCCGAGGAGTTGTTCCAGCACTCGCGGCCACACTGCGGCAAGATCGGCAGGTACGTCAGCCACAAGGCACGCTCTCTCGCATGTCCCACGAATGTGTGGTTCTCGGGACGGGATGGGTCGGGATGGGTGAGGCCCGGCAGTCGGGAAGGAAAAGAACCGGAGTTCAGCCACGGTAGTCAGGCCGACCCGCGCGGTTCAAGTTGTTGTCCACAGGCTGTGCACAATGGGGGGTCGCACGGAGCCGGTTTGACCGGATGGCGTAGCCGCGCGTACCGTGACCAGGTCGAGTTGTCGATGGCTGCTGCCGCCTGCCTCCGATGGGCAAAGATCACGATCTGTGATTGTGAAGCGGTGCACTAAGGCGTTTACGCGAGTTCCTCGTGGGCGCACGGTGACAGCCAGGCGATGTCCCGCCAAGACACGAATCATTTCTGGAGCCCCCGAGTGAGCAAGCGCACCTTCCAGCCGAACAACCGCCGTCGCGCCAAGACCCACGGCTTCCGTCTGCGCATGCGTACCCGTGCCGGCCGTGCGATCCTCGCGAACCGCCGCGGCAAGGGCCGCAGCAGCCTGTCCGCCTGATCGCTCACAGGTCCATGCCGTGCTGCCTACCGAGAATCGGCTGAGGCGGCGCGAGGACTTCGCGACCGCGGTACGACGAGGACGTCGAGCCGGACGTCCGCTGCTCGTCGTCCATCTACGCAGCGGTGCAACGGACCCGCACGTGACGGGGGAGACTGTTCCCCCGCCGCGTGCGGGTTTCGTTGTCAGCAAGGCTGTGGGGGGCGCCGTCGTGCGCACCGCGGTGAAGCGGAAGCTTCGCCACCTGGTCCGCGACCGGCTGGCTCAGCTGCCCCCCGGTAGCCTTGTTGTCGTACGGGCGCTGCCCGGTGCGGGCGACGCCGATCATGCACAGCTGGCCCGAGACCTGGATGCCGCTCTTCAGCGGCTGCTGGGAGGGGGCGCGCGATGAAGTACCCGCTGCTTGCTCTCATCAAGCTGTACCAGTGGACGATCAGTCCACTCCTCGGGCCTGTCTGCCGGTATTACCCGTCGTGTTCCCACTATGGATATACGTCGATCGACAGGCACGGTGCCATCAAGGGAACGGCGCTGACCGCTTGGCGCATCCTGCGGTGCAATCCGTGGTCACCCGGTGGTGTGGATCATGTTCCGCCTCGTAAGCGTCCGCGGTGGCACGAGCTGCTGCGCAACGCCCTGCGCGGTGAAAAGGGCGGGGAGTCCGCCGCTGAAGTGCCGTCCGGGGGGTCGGTCTCCGAACCTCCGAGCCCGGCCGCAGAGACCTCGCCCAATGCTCAAGGAGCCTGATTAGTGGACACGATTGCCAGTCTGTTCAGCTTTATCACCACACCTGTTTCATGGATCATCGTCCAGTTCCACAAGGTCTACGGAGCGCTCTTCGGCGATGACTCCGGATGGGCCTGGGGCCTGTCGATCGTGTCCCTGGTGGTGCTGATCCGGATCTGCCTGATCCCGCTCTTCGTGAAGCAGATCAAGTCGACCCGCAATATGCAGGTGCTCCAGCCGAAGATGAAGGCGATCCAGGAGCGCTACAAGAACGACAAGCAGCGTCAGTCCGAAGAGATGATGAAGCTGTACAAGGAGACGGGCACCAACCCGCTCTCCTCGTGCCTTCCGATCCTGGCGCAGTCCCCGTTCTTCTTCGCCCTGTACCACGTGCTGTCGTCCATCGCCTCGGGCAAGAAGATCGGCGCGATCAACCAGGACCTGCTGGACAGCGCGCGTCAGGCGCACATCTTCGGTGCCCCGCTGGCCGCGAAGTTCACGGACAGCGTCGAGAAGGTCACCTCGCTGGACGCGTCCCTGACGGACGTCCGGATCGTCACCGCGATCATGATCGTGCTGATGTCGGCCTCGCAGTTCTTCACCCAGCGCCAGCTGATGACGAAGAACGTCGACCTGACGGTGAAGACCCCGTACATGCAGCAGCAGAAGATGCTGATGTACATCTTCCCGGTCATCTTCGCCGTGATGGGCATCAACTTCCCCGTCGGTGTCCTCGTCTACTGGCTGACCACCAACGTCTGGACCATGGGTCAGCAGATGTACGTGATCAACCAGAACCCGACGCCGGGCAGCAAGGCGCAGGACGCCTACCTCCAGCGGGTGCTCAAGAGCGTGACCTCCCACGGCGAGGTGCGCGGCCGTACCCGGCGCAAGATGGTCAAGGCGATCGTCGCCAAGGGCTCCGACCGCAACGACATCGAGCGCAAGTTCATCACCGGTCTCGGCAAGCTGGGTCTCGCGGCCCAGGAGGACGGCACGGTGGCGAAGAGCGAGACCGCCGCGGCCGACGCCGAGGGCGGCCAGGCGCACAAGCGCCAGCAGCCCAAGCGCCAGACCAAGGCGAAGCGCCAGACGGCCGGTCACGCGACGGCGGGTGCCAAGGACACGGAGTCCGCGGCAGCCGGCTCCAAGACCTCGCTCGAGAAGCAGGACGCACCGCAGGACAGCAAGCCGAAGTCGGCGGGCAAGCCCGCCTCCGGCTCCTCACGCCAAGCCAAGTCCGGGCAGCGCAAGGGTCCGCAGCGGCCCAAGCACCCGTCCAAGAAGTAAGAAGGAGTCCATCCGTGACGGAAGGCACCACCTCCACGGCCGCCGCTGAGGCGGGCAGCGACACCCTGACCCGCCTGGAGCAGGAGGGCGAGATCGCGGCCGACTACCTCGAGGGACTGCTCGACATCGCCGATCTCGACGGCGACATCGACATGGACGTCGAGGCGGACCGGGCCGCGGTGTCGATCATCAGCGAATCGCCGCGTGACCTTCAGAAGCTCGTGGGCCGCGACGGTGAGGTCCTGGAGGCGCTCCAGGAGCTGACGCGGCTGGCCGTCCACCGGGAAACCGGCGACCGCAGCCGTCTGATGCTGGACATCGGCGGCTTCCGGGCCAAGAAGCGCGCGGTCCTCGCGGAGCTGGGTGCCAAGGCCGCGAACGAGGTCAAGAGCACGGGCGAGCCGGTGAAGCTGGACCCGATGACGCCGTTCGAGCGCAAGGTCGTGCACGACGCGATCGCCGCGGCCGGTCTCCGGAGCGAGTCGGAGGGCGAGGAGCCGCAGCGCTTCGTCGTCGTTCTCCCGGCCTGACCGGATCCTTGTACTGTCGGCCCCGTCTGTACGCAGGCGGGGCCGATCTTTGTCAGCCCGATAGTCAGCCACCCACAGTGCGCGAGTGCGGTATGGAAGGACGGTCCCCGTGACGGAGGCAGCAGAGCTCCCCCAGGCACCTGCGGAGGCGCAGGCGGTGTTCGGAGAGCTCTTCCCGGAGGCTGTCCGGTACGCGGAACTTCTTGCGGATGCCGGGGTCAAGCGCGGCCTGATCGGCCCGCGTGAGGTCCCCCGGCTGTGGGAGCGGCACCTACTGAACTGCGCGGTGCTCTCCGAGGTCGTGCCCGAAGGCGTCACCGTCTGCGATGTGGGCTCGGGCGCGGGTCTGCCCGGGATCCCGCTGGCTCTGGTGCGCCCCGACCTCAAGATCACCCTGCTGGAGCCGCTGCTCCGGCGGACGAACTTCCTCCAGGAGGTCGTCGAGCTGCTGGGCCTGGACCATGTGACGGTCGTACGCGGCCGGGCCGAGGAGGTCCTCGGGACGTTGCAGCCCGTTCAGGTGGTGACCGCCCGTGCGGTGGCGCCGCTGGACCGGCTGGCGGGCTGGGGCGTTCCTCTGCTGAAGCCGTACGGGGAGATGCTCGCGCTCAAGGGCGACACCGCGGAGGAGGAGATCGCCGGCGCCCGGGCCGCGCTCGGCAAGCTCGGTGTCGTGGAGACCGAGGTGCTCCATGTCGGTGAAGGCGTCGTCGATCCGCTCTCCACGGTGGTCCGCGTCGTGGTGGGCGAGAGCCCGGGCGGTGTGAGGTTCGCCGCAAAGAGGGCCAAGGCCGCTCGCACGGGGCGCACGCGCAGGCGTCGCTGAGACGGCGACGCCGTCCGGCCGGAAGGACTCCGGCGGTGTGCGCTATACGAACTCTGTGGTCCCTTGGGTTGCTTAGCAGCATTTCCGACGGAAAGTGGCGATACCTCACCGCTGCGGAGTGTCGTGGCCTGGTAGTTGCTCCGCAGGGGCATCGTGTTTCACGTGAAACGTCGCTCTCTGTTGCAGGGAATCATCGGCCGCGGTCGTGCGGCTGCCACGCCGCGCGACCGCAAGCCCGGACGGGTGGCCGAGTTGTCCACACCCACGGATTCATCCACAGAACAGCGGGCCTCGCTGGTTCACGACCCCGAAAGCATGGCAGGCTCTGTTCATTGCGAGCCTGAAGTCGAGGAGAGTGAATCCTTGCGGTCCGACGCCAACATCGCGGGACCGATGACCGACCCGGTCCCCGGTCCCCGAACCGAGTCCGTGGGTGAGGGTGTTTCACGTGAAACACCGCCGCCGATGGACGACACACCCATCGGCCGTGCCGCTCAGCTGGCGGTCGAGGCCCTTGGCCGCGCCGGTGAAGGGCTGCCCCGTCCTGACCGCACCCGCGTCATGGTGGTGGCCAACCAGAAGGGCGGGGTCGGTAAGACGACCACGACGGTCAACCTTGCCGCCTCCCTGGCCCTGCACGGTGCGCGCGTTCTGGTGGTCGATCTCGACCCGCAGGGCAACGCCTCCACGGCTCTGGGCATCGATCACCACGCCGATGTCCCCTCGATCTACGACGTCCTGGTGGACAGCCGCCCCCTCTCCGAGGTGGTCCAGCCCGTACCGGATGTCGAGGGTCTCTTCTGCGCCCCCGCGACCATCGATCTCGCCGGTGCCGAGATCGAGCTGGTCTCGCTGGTGGCGCGGGAGAGCCGGCTTCAGCGGGCCATCCAGGCGTACGAGCAGCCGCTGGACTACATCCTCATCGACTGCCCGCCCTCGCTGGGGCTGCTGACGGTGAACGCGCTGGTGGCCGGTGCCGAGGTGCTGATCCCCATCCAGTGCGAGTACTACGCGCTGGAGGGCCTGGGGCAGCTCCTGCGGAACGTCGATCTGGTGCGGGGCCATCTCAACCCGGAGCTGCATGTCTCGACGATCCTGCTGACGATGTACGACGGCCGGACGAGGCTCGCCTCCCAGGTCGCCGAGGAGGTCCGTACCCACTTCGGCAAGGAAGTGCTGCGGACGAGCATCCCGCGGTCGGTGCGTATCTCGGAGGCGCCGAGCTACGGGCAGACCGTGCTGACCTACGATCCGGGATCCAGCGGCTCGCTCTCGTATCTCGAAGCCGCCCGGGAGATCGCCCTGCGGGGCGTCGGTGTGCACTACGAGGCTCAGCACGCCCACACGAGCAGTCAGAACAGCCAGCAGAACGTTTCGGAGGGCCTTCAGTGAGTGAGCGTCGTAGAGGACTGGGGCGTGGGCTCGGTGCGCTGATCCCCGCCGCTCCTCAGGAGAAGCAGGTGCAGACGCCCGGGAGCGGTGCGGCGTCGGGCACGGGGCCGGTGCTGACGGCGGAGCGCGGGGTGGCCGCCGCGAAGGTGACCGCGCTGCCGTCCTCCCCGGTGGTGCCGGAGCCGGCGTCCGCCCCGGAGGACCGGTCCGAGCAGGGCGTCGGGACGTCCGGTGCGTACTTCGCCGAGCTGCCGATCGCGGCGATCACGCCGAACCCGCGCCAGCCCCGTGAGGTCTTCGACGAGGACGCGCTGGCCGAGCTGGTCGTCTCCATCAAGGAGGTCGGCCTTCTCCAGCCGGTCGTCGTCCGCAAGGTGGGCCCGGACAGCTACGAGCTCATCATGGGTGAGCGCCGTTGGAGGGCCTGCCGCGAAGCGGGCCTGGAGCGGATTCCTACGATCGTCCGCGCCACGGACGACGAGAAGCTGCTGCTGGACGCGCTGCTGGAGAACCTTCACCGGGCTCAGCTGAACCCGTTGGAAGAGGCCGCCGCGTATGACCAGCTGCTCAAGGACTTCAAGTGCACGCATGACCAGCTGGCCGACCGGATCGGCCGCTCCCGTCCGCAGGTGTCGAACACGCTGAGGCTCCTGCGGCTGTCCCCGCCGGTGCAACGCCGGGTTGCCGCAGGTGTTCTCTCCGCCGGTCATGCCCGGGCCCTGCTGTCCGTGGACGACTCCGAGGAGCAGGACAAGCTGGCCCATCGCATCGTGGCCGAGGGGCTGTCGGTGCGGGCGGTCGAGGAGATCGTGACACTGATGGGCTCGCGCCCCACGAGCTCCCCGAAGTCCAAGGGTCCGAGGGCCGGCGGGCGTCTGTCCCCCGCCCTGAGCGACCTGGCGACGCGGCTGTCCGACCGCTTCGAGACCCGGGTGAAGGTCGACCTGGGGCAGAAGAAGGGCAAGATCGTCGTCGAGTTCGCCTCGATGGAGGACCTGGACCGCATCCTCGGCAGCCTCGCTCCGGGCGAGGGCCGGGTGCTGGAGCGCGGGCTCGCCGAGGCGTCCGAGGAGGACGGCGAGGGCTGAGCCGCAGAGGTTCATCGAAGGGCGGGCCGTGCGCCGGTGCATACCGGAACACGGCCCGCCCTTTGCCCTCTCTCGGTATCCGCATCACCTCTGGGTGGATACGATGCGTTCTGGGACGGCGCATCCACGGTGATCGACCTCAGAGGAGGGCGGAGGCCTTGCGAAGAGTGAGCCGCAGTCGGCTCGTCACGGTCGGTCTCGGCCTGGGCGCCGTCGGGGGATTCGTCGGCAGCCTGTTCCGCGAACGGAGCGCGCTGGCAGCCGCACGTGGTGCGGCGGGCGAAGGAAGTGAGGAATCGCCGTCATGGGACGCCGGCTCGTACCACTCACCCTGGACAACCTTCCGGATCTCCCCGAGCGTTGCCGCTCGTGCGTCTTCTGGGAGCTTGACCCGGTCAGTGGGGAAGCCGCGGTAAAGGCGGGCAAGGCGGAGCTGGAGAAGGAAGCCTGGATCTCCGCGGTTCTCCTGGAGTGGGGCTCCTGCGGCCGGGTGGTCTATGTGGACGACGTGCCGGTCGGCTTCGTGCTCTACGCCCCGCCCGCGTACGTCCCCCGTTCGACGGCGTTCCCGACGAGCCCGGTCTCCCCCGATGCCGTTCAGCTCATCACCGGTCTGATCATTCCCGAGTACCAGGGCCAGGGGCTCGGCCGTGTGATGGTGCAGACGGTGGCCAAGGATGTGCTGCGCCGGGGCTTCAAGGCGATCGAGGCGTTCGGCGACGCGCGGTCCGGGGAGGCCACCTGTGTCCTCCCCGCGGATCATCTGCTGGCCGTCGGCTTCAAGACCGTGCGCCCGCATCCCGTGCATCCACGGTTGAGGCTGGAGCTGCGGACGACGCTCTCCTGGAAGGAAGACGTGGAGATGGCGCTCGACCGGCTTCTGGGGGCGGTCCAGAAGGAGCCGGTGCTGCGGCCGTTGTGAGGCGATGCCGCTTCCTCCTGACATACGAAACGGGCCCGCCCCTTCAAGGGGTGGGCCCGTTTCACGTGAAACATCGCGCCGGGGCGCTGGTGCGCGGTCAGGCGCTGATGAAGCCTTCGAGGTCGCGGAGGATCGCGGCCTTCGGCTTGGCGCCGACGATGGTCTTGGCGACCTCGCCGCCCTGGTACACGTTCAGGGTCGGGATGGACATCACGCCGTACTTGGCGGCGGTGGCCGGGTTCTCGTCGATGTTGAGCTTGACGATCTCGATCTGGTCGCCATGCTCGGCCGCGATCGCCTCCAGCGAGGGGGCGATCTGGCGGCACGGGCCGCACCAGGCAGCCCAGAAGTCCACCAGAACCGGCTTGTCGCTCTTGAGGACGACCTCGTCGAAGGTGTCATCCGTAACGTGCTTCAGGTCGCCGGCCACGGCGGCCTCCTTAGTCTCTCGGGGTGGTGGGGTGTGGTGCGGACGTTCAGACGGCCGGGGTCTTCTCCGGCTCGGCGGGCTCGGCGTCGGCCAGGGCCGCAAGGAAGCGCTCGGCGTCCAGGGCGGCGGAGCAGCCGGTGCCCGCTGCCGTGATGGCCTGACGGTAGGTGTGGTCGACCACGTCGCCGGCGCCGAAGACGCCGGTGAGGTTGGTACGCGTGGAGGGTGCCTCGACCTTCAGGTAGCCCTCGTCGTCGAGCTCCAGCTGGCCCTTGAAGAGCTCGGTGCGCGGGTCGTGGCCGACGGCGATGAAGAGGCCGGTCACGGGGAGGTCGGAGGTCTCGCCGGTTTTGGTGTTGCGCAGGGTCAGACCGGAGAGCTTCTGGTCGCCCTTGATCTCGGCGACCTCGCTGTCCCAGGCGAACTTGATCTTCGGGTCGGCGAAGGCACGGTCCTGCATGGCCTTGGAGGCGCGCAGGGTGTCACGGCGGTGGACGATCGTGACGGACTTGGCGAAGCGGGAGAGGAAGGTCGCCTCTTCCATCGCGGTGTCGCCGCCGCCGATCACGGCGATGTCGTGGTCCTTGAAGAAGAAGCCGTCGCAGGTCGCGCACCAGGAGACGCCGCGTCCGGAGAGGGCGTCCTCGTTGGGCAGTCCGAGTTTGCGGTGCTGGGAACCGGTGGTGACGATGACCGACTTGGCGCGGTGGACGGTGCCCGCGGTGTCGGTGACGGTCTTGATCTCGCCGGTGAGGTCGACGGCGACGACGTCGTCGGGAACCAGCTCGGCGCCGAAGCGCTCGGCCTGGGCCCGCATGTTGTCCATGAGCTCGGGGCCCATGATGCCGTCCTGGAAGCCGGGGAAGTTCTCCACGTCGGTGGTGTTCATCAGCGCACCACCGGCCGTGACGGCGCCCTCGAAGACCAACGGGTTCAGCGAGGCACGGGCGGTGTACAGCGCGGCGGTGTACCCGGCCGGTCCGGAGCCGATGATGATCACATTACGGACGTCGCTCACGGGTTTCTTCCTCGTTTCTGCAGACTGCCTAACTGCCTACGGGGTCGGTCATCGACTCTCACCCCACCCAACGGATCCTACGGCTGATGCATTCCCGGACACGCCGCGGCGGTCGCCGACGGCCTTCAGGGGCGGTTGTAGGAGCGCGTGAGCAGGAGTTGGCCGGGGGACTCCGGGGCGGTGTCCACGCAGGCGGAGGCCACGACGTAGGCCTGTACGCGTGCGGGGTCGCTCGCGTGCGGCAGGACGACGAGATAGGCGTCCGTTCCCCGGTACGTTCCCTCGTCGAGGGCGAGGGCCGGCGTGGTGCGGCCGGTGGCCTGCTGCACACAGGCCGGCACGGCGACGGCGGGAGCCCTCATGGGGCTCTTGGACGGCTCGGCTTCGGGCGTGAAGGCTTCGCTCGACGACTTGGTGTCGGCCTCCGGCTCCACCTTCTTGGCGCCGGGGCTCTCCTGGCTCGCCTCGTCGCCGAGGAGGTCGCGCACCTGGGCTTCGAGTGTGCTGTCCGCGTAGGCGGGCGCGCTGCTGTCCGCGGCGCTGACTCCGCTGTCGGTGGCCGGCTTGGCCGCGTCGCCGGACGGGGTGAGGGACTGGAGGAAGAAGACACTCATCCCGATGACCGCGGCGCCGAAGGCGGTGCCGAGGACCACGGTGCGCCGGCGGCGGCGGGTGGGACGTCGGCCCGGTCCGGTCGCGGCAGAGGAACGGCCCGCGGGGCGGTCCGGGGCAGGGGTGCTACCGGTCACGGAAGCGGATCCGGTCGCCGGCCTGCTGGTCGTCGCGCTTTCGGCGGCCGTTGTTTCACGTGAAACAACGACCGGCTCGTCCTCGGTGGAGGGGGTGGGGCGGCCTTCCGCCGCGAGAGCCGCGTCGATGCGGGCGGCGATGTCCTCGGGCATCGGCTCGGGGGCGGGCATCGTCCCGAGCAGTCCGCGGATCTCCTCCAGGGAGTCCCGGACCTCTGCGCAGAGGTCGCACTCCGCGAGGTGCTGCTGGACTTCCGCGGTCCGGGAAGGAGTGAGCAGTCCCTCGGTGAGATCGGAGATCTCGGAGACCTCCGGGTGCTGAGCCGTGTCGGCCGTGGGTGTCATGGGCGCCCACCTCCTCCCTTCGTGGCGGCAGGATCGCTTGCTCCTGCGTCTCTGGGGCCTGACGCAGGTGGGACGGATGCTTCGTGCGTCTGGTTCCTTCCGCCCGCGCTGTTCTCCTCGCCGGGGGTTTGTCCCCCGGTTTCCGCGCGCAGATGGCGGACCAGGGGGGCCAGTCTCGCCCGGCCCCGGGCGCACCGGCTCTTCACGGTGCCCGTCGGGACGTCCAGAATGTCGGCGGCCTCCGCCACGGGGTAGCCCTGCATATCGACGAGGACCAGGGCCGCCCGCTGTTCGGCGGGCAGCGTGTCCAGGGCCTTCTGGAGCTGGCGGTGGAGGTCCTGCCGTACGGCGGGGGCCTCGGCGGATTCGTGGGGCTCCAGAAGCTGATCGAGCCGTTCGGCGTCGTCCACGGGGGACGTCTTGCGGGAGGCGGCCTTGCGTACCCGGTCGAGGCAGGCGTTGACGGTGATCCGGTGGAGCCAGGTGGTGACGGCGGACTGGCCGCGGAAGGTGTGGGCGGCGCGAAAGGCCTTGACGAGGGCGTCCTGGACGGCATCGGCCGCTTCCTCGCGGTCCCCCAGGGTCCGCAGCGCCACGGCCCAGAGCCGGTCGCGGTGACGGCGTACGAGTTCACCGAAGGCGTCGGGGTCGCCCGCCACATGCTGGGCGAGCAGGTCCGAGTCGCTCGGTGCCTCTGGTGGAACGGAATCCACCGTGCTCCCCCTCCGAACCGGATCCGATGTCACATGTGGGCCGCGCCCGGTGCAGCGGTGCGACGGGAGAAGCCTGCCGTCACGGGCGTGACGGCCGCAACCCTTGTCGTCGCGGGTGCTCGGCGGGGCCGGACGGTCCGCCCCACAGTAGCGGGCGGGTCGGGTCGGTGATCACGGCCGGTACGGGTGATGCCGCACCGGCCTGTGATCAGCCGAGGACGGAGATGTCGGTGATGCCGCCGCGGTATCCGCCCGTGCCGTCCGCCGGGAGCTCCGTGATGTGGATGAGGACGTAGCGGGTGCGGACGGGCTTGTCGAGCGTTTCCTTGAGCGTCGGCCCGGCGACCGTCCGCTTGACGATCTGCTGGTCGAAGTCGGCCGTCGTGGAGGGGGACGAGGCGTCCGGGGACGCGGCGGAGACGGTCGTCGTCTGCCCGCTCCGGTACATGGACACATCGATGCCGGAGACGTCCCGCACCTTGCCGAGGTCGACGATGATGCCGCTGCCCTGCTTGCGCTGGGGGAGATTGCCGAAGTTGGCGAAGCCCTCGTAGCGCGGGGTGACCCAGTGCGTTCCCCGGTCGCCGTCCACGGTGTTCGCCACCTCCCGCTGCTTGATTCCGGAGCCGTCGGGCATGAACTCCGTGGCCCCCGCGATGTCCAGGGGTTCGGCGGACGGTGCGGGCTTGTCGCCCTTGTTCTTGTCGTCCTCGTTCGGCTCGGTGACGCCGGTGTCGTCGGAGCCCTTGGTCCGGTCGAGCAGCGCTTCCGCGAGCTGCCAGCTGCCGAGGCCCAGGGCGGCGATGAGGAGAGCGGACACGGTCCACTTGAGTACGCGGCCCGTGCGGCTCTGGAGGGGCGCCGGAGGGGCCGGCATCACGGGCTGTGTGACGGCGGACGGGTGGGAGGACGGGCGTCCGTACGTGCCCTGCTGATAGGTCGTGCGCTGGTAGGCCGGCGGGGCTGCGAACGTGGGCTCCGGCGGCAGGATGCGCGGCATGGCCGCGACGGCCTTGGCCAGCTCGTCCGGGGTGGTGCAGGGCGGTTCCTGCCGGGAGGCGGTGGCACCGTCGTTGGCGAGCGCCCGCATGGCGAGCTCGGAGAGGCCGCGGTGGACGCCGGCCCGTACCTGGTCGGGGGCGATGAGCCCCAGGCCCTTGGGCAGCCCGGCGAGTCCGTGGGCATCGTCCCCGTACGGCCAGCGGTGGGTCAGGGCGGCGTACAGGAGGGCGCCGATGGCCTCGGTGTCCGTACGGAGGGGGCGCTCGGCGGTGATGCCGCGCAGGGCGGCGTTCACGGCGAGGCCGCGGATGCGGTACTGCCCGGTGGAGCTGCGCAGGACCGCGCCGGGGGTGAGGCGCAGATGGGAGAGGCCCTCGCGGTGGGCGGCGGCCATCGCCTGGGAGAGCTGGCTGACGAGCTGGTAGGCGTCGTGGGCCTCCATCGGCCCGGCGGCCAGCAGAGCGGTGAGCTCGGTGGCGTCCGGCAGCCATTCGTGGACCACGTAGACGAGGTCGTTCTCCTCGACGGCGTCCAGGACCTGGACGAAGCGGGGGTCGCCGAGCAGGGCCGAGGAACGGGCGGCGGCCAGCACCGAGCGGGCCCGCGGGTGGTCGGCGGGGAGCAGGTGGACGCCCACCGCCCGGCGCAGCTTCTCGTCGACCGCGCGCCAGCTGCTGAAGCCGTCCAGACGGGTGACGCACTCCTCCAGGCGGTAGCGCCCGGCGAGTTTGTGACCGCTGTGCAGATCGGGTGACGCCGGAATGGCCTCGGAACGCTTCCGCCCACCGTCCGTGTTCTCGGTGTCCTTGGGGCTCGCGCCCTTGGTGTCCTCGGCTTGCGCCGTCCCGTCGGTCGTGGCCTCGTCCGCCTTGGCGGCCGGCGGCTCGTCGCCGCTGTTGTCGGCCACGTCGACGGCAGCCGTGCTACGTTCCGCCACCGTCGTTCCTGCCTCCCCATCCGTTGCGCGATGCCAGCCAGCTCTGCACAGTCACGCCAATTGTGCCCACACTCCGGCGCTATGCACGACACGCGGAGTGCGGCGATGGTTGTGCGGGCGGGTGCTCATTCAGCGTCCGAGCCGTCCACGGACCATGCCGACCAGGCCGTTGACCTCCTCGATGCGCATCTTCTTCGCCGCGACGAAGAAAATGCCCAGGAGGAGGACGCCACCGCAGATCAGTGCGGCCAGGGAGCCGGCGGCGCCGGTGCCGACCAGTTCCAGGATCCCGAATCCGACGGCGCCGCCGACCAGCGCGGCGGGCACCGCGGCCATGCAGAGGCGGGCGTAGGTCCGCACGATGTGCGCGCCGTCCAGGTCGCCGCCCAGCCGGTTGCGCAGCCGGCGCCAGGCGACGCCGACACCGACCGCGTAGGCCAGACCGTAGGAGAAGGCCATGCCGACGACCGCCCAGCGGGCGGGCAGGACGACGTAGCAGAGAGCGGAGGCCGCGGCGTTCACGGCGGCCACGATGACCGTGTTGTAGAAGGGGGTTCGGGTGTCCTCGTAGGCGTAGAACCCGCGCAGCACGACGTACTGCACGGAGTACGGGATCAGGCCGAGCGCGAAGGCCATGAGGATGAAGCCCATGGAGCGGGAGGCCTCGGTGCCGCTGGAGGCGTACAGCAGGGTGCACATCGGCAGGCCGAGCGCGAGGAAGGTGAAGGCCACCGGCACGATGGCGACGGCCGAGTTGCGCAGTCCCTGCGAGATGTCGTCGCGGACCGCGCCGGGGTCGTTGTCGTGGGCGGCCCGGGAGATGCGGGGCAGCAGGGCGGCCATGACGGAGACGGTGATGATGGCCTGCGGCATGCCCCAGATCAGCTGGGCGTTGGAGTAGGCCAGGAAGCCGGTGCCGTCCTTGCCCGAGAGCTTGCCCGCCGCCGTGGCGAGCTGGGTGACGACCAGGACGCCCGCCTGGTTGGCCAGGACGAAGAGCACGGTCCACTTGGCCAGCTTGACGGTCTTGCCGAGGCCGTGGCCCTTCCAGTCGAAGCGGGGGCGGAAACGGAAGCCCGTCTCGCGCAGGTAGGGGATCATCGCCAGGGACTGGACGACGAGTCCGAGCAGGGTGCCGATGCCGAGCAGGCGGACGCCCTCCGGCGGGATGGTGTCGACGCCCATCCGCGATTCGGCGGAGGTGCCGTAGACCCAGATGAACAGCCCGAACGTGATGATCATGACGATGTTGTTGAGGACCGGGGTCCACATCATCGCGCCGAACTTGCCGCGGGCGTTGAGGATCTGACCCATCACCACGTGCACACCCATGAAGAAGATGGTGGGCAGGCAGTACCGGGCGAAGGTGACGGCGACGCTGTTGGCGGCCACGTCGTCGGCGATCGTGCTGGACATCAGCTTGATCAGGACCGGTGCGACGAGGACCGCGGCGGCGACGATCAGACCGAGCGCGACCATCACCAGCGTCAGGAGCCGGTTGGCGAAGGCCTCGCCGCCGTCCTCGTCGTCCTTCATGGCACGGACGAGCTGCGGGACGAAGACCGAGTTGAGACCGCCGCCGACGGTGAGGATGTAGATCATCGTCGGCAGGGTGTAGGCGATGGTGAAGCTGTCGCCGAGCATCGCGGCGCCGAGCGCGGCGGTGATCACCAGGGACCGGACGAATCCGGTGAGCCGGGAGACCAGGGTGCCGGCGGCCATGACCGCGCTGGACTTGAGGAGTCCGGAGACTTTGCCGCCGCCCTTGGCGGGCGCGGGCGCGGGCGCGGGAGCCGGTTCGGGCTGGGGCGGTACCGGCGGCTTCCCCGATCCCTCCTGGTCCCGGAAGAGATGGGCGAAGGCGTCCGGCTCCTGCCGGTCGTCCGAGGCCTGGGTCACGAGGTCGTCGACGCCGACGAACTGTGTGGTCGCCGGGCGGTCCCCGTACGGCAGGTGCCGGGAGGGCCCCGCCGGCTCGGGGGGCGGGGTCTGGGCCCAGATGCGCGGGTCCGGGGCGTGCGGAGCGGGCGGCGGCTGCTGGTAGAGCGGCGCCGGCTCCTGGTAGGTGCCGGGAGGCGGCGGCGGGTGGGCGGCGCGGTCGTAGAGCGCCTCACCCACCGGGTCCTGGGCGGTCAGGTCCTGCGCCCGGTAGGGATCGTCGTCGTAGGCGTGCTGGAGGTACGGGTCCGGCGGCACGGTGCCGTCCTGGCCCGCGCCCGGAGGAACCGGAGGCCCGCCCGGAGACGCTGCTCCGCCCGCGCCCTGCCCGCGGTCACCGTCGTACGGCGCGTTCATCGAAACCCCTACCTCATCGTCCCCGGCCGACCGGCCACGACAGACATCGCTCAACGGTCCACTTTCTCACCCGTTCCCGACGGGGCCCCGCTTTCCGGTCCGGTGTCCGGAGCCGGGTCACTCGGCTGCTCGGGGCCACCGCCGTCGCCGTCCGCCGTGTCGCTCGCCACGGCGCGCTTGCGGTGGCTGTACATCCTGATGCCGGCCAGCACCAGCAGCAACAGTCCGCCGGCGATCACGAGCAGAACGGTGGGCGTCACCTCGGAGACCTTCACGGTGAAGGTCATCTCCTTGCCGTACGGCGTGCCGTCCTCGGTGAACAGCCGGGCGGTCACCTGGGCACGGCCGTTGGCGCTGGTCGCCGTGTCGAAGTCGAACTTCACGGACTGGCTGTGCCCGCCCGCGATGCTGACCGGCAGTCTGGCCGTGGACCCGTCGTCGTTGAACTTGAGCCGGATGTTGTCCGAGGTCAGCTGGAGAACCAGCCGGTCCACGCCCTGCACCAGCTTGTTCTGCACGGTGACCGGGATGGTCGCGCTGCGCCCGGAGAGGGTGACGTCGGACTTCTCGATGAGCTGCACCTCGGAGGTGAGGCTCTGGAGGTAGTCGCGGACCGCGTCCCGGTACTGCTGCGCCTCCAGGGACCGCCCGCGCCACGCCGTCGACATCGAGCGGTTGACGGCGTTGCCGAAGGGCGTCACCACGCGCTCGGGCTGGGTCAGGATCGTCTCGAAGCTGTCGAGGGAGCCCTGGGTGGTGCGGATGTCCTGGAACGCCTGGGTGGGCAGTTCCCGGGCGCGGAGCTTCTTCGGGTACGCGGAGGCCGGGGGGACCTTGGTGGTCGCGCTCGGGTCGGGCTTCACCTCGGCGGCGGCGACGAGGTCGAGAGGCTGCGTCCACCGGTCGCCGGACAGCCCCTCCAGGGCGCGGGCCATCGTCTGGGCCTGCGCGGCGGTGGGCATGCGCGGCGGGGCCACGACGATGCTGCGCTCGTTGTCCGGCGCCTGCTCGGTCAGCGCGAGGGTCTGGGCGAGGAACCTCTGGACGGCGAGGGTGGAGGCGCCCGCCCTCGACATGTCGCCGTCGAACAGGGTCGACAGCCGGGCGTCCGCGACGACCGCGGTGGTTCCGCCGCCGATCGGCCGCGCCGCGGTCGGCGTGTAGGGAAGCGCCGCGGTCTCCTGGAAGCTGTCGCTGCGGGCGATCACGTTGTGGGCGCCCGCCGACGTCGCCACATCGACGATGGAGGAGTCCACGGCGCCGTTCACGGGCCAGGCGAAGTCGGTGGACGGTTTCACGTGGAGGATGGTCTCCACCGTGGTCGCGGCCACCGTGGAGGCGTTCTGTAGATGGCTGAGCGTTCCGGAGACGGATTTGCCGCGGTGCGCGATGGAGGCCAGATCGGGGTCGGCGAACGGCAGCGCGATCACCTTGCCGTCCTCGACGACCTTCTCCAGAGCGGTGAGCCACTGCCTGGCGGCGGCCTGGTTCTTGCCCGGGACGGTCGTGTCGCCCGACTGGACCTCGTACTTCCCGGCCATCGCCGCGACGCTCGCCAGGAGGTCCGGGTCGATGACCCAGGTCACCGGGAGGCGGCTGCCCAGGGCCACCATCTGCTCCAGCCGGCCGCCGGGCGCCAGTTCCTCGGCGAGGTCGTCGTCGGTGAACACGGGGGTCTGCTGTTCGTCCGAGCGGGTCTCCGCCGTGACATGGGGAGACGCGATCAGCGGCCAGAGGAAGGTGAGCTTCGTCCTCTTGTCGCTCTCCTCGGGCTGCCAGGGCAGGAACGAGCGCTTGATGCCCAGTACCTGCTCGTAGGGGGCGGTGGTGGTCCGGCCGGAGACCGAGACGCCGAGCTGGTAGACGCCCGGGTCGTCCAGGCCGAGCTTGTCGACGGGGACGGTGAGCGTGAAGTCCTGGCTGATGCCCCTGGCGAGCTTGGGGAACTTCACCGTGTACTTGTCCCCGACGGTGACCGGGTCGGCGCCGGGAACGTACCCGGAGCGCTTCGCGGCGTCGTCGACCTCTCCGCGCCCGGTGAGCCGCGGTCCGACCCGGAGGTCGACCTCGGCGCTGCTGATCGTCTCCTTGCCCCTGTTGGTGACCGTTCCGGAGACGGTCAGGGTGTCGTCCTCCGAGGGAACGCTCGGGGTGAGCGTGTTCAGGGACACATCGACCGTGCGGGAGCCCGTGGGGGCCTTGGCGGGTTCGGCGGCCGGGGCGGCACCGGCGGCGGGAACGGCCAGGAGACCGGCCAGCAGCGGCGCTCCGAGCACTGCCGAGGCCGTGCGCCGGAGCCACCGGCGGGCAGGAGAGGGACGAGTCCCCTGGATGTCTGCCGCCTCGGCCACGCGCCTGTCCGTCCCTTGTCGTCGTCAGCTGCTGTCGATCGTGCGGTTCTGCGTCCCCGCATGGTAACGAGATGCGGCGGGCCCAAGTGCTGGGGTCCGTCGCACATGATCGCGGGCATCCCGCAGGGACGACGTAAACGATGACGTCGCGACCGGCCCGTGCACGTACCCTTTTCTGTTGTGCCGAACGCCAACGAAGAGAACGCCAGTGCACTGAGCCAGGTGCAGCACCGCGCGGTGAGTGAGCTGCTGCGGGTGTCCCCGGTCGCCGACGACCTCGCCCGCCGATTCCAGGAGGCCGGATTCGGTCTCGCGCTGGTCGGCGGATCGGTCCGTGACGCTCTGCTGGGCCGGCTCGGGAACGACCTGGACTTCACCACCGATGCCCGCCCCGAGGACGTACTCAAGATCGTCCGCCCCTGGGCCGACTCGGTGTGGGAGGTCGGGATCGCCTTCGGCACCGTCGGCTCCCAGAAGGACGGCTACCAGATCGAGGTCACGACCTACCGGTCCGAGGCCTACGACCGGACCTCGCGCAAGCCGGAGGTCTCCTACGGCGACTCCATCGAGGACGACCTCGTGCGCCGCGACTTCACGGTCAACGCGATGGCCGTGGCGCTGCCGGAGAAGGAGTTCGTCGATCCGTACGGAGGGCTGAAGGACCTCGCCGACCGGGTGCTGCGCACCCCGGGCACGCCCGAGGCGTCCTTCTCCGACGACCCGCTGCGCATGCTGCGTGCGGCGCGCTTCGCCGCGCAGCTCGACTTCGAGGTCGCCCCCGAGGTCGTCACCGCCATGACGGAGATGGCCGCGCGGATCGACATCGTCTCCGCGGAGCGGGTCCGCGACGAACTCAACAAGCTGCTGCTCTCCCAGCACCCGCGCAAGGGCCTGGGGCTTCTGGTCGACACCGGGCTGGCCGCTCATGTGCTGCCGGAGCTTCCGGCGCTGCGCCTGGAGAGTGACGAGCATCACCGCCACAAGGACGTCTACGAGCACTCGCTGACCGTCCTGGAGCAGGCCATCGATCTGGAGGAGGACGGTCCCGACCTCGTCCTGCGGCTGGCCGCGCTGCTCCATGACATCGGGAAGCCGCGGACCCGCCGCTTCGAGAAGGACGGCCGGGTCTCCTTCCACCACCACGAGGTGGTGGGCGCGAAGATGACGAAGAAGCGCATGACCGAGCTCAAATACTCCAACGAGCTGGTCAAGGACGTGTCGCGGCTGGTGGAGCTGCACCTGCGCTTCCACGGGTACGGCGACGGCGAGTGGACCGACTCCGCGGTGCGCCGGTATGTGCGCGACGCCGGGCCGCTGCTGGAAAGGCTCCACAAGCTGACCCGGTCGGACTGCACGACCCGGAACAAGCGGAAGGCCAACGCGCTCTCCCGTACCTACGACGGGCTGGAGGAACGCATCGCTCTGCTCCAGGAGCAGGAGGAGCTGGACTCGATCCGCCCCGATCTGGACGGCAACGAGATCATGCAGATCCTCGGGGTCGGACCCGGACCGGTGATCGGCAAGGCGTACGGCTTCCTGCTGGAGCAGCGCCTGGAGCACGGGCCCATGGAACGGGACGCCGCGGTGGCGGCGCTCAAGGAGTGGTGGGCGCGGCAGGACTGAGCCCGGGAGGGCGATGTTTCACGTGAAACATCGCCGCTGGACGTATCGCCGACTGGATGTGCTGAGGGGCGTTGTTTCACGTGAAACAACGCCCCTCAGCACATCCCTGACCGGCTACTGCCGGGCATCGGTACGTCGCCAGCGGAACATCGTCACCGCGACCACCGCGTACAGCACCGAAACGACCGCCACGACGGTGACCGATCTGCCGTCCGGCGGGAGCATCAACGCCGCCACCCCCGCAGCGCTCACGAACGCGACGTTGAAGAGCACGTCGTAGAGCGAGAAGACCCGGCCGCGGAAGGAATCGTCGACCGAGGTCTGTACGACGGTGTCGGTCGCGATCTTCGAGCCCTGCGTCACGACGCCGAGCACGAACGCGGCGATCAGCATCGGGGCGGGAGCGAAGGAGAGGCCCAGGGTAGGCACCAGGATCGCTGCCGCCCCGGCACAGCCCACGATCCACCCGTACCGGCCGAGCCGGCTCACCGCCCACGGGGTGAGAACGGCGGCGACGAAGAACCCCGCACCGGAGACCGCGACCGCCAGGCCGAGCAGGGCCAGCCCGTCGGACTCGGTGTCGGACCAGGCGTAACGGCACAGCATGAGCACCATCACGGTGAGCGCGCCGTAGCAGAAGCGGATCACGGTCATGGCGGCCAGGGCCTTGGCCGCATGGCTCCGCTGCGCCAGATGGCGCAGCCCGGCGACGAGCCCCCGGGCGGTGACGGCGAGAGCGGCCCGCAGCCGCATCGGGCTCTCGTCGAGATCCGGCCCCAGCAGGGTGCGGGGGAGGCTCAGAGAGGCCAGCGCGGAGAGCAGATAGAGCATCGCGCCCAGCAGGACGACCGCCGCGTCGGAATCGTCGGCCAGCAGCCGTACGACGAAGGCGAGGCCGCCTCCCGCGGTGGCCGCCAGGGTGCCGGCGGTCGGGGAGAGGGAATTCGCGACGACGAGGCGGTCGGTGTCGACGACCCGGGGCAGGGCGGCGGAGAGACCGGCCAGCACGAAGCGGTTGACGGCGGTGACGCAGAGGGCCGAGGCGTAGAAGAGCCAGTCGGGCACCGAGGCGAGAATCAGCAGGGCCGTGGAGCAGGCCAGGGCGGCCCGCAGGAGGTTCCCGTAGAGGAAGACCTGGCGTCGGGGCCAGCGGTCCAGCAGCACCCCCGCGAAGGGCCCGATCAAGGAGTAGGGCAGGAGGAGCACGGCCATGGCGGAGGCGATGGCGGCGGCCGACGTCTGCTTCTCCGGGGAGAAGACGACGTATGTGGCGAGGGCGACCTGGTAGACGCCGTCGGCGGACTGGGACAGGAGCCGCACGGTGAGCAGGCGGCGGAAGTTCCGCAGGCGCAGCAGGGTGCGCAGATCACGCGCGACAGACATGGGAGCAAGCGTCACACACGTCGGGGGTCCGCGGGCGGATTGCCCGGGGACCCCCGACGTGCGGCAGGAAGAGATGAGCGTCTTAGCTCAGTACTCCCGGTGAGGCGGTCAGCGCTTCGGCGAACGCTGCCGGCGCTTCGGTGGAGCTGTCAGCCGAGAGGGCTGGTTCAGCGCTCCGTCTCGCCCTTGATGAACTTCTCGACGTTCTCGCGGGCCTCGTCGTCGAAGTACTGGACCGGCGGCGACTTCATGAAGTAGCTGCTCGCGGAGAGGATGGGGCCGCCGATGCCGCGGTCCTTGGCGATCTTCGCGGCGCGGACGGCGTCGATGATGACACCGGCCGAGTTCGGGGAGTCCCACACCTCGAGCTTGTACTCCAGGTTCAGCGGAACGTCGCCGAACGCGCGGCCCTCGAGGCGCACGTACGCCCACTTGCGGTCGTCCAGCCAGGCCACGTAGTCCGAGGGACCGATGTGGACGTTGCCGTCGCCGAGCTCGCGGTCACGGATCTGCGAGGTGACGGCCTGCGTCTTCGAGATCTTCTTGGACTCCAGGCGCTCACGCTCGAGCATGTTCTTGAAGTCCATGTTGCCGCCGACGTTCAGCTGCATGGTGCGGTCCAGGATGACACCGCGGTCCTCGAAGAGCTTCGCCATCACGCGGTGCGTGATGGTGGCGCCCACCTGGGACTTGATGTCGTCGCCGACGATCGGGACACCGGCCTCGGTGAACTTGTCCGCCCACTCCTTGGTGCCGGCGATGAAGACCGGGAGGGCGTTGACGAACGCGACCTTGGCGTCGATGGCGCACTGCGCGTAGAACTTCGCGGCGACCTCGGAACCGACGGGCAGGTAGCAGACGAGAACGTCGACCTGCTTGTCCTTGAGGACCTGGACGACGTCGACCGGGGCGTCCGTGGACTCCTCGATCGTCTCGCGGTAGTACTTGCCCAGACCGTCGTGGGTGTGGCCGCGCTGGACGGTCACGCCCGTGTTCGGCACGTCCGCGATCTTGATGGTGTTGTTCTCGCTGGCGCCGATGGCGTCCGCGAGGTCGAGGCCGACCTTCTTCGCGTCGACGTCGAAGGCGGCGACGAACTCGACGTCGCTGACGTGGTAATCGCCGAACTGGACGTGCATCAGACCGGGCACCTTGCCGGCCGGATCGGCGTCCTTGTAGTACTCGACGCCCTGCACCAGCGAGGCGGCGCAGTTACCCACGCCTACGATGGCTACGCGAACCGAACCCATTCCGGTTGCTCCCTGTGTAATCGGTGTTTCCGATGAAGTCGCCGCGGAGTGCGATGACTTCACTTGGCGGTGTCGTCGGACGGATCCGGCGGGGTGTTGTCCCGGTGCCGGGGCAGGCCGCCCGTCTCTCCAGGTGTGTCCTGCTGAGCAGAGCCCTCGGGCGAGGATCGTCGCCGATCCCGTCCCGACCGCTCGCTCTCGATGAGCTCGTTCAGCCAGCGCACTTCGCGCTCCACGGACTCCATGCCGTGCCGCTGTAGCTCAAGTGTGTAGTCGTCGAGTCGTTCACGGGTGCGGGCGAGAGAGGCGCGCATCTTCTCCAGGCGCTCCTCCAGCCGGCTGCGCCGGCCTTCGAGAACCCGCATCCGCACATCGCGTTCGGTCTGGCCGAAGAAGGCGAAGCGCGCTGCGAAGTGCTCGTCCTCCCAGGCGTCCGGACCGGTGTGCGACAGCAGCTCCTCGAAGTGCTCCTTACCTTCTGCCGTCAGCCGGTAGACGATCTTCGCCCGGCGTCCGGTCAGCGAGGACGAGGAAGCGGCCGAGCGTCCGGTGACCGGCGCGGTGTCCGCCGAGTCACCGGCGGGCTCCTCGATCAACCAGCCGCTGGCGACCAGCGTCTTGAGGCAGGGGTAGAGGGTCCCGTAACTGAACGCACGGAAGATCCCCAGCGAGGTGTTGAGGCGTTTACGCAGCTCATAGCCGTGCATCGGCGATTCGCGGAGCAGGCCGAGAACGGCGAACTCGAGGATGCCGGAGCGTCGGCTCACCGGTGCCTCCTCCTTCTCCCGCTGCTTCGGTCGGCACGGTCCACCGGAATCACCGGCGTACTTATGCCGTGCTGATGTATCGACTCGATACATCAGCACGATAGATCGGTCGGTCGTGTTCGACAAGGGTGACCTTCGTGAGCGGTGTCACATCGACAATTCCCAGGGTTCGACTTGCGTTGTTTGGGGTGAAGTTCGGCCCTAGGCGGGTTTTGACCGTGCGTAGTCTGTGCGGCATGCAGACCACCGGGAACCGCGGAGCGCTGACGCGCGTCAGTCATCGCGGACTGCCGGATGTACTGCGGATGAGCCTTCCGCAGTGGCTTGTCCGTAATTCGGGGGGACCGGATCTCAACTGCCGCTTCCAGGCGCTCTCGCCTGCCCGAGGAGTAGTCGTTCCATGAGCGAGCACCGTCGCAAATCGCCGCAGCCACAGGGTGGCGGGCGTGCCGCGGCCAGACGAGCCGCCCAGCAGTCGAGCGGACGCCGAGCGGCTCCGTCACGCAGAGCCACTTCCGTATCACCTTCCGAATCGCCGTCCGAGTCGTACGGCGAGGAGCGCCA
Source organism: Streptomyces sp. PTY087I2 (assembly GCF_001687325.1). Taxonomy (GTDB): domain Bacteria; phylum Actinomycetota; class Actinomycetes; order Streptomycetales; family Streptomycetaceae; genus Streptomyces. The sequence continues at coordinate 99,007 of NZ_LZRD01000009.1, read as the reverse complement.
GTACGGCAGTCGCGCCGAGGCCCGCCGCGCGGCACAGCGCGGCGGCCGCCGACGCGGTGGCGACGGCCCCGGAGGCCGTGGGCGCGACAACGGTGGCCCCGGCAAGAAGCGGATGATCGACTACCCGCGCTACGGCAAGTACGGGTTCCGTCGCTGGGTGCCCTCGTGGAAGCTGGTCTCGGGGCTCTGCCTGGCGTTCCTCGGCGCACTGATGGGCGTGGCGGGCATCTCGTACGCCGTGGTGAGCAAGCCGAACATCAACGAAACGGCCAAGGCCCAGAACAACGTCTACTACTGGGCCGACGGTACCCAGATGGTCGCGACCGGTGGTGCGGTCAACCGCCAGATCCTCAAGTACGAGCAGATTCCGGAGGCGATGCGCAACGCCGTGATCTCCGCCGAGAACAAGAGTTTCGAGACGGACCGCGGTATCGACCCGATGGGCATCGGCCGCGCGGTGTTCAACATGGCCACGGGCGGTGAGACCCAGGGCGGGTCGACCATCACCCAGCAGTACGTGAAGAACTCGATGCTCTCCCAGGACCAGACCCTCAAGCGGAAGTTCCAGGAACTCTTCATCACGCTCAAGGTCGCCGGTGAGGAGTCGAAGGAAGACGTGATGGCGGGCTACCTCAACGTCTCCTACTACGGACGTGGGGCCTCCGGTCTACAGGCAGCCGCCCGCACCTACTACAACAAGGACGCCGACGAGCTGGACGCGAGCGAGTGCGCCTTCCTGGCCACCCTGCTCAAGGGCGCGAGCTACTACGACCCCGCGGGCGCCCCCGACATCGACAAGGTCAACGCGACCAAGGTGAAGAACACCAAGCGTGCCAAGGAGCGCTGGGCGTGGATCCTTGACGAGCAGGTCAAGGACAAGCGGATGACGGCGGCGGAGCGCGCCAAGTACACCAAGTTCCCGGACCCGCTGCCGCCGAAGAAGGACGCCAAGCTGGGCGGCCAGACCGGCTACCTGGTGGAGCTCGCCAAGCAGTACTTCCTCGCCAACAACGACAAGGGCATCGACGCCAAGGCTCTCGAGCTGGGCGGCTTCGAGATCCACACCACCTTCCAGAAGAAGCGGGTGGAACAGCTCGAAGCCGCGGTGAAGAAGGTCTACAAGGCCAAGATCCGGCCCAAGGAGCGCCCCAAGACGGACACGCACGTCGAGTTCGGCGGGGCGTCCGTGGACGCGAAGACCGGCGCCATCATCGCCACGTACGGCGGTCAGGACGCCACCACGCACTTCACGAACAACGCCGACGCCACCGGCGCCCAGGTCGGTTCGACGTGGAAGCCCTTCGTGCTGACGGCGGCCATGCAGTACGGGGTGAGGGACCCTGCCGGCCCCAGGGAGCAGAGCGAGTCCCAGCGCACCCAGATCTCGCCGAAGAGCGTCTACAACGGCGACGACGGCCTGCGGATCAAGGACTACACGGGCAAGATCTGGCTGAACCAGGACGACGAGGAATGGCGCCAGACCAACGACGGCAACTACGACTACGGTGAGATCGACCTGCGGACGGCCATGGAGAAGTCTGCCAACTCCCCGTTCGTGCAGCTCGGCATGGATGTCGGTACGGACAAGGTCAAGGCCGTCGCCGTCGCCGCCGGTCTGAAGGACGACGAGTTCATGGCGGACGCGACCGTTCCCTCGTTCTCCATCGGTACCTCGTCGCCCAGCGCCATCCGCATGGCGGGGGCCTACGCCACCTTCGCCACGAGTGGTCAGCAGAACAACACCTACTCGGTGACCGAGGTGAAGCAGGGAGGCGTGGTCGTCTTCCAGCACAAGAAGAGGTCCAAGCGCGCCTTCAGCCCGATGATCGCCGACAATGTCACGGACGTGCTGAAGAACGTCGTGGAGAACGGGACGGGCCAGCCCGCCCGTCTGGAGGGCCGTGAGGCCGCGGGCAAGACCGGTACGACGGACGGCAACCGGTCCGCCTGGTTCGTCGGGTACACCCCGCAGATCTCGACCGCCATCAGCATGTTCCGGTTCGACGACGACGAGACGAACAAGACGCGCGAGTTCGAGAAGATGTTCGGCACGGGTGGCGAGGCGAAGATCCACGGAAACTCGTTCCCGGCCTCCATCTGGCACGACTACATGACCGTGGCGATGAAGGGCAAGAAGGCCATCGCCTTCCCCGAGCCGCAGGATCCGGGCGACATCGTGTGGGGCGGCGGCGCGGTCAGCCCCAGCCCGACGCCCAGCCCCACGCCCTCGGAGACGCCCTCCGAGGAGCCGAGCCCGACCCCGACGCCCACCCAGACCACCCCGAGCCCGACCCCGACGCCCACCAGGACGTGCAGCATCTTCGACCCGAACTGCCAGGCGGCCAACGGCGGGGCGAACGCGGGGGCGGACGGCGGCGGCCAGAACGGCGGCGCGGACGGCGGCGGCGACAGCGGTGGAGCCGACGGCGGCGGCGACAACTCCGGAACGACCGACGGTGGAGAGAACGGCGGATCCCAGGGAGCCAACGGCAACCCCGGCGGCGGAACCGGCTCGATCTGGGGCAACTCCGGATAGCCGGACCGTCGGCCGTGACCCTCACGGGGCGGTTCGGCACAGCGGCGAGGGCCGCCGTACCCACCCGGTACGGCGGCCCTCGCCGCGTTCCCGGCGGCACACGGCCCCCGCGTGCCCGTCCCGTGTCCCCCGAGCGGCCCTTGCCCCGGACACAGCCCCGTACGGCAGGATGTGCGGCATGCCAAGCCCCAGCGCAGAAGACACGAGCGTGCACCAGGAACCGCCCGTCGTGCGGCCCACCGATCAGGACGAGGTCGCGGCGGCCGGCAGCGAGCTGTTCGGTGGCCGGGTGGGGCGCTGGGCGCGGCTGGGCGACGGTCCGCTCACGCCCGTGCGCGTCGTCGCGCTGGTGATGATCGGGATGTTCGCCCTCGGCATGGTGCAGAAGATCCCCTGCTACGAGTGGGCCTGGTTCCGCGGCGCCACCTCGCAGTACACGCACGCCTGCTACTCGGACATTCCGCACCTCTTCCTGGGACGCGGGTTCGCCGACGGCCTCGTGCCGTACTTCGACCGGCTGAGCGGCGACATGCAGTACCTGGAGTACCCCGTGCTGACCGGGGTGTTCATGCAGGTGGCGGCCTGGCTGACGCTGACGCCCGACAGCGACCCCCTCCAGCAGCGCGAGCAGATGTACTGGATGGTCAACGCGGGCATGCTGATGATCTGCGCGGTCGTCATCGCCGTGTGCACCGTCCGCACGCACCGGCGTCGCCCCTGGGACGGTCTGCTGGTCGCGCTGGCGCCCGCGTTCGCCCTCACCGCGACCATCAACTGGGACCTGCTGGCCGTCGCCCTGACGGCCGCGGCGATGCTCATGTGGTCCCGGGGCCGGGTGCTCGCCTTCGGGATCCTCATCGGCCTGGCCACGGCCGCCAAGCTCTACCCCGTCCTCCTGCTCGGCCCGCTCTTGGTGCTCTGCTGGCGCGCGGGCCGGTGGCGCGAGTTCGGGACGGCCTTGCTGGGCGCGGGCACGGCCTGGCTGGTGGTGAACCTGCCGGTGATGATCTTCGCCCCCGAGGGGTGGCGGAAGTTCTACACGTTCAGCCAGGAGCGGCCGATCGACTTCGGTTCGTTCTGGCTGATCATCACGCAGCGCACCGGCAAGCCCATCGACGTGGAGACGGTCAACACCGCCTCGGTCGTCCTCATGGTCGTCTTCTGCGCGGGCATCGCCGGTCTGGCGCTCTCCGCGGCGCGCAGGCCGCGCTTCGCCCAGCTGGCGTTCCTGGTGGTGGCCGCGTTCATCCTGACGAACAAGGTCTACTCACCGCAGTACGTGCTCTGGCTGATTCCGCTGGCCGTCCTGGCGCGGCCGCGCTGGCGCGACTTCCTCATCTGGCAGGCCTGCGAGGTCATGTACTTCCTGGGGATCTGGTTCTACCTCGCCTACACCAGCGGCGGGGACAAGCACCAGGGGCTGCCGCAGGAGGGCTACCAAGTCGCGATCGCGCTGCATCTGCTGGGCACGCTGTACCTGTGCGCGCTGGTCGTCCGGGACATCCTGCTGCCGGAGAAGGACCCGGTGCGCGGGGACGGGTCGGACGACCCGTCGGGCGGGGTGCTCGACGGGGCACCGGACACGTTCGTACTCGCGCCCGAGGCCCGTTCGTCCGGGCACGCGGCTCGGATGGAAGGGCCTCGGGTGGAGTGGGGCGCGACGCCCACCCGGAACGGCTGAGCGGGATCCCGGAACGGGTGGCTCAGCGGTCGACGAGCCGGTCGTACTGGGTGGTCGTGTGGCGCAGATGCGCGACCAGTTCGTCGCCGACCCGCGGCTCCTGGGCGTCCGAGGGGACGAACAGGATCGACACCTGCATGTGCGGCGGCTCGGCGAACCACCGCTGCTTGCCCGCCCAGACGAACGGTGAGAGGTTGCGGTTGACCGTGGCCAGGCCCGCGCGGGCGACGCCCTTGGCCCTCGGCATCACGCCGTGCAGCGCCTTGGGCGCCTCCAGGCCGACCCCGTGGGACGTACCGCCGGCCACGACGACCAGCCAGCCGTCGGAGGCGGCCTTCTGCTGGCGGTAGCCGAACCGGTCGCCCTTGACGACGGGGGTGACGTCCAGGACGGCCCCCCTGTACTCGGTGGCCTCGTGGTCGCCGAGCCAGAGCCGGGTGCCGATCCGGGCGCGGAAGCGGGTCTGCGGGAACTGCTGCTGGAGCCGGGCCAGCTCCTCGGCGCGCAGATGGCTGACGAACATGGTGTGCAGCGGCAGCCGGGCCGCGCGCAGCCGGTCCATCCAGCCGATGACCTCCTCGACGGCGTCGGAGCCGTCGGTGCGGTCCAGCGGCAGGTGCAGCGCGAAGCCTTCGAGCCGTACGTCCTCGATCGCCGCGTGCAGCAGCCCCAGCTCCTCCTCCTTGACGCCGTGGCGCTTCATCGAGCTCATGCACTCGATGACGACCCGGGCGCCCACCAGGGCGTGCACCCCGTCGACGGAGGAGACGGACCGGATGACGCGGTCCGGCAGCGGTACGGGCTCCTCACCGCGCCGGAACGGGGTCAGGACGAGCAGATCGCCGCTGAACCAGTCCTTGATCCGGGCCGCCTCGTAGGTCGTCCCGACGGCGAGGGTGTCGGACCCGAAGCGGATCGTCTCGTCGGCGAGGCGCTCATGGCCGAAGCCGTAGCCGTTGCCCTTGCAGACGGGTACGAGACCGGGGAACTGGTCGATCACGGACTTCTGGTGCGCCCGCCAGCGCGCGGTGTCGACGTAGAGGGAGAGCGCCATGGCCGGCCCGGAACCTTTCTGGTGGCTGCGGTGAATCAGGGAACGAACGGGTGGTGCCGCGAGAGGTATTGAAGCCGGTCAGCGGCGGGACATATAGATGTCGAGCGCCTTGTGGAGCAGCTTGTTGAGCGGGAAGTCCCACTCGCCGACGTACTCGACGGCCTCACCGCCGGTGCCGACCTTGAACTGGATCAGGCCGAAGAGGTGGTCGGTCTCGTCCAGCGAGTCGCTGATGCCACGCAGGTCGTAGACGGTCGCGCCCATCGCGTAGCTGTCGCGCAGCATGCGCCACTGCATCGCGTTCGACGGCCGGACCTCGCGCCCGATGTTGTCGGAGGCGCCGTAGGAGTACCAGACGTGTCCGCCGACGACGAGCATCGTGGCCGCGGAGAGGTTCACGCCGTTGTGCCGGGCGAAGTAGAGCCGCATCCGGTTGGGGTCCTCGGAGTTGAGGACGGTCCACATCCGCTGGAAGTACGAGAGCGGGCGCGGCCGGAAGTGGTCGCGCACGGCGGTGATCTCGTACAGCCGCTGCCACTCGGCCAGGTCCTCGTAGCCGCCCTGGACGACCTCGACGCCGGCCTTGTCGGCCTTCTTGATGTTGCGGCGCCACAGCTGGTTGAAGCCCTTGAGGACGTCCTCCAGGGAGCGGTTGGCCAGCGGCACCTGGAAGACGTAGCGGGGCTGTACGTCACCGAATCCGGCGCCGCCGTCCTCGCCCTGCTGCCAGCCCATCTTCCGCAGCCGGTCCGCGACCTCGAAGGCGCGCGGCTCGATGTGCGTGGCCTCGACGTCGCGCAGGCGCTTCACGTCCGGGTCCTGGATGCCGGACTTGATGGCCGCGGAGTCCCAGCGGCGGATGACCACCGGCGGGCCCATCTTCACGGAGAAGGCGCCCTGCTGCTTGAGGTGGGCGAGCATCGGCTGGAGCCAGTCGTCCAGGTTCGGCGCGTACCAGTTGATGACCGGGCCCTCGGGGAGGTACGCCAGGTAGCGCTTGATCTTGGGCAGCTGGCGGTACAGGACGAGGCCCGCGCCGACGATCTGGCCGTCCCGGTCGAACCAGCCCAGGTTCTCCGAGCGCCATTCGGTCTTCACGTCAGCCCACGCCGGGACCTGGCAGTGACTGGCCGAAGGCAGGCTCTGGATGTACGCCAGATGCTGCTCTCGGCTGATGGTCCTCAGGGTCAGGCTCATGCGGGGCGCTCCTCGGCAGGTGTGTCCCCATCGGTCAGGGGCTCCGGCTCTCGCGCCGAAGCCTACTGTGACCGAGGGGCGCCCGGCCTGGCCCCGGGGGGACGGAACGTGACGCGGACCGGTGCGGGCGCCCGGGCACCCGCACCGGTCCGCGTTCCGGCCGGTGCTCCGGTCAGGTGATCACGCCGCCGAAGAGGCCGCCGTGGGCCATGCCGAGGAAGAAGCCGACGGCGGACGCGCCGAGCCCGATGATCAGGCCGAACCGTTCGCCGGTGGTCCTGGAGACGTACATCCCGTATCCACCGGTCAGGATGCCGACCAGCCCGGCCCACGAGCTGATCAGGTGGAGGTGGTGGAACATCGCCGTCACGAAGGCGAGGGCGCCCAGCACGAGAGTCACGGCGAGCAGGGTGTCCTGGAGCGGGTGCGGCTTGCCGTCCGTCGCGAAGAGCGAACCGGTGGCGGGGCGGATGGTCTGTGCCATGGAGTACCTCCTGGCCGGACAGGTGGGGCGGGTGGATCCGACGCCTCTGCCGCTGCGGCGGGTGTAGCGCCTCTCACACCGCATCTGTCTCGATTGTGCCCTCTGAGCTCCTGATTTCAACCGGAAGCCGGTCTACGGGTAGTCTGTACGGTCTGCACCGGTGTCTGCCCAGGCCAGCACGGCGAGCCTCTCCCCGAACCTCCTCCACGGGATCGTTCGGGAGCGGATTGTCCGTGCCGGGTGTTCTCCTCGGGGACGCCGTTGCATCACGCATCACGACCCTCCTGCCACGGAACGACCGTGGCCGCTGAGTCCAAAGGAGGTGGGTTCCACATGCGTCACTACGAGGTGATGGTCATCCTCGACCCCGATCTCGAGGAGCGAGCAGTCTCCCCGCTGATCGAGAACTTCCTCTCCGTCGTCCGTGAGGGCAACGGAAAGGTGGAGAAGGTCGACACCTGGGGCCGTCGTCGGCTCGCCTACGAGATCAAGAAGAAGCCCGAGGGCATCTACTCGGTCATCGACCTGCAGGCCGAGCCTGCGGTCGTCAAGGAGCTCGACCGCCAGATGAACCTGAACGAGTCGGTCCTCCGGACCAAGGTCCTCCGTCCCGAAGTCCACTGAGCATCTAGCTCAGCGGTTTTCGGGTCCGAGTAGCAGCAAGCAGCCAGAAGCAATCCCCGCCGAGAGGTTCACCCATGGCAGGCGAGACCGTCATCACGGTCGTCGGCAATCTCGTCGACGACCCCGAGCTGCGCTTCACCCCGTCCGGTGCGGCGGTCGCGAAGTTCCGTGTCGCGTCCACTCCCCGCATCTTCGACCGGCAGACCAATGAGTGGAAGGACGGCGAAGGCCTGTTCCTCACCTGCTCGGTCTGGCGTCAGGCGGCGGAGAACGTCGCGGAATCGCTCCAGCGAGGCATGCGCGTCGTCGTGCAGGGCCGGCTGAAGCAGCGGTCCTACGAGGACCGTGAGGGCGTCAAGCGCACGGTCTACGAGCTGGACGTCGAGGAAGTCGGCCCCAGCCTCAAGAACGCCACGGCCAAGGTCACCAAGACCACCGGTCGCGGTGGCCAGGGTGGCCAGGGTGGATACGGCGGTGGCCAGCAGGGCGGCGGCAACTGGGGCGGCGGTCCCGGTGGCGGCGGCCAGCAGGGCGGCGGCGGTGCACCCGCCGACGACCCGTGGGCGACCGGCGGCCAGGGCGGGGGACAGCAGGGCGGCGGAGGCGGCTGGGGCGGAAGCTCCGGCGGTTCCGGCGGCTCCTCCGGCGGCGGCTACTCGGACGAGCCTCCCTTCTAGGGCTGCTCGTACCCCCACTTCTTGATCACACAGGAGAAACACCATGGCGAAGCCGCCTGTGCGCAAGCCTAAGAAGAAGGTCTGCGCGTTCTGCAAGGACAAGACCCAGTACGTGGACTACAAGGACACGAACATGCTGCGGAAGTTCATTTCCGACCGCGGCAAGATCCGTGCCCGCCGCGTCACCGGCAACTGCACGCAGCACCAGCGTGACGTCGCCACGGCAGTCAAGAACAGCCGTGAGATGGCGCTGCTGCCCTACACGTCCACCGCGCGATAAGGGAAGGGTGACAACAGCATGAAGATCATCCTCACCCACGAGGTCTCCGGCCTCGGTGCCGCCGGCGACGTCGTCGACGTCAAGGACGGGTACGCCCGCAACTACCTGGTTCCGCGTGGCTTCGCCATTCGCTGGACCAAGGGCGGCGAGAAGGACGTGGCGCAGATCCGCCGCGCCCGCAAGATCCACGAGATCGCGACGATCGAGCAGGCCAACGAGATCAAGGCCAAGCTCGAGGGCGTGAAGGTCCGTCTGGCTGTTCGCTCCGGCGACGCCGGCCGTCTCTTCGGCTCCGTGACCCCGGCCGACATCGCCTCGGCGATCAAGGCTGCCGGTGGTCCCGACGTCGACAAGCGTCGCGTCGAGCTCGGCTCGCCGATCAAGACGCTGGGCGGACACCAGGTGTCCGTCCGTCTGCACCCCGAGGTCGCAGCGAAGCTCGGCGTCGAGGTCGTTGCTGCCTAAGGGCAGAGCTCAGCAGAGCCACTGAAGGGCCGCACCCTCTGGGTGCGGCCCTTCGCTGTTGTCCGGACGCGTTGTGTCGGAGGCGCGGTGTTCGGGCGCACGGTGTTTCACGTGAAACGAGGGGCTGTTCAAGGAGGGGGCTGTTTCACGTGAAACAGCCCCCTCGGGACAGACGGCGGATCGGGCTGATCAGCGTGTAGCCCCGGTCACGACCCATCGGCCCGACCGGGTCCGCAGCCAGAGCGTGATCAGGCGGACGGTCATCATCAGTGTCATCGCCCACCAGAGCGCGGTGAGCCCGCCGCCGAGTGAGGGCACCAGGAGCGCGACGGGAGCGAAGACGGCGAGCGTCACCAGCATCGCCCAGGCCAGATAGCGCCCGTCACCGGCTCCCATCAGGACGCCGTCCAGGACGAAGACCACGCCGGCGATCGGCTGGGAGACCGCCACGACCAGGAGCGCGGGAAGCAGGGTGTCCTTCACGGAGGGGTCGCTCGTGAAGAGCGGGATGAACAGGGGCCGGGCGAGCACAATGAGGACGCCGAGCACGATGCCGCAGCCGATACCCCACTCGACCATGCGACGGCAGGCCTCGCGCGCGCCCTTCTCGTCGTCCGCCCCGAGGTACCGGCCGATGATCGCCTGACCCGCGATGGCGATGGCGTCGAGCGCGAAAGCGGTGAGGCTCCAGAGGGAGAGGATGATCTGGTGCGCGGCGATGTCGACGTCCCCGAGGCGGGCGGCGACGGCGGTGGCGATCATCAGGACGGCGCGCAGGGACAGGGTCCGGATCAGCAGGGGTACGCCGGCCCGCGCGCTGGCCCTGATCCCGGCCGCGTCGGGGCGCAGGGACGCGCCGTGCCTGCGTGCGCCGCGGATCACCACGACGAGATAGGCGGCGGCCATGCCTGCCTGGGCGATCACCGTTCCCCACGCGGATCCGGCGATGCCGAGCCCGGCGCCGTAGACGAGGGTCACGTTGAGGACGGCGTTCGCCGAGAAGCCGCCGACGGCGACGTACAGCGGGGTGCGGGTGTCCTGGAGGCCGCGCAGTACGCCGGTGGCGGCGAGCACGACGAGCATGGCCGGGATGCCGAGGATGGAGATCCTCAGATACGTGATGGCGTACGGGGCCGCGGTGTCGGAGGCGCCGAAGACGTCGACGAGCCAGGGGGCCGTCGGCATCGCGAGGGCGACGACGGCGGCTCCGAGCAGAAGGGCGAGCCAGATGCCGTCCATGCCCTGACGGATGGCGGCGGGCAGATCGCCCGCCCCCACGCGGCGGGCGACGGCCGCCGTGGTCGCGTAGGCGAGGAAGACGAAGATGCTCACGGCCGTCATCAGGAGGGCTGCGGCGATGCCGAGGCCGGCCAGCTGCGGGGTGCCGAGGTGGCCGACGACGGCGCTGTCGACCATCACGAACAGGGGCTCGGCGACGAGTGCGCCGAACGCCGGGACGGCAAGGGCGATGATCTCGCGGTCGTGTCGTCGGCGGCCGGTCTTCGGGGTCGCGGAGGCCTGGGTCATGGGGTCAATCTAATCTTCCACAGGTAAGAGATGCAATTGCTGAGTGGTCCTTACTGGCGCCCGGCTGGGGCCAACCCCCTCGCGTCGTTTGCGGTGATCTTGAAATGAGCGCGGAAGTTTTTCTCCCCCACAGTCAGTGGACGGAGAACATGCAGGTCAGGGTGGTTGCGGTAGTGGCGCTATGAGTTTGTCCACAGTGCTGTCCCCCGGTCCGTGCACAGGATCGGCAGGGTTCTCCACAGCATCTGGTCCGTCGTCCACATGCCCTGTGGATAACCAGATTGGCTGACGGTGCGGAGGGGCCTACCGTGGTGCGGCGCCCGCACTCCGTTCCGGCACCGGAATCCTCCGAACCAGACGCGCCGGAAGTGGAGTCGGGCGACCTGTTTGTCGGTGCCGTGCCGTAAGAAAGAGTGGCACGGCTAGGTCCGCGATGCGGACGGGAGGAGGCGGCCCGGTGAGCATTCCCGAGCCTTTGGACGACCCCTGGACCGAGACCGGTCCCGGGGACCGTCTGCCTGTCTCCCGCCAGCGCCGTGGGGACCGCAAGGGGCGCGAGGACCGCCACGACCGGGGCTCGGACGAGGCCTGGGACAGCGGTGCCCCCAGCTTCGAACGGGTCCCGCCCCAGGACGTCGACGCCGAGCAGTCGGTCCTCGGCGGCATGCTGCTGTCCAAGGACGCGATCGCCGAGGTCGTCGAGGTCATCAAGGGCCACGACTTCTACCGCCCCGCCCACGAGACCGTCTTCACGGCGATCCTCGACCTCTACGCCAAGGGCGAGCCGGCCGACCCGATCACGGTCGCCGCCGAGCTGGTGAAGCGCGGAGAGATCACCAAGGTCGGCGGAGCGCCGTATCTGCACACCCTGGTGCAGTCCGTGCCCACCGCGGCCAACGCCTCGTACTACGCCGAGATCGTCCATGAGCGGGCGGTGCTGCGGCGGCTGGTCGAGGCAGGCACGAAGATCACGCAGATGGGATACGCGGCGGACGGGGACGTCGACGAGATCGTCAACTCCGCGCAGGCCGAGATCTACGCGGTCACCGAGCAGCGCACCAGCGAGGACTACCTCCCCCTCGGCGACATCATGGAGGGCGCGCTCGACGAGATCGAGGCCATCGGCTCGCGCAGCGGCGAGATGACCGGTGTGCCGACGGGTTTCACGGACCTCGACGCCCTGACGAACGGCATGCACCCCGGCCAGATGATCGTCATCGCGGCCCGCCCCGCGATGGGCAAGTCCACGCTCGCGCTGGACTTCGCGCGCGCCGCGTCGATCAAGAACAACCTGCCCAGCGTCATCTTCTCCCTCGAAATGGGGCGCAACGAGATCGCGATGCGTCTGCTGTCGGCCGAGGCGCGGGTAGCCCTGCACCACATGCGGTCCGGCACGATGACGGACGAGGACTGGACGCGGCTCGCGCGCCGGATGCCCGAGGTATCGGCCGCTCCGCTCTACATCGACGACTCCCCCAACCTGTCGATGATGGAGATCCGTGCGAAGTGCCGTCGCCTCAAGCAGCGCAACGACATCAAGCTCGTGATCATCGACTATTTGCAGCTGATGCAGGCCGGCGGGTCGAAGCGGTCCGAGAGCCGTCAGCAGGAGGTTTCGGACATGTCGCGAAACCTGAAGCTGCTGGCGAAGGAGCTGGAGGTTCCGGTGATCGCGCTCTCGCAGCTGAACCGTGGCCCCGAGCAGCGTACGGACAAGAAGCCGATGGTCTCCGACCTGCGTGAGTCCGGCTCCATCGAGCAGGACGCCGACATGGTCATCCTGCTCCACCGCGAGGACGCGTACGAGAAGGAGTCACCGCGCGCGGGCGAGGCCGACATCATCGTCGGCAAGCACCGTAACGGCCCGACGGCGACGATCACGGTGGCCTTCCAGGGCCACTACTCCCGCTTCGTGGACATGGCGCAGACCTGACGCTGAAGACGCGCAGGTCGTGACGGTCGCTCGTGCGTATGCGGCCGTGGCCACGACCTGTTGGGGCCGTATCTCGATTGCCTGCCTAGGACCCCTAGATTAAAACTAGGGTCTCAAGGATTCTAGGAGGGTGCATGGTCCGGGCCGGGCTGACAGCGGAGCGGGTGACGATCGCGGGCGCGGAGCTGGCGGATGAGGCCGGGCTCGACCAGGTGACCATGTCGCGCGTGGCGCGGCGGCTGGGCGTGAAGGACGCGAGCCTCTACACGCACGTCCGGAGCCTGGAGGATCTGCGCGGCCGGATCGCGCTGCTGGCGGCGGACGAGAAGACCATCCGTATCGCGGAGGCGACCGCCGGCCGGTCGGGAAGAGACGCCCTGGTGGCCTACGCGAACGCCTGGCGGGAGTACGCCCACCAGCATCCGGGCCGCTACGCGGCGACGCAGGCACCGATCCGGATCGACCCCGAGCTGACCGCGAAGGCGCCCGGACCGCGGCGCGCGGTCGAGCTGACCTACGGCATGCTGCGCGGCTACGGGCTGGCCGAGCCCGACCTGACCGACGCGGTCCGGCTGCTGCGCAGCACATTCCACGGGTTCGTCGCCCTGGAGGCCATGGGCGGGTTCGCGCACGCGCGTGCGCCGCAGCAGTCCTGGGCCCGTTCCCTCGATGCTCTGCACACCCTCCTGGAGCACTGGCCCCCATCCCAGGAGGAGACTTCTCATGACTGATCCGACCATCGGCAGCCTGCGGACGGACGGCGCGACCTTGCACTACGAAGTGCGCGGCCAGGGACCGCTCCTGCTGCTGATGCCCGGAGGGACGGGCGGCGCGGCCTCCTTCGATGCCATCGCCGACGACCTGGCCGCCGAATACACCGTCGCGACCTACGACCCGCGCGGCATGTCCCGCAGCACGCTGGACGACCCCGATGCCGAGCAGCACGTGGTCGAGCACGCCGATGACGCGTTCCGGATACTGGAACTGCTGGCGCCCGGCGAACCCGCCCGGGTATTCGGCGCGAGTTCGGGCGCGATCGTTGCCGTGCACCTGCTCACCGCCCATCCCGAACGCGTCGCACGCGTGGTGGCGCACGAGCCGCCGGTGGTGGAGGTCCTGCCGGACGCGGCGGAACATCGCGCACTCATCGCACGCGTGCGGGACACGTTCCGCACCCAGGGGCTCATGCCGGCGATGGCCGTGTTCGCCGCGGGCCTCAAGAAGGACGGCGACACCACCGAGCCGAGGGCCGAACCCCAGCTTCCACCCCGAGCGGCGGCACGCGCCGAGCAGACGATGGCCGACCTGCCGTACTTCGTCGGGCGGATCGTGCCCGGCTTCATGTCCTACGCGCCGGACATCCGCCGGCTGGAGGGGCTTTCGGACCGGCTCGTGATCGCCGGCGGCCAGGACTCACGCGGTGAGCTGCCCTACCGCTCGGCGGCCTGTCTGGCCGAGCGCCTCGGCACGGAGCTCCAGCACTTCCCCGGCGGGCACATCGGACTGACCACGCACCCGGCGGAGTTCGGCGAGGCCCTGGGGAAGGCCCTCAAAGCCTCGATCTGAATCGCGCGTTGGTCGACTCCGTTGCTGCGGCTCAGCCCTTCGCGAGGGCGCGGGCGAGGAGCGGGAGCAGGCGGTCCCAGTGGAGCCGCAGGCCGGCCGGGTCGAAGGCGTCGGTGTCCGACATGGTGAAGCCGTGGACGGTGCCGGGGTAGATCTCCGAGGTGTAATCGACCCCCGCGGCGTCCAGGGACCGGTTGAGTTCGCCGAGTGCCTCGGGGGTGATGTCCGTCGCGGCATGGCCGAAGTGGATGTCGGCGCCGATACGGAGCAGGCTCTCGGGCCCGTCGGCGGCGACAGGAGCGTGGAACGCGGCGAGGGCGGCCACCTGATCGGGGTGGGCCGCGGCGGTGCGGGTCGCCAGGGGGCCGCCGATGCAGTAGCCCGTCACCGCGACCGGTCCGGCGCCGACCTCGGGCTGGTCCGCGAGAAAGCCCAGGTAGGCGTCGGCGTCGCTCAGGACGAGTTCGGGGGTGAGGCCCTTGATCAGGGGCATCAGCCGGGCGATGAGCGCGGACCGGTCCGCTTCTCCGATGTGTTCAGGGAGGTCGATGACCGGTGTGGGCCCTTCCCGATAGAAGAAGTTGGGGACGAGCACGTAGTACCCGTGCCCGGCCAGTTCGCGAGCCATGTCCCGGATGGTGGGCCGGATACCGAAGGCGTCCGGGTACATCAGCACCCCGGGATGCCGCTCGCCGTGATCGGGGTGGGCGGCGAAGGCGTCGGCCAGGCCGTCCGCGGTGGGGATCTGCACGGTCTTGGTGGGAATGGCGGATCTTCCTTACGGAGTTCGTCGCGCTCCGGCGTCCGCCGGAGCGACGGGTTCGGTGTGTTCAACAAAGGTGCGTGCCGGATGAGTTGGCCGAGCACGGCCTCGTACGGCCCATACTGGCGGTCATGACCCCGCTGACACCACCCGAGCCCGAGCGTGGCGCCCTGAACCTGGCCGGGCGGCGGCTCTCCTTCCTCGACTTCGGCGGCCCGGGGCGTCCTCTGCTGGCCCTGCACGGGCACTTCGGGGAGGGGTGCACGTTCACGCGCCTCGCCGGTGAACTGGGCGACTCCTGGCGGGTGATCGCCCTCGACCAGCGTGGCCACGGTCGTTCCGACCGTTCCGCCGACTACTCCCGGTCCGGTTACGTCGAGGATGCCGCCGCCGTGCTGGAGCATCTGGGAATCCGTGGCGCGGTCGTGCTCGGGCACTCCCTCGGCGGTGTCAACGCCTACCAGCTCGCTGCCCGGCGGACCGGGCTGGTGGACGCGCTGATCGTCGAGGACATCGGGGCCGAGGTCGACGACGATCTGTCCTTCGCCCTGTCCTGGCCGCACCGTGCCTCGACACGGTCCGGGCTGCTGGACGGGCTCGGCACGTCGGCCGCCTACCTCGTGGACGCCGTGCGCGAGTATCCGGACGGTTGGGGCCTGGCCTTCGACCCGCAGGACATGAACGCCTCGCAGCAGCTCCTCAACGGAGACCACTGGGACGACTGGCTGGGCGCGGACTGCCCGGCCCTGCTCGTCCGCGGCAGCCGCAGCACGGTTCTGCACGCCGAGCATGCGAGGAAAATGGCCGCACGGCGTGCTCGTACCAGCCTGGTCGAGCTTCCCGCCGGGCACACCGTGCACGACACCGTGCCGGGGGAATTCGCCGGTGCTGTCCGGGGATTCCTCGACTCGCTGTGAGCGCGCCGAGGCTTTCCCGGAAATGGGTTCGTCAAGGAGCGGCCGGTCGGATAAGGGTTGGACCATGACTTCTCTCGGTGAAGACCTGCTTCCCAGTACCCGGCGCGCCCTGCTGCACCGCATCGCCGTCGCGCAACGGGACGGGCGTGCGCCGTCTCTCGTGGCCGCAGTGAGACGGCAGGGGCGTACGGCCTGGAGCGGGGCGCGTACGTGTGTCGACGGGCATGCTCCCGACGGCGATACGCAGTACCGGATCGGCTCGATCACCAAGACGTTCACGGCCGTTCTGGTTCTGCGGCTGCGGGACGAGGGCCTGATCGATCTGGACGACCCTCTGGAGAAGCACCTCCCCGGTACGGGAGTGGGTGGGGTGACCGTCTTTCAGCTGCTGTGCCACAGCGCGGGGTTGGGTGCCGAGACTCCGGCCCCCTGGTGGGAGCGGACGCCCGGCGGGCTGCGGCCGGAGATCGCCGATGTGCTGGGGGAACGGCCGCAGATGCATCCGGCCGGGCGTCGCCACCACTACTCCAACCCGGGTTACACCCTGCTCGGTTCGCTGGTGGAAGCGGTCCGCGGTGTCTCCTGGGAAGAGGCGTTGCGCCGCGAGATCCTGGAACCGCTGGGCATGCGCCGTACGACGAGGGCGCCCGTGGCGCCGCACGCGGGCGGCTGGGCCGTCCACCCCTGGGCCGACGTCATGCTCAGCGAGCCCGCCGAGGACCTCGGGATCATGGCGCCCGCCGGGCAGCTCTGGTCCACCGCGGAGGATCTGCTGCGGTTCGCCGCTTTCCTGACCGAGGGCGACGACCGGGTCCTGTCGGCCTCCTCCGCACGGGAGATGCGGACGCCCGCCGTACCGGTGGAGAAGGGCGGCAGCGGTTACGGTCTCGGGCTCCAGATCGTCGGGGGCGAAGGGCGCGTGCTCTTCGGGCACTCGGGATCGCTTCCCGGATTCGTCGCCGGCCTCTGGGTGTGCGAGGAGGAGGACGTGGCGGCGGTCGCCCTCGCCAATGTCACCTCCGGGCTGCCCGCCGCGACGGTGGCCGCCGAACTCCTCGGCATCGTCGTCGAGGCCGAGCCGCGGATCCCGGAGCCCTGGCGTCCGCTGCCCGAGGTGGACGACGAGCTGCTCGCGCTGACCGGTGTCTGGCACTGGGGCACCAGCACGTTCACGCTGAGCCTCACCGGGGACCGGGGCCTCCAGCTGACGCCGCTCGGCGGCAAGGGGCGCGGAGCGGCCTTCACGTACCGGCCGGACGGCACCTGGACGGGCCAGAACGACTACTACGCGGGGGAGACCCTGCGCGTCGTACGCAAGGACGACGGCTCGGTGGACCACCTCGACCTCGGCTCGTTCGTCTTCACGCGTGAGCCGTACGAGGCGGGGGCGACCGTGCCCGGCGGCGTGGACGCGGAGGGCTGGCGCGGGCTCGGCGGCTGAGCTCCGGACCCGGGGCGCAGGACGCAGGGAACGGGGTGTGTTTCACGTGAAACACACCCCGTTCCCTGTCGGTCAGAGCGCCAGCTTGAAGCCCACATGGCTGGCCGTGAAGCCGAGCCGCTCGTAGAAGCGGTGCGCGTCCTCGCGGGTGACATCCGAGGTCAGCTGCACCAACTGGCAGTTCTGGCGGCGGGATTCGTCCACCGCCCACTGGATGAGCTGGGTGCCGAGGCCGCTGCCGCGCTCGTCGCCGTGGATGCGGACGCCCTCGATGATCGAGCGTGTCGAGCCCCGGCGGGACAGCCCCGGGACGATGGTCAGCTGGAGGGTGCCGACGACCCGGTCCTCGCGAACGGCGACGATCACGTGCTGGTTCGGGTCGTCGGCCAGCCGCTGGAGCGCCTCCTGGTACGGGGTGAGATCGTCCGGCGATTCGCGCTGCGCGCCCAGAGGGTCGTCGGCGAGCATCGCCACAATCGCGGGCAGGTCGTCCGGTACGGCACGGCGTATTTCGAGATCACTCATGATCGGCATCCTAGGCCGGGCACCGGGGCATCCGGTGGAGCGAAGGCGTAGACCGGAGCCTGCGGAGCGGAGCCGGTCAGGCTGGGGCCTTCAGCTCTTCGACCGCCCTGACCAGCGGCGCGAGCTCCGGGTTCTCCGCCGCCTCGTCCAGGGCCGCCCGCAGCGCGCTGTCGTTCGTCGGCCTGGCGGCCTCCAGCAGCGCGAGCCCGGCTTCGGTGACGTCGGTGTAGATGCCCCGGCGGTCGGTGTCGCACAGATACCGGGTCAGCAGCCCGCGGTCCTCGAGCCGGGTGACGAGCCGGGTGGTGGCGCTCTGGCTGAGGACGACGGCGTCGGCGACCTGCTTCATCTGGAGATGCCCGCCGACGCCGTTGTGCTGCCGGCTCAACACGTCGAGCAGGGAGTACTCGCGTGCGCTGAGCCCGTGGCCGGCCTGGAGAGCCCGCTCGATCCGGGCCTCGATCTTCCCGTGGAGCAGCGAGAGCGTGCACCAGCTCTGGGCGATGGCGGTCAGGGCGGGGTCGGTCGCTGTCATGTCTCTCTCCTCCGTACGGGAGCGGCGTGACTCCAGGATAGGGGACATCCGCAATAGCCCGCGCTTGCAATTAACCAGCGTCTGCAATTATTGTGGACGCTCGTAAGGCGCAGACGCAATCTTCAGGGAAGGTCAAACCCATGCCGCTAGCGCTCCTCGCTCTCGCCATCGGGGCATTCGGGATCGGAACGACCGAGTTCGTGATCATGGGGTTGCTCCCCGAGGTCGCCGGTGATTTCCAGGTCTCGATCCCGACCGCGGGCTTCCTGGTGACCGGCTACGCGCTCGGTGTGGTCATCGGAGCCCCGCTGATGACGCTGCTGGGCACCCGCGTCACCCGTAAGCGCATGCTGATGCTGCTCATGGGGCTGTTCGTCGTGGGCAACGTGGTGTCCGCGCTCGCCCCGGTCTTCGGCGTCATGCTCGCCGGACGCGTGATCGCCTCCCTCGCGCACGGCGCCTTCTTCGGCATCGGCTCGGTGGTCGCGGCCGATCTGGTCGCCCCGCAGAAGAAGGCCGGGGCCATCGCCATGATGTTCACCGGACTCACCGTCGCCAACGTCGTCGGCGTTCCGCTCGGCACGTATCTCGGACAGACCGCGGGCTGGC
Source organism: Streptomyces sp. PTY087I2 (assembly GCF_001687325.1). Lineage (GTDB taxonomy): Bacteria > Actinomycetota > Actinomycetes > Streptomycetales > Streptomycetaceae > Streptomyces. The sequence goes on along the minus strand of NZ_LZRD01000009.1, from coordinate 80,193 downwards.
GGACCACGTTCCTCGCCGTCGCCGCCCTCGGTGTCGTGGGACTGCTCGGCGTCGCGAAGCTCGTACCGGAGCAGCCCAGGGCGGAAGGCGTACGCATCCGCCACGAGCTGGCCGCGTTCCGCAACGTCCAGGTCCTGCTGGCGATGGCCATGACCGTCCTGGGCTTCGGCGGAGTCTTCGCCGCGATCACCTACATCACCCCGATGATGACCGAGATCGCCGGCTACTCGGCCTCGTCCGTCACCTGGCTGCTGGTCCTCTTCGGCCTCGGCATGGTGGGCGGCAACCTGATCGGCGGGAAGCTCGCCGACCGCCGTCTGATGCCCCTGCTGTACGTCTCGCTCGGCGCGCTCTCCGTGGTCCTCGGCCTGTTCACCGTGACCGCCCACAACAAGGTCGCCGCGGCCGTCACCATCGTCCTGATCGGCGCCCTCGGCTTCGCGACCGTGCCGCCGTTGCAGAAGCGAGTCCTCGACCAGGCCGCGGGTGCGCCGACGCTGGCCTCCGCGGTCAACATCGGGGCCTTCAACCTCGGCAACGCCCTGTCCGCCTGGCTCGGCGGCCTCGTCATCGCGGCCGGTCTCGGCTACACGGCCCCCAACTGGGTCGGCGCCGCGCTCGCCGCCTCGGCGCTGGTCCTGGCCGTGCTCTCCAGCCTCCTGGAGCGCCGGGAGAGCGGCAAGGGCCGGATCATCGCCGGGAGCAGCCCCGAGCCGGCCCCCGTGGCGGCTGCCCGGCACTGAACCCCGGAGCCTCCGCTCCCGCGCACCGCGACCGGAGGAACGGAGGCTCAGCCGTCCTGCGATTCAGCCGCACCGCCCTCGTGACGGTGCGGCTGTTTCCGTGTCAGCCCGTCGCGACGGTGAGCGGGGCGAACCTGCGGGCGGCGTCACCGGGCAGCTCCGGAATGCCGTACGTCATCACGGTGGTCCAGGACAGGGGCTCCAGGCCGTGTTCCGTCAGCCAGCCGAGCAGTTCCTTGTGCCGGTCGTCGACATCGGCCCGCAGCGGCCGGTCCGTCGTGGCGGCCAGGGCCGCGACCAGGGCCTGAGCGGTTGCCGTGTCCCGGGCGATCAGCGGCCCCACCACCTCGGCCTGCCCGCTCGGCCAGAGCGCCGCGTAGCCGACCAGCTCGCCGTGGTCCTCGGCGACCTGGAGCCGGTCGGCGAAGGCGGGCAGCCGGGCGAGGAGATGGGTCCGGTCGGTGCCGAACACGGGGAGGTCGAGCCGGACCATCGCCTGAAGATCGTCCGCCGCGGCCGGCCGGGTGGTCACGGACGGGACCGACGACGGAGGCGCCGATGCCGGGAGAGCCGACGAGGCGTGGGCGGCGGAGCCCGAGCCGCCCGAGCCGGTCGCTTCGAAACGGCCGCCGACGCGTTCGGCCCGGCCCACGGGGGAGAAGCCGAGGTCTTCGTAGAGCGGCCGGCCCTGCTCCGTGGCGTACAGGGCGAGCGGGGTGTCCCCCGCCGTCTCCATCACATGCCGCATGAGCCGGCGGGCGATCCCCCGACGTGCGTAGCGTCCGGCGACGAGCATCATGCCGACCGCGGTGAAGCCGGATCCGTACGGCATGGTCAGGCAGGTCGCCGCCAGGCCCTTGCCGTCCGGGGCGTCGATCCCGTACCCGGTGCCGGCCGAGAGGAGCAGCCCCCACCGGTGTTCGTCGCGCGGCCAGCCGCGGTCCTCGCAGAGATCGGCGCAGGGGACCAGGTCTCCCCGGTTCAGACGTCGGATCGGCAGGTCGACGAGGGAGCGGGGTGAAGGGCTGTGCATGGGGTCAGGCTGTCTGACGGGGTGATCGCGCGTCCACCGATTTCGCGGAACTGGCCGAGATCCGCAGCCGCCTGCCGCGCCGGGTGAGCCCCCAGGGCTTGAGGATCGAGATCGCGGTGATGAAGAGATAGGTGGCGGTGGCCACCGACGGGGCGATCACCAGGTTGATGTCAACGACCCCAGCGGCAGCCCCGGCAGCGGCCCCATCGGCGGCCGCCGCGTTGATTCCGGGGCGCAGGGAGAAGATCGACAGCCCCGTCGTGATCAGGGTCAGCCAGAACTTGGTCCACACCCAGCGATGCCGGGCCAGACCCCACGGTGTGCCCAGTGCCAGCACCAGGCCGCTGACCAGGGCGAGCAGCGCCACCGGGATCACCAGCCAGTCCCCGAAGATCTTCATGGCCCGGGTGGCGGCCCCCACGGTGGCGGGATCTCCGGTCGTGAACGCGGTGATGCCGAGCGCCAGCAGGCCGACGGCCAGGCCGAGCCAGCTGACGGAGACGGCGACATGGGCGACGAGGAGCCCTCGGCGTACGGGGCGCTTGAGTGGTTTCACGTGAAACACGATGCCGAGCCCGACCGCCCCGGGGCGTCCCGCAGCGGGAGTATCCACGGGTACCGGCCGGGGAGTAGACGCCGCGGCCGATACCGGGGCGTGGACTCGCCGCGGGGACGTCAGCCCAGGTCGGGGGCGTGCATCGCGCGTACGCCCTCGATGTTGCCGTCCAGGTAGTGCCGCAGGGACAGCGGAACGAGGTGCACGGCCGCGATCCCGACCCGGCTGAACGGCACCCGGACGATCTCGTACTCCCCGGTGGGCTCGTCGATCTCCGGGCCGTGCCGCAGGGAGACGTCCATCGACGCCAGCCGGCAGACGAAGAAGTGCTGGACCTTCACCCCCGTCACGCCGCCGTCCGCGATGTGCTCCACGGTGTCGACGAAGCACGGGACCACATCGACGATCTTGGCGCCGAGCTCCTCGTCGACCTCGCGGTGCAGCGCGTCGACGACGGTGGCGTCCTCCGGCTCGACCCCGCCGCCGGGCGTGAGCCAGTACGGATCGACTCCCGGCTTGGTGCGCTTGATCAGGATGAGATCGTTGCCGTCGAGCAGGACGGCGCGTGCGGTGCGCTTGACCACAGGACGTTCGGTCATGGCAAGAGAGTGGCCCGTGGAGGGCCGTCTGAAACTCCCCCGGCCTGATCGAGACGAAAGGCTCTAGGCCCGGTCCTGCCGGACCGCCGCGTTCAGCGCCTGTTCGACGTCGGCGAGCAGGTCCTCCGGGTCTTCCGCACCGACCGAGAAGCGGATGAAGCCCTCCGCGACGGCGTCGCCGCCCCAGCGGCCCCGGCGCTCGGCGGTGGACCGGACGCCGCCGAAGCTCGTCGCGTCATCGACCAGGCGCAGCGCGGTCAGGAAGCGTTCCGCGGTGTCCCGGTCAGCCAGCTCGAAGGAGACGACGGACCCGAAGCGCCGCATCTGGCGGGCAGCGACGGCGTACGAGGGGTCGGTGGGCAGCCCCGGATACCGCAGGCCCGTCACCTCGGCCCGCTTGGCCAGCACCTCGGCGAGGGCGAGGGCCGTGGTGCACTGCCGGTCGATGCGCAGCTGGAGGGTGGAGAGCGAGCGGTGGGCGAGCCAGGCCTCCATCGGCCCGGGGATCGCCCCGACGACCTTGCGCCAGCGCCGTACGTCCGCCGTCAGCCGGGGGTCGCGGCAGGTCACATGGCCGAGCAGGATGTCGCCGTGGCCGGTCATGCCCTTGGTGTCACTGGCGACCGAGAAGTCGGCGCCCAGCTCCAGCGGGCGCTGGCCGATCGGGGTGGCCAGGGTGTTGTCGACGGCGACCAGGGCGCCCGCCGCGTGCGCGGCCTCCACCAGCCGCCGGATGTCGCAGACGTCCAGCCCCGGGTTGGACGGGCTCTCGATCCACAGCAGCTTCGCCCCGGTCAGCAGGGCCAGCTGGGCGTCGCCGCCGGTCGGCGCGGTCCGGACCTCGACCCCGTACGCCGCCAGCTGCTCCCGTACGAGGGGGAGCGCCTGGTAGCCGTCGTCGGGCAGGACCACGGCGTCGCCGGAGCGGACCTGGGAGAGCAGCACCGCGGTGATCGCCGCCATGCCCGAGGCGAACACCGTCGTGCCCACCTCCTCGCCGGGAGCCTCCAGCTCACCGATGGCCCGCTCCAGGTGGGTCCAGGTCGGGTTGGTGTCCCGGCCGTAGGTGTACGGGCCCACCGGTTCGCCGGAGAGGTGGAAGTGCGCGGCGAAGACGGGGCCGGGCAGCGTGGGTTCGAACTGCTCCGGTTCCGGAAGCCCGGCGCGTACCGCACGTGTTCCGTCGCCCATGGTGCTCATGCCTGCTCCTTCGCTGTTCTCCCCGGTGGAGACCGGTGTCCCCTGCACTCTTCCAGAGGGTCCGGGAGCGGCCTTCCGCCGCGTCCCGGAATCCCGAATGCTGGGATCCGCGATGCCGCAGCCCCGTGAATCCCCGCGTCAGTTCTCGTCGGGCAGGACGACATTGAGCGCCCAGGACACGACCGAGATGATCAGTCCGCCGAGCACCGCCGTCCAGAACCCTTCGACATGGAAGCTGAGATCGACCACGCCGGCCAGCCAGGAGGTCAGCAGCAGCATCAGGGCGTTGACCACCAGGGTGATCAACCCCAGCGTCAGGATGAACAACGGAAAGGTCAGGAGCTGGACCACCGGCTTCACCACCGAGTTCACCAGTCCGAAGATCAGCGCCACCAGGATCAGGGTGAGGACCTTGCGGCCGGTGCTGCCGCCCTCCAGGGTGATGTTGCCGATCAGCCAGATGGCAACGGCCAGCGCACCCGCGTTGGCGATCGTCTTGACTACGAAATTCTTCATGTGTCTGATCGTGGCAGACATGATCGGTGGTGGACACCGGCAGTGCAGGGACAGCCGACAGCGCGGGCACAAGGGGCGGAACGGGCCATGAAGGCATTCAGACTGGACGAGCTGGAGGCGGAGCGGGCCGCCAACGACGGCGCGTATTTGCAGTTCGTGCGGGAGCGCAACATGTCGGTCGGTCTGTACGCCCTGAACGCGGGAGAGCTCGATCCGCAGCAGCCCCACCAGCAGGACGAGGTCTACTTCGTCGTCAGCGGACGTGCGTCGATCACGGTGGGGATGGAGACGACCCAGGTCGGCAGGGGGAGCGTCGTGTACGTGCCCGCGGGCGTGGCCCACAAGTTCCACCACATCACCGAGGATCTGAGGGTGATGGTCGTCTTCTCCCCGCCGGAGGGCTGAGCCGCCCCCAGGGCCCCGGGACCCGCCTGCCCGGTCACGCCGGGAGTGGGTGTCTCCCCTCAGGGATCCCTAGGGGCTCGATCAGGGGTCTTCAAGGGCTGCACGCGCCCCGCCGGGGGCCCTCGCGCCTTTAGCATCGAGGGCAAGGACTCAGAGAGACGAGGTAGAGGCGATGGCCGTGCGGGAGATATACGCGGGAATGCCCTGGTGGGTGAAGTGGATCGCGGTGCCCGTCATTGCGATCTTCGTGTTCGGCGGTCTGATCGCCAGCGTGGTCGGCTTCGTGATCAGCCTGCTCTTCAAGGCGCTGATCTTCGTCGTGCTGGTCGGCGGTCTGATCTTCGTCGTCCGTAAGTTCATGTCGTCGTCCTCGCGCGGTGACTGGTAGCCGACGGGGCGACCGGTAAGCCACGGACCACGGGTCGGCGCGGGGGGCCGGCCCGTCCCGTCCGTACCGGCGGGATTAGCCCAGCAGAGCTAAGTCCCGGAGGAAACCACCCGTCTGCCGCAGGTGGCCGATACAGTGGCAAACCGCTGCCGCCATCCGGAATGTGACCTTCCGTCACCTTGTCGATCGCCTGATCGCTTCCGGGTACGACAGTCCGGTCGTTGGCCTCCGATCGCCGGCGCCCGGACCGGTCCTCACCGGTCATGGTCACCGGATCTCCGGTCCCCTCCGGTCCTCGGGATCGCGGCAGGCCCGTGGGGGCGGCCCCCACGGGAGGGCCGACGGCCCGTCACCATGCCTGGGGGTGACCTTTGACCACGGCATCGAGCACCGCTGTCCCGACGTTGATCGGTTCGGTTCAGCGGGCGTTGAGGCTGCTGGAGGCTGTGGGTGCTCATCGGGACGGGGCGCCCGCCAAGCAACTGGCGCGCGAGGCGGGGCTTCCGCTTCCGACCGCGTACCACTTGCTGCGCACCCTCACGCATGAGGGCTATCTCCGCCGTGAGAACGGGGTCTTCCTCTTCGGCGCGGCCGCCGAGAACCTGACCGCGGCGTCCGGGGTCAGGAGCCGCCCGCGCCCCGTCTCCGTCGCCGACTCCCTCGGCCACTGGCGGGACGCCATCGGAGCGCCGGTGTACTGCGCCGTCTACTGCGACGGCGAGATCGACCTCATCGCGGTCGCGGACGCCCCCGACACCCCGGCGGTGGAGGAGTGGGCCTCGTTCCGGGAGACCGGCCACGCGCACGCCATCGGGCAGTGTCTGCTCGCCCAACTCGACGAGAGGGCCCGCGAGGACCATCTCGACCGGCACCCCGTTCGGCCCCTCACCCGTTACTCAGTGCGAGATCGCGCCACGCTTCTGGAACGGCTGCGCACCCTCCGACGAGGTGAACCGGTCATCGAACGCCAGGAGTACGCACTGGGGACCGTCTGTGCCGCGATTCCGGTCACGGCCGGTGCCACCATTGCGGCGATGGCCATTTCCGTACCCCTGGACCGGGAAGATCGGTTGCTGCCCGCAGTCGAACAGCTACGTGGCGAAGTCGCCAGCCTCTTGCGTTCGTTCGTGTTCTCTATCAGTATCTGAAAAATCACTCCTTGTGATCTGCTATCGCGTGCACCACGATGGCGTCAATAGGGCCATGGGGGATCATTCCTGGCCAGTTTCATCTACTGCGGGGTTGAACGATGCGCGAGTCGGTTCAAGCAGAGGTCATGATGAGCTTCCTCGTCTCCGAGGAGCTCTCGTTCCGTATTCCGGTGGAGCTCCGGTACGAGGTCGGCGATCCGTACGCCATCCGGATGACGTTCCACCTGCCCGGCGATGCCCCTGTGACCTGGGCGTTCGGCCGCGAACTGCTGCTGGACGGGCTCAACAGCCCGAGCGGCGACGGAGATGTGCACATCGGCCCGACCGAGCCCGAGGGGCTCGGCGATGTGCACATCCGGCTTCAGGTCGGCGCGGATCGCGCGCTGTTCCGGGCGGGGACGGCGCCGCTGGTGGCGTTTCTCGACCGGACGGACAAGCTCGTGCCGCTCGGCCAGGAGCACACGCTGGGTGATTTCGACGGGAACCTGGAGGACGCGCTCGGCCGCATCCTCGCCGAGGAGCAGAACGCCGGCTGACCGGTCGCACCCCGCCCGCTCGTCCCCGCGGCTCGCCCCCGCGTCCCGGCGCACCCGGCGGCCCGTCACCCCGTCTTACGGCGACGGCCCCGGCCGGTCCGCGCGGGTGCGGCCGTAGCCGCCGATGCGCCGCCCGGCCCCGCGCGGTCCGCGGAGACGACCAGCGCGGCGAGCACCGTGGTCACCGGCACCGAGGCGACCAGTCCGATCGACCCGACCAGCGTGCGGACGATCTCCTCGGCGACCAGCTCGCTGTTGGCCACCGTCCCCACACTGCTCTGGGCGATGGAGAAGAGCAGCAGCAGCGGCAGCGCCGCGCCCGCGTACGCCAGCACCAGGGTGTTGACCACCGAGGCGATGTGGTCCCTCCCGATTCTGATCCCTGCCCGGTACAGCCCCTTCCAACCCATCTCCGGGTCGGCCTGGTGCAGTTCCCAGACGGCGGAGGTCTGGGTGACCGTCACATCGTCGAGCACGCCGAGCGAACCGATGATGACGCCCGCCAGCAGCAGACCGCTCATGTCGATGTCCGGGTAGAGGCCGTGGATGAGGCCGGTGTTGTCGTCGGTGTTGCCGCTCAGGCTCGCCCAGCCGATGAACAGCGAGCCCAGCAGCCCGATCAGCAGCAGCGAGATCAGCGTGCCGATGACCGCGACCGACGTACGGGCCGTCACCCCGTGGCACAGATAGAGGGCCGCCAGCATGATCGCACTGGCCCCGATCACCGCCACGACCAGCGGATTCGAGCCCTGGAGGATCGCCGGCAGGATGAACAGCGTCAGCACGGCGAACGAAACGGCCAGCGCCACCAGGGCCATCACCCCGCGCATCCGGCCCACCAGGACCACCGCCAGGGCGAAGATCCCGGCCAGCAGTGCCAGCGGGACCTTCCGGTTCACATCGGTCACCGAGTACTGGAGGTCGCGCGGCGCGTCGGGGGCGTACGCGACGACCACGCCCTGACCCTCCTTCAGCTGGCGCGGCGCGTCCGGCTGGACCACCTCGACGAATCTGCGGCCCTTGTCGTCGCCGCTGGTCACCTCGATGGTGGCCTTCGCGCACTCCCCCTCCTGCTCGTTGACGGCCTCCCGCCCCGAGGGCGTGGAGGTGTCACCGGTCGGCGGCACCTGCGCGGCGTTGACGTCCGCGCAGTCGACCTTGACGACCTTGACGACCTTGCCGGACTGGGTCTGCCGGTCGAATCCGACACCGGTGCGCTCGTGTTCGGGCACGCCGCCGGGCCAGAACGCGATCAGGCCGACGACGACCGCCGTCGCGAACGGGATCAGGACGGCGGCGATGACCTTGCGCAGATGCCGGGAGACCGGGGCGGCCGGCCCGTGGCTGTGCGTGTGGGCGTGGGTGTGGGTGTGGCCCTGGGGCGGCCGGGGTGCGGGGTCGTTTTGAGGGGAGGTCACGGGGCGATCATCGCAAGAACGGGAGGGCCCTCTGGTCAGCTCGCCGGAAAGGACGCTAGCGTGGAGGCACCTTTGCACACGCGGGAGCTCGGAGCACCGGGCTGAGAGGGCGCTGATCGCCGTACATCCGTACGGGACAAGGCTGCGCCGACCGCCGAACCTGTTACCGGGTAATGCCGGCGTAGGGAGTAGGTCTCATGACCACATCGGACGCACGCACGCCTGCCTCGAAACAGAACGCCGGGAACGAGGGCGACGAGGCCGGGAAGTCCATCGGCTGGCACAAGGGGTACGTCCAGGGCTCGCGCCCGGACCTCCGGGTGCCGGTCCGACAGGTGCACCTCACCAACGGCAAGGACGTGACGCTGTACGACACGTCGGGGCCGTACACCGATCCCGCCATCGACACCGATGTCCGCCGCGGCCTCGCGCCCCTGCGGGAGAACTGGATCATCGCCCGCGGCGACACCGAGGAGTACGCGGGCCGTCCGGTCCGCCCCGAGGACGACGGGGTCAAGCACACCTCGCCGCGCGGCGGACTGCGCAACCTCGACGCCGTCTTCCCCGGCCGCCCGCGCCAGCCGCGCCGCAGCCGCGACGGGCGTCCCGTCACCCAGCTCGCGTACGCCCGACGGGGGGAGATCACCCCGGAGATGGAGTACGTGGCGATCCGGGAGAACGTCGAGGCCGAGGTCGTACGGGAGGAGATCGCGGCGGGCCGGGCGGTGCTGCCGGCCAACGTCAACCACCCCGAGATCGAGCCGATGATCATCGGCAAGCGGTTCCTGGTGAAGGTCAACGCCAACATCGGCAACTCGGCCGTCACCTCCTCCATCGAGGAGGAGGTGGACAAGATGACCTGGGCGACCCAGTGGGGCGCCGACACGGTCATGGACCTGTCCACCGGCCGCAACATCCACACCACCCGCGAATGGGTGCTGCGCAACTCCCCCGTACCGATCGGAACGGTGCCGCTCTACCAGGCGTTGGAGAAGGTGGACGGCCGAGCGGAGGAGCTGACCTGGGAGATCTACAAGGACACCGTCATCGAACAGGCCGAACAGGGCGTGGACTACATGACGGTCCACGCCGGAGTGCGCCTGCCGTACGTCCCGCTGACGGCCCGCCGCAAGACCGGGATCGTCTCGCGCGGCGGCTCGATCATGGCGGCCTGGTGCCTCGCGCACCACAAGGAGTCGTTCCTCTACGAGCACTTCGAGGAGCTCTGCGAGATCCTCGCGACGTACGACGTCACGTACTCGCTCGGTGACGGGCTGCGCCCCGGCTCGATCGCGGACGCCAACGACGAGGCGCAGTTCGCCGAGCTGCGCACGCTGGGCGAGCTGAACACGATCGCCAAGCGGTTCGGCGTACAGACCATGATCGAGGGCCCCGGGCATGTCCCGATGCACAAGATCAAGGAGAACATCGACCTCCAGCAGGAGATCTGCGAGGAGGCGCCGTTCTACACGCTCGGCCCGCTGACCACGGATGTCGCGCCCGCCTACGACCACATCACCTCGGGCATCGGCGCCGCGATGATCGCCTGGTGGGGCACGGCGATGCTCTGTTACGTCACGCCCAAGGAGCACCTGGGGCTGCCGAACCGGGACGACGTGAAGACGGGCGTGATCACCTACAAGATCGCCGCCCACGCGGCCGACCTGGCCAAGGGGCACCCGGGCGCGCAGGAATGGGACGACGCGCTCTCCGACGCGCGGTTCGAGTTCCGCTGGGAGGACCAGTTCAACCTGGCCCTCGACCCGGACACGGCACGCGAGTTCCACGACGAGACGCTGCCCGCCGAGCCGGCGAAGACGGCGCACTTCTGCTCGATGTGCGGGCCGAAGTTCTGCTCGATGAAGATCTCCCAGGACATCCGCCGTCAGCACGGCGGTTCGCAGGAGGAGATCGAGGAGGGCATGGCCGAGAAGTCGAAGGAGTTCGCGGCCGCGGGAAACCGGGTCTACCTGCCGATCGCGGACTGACCCGTCCCGGCAGCTCAGGTGGGCCCGGCGGCCGAGTCCGTCGGGCCCACCTCCGTCGGGGTCGGGCGGCCGGTCCGCTCCGGGCCGTCCGCCGTCCCGAACGGGTTGTCGACGACGTACCGCCAGAACCCGTCGGATCCCCGGCGGGCGATGTCGGTCGCCGTGCCCGCGATCCGGACCTGTTCGCCGTGTGCCGCCCTGCCCGCCACGACCCAGTCGACGATCAGGAGTGCCAGGTCGCCGGAGACGTAGGTGTGGCGCGGTGTCACCCGGATCGGGACGCGCAGCGCGAGGAAATCCCGGTGGGCCGGTATGCGGCCGGGGCCGGTGGTGGGGTGGCCGGGCCGGGGTACGAACAGTGCGTCGGGCTCGTACAGCCGGTCGACGGCCTCGGCGTCGAAGGTGTTGAACGCCCGCTCCAGGACGTACGGGTGCTGGGTGGCGACGGTGGTCGGATGCACACTGGTGGAATGCGTCATGCCGTCAGTGAACAGCCCGTCGACGAGAGTCACCCAACGGAAACCCACGCGGCCGACGACCGGGAACTGACGCCGACCGCCCGTGGCCGTACGGCACGTCCGGAGCCGGACTGTCCCGTCGAGGTGGCCCTCGCCGCGGTCTCGGGGCGCTGGACCACCCTGGTGCTGCGCGAGCTCATGGGCGGTCCGCTCGGGTTCTCCGAGCTGAGGGAGCGGCTGCCGGAGCTGTCGGCGAAGGTGCTCAGCCAGCGGCTCAGGGAGCTCTGCGGGCGAGGCCTGGTGTCGGTGGAGCGCCGACGTGGGTTTCCCGTGCGGACGAGCTACACCCTGACCGGAGCCGGCCGGGCGCTCCGGCCGCTGCTGATCGAGCTCTACGCGACGGGCGAGGCCCTGCTCGCGGCCGGCCGTCCGAGGGCCTGATCCGGGGCTGGAAGACTTCGGGCGTTCCATGCCTTACGAGTAACTACAGGTGGTTCGCGGTTATTTGGCATGGTTGCTGGGTTTGTTAAGCGACAGTATGGACACGGTCGTGTGGCAGCTGTATGTACGTTGAGGCAATGGGTCAACCAGACTTGACCCGTTCCTTATCTGTGGCTTACTTTCCGGCTTGCTTGGCTGAAAGTTAGCGGCCCCGGAACGGGGCCCGGGGAGGGGAATCACAATGAACTGGTACCTGGCCGTACTCAAGAACTACGCAGGCTTCAGCGGACGCGCGCGCCGCAAGGAGTACTGGATGTTCACGCTCATCAGCTTCGGCATCAGCCTGGTGCTTTCGATCATCGGTGGCGCGATCGACGCGAGCTTCCTGTCCTACATCTACACCCTCGCGATCCTCATCCCGTCGCTCGCGGTCGGCGTGCGCCGTCTGCACGACACCGGCCGTTCGGGCTGGTGGCTGCTGATCGCGCTGGTCCCCCTGGTCGGCGCCATCATCCTGATCGTCTTCCTCGCCTCGGAGGGTAAGCCGGAGACGAACGAGCACGGCGTCAACCCGAAGCTGGCCCCGCAGGGCATCTGATCCACCGCTCCGGTCCGTCCGGAGCGTCCCCGGGCCGGGCGCGGCACTTGCCGCCCCGGCCCGCGGTGTGTCCGGGCCCGCGCCGGTCTCAGTCCGGCTGGTGTTCCGGGCCGCCGAAGTCCGGGCTCGTGAAGTCGGGGCTGGTGAAGGTCGGCCGGGGGCCGGCCGCCGGGCCGTCGTCCGGCCCCGAGAAGTCCGGCCTGCTGTAGCCGATCTTCGGGATGCGGTTGGGCGAACGGTGCGGGGTCCGCGCGGCGGGCCCCGCGGTGGGGTCGGCCAGGGCGTCCCGGAAGAACGGGAGGATGCCGCGCTCGAGCAGGGCGTGGCGCCACGCCTCCCTGGCCCGTGCGACCTCCTCCGGAAGCTCCTGTTCCTCCTCCTCGGCGGCCAGGGAGGTCGCGCCGTTGCGCAGCGCGGTGACGAGCAGTCCGACGGCGGCGACCAGGATCGCGGCGGCGGCGACGCAGGCGAAGAACCATCCGGCCGTGACCATGGAGCGGCCGAACGTCAGCGACGGGCTGACCGCCTTCAGCAGATAGCCGACGAGCAGGAAGATGAGCGCCGCGGTGCCGGCCAGCAGGGGGGTCAGGACCGTGACGACCGCGCCTATGCCGGCGCCCGATCCGGACGATGTGCTCTGCGGTCCGTCCAGGCCCGGGAGCCCGTCGGCGCCTTCGCCGGCCGGCGTCCGGCGCAGTTCGCCGCGGGCCTTGACGTAGTGCTCGTACTCGGCGGCCGCGGCCGCGGTGATCAGCGCCGTGGCGCCTTGCGCCATGGTGCGCAGCTGTTCGGTGTTGAGCCGGTCCCCGACGCCTTCCAGGTCCGGGCGTTCATGAGCGTGGCGCAGTGCGTCGCCCAGGATCCGCTCGTACTCGGGTCCGTCCTCGGCCAGCAGGTGCGGAGCGCTTGTCATCTGCATCCCCCGATGCTCCGTCGGTGCCCGGCTGCCCGCGGTGGACCGGGCGATCGGGCGGAAACGGAGGAGAGCCTGCCACTGATAGGCCGATGGTAGAGCGCTCACGGCAAGGGGTGACAGGGTGTTTCCAGAATTGGGCCCGGTGACGGGCCCGGCGATCGGCGAGGTCGGCGCGGGCTGAACCTGAAGCGCCTTCCCCGCCGACGGTCAGTCATGCAGCGGGAGTTGGACCACCAGCAGCTTTCCGGCCATGGTCACGCCGCCGTCCATGGCGATGGCGAGGTTGTCCGCGTACACGTGCGGGCCGTTGATCACGGGTCCCGAGCTGTCCTCGCCCTCCTCCGTTCCGACCTCGCCGAGGAGATACGGAATGGGGCTGTGACCATGGACGACGCGCTGTCCGCCGTACGTCGTCAGCAGCTCGCGCACCGCCTCGGAGCCGCCCTCGTCCCGGAAGGCGAACCGCTTGGTGAGCTTGCGGAAGAGGTCCCAGCACTCGTCGGCGTCGTTACGCGTGAGAATGGCCGTGATCGTGTCGTTGACGTCCTCGATGGTGGACCCGTAGTCGAGGTAGGCCGTCGTGTCGGAGTGCATCAGCAGATGCCCGTCCTCCTCGACGACCGCGTCGAGCCGGGACATCCACTGGAGGTGGACGTCCTGGAGGCGCTCCATGTCGGTCTTCTGGCCGCCGTTGAGCAGCCAGGCCGCCTGGAAGGTGGCGGTGCCCGCTCCGGAGTTGACGGGGGTGTCGGCGAAGCGCTTGGCGCCGATCAGCAGCAGTTCGTGGTTGCCCATCAGGGCCTTGCAGTAGCCGCCGGCCGCCGCCGCCTCGGCGGAGAGCCGCATGACGAGGTCGATGACACCGATGCCGTCGGGGCCGCGGTCGGTGAAGTCGCCGAGGAACCAGAGCCGGGCGTTGCCCGCGGCCCAGTTCCCGTCGGCGTCGATGAGGCCCTGTTCGCCGAGGGCGGCCAGCAGCTCGTCCAGATAGCCGTGGACGTCGCCGACGACGAAGAGCGGGCCGCGGCCGTCGTCGGCCGCGGGGCGCGGCTCGGCGACCGTCCGCACCTGGACCGTGTCGCCGCGGCGGATGACCGGGAGGTCCCGCTCGGTCGGGGTGTAGCCCTCCGGCTGCTCGTCGCCCACGACGGCGTTTCCGGGATGCGGCGGGCGGGGCGGTGCGGGGGTGTGCGGCGGGACGGACGCGGCGGGCGGTGGCACGGGCGCGCCCGGTGCCGGAGGCTGCGGATCCGGCGCACGTGGCGGCACCGCGGAAGGGGGCGCCCCCTGAGCCTGCGGTGGCACGGGTGTCTGCGCGTACGGCGGAACCCGGAAGTCACGCAACGTCGCCGTCCGCACCACGGGTTCCTGACCGGCCCCCTGAGTCATCGACCCCTCCACCACCGTCGCGCCGCCGTACACCTGACGGGCCCTGCCTGGTAGAGGTGGTCCGCGGTGTCGTGCGCCCATCATAGGAATGCGGATCGATCTGTGTGACGCACCAGGGGTGGTGAATCCGGGCGCACGCACGGTTCACCGGCCGATTGGTCCGAAAAGAGACGATCAATCCCCGCTGGGGGAGCGCGGCGCGCTGACCGTGGTGCGCGGTGGGCGGCGTTGCGAGGAGGTCCGGACGATGAGCTCCGTCGGTATGACCTGCTCGACCGGCCCGTCGTGCTCGACCCCTTCGATGGCGTCGATGAGGAGCTGGACGACGGCCGTGCCGATCCGGCGGGGCTTCAGCGAGAGCGTGGTGATGGGCGGCTCGGTGGCCGCGTACACGGTGGACTCGCTGCAACAGACCAGCAGCAGGTCCTCGGGGACGCGCAGCCCGTAGCGGCGGGCCGCCGCGAGGAGGTCGGTCCCGTTGGGGTCGAAGAGCCCGTATACCGCGTCGGGGCGGTCCGGGCGGGCGAGCAGCCGGTCGGCGGCGACGGCCCCCGCGCAGGGGTCGTGGGCCGGGTAGGACTCGTAGACGGGGTCCTGGCCGACCCGCTCGCACCAGTGGAGGTAGGCGGTGGTGGACAGCCGGGTGTACGTGTCGGTGGTGTTGCCGGTCAGCAGGCCGATGCGGCGGGCCCCGGCGGCGGCGAGATGGTCGAGGAGGTCGAGCACGGCGGCCCGGTGGTCGTTGTCGACCCAGGCGGTGACGGGGAGCGTCCCGGCCGGGCGGCCGTCGGAGACGACGGGCAGTCCCTGGCGGACGAGTTCGGTGACGACCGGGTCCTGGTCGGAGGGGTCGATGACGACGGTGCCGTCGAGCGCGACGTTCGACCAGACGTCGTGCCGGGAGGTGGCGGGGAGGATGACGAGGGCGTAGCCGCGGGCCAGCGCCGCGGAGGTCGCGGCTCTCGCCATCTCCGCGAAGTAGGCGAATTCGGTGAAGGTGAAAGGTTCATTCCCGTACGTGGTCACGGTCAGGCCGATCAGTCCCGACTTGCCCGTACGGAGAGTTCGGGCCGCGGCGGACGGGCGGTAGCCCAGGCGCTCGGCGACCTCACGGACATGGCGGCGGGTGGCGTCCGGGAGCCTGCCCTTGCCGTTGAGCGCGTCGGAGACGGTCGTGATCGAGACTCCGGCCGCGGCGGCCACGTCACGGATCCCCGCCCGTCCCGGCCGGCCGCTGCGCCGGGGGGTCTCCGTCCGGCTCACCTGGTGCTTCCCTGCTGCTGTCATGGCGAGCCGATAGTAG
Organism: Streptomyces sp. PTY087I2; assembly: GCF_001687325.1. Lineage (GTDB taxonomy): Bacteria > Actinomycetota > Actinomycetes > Streptomycetales > Streptomycetaceae > Streptomyces. The sequence continues at coordinate 64,555 of NZ_LZRD01000009.1, read as the reverse complement.
GGCTCCGAGGGGTGGTCGGTCCGGTCGCATATGCACACGTTGACAGGCACGTTTCTGCAAGGTCACGGCCCATCAGATTCCTTTCAATGCAAGGCAGTTGAACGTTATTGCATGCATCTATCAGGTATCGAAGGGTGGCAGCCTGCTGAATGTGCGATGTCTCGAAGAGGTCTCAACTCACCACTTCGGGGGACGCGCGCCACGGCGCGAGCCACCGGCGCGCGCCGGAACCGGAAACGCTCCCCCGGGCGGAGCCCCCGGACCGCCCCGGGCGGGGTCCCATTCCCGGGCACTGCGGTCGATTTCCCGCTCAGGCCATTCGCAGCGAGGGCCAATCCTCATAAGGTGTGCAGTATTGCTGTGAACGGACGGTCGAGGAGGACCTGCGGTGAGCGAGACGAGCCCCAAGCTGCGCGCCGAGCTGGACGGCGTTCCCGCCTATGTGCCGGGCAAGCCGGCGGCGGCCGGCGGACCGGTCGCGTACAAGCTGTCCTCCAACGAGAATCCCTATCCGCCGCTGCCGGGCGTCCTGGAGTCGGCGCTCACGGCCGCGGGGAACTTCAACCGCTACCCGGACCTGGCGTGCACCGGCCTGGTGAACGAGCTGGCCGAGCGTTTCGGTGTGCCTCTGTCGCACCTCGCCACCGGAACGGGCTCGGTGGGGGTGGCCCAGCAGCTGCTCCAGGCCACGTCGGGCCCCGGTGACGAGGTCATCTACGCCTGGCGGTCCTTCGAGGCGTACCCGATCATCACCCAGGTCAGCGGCGCGACCTCGGTCCGGGTGCCGCTGACCGAGGGCGATGTGCACGACCTCGACGCGATGGCGGCGGCGATCACCGACCGGACCCGGCTGATCTTCGTCTGCAACCCCAACAACCCCACCGGCACGGTGGTGCGCCGGGCCGAGCTGGAACGGTTCCTCGACCGGGTGCCGAGCGATGTGCTGGTGGTGCTGGACGAGGCGTACAAGGAGTTCATCCGCGACGCCGATGTGCCCGACGGCATCGAGATCTACCGTGACCGGCCCAATGTGGCCGTGCTGCGGACCTTCTCCAAGGCGTACGGCCTGGCCGGGCTGCGGGTCGGGTTCGCCGTGGCGCACGAGCCGGTGGCCGCGGCGCTGCGGAAGACCGCCGTCCCCTTCGGTGTGAGCCAGCTGGCCCAGGACGCGGCGGTGGCCTCGCTCCGCGCGGAGGACGAGCTGCTGGGCCGGGTCGGTTCGCTGGTCGCCGAGCGCGCCCGGGTGAGCGCGGAGCTGGCGCGCCAGGGCTGGACGGTGCCGGAGTCGCAGGCGAACTTCGTCTGGCTGCGGCTCGGCGAGCGGACCGTCGACTTCGCGAAGGCCTGTGAGCGGGCCGGTGTGGTCGTCCGCCCGTTCGCGGGCGAGGGCGTACGGATCACGATCGGCGAGACCGAGGGCAACGACCTGTTCCTCAAGGCGGCGGAGGCGTTCCGCGCGGAGCTGTAGGGCTTCTCGGCGCGCCGCCGTTACGACCGGGTGGGCCCCGGACCTCGATCGACGAGGTCCGGGGCCCTTTGTGTGCGCCGAGGTCGGCAGCAAGGAGCCGAGAGCCCGACAGCACGGGGCGGAGCCCGAAAAGGGGTACCCCCGGCGAAGGGTCCGAAAGTGTGTGCGCCATAATTGCTTGTGAATGTGAACGCGTTCACAAGCGTGCCCCGCTTCCTCCCGTAATCGGGGGAATCAAAGGGGCATAGTGCCGGTGTGACCACGGCGATGTAAGGAGACTGACGACGTGGACCTAGCTCTGGCGCCGGAGACCCTGGCGCGATGGCAGTTCGGCATCACCACCGTCTACCACTTCCTCTTCGTCCCCCTGACGATCTCGCTCGCCGCGCTCACCGCCGGCTTGCAGACCGCCTGGGTGCGGACGGAGAAGGAGAAGTACCTCAGGGCGACCAAGTTCTGGGGCAAGCTGTTCCTGATCAACATCGCCATGGGCGTCGTCACGGGCATCGTCCAGGAGTTCCAGTTCGGGATGAACTGGTCCGACTACTCGCGCTTCGTCGGCGACATCTTCGGCGCTCCGCTCGCCTTCGAGGCGCTGATCGCCTTCTTCTTCGAGTCCACCTTCATCGGTCTGTGGATCTTCGGCTGGGACAAGCTCCCGAAGAAGATCCACCTGGCCTGCATGTGGATGGTCTCGATCGGCACGATCCTCTCCGCCTACTTCATCCTGGCCGCCAACTCCTGGATGCAGCACCCGGTCGGCTACCGGATCAACGAGGAGCGCGGCCGCGCCGAGCTCACCGACTTCTGGCGGGTGCTCACCCAGGACACCGCCGTCACCCAGTTCTTCCACACCATCACGGCGGCGTTCCTGGTCGGCGGGGCCTTCATGGTCGGCATCGCCGCGTTCCACCTGGCGCGCAAGAAGCACATCCCGGTGATGCGGACCTCGCTGCGCCTGGGGCTGATCACCGTCGTGGTCGCCGGACTGCTCACCGCCGTGAGCGGCGACAGCCTCGCGAAGGTCATGTTCCGGCAGCAGCCGATGAAGATGGCCGCCGCCGAGGCCCTGTGGGACGGTCAGGAACGGGCGCCCTTCTCGATCTTCGCGTACGGGGACGTCAGCAAGGGCCACAACTCCGTGGAGATCTCGCTTCCCGGGATACTGTCCTTCCTCGCCAACAACGACCCGAACTCCTATGTCCCGGGCATCAACGACATCAACAAGGACTCCCAGGAGAAGTACGGTCCCGGCGACTACCGGCCCAACATCCCGGTCGCGTTCTGGAGCTTCCGGTGGATGATCGGCTTCGGGATGGCCTCCTTCGGCCTCGGCCTCCTGGGGCTCTGGCTGACCCGGAAGAAGTTCCTGCTGCCACCGGCGCTGCGGACCGGTGAGGACGAGGTGCCGCATCTGGTCCTGTTCCGGAACAAGGCACTGAGCCCGAGGCTCACCAAGCTCTACTGGCTCGTCGCGCTCTGGACGCTGCTCTTCCCGCTGATCGCCAACTCCTGGGGCTGGATCTTCACCGAGATGGGCCGCCAGCCCTGGGTGGTCTACGGAGTGCTGGAGACGCGTGCCGGGGTCTCCCCCGGTGTCTCGCAGGGCGAGGTGCTCACCTCGATGATCGTCTTCACCCTGCTGTACGCGGTGCTCGCCGTGATCGAGGTGAAGCTGCTCGTGAAGTACATCAAGGCCGGGCCGCCGGAGCTGACCGAGGACGACCTCAACCCGCCCACGAAGATCGGCGGCCACGACGACGAAGACGCCGACCGGCCGATGGCCTTCTCGTACTGAGCACAGGAGCTGAGAGATGGAACTCCACGACGTCTGGTTCGTGCTCATCGCCGTCCTCTGGACCGGCTACTTCTTCCTGGAGGGTTTCGACTTCGGCATCGGGGTCCTCACCAAACTGCTGGCCCGCGACCGCAAGGAGAAGCGGGTCCTGATCAACACGATCGGGCCCGTCTGGGACGGCAACGAGGTCTGGCTGCTCACCGCGGGCGGCGCGACCTTCGCCGCCTTCCCCGAGTGGTACGCCACCCTCTTCTCCGGCTTCTATCTGCCGCTGCTGATCATCCTGTTCTGCCTGATCGTGCGGGGCGTCGCCTTCGAGTACCGCGCCAAGCGGCCCGAGGAGCGGTGGCAGACGAACTGGGAGACCGCGATCTTCTGGACCTCGCTGATCCCCGCCGTGCTGTGGGGGGTGGCGTTCGGGAACATCGTCCGGGGCGTGAAGATCGACGCCGACATGGAGTACGTCGGTAACTTCTGGGATCTCCTCAACCCGTACGCGATCCTCGGCGGCCTCGTCACGCTCACCCTCTTCACCTTCCACGGAGCGGTGTTCGCCGGTCTCAAGACGGCGGGCGACATCCGGGTGAGGGCCCGCGCCCTGGCACTGAAGCTGGGACCCGTCACCGCGCTCCTCGCGCTGGGCTTCCTGCTCTGGACCCAGGCCGACAACGGGGACGGCTGGAGCCTAGGGGCCCTGATCGTGGCGGTGGTGTCGCTGCTGGCTGCGATCGGAGCCGTCGCCAAGGGACGGGAGGGCTGGTCGTTCGCGTTCTCGGGCGTGACGATCGCGGCGGCGGTCGCGATGCTCTTCCTGACGCTCTTCCCGAACGTCATGCCGTCCTCGCTGAACGACGCCTGGAACCTCACCGTCACCAACGCCTCGTCCAGCCCGTACACGCTCAAGATCATGACCTGGTGCGCGGGCATCGCCACGCCCGTCGTGCTGCTCTACCAGAGCTGGACCTACTGGGTCTTCCGCAAGCGCATCGGCACCCAGCACATCGCCGACGCGCACTGATTCCGGTGAGCCGCTGCGGGCCCCGTGAGGCCCGCAGCGGCTCCCGATCCCGCAGAGCTCACCGACCCCGCCGGGGGGATGTTTCACGTGAAACCGATCGATCCGCGTCTGCTCCACCACGCACGGGCCACCCGCCTCTTCCTGGCGGCCGTGGTGGCGCTCGGCCTGGTCGGCGCCCTGTTGGTGATCGCTCAGGCGATGCTCATCGCCGAGATCGTGGTGGGCGGTTTCGAGGACGGGCTCACGGTCACCGAGCTGCGGACCCCTCTCCTGCTGCTCGCGGCGGTCGCGCTGGGCCGGGCCCTGGTCGCCTGGCTCACCGAGCTGGCCGCCCATCGCGCCAGCGCGGCCGTCAAGTCCGAACTGCGTGGCCGGCTCCTGGAGCGGGCCACGCGGCTGGGCCCCACTTGGCTGAGCGGACAGCGCACCGGTTCGCTGGTCGCGCTGGCGACCCGGGGGATCGACGCGCTCGACGACTACTTCGCCCGCTATCTCCCGCAGCTCGGCCTCGCGGTGGTCGTGCCGGTGGCGGTGCTGGCCCGGATCGTCACGGAGGACTGGGTCTCGGCGGCGATCATCGTCGTCACGCTGCCGCTCATCCCGCTGTTCATGATCCTGATCGGCTGGGCCACCCAGTCGCGGATGGACCGTCAGTGGCAGCTGCTGTCCCGGCTCTCCGGGCACTTCCTGGACGTCGTCGCCGGGCTGCCGACCCTGAAGGTCTTCGGGCGGGCCAAGGCCCAGGCCGCCTCGATCCGCACGATCACCTCCGACTACCGCCGGGCCACCCTGCGCACCCTGCGGATCGCCTTCCTCTCCTCGTTCGCCCTGGAGCTGCTGGCGACCCTGTCGGTGGCGCTGGTCGCCGTCACCATCGGCATGCGGCTTGTCCACGGTGAACTCGACCTCTACACCGGCCTGGTGGTCCTGATCCTGGCCCCGGAGGCGTATCTGCCGATCCGCCAGGTCGGGGCGCAGTACCACGCTGCGGCCGAGGGGCTCTCGGCCGCCGAGGAGATCTTCGCGGTCCTGGAGACCGAACCCCGGGCTTCGGGCACCGAGGACGTCCCGGACACGCTGCGCCTGGAGCTGGCGGACGTGACCGTACGCCACGAGGGCCGCGCCGCACCGTCGTTGGACGCCGCGTCGCTCACCGTGGAGCCGGGGGAGACCGTCGCCCTGGTCGGCCCGAGCGGCGTCGGCAAGTCCACCCTGCTGAACGTGATCCTGGGCTTCGCCCGGCCCGACGAGGGGCACGTACGGGTCGGGGAGAGGGACCTCGCGGAGCTGGACCCGGAACGCTGGCGGAGCCGTATCGCCTGGGTCCCCCAGCGCCCCCATCTCTTCGCGGGCACGATCGCCGAGAACGTCCGCCTCGCCCGGCCCGACGCCGACGACGAGGCGGTCGTCGCGGCGCTGCGGGACGCGGGCGCGTACGACTTCGTCGCCGCGCTGCCGGACGGGATGCTGACCGCGCTCGGCGAGGACGGCGCCGGGCTCTCCGCGGGCCAGCGTCAGCGCCTTGCCCTCGCCCGGGCGTTCCTCGCCGACCGGCCGCTCCTGCTGCTGGACGAGCCGACCGCGAGCCTGGACGGTGAGAGCGAGGAGGGCATCGTCGACGCCGTACGGAGGCTGGCCGCCGGGCGGACCGTGCTGCTGGTCGTCCACCGCCCGGCGCTGCTGGCGGTCGCCGATCGTGTGGTGGCGCTGGAGCCGCGCACCGATGCCCGTACGGAGACGTACGGGAAGCCCGTCGCAGGCCTCGCGGCCCCGGGGCCCGCCGTACCGGAGCCTCTCGCCGGCGGCGAACTGCCGACCGCCCGGTCCGCGGAGTCCCCCGACTCCCCCGCGCCGGCCGGGACCCGCCCGGGCCGGGTGCTCGCCCGGGTCCGCGCGTCGGCCGGGGCGCAGCGCGGACAACTGACCCTGGCCCTGCTGCTGGGCAGCCTGGCCGTCGGGTCGGCCGTGGGGCTCATGGCGGTCTCCGGCTGGCTGATCTCCCGCGCCTCCGAAGAGCCGCCGGTCATGTACTTGATGATGGCGGTCACCGCGACCCGCGCCTTCGGCATCGGGCGGGCCGTCTTCCGCTACGCCGAGCGGCTCGTCTCGCACGACGCCGTACTGAAGCTCCTGGCGAGCCTGCGCGTCGCCGTCTACCGGGGCCTCGAACGCATCGCTCCCGCCGGTCTGCGCACCACCCGGCGCGGCGACCTGCTGTCCCGCCTCGTCGCCGATGTGGACGCGCTCCAGGACTACTGGCTGCGCTGGCTGCTGCCCGCCTCCACCGCCGTCGTGGTGGGGACCGCCGCCGCCGGGTTCACGGGCCGGCTGCTGCCGGAAGCGGGCGTGATCCTCGCGGCCGGTCTGCTGCTCGCCGGGGTCGGCGTCCCGCTCGTCAGCGGCGCCTGTGCCCGCCGTACGGAGCGTCAGCTCGCTCCCGCCCGCGCCACCCTGGCGACCCGGGTCACCGATCTGCTCGGCGGCACCGCCGAACTGACCGTCGCGGGCGCCCTGCCCGCCCGGCAGGAGCAGTTGCGCGCGGCCGACACCCTCCTGACCCGGATCGCCTCCCGGGCGGCCGCCGCGACGGCGCTGGGCGGCGGTCTCTCCGCCCTGGTCTGCGGGCTCACCGTGGTGGCCGCCGCGGCCGTCGGCGTCCCCGCCGTCAACGACGGACGGCTGTCCGGGGTCGCGCTCGCCGTGGTGGTGCTGACCCCGCTCGCCGCCTTCGAGGCCGTCGCCGGGCTGCCGCTCGCCGTGCAGTACCGCCGGCGGGTCGCCCGGAGCGCGGAGCGGGTGTTCGAGGTGCTGGACGCCCCCGTCCCCGTACAGGAGCCGCGGACTCCGGCCGAGGAGCCCGGCTCGCCCTTCCCGCTGGAGGTACGGGGGCTGAGCGCCCGCTACCCGGGGGCCGGGCAGGACGCGCTGGCCTCGCTGGACCTGACGCTCACGCGCGGGCGGCGCATCGCGGTCGTGGGCCCCTCCGGCTCGGGCAAGACGACGCTGGCCCAGGTCCTCCTGCGCTTCCTGGACGTCTCGTCGGGGACGTACCGGCTCGGCGGCGTCGAGGCGTCCGCCCTGGACTCGGACACGGTCCGGCGCTCGGTCGGGCTGTGCGCCCAGGACGCCCACGTCTTCGACAGCACGATCCGCGAGAACCTGCGCCTGGCCCGGCCCGGGGCGACCGACGCCGAACTGGGCGACGCGCTCGCCCGGGCCCGGCTCCTGGACTGGGTGCGGGCCCTGCCGGAAGGCCTCGACACGGCCGTCGGCGAGCACGGCGCCCGGCTCTCCGGAGGCCAGCGCCAGCGCCTCGCCCTGGCCCGCGCGCTGCTCGCCGACTTCCCCGTACTCGTCCTGGACGAGCCCGCCGAACACCTCGACCTGCCGACCGCCGACGCCCTCACGGCCGACCTGCTGGCTGCGACCCGGGGCTGTGCGACCGTCCTCATCACCCACCGGCTGACCGGCCTGGAGGCGGTCGACGAGGTGCTGGTGCTGGACGCGGGCCGGGTCGTGCAGCGCGGACCGTACGCCGAACTGGCCGCCCAGGACGGGCCGCTGCGTCGCATGCTGGAGCGCGAACGCGAGACGGCGGGGGCGGGGGTGTAGAGCGGTGGGGGACACAGGCTCGACGTCGGGCGGTCAGCACATACATTCCCGACTTTCGCCCTGTATCGGCACTAATTAGGCTCGGGCCATGGCAGAGCCCGACCCGAAGGACTCCCTGGACGCCGCCACCCGGGCCACCCGCAGCCTCCAGGGGCTGTCCACCGAGCTGACCGCGCGGGTGCCGCAGCTCCTGGAGGCGATGCGGTCCGTCGGCGCGGGGCTGGAACTGCACTCCACCCTGGACCGGATCTGCGAGACGGCCGCCGAACTGGCCCACGCCCGGTACGCGGCCATCGGCGTCGTCGACGAGCTGGGCGAGGGTCTTTCGGACTTCGTCACCTACGGCGTTCCGCAGGACGTGGCCGAGGAGATCGGGCGACGGCCCGACGGGCACCGGGGGCTGCTCGGCGCGCTGATCCACGACCCCGCCCCGGTCCGGCTGGCCGATCTGTCCGCCGACCCGCGGTCCGCCGGGTTCCCGCCGGGACACCCTCGGATGCGGTCCTTCCTCGGGGTGCCCATCCGGGTCCAGGGGGAGATCTTCGGCAACCTCTACCTCACCGAGAAGCACGGCGGCGCGGAGTTCAGCGACTACGACCTCCACATGGTCCGGGTGCTCGCCACGGAGGCCGGCATCGCCATCGGCAACGCCCGGCTGTACGAGGCGGCGCGGCAGCGGGAGCACTGGATCGACGGTTCGGTCGCGGTCACGACGGCCCTCCTGTCGGGCGGGGACGCCGACGAGGCCCTGTCCGTGGTCGCCGAACAGGCCCGCCGGCTCGCCGACGCCGCCGCCGGGATCGTGCTGCTGCCCGCCGAGGGGGGCGGTCTGGAGATCGTCGCCGTGTCGTCCGAGGACCCCTCGTCCTCGCTCGGGGTGATCATCCCGGCCCGGAGCGCGGTGGTGGCGAGACTCCTCGCGGGCGAGGCGGTGTTCATCGAGGACTCGGCCTCCGACGCCCGGATGGTGACCCGGCTGGCCGACCGGTTCGGCCCCAGCATGCTGCTGCCGCTCCAGAGCGGCGGCCGGGTGCTCGGTGCGCTGGCCACCCCCCGCTCCCGGGGCGCGCGCCCGTTCACGGAGGCCGAGCGGACGCTCGCCACACAGTTCGCCTCCCAGGCGGCGCTCGCGCTGATGATGGCCGAGGCGCAGCGGGACCGGGAGCGGCTCGCGGTGTACGAGGACCGCGACCGGATCGCCCGCGACCTCCACGACCTGGTCATCCAGCGGCTGTTCGCCACGGGGATGATGCTGGAGAGCGCCCAGCGCAGATCGGTGGTGCCCGAGGTGCGGACCGGCGTCGGCCGGGCGGTCGACGAACTGGACGTGACGATCCAGGAGATCCGGACGGCGATCTTCGCGCTCCAGCAGGAGCCGGCCGAGGCCCCCTCGGGGCTGCGGACCCGTGTCCTGCGGGAGATCAACATGGCGGCCGTCCCGCTCGGTTTCAAGCCCTCGCACCGCTTCCTGGGCCCGGTGGACTCGCTCGTCGGCGAGCTGACCGGCAAGAACCTGGTCGCCGCGTTGCGCGAGGCGCTCTCCAACGCGTTCCGGCACGCGGAGGCGTCGCTGATCGATGTGGTCGTCGACGCGACGGTGACGCTGCCGGACGGGCGGGCCGCGGTCCGGCTCTCGGTCGCCGACGACGGGGTGGGCATCCCGGAGGGCGGTCGGCGCAGCGGGCTGCGCAACCTGGCCCGCCGGGCCGAGTCCCTGGGCGGGTCCAGCCGGATCGAGCCGGGCATCGGGGAGGGCGGCGGCGGTACGACGGTGGTGTGGGAGGCGCCGCTGTGAGGGGGCGCCTTCCCGTTGTGCCGGCTGTGAGCGGTCGTCTCCCCGTTCTGCCGAAAGGTTTCAGCAGGCGTCTGCGCGGCCCTCCGCGCGGGCGGCGAGGATCCGCTCGATGACGATCGCCACCCCGTCCTCCTCGTTGGTCGCGGTCCGGCCCGTGGCGGCGGCCAGCACGTTCGGGTGGGCGTTGCCCATGGCGAAGGAGGCGCCGGCCCAGCCGAGCATCTCGATGTCGTTGGGCATGTCGCCGAAGGCGACCACCTCGGCGGGAGCGATGCCGCGCTCGGCACAACAGGCGGCCAGGGTCGTGGCCTTGGAGACGCCGAGCCCGCTGACCTCCAGCAGCGCGGACGGGCTGGAGCGGGTGATGGACGCCCGGTCGCCGGCCGCCGTACGGGCCAGGTCCAGGAAGGCGTCGGGTGCCAGCTCGGTGTGGTGGGCCAGCAGCTTGAGCACGGGCGCGCCAACGCCCGGGGCGTCCTCGTGCAGCAGCTTCTCGGCGACGGCGACCGAGGCTCCCGGGTCCAGGTGGAACGGCGGGTAGGCCGGTTCGTAGTTGATGCCGGTGGTCATCTCGACGGCGAAGGAGGTGCCGGGGGCCGCCTCGCGCAGGGTGCGCACGACGTGGAGGGCGGCGTCGCGCTCCAGCGCCCGTACGGCGAGGAGGTCGCCGTCCGTCCGCAGATCGGTGACCACGGCGCCGTTGGCGCAGATCGCCGTGCCGTGGCTCTGGACGTGGTTGCGTACGACGTCCATCCAGCGGGTCGGCCGGCCGGTGACGAAGAAGACCTCGATCCCGGCCTCCTCGGCCGCCGCGAGGGCCGCGACGGTGCGCGCGGACAGTGTCTTGTCGTCGCGCAGCAGGGTGCCGTCGAGGTCGGTGGCGATCAGCCGGGTCACGGCGGGAAGAGGCGTATCGGTCACTGAGGTCACCGGGTCATTCTCGCCCACGAGGGTGCACGGGCGTGCGAAGGGGCGCACATTTGAGTGGGTGAGGGCGCTGATCTGCGGAAAAGTCCTCTGGCATATGCCAACGCCATCGGGGGTGGTCGCGGAGTGTGGGCACGGCCGTAGGCTCAGGGGCATGAGCCCCCGTCTGAGCACCGTGATTCTTCCCGTCGACCGCTGGAACGAGGGCGGCCGCGACCGCTGGCAGCGCGCGGAGGAGCTGGGCTTCCACACCGCGTACACCTATGACCACCTGTCCTGGCGGACCTTCCGGGACGGCCCGTGGTTCGGGGCGCTGCCCACGCTCACCGCCGCGGCGACGGCCACCGAACGGCTGCGGCTCGGCACCCTCGTGACCTCGCCGAACTTCCGCCACCCGGTCACGCTGGCCAAGGAGCTCATCTCCCTGGACGACATCTCGGGCGGCCGGATCACGCTCGGCATCGGCGCCGGGGGCAGCGGCTTCGACGCCACCGCCCTGGGCCAGGAGGCCTGGACCCCGCGCGAACGCGCCGACCGGCTCGCCGAGTTCGTACCGCTCCTGGACCGCCTGCTCACCGAGGACGCGGTGACCGAGCGTGGCACCTACTACGCCGCGGACGAGGCCCGCAACATCCCCGGCTGTGTCCAGCGCCCCCGGCTGCCCTTCGCGGTCGCCGCGACCGGGCCGCGCGGGCTGAAGCTCGCCGCCCGCCACGGGCAGGCGTGGGTCACCACCGGCGACCCGAAGCTGTACGAGAACGGCACCCCGGAGGAGTCGCGGGCCGCGCTGCGGGCGCAGAGCGAGAAGTTCACGGCGGCCTGCGCGGAGATCGGCCGGGACGCCTCGGAGCCGGACCGGGTCCTGCTGACCGGCTTCACCCCGGACCGCACCGCCCCGCTGGAGTCCGTGGACGCGTTCGTCGACTTCGCGGGGCGCCATGCGGAGCTGGGCTTCACCGAGATCGTCATCCACGCCCCGATCCCGGACTCGGTCTTCGACGTCGACCCGAAGGTCTTCGAGCGCATCGCCACGGAGGCGCCCGCGCAGCTGGCGTGAGCCTGCGGGTTTCCTGCCCGGCCGGGGCCTCAGCCGCGCGGTTCCTGCTGCTGCGGCCCTCAGTCGCGCAGGAGCAGGAACTCCGGCGGTACGGCGTCGGCGAGCCAGACGCCGTTGGCGCTGACCCGGAAGACGTGGCCGGCGCGGTGCATCGCGCCCGCGTCCACGGTGAGGACGAGGGGGCGGCCGCGGCGGGCGCCGACCCGGGTGGCCGTCTCCCGGTCGGGCGACAGGTGCACATGGTGGCGGGTCATGGGGCGCAGGCCCTCCGCCCGGATCGCGTCCATCACCCGGGCGACCGTGCCGTGGTAGAGGTACGCGGGCGGCTCGGCCGGCGGCAGGTCCAGGTCCACGGCGACGGTGTGGCCCTGATTGGCGCGGATGCGGTCGCCGTCCACCGTGAAGCGGCGCTTGTCGTTGGTGGCGACCGCGTGGTCGAGCTCGGCGCGGGTGAGGGCGAAGCCGTGCCGGGCCGCGGCACGCAGCACATCGTCGACCGGCACCCAGCCGTTCTCGTCGAGGGTGATGCCGATGCGTTCCGGCTGGTGCCGCAGATGTTTCGAGAGGTACTTGGACACCTTGACGGTGCGTCGTTCGTCCATCCCGCCAGAGTGCCCGTGCGCGGTTCATCGGTGCATCCGGATTTCTTACAGGCTTCTTTTCGTCTTTCTCCGCACCGATGTTTGATCCACAGCCAACTCGACTTATCCACAGGCTATTTGACGACTCTGTGGACAACTGGTGGGCGATTTAACCCTTTTGGTCAACTTCATTGGCTATTGCGTGAGATGAAGCGAGTGCGTCCAAGGTGCGTGCCTGCACCTCGCGTTCAGCTGCTGCCGCGACGAACGCCGCCACGCGCTCCGCGCCAACCAGGTCCTGCACGGCCTGTGTTGTCCGGGCGGGCAGCAGCACGGGACGGGTCGTGTTCTCGGTGATCGCACTCTCCTCCGCGCCGAGGTGGTGATGCAGATGCCGGGTGGCGAACGTCCTCATGGCGCGCGCCAGTTCGGCGTCGACCGTCTGCTGGGCGAGCGGCCGCAGCCGCCGGACCAGGGCCGCCGCCTCGGCCGCGTCGGCGTCGGTCGGCGGCAGGTGGCCGAGGTAGCGGGCGAAGACGTGCTCGGTGGTGAACTCCAGGAAACGGGAGGCTATGTGCTCCACCTGGCCGCGAAGTTCCCGCAGATGACCGGAGATTGCCGTCAGCGGCACCCCGGCCGCGTGCAACTCGGCTGCCACGGAAAGCTCTTGCGGACTGGGGACGAGGAACTCGTCGTCCCGGCCGGGCACGCGCTCCAGCACGCCGAGCTCCACCGCCTCCGCGATGGCCTCGTCGTCCTGCCGGCCGCCGAACCGCTCGTCCAGCTCGCGGCGGCTGATCCGGTCGGCCTCCTCGTCCGTCCACGGCCCCTGCACCTCCGCGACGAGCCCGAGCACCCCGCCGAGCCCCCGCCCCGCGTCCCACGCCTCCAGCAACTCCTTGATGCTGGCCAGGGTGTAGCCCCGGTCGAGCAGGTCCGCGATCTGCCGCAGCCGGGCGAGATGGGCCTCCCGGTACACGTTGGCCCGTCCGCGCCGCTCGGGCGTCGGGAGCAGCCCCCGGTCCTGGTAGGCGCGGATCGTGCGCACCGTGGCCCCGCTGGCGTGGGCCAGGTCCTCGATCCGGTATTCGGCGGCCCCGGCCCTGGCACCGGACCTGGTTCCGGCCCCCGCACCGGCCCCCGCCCCCGCCCCGGACCTGGTTCCGACCCCCGCCCCCGCACCGACCCCGGCTCCGCTCCCCGCACCCGTCCTGGCCCCCGCTTCCGCCCCGGCCCCGGTCACAGCGGCGGCTTCAGCCGGGCGACGGAGCGCAGCGTCCCCGGGCTCAGCCGGGACAGCAGCCGGGCGCCGCGCGCCTCCGGGGTCACCGGGACCACGGCCTGGTTGCGCACGACCGCCCGCAGGATCGCGTCGGCGACCTTCTCCGGCGGATAGTTGCGCCGGCCGTAGAGCCGGCTCGTCCGCTTCTGTAGCCGCTCCTCCTCGGCCGCGTCGGCCCCGGCGAACCGCGTGGTGGAGGTGATGTTGGTGTTGACGATGCCGGGGCATATCGCGCTCACCCCGATCGACTTCTCCGCCAACTCGGCCCGCAGGCACTCGCTGAGCATCAGCACGGCCGCCTTCGACGTGCTGTACGCGGACAGCACCCGGGAGGGCTGGAAGGCCGCGGCCGACGCCGTGTTGACGATGTGGCCGCCCTGGCCGCGGTCCGCCATCTGCTTGCCGAAGATCCGGCAACCGTGGATGACCCCCCACAGATTGACGTCGAGGACCTTCTTCCACTCCTCGCTCGTGGTCTCCAGGAAGGAGCCGGAGAGCCCGATCCCGGCGTTGTTGACCAGGATGTCGACGATGCCGTACTCGGCGGCGACCCGGGCGGCGAGCTTCTCCATCTCGGCCTCGTCGCTGACGTCCACGGCCTCGCCCCAGGCCGCGGGGGCCCCGATCAGCTTCGCCATCTCCGCGGTGCGGGCGGCGCCCTCCGCGTCCCGGTCCACGGCCACGATCCGGGCGCCCGCCTCGGCGAACGCGAACGCCGTGGCCCGCCCGATCCCGGAGGCCGCTCCCGTCACCAGGACCAGCTGACCGCCGAACCGCTGCGCGTAGGGGCCCTGCGCCACCGTCTGCTGCACGGGTCCGCCGTCCCGCGCGGCGGACTCGTTCGCGGTGACGAACTCGTCGATCCAGGAGGCGAGCTGGTCCGGCCGGGTGCGGGGCACCCAGTGCTTGGCCGGCAGCGAGCGGCGTACCAGCGTGGGGACCCAGTCCTCAAGACCGTCGTAGAGCCGCTCGGAGAGGAAGGAGTCCCCGGTCGGGGTGATCAGCTGGACCGGTGCGTGGGCGTAGGCGTCCGGGCGGGGCCTGCGCAGCCGGGCACGGACGTTGTCGCGGTAGAGCCAGGCGCCGTGCGCCGCGTCGTTCGGGAGGGAGGCGGTGGGGTAGTCGCCCGCGGGCACCTTCTCCAGCCGCTCCAGGATCCCCGGCCAGCGCTTGCCGAGCGGCCCGCGCCAGGCGAGCTCCGGCAGGACGGGCGTGTGGAGCATGTACACGTACCAGGATTTCGCGCCCTGGCCGAGGAGTTGGCCCACCTTGCGCGGGGTGGGGCGGGTCATCCGGCGTTTGATCCAGTGCCCGAAGTGGTCGAGGGACGGCCCCGACATCGAGGTGAAGGAGGCGATCCGGCCCTCGGTCCTGCCGACCGTGACGAACTCCCAGGACTGGACGGACCCCCAGTCGTGGCCGACCACGTGCACCGGCCGGTCCGGGCTGACCGTGTCGATCACGGCGAGGAAGTCGTCGGTCAGTTTCTCCAGGGTGAAGCCGCCGCGCAGCGGCTTCGGGGCGGTGGACCCGCCGTGCCCCCGCACGTCGTACAGCACCACGTGCCACTGCTCGGCCAGCCGCACGGCGACGTCCGACCAGACCTCCTTGCTGTCCGGATAGCCGTGGACCAGCACCACGGTCGGCCGGCCCGCGTCGCCCAGCTCGGCGACGCACAGCTCGACGCCTCCCGTACGCACGGTCCGCTCACGCGCCCGAGACAGATTCACGCCGCCACCTTCTCCTCGGCCCAGCGCCGCACATGCGGCAGATCGTCGTCCAGCCAGAAAGCGCTCTGCTCGGGGTCCTTGGAGTCGGTGACGACCAGGATCTCCTCGAACTTCGCGCCCGTACCCCTGAATCCGAGGTGGGGTTCGACCGCCCACAGCCCCGGCTGCGGCGGGTGGTCGGAGAAGCGGTAGGGGCTCCACAGGGGCGACCAGCCCTCCCGGTGGCCGTGCAGCGCGTCGCTCACGAGCCCCTTGAGGGCCTGGGTGCCGAAGCCGAAGACCTGCGGGGACCAACGGCGTTCGGCGACACGGTCGACCTTGTGGGCGATCACGCCGAAGGGGTAGGCCCGGTGCCGGTTCGCGTATCCCTGGGCGGTCATGAGGCGTTCGACGTCCTCGTAGATCTCGCGCAAGGAGCAGCGCTCGCGCACCTCCCGCAGGATCAGCTCGCGGTGGGCCTCCAGATCGGCCAGCAGCCTGTCGTGCAGCGGATTGAGGCCGAGGCACCCCGCGTACCCGACATCGGCGGTGAACCCCTTGTACACCGGGGCCATGTCGAGGATGAACGGCATCCCCGGCTCCAGCTTCCGGTCGGTCGGGAAGAATTGCAGCGGCACCTTGAACCCGGCGAACGCCGTACGGTCCCCGAACCAGGCGAACGGCAGGTGGAACCAGTCGCGCACACCGCGCTCGCGCAGCCACATCCGCTGCATCCGGGCCGCCTCGCGCTCGGTCACACCGGAGCGCAGCTGGCCCGCGACCGCCTCCGCGCAGGCATAGGCGAGACGCTGAACCTCTCTGAACCCCCGCAGCTCCGGGGTGTTGGTGTCCTGCACTGCCTTGGCCAAGCCGGTCATGCCACCGTCCGTTCCCTGCCGTGTGCGGTACGTGCCCGTAACGTGACACTGATGAATGTGACAATGTCCGGCGGCTGCGTCAAGAGGTGTGCACGGCCTGTGGAAAACCCTGGCTCCGCTGTGGATCCACGGTGCACCCCCCTACGGGCGTGTACGTCTGGAGTCTGACGCGGATCCAACCGTCAGGGCTGACGACCCCTGTGGTCCGCGCCACTAACGTCTTTTCCGTGACAGCCGTAATCGCTACCGAAGCCCTGAGCATGCGGTTCCCCCGGGTGACCGCGCTTGACCGGCTCACGTTGGACATCGGACCGGGTGTGACCGGTCTGGTGGGTTCCAACGGAGCCGGCAAGTCCACACTGATCAAGATCCTGCTGGGTCTTTCCCCCGCCACCGAAGGCCGGGCCGCGGTGCTCGGGCTCGACGTCGCGACCAGCGGCGCCGCCATCCGGGAACGGGTGGGGTACATGCCCGAGCACGACTGCCTGCCGCCCGACGTCTCGGCGACCGAGTTCGTCGTGCACATGGCGCGCATGTCGGGGCTGCCGCCCACGGCGGCCCGCGAGCGCACGGCCGACACCCTGCGCCACGTCGGCCTCTACGAGGAGCGCTACCGCCCCATCGGCGGCTACTCGACCGGCATGAAGCAGCGGGTGAAGCTGGCCCAGGCCCTCGTCCACGACCCCCGGCTGGTCCTGCTCGACGAGCCGACCAACGGCCTCGACCCGGTCGGCCGGGACGAGATGCTCGGCCTGATCCGGCGGATCCACACCGACTTCGGCATCTCCGTGCTGGTGACGTCGCATCTCCTGGGCGAGCTGGAACGCACCTGCGACCACGTCGTCGTCATCGACGGCGGAACGCTCCTGCGCTCCAGCTCCACCAGCGACTTCACCCAGACCACCGCGACCCTCGCGGTCGAGGTCACCGACAGCGACACCCACCCCGACGGCACCGGCGCGCTGCGCAAGGTCCTCACCGACGCCGGGGTCACGCTCATCGGCCACGACGGGATCGACGCGGAGGGGCTGCCGGGCGCGGGCCACATCCTGCTGATCGAGGCGACCGGCGAGGACACCTACGACGTGGTCCGCGACAGCGTCGCCGGGCTCGGGCTCGGCCTGGTCCGCATGGAACAGCGGCGCCACCAGATCGCCGAGGTCTTCCGTACCGAACAGGGCGCGGGGCAGACAGCCGCCGTCCCGGCCGCGGCCGGCACCGCCGGGGTCGTCCAGCAGAAGGGAAGCGGTCGCGATGAGCACTGAGACCAAGGCCGCGGCCGGGCGCGACGCCTCCCGGATCCACAACATCGGCTACCGCTCCTACGACGGACCGCGGCTCGGCCGGGCCTACGCCCGCCGCTCGCTGTTCTCGCAGACCCTGCGGGGCTCCTTCGGACTGGGCCGTTCCGCCAAGTCCAAGGTGCTGCCCATGCTGCTGTTCGGCGTGATGGCGCTGGTCGCGGCGATCCTGGTGGCGGTCTCCATGGCCGCGCCGGACGCCACCAAACTGGTGGTCAAGTACACCTCGTACGCGATCTACCTCCAGGCCGTGATCGGCCTCTTCATCGCCGCCCAGGCCCCGCAGGCGGTGTCCAGGGACCTCCGGTTCAAGACCGTCCCCCTGTACTTCTCGCGGCCGATCGAACGCGCCGACTACGTGATCGCGAAATTCGCGGCCACCGCCTCCGCGCTCTTCATCCTCACCGGTGCGCCGCTGCTCATCCTCTATGTGGGCTCTCTGCTCGCGAAGTTCGACTTCGCCGATCAGACCAAGTGGTTCGGCCAGGGACTGGTTTCGGTGGCGCTGCTGTCCGTGCTGTTCGCCGGGCTCGGCCTGGTGATGGCCGCCCTGACCCCGCGGCGCGGCTTCGGCGTCGCCGCGGTGATCGCCCTCCTGACCATCACCTACGGTGCCGTCTCCACGGTCCAGGCCATCGCCTGGGAGACCGGGTCGGAGGAGGCCGTGCGGTGGCTCGGCCTCTTCTCGCCGATCACCCTGATCGACGGCGTCCAGACCGCGTTCCTCGGCGCGACCTCCGCCTTCCCCGGGGAAGCGGGCCCGGGCGCCGGCGCCGGTGTGGTCTACCTGATCGTTGTTCTCGCGCTCGTCGCCGGCTCGTACGCCGTCCTGATGCGCCGTTACCGGAGGGCCGGGCTGTGACCACCATCGAGATCGACCACACCTCGCGCTGGTTCGGCAACGTGGTCGCCGTCAACGACGTCTCCATGACCGTGGGCCCCGGCGTCACCGGACTCCTCGGCCCGAACGGCGCCGGAAAGTCCACCCTCATCAACATGATGGGCGGATTCCTCGCCCCCTCGACGGGGAAGGTCACGCTCGACGGCCGGACGATCTGGCGCAACGAGGCCGTCTACAAGGAGATCGGCATCGTCCCGGAGCGGGAAGGGATGTACGACTTCCTCACCGGCAAGGAATTCGTCGTCGCCAACGCCGAACTCCAGGGTTTGGGAGGGGCCGAGGCACAGAGGGCGCTCGCCACGGTCCAGATGGAGTACGCGCAGGACCGCAAGATCTCCACGTACAGCAAGGGCATGCGCCAGCGCGTGAAGATGGCCTCCGCGCTGGTCCACGAGCCCTCGGTGCTGCTGCTGGACGAACCGTTCAACGGCATGGACCCGCGCCAGCGGATGCAGCTGATGGAGCTGCTGCGGCGGATGGGCGCCGAGGGCCGTACGGTCCTGTTCTCCTCGCACATCCTCGAAGAGGTCGAGCAGCTGGCCTCGCACATCGAGGTGATCGTGGCGGGCCGGCACGCCGCCTCCGGCGACTTCCGCAAGATCCGCCGGCTCATGAAGGACCGGCCGCACCGCTATCTGGTGCGCTCCAGCGACGACCGGGCCCTCGCGGCCGCGCTCATCGCCGACCCCTCCACGGCGGGCATCGAGGTCGACCTGACCGAGAAGGCGCTGCGCATCCAGGCAGTCGACTTCGGGCGGTTCACCGAACTGCTGCCGAGGGTCGCCCGGGAGCAGGGCATCCGGCTGCTCACCGTCTCGCCGTCCGACGAGTCCCTCGAATCGGTCTTTTCCTATCTCGTAGCGGCCTGAGTAGTGGCCTGAAAGGAGCTGTGCACCGTCATGTACGACCCCACAGTCGCCCGGCTCACCTACCGGGCCCTGCTCGGCCGGCGCCGTGCCGCCATCCTGTTCGTCCTGCCCGCACTGCTGCTGCTCATCGCCGTGGCCGTGCGCGCGTTCGCGGGGGCCGATGACCAGATCGCCTCGAACGTCCTCGGCGGTTTCGCCATCGCCACGATGGTGCCGCTGATCGGCGTGATCGCGGGCACCGGGGCGATCGGCCCCGAGATCGACGACGGCTCGATCGTCTACCTGCTCGCCAAGCCGGTGAAGCGGCCGACGATCATCTTCACCAAGCTGATCGTGGCCATCGCGGTGACCATGGTGTTCTCGGCCCTGCCGACGCTGGTCGCGGGCCTGATCCTCAACGGCAACGGCCAGCAGATCGCCGTCGCCTACACGGTCGCGGCGCTGGTCGCCTCGATCGCGTACAGCGCCCTGTTCCTTCTGCTCGGCACGGTCAGCCGGCACGCGGTCGTCCTCGGCCTGGTCTACGCGCTGGTCTGGGAGGCCCTCTTCAGCAGCATGGTGGCCGGTGCGCGGACGCTCAGCGTCCGGCAGTGGGCCCTGGCGGTCGCCGAGAAGACCGCGGGCGACGGCGCGGTGACCTCGGAGGTCGGCCTGCCGCTCGCCACGGTCCTGCTGGTCGTGGTCACGGTGGCCGCCACCTGGTACGCGGGCCAGAAGCTGCGGGCCCTGAAGCTGGCGGGCGAGGAGTGAGGCTTCCGGCCTGAGCCCCGTGCCGCGCCCCGACGACCTCCGCCCTTGTTCTGGACAAGGGCGGAGGTCGTCGTATGACCGGACAGACGTCCGCGTAACCATACGTTTATCGGGTCGTTGGGCAGGGTGCGTGGGGGCAACTGGAATCCGTGGCGTCGTAGCGATCGTGAAATCGGGGAATGCCGGCACCGGGTGAGGCTCAGCCCACCGGACCGGTCATCGAGTGAGTGGCAACCGTGAGCGTCCTCCACCCCTGAAGCCCGGGGTATGGGCCGTCCTCGTCATTCCCTCGTACGAAAGGCACACCCATGCCCACGGAAGTCGCCCTGCTCGAATCGCGCGCGCTGCGCGGCGAGCAGATGGGGCGCGTCGATGTCCTCGACAAGGTGAAGAGCCTTGTCATGCTCCCGGACGGAATTCACGTTCGCACAGAGGACGTGGCTCGTTACTTCGAAGTATCCACAGGGGCGGTCAGGAGGCTGACCGACCGGCATCAGGAGGAGTTCACCGAGAACGGCATGCGCGTGCTGCGCGGCGCTGACCTGCGGTCCTTCCATAGCGACATGATGTCGCTATGGGCAGGCGACGGGGTGGAAAGTTATCCACAGGCGGCCACTCAACTGCGGCTCTACACCCGCCGCACCGTCCTCAACGTCGCGATGCTCCTTCGCGACAGCGACATCGCCCGCTGCGTGCGCACGTACCTCCTCGACGCCGAGGAGTCGCTCCGCACGCAGTACGCCTCCCTCGACCACCGCGTCACGCGCATCGAGAGCTGCCTCACCGGAGTCGGCAGTGCGTTGCAGGAGCTCGGGCCGGTGCTGGTGCGGATGTCCGAGCGGCTCGACAGCCTGGACCGGAAGGTGGAGATGACGCACCAGGTGGTCGGCGCGATGAGTCTGCGGCTGACGGATGTGCAGCAGGACGTCGTGCGGCTCGACGGGCGGATGGACACCTTCGCCGGGCAGCTGAAGGATCTGCGCCGCCGTAACGGGCAGCGCTGAGTGAAGCGGCCCGGCACCGTGGGAAACGGTGCCGGGCCGCTGTCGCGCTTTCCGGGGTACGGGGGCGTCCTACCGCACGGGCTGTACAGGCGCCGAGCGGAGCAGTTCCTCCAGCACCACCGCGATGCCGTCGGCCTCGTTGGACGCCGTGATCTCGTGGGCGACGGCCTTCAGGTCGTCATGGGCGTTGGCCATGGCCACGCCGTGCTGGGCCCAGCCGAACATCGGGATGTCGTTCGGCATGTCGCCAAAGGCGATCGTGTCGGCCGCCTTCACCCCGAGCCGGCGGGCGGCCAGCGAGAGGCCGGTCGCCTTGCTCAGGCCCAGCGGCAGGATCTCGACCACACCGGCCCCGGCCATGACCACGTCGACCAGGCTGCCCACGGCCGCCCGCGCGGCGAAGGCCAGCGCGTCGTCGTCCAGCTCCGGGTGCTGTATGTAGACCTTGTTGAGCGGAGCCGTCCACATCTCGCTGGCGTCGTCCACGAAGAGATACGGAAGCGGCCCCTCCTGCACCTGGTAGCCGGGGCCGACCAGCACTTCGCCCTCAAGACCGTCGCGGCTGGCCGCCAGGTGCAGCGGGCCGACCTCCGCCTCGATCTTGGACAGGGCGAGACCGGCGAGCTGCCGGTCCAGGGTCAGCGAGGTCAGCAGCTTGTGCTCGCCCGCGTGGTAGACCTGCGCGCCCTGACCGCAGACGGCGAGCCCCTCGTAACCGAGGTCGTCCAGGATGTGCCGGGTCCAGGGGACCGCGCGTCCGGTGACGATGATGTGCGCGGCACCGGCCGCCGTGACGGCGGCCAGGGCCTCGCGGGTGCGCTCGGAGACCGTCTCGTCCCCGCGCAGCAGTGTGCCGTCGAGGTCGGTCGCGACGAGCTTGTACGGGAAGGTCACTTGGCGACCGGTTCCAGGACCTCGCGCCCGCCCAGGTACGGACGGAGCACCTCGGGAACGCGGACCGAACCGTCCGGGAGCTGGTGGTTCTCCAGGAGCGCCACGATCGTGCGCGGTACGGCGCAGAGCGTGCCGTTCAGCGTGGCCAGCGGCTGGACCTTCTTGCCGTCGCGCATCCGGACGGACAGGCGGCGGGCCTGGAAGCCGTCGCAGTTCGACGCGGAGGTCAGCTCGCGGTACTTGCCCTGGGTCGGGATCCACGCCTCGCAGTCGAACTTCCGCGAGGCCGAGGCGCCGAGGTCACCGGTGGCGACGTCGATCACCTGGAAGGGCAGTTCGAGACCGGTGAGCCACTGCTTCTCCCACTCCAGGAGCCTGCGGTGCTCGGCCTCGGCGTCCGCCGGGTCGACGTACGAGAACATCTCGACCTTGTCGAACTGGTGGACGCGGAAGATGCCGCGCGTGTCCTTGCCGTACGTGCCGGCCTCGCGGCGGAAGCACGGGGAGAACCCGGCGTACCGCAGGGGCAGCTTGTCGGCGTCGATGATCTCGTCCATGTGGTACGCGGCGAGCGGGACCTCGGAGGTGCCGACCAGGTAGTAGTCGTCCTTCTCCAGGTGGTACACGTTCTCCGCGGCCTGGCCGAGGAAGCCGGTGCCCTCCATGGCGCGGGGGCGGACCAGCGCCGGGGTCAGCATCGGGGTGAAGCCGGCCTCGGTGGCCTGCGCGATCGCCGCGTTGACGAGGGCGAGCTCCAGGAGCGCGCCGACGCCCGTGAGGTAGTAGAACCGCGAGCCGGAGACCTTCGCCCCGCGCTCCATGTCGATGGCGCCGAGCGCCTCGCCGAGCTCCAGGTGGTCCTTGGGCTCGAAGCCCTCGGCGCCGAAGTCGCGGATGGTGCCGTGCGTCTCCAGGACGACGAAGTCCTCCTCGCCGCCGACCGGCACGTCCTCGTGGACGATGTTGCCGAGCTGGAGCAGTAGCCGCTTGGCTTCGGCGTCGGCCTCGTCCTGGGCGGCGTCGGCCGCCTTGACGTCGGTCTTGAGCTGCTCGGCCCTCTTGAGGAGCTCGGCGCGCTCCTCGGGAGTGGCCTTGGGGATCAGCTTGCCGAGCGACTTCTGTTCGTTGCGGAGTTCGTCGAAGCGGACGCCGGACGACCTGCGCAGCTCGTCGGCGGAGAGCAGGGCGTCGACGAGGTCGACGTCCTCTCCACGGGCGCGCTGGGAGGCGCGAACACGGTCGGGGTCCTCACGGAGCAGGCGAAGGTCAATCACCCCACCAGGCTACCGGTGCGCGGTTCTGGCACTCGAACCGATATTGCCGAGCGTGTCTCTATGACCGAATTGCCGGAATTGATATTTCTGGGGGGAATCGTGGACGGCGATGGAGCCGGAGTGCGGAGAGGAGGCGTCAATAACGGCGGTTAACTCCCCTGAACAGGGCAGAAGGTGCGGCTCGCCTTGACGTACCGACCTTGGACGGAGCGGGAGTTGGGGATGGCCTGGTCGCCGTTGTCCACAGGAGGGTCGGTGTCCGAATGGTTATCCACAGGCTGTGTGGAAGTTCTGTGGATGCCGGAGGGCATTGTTCCGGAAGCTGGACGAAGTCCCGTGGAATCTCCGCTCAAACCTGTCCCGCGCACTCATTCGGAGGGTATTTCATCCCCTCGAAGAGTTGATCAAGGGAATTGAGGTGACAGGCGATGCCTTGTGCCCCCTCGCGCTTCTGTGGACGGCTCTGGGGTGACTGGATTGATTTGTCGACGATGTCGCATTGGGGTGTCGACTTGTCCCCAGGTCGAGAGTGGCTCCTGTGGATAACTCTCCGGAGTGCGTGACTATCTGTAGATCGCACCGCTGCGGAGCGCGCGAGGAGGCCCCCGGCAGCCTTCGTGCCGGGCCGCTCCCCGCTCTTCCGTCAGATCCGGCCGTCCTGGCTGCGCGCCAGCCAGTCGGAGGCTTCCGTGAACGCCGCGTCCGATGTACCCGCCCGCAGCGGCCGCACCTCGTCCGGCGAGACCCCCGCCCGCGGGTACGAGCCGAGGAACCGCACCTTCGGGCTGATCCGCTTCAGCCCCATCAGCGCCTCCCCGACCCGCCGGTCCGCGATGTGCCCCTCCGCGTCCACGGCGAAGCAGTAGTTGCCGATGCCCTCACCGGTCGGGCGGGACTGGATCAGCATCAGGTTGACACCGCGCACCGCGAACTCCTGGAGCAGTTCGAGCAGGGCGCCGGGGTGGTCGTCGCCGAGCCAGATCACCACGGAGGTCTTGTCCGCGCCGGTCGGTGCGGAGGGCCGGGCGGGCCGGCCCACCAGGACGAAGCGGGTCTGGGCGTTCTCCGCGTCGTGGATCTCCGTCACCAGCGACTCCAGGCCGTAGGTGGCGGCAGCGAACTCCCCGGCGAACGCGGCGTCGTACCGCCCCTCCTGGACCAGCCGGGCCCCGTCCGCGTTGGACGCGGCCGACTCCCACAGAGCCCCCGGGAGGTTCTCCGCCATCCAGTTGCGCACCTGCGGCTGGGCGGCCGGATGAGCGGTGACCGTCTTGATGTCCGACAGCTTGGTCCCGGGGCGCACCAGCAGCGCGAAGGTGATGGAGAGCAGCACCTCGCGGTAGATCATCAGCGGTTCCCCGCCGGCCAGCTCGTCCAGCGTCGCGGTGATACCGCCCTCGACGGAGTTCTCGATCGGTACGAGCGCTGCCGCCGCCTCCCCGTTGCGTACGGCGTCCAGGGCGGCCGGGACGGACAGCATCGGGACGAGTTCCCGGGTGGCGGCCTCCGGGAGCGTACGGAGGGCGACCTCGGTGAAGGTGCCTTCGGGGCCGAGATAGGCGTAGCGCGTGGCTGACATACGGTCACCTTAATGCGCCCCGCGAGGCCCGCCGCGCTGTCTCAGAATGCGGTCGAGCGCCCCTGGACCGTACGCGCGCCTACGACTCCAGAAGCCGCTGTCCCACGTACTCGTCCTCCGCCGCCCCGCCCGGGACCGCGAACACCCCGCTCGCCTCGTGCCGCAGGAACGGCGACAGCGCGTCGCCCCGGTCGAGCTTGCGCTGCACCGGCACGAAGCCCCGGAACGGGTCCGCCTGCCAGCAGATGAACAGCAGCCCGGCGTCCGGAGTGCCGTCCTCCGCGATGCCGTCGTGGTACGAGAACGGGCGGCGCAGCATGGCGGCCCCGCCGTTCTTCTCGGGCGAGGAGATCCGGGCGTGCGCGTTGTCGGGGATCACGAGCCTGCCGTCCGGGCCCGCCTTGTCGAGGTCCATCTCCGTGGTCTCGGTCCCCCCGCTCAGCGGCGCCCCGTCCGCCTTCCGCCGTCCGATGACCCGCTCCTGGCGCTCCACCGGAAGCTTCTCCCAGTCGTCCAGGAGCATCCGGATCCGGCGGACGACGGCGTACGAACCGCCCTCCATCCACTCCTGCGGCTTCCCCGGGGACGCGGGCACGAAGACGCGCCGGTCGAAGTCCTCGTCGGACGGTTTCGGGTTGCCGGTCCCGTCGATCTGGCCCATCAGATTGCGGGCGGTCATCGGCCGGGCGGTCGCGCCCGGGGTGCGGTTGAAGCCGTTCATCTGCCACCGCACCCGTGCCGTTCCGGCGGCCTCCTTCTGGAGCGCCCGCAGCGCGTGGAAGGCGACCAGCGCGTCGTCCGCGCCGATCTGCACCCACAGATCGCCGTTGGACCGCTTGGCGTCGAGGGCGTCGGCGGAGAACGCGGGCAGCGGGTCGAGCGCGGCGGGCAGGCGGTCGGTCAGGCCCGTGCGGGCGAAGAACGTACGGCCGAAGCCGAAGGTGACGGTCAGGGACGACGGGCCCGCGTCCAGGGCGATCCCGGTGTCGTGCCCGGGGCCGTCGGCCGCACCGGCCGCCGGGCGGCCCGCCATCAGCTCCTTCGCCACCGCGGACCAGCGCCGCAGCAGCGCCGCCGCTTCCTTGCGTCCCGCGCCCGCCACCAGGTCGAAGGCGGTGAGATGGCCCCGGGCCTGAAGCGGAGTGGTGATCCCCGGTTGATGTTTCCCGTGAAACATTGCCTCGGTCGCCCCCACTGTCGTCAGTGCGGCCGGCTCCTCGGGGCGGGTGGCGGCATACCCGGCGGCCCCGCCTCCGACGCCCAGCACCAGCCCGGTGGCACCGGCGGCGCCCGCCGCACCCAGCAGCCGCCGCCGCGAGACGCCGGCGGGGGCGGCACGGTCCTCGGCGGCCCCCCCGCCGCCGCCCGGGGCGACGGCCGTGGCCGCCCCGGCCGGTCCCTGCTTCCTGGTCTTGCTCACGTGCTCAGCCGATCTTCGCGTTCTTGTCGATGGTGACCTGGTCGATGTCCGACGTCCGTACCGTCACGTCGATCTTCCAGTCCCCGGCCATCGGAATCTGTACAGCACTCGCCGACCAGTGCCCCTCGGCCAGCCGGTCCGGGATGACCGGCAGCGGGCCGATGTCCTTCGCCTCCAGGGTGAGGGCGAGCTTCAGCTCGGGGACGTCCATGGGCTTGCCGTCGCTGCCGTCGATCCACACGTGCAGATCGTTGGAGCCGGTCCGCCCGGGTTCGATGTCGATGCGGACGGTGCCCTTGCCGTTCTGGCCACCGGTGTCGAACGGCATCTTCAGGTTGACCGGGCCGCCCGCGGCGGGAGCGCTCGCCGCCGGGGTGCCGTTCGCGGCCTCCTCCTCCGTACGGCCCGGCTCGGTGGACGTCAGCATGGTGGTGACGGCCAGCAGGACGACGGCGACGGCGGCCTCGGCCAGGACCGAGCGGCGCAGCCCGGAGCGCTCCGGGTCGGCGTCCCGTATCCGCTTCTTCCTGGTCGCGGTCAGGAGGGCCCGCTGCCGGGCCAGTTGCGCGGCACGTTCGGGGTCGGCGTCTTCCGTTACGTCGTCGGCCTCCCCGGCCGCTTCCTCGGGAGCCTCGTCCTCGGCAGCCTCTTCCGAAGCGGCCGCCGGGTCCGTCAGCCGTCCCGTCCAGCGCCGGGAGTACCAGCCGACCGCGAGCAGGACGGCGATCAGCGCCACCTTCAGGATCAGCAGCTGCCCGTAGCGCGTACCGGTCAGCGCCGACCAGGAGCCGACCTGCCGCCAGGACTGGTAGATCCCGGTCGCCGCCAGCACCACGACACTGCTGAACGCGACCGTGGAGAACCGCCGTACCGCCGCGCTCCCGATGTCCGGCGTCCGGTACAGGGCGACCAGGAGCGAGGCGAGCCCGCCGAGCCAGGCGGCGACGGCCAGCAGGTGCAGGACGTCCACCGGCATGGCGATGTTCGCCTGGATGCCGGTGGAGGCGTGCTCGGACATCGCCCAGGTGGCGGCGATACCGGTCGCGACGACCCCGCCCCCGACGGCCAGCCCGAAGGTGAGGTCCTTCTTCTCGCGTTCGTCCTCGCGCCGCGCGTACGTACCGAACAGCACGGCGATGAACAGGGCGGCGGCCCCGAGCAGCAGCAGCCGGGAGACGAGGGCGGCGCCGGGCTTGGTGTCCAGGACGGACTGGAGTCCGGCGAGGTCGAAGGCGTCGGCGAACTTCCCGCTGCCGGTGTACGGGTGGCGCAGGAGCAGCATGGCCAGGGTCGCCGCCGTCAGGGTGAGCCAGCCGCGGACCACGAGCCGCTGCATCGGCAGGGCGGTCGCGCCGCCCCGCCAGCAGACCAGGACGAACGCGCTGCCGCCGACGAGCAGGACGAATCCGCCGTACGCCGCGTAGCGCGCGATGTCGTAGGCGACGCCGACCGGGCCGCCGCCCGCCTCCCGGGAGGGCAGCGCCACCGTGGTTTCCGAGGGGGCGCCGATGGAGAACGTGAACGCGCCGGAGATCGGGTGGCTGTCGGCGGAGATCGCCTGCCAGGCCACCGTGTAGGTGCCGTCCGGCAGTCCGGAGTGGAGGGATACGCCGTAGCGGACGGTGGAGCCCTCGGTCAGGTTCTTCGGCTCGGCCCCGGTGTCGGCGCGTTTGCCGCTCGGGTCGAGGACCCGGATGGAGTCGTCGCCCACGGCGATCGCCTCGGAGAAGCTGAGGGTGACCTCCTTGGGCGCGGTGTCCACCACCGCCCCGTCCGCCGGGTCGCTCCCGGTGAGGGCGGCGTGCGCGGACGCCGGGCCCGCGCCGGCCAGCAGCAGCCCGACCACCAGGCTGAGCAGCGCGGCGAGGAGCGCGGCGGCGGCGAGCGGCCGTCGTATCGGGGAGGGCCCGGCGGCAGGGGCGGTGGCAGACATCTGGATTCAGTCCCTCACTGCTTCTTCGGGTTGTGGGTGGTTTCCTTCACCGGCAGGTCGACCGTGATGGGGTCGGCCTTCTCGAAGTGCAGCTCGACGGAGACCTTCTCGCCCTGCTGGGGCTTCTGCTTGAGCTTCATGAACATGATGTGGTTGCCACCGCGTTCGAGATCGAGCTCGCCGTTCGCGGGCACCTCGAACGAGGAGACCTCGCGCATCTTCTGGTTCTTCGTCTCGTGGATCGTGACGTCGTCGGAGAGCGGGCTGGTCACCGAGGTGAGCCGGTCCGCGACGCCGCCGCTGTTCCGTACGACGAGGAATCCGGCGGCCATGTCGCTGACCGGCTGCGGCATGAACGCGCCGACGACCTTGAGCTCCGGCGCGCCGCCCGGCCCGCTGTCCGACGAGCACCCGGCCAGCGTCAGCCCCGTAGTGAGGGCGAGGACGCCGGCGAGAGCCGTACGGCGGCGGTTCACGGGGTCTCCCCCTTGATCAGCTTGGGGAGGTCCTTCGCGTACTCCTCGGCGGAGGTGTTCTCGCCGTAGAGCACATAGCCCTCGTCGGTCTTCGGGGAGAAGGCGATGACCTGGGCGCCGTGCATCGAGACGACGGTCCCGTCCTTCTCCTTCTTCGGCGCGTCGATCCCGATGCCGATCTGCCGGGCCCCGGCCTGGATGGTCGGGAAGTCGCCGGTGAGGCCGGTGAAGGTGGGGTCCTGGGCGGCGAGCCACTTGCCGAGCGAGGCGGGGGTGTCGCGCTCGGGGTCGGTGGTGACGAAGACGACCTGGAGCTTCTCCTGGTCGGCCTTGGGCAGCTCCCGCTTGGCGAGGGAGATGTTGCTCATGGTCAGCGGGCAGACGTCGGGGCAGTTGGTGTAGCCGAAGTAGATGAGCGTCGGCTTGCCCTTGGTCGCCTCGCGCAGGTCGTACTCCTTGCCGTGGGTGTCGGTGAGGACGAGGTTCGGCTTGGTGAACGGCTGGTCGAGAACGGTCGCGGCCTTGTCCTTCGGCGCGGCGCTGATGTCGGCGACGGCCGAGGAGCCCGCCTTGTCGTCACCGGTGCCGCAGGCGGAGAGGGCCAGTGCGGCCGCGGCGGCGAACGCCACGGCCGTCACTGCTTTGTTGTTGCGCATGAAAGAGATGTCCTGAACGTGGTGCGGGTGTGGGAACCGGCCGGTCAGGCCGAGCGGCGGCGTCCGGCGAGCACGCCGAACGCGACACCTGCGACACCGATGACGATGCCGATGATGCCCAGGGTGCGGGCGGTGGTGTCGCTGGAGGAGGAGGACGCGGCGGTGCTGCTCTCCTTGGCCGACGCGTCGGTGCCGTCGGCCTTGTGGTCGTCGGCCTCCTCGGCACTGTCGGTCTTCTTCGCGTCGTCGGCCGCGCCGCCGTGGTGGCCGTCGGCCGCGGCGGACAGCTTCAGGACCGGGGCGGGGCTGTCGGGCTCGTCGCCGCCCTCGGTGGGCTCCTCGATCCAGCGGACGACTTCCTTGTTGTCGTACGTCTGGATCGCCTTGAAGACGAGCTGGTCGGCGTCCTCGGGGAGCGCGCCGACGGAGACCGGGAACTGCTGGAAGTAGCCGGGGGCGATCTCGCTGTCGTCCGCGGTCCAGGTCACCTTGGAGACGGCCTCGGTGATCTTCCGGCCGTGCACCTCGAGAGGCTTGTCGAGCTTGCTCTTGTCGATCTTGATCTTCCAGCCGGGGA
The DNA here is from genome assembly GCF_001687325.1 of Streptomyces sp. PTY087I2. GTDB lineage: Bacteria > Actinomycetota > Actinomycetes > Streptomycetales > Streptomycetaceae > Streptomyces. The sequence continues at coordinate 34,796 of NZ_LZRD01000009.1, read as the reverse complement.
CGGCCTGCGGGGTGACGGAGGAGAGCGGGTGGTCGGCCGGGAAGTTGACTTCGAGCTTCACCGTCGAGGCCTGGTCGCGCTCGTTGGGGACCTTGAAGTTGAGCGTGGCGTATCCGCCCTTGGCGGCCTCGCCCACCGGCTGGACGCTGACATGTGCGGCGGCCGGGCCGGCGATCAGCAGAACGGTGGACGCGGCGACGCCGCCGGCGAGGGCGATACGGGAAAGCTTCATGGCAGGAATCTCCACAGGGAAACGGAACGCGGTGGTCCGGCGCGCGGGTGCGCGGCGGCATCACGACACCTCGGGGTGCGGTTCCATGCGGACGGTCGCGCGCACAGGGACGTGCGCGAGCGGCCCGCGGGGCCCGGTGGAGGCGTCGCGTCAGGCTGCGAGGGCGTACGGGGCCGGAGGCCCGCGCCTGATCACCAGGTGCTGAAGAGGATCCCCGGCCGTCGGCACGGGTACGTCGTCGGAGTGCCGGGGGGCGCGCGGTCCGGCCACCAGCCGCTCCCGCTCCCCGGCCCGCAGCGCGCGGACGAGGGCGAGCGCGGCGCGCAGGGACCGGAGCCGGGCCCCGGCCGCCAGCGCCTGGGCGCTGTGGGCGGAGAGCCGGGCCAGCGCGAAGAGGGCGATCTCGCCGCGGCGCAGCAGCCAGCCGGTGGCGAGCGCGACGAGGACGTGCGCCAGGAACATCGGCAGGCTCGGCAGCATCGCGGTGACCGCGGCGCAGACCTGGGCGATGCCCGAGGCGCCGTCCGGTCCCGCCGAAGCCGCGGCCTGGGCCGCTCCGGACGCGCCGCCCGCCCCGGGATGGACGTGGCCCCCCGGGAGCGTCGACGGGTCGATGCCCGCGGAGGAGACGATGCGGTGGGCCTCGGCCGCGTTCAGCCGGCCCGGCCCCTCGCCGCACACGAGCCCGGAGGCGAACCGGATGAGCAGGTTGTCGCCGCCCGTGGTCCCGGCACCGGCCCGGGCGCCGCCGTGGCTGCCGTTCGCGAAGAGCACGTGCAGAAGGATCTGCCCGCCGGCCAGCGCGCCCACGATGCCCGGAAGGGAACGTTCCCGTCCGGCGAGGAGGGCGGCGACGGCGAGGACGCCGAGGAATCCGGCGAGCAGCGTCCACGCGGGAACCGCCGTACCGGCGGCGAGCGTGTGTCCGGCCGCGGACAGCACGACGCAGACCGCGGTGAACACCGCGGCCCTCATGAGCCGCAGACCGGCTCCGGCGCGTGCGCGAGGCGTGGACATGGCCGGGACATCATCGCACTGCGCCCCCGTGCCCCGTACGGCAGGTCCGGAAGATCAGCCTCCGTCCCCAACCGTGCTTGTTGCGCCTGTTCGCGGGGGATGTACGGACCGGGGGCGCGCACTCCAGGTCACCGGGACGGGACCCCGGTGACCTGCGACCGGGCCGGTCCATACACCGGGCGGCCGAATATCCGCATCCGCCGAACGAGGGCTCTCCCACCCGATCCGTGCTTACGAAGTGCCCAGGGCGGCAATACGTATCGATACGTCGAGCCGCAGCCAGGAGGCTGAAAGATGAGCATCTGGTGGTCTCTCCATTTGCGGCGCGAAGCTGCGAGCGTTCCGCTCGCCCGTCGTTTTCTGCTCGGCACCATGGAAACCGCGGGGGTGGATCCGGACATCTCCTTCGACCTGTCGGTCGCGCTCAGCGAAGCCTGTGCGAACGCCGTCGAGCACGGCGGCGACCGGACGGCGCTCGGGGAGCCCGGGGACTCCGGGACCGGACGCCCTTCCGCGGACTCCGGGCAGTACCGGGTCACGGCCTATCTGGACGGCGAGAAATGCCGTATCGAGGTCAGCGACTCGGGGCCGGGATTTCCCGCCCGGCGCGCGCTTCGCCCAGCCGCGCATTCCCCCCGGGCCGGGGCCGAGGCCGAGAGCGGCCGGGGCCTCGACCTGATCCAGCAGCTCTCCGACCACGTCCAGTTCGGCAACCGGCCGGGCCGCGGCGCGGTGGTGAGCTTCGACAAGGTCCTGAAATGGCGCGAGGGCGCGCTGCTCACGGTGTAGTGAGCGGCGCGCCCTCGGCGCTGTGGCACGTGCGGATACGCGGCCGGGGTCAGCCCTTCAGCTGTGCCATCCAGGCCTCGACCTCGTCCGCCTGGCGGGGCAGCTTGTCGGAGAGGTTCCGGTTGCCGTCCTCGGTGACGAGGATGTCGTCCTCGATCCGGACGCCGATGCCCCGGTACTCCTCGGGCACGGTCAGGTCGTCGGCCTGGAAGTACAGACCGGGCTCGACCGTCAGGCAGACGCCCGGCTCCAGGGTGCCGTCGACGTACGTCTCGGTGCGCGCGGCGGCGCAGTCGTGGACGTCCATGCCGAGCATGTGGCCGGTGCCGTGCAGGGTCCAGCGGCGCTGGAGGCCCAGCTCCAGGACCTTGTCCACGGACAGGTCGCCGAGCAGACCCCACTCGACGAGCTTCTCGGCGAGCACGCGCTGCGCGGCGTCGTGGAAGTCGCGGTAGGCGGCGCCGGGCTTCACGGCGGCGATGCCCGCCTCCTGGGCCGCGTACACCGCGTCGTAGATCTTGCGCTGGAGCGGCGAGAACGTGCCGTTGATCGGCAGCGTGCGCGTCACGTCGGCGGTGTAGAGGTCGTTGGTCTCGACCCCGGCGTCCAGGAGCAGCAGCTCGCCCGCGCGGACCGCGCCGTCGTTGCGGACCCAGTGCAGGGTGGTGGCGTGCGGGCCGGCGGCGCAGATCGAGCCGTAGCCGATGTCGTTGCCCTCGATGCGGGCGCGCAGGAAGAACGTGCCCTCGATGAAGCGCTCGCTGGTCGCCTCGGCCTTGTCGAGGCTCTTCACGACGTCCTCGAAGCCGCGCGCGGTGGCGTCGCACGCCTTTTGCAGCTCGGCGATCTCGAAGGCGTCCTTCACCAGGCGGGCCTCGGAGAGGTGGACGCGCAGCTCCTCGTCGCGCTCCGCGGTGACCTTGTCGGTGAGGGCGGCCTCGATGGAGGCGTCGTGCCCGCGGACGTTGCGGACGGGGCCGGTGGCCTCGGCCAGCGCGGCGGGCAGCTCGCGGACGTCCTTCGCGGGGATGCCCAGCAGCTGCTCGGCCTCGGTGAGGGAGTTGCGGCGGCCGACCCACAGCTCGCCCTGGCCGTCGAGCCAGAACTCGCCGTTCTCCCGGTTGGAGCGCGGCAGCAGGTAGATCGTGGCCTCGTGGCCGGTGTCGCCCGTCGGCTCCAGGACGAGGACGCCGTCCTGGGTCTGGTCACCGGTGAGGTACGCGTACTCGGTGGAGGCGCGGAAGGCGTACTCGGTGTCGTTGGAGCGGGTCTTCAGGTTGCCCGCGGGAATGACCAGGCGCTCGCCGGGGAAGCGGGCGGAGAGCGCGGCGCGGCGGTTCGCCGTGTGCTCGGCCTGGGGGATCGGCCGGAGGTCGTGCAGCTCGGTGTCGGCCCAGCCCGACTTCATGTTCTCGGCGAGCTCGTCGGAGACGGCCGGGTAGAGGCCGTTCTTCCGCTGCTTGATCGCCTCCGCGGCGTCGTTCTCTTCGGTCTCCTGCTCCGGGGTCTCCGGAATGAGCTCCTCAGACACGATTTGTCTCTCCTTGATACGACACTGGACCATCACCCATCGTACGGGCGTACGGAAGGGGGCCCAGGGCCGAAGGACCTGTTACCGGGGAGAGCCGCCGGACGTCGGCCGGTGGTCAGTCGAAGTGGGCGGCGAGGATCACGACGTCCTCGGTGGAGTCGCTCCGGTCGAGGCCGTCGGGGAGCATCGTGCGCAGGACGTGGTCGGCCACGGCCGCCGGATCGTGCCGGCCGGCCTTCGGTACGGAGGCGGCGGCGGAGTGCAGCCGGGCGAAGGCGCGGTCCATCGCGTCCCCGGTGCGGCGCAGCAGCCCGTCCGTGTAGAGAAGCACCGTTTCGCCGGGCGCGGGGCTGAACTCCACGCTCGGCGCCTCCCAGCAGGCGAGCATCCCGAGCGGGGCGGAGAGCGTCGTCTCGACGTACTCGCAGCGCCGCTCGCCGAGGACCAGCGGCGGGGTGTGCCCGGCCCCGGCCAGCACGACCTTGCGGGCGGCGGGCTCGCAGTAGGCGAACAGGGCGGTCGCGGTGCGCGCGGGCTCGGTGAGCCGCAGCAGCAGTTCCAGGTCGGAGAGTACGGCGACGGGGTCCTCGCCCTCCATCACCGCGTACGCCCGCAGGCCGGCGCGGAGCCGGCCCATCGCGGCCATCGCGCTCGGCCCGGACCCGCCCACGGAGCCGACGGAGAGGCCGAGCGTGCGGTCGGGCAGCGGCAGCGCGTCGTACCAGTCGCCGCCGCCGCGGGGTCCGGTGCGGTGCCGGGCGGCGAGCTGGACGCCGGGGATCCGGGGGAGCCGGCTGGGCAGCAGTTCCTCGGCGACGGCGGCGACGTCCGCCCGGGCGCGCTCCAGCTCGATCAGGCGGGCCAGGTGCTCGGTGGCGTAGCGCGCGTAGAGGCCGGCGAGATGGCGCTGCTTCTGCGCGGGCTCGGCCGGTTCGTCGTAGAGCCAGAGCGCCGCGCCGAGCCGGCCGGACGCCTCGGAGGCGAGGGGGAGGGCGTAGCTCGCGGCGTAGCCGAGCCGGGTGGCGACGTCGCGGTGCCGGGGGTCGAGGTCCGGCTCGCCGAGCAGGTCGGGGCTGGCGATCCCGTCGGCCGTGTCCGGCAGCCCGTCGAGGACGCGGCCGAGCGCCGTGGCGGCGCGCGGCACGGTCTCGAGGTGCCCGAGCTCGGAGTGGGTGAGCCCGAGGCCGAGCGTGGCGGAGGGGCCTTCGCCGTTCGCCGGTTCCAGAACGAGAAGTCCGCGGCGGGCTCCGACGAGGGCAGCTCCGGCGTGCAGCAGCTCGTCGAGGGCGGTGTCGAGGGCGCTCGTCGCGGCCAGCCGCTCGGTGAGTTCGTGCAGGGTCGTGAGGTCCGAGACCCAGCCCGCCAGGCGGTCCTGGATGAAGGCTCCGGGCGGTCCCGGGACCTCCGTCAGAGGCGAGCGAGTGTGCGTTGAAACCGGAACCTCTGGATCGATTCCAGCCACTTTCGGCAGGTGTGGGGCGCTCATGGCAGCCAGCTTTCCGACCGGTGCGATTCGTCGAATAGCATCGCAAACCCCCATGTGATTCTGCGCCACTATCAGTGCATCCACATGTACACGCACAAGTAACCCGATGTCCAGCATTGTCCCTTCGGGCCTCGGACGATTCGTGCTATCCCAGTGTCGGTTAACTTGGCCAAAAAATGCACCCTATGGACGCTATTTGCGATCGACTGGGGCTGCTCGACAGGGGGTACCTCCGGGGTCAGGTCGCCGGAGGAGCGTCATCCCGGGCATGCTGGGTACGTAAACGGTGATGCGCGGGTGCAGTTGTGATCGCCCAGGAACCCGGCAGCGGGTTCCGGCGTCCTACCCCGTGAACGTGACGCCCCCGCCCCGGACGGCGGGGTTCGCACCAGGGACGGCAGGCGAGGCGCAGGCCACCCTCGCCCGGCGCACGCCGGCCCGGCTCGACCGCTCGGTTCGACCCAGATCTCTGTTCCATCCCGGATCGGTTCTCCTCGGATCGATTCGATTCCACTCGGCTCACGCTCGGCTCGGCTCACGCTCGGTGATCGACGGCACGCCCGTACCGCGGAACTGACGAGCATGTACGCACAGCGAAGAGATACGCACGTGGTGTCACGCACGCGTGGTGTCATGTGGACTCGGCGTTCAACGGAAAGGAACGAGCGCTCATGCGCGAGATCCTCGGAAGGCGACGCAGGCTCCGGCTCCGGCGCAAGGAGGCGACCGCCCGGCTCGACGCGGCCCTGACCTGCGCCACTGTTTGGCAATGGCCCGTGCTTCCCGGAGTGGGGACGGCGCAGGCGTCCCCGTACGGCGAGAGCGTCGGCCCCGGCTGCGCCTGCCCCGAACCGGACTGCGCCGTACCGGGCGCACATCCCTTCGACCCCGGCCTGCTGGCGGCCACCACGGACGAGCGCATGGTGCGCTGGTGGTGGACCAACCGCCCCGCCGCCCCTGTGCTGCTGGCGACCGGCGGCCGCGCGCCCTGCGCGGTGAGCCTGCCCGCCGTGGCCGGCGCCAGAGCGCTGAGCGCCCTCGACGCGCTGGGCATGCGGCTCGGCCCCGTCGTGGCGACGCCCACCCGGTGGTCGCTGCTGGTGGCCCCGTACAGCCTGGAACGGCTCGGCGAACTGCTGTACGCGAAGGACTGGGTGCCCAGCTCGCTCCGGTTCCACGGCGAGGGCGGCTATCTTCTCCTGCCGCCGTCCCGGACCGGCGCGGGCCAGGTCCGCTGGGAGCGGCGCGGGGCGCCGCTCGGAACGTCCGCTTCCGCCGCGGCTCCCTGGCTTCCGGATGTCGAAGCGGTCCTGGACGCTCTGGTCGAGGCGAGCACCGGTGCGCCGGGCGGGGGCAGCCGGCTCGCGTACTGACGCCTCTCGCGGGGGGAGGCCCGGCGTCCGGCTCACTCGAACGGGTGTGAGCCGGGCAGGATCCGAGGTAATCGGGTGCCGGGCGCCCCGGTGGCACGCATTCCGTCGATATCGTCGGCCGTCGTCAGGAATTCCGCGCAGTTGCCAGGTGGGGCCACCATGAATCTCCGCATGATCGGTCTCACGGCAGCCGTGGTGTGCGGATGTCTTGTTCCCCTGGTTGCTTCCGCGCACCCCGCCGTTGCTCCGGATGCCGTATCGGCCGATCCGTTCGCCGGGAAATCATCTGTCGGACCGACAGAAAGTCATAGGCCAAAGGTTTCTGATCGGCTGTCCGGAGAAGATGGCGCCGCCCTTTCTTCGGGATTGCCGAAATCGCCATCGGGAATGAGCGCGGAAGCCGGTTCCCTGCCCGAGTCTGACCGTTCGGGCGAGGCGGCGTTGGGGCGGTCGGGTGCTGCGGCCCGGTGCGGACCCGAGCTGGTCGCACCGGAGGGGGTCGAAGCCCAGACCTGTGTCATGACCCGGAGCGGCACGGTGTGGGCGCGCGTCTACTTCCGGAACACGACCGGCGAGGAACTCCGCTCCGTGCTCACGCTGCTGGGGCCGGGCGGGCGGACCGTGGAGCTGCACTGCGCACCGGCCGCGCACGACGAGCCGGGCAGCTGCGAGACGCCGGGCGTTCCCTCGTCGGGCGCTCCCGGAACCGCCACGGCGGTCGCGGAGTTCACGGGCGCGGGGCCGGCGGAGGAGGCGCCGCTGCTGCTGCGCGCCGGATCGGAACGGGCACCGGTCGCCGGGGGGGCTGAGGGCCGCGCCCGGGGGTGTCACGGGGCGGGCCGCAGCCGGAAACGAGGACGCCCGGTCGCTGGCGACGGGGGATGCACCAGCGACCGAGCTTCTAGAACCGTAACAAGAGATCTGCTGTTCGCAAATTCGATCTCGCCTGTAGGGACGCGTATTTACTTACGAGTACGGTGAGTTGTGACGCGGGTCACCCTCTGCGGCACCTCGTCGTCACCGTCAGCTGAGGGTGACCTGACGGTTGGTGAGACCGCCCCGGGCGCGGCGTTCCTCGGCGGTGAGCGGGGCGTCGGACGCGAGCGCCGCGGTCAGTCGCTCGGCGAACGCGACGGCGGGCTTCTCGCACGCCTCGGCCCCCATCGAGCTCGGCAGGTCCCAGACGGGCACCACGAGACCGTGCGCCCGGAACGACCCGACGAGCCGGGTGTCGTCGCCGAGCGAGGAGGTGCCCGCGGCGTGCAGCCGGGCGAGCGCGTCGAGGAGCTGTTCCTCGGGGTGCGGCATGACCCAGCGCAGGTGGTTCTTCTCCGGGGTCTCGCACCAGTACGCGGCGTCGACGCCGGACAACAGCGTCGTCGGGATCGCGGCGGCGTTCGCGCGCTCCAGCGACGCGGACACCTCGGAGGTGGCGTTCTCCGCGTCCGGCACCCAGAACTCGAACCCGGAGTGCACCTCCGGCTCGAAGGTGGCGTCCGGGGCGAGGAGGTCCTGGAGGCGCGGACCGTCGGCCGGTACGCGGCGGGCGGCGACCGGGGAGCCGGGCTCGGCCTCCAGGGCGCGCTGGAGGGTGTCCGCGAGGTCGCGGCTGAGGTCGCCGGAGGAGGTGTCGTTCTGAAGGGCGAGCAGGACGGAACCGTCGTCGCGGCGCAGCGCCGGCCAGGCCATCGGCAGGACCGTCGCGAGCTTCACCGACGGAACCCCTTCGGGCAGCCCGTCCTTGAGGGTCAGCTCGACCGTGGCGGCGGGCACCAGCTCGCGCAGCGCGACCCAGTCGCACTCGCCCGCCAGTCCCTCGAAGGGGCGATGCACGAGCTCGGTCACGGCCTGGGCGGCGGCGCGCCCGTGACACGCCTTGTAACGGCGGCCCGATCCGCACGGGCAGGGCTCACGGGCCCCGACGACCGGGATCTCACCGTCCTTGAGCTGCTGCTTCCCGGCCTTGGACTGAGGGCGCTTCTTGGCCATGGTGGGCATTCTCCCGATTGCGACAGTGCGGACTCGGCGCGAGCCTAGCGGCCCGGGGAGCCCTGCCTTGCCCACGTGCGCGAGAAGCCCGTTGAGGAGGCCTTTCGGCGCCGCCCTTCGGCCCGGCCCCGCCGACGTACGGGCGAAGCCTCTTCGCTCCCGCTCTCAGCCCACGTCGTCGAGGACGTCGGAGAAGTCCAGGCCCTCGAATCCGGTGAGCCCGCCGACCCCGTTCGCGGAGACACCGTTCGTACCGCGGCCGTTCCCGCCGTTCCCGCCGTTCGCGGCGGAGCCGTTGCCTCCGATGCCGGGCGGCTTCGTCGAGGAGACCAGGGCCCAGACGGTGACCTCGCCGGGCGCGTCGTCCCGTACGCCCCAGTCCTGGGCCAGGGCGCTGATGATGTTGAGGCCGCGGCCGCCGCGTGCCGTCACCGAAGGGGTGGCCGGAACCGGGCGGGTCGGTCCGCCGCCGTCCGTGACCTCCACCGTGAGCCCGCCGCCGGTGTCCACCCGCCAGGCGGCGCGGATGTCCCCGTCGCCGACGTCGGTGTGCCGTCCGAGCGGCCTGCCGTGCCGGCAGGCGTTGCTGAGAAGTTCGGAAAGGATCAGAACAGCGTCGTCGACGACCGCGTCCGACACCCCGTTGCCGCGCAACTGCTCACGCATCCGGTGTCGTGCCTGCCCCACGCCGGCAGGACCATGAGGAACGGCCATGCTCGACGACGCGGGCACCTCTTGTGCCATCACCAACGCCACCCCCGAGACCTCCTTTGCCCCACGCCACGGGTTGGATGCCCCACTGGGCTGGACCGGAAACCGGCCGATGCGCTGCCGGTGACGCACTCGTAACGATCGGACGCGCAGCGAATGCGCCGGAGCACACCCCGTAACGGCCGAGGTCGGAGGCCTGGCGGGGTCTTATCCGTACTAAATGCGGCCGAGTTGGGACAGAACCTGCTTCGGGCGGTTGGTGATGATCGCCTCGACGCCGAGTTCGGCGCACAGCTCGACGTCGGCCGGTTCGTTCACGGTCCACACGTGCACCCGGTGCCCGGCGCGGTGCAGCCGCTCGATGTATCCGGGGTGGCTGCGCACGATCCGCATGCCGGGCCCCGCGATCCGGGCCCCGGCGGGCAGCCGCCCGTCGCGCATCCGGGGCGAGACGAACTGCATCAGATAGACCGTGGGCAGGGTGGGCGCGGCTGCCTGGACGCGGTGGAGGGAGCGGGCGGAGAAGCTCATGATGCGGAGGGGCGAGGGCTCATCGACGGGCGGATCGGCCAGCCCGAAGCGCTTCAGCAGCTGGAGGAGCCGCTCCTCGACCTGCCCGGCCCAGCGGGTGGGGTGCTTCGTCTCGATGGCCAGCTGGAGATTCCGTCCGGTGGCCCGTACCTCGGTGAAGAGCTCCAGGAGCCGTTCCAGGGTGAGTACGGAGGTGAGCTCGCCCGGCACCGGATCCCAGTCGGGCGACTCCTCGCGGTCCTTCCAGGAGCCGAAGTCGAGGGCGGCGAGGTCGGCGAGCTCCAGGGCGGACACGGCACCGCGCCCGTTGGACGTGCGGTTCACCCGCCGGTCGTGGACGCAGACGAGATGGCCGTCGGCGGTGAGCCGGACATCGCATTCCAAGGCGTCGGCACCGTCCTCGATCGCCTTGCGGTAGGCGGCGAGGGTGTGCTCGGGGGCGTCGTCGGAGGCCCCGCGATGGGCGATGACCTGGATGGAGGTGTGCGCGCTGCGCTGCCGTGCGTGGGTCACCCGCGCCATGGTGTCACCGCCGCGGGGATGGCTGAGCACATGTCACCCTGGAGGTCTGTTTTGTCGGATGTAAAGATTGGTGTGCGGATGCACAGGTCCTGCTTACAGTGGCCCGACGTGTTGTGGGAAAAGCTGACCGCAGACACGTGCACAGCGGATTTTCTTGCCGAATGCCGACTGGATGCCGAGTGGAACCGAGGAGCAAAAGAGCTGTGAGCACCGAGAACGAGGGCAACGAGGACCGCGCGGTACCGGCCGTGCCGGCCGTTCCGTCCGCACCTCCCGTGCCGGCCGACACTCCTGAACCGGCCACTGGACCGGTTACCGGCGACGTGACGGAGGGCGCTTCGGGCGCTGCTGCCGCTTCGGGGGCTGAGGGCGTGTCCGGCGCGTCCGACGAGTCCGGCGCGGGGGCCACGGCTGCCGCTCCGGCGCACGCGGAAACTCCGGCGCACGTGGAGGCACCGCGCCACAACCCGACGCATCAGGGCGCTCCGGCGCACCAGGGATCCTCGGGCGCGCCCGCGTACGGCCAGGGCGCCGCCCACCCGGCCTCGAACCAGCCGCCTCAGCCGTCGCAGCCGCCGCAGCCCTCCCCGTACGGAACGGGTCCCGACTACGGAACGGCCCCCGGCGGCCACGGCACGGCCCCCGGATACGGATCGGAGCCCGACCTCCCCGCGAGCGCCGCTTCCTGGCCGCCTCCTCCGCCGGCCGTCCCGTCGTACGCCGGCGGGGACGCCGGTCACGCGTCCGGCCACGCATCCGGTCACGGGTCCGGTCACGCGTCCGGCGGTATCGGCAACGGCGGCGGCCACGGCCCGGTCTGGGGCGCTCCGGTCCCGCCCGGCACCGACCCCGCGGGCGGCAAGAACGGCAGGGGCCGGGCCGGCGGCCTGGTGGCGGCCGTTGCCGTGGCGGCGCTCGTCGCGGGCGGCATCGGCGGAGCCCTCGGCTACTGGGCGGCCGACCGCAACGACAACGGCACCTCCGGCAGCTCGACCACGGTCTCGGCGTCGGACACCCCGAGGGACCTGAAGCGCCCGGCGGGCACGGTGGCCGGGGTCGCGGCGAAGGCGCTCCCCAGCGTGGTCACGATCGACGCACAGGGCGGCGACGGCGAGGGCGGCACGGGCACGGGCTTCGTGTACGACAAGGAAGGCCACATCCTCACCAACAACCACGTGGTGGCCTCCGCCGCGGAGTCCGGCGAACTGTCGGCGACCTTCTCCGACGGCAAGAAGTACGCCGCCGAGGTGGTCGGCCGGGCGCAGGGCTACGACGTGGCGGTCCTGAAGCTGAAGAACCCGCCGCAGGGCTTGGCCCCTCTCCCCCTGGGCAACTCGGAGAGCGTCGCGGTGGGCGACTCGACGATCGCGATCGGCGCGCCCTTCGGCCTGTCGAACACGGTGACCACGGGCATCATCAGCGCGAAGAACCGCCCGGTGGCGTCCGGGGACGGGTCGAGCAACAAGAACTCGTACATGAGCGCGCTCCAGACCGACGCCTCGATCAACCCGGGCAACTCCGGCGGCCCGCTGCTGGACGCGACGGGTGCGGTCATCGGCATCAACTCGGCGATCCAGTCGACCGGCGGCGGCCTCGGCCAGTCCCAGGCCGGCTCGATCGGCCTCGGCTTCGCGATCCCGATCAACCAGGCCAAGAACGTCGCCGAGCAGCTGATCAAGACCGGGAAGCCGGTCTACCCGGTGATCGGTGCGACGGTGACGATGGAGGAGAAGACGGGCGGCGCGGCGATCTCCGCCGAGGGCGCGGGCGGCACCCCCGCCGTCACCCCGAACGGCCCGGCGGCCAAGGCGGGCCTGAAGGCGGGCGACGTGATCACGAAGTTCAACAACACCGTGATCGACAGCGGCCCGACCCTGATCGGCGAGATCTGGACCCGCAAGCCGGGCGAGAAGGTGACCTTGACGTACGAACGCGACGGCAAGGAGGCCACGGCGGACGTCACGCTGGGCCAGCGCGAGGGCGACAGCTGACGGACTGGGCTGCTCCGGTTCCGGCCTCGACGGAGCCCCCGCACAGAGCTGCGGGGGCTCCGTCGACTGGTTGACAAGGCTGCCTACGGAAGCTGCTTCTTCTCGGAGTAGAAGGCATAGGCGTAACCGCCACTGCCCACACCGGTGGCGACGGCAGAGAAGCCAAGAGGATGATCTGCCCCGGCCGTCTCGATACTCCGCTGGAAGATGGTGGAGCCGTCGCACACGTGGGTGCCTGCGGCCGACGCCACCTCCTTGCCCCCGAGGCGGAAGGCCAGTGCCACCTCGGCGCCACCCGTGCAGGTGAACGCGAACGACACGCTCAGCACGTCCTCGGGCACGGAGGCCAGGGTGTTGCCGAACTGCTTCCGCAGCTCACCGTCCCCCTCGCCGAGGGACTCCATGTTCACGATGCCCTTGTCCAGCACGGCCTTCGCCGCTTCGGCGCCGGACGGGTCCGGAGTGGCCGAGGCCGCCCCCGTAACGCTCGGACTCTCCGAGGGCGATCCGGACTGGTCGCCCGAGCCGCACGCCCCCGCACCGAGCAGCGCCGCCACGGACAGGACGACGGCGACGCGCCGGACAGCCGCCCGGCCGCCCGTACCCCTGGCGCCCGTCATGAGTTCTGCCGACCGATCGACATGTCACCCTTCCGCGGGGCCACGACGGTGATGGTCTTCTTCTTTACGTTGCAGGGCGCGGCGATCCAGGTCTTCACGCCCGTGAGCTTCCAGCCGACCTGACCGAGCACCGCGCGGTACCCCTTCGAGGTGGTGTTCGTGTCGGTGACGGTCTGCGTCCCGTTCCACGTCCACGAGTTGCTGATCGAGGTGTCGACGCTGACCTTGGCCTTGGCCAGGATCGCGCCTGCCTCCGCCTCGGCGCCGGCGCCTATCTCCCAGGTGAAGGTGTGGCTGCCGGACACGGCCCACGACACGGTCTGACGGGGCAGCAGCCAGGTCGACTGCGGCTTCTTCTTGTCGGGCATGAAGTGGGGCGACCCCTTGACGGTGTACTTCGGCGGGTCGTTCACCTCCGGGCAGGCCATCGCGCTGAACTCGCCCTTGCCCGCCTTGGGCTTCTCCCCTTCGAAGCTGAAGGTGACGGTGTCGTCGACGCCGACAACACGTCCGTCGTTCAGAACGATCGTCACCCCGTCAGCCGGAACCGGCTCGTCGGCCGGAGCGGCGGCCGTGATGCCGGCTCCGGCGAGCAGGACGGCGCCGGCGGTGATGAGAGGCAATGCGGTACGTATGACGATGCGGTTCAAGTGTCCCCGTTTCTTAGTGGGCCGAAAGGGCTCCTGGTCAGGGAGCCAAGACCCGTCACGCTGAGCGATGTTTTCAGAGAAGGCTCTGGATGCTCTGGGTGATCTTCTTGCGCCGTTCCTACCGCGCTGCGGTCGAGAAGAGCAATCGCTGAGTGGCGCAGATCACGCACGAGGTCCGAATGGTCCGCCACGGGAAGGGAGTTAGCTCAAGAGAACCTCAGGGTGGGACGGCTCTGCCCACCAAGGGGAAATGAAGCCCCCGGTCGCCGTACGTGACCAACGGAAAGCCTTTCGCCCGCCTTTGCCCTCACGCCCGGCGAGCAGCCCCCGGAACACGACCTGACGGACTCGTCGGGGCCACGTCCACGGTCGACTCCACCGACCCCGACCAACCTGTGGCCGGACTGCCCAGCACGAGGCGCCGAGCCGGTAGGCTGTAGCCCGCTCCGCAGCAGGTGAAGCGGGGCGGAGGGTGGGTTGCCCGAGCGGCCTAAGGGAACGGTCTTGAAAACCGTCGTGGCAGCGATGTCACCGTGGGTTCAAATCCCACACCCACCGCAGGCGAGAGGCCCCTGACCCGTACGTATGGTCGGGGGCCTCTGCCTTGTCCGTTGCCCGCCGGGCACCGCTGTTCCCCCGGCACCTTCGCGTCGGTCCGGCTCTCCCAGTCGCCCTGTCGGCGAAGGGCCTTCATGTCATGGCGGAACGGGGATCCACTGGGCCGCTCACGCGCCGACGACCGGACGACTCTCACGCGCTCCCGGGACTCGGCGACGTAGGTCCTTATCCGGCCCCGCCTTCCAGCACGCCTTGGCAGAAGAGCGACTGCGTAGCCACCAAGGGCGCTAACGGCCTGTACGGGGCTGGCGGCCGAATCTCAGCTACTCGACGATGCGCTTCTGCGTCCAGCTCCGTTCCCCGAGGCGCCGGATTCGCCAGCTCGGCAGGGGGTGACGGGCTTCCCCGGTGAGGAAGTCCATCATGTCGATCAGCATGCGGCGAACGTCTGCGATGGGCACCACCAGCTCGTCCCACTGGTTGTAATGGGCCTTCAGGCAGATCCGATCGTGGGAGACGCGCTCCAGCTCACAGCTCTCCACCCCCAGCCGAAGTTCATCGCCGGCCTCGATCCTCAGCCACTGCAGGAGGGCCGACGACACTGCCCAGTCCGGTCCGCACTGGGAGACGATCTCCTCCGCCGCCCAGCACAGCGCCTTGGGAGTGCCTTCGGGCGCGCTGATGACGGTGGTACCAAAGGCGGGGGCAACATGTTGGACTGCTCCGTCCTCGCCTCTCTCGGACGCAGGAATCTCCTCCAGACCAAAGACCCAACGGTCCTTCGGGATGTCCCATCGCTCAATGGTCTCGCTCATCCGCACAGAATGCCAGGACGCACCCTCACGCCTGGAGACGCTGCCCGGCAGGGAGGACGCTCTCCTCTTCGTCACGCCTGGTGGCAAGCCGCGGGGCTACAACCAGTGGCGCGAGGCCTACTTCAACCCCGCTGTGGCGACGGCCGGGCTCACCGACGTCACGCCGCACGATCTCCGCGCCTCGCACGGGACGTGGGTCGCGGACCGGCACGGCGTGATGACCGCTGCTCACCGCCTCAGGCACTCGAACGCGAGCGTTACGACCCGGCACTACGCCCGGCCGGTTGTCGGCCGTGACGAACAGGTCGCCGAAGCGGCGGACTCCTGGCTCAGTGGCCCCGAAGACGATGACGACGGCTCCGCTGCGGTGCCTGCTCGTACATGATCTGGCGTCAACCCCCCTGCGCCCGGATTGCCCTCAGGCCGAAATCGGTTTGGGGGCATTCGTCTTGTGGACGGCCAGCTGCGACTACCGACTTGGTTGCACGCAAGGGATGCTGGGGCCATGACCAGGGGGAGTAAACGCGCCATTGCCGGCTACTGCACGCTCACACTGATGGCCGCGGCAGCCACAGCCTGGGCTCTGATGAGCGGGCTCGCGCGGCTGGATTTGGTGGGGGACGTGGTTCAGGTCCGCATCGTGGAGTGCCACAGCAAGGGCGGAGGACGCGGCGGCAGTTACTCCGTGTGCAGCGGACCGCAGGTGGGTAACGAGGCGCACACGCTCAAGATCAGGTACGACGGTCGCGAAGGAGAGATCGTCAAGGCTGTCCGGACACCCTGGGGTGGTTACACGCCGGTGGATCGCAGCTTCGTCTCATGGGGCGTCCACGTGCTGATGCCAGTGCTTCCCATCCTGGGGGGAGCCGTAACTGGGGCCTTGGCTCTCAGAGAGGTGCGCCGAGTGCGACGAGAGAGCCGGTCGAACGCTGGGGCACGTAGCGGGCACGACGCCGAGGAGGACGGTCGGAGCTCGGCGTCCACAAGCCTCTGACCGGGACGGAGAGCAGAGGCCGCCGGACTGCCAAAAGGTTTTGAGGACCGTCGTGGCAGCGATGTCACCGTGGGTTCACATCCCGCACCCACCGCCAGGCGTACGGCCTCGGCCAGGAGTTTCGGTCGGGGGCCGTTCGCGTCCTGGACGGGAAGAGGCGCGACTAAAGGCTCATCCGGTGTGTGTGCCAGCACTCAGCAGCTGTTGCGAGGCGCAGGGTCCACGGGGCGGGGTCGGCGGTGCTGATCTCGGACCAGAGGTTGGAGTTGGCGGTGGCGAAGGCGGTGATGCCTTCGGTGTGGGCGGTGTGCCAGGAGGGGATTTCGGCGGCCCAGTGTTCGGCGGATGCGGGGGTGTGTCCGGCGGCGATGAGCCAGATGGTCCAGTAGCCGGCGTCGAGCCAGGCCGCGCCGCGGGTTGCCCAGGCCCAGTCGACCAGGCGGGCGCGATTTCCCTGGGGGGCTTGGTCGTTGATGAGGATGTTGGTGTTGTTCAGGTCGGTGTGGAGGAGATGGGGCCCGGAGAAGTGGTGGAGGTCGGCGGGGTGGGTGGCGTAGTGCGCCAGGCGTTGTTCGGCGTGGCGGAGTTCGATGCCGGGGCAGGGGGTTTCGCCGAGGCGGCGCAGGAGGGCGGCGACTTCGGGCAGGTCGGGGGAGTTGGGGGTGTAGTCGGCGTGGTGGCCGTCGAGGGCTTCGAAGCCGAGGAGGTCCCAGCCTGCTGTTTCGACGTGCCAGTCGAGGGTGGGGGCCAGGTCGGTGAGGAAGGGGGCGACGGTGGCTTCGCGGCGTTGGGTCCAGGCTCGGGGGTGGTTGGTACGTAGTCCCTTGATGTGCCAGGTGCCCGTGGCGGAGGTGACGTGGGCGGCGATCTCGCTGTTGAAGCCCTCGGTTGTCTCCTTGACTGTGAGGAGGGGGCCGGTGTGCTTCTCGACGGCGGCGCGGGAGGCGGGCGGCAGTCGGTCGAGGCCGATGCGGGTGGTTGCCATGGGCTTCACTCCTCCACGGAGGCGGGTGCGGGTGTGGGTGGGCAGTGGTGCGGGGGCTTCCGGACGGAAGAATGTTCGGGAACCCCCGCCGTTCTGTGAGGCCGGGTGTCTATCGGTAGGGGTTGTCGTCGTTGCAGCCGGGGGTGGCGCCTTCGGTCAGCACCTCCAGGTCCTCCAGGAGGATCACTCCCTCGGGCTCTTCCTGGGCCTGCGGCCGGGGGCCGATCTCCACCATGACAGCGGTCATGACGCTTCCTCGCTTCCGTGTTGGCAGTAGGTGTTCAGTGGTGCCTTCGCCTCCTGGTAGGCCTTGGCGAGCGGTCGGCAGACCCGGCAGGTGCCGGAGAGCTGACAGTCGCCGCAGCCGCCGGTGCGAAGCATCTGGGCATCGGCGATGCCGGGCAGACGGAGGAGTCCGTCCAGGACCTCGGTCATGAGGTCGATGGGGTGCTCGCGGCCGACTTTGCACATGGTCGCCAGGCCGTGCGGGTCGACGTGGAAGAAGGCGCGGCCGGCGGGGCAGCCCTTGAAGACGCTGGTCTTGTCCAGGAAGCCGGGGGCCTGCGCG
The DNA here is from genome assembly GCF_001687325.1 of Streptomyces sp. PTY087I2. Taxonomy (GTDB): domain Bacteria; phylum Actinomycetota; class Actinomycetes; order Streptomycetales; family Streptomycetaceae; genus Streptomyces. The sequence continues at coordinate 17,434 of NZ_LZRD01000009.1, read as the reverse complement.
GCCAGCGGTTCGGGGGTGCCGGTGTAGGTGGGGGAGATCGTGCCGTACTCCTGGCGGCCTGCCCCATACCGCTTGGCGAGGGCGCGCATGGCGTCCAGCTCATGGGCGTTGAGTCGGGTGATGATCAGCGCCAGCTCCAGTGCGATGCCCGCCCCGTGTGTCGCGACGAGCCCCTTCTCGACCAGCTTGAACGCCCCCGGCTTCCGGGTGAGCGCGTCGAACTCGCCGAGCCCCCGAGGACGGCGTCCGGCGCGAGGTCTACGAGGAGACCGGCGTCAAGGTCCAGGTGGACCGGCTGACCGGCGTCTACAAGAACACCTCCCGAGGCATCGTCGCCCTGGTCTTCCGCTGTCGCATCGAAGGCGGTCACGAGCAACTGACGGACGAGGCATCGGCAGTTGAATGGCTGACCCCGGACGAGGTGACCAGCCGCATGGCCGAGGTCTATGCGGTTCGGGTCACCGATGCCCTGCTGGACGGTGCGCCCCGCGTGCGTACCCATGACGGTCGAAGGCTCGCGTGATGCATGAACCGCTGGTTTCGGAGCCGGCCGTGTTAGTGGCCGCTGACAGAATCCACGGGTGCTGATCGAGGGGTACGGCCACGGGCCGGTCGTGGCGGGGGAGTCGCTCGTGGGGCGGCGTGGCTTCTGGGCCAGCCATCTGTTGGCCATGTGCGGTGACGGGACGTGTGTCGAGCGGGCCGTTCCCGAGTGGTTCGGTGGGGACGGGGCCGATGCCGACGCCCTCGCCGAGGTGCTCTTCGATCCCGAACAGTGGCCGGTGTTCCGCGTCTTGGTACCGGACGGGCACCCTGTTCTCGGTGTTGTCGTCGTCTACCGCAATCTGGTCGACGAGTTCGGGGTCGACTACCTCCCCGGCGCTCCGGGCACGGGCGCGGGCTTGAGCTCGGGCCCGGTCTCGGGGCTTTCTTGGCGTGAGCTGATTCGGGTCGCCGACTGCCCCGAGCCTCCGGCCGACGGTGTCGGGGACGTCTCCGGTCGCTTCCTGTTGCTTCTGCCTCTCCTGAGTGGAGAGTGGTCGGGTGAGGTGGTCCGGGAGCGGATCGTTGCCGCTCTGGTCGCGGTCGGGGCACCCGAGGGCACCGTCGGGCGCGCGGCCGGTCATCTGCTCGGCCATCTGGAGCGGCGGGCCCTGCACGATTCCGGCTGGGGCTTGCCCCTCAGCGGTGGTTGAGCGGGGCGTCTTACCCCGCGCGGAAGACGACCGCCGTGCCCAGTGGCGCCCTCGCCGGTACGAAGAGGTCGCCGGACGGTGTTTCCCGTACCGGGACGTCGTTGCGGTGGAGCAGGTCCCGGGCCGGGGCCAGGTCGCGCACCGTTACGATGTACGCCACCGGAGCCGGGAGCGCGGGTGGTTCCTCGCCCGGCAGGGTCGTCGGCAGGGCCGACCTCGGGATGAGCTTCAGTGCCGCACCGTCGTCACTCCGCCCGGGCTCGCAGGGCCCGGACGGACCAGTCGAACTCCGGGGCCAGGCTCTCAGGGGCCGGCCAGCCGTTCACCACCGCGAGCAACCGGCCGTAGCGCTCTCTGCGGGGGTCGTTCATGTTCTCGAGCCGCGTCGCCAGTTGGTGGCGGAGCCCGGTGTCGTCGGGGCGGCCGAGCAGGTGCGCGTAGTGCGCTGTGAGCACCGCGACGATCGGTTCGGCGTGGGGTGCGACCGGGTCGATACCGGCGGCCAGGGCCGGGGCGACCTGGTCATGGACGATCGCGGCGAGGTCGCGGCGCGGGCCCACCGTGCCGCTCCCGGCCTGCTCGGCCGCGTGGTCCTCGGCCAGCCGCCGCACGCCCGCGCGGAAATCCGGATCCTGGGACAGCTCGGCCAGCTCCACCCACGCCCGGACCTGCTCGGCCTCGGGGTTGTCGGGCAGTTCGGGGGTCATCGAGCGCATGGCGGCCGCGAACGCGGGAGCCGCGTCGAGGCCGCCGAAGACGGCGTCGAGGAAATCGCCGATCAGACGTCGGCGCTCGTCCTCGGAGAGCTGGGCCAGCCGGTGCATGAGTTCCGTCTCCTCCGGTGTGGACCCGCGCTCGGCCACCGCGGTCAGCACCGCGCGCCGCAGGCGCAGGACGCGGATCTGCACGGCCAGCGCCTCGGCGTGCGCCGCGGCGACCTCGGGGAGTGAGAGCTCCCGGTCCACGACCCTGCGGATCGTGGGGAGGTCCAGGCCCAGTTCGCGCAGCGTGCGTACGAGGCCCAGGCGTGCGACGGCGTCGGTGCTGTACAGGCGGTAGCCGGCCGGGCTGCGGTCCGTCGGCGTCACGATGCCGCGATCGGAGTAGAACCGGATGGTCTTGACCGTGAGACCGGTCCGCCGAGCGAGCTCGCCGATCGAGTGAAGCGTGTCGCCTTCCATGCCCCCATCCTTGGGTCTCCCCCTGCGGGAGACTCAAGCCCTCAGGGCGGACACGCTCTAACCCCGCCCCACCACCGCTCCCGCCCGGTCGATGCACAGCACGTCCACCGCGACCGGCGCGCCCCGCAGCACGGACAGGGCCTCGTCCCGGGCGCGGGCCGCGACCAGGTCGCCCAGGGGGACGCCCGCCGCCTCGCACAGGCGCAGGGCCTCCAGGCCCGTGTTGGCGGTGGCGATCCGGGAGGCCAGGGCCTCGGTCGCGCCGCCCGTCCGGGCCAGGTCGGCCAGGAACGGCTTGTTCACCTGGGAGCGGGCCGAGTGGAGGTCCAGATGGCCCGCCGCGAGCTTGGAGAGCTTGGCGAAACCGCCGCAGATCGTGAGGCGGTCGACCGGGTGGCGGCGTACGTATTTGAGGACCGCGCCCGCGAAGTCGCCCATGTCCAGGAGGGCTATGTCCGGCAGGCCGTACTCCGCGACCATCGTCTTCTCCGACGTCGAACCCGTGCAGCCCGCCACATGCGTCAGGCCCGCCGCCCGCGCCACGTCCACGCCCCGGCGGATCGAGTCGATCCAGGCCGAGCAGGAGTAGGGGACGACCACGCCCGTCGTGCCGAGGATCGACAGCCCGCCCAGGATGCCCAGGCGGCCGTTCCACGTCGAGCGGGCGATCTCCTCGCCGTGGTCGACCGACACCGTGATCTCCACGTCGCCCGCCGCACCGTGCTCCGCCGCCACCCGCTCCACGTGCTCCCGCATCAGCCGGCGCGGCACCGGGTTCACCGCGGGCTCCCCGACGTCCAGCGGCAGACCGGGGAGCGTCACCGTACCCACGCCCGGGCCGGCCCGGAACACCACGCCGGAGCCGGGCGGCAGCTTCCGTACGGTCGACCGCACGAGCGCCCCGTGCGTCACGTCCGGGTCGTCGCCCGCGTCCTTCACCACCCCGGCGCACGCCCCCTGTGCCGTCAGCTCCTCCACCGCCAGCGCGAACGCCGGTGTCTGGCCCTTCGGCAGCGTGATGGACACCGGGTCCGGGAAGTCGCCGGTCAGCAGCGCCGTGTACGCGGCCGTCGTCGCCGCCGTCGCGCAGGCGCCGGTCGTCCAGCCGGGGCGCAGACCGGTGTGCTTGAGTTGTGCACTGCGACCGCCCTGCGCCTCAGCGTTCATGAGAAGAGTCCGTTCCGATGCCTGCGATGCCCGCGTCTGCCGTGCATGTTCTTGTTCTGGGGGGTACGACCGAGGCGCGCCGGCTGGCCGAGAGCCTTGCCGGTGACCGGGGAGTCCGGGTCACCACCTCGCTCGCCGGTCGCGTCGCCGCCCCCCGGCTGCCGCCGGGCGAGGTCCGCGTCGGTGGGTTCGGAGGACCCGAGGGGCTCGCCGCCTGGGTACGTGAGCACGACGTGGACGCCCTCGTCGACGCCACCCACCCCTTCGCCGCCGCCATGAGCCGGAACGCCGCCGAGGCCGCCGCCCTGGCCCATGTTCCCCTCCTCGCCCTCCGCCGGCCCGGCTGGGTGGCCCAGGACGGTGACCGCTGGCACTCCGCCGGATCGCTCGCCGAGGCCGCCGGGCTGCTGCCCGCGCTCGGCGAGCGGGTCTTCCTCACCACCGGGCGGATGGGACTCGCCGCCTTCGCGGGGGCGGACCTGGACGCGCTGTGGTTCCTCGTACGGTCCGTCGACGCGCCGGAGCCGCCCTGCCCGGCCCGGATGGAAATCCTCCTCGACCGGGGGCCGTTCGGCCTCGACGGGGAGCGGGAGATCATCCGGCGCCACCGCATCGACGTCCTCGTCACCAAGGACAGCGGCGGGGACGCCACCGCCCCCAAGCTCACCGCTGCCCGCGAGGCCGGGATTCCCGTCGTCGTGGTGCGGCGGCCACCGGTGCCGGAAGGGGTGCCGGTGGCCCGTACGCCCGACGAGGCCGCGCGCTGGGTACGCCGCCTCCACGCCTCCGGGTAGCGGGTGCCCGGGAGCTCTGCGCTTCCGGCCGGCGGGCCAGCGCCTCCTGGGAGCGGCCCGCCGGGCGTCGCCTCCGTGGCTCCAGCTAGCGGTCCCGGAAGCTCTACGCCTCCGGGTAGCGACGCGGTGTCCACACGATGGACCTGCCGTCCTCGCCCCGCTTCACCCACCGCGTCTGCGACGAGCCCACGATCAGCAGCGTCCGCATGTCCACCTCCGCCGGGTCGAGATCGGCCAGCCGCACCGTACGGACGGACTCCGTCGCGCCGCCGACGTCCCTCGCCAGCACCACCGGCGTGTCCGGAGAGCGGTGCTCCAGAAGCAGATCACGGGCCTTGCCGACCTGCCACGTACGGGACTTGGAGCCCGGGTTGTACAACGCCAGCACCAGGTCCGCCGAGGCCGCCGCGCGCAGGCGTTCCGCGATGACCTCCCACGGCTTGAGCCGGTCCGAGAGGGAGATCGTGGCGTAGTCGTGGCCGAGCGGTGCGCCGGCGCGCGCCGCCGCCGCGTTGGCCGCGGTGACCCCGGGCAGGACCCGTACGGGAATCTCCGCGTACTCCTCCTGCGAGGCCACCTCCAGCACCGCCGTCGCCATCGCGAAGACCCCGGGGTCGCCGCCCGAGACGACCGCGACGCGGTGGCCCCGCCGGGCCAGGTCCAGCGCGAACTCCGCCCGCTCCGACTCCACCTTGTTGTCCGAGCCGTGCCGCGCCTGGCCGGGGCGGACCGGGACGCGGTCCAGGTAGGTGGTGTAGCCGACCACCGCGTCCGCCGCCGCCAGCGCGCCCCGCGTCTCCGGCGTCAGCCACAGCGGGCCCGCCGGGCCGGTGCCGACCACGACCACTTCGCCGGAGGCCGAAGGCGTGGGGCGCGGCGCGTCGACCCGGCTCGGCAGCACCGCCACCGAGAAGTACGGCACCGACTCCGGGTCGATGTCCGCCAGTTCGCCCGTACGCTCCCCGGCCATCGTGGCCCGCTCCACGTACCGTGCCTCCGCCAGCCGGCCCGACGCCTCGAACGCGCCGCGCACCGCCGGGAACGTACGCCCCAGCTTCATCACGACCGCCGTGTCGGTGGCGGCGAGACGGGCCGTCAGCTCCTCCTCGGGCAGCGTGCCGGGCAGGATCGTGAGGATCTCCTCGCCCTCCACGAGGGGCGTGCCCAGGCGGGCCGCCGCCGCGCTCACCGACGTGACGCCCGGGATGACCTCGGTGGCGTACCGGTCGGCCAGCCGCTTGTGCATGTGCATGTACGAGCCGTAGAACATCGGGTCGCCCTCGGCGAGGACCGCCACCGTCCGCCCCGCGTCCAGATGCGCCGCGAGCCGGGCCGCGGCCTTCTCGTAGAACTCCTCCAACGCGCCCCGGTAGCCGCCCGGATGGTCCGTGGTCTCCGTCGTGACGGGGTAGACCAGGGCCTCCTCGATGTGGTCGGGCCGCAGGTGCGCGGCGGCGATGGAGCGGGCGATCGAGCGGCCGTGCCGGGCGCTGTGGTACGCGATCACGTCCGCCTCGCCGATGGCCTGGACGGCCCGCAGGGTCATGAGGTTCGGGTCGCCGGGGCCGAGCCCGACGCCGTAGAGGCGGCCGGTGCCGGCGTCCTTCACCGGGGAAGTCACTGGAGAGTTCACTACTCTTCCTCGCTCGCGATGGCGTTGAGCGCCGCCGCCGCTATCGCGCTGCCGCCGCGCCGGCCGCGGACGATCAGGTGCTCCAGGCCCGACGGGTGCGCGGCCAGGGCCTCCTTGGACTCCATCGCGCCGACGAAGCCGACCGGGACGCCGATCACGGCGGCCGGGCGTGGGGCGCCCTCCTCTATCATTTCCAGCAGCCGGAACAGGGCCGTCGGGGCGTTGCCGACCGCGACCACCGCCCCTTCCATCCGGTCCCGCCACAGCTCCAGCGCCGCCGCGCTCCGCGTCGTCCCCATCTTCGCGGCCAGCCCGGGCACGGACGGGTCGGACAGCGTGCACACCACGTCGTTGTCCGCGGGCAGCCGCTTGCGGGTGACCCCGCTGGCCACCATCGCCACGTCGCAGAGGATCGGTGCGCCGGCGCGCAGGGCGGCGCGGGCGTCGGCCACGGCGTTCGGCGAGAAGGCGAGGTCCGTTACGAGGTCGACCATGCCGCAGGCGTGGATCATCCGGACGGCGACCTGGCTGACATCGGCGGGCAGCCCGGCGAGATCCGCCTCCGCGCGGATGGTGGCGAAGGACTGGCGGTAGATCGCCGGTCCGTCCTTCTCGTACTGGTGCACTGTGCTGTCGCTTTCTTCTGCCGTTGGTGGTGGGGGGCGTGCTCAGGCGCGGGCCGCGGCCACCGCCGCCGCGAGTGCCGCCGGGCCGTTCCGGACCGTCGCCTGGGGGTCCCGGCGTTCGCCCCGCACATGCGAGATCCGGTGCCCGTCGGGCGTGACGACCACGTCGATCCACTCCCCGTGGGGGTGGCCGCAGCGGCGTTCGCACCCGGACCAGTACACAGGGAGCCGCCCGACCGGCCCGACGGCGGTCCCCGCTTCGGCCCGCACGTCGGACAGCGACTTCGCGCAGCCGGGGTGGCCGATGCACGCGCCGACGCCGGTCCACGGGGAGTCGGGGGCGATGATCAGCCCGGCCGCGCCCAGCGTGCGGAGTGCCTCCGCCGCCTCGTCGCGCGCGAAGGGCCCGGGGACGACGATCCCGCGCCACGGGGTGAGCCGCAGCTCGTTCCCGTACCGCCGGGCCGTTTCGGTGAGCAGCCGCCACTGGGCAAGGGTGAGCCGCCCCAGGGGTACGTCGACGCCGATCGCGTTCGTGGAGCCGTACGGTCCCGGGGCGGGGGGAGTCGCCGTACGCGGCCGGGGCCGGCGCATGGCCGGACCGGCCGCCGCCCCGACGGTCCGGACCAGCTCGGCCCGTACGTCGGCGCGCACTCCGGCCCGTACGCCGTCGGGCAGGTCCTTCACGCGCCACGCGCCGGAGTCCCGGGCGGCGCGGAGGAACGCCTCGGCGGCCAGGAGCGCGGCGCGCGGGCCTTCCCCGCCCGGCACCCGGAACACCTCGTCCTCGGCCCCGATCCGCAGGAGGCAGCTGTCGCCCGCCGCGATCAGGGTCACATCCGCGCCCAGCGCGTCCACGTCACCGCGGCCGTCGTCCAGGGCGAACAGGAAGCGGCCGGAGAGCGAGGCGGCGGCGGCCGATCCGCAGACCAGGCCGTCCAGTTCGGCCAGCCGATGGCCGAGCGCGGGCGAACCGTCCAGCCCGGCGAGCGGCGAGGCCACGATGTTGCGGGCCCGCTCGTGCGCGGCGGACGGCAGCAGCCCGGCGGCGGTGAGCAGCTCGGCGAGAGCGCCCGCGCACGCCGCGTCGAGGCCGCGCAGCTGGACGTTGCCCCGCGAGGTGAGATGCAGCTCACCGTCCCCGAACCGCCCGGCCGCCGTGAGCAGCGCGTCCGCCCGGTCCGCGCTCAGCACCCCGCCGGGCACCCGGACCCGGGCCAGCGCACCGTCGTCGGCCCGGTGCAGCCGCAGCGTCCCCGGGCAGGCGTCGCCGCCGCCGCGGAGGGCTGGGCCGCCCGCGGAAAGGGGCGAGGGGGCGGAATCGGGCATGGCGGCGAGCATACCGACCGGGCCGGTCCCGGCGGTGGGCCCGCGGCTGTGACCTGCGGGACAGCGGGTCACGGGGGGAACGGCCCGCCTCGCGACAGGAACCACAGCGCACCGGGCGGAGGCCACCACAGCGCACCGGGCGGAGGCCACCACACCCCGCGCCGCCACCCCCCAAACAGTGATCACCACCGCACCCACGCCCCCTGCCCCGCCCCCACCCCCGCCGCTTAGGATGCAGGCGGTGGTCCGTTCAGGCCGCCATCGCCAGACGGCGACAGGGGAGGAAGCCCGGTGCGATTCCGGCGCGGTCCCGCCACTGTGAGTCCGGTCGCCGCCGCCACCGGCTGCCGGACGAGTCAGGAACTCCCTTCTCCGAGCACCCGGTAGCCGCCGGTCCGCCCGGGGAGACCCTCCGACACCCGCCCGGGGCGTGGACACCCCGAGGAAGGCCTGACGCAGCATGATCCTGCTCCTGTCGACGTCCGACACCGACCTCCTGAGCGCCCGCGCCTCCGAGGGACCCGTCAGCTACCGGTACGCCAACCCCTCCCGCGTCGACCTGGACGGACTGCCGGAGCTGCTGGACGGCGTCGACCTCGTCGTCGTACGGCTTCTCGGCGGCGTACGGGCATGGCAGGAGGGGCTCGACGCGGTGCTGGCCACCGGCCGCCCGGTCGTCGTGCTGACCGGTGAGCAGGCCCCGGACGCGCAGCTGATGGCCGCGTCCACCGTGCCGATCGGCATCGCGGCCGAGGCGCACGCCTACCTCGCGCACGGCGGTCCCGCCAACCTGGAGCAGCTGGCCCGGTTCCTCTCCGACACCGTGCTGCTGACCGGCCACGGCTTCGAGCCGCCCGCCCCGGCCCCCGCGTGGGGCCCGCTGGAGCGGGAGGCCCGCGAGGTGCCCGAGGGCGCGCCGACCGTCGCCGTCCTCTACTACCGCGCCCACCACATGAGCGGGAACACCGCGTTCGTGGAGGCGCTGTGCACGGCGGTCGAGGACGCCGGAGGCCGCCCGCTCCCGCTGTACGTCGCGTCTCTCCGTACCCCGGAGGCCGACCTCATCGACCAGCTTCGCGCCGCCGACGCCATCGTGACCACCGTCCTCGCGGCGGGCGGCACCAAGCCCGCCGAGGCCTCGGCCGGGGGCGACGACGAGTCGTGGGACGCGGGCGCGCTGACCCAGCTCGACGTGCCGATCCTCCAGGCGCTCTGCCTCACCAGCCCGCGCAGCGCCTGGGAGGAGAACGACGAGGGCGTCTCCCCGCTGGACGCGGCCACCCAGATCGCGGTGCCGGAGTTCGACGGCCGCCTGATCACGGTCCCCTTCTCCTTCAAGGAGATCGACGAGGACGGGCTCCCGGCGTACGTCCCCGACGCCGAGCGCGCGGCCCGGGTCGCGGGCATCGCCGTACGCCACGCGAAGCTCCGCTCGATCCCCAACGCGGAGAAGAAGATCGCGCTGGTCCTCTCCGCCTACCCGACCAAGCACTCCCGCATCGGCAACGCGGTCGGCCTCGACACCCCCGCCAGCGCCGTGGCCCTGCTGCGCCGACTGCGCGCCGAGGGCTACGACTTCGGGCCCGAGGAGGAGATCCCGGGCCTGGTCTCCGGCGACGGCGACGAGCTGATCTACGCCCTCATCGAGGCGGGCGGCCACGACCAGGAGTGGCTGACCGAGGAGCAGCTGGCGAAGAACCCGGTCCGCATCCCGGCCGCCGACTACCGCCGCTGGTTCGCCCAACTCCCCCAGGAACTCCGGGAGTCGGTGGAGGAGCACTGGGGCCCGGCCCCCGGCGAGATGTTCGTCGACCGCTCCGCCAACCCGGAGGGCGACATCGTCCTCGCGGCCCTGCGGCGCGGGAACCTCCTCATCCTGATCCAGCCGCCGCGCGGCTTCGGCGAGAACCCGATCGCGATCTACCACGACCCCGATCTCCCGCCGTCCCACCACTACTTGGCCGCCTACCGCTGGATCGCCGCCTCCGCCGAGGACAACGGGTTCGGCGCGGACGCGATGATCCACCTGGGCAAGCACGGCAACCTGGAGTGGCTGCCCGGCAAGAACGCGGGCCTCTCCGCCGCCTGCGGCCCCGACGCGGCCCTCGGCGACCTTCCTCTCGTCTACCCGTTCCTGGTGAACGACCCGGGCGAGGGCACGCAGGCCAAGCGCCGCGTCCACGCCACCCTCATCGACCACCTGGTCCCCCCGATGGCCCGCGCCGACAGCTACGGCGACATCGCGCGCCTGGAGCAACTCCTCGACGAGCACGCGCAGATCGCCGCGATGGACCCGGCGAAGCTGCCCGCGATCCGCGCCCAGATCTGGACGCTGATCCAGGCCGCGAAGCTCGACCACGACCTCGGGGTGGAGGACCGCCCGGAGGACGAGGGCTTCGACGACTTCATCATGCATCTGGACGGCTGGCTCTGCGAGATCAAGGACGTCCAGATCCGCGACGGCCTGCACGTCCTCGGCAACCCGCCCGCCGGGAACGACCGGGTCAACCTGGTCCTGGCCGTTCTCCGCGCCCGCCAGATCTGGGGCGGTACGGCATCCCTCCCGGGCCTCCGCGAGGCGCTGGGCCTGGACGAGTCGGCGGCCACCCGCACGGACGCGGACGCGATCGAGGAGCAGGCGCGCGCCCTGGTCCAGGCGATGGACGACGCGGACTGGAACCCGGAGGCAGTGGCCGGGGTCGCCGCAGGCCTCCCCGACGCCGTGGCGGACATCCTGACCTTCGCGGCCACCGAGGTGGTCCCGCGCATGGCGGCGACAACGGACGAACTCACCCACGCCGTCCACGCGTTGAACGGTGGCTTCGTCCCGGCGGGCCCCTCCGGCTCCCCGCTCCGCGGCCTGGTCAACGTGCTCCCGACGGGCCGCAACTTCTACTCGGTGGACCCGAAGGCGGTCCCCTCGAAGCTGGCGTGGGAGACGGGCCAGGCCCTGGCCGACTCCCTCCTGACCCGCTACCGCACCGACAACGGCGACTGGCCCACCTCGGTCGGCCTCTCCCTCTGGGGCACCAGCGCGATGCGCACGGCGGGCGACGACATCGCGGAGGCGTTCGCGCTGCTCGGCATCCGCCCCGTCTGGGACGACGCCTCACGTCGTGTGACGGGCCTGGAGCCCATCCCGTACGCCGAGTTGGGCCGCCCTCGCATCGACGTCACGCTCCGCATCTCGGGCTTCTTCCGCGATGCCTTCCCGCACACGGTCGGCCTCCTCGACGACGCCGTACGCCTGGCCGCCTCGCTCGACGAACCGGCCGAGCAGAACTACGTACGGGCGCACACCCAGGCCGACCTGGCCGAACACGGCGACGAACGCCGCGCCACCACCCGCATCTTCGGCTCGCGCCCCGGCACGTACGGCGCCGGCCTCCTCCAGCTCATCGACTCCCGCGACTGGCGCACCGACGCCGACCTCGCCGAGGTCTACACGGTCTGGGGCGGCTACGCCTACGGCCGCGAACTCGACGGCCGCCCGGCCCGCGAGGAGATGGAGAGCGCCTACAAGCGCATCGAGGTCGCCGCGAAGAACACCGACACCCGCGAGCACGACATCGCGGACTCCGACGACTACTTCCAGTACCACGGCGGCATGGTGGCCACGGTACGCGCGCTGAAGGGCACGGCCCCGGAGGCGTACATCGGCGACTCCACCCGCCCCGAAACGGTCCGCACGCGCACGCTCGTCGAGGAGACGTCCCGTGTCTTCCGCGCCCGGGTCGTCAACCCCAAGTGGATCGAGGCGATGCGCCGCCACGGCTACAAGGGAGCGTTCGAGCTGGCCGCCACGGTGGACTACCTCTTCGGCTACGACGCCACGACCGGCGTGGTGGCCGACTGGATGTACGACAAGCTCACCCAGACGTACGTCCTGGACCCGGAGAACAAGCAGTTCCTCCAGGAGGCCAACCCCTGGGCTCTCCACGGCATCGCGGAACGCCTCCTGGAGGCCGAGTCCCGCGGCATGTGGGCCAAGCCGGACCCGGCGGTCCTGGAAGCGCTGCGCCAGGTGTACCTGGAGACGGAAGGCAACCTGGAGGGCGAGGACTGAGGCGGCGGCCGGGGGCCGTGCGGACCGAGGTCGACGCGCTGGAGTGACGTACCGCGGTGGTCAGTTGAGGGCGATCATCAGCAGGATGCCGAGGATCCCGACGCCGACCACCCCGGCGAACGTGGGCACGAACCAGGTCTTGTAGAGGAGGTCGGAGAAGCCGGACGAGGACCGGGCGTGCCCGCCTTGTGCCGTCTGCGGCGACGCCGGGGCCGTCGGGGCGGACGGGCCGGACGGTGCCGGCCGGGGCGGGGACACGGTCGTCGTCCGAGGCGCCTGTGGTGGGGGCGGTGTGGTGGTGGCCGACGCCGCCGCGTACGAGGGCGGGAGCGGGACCGGGGGCTTCGCCTGGGCGGGGACGGTGGCGGGCCGTGCGGGTGCGGGCGCGGAGGCCGGGGCCGGGGCCGTGGGTGGGGCGGCGGTCTGGGTCGGGTGGGCGAGGAGGTCCGTCACGATCTGCTGCCACAGCTCCGGGGGCAGGTCCGGCGCCCGGCCGCCCGGGGGCGCGACCAGGACGCGGCGCAGCCACTCCATGCCGGTGCCGCGACCGTCCTTGAGGAAGATGTTGAACAGCGGCCGGAGATCGGGGGCCTGGTGAGGGTCCCGTACGAGCGGGGCGACGGCCCAGGAGAAGAGATCCGCTGCACGCTCCCGCACCTCGGCGGTGGACGGACTGCCCGGTTCGGGCCGGGCGGGCCTGAAGTACAGGTTGTGCCGCAGCATTTCGGTGCACAGCGCGTGCGCGGTCTCCGGGTCCCGGGACCGCAGCCGGTCGGGGTGGCCCAGCTCGGCGAGGACGAGATCGCGGGAGGCCCACGGCAGCCGGTCGGAGCGCAGGAGGGGGAGCAGCTGGGAGTCCCGGAGGTTCTGGAGCCGGGCGGCCAGCTGTGCGGACCGGGCGGTGTCGGCGGTCTGGTGGGCCAGTAGGTCGTCGTGCAGCAGCCGGAGTTCCTGCTGCTGGCGGTCCTGTTGGCGGTGCTCCTGTTGGCGGTGCTCCTGTTGGTGCTGCTGCTTCTGGTGGTGGTCGTCGTTCCGGTGTTCCGCCCGGTTCTCCCGTTCGTGTCCGTCCTGATACGCCGGAGACGGCGCATGCCGGGTGTTCAGCATCCGGCGCAGGGCATCGCGCCGCTCCTGCCCGGACATACGGGCCCCGGAGAGGAGTTCGCCGGTCAGGTGGGGCACGCCCGGAGGCGCGTCGGGCCGGTCGAGCACGTACTCGACCATCTCCTTCGCCGCGGCCATCTCGACGTCCCCCTCGGCGGGCAGCCGCAGCCGGATACGGGCCAGCGACCGGGCCCCCGCCGCCTGGGACGTCCACCGCGGCACACAGGTGAGGCGCAACGGGTGGGTGTCCACCGTGTCGTACGTCGCGTAGCTCCACTCCGTACCGAACCAGTCGCCGAAGACCGAGAGCAGCCCGAGATAGAGCAGGGGCGCGGTGTTGAGGCGTGGCCAGCCGGGCAGTTCGTGCTCCTCGGCGAGGAGCGAGAGCCGCCGCGAGGGGTCGCGCAGCCACTCGGCGGTGACCACCATCAACGGCTTCTTCACCGCCGGGAGTTCGTGGGTCATCGTGCGCAGCCGCTCGGTCGCCGTCGCCCGTAGTACCGCCCCGTCCAGCGGCGGCAGGGTCCCCGAGACCGTCTTGGCGACGGCGCGGTCGCTCCAGGCGCTGCCGCCGAGGCCCAGGCAGTGCAGCGGTGTCAGGGTGTCCGGGTCGCCGAACACCGCGTGGCAGGCCGTGCTGGGCCGGCCGCCCCGGTCCAGGGTGGGCCACCGCTGGAGGAGCACGGTTCCGCCGGTCCGGGACGGGACGCGGACGCTGCTCGGGCGGGGTTCCGGGCCGTGGCCCGGAACCCAGAGGAGCGGGCCCAGTTCATAGCGGAGGGATTCCGCGCGCTCGGCGGAGCAGGAGTGTGCCACCGCCGCCATGCCCGTACTGGAGCGGCCCTGGTTTCCGTCCCAGCGGAAGACCACCTGATCGAGCCGGTCGGAAGGGCCGGGCCGGTCGAAGCCGTCGGGTCGGCCGGGCCGGTCGCTCTCCGGGCGCCGGTCGAGGGCGTCGTCGTTCACTGCGTTTCCCTTCCCACGCCGAATGATGCGGCGCTCCCGGGCGCCTCGATGATCCCGTGCATCGCCAGCAGCGACACCAGGGGTTCCAGCACCCGGCGCGGGCCGGTGCCCGCCGGGTAGCGGCCCTGGCTCTCCTGGCCACCGGTGGCCGAGGCGATGTGCAGGGTGCAGCGGCGGAACGCTTCGAAGGGGCGCAGCCAGGCAGCTCCGGCGTGCTGCCGCAGCAGCGCGTAGACGTCCCCGCTCTCCTCCAGGAACTGGTCCGGGCCGATCGCGGCGGGCGGCCCCTCGCCCAGCCAGCGGTCCACCGGCGGCTGGAACCGGAGCAGATCGGACTTGCCGAGCACCATCGCCGCCGGGGTCTCCAGATAGGGGCCCGTGCGCGGCAGCCGGTCGAGCACCGTGCTGAACGCCGCGTCGCCGTCCCGGTCCACCTCGGTGCCCCACCGCTTGCGCACCTCGTCGAGCTGGGGCAGCGGCAGCGCGAGCGCCGGGTCGACGACGAAGACCAGGGCGTCGATGCCGAGCAGGAAGCGCAACGCCCCGTCGGTGCGCACGAGATCCTCGCCGCCGAGATCGAAGAAGGCGACCGGGCGGACCCGTCCGCGCGCGTCGGTGAGCAGCAGCGATTCGACGAACCGGGCGAAGCCGTCCAGGCCGACCCCGCTGGTGTGGTCGAGCACCTTGCCGCTGCGCAGCGGCTGCACGCGCTCGCGGACGAAGCGGCTGTGCTGTTCCGGGTTGACGGACTGCCAGCCCACCCCGTACCGCTCCAGGCCACCGTCGGTGATCTCGGCGATCATCTGGGTCAGCAGATGGCTCTTGCCGGTGCTGGACTGGCCGATCATGGCGACCGTCAGCGGGCGGCCGTGGGTGAGGTAGGGCACCGGGATGTGGTGCTCGGGGAAGTCCGGATCGGCCGTGCACTGCTGGACCGCGCCCCGCATGACGTCCTCGCGCCGCACCGGGTTGCCGATCCGGGACAGGTCCAGGGAGCGGTACTGCATCTGGTCGTCCGTCACATACAGCTTTTCCAGGTCGAGTTGGATGCTCTCCAGGCAGTACGGGCAGAGCACCTCGCCGGGCGCCCGGCCGTCGGACGACCCGTCCGCCGCGTCCTCGGCGGGGGCGGGCGCTCGCCGTTTGGCGTCCACCGCCCGGGCGAACGCCTCCTGGTGCGGACGGGTTCCGTCACCGGGGGCCGCGGGCCTCAGCCGTCGCGCCTCCTCCGGGGCCAGCAGCTCCAGCAGCGTCCCGGGGGTGGGCCGTCCGGCCGCCGTGGGGGCGAACGCGCGGGGCAGCGTCCCGGCGAGCACCCGGTGCCGGTCGAGGTCGGCCGGGGCCCGGTCGGCGGGGCCGGGGTGGCCGGTCACCAGCTGGTAGAGCACCTGGGCGGCGCTCCACACGGCGTCCCGGGAGTCGACGATGCCCTCGCCCCGGTGCTGCTCGGGCGAGGCGAACGGGGCGCGGCCCCACGGCGTCCGGGGCCGTCCGGCGCGGGCGACGCCCTCAAGTCCCCAGAGCTGCACTGACGTTCCGTCCCAGAGCACCGTCGCGGGGGAGATCCCGCGCGGTACGAGACCCTGGCCGTCCAGCAGGCACAGGGCCAGCGTCAGATCCCGGGCGAACACCCGCTGGTCGGTCGCGGACATCACATGGGTCCGCCCGGCGGCGGTGCCGCGCGGGGCGGCGTACAGCAGGAACGGCTCGGCGGTGTCCAGTTCGTAGCCGATGACGGTCGGGAACAGATACGCGTACGGGGTGTTCTCCAGGGTCCGGTCGAGGTGGAGCGCGGTGCCCGCCTCGGTGTCCAGCAGGGCCCGGGCCGCCGGGTGGGCGGCGTCGGCCGCCGACAGGAACACCTGGACGCACTGCTGCCCCTGGTCGTCGAGCAGCCCGTTGCGGATCTGCTGCGGCAGCGCCGGATCGCGGCGCGAAGGGCGGCCGAAGCGGGCCGGGGCCGTGCGCCGCCGCCCGGTGGGGTCGGTGAAGACGAGATGGGGACGCGGTGCCCCCGGTGACGTGGGCCGACTCAGCGGCGTGGTGCTCACCACCGGTCGTCCTCCCTGAACTCGGCGTGGACGGTGGTCTCGGCGCGGTCGGTGTCGCCGCCGCCGGTCCGGGAAGTACCGGTCCGGGGGGTGCCGGTGCTCTGCCGGGGCAGGACCGTGTCGACCACGCCCATCCGCAGCGGGGTGAGCCGGATCAGCCCGGCGTACCGGCCGGAGGAGGTCCACAGGGCGTCCTCGACCGGCGGCGAACCGCTCTTGCGCCAGGCGGCCTCGACCTCGCCCTGGAGGGTCGCCGGGGCGAACCGGATCCACAGGGCGGCCTCCGGATCACGGCTGAGGAGCGCCCCCTGTTCCGGCGAGGACAACTGCACGACGGCTCCCCGGTCGGCCTCGCGCCCCACCAGCTCGGCGACCCGCAGCGAATCGGTGCCCAGCAGCCCGGCGGCCGTGGTGCGGGCCCGGTGCTCGGCCGGGTACGGCGGCGGGGCCAGCACTCCGTAGCGCCACAGGTGGTGGCGGGCGGCCGACAGCAGTTCGCGGACCCGCTCCTCGGTCCGCGCGACGGCGAGCGCCCCGGCCTGACCGCGTTCGACGGCGCCCCAGTAGGGGGCCATCGCGGCCATCGCGGTGTTGCGGAGGTCCCCGGCGAGGGTGGCGACCAGGTCCGGGCCGCCCTCGCCGATCTCCCGTTCGAGCCAGCGCGGTGCGCGGTCGCTCCCGCCGTCGGCCCACGGGGCGTCGTCGGGACCGGCGGGGTACGCGGCCGGGGCGGGTGCGCCGTACGGGCCGGGGTCCTCGCCGTACGCGTCTCCGTTCCCGTATCGATCGCCGTAGCCGGACCCGTCCCCGCCCCGGTCGGCGGGCCGGTCATCCGGGCGGCCGTCGGCCCGTTCGCCGTTCTGGAGCGGGCTGTTGTCCCAGGCGTAGGCGGCGGCCCAGTCGCCGTCGTCCGCGCCCCCGTCGGCGGTGCCGGACTCCAGGGTCTCCAGCGCGGAGGGCGCGGAGAGCCAGTCGTCGTCCCCGTACGGATCGGAACCGCCCGCCCCCGCCGGGGCGATGGGCTCCGGCGCGGCCTGGGCGTCGGCGGCCGCCGCGGTCGCCCGCAGCATCCCGGCCACCGAGCGGGCGGCGTCGGCGCAGTACAGCCGCTCCTCGGCCGCCCAATGCTCGCGGACCAGCTCCGCCAGCAGGGCGTCGAGCCCGTCCAGCGCGGTACGCAGCGCCGTCGTGCCGCGCCCGGCGGCCCAGGAGTCCGCCGCGTCCCGCCAGAGCCTGCGGACCGCCTCGGCGGTGAGCCCGAGACCGACCAGCAGCCCGGCCCCGCCGAGCCAGAGCGGCGGTTCGGCGGCGTACGCGACCG
>NZ_LZRD01000008.1 GCF_001687325.1 Streptomyces sp. PTY087I2 | reverse complement strand
GGGTGGAGCTGACTGGTACTAATAGGCCGAGGGCTTGTCCTCAGTTGCTCGCGTCCACTGTGTTAGTTCTGAAATAACGAACAGCCGTGTTTTTGTCCGGTGTTCACAGTTTCATAGTGTTTCGGTGGTCATTGCGTTAGGGAAACGCCCGGTTACATTCCGAACCCGGAAGCTAAGCCTTTCAGCGCCGATGGTACTGCAGGGGGGACCCTGTGGGAGAGTAGGACGCCGCCGAACAATCTTTGTGGGGAAGCCCCGCACCTTTTGGTGCGGGGCTTTTCTGCGTTCCGGACGCGGAGCCCCGAAACCCCGGAACGGCGGCCGGCCAGCCTGCCATACCCCCCGTGATCGCGATTATGCGTATCCCCTGATCCCGTGTATGGTTTACCTCGTTGCCACAGTGCAACGAGGCCCCAATAGCTCAGTCGGTAGAGCGTCTCCATGGTAAGGAGAAGGTCTGCGGTTCGATTCCGCATTGGGGCTCGGAACAACGAAAGGCCCCCGCCACACGGCGGGGGCCTTTCGCGTTGAAGAGGGGCCGACCCGAGTCGGACGGCGGGAGTCAGACCAGCGGAGGCTCCGGGACGCGCATGGCCAGGATCGCCATGTCGTCCGAGGCCGGCTCGGCGGCGAAGCGTTCCACGGCCCGCAGGATGCGTGAGGCGACCGCTCCGGCCGTCAGGCCCGTACACGTCGACAGGACGTCCGCGAGGCCGTCGTCGCCCAGCATGCGGGTTCCCTCGCGGCGTTCGGTGACGCCGTCCGTGACGCACAGCAGGACGTCGCCGGGGTTGAGGACGACCTCCTGCTCGTACAGGTCGAGGTCTTCGAGCACGCCGAGCAGGGGCTGCGGTTCCGCGGCGGACTCCACGGAGCCGTCCTGGCGCAGGCGCAGCGGCAGCGGGTGGCCGGCGCAGACGACCTTCAGGAGGGCGCTGCCGTCCTCCTGGGGCCACAGCTCGCCGTACAGCAGGGTCAGGAAGCGGCTGCGGGCGCCCTCGTCGAGGATCGCCGCGTTGAGGCGCTCCAGGACCGCCGGGCCGCCGAAGCCCTCGCGGGCCAGCAGGCGCAGCGCGTGGCGGGCCAGGCCCGTGACGGCGGCCGCCTCCGGGCCCGTACCGCAGACGTCGCCAATGGCGAAGCCGTACGCGCCGTCGCGGATCGGGAAGACGTCGTAGAAGTCGCCGCCGACCTCGTTGCCCTCGCCGGCCGCGCGGTAGATGACCTCGATCTCGACGTTCGGCACGTCGGGGAGGCCCGGGGGCAGCAGGCTGCGCTGGAGGGACTGGCTGATCGCCATGCGCTCCGAGTACAGGCGGGCGTTGTCCAGGGCCAGGGCGGCCCGGCGGGACAGGTCCTCGGCCAGTTCCAGGATCTCCTGGCGGAAGTGGTCGTCCGACGGCTTCCCGAGCGTCAGCATGCCGATCACGCGGTTGCGGGCGACCAGCGGCAGGACCACCGTCTCGCCGCCGACGGCCTGGGCCGTGGCGAGCGTCGTGCGGGTGGCCGTGCTCATGCTCAGCGGGGCGTCGTGGGCCAGGCTGCGGGTCGACGTGGACAGAGCCGCGCGGTGGCCCGCCTCCGAAGGGGCGGCCCAGACGCGGGCGCCCGGCGTCGGGACCGGATCCGGCGGGGCGATCTTCGAGAGCAGGGCCTTGAGGCCGTCGATGAGGTCCTCGTCCTCGTGGAGCACGTACGAGAGGTACGGATCGGAGGACTGGTCCGCGATCGTGTAGACGGCGCACCAGGTGGCCAGGGTCGGGACCGTCATCTGGGCCATGAGCGCCAGGGTCTGGTCCCGGTCGAGCGTGCCGGCCAGCAGGTCGGAAGCCTCGACGAGGAAGGACAGGGAGCCGCGGCGCAGCCGTTCCAGCTCGCCGAGGCGGGCGGACTCCACGGCCAGCGCGATGCGGTCGGCGGCGAACTGGAGGCGCAGGGCCTCCTCGTTCGAGTAGCGGCCCGCGCCCTCCGCCGCGACGCCGAGGGAACCGGTGAGCCGGCCCTCGACCTTCAGCGGGACCGTGACGACCGAGCGCATTCCGGTGTCGGTGAGGAGCGGGACGGCGCCGGGGACGGCGGTCAGGTCCTCGTGCACGGCCGGCATGCGGGCGGAGCCGTAGCGTCCCGTTCCGGCTTCGACGGGGACCCGGGCGAAGCGCTGGCGGGCCGAGGGGAGGCCCGTCGTCGCGCGGACCTCCAGCTCCGTCTCGTCGTCGGTGGCCAGGAGGAGGAACGCGGCGTCGGCGTCGAGCATGTCGCGGGCGCGCTCGACCGTCCGCTGGAGGAGGCCGTCGAGGTCGTCGGGGGCGGGGGAGCCGATGAAGACCTCGAACGGGTCCGCGGTGCGGCTGTCGGAGGAGGCGTCGGAGACCGGGGCGCGGACCGGGGTCTGGAGGACGGCGCGTTCGTCGTCGCGGACGAGGAGGCAGACCGTGGACGGGTCGCCGTCGTTGTCGCGGACCCGCAGATGCGAGGCGTAGACGGCGATGGTCCGGCCGTCCGCGCCGCGGATGCCGTAGCTGCCCTCCCAGCGGGAGAGCTGGAGGGCTTCGGCGATGCCCGTGTTGGTGCCGGGGGTGTGCGGCCAGGCCACGAAGTCGGTGAACTGCTTTCCGGTGACCTGCTCCGCGGTGTGCCCGAAGACGTACGCGGCGTCGTCGTTCCACGCGCTGATCGCGCCGACGCTGTCGATCTGGACGACGGCGACCCGGATCCGCTGGTCGGTGACCGGGAGGAGCGAGGTGGGCAGGACCGGACCGGCGGAGCGGATGCCCACGGGCCGGTCGGGCAGGTCCAGCTGGAACCAGACGTGCTTGCGGGTGGGGCTGTACTCGACGCCCCAGCGGGAGGCCAGGGCGGCGCAGAGCAGCAGACCGCGGCCGTTCTCGCGGTCCGGGCTGCCGAAGTCGAGGGCGCTGCTCTGGAGCGGGACCTCGCGTTCCGGGTAGTGGTCGGAGACCTCGACGCGGACGCCTTCCTCGGTGCGCAGGCACAGGACGTCGGCCGCCGTGCCCGCGTGGATGACGGCGTTGGTCACGAGCTCACTGGTGAGGACGACGGCATCGTCGACGACATCGTTGTAGCCCCACCCCTGGAGCGTGTCCCGGACGAAGGCGCGGGCGGTCGCGACCGAGCGTCCGACCGGTTCGAAGGTGGCGGCCGCGCGCGCGGTGATCACAGCACTCCCCATATTGGTGTCTCGTCGCTTCCCCGAGTCCTGTGCCCGTTTATCGCCGCTTCGATTCGCTTGCCAGGCTAGACGTATCTCAAGGGCGCCGGGTACGCGAGGGCCTAGTTCGGGACAAGTCGCCCCGGTGGTGGTGCGCGGGCGCACAAGTATGGACTCCCGGTGCAAGGGATGGGGGGCAACCGGTGCAGGTTGCCCGCCGACCTGTTCCGGCCTGGTACGTTGCAACGATTTGACGTCCGCCCGGTCGCCCGTTGACGGTGTGCTGTGGCGGTGAGCCAAAGTGGAACTGGGCAAACTTCCGGATAGGCCCGAGTGAAACGGTCAACCCCTGCGGGAGGGACACGGTGGAGTCTGGCGTGGCGGCGCAGGGTTCGAAGGCGCGTACAAAAGGCGGACAGTCCGTGAAAAAGCAGCGCAATGGCACCGTCGAAGTGGACGCGGCAGCTCTGAACAGAGTGCTCGCGGGCCTCGTGGCGATGCGCGACGGCAATTTCCGCAGGCGGCTCACCGTCTCGGGCGACGGTGTGATGACGGAGATCGCGGCGGTCTTCAACGAGGTCGCCGACCGGAATCTTCACCTCACCGGTGAGCTGGCGCGCGTACGGCGGGTGGTCGGGCGTGAGGGCAAGCTCACGGAGCGGCTGGAGACGGGCGCCTGCGAGGGTTCCTGGGCGGCCGCGATCGACGCCTCCAACGAGCTCGTCGACGATCTCGCGCGACCGGTCTCCGAGGTGGGCCGGGTCCTGTCGGCGGTCGCCGACGGTGATCTGGAGCAGCGGATGGAGCTGCGCTCGCACACGCAGGACGAGACGGTACGGCCGCTGCGCGGCGAGTTCCTGAAGGTCGCCCGTACGGTCAACAACCTGGTCGACCAGCTGTCGGTCTTCACCGAGCAGGTGACCCGGGTCGCCGTCGAGGTGGGCACCGAGGGCAAGCTCGGCGGCCAGGCGCAGGTGCGGGGGATGTCCGGGTCCTGGAAGGACCTCACGGACTCCGTGAACACCATGGCGTACCGGCTGACGGCCCAGGTGCGGGACATCGCGCTGGTGACGACGGCGGTCGCCAAGGGTGATCTGTCGCGGAAGGTCACCGTCCATGTGGCCGGTGAGATGCTCCAGCTGAAGAACACCGTCAACACGATGGTCGACCAGCTGTCCTCGTTCTCCTCCGAGGTGACGCGCGTCGCCCGTGAGGTGGGTACGGAGGGCGAGCTGGGCGGTCAGGCGACCGTGCCGGGTGTGGCCGGGGTGTGGAAGGACCTCACTGACTCCGTCAACACGATGGCGGGCAACCTCACCTCCCAGGTGCGCGGGATCGCGGAGGTGACGACGGCGGTCGCGAGCGGTGACCTGACGCAGAAGGTCACGGTGAGCGCGCGCGGCGAGGTCGCGCAGCTCGCCGAGACGATCAACCAGATGACCGAGACGCTGCGGACCTTCGCGGACGAAGTGACCCGGGTGGCGAGCGAGGTCGGTGGCGAGGGGCTTCTCGGCGGTCAGGCGCAGGTGCCGGGGGCCGCGGGGACGTGGAAGGACCTCACCGACTCGGTGAACACGGTCTTCCGGAACCTCACCACGCAGGTGCGCAACATCGCGCAGGTGACGACCGCGGTGGCCAGCGGTGACATGTCGCAGAAGGTCACGGTCGATGTGGCCGGCGAGATGCTGGAGCTGAAGAACACTGTCAACACGATGGTGGACCAGCTCCAGTCGTTCGGTTCCGAGGTGACCCGGGTGGCCCGGGAGGTCGGCGTCGAGGGCCGCCTCGGCGGTCAGGCCGAGGTGCCGGGCGCGGCGGGCACGTGGAAGGACCTCACCGACTCGGTGAACACCGCGTTCCGCAACCTGACCGGTCAGGTACGGGACATCGCGCAGGTCACCACGGCGGTCGCCAACGGTGATCTGTCGCAGAAGGTCACCGTGGACGTGGCCGGCGAGATGCTGGAGCTGAAGAACACCGTCAACACGATGGTGGCGCAGCTCTCCAGCTTCGCCGACCAGGTGACGCGGATGGCCCGGGACGTGGGCACCGAGGGCCGCCTCGGCGGTCAGGCGCGCGTGGACGGCGTCTCGGGTACGTGGAAGGAGCTCACGGACTCCGTCAACTTCATGGCCGGGAACCTCACCTCCCAGGTGAGGCAGATCGCGCAGGTGACGACGGCGGTGGCGCGGGGCGACCTGTCGCAGAAGATCGATGTGGACGCCCGCGGTGAGATCCTGGAGCTCAAGAACACCATCAACACGATGGTCGACCAGCTCTCCGCCTTCGCCGACCAGGTCACGAGGGTGGCCCGTGAGGTGGGTACGGACGGCCGGCTCGGCGGCCAGGCGCAGGTGCCCGGTGTGGCCGGAGTGTGGCGCGATCTGACCGATTCGGTGAACGGCATGGCGGGGAACCTCACCGCTCAGGTCCGTAACATCGCGCAGGTCGCCACGGCGGTCGCGCGCGGTGACCTGTCGCAGAAGATCGACGTGGACGCCCGGGGCGAGATCCTGGAGCTGAAGAACACCCTCAACACGATGGTGGACCAGCTGTCCAACTTCGCGGAGCAGGTGACGCGGGTCGCCCGTGAGGTGGGTACGGAGGGCATCCTCGGCGGTCAGGCCGAGGTGCAGGGCGTGTCCGGTACGTGGAAGGACCTCACGCAGTCCGTCAACGGCATGGCGAACAACCTGACCCTCCAGGTCCGCAACATCGCCGAGGTCACCACCGCGGTCGCCAAGGGCGATCTCTCGAAGAAGATCACCGTCGACGCCAAGGGCGAGATCCTCGAACTGGTCACGACCGTCAACACGATGGTCGACCAGCTGCTGAACTTCGCCGACGAGGTGTCCCGGGTGGCCCGCGAGGTGGGCACCGAGGGGATCCTCGGCGGTCAGGCCCGGGTGCGCGGGGCGACCGGCATCTGGAAGGACCTCAGCGAGAACGTCAACCTGATGGCCAACAACCTGACCAGCCAGGTGCGGAACATCTCCCGGGTCTCCTCCGCGGTCGCCAACGGCGATCTGACGAAGAAGGTCACCGTGGAGGCGCGCGGCGAGGTCGCGGAGCTGGCCGACACGGTCAACACGATGGTGACGACGCTGTCCTCGTTCGCCGACGAGGTCACGCGTGTGGCCCGCGAGGTGGGTACGGAAGGCGAACTGGGCGGCCAGGCCCGGGTGCCGGGGGTCGCCGGTACGTGGAAGGACCTCACCGAGTCCGTGAACTCGATGGCCTCCAACCTGACCGGCCAGGTGCGGCAGATCGCCACGGTCACCACCGCCATCGCCAAGGGCGATCTGACCAAGAAGATCGACATCGACGCGCGCGGTGAGATCCAGGAGCTGAAGAACACCATCAACACGATGGTCGACCAGCTGTCCTCGTTCGCCGAGCAGGTGACCCGGGTCGCCCGCGAGGTGGGCACCGAGGGGCAGCTGGGCGGTCAGGCGCGGGTGCGGGACGTGGACGGCACCTGGCGCGACCTCACCGAGTCGGTGAACGAGATGGCCGGGAACCTGACCCGGCAGGTGCGCGCCATCGCGGCCGTCGCCACCGCGGTGACCCGCGGCGATCTGAACCTCAAGATCGACGTGGACGCGGCCGGGGAGATCCAGGTCCTCCAGGACAACATCAACACGATGATCGCGAACCTCCGCGACACCACCCTCGCCAACAAGGAGCAGGACTGGTTGAAGGGCAACCTCGCCCGGATCTCCGGTCTGATGCAGGGCCGCCGCGATCTGGACGACGTGGCCTCGCTGATCATGAGCGAGCTGACGCCGGTGGTCTCGGCGCAGCACGGCGCGTTCTTCCTGGCCATGTCCCCGGGCGATTCGGACGAGGTCGGTCCGGACAACGGCGAGTCGGGCTCGTACGAGCTGCGGATGCGGGGGAGTTACGGCTACTCGGCGGGTTCGATGCCGACCTCGTTCCGGCCCGGTGAGACGCTCATCGGGACGGCGGCCGAGGAGAAGCGGACGATCCAGGTGGACAATGTGCCGCCGGGGTATCTGAAGATCTCCTCCGGTCTCGGCGAGGCGCCGCCCGCGCATGTGATCGTGCTGCCGGTGCTCTTCGAGGGCAAGGTGCTCGGGGTGATCGAGCTGGCCTCCTTCCAGCCGTTCACGCATATCCAGCGGGACTTCCTCAACCAGCTCGCCGAGATGATCGCGACGAGCGTCAACACGATCAGCGTCAACACCAAGACCGAGAAGCTGCTGGAGCAGTCGCAGGAGCTGACCGAGCAACTGCGTGACCGCTCGCAGGAGCTGGAGAACCGGCAGAAGGCCCTCCAGGCGTCCAACGCCGAACTGGAGGAGAAGGCCGAGCTGCTGGCCCAGCAGAACCGCGACATCGAGGTGAAGAACACCGAGATCGAGGAGGCGCGCCAGGTGCTGGAGGAGCGCGCCGAGCAGCTCGCGGTCTCGATGCGCTACAAGTCCGAGTTCCTGGCGAACATGTCGCACGAGCTGCGCACGCCGCTCAACTCGCTGCTGATTCTGGCCAAGTTGCTGGCGGACAACGCCGAGGGCAATCTCTCGCCGAAGCAGGTGGAGTTCGCCGAGACGATCCACGGGGCCGGGTCCGACCTGCTCCAGCTGATCAACGACATCCTGGACCTGTCGAAGGTCGAGGCGGGCAAGATGGATGTCAGCCCGACCCGGATCGCGCTGGTCCAGCTGGTCGACTACGTGGAGGCGACCTTCCGCCCGCTCACCGCGGAGAAGGGGCTCGACTTCTCCGTACGGGTGTCGCCGGAGCTGCCCGCGACGCTGCACACCGACGAGCAGCGGCTGCTCCAGGTGCTGCGCAACCTGCTGTCCAACGCGGTGAAGTTCACCGACACCGGTGCGGTGGAGCTGGTGATCCGGCCGGCCGGCGCCGATGTGCCGAACGCGATCCGGGAGCATCTGCTGGAGGCGGGTTCGCTGCGGGACGCGGACGCCGATCTGATCGCGTTCTCGGTCACCGACACCGGGATCGGGATCGCGTCCAGCAAGATGCTGGTGATCTTCGAGGCGTTCAAGCAGGCGGACGGCACGACGAGCCGGAAGTACGGCGGCACCGGTCTCGGCCTCTCCATCAGCCGGGAGATCGCCCGGCTGCTCGGCGGCGAGATCCATGCGGCGAGCGAGCCCGGACGGGGTTCGACGTTCACCCTGTACCTGCCGCTGCACCGCGCCGAACTGCCGCCCCAGGGCTACCCGCCGGTGGGTTCCGGTTCCGCCGAGGTGCTGGGCGGGGCGGGCGAGATGGGGCAGGGGCAGTCGGCGCAGGGCCAGTCGGCTCCGTACGGCGACCCGGCCAACTCCGCCGGGGTGTTCCGCAGGCGGCGCAAGGCCCTGGGCGACGCGGCACGCAAGCCCGCACTGCCGGCCGGGCGCACGACGTCCGAGAGCGCCCCGCAGCAGGAGGAGTGGGTGCAGGGGGGCCAGGGCGAGAGCCAGAAGCAGGAGCAGAGCGCGGCGGCCGAACCGGCGCCCCAGCGGACATTCCGCTTCCGGGGCGAGAAGGTGCTCATCGTCGACGACGACATCCGTAACGTCTTCGCGCTCACCAGCGTGCTGGAGCAGCACGGACTCTCCGTGCTGTACGCGGAGAACGGCCGGGAGGGCATCGAAGTCCTGGAGCAGCACGACGATGTGACGGTCGTGCTGATGGACATCATGATGCCCGAGATGGACGGGTACGCGACGACGACCGCGATCCGCAGGATGCCGCAGTTCGCCGGGCTGCCGATCGTCGCGCTCACCGCGAAGGCGATGAAGGGCGACCGGGAGAAGGCCATCGATTGCGGAGCTTCCGACTATGTGACGAAGCCGGTCGACCCTGATCATCTGCTTGCGGTGATGGAGCAGTGGATGCACGGAGAGTGATCGAGGATTGAGCGAATTGGCGTGAGTTGTTGACCGACTGTGCTCGAACGGGTGTGAACGCGCTGCATTCGGGGAACCTTCTGGTCTCCCACCGCGTTTGCGGTATGTGCACAGTGACATCGCGGTGACAGGGTGTGGTGACGGGCGGGGTGCGGCTACCATGACCGGCACAAGGACGGACGGCGTAAGGGAGTCGTCCCCTGGGGCGGCACCCGGTGCATTTCCGGGGCGAGGAGGGCGGGCCATGGTGCAGAAGGCCAAGATCCTCCTGGTCGATGACCGGCCGGAGAATCTGCTGGCGCTGGAGGCCATCCTCTCTGCGCTCGATCAGACACTGGTCCGGGCATCGTCAGGGGAGGAGGCGCTCAAAGCGCTGCTCACGGACGACTTCGCGGTCATTCTGCTGGACGTCCAGATGCCGGGCATGGACGGTTTCGAGACCGCCGCGCACATCAAGCGGCGGGAGCGGACCCGGGACATCCCGATCATCTTCCTCACCGCGATCAACCACGGTCCGCACCACACCTTCCGCGGGTACGCGGCCGGTGCGGTGGACTACATCTCCAAGCCGTTCGACCCGTGGGTGCTGCGGGCGAAGGTCTCGGTCTTCGTCGAGCTGTACATGAAGAACTGCAAGCTCCGCGAGCAGGCGGCTCTGCTGCGGCTCCAGTTGGAGGGCGACGGCCACGCGGGCGGCGAGCACGAGAAGGAGCCGGCCGGTCTGCTGGCCGAACTCTCCGCACGGCTCGCGGCGGTCGAGGAGCAGGCGGAAGCGCTCTCCAAGCAGCTCGACGACGAATCCGCGGACGCGGCCGCGGTCGCCACCGCCGCCCACCTGGAGCGCAAGCTGACCGGCCTGCGTCGCGCGCTCGACGCGCTGGAGCCGGGCACCGGCGGGGCCGCGGGCGTCCTGCCCGCACAGGGCTGACGTCTCCAGCAGCACCTGGCGCGTCGAGCCCCGCTCGTGCGCAGCCCCTGCCGCGAAGCGGCGCCGGCGCCATGAGTCGGCGTCAGTTCCCGGCCGCTCGGAGGCGACACGGTCGGGTGAACCAGTAGGCGAACGTGTTCACGGGCGACGACAGCGGTAACCTCGGCATCATGGCCTCACGTACGTCCGGCAAGGGTTCCCAGGGCACGGCGGGCACCGCGAAGCGCGTCGGCCGTACTCCGGGCCCGGCGAAGAAAGCCGCGCCCGCCAAGAAGACCGCGCCGAAGAAGTCGGCCGCCCCCGCCAAGAAGGCTCCCGCGAAGAAGGCGGCGGCCAAGAAGCCCGCGCCCAAGCCCGCGCCGTCACCCACCGGGGGCGTCTACCGGCTGGTGCGCGCGGTCTGGCTCGGCATGGCACACGGCGTCGGCGCGGTGTTCCGCTCGATAGGGCGTGGCGCCAAGGGACTTGACCCCGCCCACCGCAAGGACGGGCTCGCCCTGCTGCTGCTCGGCCTGGCGCTGATCGTCGCCGCGGGCACCTGGTCCCATCTCCAGGGGCCGGTCGGCGACCTGGTCGAGATGCTGGTGACCGGCGCCTTCGGCCGGCTCGACCTGCTCGCGCCGATACTGCTGGGCGCGATGGCGGTGCGGCTCATCCTGTACCCGGAGCGGCCCGAGGCCAACGGCCGGATCGTCATCGGACTGTCCGCCCTCGTCATCGGGGTCCTCGGTCAGGTCCATATCGCCTGCGGTACGCCGGGCCGCGACGCGGGCACCGAGGCCATGCAGGACGCGGGCGGGCTCGTCGGCTGGGCCGCGTCCAAGCCGCTGATCTTCATGATGGGCGAGGTGCTCGCCGTACCGCTGCTGGTGCTGCTGACCGTGTTTGGGCTCCTCGTCGTCACCGCCACCCCGGTCAACGCCATTCCGCAGCGGCTGCGCCAGCTCGGCGTCCGCCTCGGCATCGTGGAACCGCTGCCCGAGGCCCACGAGGGGTACGAGGACGACGACGAGCGCTACGAGGAACAGTGGCGTGAGGCGCTGCCCGAGCGGACCCGCCGGCGCGGCACGCGGCGCACCGACGCGGACCCGGTGTACGACCACGACCAGGCCGAGGCGGAGGCGCTCAGCAAGCGCCGCAGGACCCGCAAGCCCTCCGCGCAGCCCGCGATGAACCGGCCGCTGGACGCGGTGGACGTCGCGGCCGCCGCCGCTGCCGCGCTCGACGGGGCCGTGCTCAACGGCATGCCGCCCTCGCCGGTCGTCGCCGACCTGACCCAGGGCGTCTCCGTGGACCGGGAGCGCACCGGGACGCCCGTGCCCGGGGCCCGGGAGGCAGAGCGGGAGGAGCGCCCGAAGCCCGGAGTCCGTAGGTCCGCTCCCGAGCCCGAGGGCGCCGAGGAGCGGTCGGGCGGGGTGCCCGACCTGACCAAGCCCGCCCCCGAGTCCTCGCCGGGGCTGCCCGCCCGGGCCGAACAGCTCCAGCTCTCCGGCGACATCACGTACTCCCTGCCCTCGCTCGACCTGCTGGAGCGCGGCGGCCCCGGCAAGACCCGCAGCGCCGCCAACGACCGCGTGGTCGAGTCGCTGACCACCGTCTTCACCGAGTTCAAGGTGGACGCCGCCGTCACCGGCTTCACCCGGGGTCCCACCGTCACGCGGTACGAGGTGGAGCTCGGCCCCGCCGTGAAGGTCGAGAAGATCACCGCGCTCACCAAGAACATCGCCTACGCGGTGGCCAGTCCGGACGTACGGATCATCTCGCCGATCCCGGGCAAGTCGGCGGTCGGCATCGAGATCCCCAACAGCGACCGGGAGATGGTCAACCTCGGCGACGTGCTGCGCCTGGCCGAGGACGACGACCCGATGATGGTGGCCTTCGGCAAGGACGTCGAGGGCGGCTACGTCATGCACAGCCTGGCGAAGATGCCCCACATGCTCGTGGCCGGCGCCACCGGCTCCGGCAAGTCGTCCTGCATCAACTGCCTGATCACCTCGATCATGGTGCGGGCCACCCCCGAGGACGTACGGATGGTCCTCGTCGACCCCAAACGCGTCGAGCTGACCGCGTACGAGGGCATCCCGCACCTGATCACCCCGATCATCACCAACCCCAAGAAGGCCGCCGAGGCGCTCCAGTGGGTCGTGCGCGAGATGGATCTGCGCTACGACGACCTCGCCGCCTTCGGCTACCGGCACATCGACGACTTCAACAAGGCGGTCCGCGAAGGCAAGGTGAAGCTCCCCGAGGGGAGCGAGCGCGAGCTGTCCCCGTACCCGTATCTGCTGGTGATCGTCGACGAGCTGGCCGACCTGATGATGGTGGCCCCGCGCGACGTCGAGGACTCGATCGTCCGCATCACCCAGCTCGCCCGCGCGGCCGGCATCCACCTGGTGCTCGCCACCCAGCGGCCCTCGGTCGACGTCGTCACCGGCCTGATCAAGGCGAACGTGCCCTCCCGGCTCGCCTTCGCCACCTCCTCGCTCGCCGACAGCCGCGTCATCCTCGACCAGCCCGGCGCCGAGAAGCTCATCGGCAAGGGCGACGGGCTCTTCCTCCCGATGGGCGCCAACAAACCCACCCGTATGCAGGGCGCCTTCGTCACCGAGGACGAGGTCGCCGCCGTCGTCCAGCACTGCAAGGACCAGATGGCCCCGGTCTTCCGGGACGACGTCGTCGTCGGTACGAAGCAGAAGAAGGAGATCGACGAGGACATCGGCGACGACCTGGACCTGCTCTGCCAGGCCGCCGAACTGGTCGTCTCCACCCAGTTCGGATCGACCTCGATGCTCCAGCGCAAACTGCGGGTCGGCTTCGCCAAGGCGGGCCGGCTGATGGACCTGATGGAGTCCCGCTCCATCGTCGGACCCAGCGAGGGATCCAAGGCCCGGGACGTCCTGGTGAAACCCGACGAGCTCGACGGGGTGTTGGCCGTCATCCGCGGGGAATCCGCTCCATAACGGAATCCGCACGGAATCCGCTCCGTAAAGGTTTTGTGGGCAACCGTTTCGTACGGTCGTACGTCCAGTTGAAGGGAGGGACGGAACCGTGCTCCTCCCCGCGGCTCACCCCGTCACCACCCCGCCCTTACTCCCACCCCGTTCGGCCCACTACAGGTTGCCCAGTCCTCGATCGGGGCTGTTCTCCGCCCCCGCTCCGCATCGGAACCGGAGGCGGAGACGTCCGGCGAACCCGATGGCGTACAAAGTCGTCCCTCCCGGTTGCCCCTCCCTTTCGTACCCCCCCTAGACTGAACATCCAGCAGGTGGCTCACGCTCGAAAGGCGCCCCCGTGTCCATCGGCAACTCCCCCGAAGATGACCGGCCTTCGATCGGTCGTGCCCTTCAGCAGGCCCGCATCGCCGCAGGTCTGACGGTCGAGGAAGTCAGCAGCTCCACCCGGGTGCGCATCCCCATCGTGCACGCGATCGAGCAGGACGACTTCTCCCGCTGCGGCGGCGACGTCTACGCCCGCGGCCACATCCGCACGCTCGCCCGTGCCGTCGGTCTCGATCCGGAACCGCTGGTCGAGGAGTACGACGCCGATCACGGCGGCCGTCCCGCCCCGACCCCCGCGGCACCGCTGTTCGAAGCGGAACGCATCCGCTCCGAGCCCCGGCGGCCCAACTGGACCGCCGCCATGGTCGCGGCCATCGTCGCCGTCATCGGTTTCGTCGGCTTCACGCTCTTCAGCGGCGAGGACGAACCCACCAACACCGCGCAGGTCGCGGAGGGCTCCAAGCCCGACAAGACCGCGGCCAAGCCCACCACCACGAAGCCCGCCGAACCCAAGCCCGTGCCCTCCGAGAGCGCCATCGCCGCCGCCCCCCGGGACAAGGTGACGGTCAAGCTCAGCGCGGACCGCGGCAAGAGCTGGATCTCGGTCAAGGACCACAACGGACGGCGGCTCTTCGACGGGCTGCTGCTCCAGGGCGAGTCCAAGACCTTCCAGGACAAGGAGCGCATCGACCTCGTCCTCGGCGACGCCGGGTCGATCGACCTCTTCGTCAACGGCAAGCAGGTCGAGGACCGCTTCGGTCCCGGCCAGGTCGAACGGCTCTCCTACACCAAGGGTGACCCCGAGGCCGGCTGATCCGCCGTCCACGATTCCCTTGCCGCGTCCCGACGGGCGCCCGGCCTCGTGCCGGGCGCCCGTCGGCGTTCCCCGCCCCGTCCGGCTGCTACGGGGAGTAACAGCGGCGGGGGCAGGCAACCCTGCACGGCAGGGCGGTCGCCGGGACGAAGTAGTCTTGAGTCCATGCCCGAACGCCGTACCGTCGCCCTTGTCACTCTTGGCTGCGCCCGTAACGAGGTGGACTCGGAGGAGCTTGCAGGCCGCTTGGCAGCGGACGGCTGGGACCTCGTCGAGGACGCCTCGGACGCGGATGTCGCAGTCGTCAACACCTGTGGGTTCGTCGAAGCCGCCAAGAAGGACTCCGTCGACGCCCTGCTCGAAGCCAACGATCTCAAGGACCACGGCCGCACCCAGGCCGTCGTCGCCGTCGGCTGCATGGCCGAGCGCTACGGCAAGGACCTCGCCGAGGCCCTGCCGGAGGCGGACGGCGTCCTCGGGTTCGACGACTACGCCGATATCTCCGACCGGCTCCAGACCATCCTCAACGGCGGCATCCACGCCTCGCACACCCCGCGCGACCGCCGCAAGCTCCTGCCGATCAGCCCCGCCGAGCGGCAGGACGCCGCCGTGGCGCTGCCCGGCCACGCCCAGGAGACGCCCGCCCCGGCCCCCGAGGACCTGCCCGAAGGCGTCGCCCCGGTCTCCGGGCCGCGCGCCCCGCTGCGCCGCCGGCTCGGCACCAGCCCCGTCGCCTCGGTCAAGCTCGCCTCCGGCTGCGACCGCCGCTGCTCCTTCTGTGCCATCCCCTCCTTCCGCGGCTCCTTCATCTCGCGGCGGCCCTCGGACGTGCTCCAGGAGACCCGCTGGCTGGCCGAGCAGGGCGTCAAGGAGGTCATGCTCGTCTCCGAGAACAACACCTCGTACGGCAAGGACCTCGGCGACATCCGCCTGCTGGAGACCCTGCTGCCCGAGCTGGCCGACGTGGACGGCATCGAGCGGATCCGGGTCAGCTACCTCCAGCCCGCCGAGATGCGCCCCGGCCTCATCGACGTCCTCACCTCCACGCCGAAGGTCGCCCCCTACTTCGACCTCTCCTTCCAGCACTCCGCCCCCGGCGTGCTGCGCGCGATGCGCCGGTTCGGCGACACCGACCGCTTCCTGGAGCTCCTGGACACCATCCGGTCCAAGGCCCCCCAGGCCGGCGCCCGCTCCAACTTCATCGTCGGCTTCCCCGGCGAGACCGAGGCGGACCTCGCCGAGCTGGAACGCTTCCTCACCGGCGCCCGCCTGGACGCCATCGGCGTCTTCGGCTACTCCGACGAGGAGGGCACCGAGGCGCTCGGTTACGAGAACAAGCTGGACGCCGACGTCATCGCGGAGCGCCTGGCCCACATCTCCCAGCTGGCCGAGGAGCTGACCTCTCAGCGGGCCGAGGAGCGCGTCGGCGAGACGCTCCAGGTGCTCGTGGAGTCCGTGGAGTCGGAGGACGACGGCGAGGTCGCGATCGGGCGCGCGGCCCACCAGGCTCCCGAAACGGACGGCCAGGTGGTCTTCACCACACGCGAGGGTCTCGTACCGGGCCGTATGGTCGAGGCAAAGGCAGTGGGCACCGAGGGCGTCGACCTCGTGGCCGAACACCACGAGCTTGCGGAGGCAGCCAGATGACGGGAGTCCCGGCATCCGCGGCAGGCGGTTCCGGCGCGAAGCCGGTCCGCGGCGGCAAGCTGGGGACTGCGGCCGTCAACCAGGCCAGCCTGTGGAACATCGCGAACATCCTGACCATGGTGCGGCTGCTGCTCGTGCCCGGCTTCGTCCTGCTGCTGTTCCACAACGGCGGCTACGACCCGGCCTGGCGCTCGTTCGCCTGGGCGGCCTTCGCCGTCGCCATGATCACCGACCTGTTCGACGGCCATCTGGCGCGGACGTACAACCTGGTCACGGACTTCGGGAAGATCGCCGACCCGATCGCGGACAAAGCGATCATGGGCGCGGCGCTGGTCTCGCTGTCGATCCTGGGCGATCTGCCCTGGTGGATCACCGGGGTGATCATCGCGCGTGAGCTGGGCATCACGCTCATGCGGTTCTGGGTGATCCGTCATGCCGTGATCCCGGCCAGCCGGGGCGGCAAGCTGAAGACGCTCGCGCAGGGGACGGCGGTCGGGATGTACGTCCTGGCGCTCACCGGCCCCCTGGCGACCTTGCGCTTCTGGGTGATGATGGTCGCCGTCGTGCTGACGGTCGTCACCGGACTCGATTACGTACGCCAGGCCGTCGTCCTGCGCCGCAAGGGCCTCGCGGCGGAGCGCGCCGCCACGGCCGAGCGGGCGGCGGAGGCCACGGAGGAGGCGTTGCAGGCTGCGGCGGGGACCGCGGCCGGTGGCGCAGTCGGCGGCACGGTCGGCGCGGGTTCCTCCGGCGGCGCTGTGGCCGGTGTGGCGGATGTGCGTGGTGGTGTGGCAGACGTACGCGGTACGGCCGAGGCGCGCGATGCCGCGGAGGCCGAGCGGTGACAGCCGCTGCCCGGGTGCTCCGGCTGCTCGGGGCGCGGGGCGAGACGCTCGCCGTCGCCGAATCGCTGACCGGCGGCCTGGTCGCCGCCGACCTGACCTCCGTACCCGGAGCCTCGCGGTCCTTCCGGGGCTCGGTGACGGCCTACGCCACCGAGCTGAAGCGGGACGTCCTGGGCGTCGACCCGACCCTTCTGGCGGAGCGCGGCGCCGTGGACCCCGAGGTCGCGCTCCAGATGGCGGCCGGTGTGCGCCGGGCGCTCGACGCGGACTGGGGGATTTCCACCACGGGCGTCGCGGGGCCGGAACCCCAGGACGGGCAGCCCGTCGGCACCGTCCACGTGGCTGTCGCCGGACCCTCCGGCGTCGAGAAAGTGACGGCTCTGCGGTTGAATGGTGAGAGGGCGGATATCCGTAGTGAGAGTGTGCGAAGCGTCCTCGAACTGCTCGCGAGCGAACTCGGCGGGAATGCGCGGGCACAGGATACGGAACAACACGGGGGGAATTGATGTTTGCAGCCCTGAGTGAACACGACATCGCTCCCCGCACGGCCGCAGCACAAGGCGGTACGGTAGGGCGTGAAGGATGCGGCTACGCGGTCCGAGGAGGGAGCCACCGATGATTCTGCTCCGTCGCCTGCTGGGTGACGTGCTGCGTCGGCAGCGCCAGCGCCAAGGCCGTACTCTGCGCGAAGTCTCCTCGTCCGCCCGGGTCTCGCTCGGTTATCTCTCCGAGGTGGAGCGGGGGCAGAAGGAGGCATCCTCCGAGCTGCTCTCCGCGATTTGCGACGCGCTTGACGTACGGATGTCCGAGCTCATGCGAGAGGTGAGCGACGAGCTCTCGCTCGCGGAGCTGGCCGAGTCGGCAGCTGCCAGTGATCCGGTCCCAGTACCGGTTCGTCCCATGCTCAATTCCGTCTCCGTCTCGTCGGTCGCAGGTGTGCCGTCGGGACGCGTGACCATCAAGGCGCCCGCGGAAGCGGTGGACGTCGTCGCCGCCTGATCCATGCGGCACTGAGCTCGACCGGAGTCCCGGTCGGCCCCTACCGGGGCCGGCCGGGACTTTTGCGTGAGGTGTGTGAGGCCGGAGTCAGTGGGCACACGGAGGACAAGGCCCACATGACCGTTTTGCTTTATTTGTGCCATCGTGGGTGATGCACCGAGACGGTCAGTGAAGTGGCTGACGGATGGGAGTAGCGCACATGTCTGTGGTCAAGAGCACGTTGTCCGAGGGCGACCTCAAGGTCGTGGGAACGGCGCTCCAAGGCGCTCTGGTCGACCTCGTCGACCTCTCCCTGGTGGCCAAGCAGGTCCATTGGAACGTGGTCGGTCCGCGCTTCCGCTCCGTGCACCTTCAGCTCGACGACGTCGTCACCACGGCCCGGCAGCACTCCGACACGGTGGCCGAGCGTGCCTCGGCGGTCGGGGTCAACCCGGACGGGCGCTCCGGCACCGTGGCCAAGGAGACGGCCATCGCGTCCGTGCCCGAGGGCTGGATCAAGGACGCCGACGCGGTGAAGATCCTGGTCGACGCGCTCGGCGTGGTCATCGGCCGGATGCGGGAGCGCATCGAGGCGACCGACGAGCCGGACCCCGTGACCCAGGATCTGCTGATCGCGCTGACGGCGGACCTCGAGAAGCACGCCTGGATGTTCCAGGCGGAAAGCGCCTGACCGGCTGCCGATGCGGCCGATGCGACCTGTGGCCGGTGACCGGCGACCGATGACCGGTGACCGGCGACCGCGATACGTCTGACGAGCGAAGGAGCGACATCATGAGCGACGGAGCCATGGACAAGCTGAAGGGCAAGGGCAAGGAAGCGGTCGGCAAGCTGACCGGCGACCACCGCAAGGAAGCCGAGGGCAAGGCCGACCAGGCCAAGGGCGGAGCCAAGGACGCGGCCGACGGGCTCACCGAGCGCGCCAAGGGCGTCAAGGACTCCCTCGGCCGGGACGACGACAAGTAGTCCCGCGGCCCCGGCCGCCCAGGTTCTCCGTGCCCCCGCCGTTTCGGCGGGGGCACGGCCGTGTGGTCGGGCCTCGCCCGCGGGGGTGGCTCTTCGGCCGGACGTTCTGGATGCACTGCCGTCGCTGCCAGGGGAAACTGCCGAAAAGGACCCCGGCCGCAGGAGGCAGCGATGATACGGCGATGGGTGCCGGCGCTGGTTCTCGGCGGGCTGTGGTGGTGGGCGGTGCTCCGGCTGGTGCTGCGCCCGGAACAGGCGGGGCTGGTGGAGGGGGCGGTGGCGGCGGGCGGCTGGGGGCTGAGCCTGTTGCCGGTCCATGTCGCGTCGGTGGTGCCGTTGGGCTCGTCGAGGGGCTCGGGCGCGGCTCCTGGGCGGCTCACCAGGGCATGGCGACGCCGCCGTTCGGCCGGAGGATCTGGCCGGTCATGAAGGCCGAGGCGTCCGAGGCCAGGTGCAGCACGGTATGGGCGACGTCCTCGGGTTCGCCGACCCGGCCCAGCGGGGAGATCCGGGCCATCGTCGCCTCCGCCCGGTGCTGCCCGGCGGCATCGTGCCGGTCGGTCATCGGCGTACGGATCCAGCCGGGTGCGACGGCGTTCACCCGTATGGCGTGCGGCCCCAGCTCCGTGGCCAGCGTCTTGGTGAGCTGCACCACGGCGGCCTTCGCGACGCTGTAGCAGAGCAGGCCCGCGCTCGCGGAGTCCACGGCGCCCGACGCCATCGTGATCAGCGAACCGGGGGCGGAGCGGGCCGTCAGGGAGCGGGCCACTTCCTGGCAGGCGTACAGCACCCCCTTGAAATTGGCCGCCAGTACGCGGTCCAGGTCCTCGTCCGCCGTCTCCAGCACGCTGCTGGTGTGCATGATCCCGGCCGCGGCGACCAGGATGTCGAGATGCCCCGCCGCGCCGACGGCCGCGCGGACCTGGTCGCGGTCGGTGACGTCCAGGGGGTGGGTCCGGGCGCTGCCGCCCGTACCGGTGATCAGGTCGTACGTACGGCGCAGGCCCGTCTCGTCGCGGTCCGCGCAGTGCACCAGGGCCCCGGCCTCCGCGAGCAGCAGGGCGCTCGCCCGCCCGATGCCGCTCGCCGCACCGGTGACGAACGCGGCGCGGCCCGTGAGGTCGTACGCGGAGAGAGCCATGACCGGACCGTACGGCCGTATCTGACGGGTCGTCAACTAGGGGGTGTCTTGTTGATCAGGCCGGATCAGGGAGCGGGGTCTGGTGCCGTGCATCGCAAGGCGGAGGAGGGAGTCATGGCGGAGCCATGGCGAGTGACGACAACGCGGCGAGGTGCGGTGCCAGGGCACGCGAGCCCGGCCTGACCGGCAAGACACCCCCTAGGGGGTCGGTCCTGATTGGCAGCCGGGACACCAGTAGGTGGGCCGGTCGTCCTGGTCGGCGAGGCGGATCGGGGTGCCGCAGCGCAGACAGGGGCGGCGGGCGCGCCCGTAGACGTACAGCCGTTCCTGTACGCGGCGGGGTGGCCCTGTCCGGGGGCGGCCGGGGTCCGGGGCCGGGATCGGGCCGAGGTTTCGGTTCGGCGGGGTGCGGAGTTCGGCGGCGATCGTCGTTGTGCGCGTCGGGCGGTCGCGGTTGGCGTGCAGCAGGCGTTCGGCGAGGGTGACGAGCCGGGGGAGTACGCCGTCGGGGAGGGCGCCGACGGGGAGCCACGGGGTGACGCGGGCGAGGAAGCAGAGCTCGCACTTGTAGACATTGCCGATGCCCGCCAGATTGCACTGGTCCAGGAGCGCTTCCCCGAGGGGGCGGTCCGGTGCGGCGAGCAGCCGGTCCAGGGCGACGCCCGGGTCCCAGTCGGGGCCCAGCAGATCCGGCCCCAGATGCCCCACGGCCCGGTCCTCCTCGTCGGTGCGCAGCAGCGCCAGCACGGGGAGCCGGTAGCCGACGGCGGTGTGCTCGGTGTTGCCGAGGATCGCCCGGATCTGGTGGCCCGGGCCGCCCCGCCAACGCTCGTCCGGGGCGAACACCCGCCAGGCCCCGTCCATCCGGAGGTGGCTGTGCAGGGTCAGGCCTCCCTCGATCCGGGTCAGCAGGTGCTTGCCGCGCGCGGTGACGTCCAGGACGGTCCGGCCGGTGAGGTCGGCGGTGGCGAAGCGGGGGACGCGGAGGTCCGACCGGGTCAGCACTTGCCCCGCCAGCGCCGCGTGCAGCCGGGTGGCGGTCTGTAGGACGGTGTCTCCTTCGGGCATGCCTCCATGATGGGCGCGCGGCAGCTATTACGCGCCGGTCCGGGGCGGGCGAGGACGCCGCTTCGGACCTCAGCCGGGCTGCCGGGTCAGGCGCGCAGACGCAGGCCTCTCGGGGTGGCGAGGAAGCCGGCTGCCTCCAGCGTCCGGCCCAGGGGGGAGGTGAGGGAGGAGACGCCGTTCGTCCGCTCCACCGTCACCGTGCCCAGCGCTCCGGCGCGGGCCGATGCCGCCAGGGCCTCGGCCGCCGCTCGCAGGGCCGGGGCCTCGGGGTCGGACGGCCAGGCCAGGAGGGTCTTGCCGCCGCGCTCCATGTAGAGCGTCAGCTCGCCGTCGACGAGGACCACCAGCGCCCCCGCCTTGCGGCCCGGTTTGTGTCCGGCGCCGTCCGGGGACTCCGGCCACGGCAGCGCCGCGCCGTACGCGTTGGCCGGGTCGGCCGCGGCGAGCACCAGGGCCTCGGGCGCGGTGCCCGGATCCCGGCGGTCGCGCGCCGTGGAGGCCGCCCGCAGCCGGTCCACCGCCCCGTCCATCGCGAACTGGGCGGCCCCCAGACCCTCGACCACATAGCCGCGCCGTGCCTGCCCGCTGTCCTCGAAGGCGGCCAGGACGCGGTACGTCGCGGAGAAGCCGCCCTCCACCCCCTCGGCCTGCACCGCTCCCCGGGTCACCACACCGTGCCGGTCCAGGAGCGTGCGGGCCAGGGCGTGGGCGCGGTGGGTCCGTTCCGGTTCGACCGGGGGCAGCAGGGACCAGCGGCCCGAGACGGTCGGCGGGCCGGTCCGGGACGCGGGGCGGGCGGCGGCGGTGAGCGAGCCGTAGCGCCCGCGCGGGACGCTGCGCCGGGAGCGGTGGGCCGTGGAGCCCGCCGTCCGCCCCGAGCCCAGGAGCGAGCGCAGCGGGGCCAGGGTGTCGTTGGTGAGCCGCCCGGACCAGGCCAGATCCCACAGGGCGTCGGCCAGCTGCTGGTCCGTGCAGTCCGGGTGGGTGGTGGCCCGGACCTGGTCGGCGATCTGGCGGAAGAAGAGGCCGTATCCGCCGGAGAGCGTGGTGAGCACGGACTCGTGGAGCGCCGACAGCTCCAGCGGGTGCGGGGGCGGCAGGAGCAGCGGTGCGCTGTCGGCGAGGTGGAGGGAGACCCAGCCGTCCTTGCCGGGCAGCGCCCCCGCCCCGGCCCACACGACCTCGCCCGTGGTCGTGAGCTCGTCGAGCATCGCCGGGGTGTAGCCGAGGACCCGGCTCGGCAGGATCAGCTTCTCCAGCGCCGACGCGGGCACGGGCGCGCCCTGGAGCTGCTCGACGGCGCGGGCCAGCCCGTCGATGCCCCGCAGCCGGTGGGAGCCGAAGTGCTGCCACTGGGGGAGGAAGGAGGCCAGGGCCGCGGGCGGCACCGGCTCCAGCTCCTGGCGGAGCGCGGCCAGCGAACGGCGGCGGAGGCGGCGCAGCACCGTGGCGTCGCACCATTCCTGGCCGATGCCCGCCGGGTGGAATTCGCCCTGGACGGTCCTGCCGGAGGCCGAAAGGCGTTGCAGCGCGCCGTCGGTGACGGCGGTGCCGAGCCCGAAGCGCTCGGCGGCGCGGGCGGCGGTGAACGGTCCGTGCGTTCGTGCGTACCGGGCGAGGAGGTCGCCGAGCGGGTCCTTCACCGGCTCGGTGAACGCCTCGGGGACGCCGACCGGAAGCGCGGTGCCCAAGGCGTCGCGCAGCCGGCCCGCGTCCTCGATCGCCGCCCAGTGGTCGGCGCCGGCGATCCGGACCCGGATCGCCCGGCGGGCCGTCGCCAGCTCCGGCGCCCAGGACGGCTCGGCGCCCCGCTCGGCCAGCTCGGCGTCGGTCAGCGGACCGAGCACGCGCAGGAGGTCGGCGACCCCTTCGGCGTCCTTGACGCGCCGGTCGTCGGTGAGCCACTGGAGCTCCCGCTCCAGCTCGGTGAGGACCTCGGGGTCGAGCAGCTCGCGCAGCTCCGCCTGGCCCAGCAGCTCGGCGAGGAGATGGGAGTCCAGGGAGAGGGCGGCGGCGCGCCGCTCGGCGAGCGGCGAGTCCCCCTCGTACAGGAACTGGGCCACATAACCGAAGAGGAGCGAGCGGGCGAACGGCGAGGGCTCCTGGGTGGTCACCTCGACCAGCCGGACCCGGCGCGCCTCCAGGTCACCCATCAGTTCCGTCAGCCCGGGGACGTCGAACACGTCCTGGAGGCATTCGCGGACGGCCTCCAGGACGATCGGGAAGGAGCCGAACTCCGAGGCGACCTGGAGCAGCTGGGAGGCCCGCTGGCGCTGCTGCCAGAGCGGGGTGCGCTTGCCGGGGGAGCGGCGCGGCAGCAGCAGGGCGCGCGCGGCGCACTCGCGGAACCGGGCGGCGAACAGGGCCGAACCGCCCACCTGGTCGGTGACGATCTGCTGGACCTCGCCCTGGTCGAAGACGACGTCGGCGGCCGCCACCGGGGGCTGGTCGCTGTCGTACGCCAGGGCCGCCGGTGCCGGTCCGCCGTTCTCGGTCTCCGACGCCCCCGAGTCCCCGGGGGCGTCGAAGTCGAGCAGGTCCAGGCCCATCATGTCCGCGTCGGGCAGCCGCAGCACGATCCCGTCGTCGGCATGCATCACCTGGGCGTCCATGCCGTACCGCTCACCGAGGCGGGCGGAGAGGGCGAGCGCCCACGGGGCGTGCACCTGGGCGCCGAAGGGGGAGTGCACGACGATCCGCCAGTCGCCCAGCTCGTCCCGGAACCGCTCGACCAGGATCGTCCGGTCGTCCGGCACATGGCCGCAGGCCCGGCGCTGCTCGTCGAGATAAGCCAGGACGTTGTCCGCCGCCCAGGCGTCGAGCCCGGCGGCGAGCAGCCGCAGCCGGGCGTCCTCCTCGGACAGGCCGCCGATCTCGCGGAGGAAGGCCCCCAACGCGCGGCCGAGCTCCAGCGGGCGGCCCAGCTGGTCGCCCTTCCAGAACGGCAGCCGCCCCGGAACGCCCGGGGCCGGCGAGACCAGGACCCTGTCCCGGGTGATGTCCTCGATCCGCCAGGACGTGGTACCCAGGGTGAAGACGTCGCCGACGCGGGACTCGTACACCATCTCCTCGTCCAGCTCGCCGACCCGGCCGCCGCCCTTCTTCGGGTCGGCCCCGGCCAGGAAGACCCCGAAGAGGCCGCGGTCGGGGATGGTGCCGCCCGAGGTGACGGCGAGCCGCTGCGCCCCGGGGCGGCCCGTGACCGTACCCCCCACGCGGTCCCACACCACCCGGGGGCGCAGCTCCGCGAAGGCGTCGGAGGGATAGCGCCCGGCGAGCATGTCGAGGACGGCGGTGAACGCCGACTCGGGGAGCGAGGCGAACGGGGCGGCCCGCCGCACCAGGGCCAGCAGGTCGTCGGCCTGCCAGCTGTCCAGGGCCACCATGGCGACGAGCTGCTGGGCCAGGACGTCCAGCGGATTGGCCGGGATGCGCAGCGCCTCGATGGCCCCTTCGCGCATCCGCTCGGTGACCACAGCGGCCTGCACCAGATCGCCCCGGTACTTCGGGAAGACCACTCCGGTCGAGACCGCGCCCACCTGGTGTCCGGCCCGGCCCACCCGCTGGAGCCCGGAGGCGACGGACGGCGGGGACTCCACTTGGACCACCAGGTCGACCGCGCCCATGTCGATGCCCAGCTCCAGGCTGGAGGTGGCCACCACGGCGGGCAGCCGGCCCGCCTTGAGGTCCTCCTCGACCTGGGCCCGCTGCTCCTTGGAGACCGAGCCGTGGTGGGCGCGGGCCAGCAGGGCCGGGGCGCCCTTGCCCGCCCCGGACTGGGCCATGATCTCCGCCGGGGCATGGGCCTCCGGCAGCGCGGGGGCCGGGTCGTCCGGGTCGAAGGCGGTGCCGGTCGCCCGCTCGTAGGCGATCTCGTTCAGCCGGTTGCACAACCGCTCCGCCAGCCGCCGGGAGTTGGCGAAGACGATGGTGGAGCGGTGCGACTGGACGAGATCGGCGATGCGCTCCTCGACATGCGGCCAGATCGACGGCTTGTCCGCCTGGGCGGAGTCGCCGTCGGTGGCGGGGGAGCCGCCCAGCTCGCCCAGATCCTCGACCGGGACGACGACCGAGAGGTCGAACTCCTTGGTGGAGCGGGGCTGGACGATCTCCACCTTCCGCTGCGGCGACAGGAAGCGGGCCACCTCGTCGACCGGCCGGACCGTCGCGGACAGGCCGATGCGCCGGGCGGGGCGGGCCAGCAGCTCGTCGAGCCGCTCCAGGGAGAGGGCGAGGTGGGCGCCCCGCTTCGTCCCGGCGACGGCGTGCACCTCGTCGAGGATCACCGTCTCGACGCCCGCGAGCGTGTCCCGGGCGGAGGACGTCAGCATCAGAAAGAGCGATTCGGGCGTGGTGATCAGGATGTCCGGCGGTCGGGTCACCAGGGAGCGCCGCTCGGCGGGCGGGGTGTCCCCGGAGCGGATACCGACGCGCACCTCGGGCTCCGGCAGGCCCAGGCGCACCGACTCCTGGCGGATGCCGGTCAGTGGCGAGCGGAGGTTGCGCTCGACGTCGACCGCGAGGGCCTTGAGCGGAGACACGTACAGCACCCGGCAGCGCTTCTTGGCGTCGGCGGGCGGCGGCTCGGCGGCCAGCCGGTCCAGCGAGGCGAGGAACGCGGCCAGCGTCTTGCCGGAACCGGTCGGCGCGACGACCAGGACGTCACTGCCCTCGCCGATGGCCCGCCAGGCGCCCTCCTGCGCGGCGGTGGGCGCGCTGAAGGCCCCGGCGAACCAACTGCGGGTCGCGGGCGAGAACGCGTCGAGCGCGGATCCGGTCATGTCCCCCATCGTGCACCCCGC
The DNA here is from genome assembly GCF_001687325.1 of Streptomyces sp. PTY087I2. Taxonomy (GTDB): domain Bacteria; phylum Actinomycetota; class Actinomycetes; order Streptomycetales; family Streptomycetaceae; genus Streptomyces. Next base: position 270,086 of record NZ_LZRD01000008.1, on the reverse strand, counting down.
CACTGACAACGGACCGGTGGCACCGCCCGCCGTGGCCCGCTCGGCCGGTCACGCACGACCCGGACCTGCGAGGATGACCCCATGGCGGGAGCGGACGGCGCGGGTGAGTGGGCACGGCACTGGCAGTACGCCGCGCTGCCCGACCTCGATCTGCTGCGCGCCCGGTACGTCCGCCACACCTTCCCCCGGCACAGCCACGAGGGCTATGTCTTCGGAGCGGTGACCGGCGGGGTCGAGGACGTGGGGCTGCCGGGCGGCACGGTCCACGCGATCCCCGGAACCGTCGTCATGATCAACCCGGAGGTGCCGCACACCGCGCGTTCCGGGGCGCCCGAGGGCTGGGCGTACTCCACGCTCTACCCGTCGGCCCGGGTCGTCAACGACATCGCGGCCGAGGTGACGTCCCTGCGCGGTACGGTCGGCTTCGCCGAGACCCGGGTGACCGACCCCCACGCCTCCCGGCTGATCACCGAGGTGCACCGGGCGGCGGAGGAGGGCAACGCGCTGGCCGCCGACAGCCTGCTGCGAATCCTCGTCACCCGGCTCGTCGGCCGGCACGGCAGCCCCTTGCCCGGCCTGACCGCGCACGCCGGGGGCGCGCGGAACGCCGTACGTGCCCGGGCCGCGCTGGAGGAGCGCATGGCCGATCCGCCCACGCTGGAGACGCTCGCCGCCGAGCTGGGCACCGGCCCGTTCGCGCTGCTGCGGGCCTTCAAGAAGGAGTACGGGATGCCGCCCCACACCTGGCTCACCGACGCCCGGGTGCGCAGGGCCCGCCGCATGCTCGACGCCGGGGTCGCCCCCGCCGAGGCCGCGACCGCCGTCGGCTTCACGGATCAGCCGCACCTCAACCGGCACTTCACCCGGATCGTGGGTGTGCCGCCGGGCGCGTACCAGCGCGAGCGCGGAGTGCTGCGGTCCGGTGGGTGAGAACCCGGTGGTGCCGGTGAGCGGGAAACCGGTGGTCGGCGGGCATGCAAGAACGTACAAGACCGAGCCCGGAAGATCCCCGTAGCGTTCCGGACGTGGCAGAACAGACAGCACTCCCAGAGAGCACCGGCGCGCCCGGTGCCATATCCGCCGGTCCCGGCGGGCCGGCGGCCGAGGCCCGGCCGGACAAGCCGGACGCGGCCGTCGTCCGGGACGCGCTCGGCGTCGGCATCGCCGTCGGGCTCTCCGGCTTCGCCTTCGGCGTCACCTCCGCCGGCTCCGGCCTCAGCCTGCTCCAGACCTGCGTCCTGAGCCTCCTCGTCTTCACCGGCGCCTCGCAGTTCGCCCTGGTCGGGGCGCTGGCCGCGGGCGGCAACCCGTACACCGCGGCGGCCGGGGCGTTCTTCCTGGGCGTCCGGAACGCGTTCTACGGTCTGCGCCTCTCCCAACTGCTCGCCCTTCCTCGTGCGGTACGGCCGTTCGCCGCCCACTGGGTCATCGACGAGACGACCGCGGTCACCCTGGCCCAGCCCACCCGGAGGGCCAGGCGCATCGGCTTCACGGTCACCGGACTCACCCTGTATGTGCTGTGGAACCTCACCACCCTGGTGGGCGCTCTGGGCGCCGAGGCGCTGGGCGACACCGACGCGTGGGGCCTCGACGCGGCGAGCCCCGCCGTGTTCCTCGCGCTGCTCGCGCCGATGCTCAGGAGCACCACCGAACGCGTCACGGCGGGACTGGCCGTCGTCCTGGCCCTGACCCTGCTGCCCGTGCTGCCCGCGGGGGTGCCCGTCCTGCTGTCGGCGCTCGCCGCGCCCGTCGTCCTCTTCCTCATGGGACGGACGAAGCGGGGGCCGGGCGACGGGAACGGTTCGAGCGGTGCGGTGACACAGCGGAAGAAGGGTGAGCGGAACTCATGAACGTCTGGATCGCCATCGGACTGACCGTGGCGGGCTGCTACCTCGCCAAACTCCTGGGCCTGCTGGTGCCCGCGGGCGTTCTGGAGCGGCCGCTCGTCCAGCGGATGGCCGCCCTGCTGCCTGTGGCGCTGCTGGCGGCACTCACCGCGCAGCAGACCTTCGGCGACGGCCAGCAGCTCGTCCTCGACGCCCGTGCCGCCGGTCTCGGCGCGGCGGCGCTCGCCCTGGTGTTCCGTGCTCCGTTCCTGGTCGTCGTCGGCGCGGGTGTCCTGGTCACGGCGGGCGTACGGGCGCTGGCCTGAGCGGGCTACCCCGCACCTCCTGTGCGGCCGGTGACGGTGGTCAGCCGAGCGGGCGACCGTACGCGCGGAGCGTCTCCAAGGCCCTGAGCGTCACCAGCGGGCGCCCTTCCAACGCGGTTCCCGGCGCCCACCGACGCCAGTTCACCGGCCATCCGCCGTCGTCCTGCTGCTCGGCGGCCAGATGGTCGAGCGAGCGCTCCAGCTCCTCGTCCGTGAACCAGCGACGGGCCAGGGAACCGGGCGTACGGGCGTAGTCGTACGGGAAGTGGTGCTCGCCGGGGGCGTAGCCGGCCGCCACCGGGTAGTCCTTGCGCCGGGCGGGGTCGAGCACCGCGAGCCGTTGTTCACGCACCAGGCGGCCCAGGCGGTCGGCCGCCACCTCCGCGCGGGCGCGGTCCGGGGCGCCGTCCAGGAAGGCGACCGCGGCTTCGACCTCGTAGGGATGGGACTGCTCCAGAGCCTCGACGGCGCTCCAGCAGAAGTCCGTCGCCCGGAACAGCCAGGCGTTCCACACCTGATTGCCGTGCAGCAGCCCGACGACCGGCCCGGTCGCGAGCAGCTCCGCCGGCGGGTCGTCCACGATCGGGATGAACGGTGCCGCGGGATAGCCACGCTGTGTGGGCAGCAGAGCGGGCAGCGCGCCTTCTTTGGTTGATACATCGGTCAGATAGCGACAGATCCGTTCAACGCGCTGTCCGTCGCAGCGGTCGATCGAGTCGAGAACGCTCAGCGCGTGGGCGGTGTGCAGCGGCTGGCTGACCGGGCCCCGGAGATCGGGTTCCAGCGCGTGACCGTAGCCGCCGTCCTTGTTCAGATAGGCGGTCAGGGCCGTCTCGACGGCGTCGGGATCTCCGCCCAGGAAGGCATGGGCGAACCTCCTCTGTTCGAGGACGCGGGCGGTGAGCCAGATGAACTGCTCGGCACGGGCGAGGGTGTGTGCTCCGGTTCCAGCCATGGACCGACCGTAGAGGGCGAAGGGGCCGGGCACATGCCAGGTGGACCTGCTGCACTCTCAGGAGCGGGATACTGGTGGCATGCGGTTGACGATTTTCTGGGAGCGGATGGCCGACCACTTCGGCGCTGCGTATGCGGATTCCTTCGCCCGTGACCATGTGATGGCCGAACTGGGCGGGCGCACGGTGCACCAGGCGCTGGAGGCGGGCTGGGACGCCAAGGACGTCTGGCGCGGGGTCTGTACGGCCATGGACGTTCCGGCGGACAAGCGCTGAACGTCTCACGGCTGTCCGGGACGTCCTGGACAGCCGTGGACGCTCCGGCGGAGAGGCCTGAGTCCGTGAGCTCCCGTTTTCGGCGGGAGCGGAGGCGGAGCGGCCGGTTCGGGGCGGGGGACCGGCTGTCCGTGGCGTAGGCGAGACTTGTCCCGTGTCATCGACAGACGAGAGCGCCCCGGCCCAGCCGCCCGCCTCCCCGCCCGCTCCGCCGGCCGCCCCACCCGCGTCGCCGTCCGGTGCCGGCGGGGTCCGTATGCCCGGCTGGCTGCCGCGGGCGATGGCGATGGCCCTGGGGCTCTACGCGTGCTTCCAACTCGGCAGTTGGGCGTTCGACCAGCTCATCGGGTTGCTGACGAACGTTCTGATCGCGTTCTTCCTCGCGCTCGCCATCGAGCCCGCGGTCGGCCGGATGGCGGGGCACGGCATACGCCGCGGACTCGCCACGTTCCTCGTCTTCCTCGGCCTGACGATCTTCGGCGTCGGATTCGTGGTGCTGCTCGGGTCGATGCTCGCGGGTCAGATCGTCGACATGGTCGACGAGTTCCCCAAGTACATCGACTCGGTGATCAACTGGGTCAACCAGACCTTCCACACCGAACTCTCCCGGGTCGAGGTCCAGGACAGCCTGCTGCACTCCGACTGGCTCCAGAAGTACGTCCAGAACAGCGCCACCGGAGTGCTCGACGTCTCCACCACGGTCATCGGCGGGCTGTTCCGGCTGCTGACGATCTTCCTGTTCTCGTTCTACTTCGCGGCCGACGGCCCCCGGCTCCGCCGCGCCCTGTGCTCCGTCCTGCCGCCGGCCCGGCAGACCGAGGTGCTGCGCGCCTGGGAGATCGCGGTCGACAAGACCGGCGGCTACATCTACTCGCGCGGCCTGATGGCGCTGATCTCCGGCATCGCGCACTACATCCTGCTGGTGATCCTCGGGGTGCCCTACGCCCCGGCGCTCGCGGTCTGGGTCGGACTCGTCTCGCAGTTCATCCCCACCATCGGCACGTATCTCGCGGGCGCCCTGCCCATGCTGATCGCCTTCACGGTCGACCCCTGGTACGCGGTGTGGGTGCTCGGCTTCGTCGTGATCTACCAGCAGTTCGAGAACTATGTGCTCCAGCCCAAGCTGACCGCGAAGACCGTCGACATCCACCCCGCGGTCGCCTTCGGATCGGTCATCGCCGGTACGGCCCTGCTCGGCGCGGTCGGAGCGCTGGTCGCCATCCCCGCGGTCGCCACGCTCCAGGCGTTCCTCAGCGCTTATGTGAAGCGGTACGACGTCACCGACGACCCGCGTGTCCACGGGGGGAGCAGCCGCGCGCCCGGGAGGCCGTTGGCGTCACGCATGCGCCGCCTGCTGAAGAGGCCCCGGGGCGGAGGAGCGGAGGGTACGCCGGACGGGCCGCGTCAGCGGTAGTCCGTCACAGCGGGGCGGCGCCGGGGTCGGTCGCGGTCGGTCGCGTCAGCGGTAGCCCGTGACGTCGGCCGGGAGGCCCGGGTCCTGGACCTCGGTCAGATAGCGCCAGGCGTCGGGCCGGCTGCCGTCCACGTCGGTGAAGCCGTACACCTGGGCGAGCTGCCCGCTGGAGAGCGACCTGCCGTTCCAGCGGGCCACCTCGGGATCGCCGGCGAGGGCGGCCACGGCACGGCCGACATACGCGGGGGACTCGGAGATCGCGAAGTGGGGCGCGTGCGCGACGGCGTCGCGCCAGGTCGCCTCGGTCACCCCGTGGGCCTGGAGCATCGCCTCGGACCGGAGCCAGCCCGGGGTGAGCGCCACGGCCGTCGCGCCGTGCGGTGCGAGTTCATGGCCGAGGGCGAAGGCCATCCGGTTCACCGCGGCCTTCGCCAGGTCGTAGAAGAACGAGACGCGGTAGCGGGACCCGTTGTACTCGTCCGTTCCGTCGGTCATCTCGACGACCAGCCCGCCCGGCGTCTCGATCAGCAGCGGCAGCGCGAAGTGACTGGTGATGGCGTGGGTGTCGACGGCCAGCCGCAGGGTGTGCAGTCCGGTGTCGAGCGACGACTCCCACACCGGCTTGTCCCACTCGATCTCCGCGCCCCAGATGTCGTTCACCAGGATGTGCAGAGCCCCCTGCTCGCTCGCGATCCGGGCCACGAGCGCCCTGACCCGGTCGGGGATCAGATGGTCGACCTGGACGGCGATGCCCCGCCCGCCCGCCGCGTCGACCAGGGCCGCGGTCTCCTCGATCGTCTCGGGCCGGTCCATCTCGGAGCGCTCGGAGCCGCTGGTGCGTCCGGTCACGTACACGGTCGCCCCGGCGGCGCCGAGCTGGACGGCGATGCCTCTCCCGGCCCCGCGGGTGCCTCCGGCGACGAGCGCCACACGGCCGGCCAGGTCGGGCCCGGGGCCTTCTCCTCCGTACGGTGTTCCGGACTGCGCAGTCGGTCCCATAACGGTCGAATATAGGGCGATACGCTCAGGTGTGCAGGGCCCGCCACGTGCGACTGGAGCCGCGTGGTGCGCTTGACACGGAAATCGAACATCCATTCTGATGGGATTCCGGCCGGGTTTCCCGGGCCCGGCCGTGGAGTTGTCCACAGGTCGGGAGGACGTCGAGGCCCATTGTCAGTGGCAGGGGTTAGCGTCTGTGACGTGAAGCGATCGACTCAAGCAAATCGGGTGGAACCCATGGCAGGAACCGACCGCGAGAAGGCGCTGGACGCCGCGCTCGCACAGATTGAACGACAGTTCGGCAAGGGCGCGGTGATGCGCCTCGGTGAGCGGCCGAATGAGCCCATCGAGGTCATCCCCACGGGATCGACCGCCCTCGACGTCGCCCTCGGCGTCGGCGGTCTGCCGCGCGGCCGCGTGGTGGAGGTGTACGGACCGGAGTCCTCCGGCAAGACGACGCTGACGCTGCACGCCGTGGCGAACGCGCAGCGCCAGGGCGGTTCGGTGGCCTTCATCGACGCCGAGCACGCCCTCGACCCCGAGTACGCGAAGAAGCTCGGCGTCGACATCGACAGCCTCATCCTGTCCCAGCCGGACAACGGCGAGCAGGCGCTGGAGATCACCGACATGCTGGTGCGCTCCGGCGCGCTGGACCTGATCGTCATCGACTCCGTGGCGGCCCTGGTGCCCCGTGCGGAGATCGAGGGCGAGATGGGCGACTCGCACGTGGGTCTCCAGGCCCGGCTGATGAGCCAGGCCCTCCGTAAGATCACCAGCGCGCTCAACCAGTCCAAGACCACCGCGATCTTCATCAACCAGCTCCGCGAGAAGATCGGCGTGATGTTCGGCTCCCCGGAGACCACGACCGGTGGCCGGGCGCTGAAGTTCTACGCCTCGGTGCGCCTCGACATCCGCCGGATCGAGACGCTCAAGGACGGCACCGACGCGGTCGGCAACCGCACCCGCGTCAAGGTCGTCAAGAACAAGGTCGCCCCGCCGTTCAAGCAGGCCGAGTTCGACATCCTCTACGGCCAGGGCATCAGCCGCGAGGGCGGACTGATCGACATGGGCGTGGAGCACGGCTTCGTCCGCAAGGCCGGCGCCTGGTACACGTACGAGGGCGACCAGCTCGGCCAGGGCAAGGAGAACGCCCGCAACTTCCTCAAGGACAACCCCGACCTCGCCAACGAGATCGAGAAGAAGATCCTGGAGAAGCTGGGTGTCGGAGTCCGCCCGGACGCCGACGCGGGCGAGCCCGGCGCGGACGCGGCCGCGGCACCGGCGGCCGAAGCGGCGGCGAAGCCCGCGACCACCGCGACCACCAAGGCCAAGGCGGCCAAGACCGCGGCGGCCAAGAGCTAGGCCGTGACACGTCGTACGGAGTGGCCGGACAGTCCTGCCGAGCCCGGCGGCGACGCCGGATCCGGTTACGGGCCTCCCGACGACGCGTCCGCCGCCGCGCGGGGGGCGGCAGCGGGCGACGTCGAAGGGCGGTCCGGGCGCCGCTCACGCGGTGGAGCGGGCGCCGGAAGCGGATTCGGCGAAGGAGCGGGCCGCCGTGCCCGCTCCGGCACCAGAAGCAGCGGCTCCCCCTCCTCGTCGAGGGCCGAGAAGGGGGAGCCGCGTGACCCGGTCGAGCAGGCGCGCAACATCTGCCTGCGGCTGCTCACCGGGACACCGCGGACGCGCAAGCAGCTCGCGGACGCCCTGCGCAAGCGGGAGATCCCGGACGAGGCGGCCGAGGAAGTGCTCGCGCGCTTCGAGGACGTCGGGCTGATCGACGACGCGGCGTTCGCCGGGGCCTGGGTGGAGTCCCGGCACCACGGCCGGGGCCTCGCCCGCCGCGCCCTCGTCCGTGAGCTGCGGACGAAGGGCGTGGACTCCGCCGTGATCGACGAGGCGGTCGGGCAGCTCGACCCGGACCAGGAGGAGGAGACGGCGCGCGAGCTCGTGGCCCGCAAACTCCGCTCCACCCGGGGCCTGGACCGGGACAAGCGGCTGCGCCGCCTGGCGGGGATGCTCGCACGCAAGGGATACGGGGAGGGCATGGCCCTGCGGGTGGTGCGTCAGGCGCTGGAGGAGGAGGGCGAGGACACGGAGGGCCTGGACGAGCCCTTCTGACGCCGGGCCACTGGCGCGACCCCTTGTCCGGTGGCCGGCGTTCGGTGGTCAGCGGCTAACGGTCGGCGGCCAACGCTCGGTGATCAGTGCTCGGCGGTCACTGTCCGGCCAGGGAGGCGCGGCGGATGGTGGCGTCGACGAGGGCCAGGGCGTCGGCGGCGGTGCGGCCGGGATGGCGGTTCCAGGGGCCGATCAGCCCCGTCCAGCCCTGCGCGCGCAGCTCCGTGATCAGCCAGGCACCGGCCCGGTCCACGGTGTCGAGGGAGCCGTAGCCGAGGCGGTGCGCGGAGACCATGGCGCCGCAGACGCAGCGTGCGCCACGCGCGTTCCGCAGCCGGTACGGGGTGTTCTGCCAGCCCCACTCGGCCAGGATCTGCCGTGCGTAGCCGAGATGGGCCGAGGGGCGCAGGTCGCTCTGCCCGACCCGCCGCCAGAGGTGGACGCGGTCGGGCAGCATCGCCCCCAGCCGCCCGGGCAGCGGACGCTCGTGCGGAGACGGCGCGGGCAGGGCCCGCAGGGTGTCGTCGATCAGCCGGTCCACGGGTACGGACAGCAGGCTCCGCCAGTCGGAGGGCCGCGCGGGGGAGGGGGCAGGGGCAGCCGCGGGGTCGGGCTCGGGGGCGGTGTGCTTCCAGCCCGTGACGATCTGCTGCCACGCCTGGGTGTCGTGCAGCCGGGCGGCCTGGCCGTCGAGCCGATCGGGGGTGAGGACAGCGGTCGCCATATGCGGTCATCTCCGTACATTTCGGTCCTCTGTGTGAGGCGAATGTCGGTCACGCGCGGCGATTGCTCCAGTGGAACGTGGCGTTCGGGTGTGTGGCACCCGCCCCCTGGCGGGTCCGGGCGTCAGGCGGAGGTGACCGGGAGTCCCGCCGCGCGCCAGGCCTGGAAGCCGCCGACCAGATCGGTGGCCCGGTGCAGTCCCAGCTGCCGCAGTGAGGCGACCGCGAGGCTGGACGCGTATCCCTCGTTGCAGATGACGACGACCTGGAGGTCATGGCCGACCGCCTCGGGCGCGCGGTGGCTGCCCTGCGGGTCGAGCCGCCATTCCAGTTCGTTGCGCTCGACGACCAGCGCGCCGGGGATCAGTCCGTCCCGGTCGCGGAGTGCCGCGTACCGGATGTCCACCAGCAGGGCCCCGGCCTCCGCCGCCGCGGCGGCATCGGCCGGGTCGATGCGCTCGTAGCCGGCCCTGACCCGCTCCAGCAACTCGTCGATGCCCACCGGGACAGGGACGTCCGGCACGGCCTCGCTCCCGTTCGTGCTCCGGTTCTCGCTCACTGCCAGTCCTCGGGGCTCTCGGTCTGCTCCAGCCGGAGCACCGCACCGGTGCGGCTGAACCGGCGGATCCGCGGCAGCGGCGGGTAGTAGGCGTGGACGGAGATCGCGTGCACGTCCTCGGACTCGTTGAGGACCTCATGGACGTGGTTCTGTCCGAAGGCCCGGCCCTGACCGGCCGCCAGCTCCCTCGACCGGTCCACCCCGTCCGTCAGCTCCAGCGTCTTCCAGCCGTCGGTGGGCAGCCGCACGGCCAGCGAGTGCTCCTTGAGGACACCGGCCGCCGTCGTGAACGCGCCGATGGAGTCGGCGTGATCGTGCCAGCCCGTGCCGGTGCCGGGCGGCCAGCCGATCAGCCACGCCTCGCTGCCGCCGGGGCCGTCGAGCCGGATCCAGGTGCGGCCCTCCGGATCGAGGGGCAACGAGGCGATGAGCGCCTCGTCCCGGGCGGTGCGGCGGACGAACTCCAGCAGCTCCGCGACCGTCGGCGCGGCGGCAGCGGCAGCGGAGGAAGAGGAAGGAGAAGGCACCGAGCCGGCCGTGGGCACGGCGGAGTGAGCGGAAGACACGAGGACCGTCCTGAGAGTTCGCGCGGGGTTCCGGCCGTGCGGAAAGCGGCACGGACCGGCAGAGGGAGGCGATTCAGCAGGACGGGCGACACACGCAGCCCGCGTAACGGACGAGGTCCATATGGACCCTCCGCCACAGGCGCACATCGGTGTCGGTCATGATCTGGAGTACACCACGCGGGCCCGTAACGGTCAATGTGCGCTCGGGTCCCGTCCGACCCGCGGACGGGACCCCTGCGTCCGCGACGGACCACCGGTCCGCGGGGCCCAACCCCCGTCAGCGGACCCGCCACCCGTCAGCGGGCGTCCGACCGCGGACGGGACCTGCGCGTCCGCGACCGACCACCGGCCAGCGGGGCCCAACCCCCGCCACCGGGCCCACCATCCGTCACCGACCCGCCACCCCTCAACGGTGCCTGGCGGTCCCCTCCGCGTGGACCCGCGCCCGGGGCGGCTTCTCGCCCCTGCCCTCCCGGTCGCCGCTCTCCTCCTCGTCCTCCTCCGCCGCGTGCTCCCGCCCGCCACCGGGCGCACCGCCCAGTGCGGCCTGCGCAGCGGTGAACAGCTCCGCGGGCCGTACGCCCCCGAAGGCCGCCACCAGATGCCCGTCCGGCCTCACCAGCAGGACGGTATGGGCGGACGCTCCCGGATAGCTCTCCGTGACCAGCAGCTCCGTCGTCCCGGGGAGCGCCGCCACGGCGTCCGTGAGGCGGGGCATGACGCCCGCGGTCCGCCAGTGCCGCCGGTCCCAGACGCCGGTCCCCGGCGCGACCAGGATCACCAGCAGGTGGCCCTGTCCGAGCCGCTCCCGCAGCCGCGTCGTCGTTCCGTCCGGCGCGGCCACCGTCACATCGGCGACCGGCGCACCGGGGGGCGTACCGACAACGGTGTGCGCCTCGGCGTGCGGTGGTGAAAGGGGGGAGTGCGAGTACGAAGGGGGCGCACCCAGCGCTCCGCGGCCCAGATGGCCGTCGGCGAGCAGGGTGTCGTGACCGCGTGCGGCGCCCGGGACCAGGGTCCGCAGACCGCCTCCGCCGCGCAGTATCGGCAGCGACTGATCGGCGGCGCGCAACCGGGCGGCCACCGCGGCCCGCCGCTCCGCCTGGTAGCTGTCGAGCAGTTGCTCGGCCGGGCCGTGGTGCCAGGCGTGGGCCAGCTTCCAGGCCAGGTTCTCGGCGTCCCGAATCCCCTCGTCGAGCCCCTGCGTGCCCAGAGCCCCCAGCAGGTGGGCGGCGTCTCCGGCCAGGAAGGCACGCTGCTTGCGCCAGCGCCGGGCAAGCCGGTGGTGGAGCGTGTGGACGCCGGTGTCCAGCAGTTCGTACGCTGGGGTCTCGCCGCACCAGCCGGCCAGCGTGTCCCGGATCCGGGTGATCACGGCCTCGGGGGTGACCAGTTCGCCGCGCGGCGGCAGCAGCCAGTCCAGCCGCCAGACGCCGTTCGGCAGCGGTCGGGCCGCGATCTCCTCGCCGCCGGTCCGCCAGGGCGGCTGCCGGTGCAGAACGGCCTCGTCGGGCCAGGGCAGTTCGGCCCTCAGCGCGGCGACGGCATGCCGCTCCACCGCCGTACGACCGGGAAAGCGGATGTCCAGCAGCTTGCGCACGGTCGACCGGGCGCCGTCGCAGCCGACCAGATAACTCCCGCGCCACCAGGTCGATCCCGGCTCCCTGGTGTGCACCGTGATGCCGTCGCGGTCCTGCTCCAGGGTGTCGATCCGGCTCATCGGCGCCAGCTGGACCAGCGGTTCCTTGTCCACCGCCGCACGCAGCGCGCCGCTCAGCTCGTGCTGCGGCAGGTGCAGCGGTGAGGGAAGGAGCCCGGGGAGCGGCTCGCCGTCCTCGTCCGTGCGGCCCCCGCTCAGCGGCATGTCCCGGACCAGCTGCTTCCGGCGCATCGAACGCCAGCCCGCCCAGCGCAGCCCGACCCGGTCCAGCTCCCGGCAGCCGAGGCGGCCCACCAGGTCGGCGGTGTCCTCGCGCAGCACGACCGTGCGGGCGGGCCGGGGCTCCTCCGCGCCGGGGCCCTCGTCGAGGACCACCGAGGGGACGCCCTGGGCGGCGAGGGCCAGCGACAGCGTCAGGCCGACGGGCCCGGCGCCGACGACGATCACCGGGTCCACAGCGCGTACCCTCCGGCCCTGACGGTCATGCGGAACGTGGCAGAAACAGCCGGGTGCGTGATCACAGAACGTATGCAACCCACTGGTGGTGCTTGCGTCAAGTGACCGAGGCAGCGACGCGTGCGCCGCTGCCTCGAATGCTCCTGCACGGCGGGGCCGGGAAGGCCCCGGGGAGGTCAGTCCTTCGTCACTCCGGCCCCAGCGGCACCATCGACCGTCGGGCCTGCGCCCCCTGCGCCCCCGGCCCGCGGGCCGGGAATGTCCTCCACCGCGGGGATGTCGGCGGTCTGGACGCCGGGTGCCACCTTGATGCCGGTCTTGGCGCGGCGGCCGCGCTTCTCGATCCACGTCGCCAGCGCCGAGAGCAGCAGACACATCGCGATGTAGATCGTGCCGATGACGACGATCGTCGAGACGTACGGGTACTGGCCGTTCACCTGGGTGTTGGAGGCGATCAGGCGTGCGGTCTGGAGCAGCTCCGGGTACAGGATGATGAAGCCGAGCGAGGTGTCCTTGAGGGTCACCACGAGCTGGCTGATGATCGTCGGCAGCATCGACCGGATCGCCTGCGGCATCAGGACGGTCGTCATGACCTGCGTCTTGCTCATGCCGAGGGCGTACGCCGCCTCGCGCTGGCCCTTGGGCACCGCGTTGATGCCGGCCCGCAGCACCTCGGCCTGGACGCAGCCGTTGTAGACGGAGAGGCCCGCCGCCAGCGCCCACATCGAGTAGTCGGTGAGGAAGCCGACCCAGATCGCGTAGATGGTGATCAGCAGCGGCAGCGAGCGGAACAGCTCGATGAACGTGGTCGCCACCCAGCGGACCGGCTTGTGGTCGGAGAGCCGGCCCACCGCCAGGAGCACGCCGAGGACGAGCGAGCCGACCGCCGCGAGACCGAACGCCTTGAGGGTCGCGAGCACGGCGTCGGCGATGTTCTGCCGGATCCCCGCGTAGTTGAAGATGTCCCACATCTCGGGGGCGAGGTGCCCCTTGTCGGCGAGCCGCAGGATGCTGACGACGATCAGCGCCGCGATGGCGAGCGTGCCGACGACGGCGTAGATGCGGTTGCGGACGACGGCCTTGGGACCCGGGGCGTCGTAAAGAACGCTGGCGCTCATCGGGCGACCTCCATGCGACGCTCCAGCAGCCGGAAGAGGCCGCTGATGGTAAAGGTGATGATCAGGTACCCGATGGCCACCCAGATGAAGACGGGGACGATGTCGTAGCCCTTGTCACTCATCAGCTTCTGCCAGCCGAACAGTTCGGCGTTGCTGAAGGCGCCGGCGATCGCGGAGTTCTTCGTCAGGGCGATGAAGATGCTGCTGAGCGGCGGGATCACCGTCCGCGTCGCCTGGGGGAGCACGACGATCCGCAGGGTCTGGGCGAACGTCATGCCGATCGAGCGCGCGGCCTCCGCCTGTCCCAGCGGCACGGTGCTGATGCCGGAGCGGACCGCCTCGCAGATGAAGGACGAGGTGTAGAAGCCGAGGGCCAGGGAGCCGAGGACGAACGGGCTCATCCCCGGGAAGAGGATCTCCGGCACCACGAAGAAGAAGATCAGGAAGAGCAGCGTCAGCGGGGTGTTGCGCATCAGCGTGACCCACGCGGTGCCGAAGTACCGCAGCGGCGGCACCGGCGAGACGCGGAATCCGGCGACGACGACACCGAGAACCAGGGCGATAAGCGAGCTGACGGCGGTGATCGACACAGTTCCTATGAAGCCGTCGCGGAACGCTGGGAAATTGTCGAGCAGTACGTTCATGAGGTCTCCGCGTCGGCGGTCATCGGCATCGGGGCAGGGGAAGGAGCGCCCCGTTCGCCCGCCGTCCCCGGGGAGAGGGTGCGGCGGGGGCGTACGGGACGCCTGTGTCACTCGCGGGGCGTCGTGACGGGTGTCGGCACGCGGACACCGGCGGCTGCCGGGTCCGACGCGGACATGTGCCGGGCGCCCGGTGGTGCCGGGCGCCCGAGGACGTCAGTAACGCTCGATGGCCGGCGGGTCGACGTAGTCCGAGCCGGACAGGCCGAGGGTGGCCTCGTAGATCTTCTTGTACGTGCCGTCCTTGACGCGGTCCTCCAGCGACTTGCTGATGGCCTCGCGGAGCACCTTGTCGTCCTTGTTCAGGCCGACGCCGTAGGGCTCGTCGGTGAACGGCTTGCCGACGACCTTGAGCTTGCCGGAGTTGGCGGCGGCGTAACCCTTGAGGATCGAGTCGTCCGTGGTGACGGCGTCGACCTGCTTGGTCAGCAGCTGCTGCACGCAGTCGGAGTACTTGGCCAGCTCGACGACGCTCGCGCCGTACTCCGGCTTCTTGATCTCCTGGAGCGGCGTGGAGCCGACGATCGAGCAGACCTTCTTGCCCTTCACCGACTCCTTGCCGGTGATGGACTTCTCGTCCTGGCGCACCAGGAGGTCGGCGCCGGCCTTGTAGTACGGACCGGCGAAGCCGACCTGCTTCTTGCGCTCGTCGTTGATCGTGTAGGTGCCGACGTAGTAGTCGACCTGGCCCTTGGAGATGGCCGTCTCACGGACGCCGGAGTCGACCGTCTTCCACTCGATCTGCTTGTCCGAGAAGCCCAGGTCGGCGGCGACCATCTTGGCGATCTCGATGTCGAAGCCCGAACGCTCCTTGGTCGACTGGTCCTCGAAGCCCAGGTACGGCTGGTCGGCCTTGGCGCCGATGACCAGCTTGCCGCGCTCCTTGGCCTTCTTGAAGACCGGGGAGTCCAGGTCGACACCGGAGGCCGCGGTGTACGTCGGGAGCGCGGGGGCCTCGGAGGAACCCGGCTTCGTGCCGCCCGGCTTGTCACCGGCGGAACCCTCCTTGCCACCACACGCGGTCGCGGTCAGGGCGAGGACGGCGATGGCCGCCAGGGCGGCGGATTTGCGGAGCTTCATGTGAACAATCCTTAGGTCGTAGGTCGTTGTCGTCAGTGGTGAAGGATCTTCGACAGGAAGTCCTTGGCCCGGTCGCTGCGCGGATTGCTGAAGAACTGGTCGGGCGCCGCCTCTTCGACGATCTTCCCGTCCGCCATGAACACGACGCGGTTGGCGGCGGACCGGGCGAAGCCCATCTCATGGGTGACGACGATCATCGTCATCCCGTCCCTGGCCAGCTGCTGCATGACCTCCAGGACCTCGTTGATCATCTCCGGGTCGAGCGCCGACGTGGGCTCGTCGAAGAGCATGACCTTCGGGTCCATCGCCAACGCCCGTGCGATCGCGACGCGTTGCTGCTGGCCACCGGAGAGCTGCGCCGGGTACTTGTCGGCCTGTACGCCGACGCCCACCCGGTCGAGCAGGGTCCGGGCCTTCTCCTCCGCGGCCTTCTTGTCGGCCTTGCGGACCTTGATCTGGCCCAGCATGACGTTCTCCAGCACCGTCTTGTGTGCGAAGAGATTGAACGACTGGAAGACCATGCCCACGTCGGCACGCAGCCTGGCCAGCTCCTTGCCCTCCTGGGGCAGGGGCTTGCCGTCGATCGAGATCGCTCCCGAGTCGACCGTCTCCAAGCGGTTGATCGTGCGGCACAGCGTGGACTTGCCGGACCCGGAAGGCCCGATGACGACCACGACCTCGCCACGGGCGATGGTCAGGTCGATGTCCTGGAGCACATGCAGCGCGCCGAAGTGCTTGTTGACGTTGCTCAGTACGACCAGGTCGTTCGCCGCGGGCGCGGCATCCTCGGCGGCCTTGGTCACTGAAACTCCGCTCATCGGCTTCTTGCTCCGTCCTCCTCGGTTGAACAAGGACCCTAATGACGCAGTGCGACCAACGTCATTACATCTGAGCGGAAATTGAGCATAACGATCCGGCGGCAACCGGACACTCCGCGTGAACAGGACGCCCCGCGCCGCCCCGGGGCGTACCGGGTGCATAACGGAAACCCCGCTGTAACCGGCAGACTCTTGACTGGTGAGCCGTTCATCGGCGTGGATGCCTTGAGCGAGGTCGACGCGAAGCGTCGATGAACGGAAGATCACCGCACGGGTCTTCCGGATGAAGCAGGGTGAAACGCGGGACAACACCCGGTGACAGCGTGCAACGGTTGTACGGAGGAGCCCGAGGAGCCGGACGGCCCCGGGAGAGACGGAGGGAGGGTCATGAGACTGCTGCTCGTCGAGGACGACGACCATGTCGCGGCGGCCCTGTCCGCCGTGCTCGCCCGGCACGGATTCCAGGTCGTGCACGCCCGCAACGGCGAGGAGGCCCTGCGTGCGCTGCTGCCCGCCGAGAGGGAGCCCTTCGGGGTGATCCTCCTCGACCTCGGCCTGCCCGACCAGGACGGCTACGAGGTCTGCGGCAAGATCCGCAAGCGCACCGCGACCCCCGTGATCATGGTCACCGCCCGCGCCGACGTGCGCTCGCGCATCCACGGCCTCAACCTGGGCGCCGACGACTACGTCACCAAGCCGTACGACACCGGCGAGCTGCTCGCCCGTATCCACGCGGTCGCCCGGCGCACCTCCGGGGGCGAGGACACCGCCCCGACCCCCGTCGCCGCCCTGCGCCTCGGCCCGGTCGCCATCGAGCTGCCGACCCGCCGGGTCAGCGTCGACGGCGAGGAAGTCCAGCTCACCCGCAAGGAGTTCGACCTGCTGGCCCTCCTCGCCCAGCGCCCCGGCGTCGTCTTCCGCCGCGAGCAGATCATCAGCGAGGTCTGGCGCACCAGCTGGGAGGGGACCGGACGCACCCTGGAGGTCCACGTCGCCTCCCTGCGCTCCAAGCTGCGGCTGCCCACCCTGATCGAGACCGTGCGGGGCGTCGGCTACCGGCTCGTCGCGCCGTCCGCGTAACCGAACGGGTACGTTTCCCCGGTGCGCTCCCGCCTGCTCCCGCTGCTCATCGTCCTGATGGCCGCAGTCCTGGTCACCCTCGGCTTCCCGCTCGCGATCAGCGTGGCCGCCGCCGAGCAGCAGCGCCTGGTCATCGACCGGATCGACGACACCGCGCGGTTCGCCGCCCTGGCGCAGGCCATCACCGACACCTCCCCGGACAGCGAGGAGCGCCGCCGCACCCTCCAGACCGACCTGGAGGTCTACGCCTCGGTGTACGACATCCGCGCCGGCGTCTTCTTCCAGGACGACCGGGCCCTGGCCAAGGCGCCCGGCTCCTGGACCCTGCCCGCCGAGGGGGAGGGGCGCACGGCCTTCGACGAGGCGCTGCTCGGCCGCCGCTCGCACGATCCGCCGCAGGTCTGGCCCTGGCGCGACGGGCGCGTCGTCGTCGCCTCGCCCGTGGTGCGCGACGGCGATGTGGTCGCCGTGGTCGTCATCGACTCACCCACCGGCGAGATGCGGTCCCGGATCCTGCGGACCTGGCTGCTGATCGGCCTCGGCGAGGCCCTGGCCCTGCTGGTGGCGGTCGCCGCGGCGGTCCGGCTCACCGGCTGGGTCCTGCTGCCCGTACGGACATTGGACGCGGCCACCCGGGACATCGCCGGGGGCCGCATGCGCTCCCGCGTCGCCGCCTCCGCCGGGCCGCCGGAGCTCCGGCACCTGGCCCGCTCCTTCAACGAGATGGCGGACAACGTCGAGGACGTGCTGGAGCAGCAGCGCGCCTTCGTCGCCGACGCCTCGCACCAGCTGCGCAACCCGCTCGCCGCCCTGCTGCTGCGCATCGAGCTGCTCGCCCTGGAGCTGCCCGAGGACAGCGAGGAGATCGCCGCCGTGCGCACCGAGGGCAAGCGGCTGGCCCGGGTCCTCGACGACCTCCTGGACCTCGCGCTGGCCGAGCACGCCGAGGCGGACCTCCAGCTGATCGACATCGTCCCGCTCACCGCCGAACGCGTCGCCTCCTGGCGCCCGATGGCGGACCGCGAGGGCGTGCGGCTCACCCTGGAAGGCTCCCCGGCGGCCACCGCCTGGGCCGACCCCGTGGCGCTCTCCAGCGCCCTGGACGCGGTGATCGACAACGCCCTGAAGTTCACCCCGGCCGGCGAGGACGTCACCGTCACCGTCGCTGCCGGAACCCGTACGACGACCGTCGCGGTCGCCGACCGGGGCCCCGGCCTCACCGAAGCGGAACTGGAACGTGTCGGGGACCGCTTCTGGCGCAGCACCCGCCACCAGAATGTCAGCGGGTCGGGCCTGGGCCTCTCGATCTCCCGGGTGCTGCTCGCGGCGGGCGGCGGCTCGATCGCGTACGAACACCACGCACCGCACGGCCTGCGGGTGACCGTCTCACTGCCCCGCGAACAGCCGGGCGGCTGAGCCGGGAGCCCGGGTTGAGGAGGGCCCGTGCCCTCGCCGAACAGCTTTCGGGGTTTCACCGAACCGCCATTCACGGCTTTCACCGAACAGCGTTTACGGCTTCACCGAGCGGTAATAGTCCTTGGCGCCTTCGTGCACGTCCAGCGGATCCGTGTAGATCGCCGTCCGCAGATCCACCAGCTGCGCCGCGTGGACCTCACGGCCGATCCGGTCCCGGCTGTTGATCACCGTCCGGGTGAAGGCCTCGGTCATGGCCGCGTCCGTACGGTCGGTCGTCACCAGCAGATTGGCGACGGCGACTGTGGGCACCGACTGGCCCTGCTGGGCCTCCGGATAGGCGTCGGCGGGCATCATGGCCGACCGGTAGAAACGGGTGGGCCCGGTCGCCGCCTGCAACTTCGCGACCAGGGCCGCCTCCAGCGGCACCAGCCGGATGTCGAAGCGCTCCGACAGCTCCTGCACGGCGGCGGTCGGCAGCCCGCCCGACCAGAAGAAGGCGTCCAGCCGCCCCTGCGTCAGCCGTACGGGCATGGTGTCGATGCCCACCGGCACCGGGGTGATGTCGTCGGCCGGATCGAGCCCCGCCGCCTTCAGCAGCCGGTCCGCGACCAGCCGCACCCCCGAACCCTCCTGGCCGACGCCCACCCGCTTGTCCCGCAGGTCGGAGACGCTGCGGATGTCGGAGTCGCGGGGGACGACCAGCTGGACGTAGTCGTCGTACAGCCGGACGCAGCCGCGCAGCCGCTGGGCGCCCGGCCTGCCGTCGCGCAGATAGGTCGCCACGGCGTCGGCCGTCGCGATGGTGAAGTCCGCCTCGCC
This sequence comes from Streptomyces sp. PTY087I2, assembly GCF_001687325.1. Lineage (GTDB taxonomy): Bacteria > Actinomycetota > Actinomycetes > Streptomycetales > Streptomycetaceae > Streptomyces. The sequence goes on along the minus strand of NZ_LZRD01000008.1, from coordinate 251,176 downwards.
CGTCGCCACCCGGGCGAGGTTCTGCTGCGACCCCTCGCTGGTCCGCAGCCGTATGGCCACCTCCGGCATGTCCTTGGCGAGCGCGTCCTCCAGCCGTTCCCCGTACCGCTGGTAGACCCCGCTGGGCACCCCGGTGGAGAAGGTGAGCGGACCGCTCGGGTCCCCCTCGTCCCCCTGGGGCAGAAGCCACCACGCGAGCAGCCCGAGCACGACCGCTAGGACGGCGCCCGTCTGAAGGGTGCGTCGGCGGCCGAATCGGGACAGAGCGTGGTGCATGCGCGCGATCCTGCCAGCTCACCCGCCCCCCTGGCCAGGCTCGCCCATGAGGCCCGCCCCACAGTCGGCGGGGGAGCGGAGAGGGGCAGGGCACGGGGGCGGAGGGGCGCCGCCCGGCAACCGCCTACCCTTGTCCCATGAGCAGCGGCAACCGGAGCGAAGCAGTGGACGTCCAGAAGAGCTACGAGGTGCGCACCTACGGGTGCCAGATGAACGTCCACGACTCCGAACGGCTGTCGGGTCTCCTGGAGGGCGCCGGTTACGTCCGCGCCCCCGAAGGCTCCGACGGCGACGCCGACGTCGTCGTCTTCAACACCTGCGCGGTGCGCGAGAACGCCGACAACAAGCTGTACGGGAACCTCGGCCGCCTCGCGCCCATGAAGACCAAGCGCCCCGGGATGCAGATCGCCGTCGGCGGCTGTCTCGCGCAGAAGGACCGCGACACCATCGTCAAGCGGGCCCCCTGGGTCGACGTCGTCTTCGGCACGCACAACATCGGCAAACTGCCGGTCCTCCTGGAGCGCGCCCGCATCCAGGAAGAGGCCCAGATCGAGATCGCCGAGTCCCTGGAGGCCTTCCCCTCCACGCTCCCCACTCGCCGCGAGTCCGCCTACGCCGCGTGGGTCTCCATCTCCGTCGGCTGCAACAACACCTGCACCTTCTGCATCGTCCCGGCGCTGCGCGGCAAGGAGAAGGACCGCCGCACCGGCGACATCCTGGCCGAGATCGAGGCCCTGGTCGCCGAGGGCGTCTCCGAGATCACCCTCCTCGGCCAGAACGTCAACGCGTACGGCTCCGACATCGGCGACCGCGAGGCCTTCTCCAAGCTGCTGCGCGCCTGCGGAAAGATCGAGGGCCTGGAGCGCGTCCGCTTCACCTCGCCGCACCCCCGCGACTTCACCGACGACGTCATCGCCGCCATGGCCGAGACGCCCAACGTGATGCCGCAGCTCCACATGCCGATGCAGTCCGGATCGGACACCATTCTGAAAGCGATGCGCCGTTCCTACCGCCAGGAGCGCTTCCTCGGGATCATCGAGAAGGTGCGCGCCGCGATGCCGGACGCCGCCATCTCCACCGACATCATCGTGGGCTTCCCCGGCGAGACGGAGGAGGACTTCGAGCAGACGATGCACGCCGTCCGCGAGGCCCGCTTCGCCAACGCGTTCACCTTCCAGTACTCCAAGCGCCCCGGGACCCCGGCCGCCGACATGGACGGCCAGATCCCCAAGGAGGTCGTCCAGGAGCGGTACATGCGCCTGTCCGCCCTCCAGGAGCAGATCTCCTGGGACGAGAACAAGAAGCAGGTCGGCCGCACCCTGGACGTCATGGTCGCCGAGGGCGAGGGCCGCAAGGACGGCGCCACCCAGCGCCTCTCCGGCCGCGCGCCCGACAACCGCCTGGTCCACTTCACGCAGCCCGAGAAGCCCGTGCGCCCGGGTGACGTGGTGACCGTCGAGATCACCTACGCCGCCCCGCACCACCTGCTCGCGGAGGGCACGCCGCTCGCCGTACGGTCCACCCGCGCGGGCGACGCGTGGGAGAAGCGCACCACCGAGGCCGCCGCGAAGCCCGCGGGAGTGATGCTGGGCCTTCCCGGCATCGGCGCCCCGGACCCGCTTCCGGCCGCCACGGCCCCGGCCTGCGGCATCGGCTGAGGGCTGAGCGGGCCGAGGGGCTGAGCGGGTCGGGAGCGCGCCGGTCGGGGCCTTGGGCTGAGGCCCCAGGGCCGGCGGTCCGTCGCCCTGGGCCGATGGCCGGGTGTGGTCCACCGGTCCGGGCCGACGGCCCACGCGGCCGACCGGCCCGCGGCCGTCGGCAAGTACGCTGACCGGCATGCTTGTCGCCGCCGCCGTGTGCCCCTGTCCGCCGCTCCTGGTGCCCGAGGTCGCCGCCGGGGCCGCCCCCGAGCTCGACGCCGCGCGTGACGCGTGCCTCGACGCCGTGGGCGTGCTCGCCGCCGCGCGACCGGACCTGCTCGTCGTCGTGGGGCCGGGGGACGACCGGTCCGCCGGGCCCTACCCGGCGGGTGCGCACGGCACCTTCCGCGGCGTCGGCGTGGACCTCGACGTGACGCTCGGCGACGCACCCGAGGACGCCGCGACGGCGGGCGGTCCGCTGCCCCAGTCCCTCACCGTGGGCGCCTGGCTGCTGGACCGGGCCCACTGGGCGGGGGCCCCCATCGAAGGGCTCGCCCTTTCACAGGGCGCGGCCCCGGAAGACTGCGCGGAGGCCGGACGCGCCCTCGCCCGCCGCGCCGACCGGGTCGCGCTCCTGGTGATGGGCGACGGCAGCGCCTGCCGCACCCTCAAGGCGCCCGGCTACCTCGACGACCGGGCCGCCGCGTTCGACGCCCTGGCCACCGAGGCGCTCGGCTCCGCGGACCTCGACGCCATCGCCGCGCTCGACGCCACGCTCGCCCACGAGCTCAAGGCGGCCGGCCGGGCCCCCTGGCAGCTGCTCGGCGGCGCCGCGCGGGACGCCGGACTCGCCGGACGGCTGCTGTACGAGGACGCCCCCTACGGCGTCGGGTACACCGTCGCCGCCTGGTCCTGACAGGCCGGCCGCTCCTGGACGTACACCCTGGTCGCAACAGACCGGCGGCGGGCCCGGAGCGCTCGGCTCCGGACCCGCCGCCGGGGTGGGACCGCTGCCTCAGGACGCGGGCGGCGGCGGAGGCGTGTTGCCGGGGGTGTTCCCGGGCGTACCCGGGGTTCCGGGCGTGCCGTCGTCCTTCTGGCCCAGCTTGTCCACGGCCTCCTTGGCCTTGCGCGTACCAGAATCGATCTTGTCGCTGTACTTGCCCTTGGTCTTCTGGTCGACCGTGCGCGCGGCCTTGTCGAGACCCTGCTCGATCTTGTCCCCGTGCTGCTGCGCGAGGTCACCGACCTTTTCCTTGGCCGGCCCCAGCTTGGCCTTCAGGTTGTCCAGGAACCCCATTGGGTCACCTTCCGTGCAGTGTGAGGACAGTGTTCGCGGGAGCGTTCTCCCGCCCCCATTGTCCGTCACCTGTCCGTTCCTGCCGTATTTACTCCTCCGATGGCGCTTACGCGTTGCATCCTTGACGTCGCCTTAAGCGCCCGGCCACCTCCCACCGACCACCCGGTCTGTTCGGGAGGGCCCGGAATTTTGGGAGACTGTCCGGGTGACCCCTCCCCGCCCCGCCCCCCGCGTCATCACCGTCGTAGGCCCCACAGCGGCCGGCAAATCGGATCTGGGGGTCTTTCTCGCCCAGCGGCTCGACGGCGAGGTGATCAACGCCGACTCCATGCAGCTCTACCGGGGGATGGACATCGGCACGGCCAAGCTGACGCTCCCGGAGCGCGACGGCGTGCCGCACCGGCTGCTGGATATCTGGGACGTCACCGAGGCCGCCAGCGTCGCCGAGTACCAGCGCCTGGCCCGCCTGGAGATCGACCGGCTGCTCGCCGAGGGGCGCACACCCGTTCTGGTCGGCGGCTCCGGGCTGTACGTCAAGGGCGCCATCGACGCCCTGGAGTTCCCCGGTACGGACCCCGAGGTGCGCGCCCGCCTCGAAGCGGAGCTGGCCGAGGGCGGCTCCGGCGTCCTGCACGCACGGCTCGCCGCCGCCGACCCGGAGGCCGCCCGGTCCATCCTGGCGAGCAACGGCCGCCGTATCGTCCGCGCCCTCGAAGTCATCGAGATCACCGGCAAGCCCTTCACCGCCAACCTCCCCGGCGACGAGCCGGTCTACGACGCCCTACAGATCGGCGTCGACGTGGACCGCCCCGAACTGGACGAGCGCATCGCCCTGCGCGTCGACCGCATGTGGGAGGCCGGACTCGTGGACGAGGTGCGCGCCCTGGAGAAGTCCGGGCTGCGCGAGGGCCTCACCGCCTCACGGGCCCTCGGCTACCAGCAGATCCTCGCGGCACTCGCGGGGGAGTGCACTGAGGACGAGGCGCGGGCCGAGACCGTGCGCGCCACCAAGCGCTTCGCCCGCCGTCAGGATTCGTGGTTCCGCCGCGACCCGCGTGTCGTGTGGCTCGGCGGCGGAGACCGTGACCGGGGGGAACTCCCGGACCGGGCACTGACGTTGGTCGAACGAGCGGTCACAGCCTGATCACGTGATGGCATCGGGAAGCTCCGCCCGTCAATTCGGCGCCCGTGACCGTGCCATCATCGAGCATCGATCCACCAGTGGAGTCCGAGTTGGGAGGGCGCGTGGCGATGGAGGCCGGCCCTCGCGACACGGAGCAGCGCGACACAGAGCACGAGGTGCCGTCACCGCGGGAGACCGCGGGACGGCTGAGCCCCGACGGGCCCGACGAGCAGGACGTGACCCCCGAGGTCGAGGTCGAGCTGCGGCCCACCCGCAAGCTGCGGATCTGGCAGCTCGCCCCCATCGTCATGCTCGCCGCGGTCGGCTCGCTGATGTTCGCCTTCCCGCTCGCCTTCGAGTTCGGTGACGGCGGCGCGATCGTCGCCATGCTCGGGCTCCTGATCAGCTGCTGCGCGGCCGGCTGGGGCATGATGGCGGCCCGCCGCGTGGGGCACACCTGGCCCGGACTGCCCTCCCGGGGCTCGGGCGACCGCCCCGACTGGCGGGTGATCGCGCTGTACGCCGCGACCGGCCTCGCCCTCGTCGCCCTCGCCGTCTGGCGCGTGGCCCGGCTGCGCTGACGGCCGCGGACCCGCGACGAGCCCTCGGCGCCCCGGTGGACCGACCCGGATGACGAAGCCGATCGCGCGGGGGCTGCCCCGGACGCCGGGTCCGCCGGAGCGGACTGTCGGCGCCGCCTCGTACAGTGGGCGTGTGAGCACCTCGCAGATCGCCTTCCTCAAGGGTCACGGCACCGAGAACGACTTCGTGATCGTCCCGGACCCGGACAACGCCCTCACGCTGCCCGCAGCCCTCGTCGCCCGGCTCTGCGACCGCCGGGCCGGTATCGGCGGCGACGGCCTGCTGCACGTCGTGCGGTCCGCCGCGCACCCCGAGGCGCGGTCCATGGCGGACGAGGCCGAGTGGTTCATGGACTACCGCAACGCGGACGGCTCGATCGCCGAGATGTGCGGCAACGGCGTGCGGGTCTTCGCGCACTACCTCCAGCGCGCCGGCCTCGTCGACGAGGGCGACCTGACCGTCGCCACCCGGGGCGGCCCCAAGCGCGTGCACCTTGCCAAGAACGGCGACATCACCGTCTCCATGGGGCAGGCCCTGCTGCCCGACGCGAGCGTCACGGTCAGCGTCGGCGGCCGCAGCTGGCCCGCCCGCAACGTCAACATGGGCAACCCCCACGCCGTCGCCTTCGTCGACGACCTGGCCCACGCGGGCGATCTGTTCACCGCCCCTCCCTTCACCCCCGAGGCGGTCTACCCCGAAGGCGTCAACGTCGAGTTCGTCGTCGACCGGGGCCCGCGCCACGTCGGCATGCGGGTCCACGAGCGCGGCTCCGGCGAGACCCGCTCCTGCGGCACCGGGGCCTGCGCGGTCGCCGTCGCCACCGCCCGCCGGGACGGCGCCGACCCCGCCGCGACCGGCCTCCCCGTCACGTACCGGGTGGATCTCCCCGGCGGCACCCTCGTCATCACCGAACACCCCGACGGCGCGGTCGAGATGACCGGCCCCGCCGTGATCGTCGCCGAAGGCGTCATCGACCCGGCCTGGCTCGAAACCGCCTGAGAAATGGCCGGACACCTCCCGCTGACCGGCTCGCCGCCCTCAGAGGCCGGGCTCGCTCGAAACGGTGATCGGTCCGGGCTTCGCTCGAATGGGTGATCCGTTTCACGCTGGGCGAGAGCGGGACTGCGCCACGTGGTGGGCTCGATAGCATCAAGCACCGGCCCCGAGGCGCATCCAGCCCTCGCCCCGCCGGTCGAGTCGCCGGAGGTGCCCATGAGTGCAGAGGCCGCCGATCCGGGCGCCCCCCTTCGCAGGCGGAGCCGCCCCCGGATCGATCTGCGCAGACTGGGCCGGGTGGCACTGCGCGGTCCGGTCTCCCGCGACCGGCTGCCCGACGCCATCAGCCATGTCGCCGAGGCGCACCGCGCCCACCACCCCGACGCCGATCTGACCATCCTGCGCCGGGCCTACGTCCTCGCGGAGTCCTCGCACCGCGGCCAGATGCGCAAGAGCGGCGAGCCGTACATCACGCATCCGCTGGCCGTGACGCTGATCCTCGCCGAGCTGGGCGCCGAGACCACCACCCTCACCGCCTCCCTGCTCCACGACACCGTCGAGGACACGGAAGTGACGCTCGATCAGGTCCGGGGGCAGTTCGGCGAAGAGGTCTGCTATCTCGTCGACGGCGTCACCAAACTGGAGAAGGTCGACTACGGCGCCGCCGCCGAACCGGAGACCTTCCGCAAGATGCTCGTCGCCACCGGCAACGACGTCCGGGTCATGTCCATCAAGCTCGCGGACCGGCTGCACAACATGCGCACCCTCGGGGTGATGCGCCCCGAGAAGCAGGAGCGGATCGCCAAGGTCACCCGGGACGTCCTCATCCCGCTCGCCGAACGGCTCGGCGTACAGGCGCTCAAGACCGAGCTGGAGGACCTGGTCTTCGCGATTCTGCACCCCGAGGAGTACGAGGAGACCCGCGCCCTCATCGCCGCCGCGACGGGCCCGGACGACCCCCTCGAAACCATCGCCGACAATGTGACGCACACCCTGCGCGACGCGGGCATCAGCGCCGAAGTCCTCATCAGGCCACGCCACTTCGTCTCCGTGCACCGGGTCCGCAGGAAACGCGGCGAACTGCGCGGCACCGATTTCGGCCGGCTGCTCGTCCTGGTCGGCGAGGACGCCGACTGCTACGCCGTCCTCGGGGAACTGCACACCTGCTTCACCCCGGTGATCTCCGAGTTCAAGGACTTCATCGCCGCCCCCAAGTTCAACCTGTACCAGTCGCTGCACACCGCCGTCGTCGGCCCCGAGGGAGCCGTCGCCGAAGTCCTCATCCGTACGCACCGGATGCACAAGGTCGCCGAGGCGGGCGTCGTCGCGCTGGGCAACCCGTACGCCCAGGACCCCGCCGCCGCCCAGCACGCCGAGCCGTCCGACGAGCGCGCCGACCCGACCCGGCCCGGCTGGCTCTCCCGGCTGCTGGACTGGCAGGAGTCCGCCACCGACCCCGACACCTTCTGGACCACCCTGCGCGACGACCTCGCCCAGGACCGCGAGATCACCGTCTTCCGCACCGACGGCGGCACCCTCGGGCTGCCCGCCGGGGCCAGCTGCGTCGACGCCGCCTACGCGCAGTACGGCGACCGGGCCCACACCGCCATCGGGGCCCGCGTCAACGGCCGCCTCGCCACCCTGAGCACCGTCCTCAGCGACGGCGACACCGTGCAGCCGCTGCTCGCCCAGGACACCGCCTCCGGCCCGTCGCCCGACTGGCTCGACCACGCGCGCACCCCCGCCGCCCGGATCGCGATCACCGGCTGGTTCAGCGACCACCCGGACGAGGCGAAGCCCGACCCGGAGCCCGTCGACGCGACCGGACCGGGCGCTCAGGGCGAGCCCTCCGCCGTATCGGGCTCCTCCGCCCTCTCGGCTTCTCCGGCTTCTTCGACTCCTTCGGCTTCTTCGGAACGCGAGGGTCCGGGGGGCGCGGCCGCCGTCCGCACCCGGTCCGGGCCCCGTGCCACGGGCGTCGTCGTCGAGGGCCCGGACGCGCCGGTGCGCCTGGCCGGCTGCTGTACGCCGGTGCCCCCCGACGAGCTGACCGGCTTCGTCGTCCGGGGCGGCGCGGTCACCGTGCACCGCAAGGAGTGCCCCGCCGTCGCCGCGATGCAGGAGATCGGCCGCGCCCCGGTCGGGGCCCACTGGGCGGACGGGGAGGGCCGGGAATCCGACGCGGGCTGCCGGGTCACCCTGGTCGCCGAATCGTTCGGCCGCCCCCGGCTCCTCGCCGACCTCACCGAGGCCATCGCCACCGCCGACGCGGCGATCGTCGCCGCCACCGTGGAACCGCCCAGCGAGCAGCGGGTCCGCCACACCTACACCCTCCAGCTCCCCGACGCGGCCGGTCTTCCCGGCCTGATGCGCGCCATGCGCGATGTCGCCGGGGTCTACGACGTCAGCCGCGCCCAGCACCCGGCGCCGGCCGGCTGAGCGGCACCCGGAAAAGCCGTCCCACCGGCCGGGCCGCACCGAACGCGGCCCGCCCCGGCAGGCTGAGCCGCCCCGCACCATCCGTCCTCGTTCGGGTGGTGCGGCGCGCGGCTCCCCGGCCCGGCGGCCCCGCGCTGATAGCCGTAGTCCATGCCGCTCCTGACCCGCCGCCTGCGCGTCGCCCTGCTGGCGACCGCCTCGGCCACCCTCGTCGCCGCCGCCCTGCCCGCCCCCGAGCCCCTGGGCATCGGCGACCGGCTCTTCCCCGAGCTGGGCAACCCCGGATACGACGTCCTCGCGTACGACATCGCCTTCACGTACCACGGCTCCAACACCAAGCCCCTGGACGCCGTCACCAGGATCAGGGCCCGCACCACCGCCCCGCTGGACCGGATCAACCTCGACTTCGCCCGGGGCGCCGTCCGGGGCGTCGAGGTCAACGGGCAGAGCGTCGACTTCGGCAGCAAGGGAGAGGACCTCGTCCTCCAGGCGCCCCGCCGCCTCCCCGCCGGCGTACCGCTGAACATCACCGTCCGGCACACCAGCGACCCGAGCGGATCCGGGGACGACGGCGGCTGGGTGCGGACCGCCGACGGGCTCGCCATGGCCAACCAGGCCGACGCCGCCCACCGCGTCTTCCCGAGCAACGACCACCCCTCCGACAAGGCGTACTTCACCTTCCGGATCACCGCCCCGCACCGGCTGACGGCGGTCGCGGCCGGGCTGCCCGTGGCCAAGACCCGGCACGGCTCCTCGACCACCTGGACGTACCGTACGCAGCACCCCATGGCCACCGAACTGGCCCAGGTCTCCATCGGCAGCTCCGCGGTCGCCCACCGCACCGGCCCGCACGGGCTGCCGGTGCGCGACGTCGTCCCGGCCGCCGACCGGAAGAAGCTGGAGCCCTGGCTGAGGAAGACCCCGGCCCAGCTGGAGTGGATGGAGCAGCGGGTCGGCCGCTACCCCTTCGAGACGTACGGAGTGCTCGTCGCCGACAGCCCCATCGGGTTCGCCCTGGAGACGCAGACGCTGTCCCTGTTCGGGAAGTCGTTCTTCACCGAGCCCGCCTACCCGGAGTGGTACGTCGACTCGGTGATGATCCACGAGCTGGCCCACCAGTGGTTCGGCAACAGCGTCTCGCCCGCGAGCTGGTCCGACCTGTGGCTCAACGAGGGACACGCCAGCTGGTACGAGGCCCGGTACGCCGAGGAGAACGGCGGCCCGACCCTGGAACGCCGGATGCGCGAGGCGTACAAGCTCTCCGACGGCTGGCGGGCGGACGGCGGCCCTCCGGCGCACCCGGACGGCCCGGCCCCGGGGCAGAAGCTCAGCCTGTTCCGCCCGGTGATGTACGACGGCAGCGCGCTGGTGCTCTACGCCCTGCGCCAGGAGATCGGCGAGGCCGCCTTCGACCGGCTGGAGCGCACCTGGGTCCGGGTGCACCGGGACTCCACGGCGACCACCGCCGACTTCACCCGGCTCGCCTCCGGGATCGCTGGACGCGACCTGGCCGCCTTCTTCGACGGCTGGCTGTACGGCAAGAAGACGCCGCCGATGCCCGGACACCCGGACTGGAGCAGCGCGAAACCCGCGTGACGGGCCCGGCGGGGCCGTGCCACTATCGACGCGTCGGCGCGGCGGACCGCACCGGAGTTCCCCGCAGGGAATCATCCGGGAAGATCACACGTTGTGACTGGCGTAAAGACTTCTATCGACGTAAGGATCCAATGACCTCCTCTTCTTCCCTTCCCCAGGACGCGCAGGACGCGCAGAGCGCCACGGAGAACACCACCGAGAGCCTCACCGAGGCCCGCCGGGCCGACGCCCTGATGGAAGAGGACGTCGCCTGGAGCCACGAGATCGACGGAGCCCGGGACGGCGACCAGCTCGACCGCTCCGAGCGTGCCGCCCTGCGGCGTGTGGCCGGTCTCTCCACCGAGCTCGAGGACGTCACCGAGGTCGAGTACCGCCAGCTGCGCCTGGAGCGCGTGGTGCTGGTGGGCGTCTGGACCTCGGGGACGGTGCACGACGCGGAGATCTCCCTCGCGGAGCTCGCCGCACTCGCCGAGACGGCGGGCGCGCAGGTGCTGGACGCGGTGTACCAGCGGCGCGACAAGCCCGACCCGGCGACGTACATCGGTTCGGGCAAGGCGCTGGAGCTGCGCGACATCGTGCTCGAATCCGGTGCCGACACCGTCGTCTGCGACGGTGAGCTGAGCCCCGGCCAGCTGATCCATCTGGAAGACGTCGTCAAGGTCAAGGTGGTCGACCGGACCGCCCTGATCCTCGACATCTTCGCCCAGCACGCCAAGTCCCGCGAGGGCAAGGCGCAGGTCTCGCTCGCACAGATGCAGTACATGCTGCCCCGGCTGCGCGGCTGGGGTCAGTCGCTCTCCCGGCAGATGGGCGGCGGCGGTTCCAGCGGCGGTGGCGGTATGGCCACCCGTGGTCCCGGTGAGACCAAGATCGAGACCGACCGGCGGCGGATCCGCGAGAAGATGGCGAAGATGCGCCGGGAGATCGCGGAGATGAAGACCGGCCGCGAGATCAAGCGGCAGGAGCGCAAGCGCAACAAGGTGCCCTCCGTCGCCATCGCCGGATACACCAACGCCGGCAAGTCCTCGCTGCTCAACCGGCTGACCGGGGCCGGTGTCCTGGTGGAGAACGCCCTGTTCGCCACCCTGGACCCGACCGTCCGCCGGGCCGAGACGCCGAGCGGCCGTATCTACACCCTCGCCGACACCGTCGGCTTCGTCCGGCATCTGCCGCACCACCTCGTCGAGGCGTTCCGCTCCACGATGGAGGAGGTCGGCGAGTCCGATCTCATCCTCCATGTGGTGGACGGCTCCCACCCGGTGCCGGAGGAGCAGCTCGCCGCGGTGCGTGAGGTGATCCGGGACGTCGGCGCGGTGAACGTACGAGAGATCGTCGTCATCAACAAGGCGGACGCGGCGGATCCCCTGGTCCTCCAGCGCCTCCTGCGCAACGAGAAGTACGCGATCGCGGTCTCGGCCCGGACGGGCGAAGGCATCGAGGAGCTGCTCGCGCTCATCGACGCCGAGCTGCCCCGGCCGTCCGTCGGGGTCGAGGTGCTCGTGCCGTACATCCAGGGGGCCCTGGTCTCCCGGGTGCACGCCGAGGGCGAGGTGCTCTCCGAGGAGCACACCGCCGAGGGGACCCTGCTCAAGGCCCAGGTCCACGAGGAGCTGGCCGCCGAGCTGGAGACCTTCGCCCTCGCCGCGCACTGACGGCCGCAGGACCGCACGACAGCCGAAGGCCCGGCCCGGACTCTCCAGGAAGTCCGGGCCGGGCCTTCGGCGTGCGGTCGGTGTCCGTGCCTACTGTCCGGCGAACTTGTCGCTCATCGTCGCGAAGGTGCGCCGGGCGTCCTCGCCGAGCCGGGGTCCGGCCAGCCAGCCCGCCGTGACCGGGCCGATCGACGTGTTGGAGACCAGCATCGACTTCCCGTCCGGTCCGGCGACGAACCAGCCGCCACCGGAGGAGCCGCCCGTCATGGTGCAGCCGATCCGGTACATGGTCGGGGTGCCCGGGGCGATCGAGAGCCGCCCGGGACGGTCGACGCACTGGTGCATCAGCAGACCGTCGTACGGCGGACCCGCCGGGTAGCCCCAGGCGCCCATGCCGCTGATCTGCTGGATCTCCGGAGCGTCGAAGGAGACCGGCAGCGCGTTGCCCACCGTCTCCTCCAGCGACTTCGTCCCGTTCTGGGGCTTCACGTGCAGGACCGCGTAGTCGTACGGCGCGCCGGCGCCGCCCGTCGGACCGCCGCCGGAGATCCACTCGCCGGAGGACGCGGCCCAGTCCGCCCAGTAGGAGCCGTACGGGGCGACCTCCTGCGGCTGCGCGGTCCGCAGCTGCGCCGCGTTCTTGCCCTGGTCGTTGTACGAGGGCACGAAGATGATGTTGCGGTACCAGCCGCCGCCCGCGCCCGCGTGCACGCAGTGCCCGGCGGTCCACACGAGGTTGGACTTCCCGGGGTTCTTCGGGTCCTTCACGACCGTGCCCGAGCACACCATGGAGCCCTTGGGGGAGTCGAAGAAGACCTTGCCGACCGGGGCGGCGTGCCGGTGGTAGGGCAGCTTCTCCGGCTTGGCCTGCACCGGGGCGGGCTCCGGGTCGCTGACGTCCTGGCCTGCGGAGAGGTCACCGGCCGACATCGTCTTGGCGGGCTCCTCGGCCGACGCCATCCGCTCCGGCTTCCACAGGCCGTCGATGACCGGGTTGACGAAGTCCTCGGCCTTGCGGAGCCAGTTCTCCTTGTCCCAGTTCTTCCACTCCCCGTTCTTCCACTTCTCCGGGTCCACCCCGTGCTTCCTCAGGGCGTCGCCCAGATCACCGGGAAGACCGGCGGCGGGGTCCTTCTCGGCCGCCCCGTCGGTGGCCGACGGCTCGGCGGCCGCGGAGTTCTCCTCGGGGCCGCAAGCTGTGGCCGTCAGTGTGAGCGCCGCGACGAGGCCGGTGACGGCCAGCAGCGGACGTATCGATCGCATGGAAGAAATCCCCCTGAACAGCTGATGCGTGCGATGGCGCGCGACCGCGTCCGGCGTGCGGACGTGGCGGTCGCGGTCGTGCATTCTGTCATGCGCTTGTCATGTGGGGCGCCGGAGCGGGCCGTCGGCCGCCCGCGGCCCCGGCAGGCGTCTGCCGGTTGTCCGCGGCCCCCGGCGGACGACTGACGGGGGCCGCGGATCCGCAGGCCCTCGCGGGCTCTACTGACCCGCGTACTTCTCACTCACCGCGCGGTAGACGCCCTCGGCCTCCTTGCCGAGTCGCGGACCGGCCAGCCAGCCCGCCGTGACCGGGCCGATCGAGGTGTTCGAGACCAGGGCGGGCTTGCCGTCCTGACCCGCCGCGACCCAGCCGCCACCGGAGGAACCACCGGTCATCGTGCAGCCGATGCGGTACATCGTGGGCTGCTCCCGGAAGACCGAGAGCCGGCCCGGCCTGTCCTTGCACTGGAGCAGCTTCTGACCGTCGTACGGCGGTGCGGCCGGGTAGCCCGTGGCCGTCATCTCGGCGATCTTCGGCACGGCCGGAGCGTTGAACTCGACCGGCAGCGCCGAACCGACCGTCTCCTCCAGCGACTTGCCTCCGGCGCCCTTCTCCGGCGTGACGTGCAGCACCGCGAAGTCGTACGGCGCGCCCTGGCCGCCGACCGCGGCGCCCTGCTCGATCCACTGCTCGGAGGTCTGGGCCCACTGGCCCCACCACACACCGTAGGGAGCGATCTTCTCCTTCGGCGCGGTCTCCATCTCGGCCAGCGACAGACCGTCGTTGTTGTACGCCGGGACGAAGGCGATGTTGCGGTACCAGCCGCCCTTCTTGCCCGCGTGCACACAGTGCCCGGCGGTCCACACCATGTTGGACTTGCCGGGGTTCGCCGGGTCCTTCACGACGGTCGCGGAGCAGACCATCGAGCCCTTCGGGCCGTCGAAGAGCAGCTTCCCGGACTCCGGGGCGTTGTCGTGGTACGGCGTCGCGACACCGGCGGCCCGGACCGGGGCCGGCGTCGGGTCCGTCACGCCGTCGTCGCCCGAGATGTCGTTGTCGACCGGGTTCTCCGGGGGCTTGTCGGCCTCCCGCATCCGGTCCGGGTCCCACAGGCCCTCGATGATCGGGTTGACGAAGTCCTTGGCCTCACGCAGCCACTTGTCCTTGTCCCAGTTCTTCCACTCCCCGTCCCGCCACTTGTCGGGGTCGATCCCGTGCTCCTTGAGCCGGTTCTTCAGGTCGTCCGGAATCGTGACCTTGCCGTCGGACTGACCCGCCGAGGCGCTGGGCGTGGCGGCCGCGTCGTCCTCCTCCGGACCGCACGCGGTGGCGGTGAGCGCCAGCACGGCGGCGACGGCGGTCGCGGCGAGCGCGGAGGAGGGCATGCGCCGTGCGCGCCTCCCGCGGCGTGCGGTATCGGTCGGGCGAATGGGTCGCATCTCGTGATCCCCCTGGGACTTCGTCACTCGGTACTCGTGCTGCTCTGCGGACACTTCGGGCGCCGGAGCGAATGCTTCCGCGCCGCTGTGCGGCCCCCACTATGCCGGTGCCGATGGTGACGGTACGCGGCAGGTCCGCGGTTCCGTCGCCGCGAGGATGTTCCGATTTACCCGTGATCCATCGCGGTCGGCGTCGTTGGTACGTACGGGGGACACCAGGACAGCGTTCACGGCCTCGGTGCGTCCGCGCGAAATCGTACCGACGTGCAACGCAACTGTTACCGCAGGAGGATCAAGAGCCGTGTCCGTGACCGAACCCGCACCGGTGGCGCCGCCCTCCGCACACGAGGGCATCCTCCGCCGCCAGATCCTGCGCGAATCGGCGGCCCGCACCTACGCCCGGTCCCTGCCGATCGTCCCGGTGCGCGCCCGCGGGCTCACCATCGAGGGCGCGGACGGCCGCCGGTATCTGGACTGCCTGTCGGGCGCGGGCACCCTGGCGCTCGGCCACAACCACCCGGTCGTGCTTGAAGCGATCCGTAAGGTCATCGACTCCGGCGCCCCCCTGCATGTGCTGGACCTCGCCACCCCGGTCAAGGACGCCTTCACCACCGAGCTGTTCGCCACCCTGCCCCGCCAGTTCGCGGAGAACGCCCGCATCCAGTTCTGCGGACCCGCCGGCACGGACGCCGTCGAGGCAGCGTTCAAGCTGGTCCGCGCCGCGACCGGCCGCTCCGGCCTGCTGACCTTCACCGGCGCCTACCACGGCATGACCGCCGGAGCCCTGGAAGCCTCCGGCGGCGCCACCGACGTACGGGTCACCCGGCTCCCCTTCCCGCAGGACTACCGCTGCCCGTTCGGCACCGGCGGCGAGCGCGGCGCCACGCTCGCCGCCCGCTGGACCGAACACCTCCTGGACGACCGCAAGGGCGGAGTGCCGGCCCCCGCGGGGATGATCGTGGAGCCGGTCCAGGGCGAGGGCGGCGTCAACCCCGCCCCCGACGCCTGGCTGCGCCGCATGCGCCGGATCACCGAGGAACGGTCCATCCCGCTCATCGCCGACGAGGTGCAGACCGGGGTCGGCAGGACCGGCGCGTTCTGGGCCGTCGAGCACAGCGGCATCGTCCCCGACGTCATGGTCCTCTCCAAGGCGATCGGCGGCTCCCTGCCCCTCGCCGTGATCGTCTACCGCGCTGAGCTGGATCTTTGGCAGCCGGGCGCGCACGCGGGTACGTTTCGTGGCAACCAGCTCGCCATGGCGGCGGGCGCGGCCACGCTCGCGTACGTCAGGGAGAATCAACTGGCGGACCGCGCAGCGGTCCTGGGGGCCCGGATGCTCGCCCGTCTCAGGGAACTGAGGGCGCATCACCCGGGAATCGGTGACGTACGGGGGCGTGGACTGATGATCGGCCTGGAGCTGGTGGATCCCGAGAGCGCGCCCCTGCCCGCCGAAGCCGGCGACCCCGCCCCGGCCCCGCCGCCCGACCCGGCCCTCGCCCTCGCCGTCCAGCAGGAATGCCTGCGCCGCGGCCTCATCGTCGAACTCGGCGGCCGGCACGGCGCCGTGGTCCGCCTCCTGCCGCCCCTCACCCTCACCGACGAGCAGGCGACTGCCGTCGTCGACCGTCTCGCCGACGCGCTGGCAGCCGCGACACGCTCCCCGCACCGTCGGACCACCGCCGGGCCGACCACCTGACCCCGGAATCCCCACAAGGAAGAACGCCGTGAACCCCACCCCCGCGCCCGAGGCCGACGGCCCCGGTACCCCCCAGCACCGAGGGCAGGACGGACCGGCCGCCCCCGGCACGGTCGAGGCGACGACCGTGCCACGCCAGAAAACCCCGCACGACCCCGCGGCTTGTGCGCCCGGTTCGGACCTCGCTGCCCGGAGCCAGGACGTCGACGCGCTCGACGACCCGGACCCGCTGCGGGCCGCCGACGCGGCGGGCACCGAAAGCCTGCTGCGCTGCTGGACCCGGGAGAACGACCTGCCCCGCCCCGACGGCGACACCCTGCGCATCGCCTTCCCCGCCAGCGGCACCGCCCTCCTCGTCCCCGTCCACTACTGGTCCGCCACCGGAGCCCACCGCTTCGGCGCGCCCGTCCTGGAGAACGCCCCCAACAGCGCCCCGCCAGCCGACGCCGCCACCGTCGCCGTCCTCATCGGCCGCGAGGGCGGCGAGAGCGGCGCGGGTGATCTGGTCGCCCGGGTCGCCGACTCCGTACGCCACACCGCCGGCTTCATCGAGCAGCGGCGGCGCAGCCCGGCCGACCCCGCCGATGCGGACCTCTTCCTCACCGCCGAACAGTCCCTGCTGCTCGGCCACCCCCTCCACCCCACACCCAAGAGCCGCGAGGGCCTCTCCGAAGCGGAGTCCCGCCGCTATTCACCGGAGCTCCACGGCTCCTTCCCGCTGCACTGGTTCGCCGTCGACCGGTCGCTGGCCGCCACCGACTCCGCCTGGACCGAGGGCGGTCCCGCCACCGCCGAGGTCCTGCTCGCCCCGCACGCCGAAGGGCTGAAGACGCCCCCCGGCACCGTCGCCGTCCCCGTACACCCCTGGCAGGCCGCTGACCTGCTCCACCGCCCCCAGGTCCGCGCCCTCGCCGAGACCGGCCTGCTCCACGACCTCGGCCCGCACGGCGAGCCCTGGCACCCCACCTCCTCCATCCGCACCGTGCACCGGCCCGGGGCGCGGGTGATGCTCAAGCTCTCCCTCGGCGTACGCATCACCAACTCCCGCCGGGAGAACCTCCGCAAGGAGCTGCACCGGGGCGTCGAGGTCCACCGCCTCCTGTCGGCCGGGCTCGCCGAGCACTGGCAGCGGGAGCACCCCGGCTTCGACATCGTCCGCGACCCCGCCTGGCTCGCCGTCGACGATCCCGAGGGCACCCCCGTCACCGGGCTCGACGTGGTGCTCCGCCACAACCCCTTCGGCCCGGGCGACGACGCCGCCTGCATCGCCGGACTCACCGCGCAGCGGCCCCGGCCCGGCCGCCCCGGTATGCACTCACGGCTCGCGGAGGTCATCTCCGGTCTGACCGCCCGCACCGGCCTCACCGGCACCGACGTCTCCGCCGAATGGTTCCGGCGCTATCTGCACCACGTCGTGCGCCCCGTCCTCTGGCTCGACGCCCACGGCGGAGTCGCCCTCGAAGCACACCAGCAGAACACCCTCGTCCTCCTAGACCCGGACGGCTGGCCCGTCGGCGGCCGCTACCGGGACAACCAGGGCTACTACTTCCGCGACTCCCGCCGCGCCGAGCTGGACCAGCGGCTCCCGGGGATCGGCACCGTCAGCGACACCTTCGTCTCCGACCCGGTCACCGACGAGCGGTTCGCTTATTACCTCGGCATCAACAACGTCCTGGGCCTCATCGGGGCGTTCGGGTCCCAGCGCCTCGCGGATGAACAGCAACTCCTCACGGTCCTGCGCCAATTCCTTGACCAGACCGCGGAACTGGGCTCGCCCCTGCCCGCGTATCTCCTGGAGAACCGCCAACTGCGCTGCAAGGCCAACCTGCTGACCCGGCTCCACGGCCTCGACGAGCTGGTCGGACCGGTCGACACCCAGTCCGTTTACGTCACCATCGCCAACCCGCTCCACAGCTGAACCGCCGCACCAGAGAGACTTCGGCCGCACCCGCACCGGAGAAGCTCACCGACCGCATCCGGTCCAGAGAGGAGAGCGCCACCGTGCCTCCCGCCGACGCCTCAGCGGAACCCGGCACCGCACCCGACGGCGGGAGCACCGGAGTCGAGGACACCCTCGACCTGAAGCTCACCGAGGAGCTCCTCGCGTTGATCGCCGAGGAGCGCGGCGCCGGGACGGGGCGGACCGCCGTCCCCGGCGACCTGCTGGGCGACCCGGGCTCCTGGCCGCCCGTGCGGACCGCGGCGGGGGAGTTCGCCCTTCTCCCCGTCCGGCTGGAGCGGGACCTCCCCGTCGTCAGCCGCTGGATGAACGACCCCGCCGTGGCGGCCTTCTGGGAGCTCGCCGGACCCGAGTCCGTCACCGCCGACCACATCCGGCCCCAGCTCGAAGGGGACGGGCGCAGCATCCCCTGTCTCGGCGTGCTCGACGGCATCCCCATGAGCTACTGGGAGATCTACCGCGCCGACCTCGACCCCTTGGCCCGCCACTACCCCGCCCGGCCCCACGACACCGGTGTCCACCTCCTCGTCGGGGGCGTGAAGAACCGGGGCCGGGGCGTGGGCACCACCCTGCTCCGCGCCGTCGCCGACCTGGTCCTGGACAACCTTCCGCGCTGCGGGCGGGTCGTCGCCGAACCGGACCTGCGCAACACCCCGTCCGTATCCGCGTTCCTCAGCGCCGGCTTCCGCTTCTCCGCCGAAGTGGATCTCCCCGACAAACGCGCCGCGCTGATGATCCGCGACCGAAGTTACCGAGCCCAGCTGTGACCTGCTCTCCGCACTTTCCATACCGCTCGAACCTCATAGGTTCCCTCCGGAGGAGTCCCCGTGCCGATATATCCCACGAGCCGTGACGCAGCCGAGTCCCCGCAACTGTTCAGCCCTCCGGAGCTGGACCGGCAGATCTGGGACCGGGCCGCGGCGCGGCTCCTCGCGAAGATGCTCGGCGAGTTCTCCTACGAGAAGATCATCGAGCCGGTGCCGGTGCCCGGGACCGGCGGACTCCACCGGCTGACCCTCGACGACGGGGGAGTGCTCACCTTCACCGCCCGGCGAGGCGTCTACGGCAGCTGGCGCGTCGACCCCGAGTCGATGGAGATCACCGTACGGGCCCCGGCCACCGCCCAGACCAACGGCTCGGCGACCGCGCAGGCCGACGTGCCGTCCAACGGCTCGGCCACCACCGAGGCCGCCGCCCAGACCGACGTGCAGTCCAACGGCTCGGCCACCGCCCAGGTCGACGTACAGTCCAACGGCTCGCCCGCCGCCTCCCGCCCGTTCCGCGACCCGCTGACCTTCCTCACCCGGGCCCGTGACCTTCTCGGGCTCGACGGCACGACGCTCGGCCACCTCATCCGCGAGCTGACCCTGACGCTGTCCGCCGACGCCCGGCTGGCCCACACCGCACTCACCGCGGACCGGCTCGCCGCCCTGGACTACGCCGAGCTGGAGGGCCACCAGACCGGCCACCCCTGGCTGGTGGCGAGCAAGGGGAGGCTCGGGTTCTCCGCCACCGACGCCGCCCGCTTCACGCCCGAGACCCGCAGCCCGATCCGGCTGCCGTGGATCGCGGTCAGCAACCGCATCGCGCAGTTCCGGGGCACCGGCCGCGTCGCCACCCCCGACCAGCTGTACGCCGGAGAGCTCGACCCGGACATCCGGGACGCCTTCGCCGACGTGCTGCGGGCCCGGGGGCACGACCCGGAGGACTACTTCCACCTCCCCGTCCACCCCTGGCAGTGGGACGAGTGGATCGTGCCGCTCTTCGCCCCGGCCATCGCCGACGGCGACATCGTGGCCCTGCACACCGACGGCGACGCCCGCCTCCCGCAGCAGTCCATCCGCACGTTCGCCAACGTGGACCGGCCCGAGCGGCACACGGTGAAGCTCCCGCTCTCCATCCTCAACACCCTGGTCTGGCGCGGCCTGCCGACCGAGCGGACCCTCGCCGCCCCCGCCGTCACCGCCTGGGTCCAGGGGCTCTGCGAGGGCGACCCGTTCCTGCGCGACACCTGCCGGGTGATCCTCCTCGGCGAGGTCGCCTCCGTCGCCGTCGAACATCCGCTGTACGACCACCTCCCCGAAGCGCCCTACCAGTACAAGGAACTCCTCGGCGCGATCTGGCGGGAGCCCCTGCCGCCCCGCCTCGCCCCGGGCGAACGCGCCCGCACGCTCGCCTCCCTCCTCCATACGGATCCGGCGGGCCGCGCGTTCACCGCGGAGCTGGTCGAGCGCTCCGGCCTCGCCCCGGAGACCTGGCTGAAGCGGCTCTTCGCCGCCCTGCTGCCGCCCCTGCTGCACTTCCTCTACCGCTACGGCACCGTGTTCTCCCCGCACGGCGAGAACGCCATCGTCGTGTTCGACGAGAACGACGTGCCCGTACGGCTCGCCATCAAGGACTTCGTCGACGACGTCAACATCAGTGCCCGCCCGCTGCCGGAACACGAGACCATGCCCGACGAGGTGCGGGCCGTCCTCCTCACCGAGGAACCGTCCTTCCTCACCCAGTTCATCCACTCCGGCCTCTTCGTCGGCGTCTTCCGCTATCTGTCACCGCTGTGCGAGGAGCAGCTCGGCGTCTCCGAGGACGCTTTCTGGTCACTCGTCCGGGCGGAGATCGTGCGCCACCACACCCGCTTCCCCGAGCTGAAGGAGCGGTTCGAGCTGTTCGACATGCTCACCCCCGAGATCGAACGCCTCTGCCTCAACCGCAACCGCCTGCATGTCGACGGCTATCGGGACCGGGCCAGCCGACCGCACGCGGCGATCCACGGCACGGTTCCCAACCCGTTGCACCCCTCGGCCCGCGTCCGGGAGTGACCGTCGTTGTCAGTGGTGCGCCGTAGGCTGGTCGGGCTATGACGAAGCCATCCCTCTCCGAGCTCCTGCACGCCGCCGTCACCGCCGTCGGCGGTACGGAACGGCCCGGCCAGGTCACCATGGCCGAGGCCGTCGCCGAGGCCGTCGACGACCAATCCCACCTGCTCGTCCAGGCCGGCACCGGTACGGGCAAGTCGCTCGGCTATCTGGTGCCGGCCCTGGCGCACGGGGAGCGGGTCGTCGTGGCCACGGCCACCCTCGCCCTCCAGCGACAGCTCGTGGAGCGCGACCTTCCGCGTACGGTCGAGTCCCTGCATCCGCTGCTCCGCCGACGGCCGCAGTTCGCCATGCTCAAGGGCCGGTCGAACTACCTCTGCCTGCACCGGCTCCACGAAGGGGTGCCGCAGGACGAGGAGGAGGGCCTCTTCGACCAGTTCGAGGCGGCGGCCCCGTCCAGCAAGCTGGGGCAGGACCTGCTGCGGCTGCGGGACTGGTCGGACGAGACGGAGACGGGCGACCGGGACGACCTCACGCCCGGCGTCTCGGACCGGGCCTGGGGCCAGGTCTCGGTCTCCTCGCGGGAGTGCCTCGGCGCGACGAAGTGTGCGTACGGCGCGGAGTGTTTCGCCGAGGCGGCCCGCGAGCGGGCCAAGCTCGCGGATGTCGTCGTCACCAACCACGCACTGCTCGCGATCGACGCCATCGAGGGCGCGCCGGTGCTGCCGTCGCACGAGGTGCTGATCGTCGACGAGGCCCATGAGCTGGTCTCCCGGGTCACCGGCGTCGCCACCGGCGAGCTGACCCCCGCCCAGGTCAACCGCGCGGTCCGGCGGGCGGCGAAGCTGGTCAACGAGAAGGCGGCCGACGCCCTCCAGACCGCGGCCGAGGGGTTCGAGCGGGTCATGGAGCTGGCCCTGCCCGGACGGCTCGAAGAGGTGCCCGAGGACCTGGGGTACGCGCTGATGGCGCTGCGGGACGCGGCGCGCACGGTGATCTCCGCGATCGGCGCCACCCGGGACAAGTCCGTCGAGGACGAGAACGCCGTCCGTAAGCAGGCCCTGGCCTCGGTCGAGTCGATCCACGGCGTCGCCGAGCGCATCACCCAGGGCTCCGAGTACGACGTCGTCTGGTACGAGCAGCACGACCGGTTCGGGGCCTCCGTCCGGGTAGCCCCGCTCTCCGTGTCGGGGCTGCTGCGCGAGAAGCTGTTCGCCGAGCGGTCCGTGGTGCTGACCTCGGCCACCCTCAAGCTCGGCGGTGATTTCAACGGGGTGGGCGCGTCCCTCGGGCTGGCCCCCGAGGGCACGGCGGGCGAGGACCTTCCGCAGTGGAAGGGGCTGGACGTCGGCTCCCCGTTCGACTACCCGAAGCAGGGCATCCTCTATGTTGCCCGGCATCTGAACACCCCGGGGCGCGAGGGATCGCGTACGGACATGCTGGACGAGCTCGCCGAGCTGGTGGAGGCGGCCGGCGGCCGGACGCTGGGTCTTTTCTCCTCCATGCGGGGAGCCAAGGCGGCGGCCGAGGAGCTGCGGGGACGCCTGGACAAGCCGATCCTGCTCCAGGGCGAGGAGACGCTCGGCGAGCTGATCAAGAACTTCGCGGCCGACCCGGAGACCTGCCTCTTCGGCACGCTGTCGCTCTGGCAGGGCGTGGATGTGCCGGGGCCGAGCTGTCAGCTGGTGATCATGGACCGGATCCCGTTCCCCCGGCCCGACGATCCGCTGATGAGCGCCCGGCAGAAGGCGGTCGAGGAGGCGGGCGGCAACGGCTTCATGGCGGTGGCGGCGACGCATGCCGCTCTGCTGATGGCCCAGGGCGCGGGCCGGCTGGTCCGGGCCACGGGCGACAAGGGCGTCGTCGCCGTGCTGGACCCGAGGCTCGCCAACGCGCGGTACGGAAGCTATCTGCGCGCCTCGCTGCCGGACTTCTGGTACACCGCCGACCGGAACCAGGCGCGCCGCTCGCTGGCCGCCATCGACGCCAAGGCCAAGGCGGACGGGGCGTAGGGCGCAGGCGCACGGCGCAGTGGACAGGGCTCCCGGGGCAAGGCGAAGCCCCGGGAACAACGCAAAGCCGGAGGACAACGCAAGGCCCCGGGCAAGGCAAAGCCCCGGGACCGACGTCATGATCGACGTCCTAGGCAGGGATCCCGGGGCGGACGAGCCGTGACCGACGCTTGCGCTTCCTCAGACCCGGCGCAGCACCGCCACCACCTTGCCCAGGATGGTCGCCTCGTCGCCGGGGATCGGCTGGTACGCGGCGTTGTGAGGCAGCAGCCATACGTGACCGTCCTCCCGGCGGAAGCGCTTGACCGTCGCCTCGCCGTCGAGCATGGCGGCGACGATGTCCCCGTTCTCCGCGACGGGCTGGCGGCGGACGGTGACCCAGTCGCCGTCACAGATCGCGGCTTCGATCATCGAGTCGCCGACGACCTTCAGGACGAACAGCTCACCGTCGCCGACGAGCTGACGGGGGAGAGGGAAGACGTCCTCGACGGACTCCTCGGCGAGGATCGGACCACCGGCGGCGATCCGGCCCACCAGCGGCACATAGGAAGCGGCGGGCTTGCCCGTCGTGTCGGTCGGCTGGGTGCTGGGCTGGTCCGATCCGCGCACCTCGTACGCGCGGGGGCGGTGCGGGTCCCGGCGGAGGAAGCCCTTGCGCTCCAGGGCCATCAGCTGGTGGGCGACGGACGAGGTGCTGGAGAGGCCGACCGCCTGACCGATCTCCCGCATGGAGGGCGGGTATCCCCGCCGTTGCACGGAGTCGCGGATGACCTCGATGACCCGCCGCTGCCGGTCCGTCAGCCCCGAGCTGTCCGCCCGGATGCCGGGAGGCCTGCCGGGCATGGAACGTCCGGGGCGTGCGGGCTCGGGCCCGTCCGTGTTCGTGACTGAGTCATTCATGGCATGCACCGGCTCAAGTCGGCTCTGGGAGCGGTGGTCCCGGGCGGTGATGGTGGCGCTGTCTGCGGTGGTGGTCACGTCGGCCCCTCTCGAATGTTCTCCCTAGCTGGACAACGGTAGTAGCTTTCGAAAGGTTGCGCCAAACACACGTTCGAGTGAAAAACGAATAAAGGGGTGCCGCGGTGCTGCCGACAGGTGTATGGGCACTGTGCTGGAGGGGGTGCGGACACGGTGTGCCGGGCGGCCGCGGGCCCCGGGCCAAGTCTTCCACCGTCCTTCATCCGGAACCCGCGCCGGGCCCGTGCGCCGAGTCTGTCATCCGGCCTCGTGTGCCGACGCCCCGGCGGCTCGGCGGCCCCGCGTTTCCCGTACCCTCTTCTCTGGCCCACGCTCCCCGGGCGACCTCGCGGTGACCTCCCGGCGAGATCCGGCGCGCGACACGCGATAGGGCTGAAAACGCGACCCAACCCTAGATCTAGTGGTTGGATTGCTTCAGTCGCCCAGAAGTTGTGGTCTCGGTTCAATCGCGCCGTGGTCATCGCCTATGCTGGGGACTGCTTCCAGGGGCCCGGACACGGCCCTGAAGAGGCTATTCAGTCGTGCGTGTGAAGGAGGGTTGGGAGCCATGCACTGCCCCTTCTGCCGGCACCCCGACAGCAGAGTCGTCGACAGTCGCACCACCGACGACGGGACGTCGATCCGTCGCCGCCGCCAGTGCCCCGACTGCTCCCGCCGCTTCACCACGGTGGAGACCTGCTCGCTGATGGTGGTCAAGCGCAGCGGCGTGACCGAACCCTTCAGCCGTACCAAAGTCATCTCCGGCGTCCGCAAGGCATGCCAGGGACGGCCCGTCACGGAGGACGCCCTCGCCAAGCTCGGCCAGCGGGTCGAGGAGGCGGTGCGCGCCACCGGCAGCGCCGAGCTGACCACCCACGACGTGGGACTGGCCATTCTCGGCCCCCTTCAGGAACTCGACCTCGTCGCGTACCTGCGCTTCGCGTCCGTGTACCGGGCGTTCGATTCCCTGGAAGACTTCGAGGCCGCCATCGTGGAACTGCGTGCGCAGCGGCCTTCCGCAGAGGACTGCGGGCCCGGCGAGACCCTTGAGGTCCCCACGCCCGCCATTGCCGCCGACTGAGCGGTACGCGCCCGTCACGGTCCGGAGGCACCTCCGCCGACCGTCGGCCGGGCGAATCAAGACCTGTTCCCGTGGCCGAGTGCGGCCCACGGGGCAACGGACACACACTGTGCCTGGGAAGATCTGGGCACTTCAGGGCGTTTTCGCCCACATATGGGAGGCGGCATGACAGAGACGGCGAGCGGCCCGGCACGAGGTTCCCGCACCAAGGGCGCCAAGGCGAGCAAGGGTCTGCGTATCGAGCGCATCCACACCAACCCCGGCGTGCATCCGTACGACGAGGTCGAGTGGGAACGCCGTGACGTCGTCATGACCAACTGGCGCGACGGCTCGATCAACTTCGAGCAGCGTGGCGTCGAGTTCCCCGACTTCTGGTCGGTGAACGCGGTCAACATCGTCACCAGCAAGTACTTCCGCGGGGCTGTCGGCACCCCGCAGCGTGAGACCGGCCTCAAGCAGCTGATCGACCGGATCGTGAAGACGTACCGGAAGGCCGGCGAGGACAACAACTACTTCGCCTCTCCCGCGGACGCCGAGATCTTCGAGCACGAGCTGGCCTACGCCCTCCTGCACCAGATCTTCAGCTTCAACTCGCCGGTCTGGTTCAACGTCGGCACGCCCCAGCCGCAGCAGGTCTCCGCCTGCTTCATCCTTTCCGTCGACGACTCCATGGAGTCGATCCTCGACTGGTACAAGGAAGAGGGCATGATCTTCAAGGGCGGCTCCGGCGCCGGCCTGAACCTCTCCCGTATCCGCTCCTCCAAGGAGCTCCTCTCCTCCGGCGGCAACGCCTCCGGACCGGTCTCGTTCATGCGCGGCGCCGACGCCTCCGCCGGAACGATCAAGTCCGGTGGCGCGACCCGCCGCGCGGCCAAGATGGTCATTCTCGACGTCGACCACCCCGACATCGAGAACTTCATCGAGACCAAGGTCAAGGAGGAGGAGAAGATCCGCGCGCTGCGCGACGCGGGCTTCGACATGGACCTGGGCGGCGACGACATCACGTCCGTCCAGTACCAGAACGCCAACAACTCGGTCCGGGTGAACGACGAGTTCATGAAGGCCGTCGAGTCGGGCGGCAAGTTCGGGCTGCGCGCCCGGATGACCGGCGACGTCATCGAAGAGGTCGAGGCGAAGTCCCTCTTCCGCAAGATGGCCGAGGCCGCCTGGGCCTGCGCCGACCCGGGCATCCAGTACGACGACACCATCAACGCCTGGCACACCTGCCCGGAGTCCGGCCGGATCAACGGCTCGAACCCGTGCAGCGAGTACATGCACCTGGACAACACCTCGTGCAACCTCGCCTCGCTGAACCTGATGAAGTTCCTCAAGGACGACGGCCTGGGCAACCAGTCCTTCGAGTCCGAGCGCTTCGCCAAGGTCGTCGAGCTGGTCATCACCGCGATGGACATCTCGATCTGCTTCGCCGACTTCCCCACGCAGAAGATCGGCGAGAACACCCGTGCCTTCCGCCAGCTGGGCATCGGTTACGCCAACCTCGGCGCCCTCCTGATGGCGACCGGTCACGCGTACGACAGCGACGGCGGCCGCGCGCTCGCCGGCGCCATCACCTCGCTGATGACCGGCACCTCGTACAAGCGCTCCGCCGAACTGGCCGCGGTTGTCGGCCCGTACGACGGCTACGCCCGCAACGCCGAGCCGCACCAGCGCGTCATGAAGCAGCACGCCGACGCCAACGCCAAGGCCGTCCACATCGACGACCTCGACTCCCCGGTCTGGGCCGCCGCCACGGAGGCCTGGCAGGACGTGATCCGGCTCGGCGCGAAGAACGGCTTCCGCAACGCGCAGGCCTCGGTCATCGCGCCCACCGGCACCATCGGTCTCGCGATGTCCTGCGACACCACCGGTCTGGAGCCCGACCTCGCCCTGGTCAAGTTCAAGAAGCTGGTCGGCGGCGGCTCGATGCAGATCGTCAACGGCACGGTGCCGCAGGCGCTGCGCCGTCTCGGCTACCAGCCCGAGCAGATCGAGGCGATCGTCGCCCACATCGCCGAGCACGGCAACGTGGTCGACGCCCCCGGCCTCAAGACCGAGCACTACGAGGTCTTCGACTGCGCGATGGGCGAGCGTTCCATCTCCGCGATGGGCCACGTCCGGATGATGGCGGCCATTCAGCCGTGGATCTCCGGCGCGCTCTCCAAGACGGTGAACCTCCCCGAGAGCGCCACCGTCGAAGACGTCGAAGAGGTCTACTTCGAGGCGTGGAAGATGGGCGTCAAGGCGCTCGCGATCTACCGCGACAACTGCAAGGTCGGCCAGCCCCTCTCCGCCAAGACCAAGGAGAAGGAGAAGGAGGAGGTCGCGGCCAAGGCCGAGGAGACCATCCGCGAGGCGGTCGAGAAGGTCGTCGAGTACCGCCCGGTCCGCAAGCGTCTCCCCAAGGGCCGTCCCGGCATCACCACCTCCTTCACGGTGGGCGGCGCCGAGGGCTACATGACCGCCAACTCCTACCCGGACGACGGTCTCGGCGAGGTCTTCCTGAAGATGTCCAAGCAGGGCTCGACCCTCGCGGGCATGATGGACGCCTTCTCCATCGCCGTCTCGGTCGGCTTGCAGTACGGCGTTCCGCTGGAGACGTACGTCTCGAAGTTCACCAACATGCGCTTCGAGCCGGCCGGTATGACGGACGACCCGGACGTGCGGATGGCGCAGTCGATCGTCGACTACATCTTCCGCCGCCTGGCGCTGGACTTCCTGCCCTTCGAGACCCGCTCCGCCCTCGGCATCCACTCCGCCGAGGAGCGCCAGCGCCACCTGGACACCGGCAGCTACGAGCCGTCGTTCGAGGCGGACGGCCTGGACGCGGACAGCCTGGCCCAGTCCGCCCCGGTCCACGCCGAGCCCCTGAAGGCGGTCCCGGCCCCCGCGGAGTCCGCGGACAAGCCGGCCCCGAAGACGGCGCACACCTCGGCCGAACTGGTCGAGATGCAGCTCGGCATCAGCGCCGACGCCCCGCTCTGCTTCTCCTGCGGTACGAAGATGCAGCGCGCCGGCTCCTGCTACATCTGCGAGGGCTGCGGCTCGACGAGCGGTTGCAGCTGAACCGGACGCGGCTGATCGGACGCGGAAGCGTGTGCGGAACCGCGTAGGGCTTAGTTGACCCGCGGCTCACGGAGGGGACCGGCCACCGGCCGGTCCCCTCCGGCATGCCACCCCGGATTGTCCGGAACCGACCGCTGTCAGCTCTCGGTGCCCCGGCTCCCCATCGCCGCGGCGAACGCGTCGGCGTCGCCGTCGTAACCGCGTACGGCCGACCGGAAACCCCAGGGGCCCGAGCCGTCCCGGGTGAACTCGCCGACCACCGCCGCAGTCGCCCACGCCACGTCGGAGAAGTCGTTCTCCGTCAGCTTCGTGTAGCCCTCGGCGATCTCCATCGCCGTGTTCCCTACGGCACCGAAGGTCTTGTGCCCTTCGCGCTGCTGGATGGCGACACCGACGACCACCCGCCCGTACCGCTCGGCCAGCCGGTACAGCTCGATGGTCATGACCTCGTCGAAGCCGAAGCCCTGGCCGGTCCGGCTGTCCCGGTTCAGCGTGATGGTGCCGTCCGGGGAGCGGCTGTCGAAGTGGACCAGGTAGGCGGGGGCGCCGTACGGATCGTCGGCCGGGTAGGTCGCCGCGATGATGTCGAGGTCGTTGGCCGGTGTCCCGTGCGGGCTGGGGTCCCACTTGACCCGCACCTCGACCTTCTCGATGTTCTTGCTCGGAGTGCTCAAGGGACTCCCCTCCCGGCCGACGGCCCACGGACCGTTCTCATCACCCGATACACGCTTGACCCGATCATGTACGGAACCGGCCGCTGAACCAACTGCCCCCGGATCGGGCGGCGGATTCGGGCCACCCGCCGGGACCGTGACGCGTGCCACGTTCCGCGCCGTACGATGGCGCGGTGCTGGTGAAGTGGATTCGCTGTTCCGTGGTGGACCGTCATGGTTTCGAGCGGGGGCAGCGGAAGTGGGCGAGGCTGGTCGGCGAGCCGGGGTTCCGGGGACAGAGCGGCGGGTGGAGCCGAACGCGCCCCGAAGTCGCCCACGTCTTCGCGTTCTGGGAGAACCGCGTCTTCTACGACTCCTTCATGGCCCGCGGCCACGACCGGCTGGCTGCCGGGCAGTCGGGCATGTTCCGCGACATGCAGGTCACGCTCTTCGAGCGCCGCTTCGACGTGAAGACGGGCTTCGAGCCCCACTTCGCGGAGGCGGACGTCGCCAGGGTCGCGCACAGCCGGGTGCACGCGGACCGCGCCGAGCACTTCGTACTGATGCAGCAGCAGGTATGGAATCCCGCCATGGCCGGATCGCCCGGCATGCTGCGCGGCGTGTTCGGCGAGGCGCCGGGCAACGAGTTCCTGGCGCTGTCCCTGTGGAAGTCGAGCGCCGAGCGCGGCAAGTACCGCGCGGCCGGGGCCGAGCGGCTCGCGGCCCGCGCGCAGACCGAGACGGACGTGATCGAGCTGACGGGCGACGTCGTGGAGCTGGAACCCTCCTGGACGGTGTGACCCACGGGCGCCCTGCTCAACCACGGCGTGACCAGCGCGGTCCCCTCCCACCGCCCCGACCGGTCGTGCGGGGCCGATCCGTTCTAGGGGGTGTCTTGTCGATCAGACCCCGCGAGCCCGGCCTGATCGACAAGACACCCCCTAGGCTCGGGACATGGCACGACCACAGCGCATCGTCCTCGTCCGGCACGGCGAGTCCGAGGGCAACGCCGACGACACGGTGTACGAGCGCGAGCCCGACCACGCGCTCCGGCTCACCGCCACCGGTCTGCGGCAGGCCCGGGAGACCGGCGAGGAGCTGCGCGAGCAGTTCGGCGACGAGCGGGTGAGCGTCTACATCTCGCCCTACCGCCGCACCCACGAGACGTTCCGGGCCTTCGACCTCGACCCGGCACGCGTCCGGGTCCGCGAGGAGCCCCGGCTGCGCGAGCAGGACTGGGGTAACTGGCAGGACCGCGACGACGTGCGGCTACAGAAGGCCTACCGGGACGCCTACGGGCACTTCTTCTACCGCTTCGCCCAGGGCGAGTCCGGCGCCGACGTCTACGACCGGGTCGGGGCGTTCCTGGAGAGCCTGCACCGGAGCTTCGAGGAGTCGGACCACCCGGAGAACGTCCTGCTGGTCACCCACGGACTGACGATGCGGCTGTTCTGCATGCGCTGGTTCCACTGGTCGGTCGCGGAGTTCGAGTCGCTGTCCAATCCGGGCAACGGCGAGACCCGGACCCTGCTGCTCGGCGAGAACGGCCGCTACACCCTCGACCGGCCCTTTCAGCACTGGCGGACCCCTGAACCGTACGGCCGCACCGGTTAGAGTGGCTGTGCGATGACCGCTGATTCTGCTTCCGCGCGGCGCTTCGAACGCGCCCTGGCCAGCCTGCGTGGGCTGTCCGTGGGAGACGCCCTGGGCTCCCAGTTCTTCGTTCCGGCCAACTATCCCCTGCTGAAACAGCGGGCCCTGCCGCCCGGCCCCTGGCAGTGGACCGACGACACCGAGATGGCCTGCTCGGTCCTCGGCGTGCTCGCCGAGCACGGACGTATCGACCAGGACGCGCTCGCCCGCTCCTTCGCCGAGCACCACGACTTCGACCGCGGCTACGGCCCCGCCGTCAACCGGCTCCTCAGGCTCGTACGGGAGGGCGGCGACTGGCGGGAACTGTCCTCGGCGCTGTTCAAGGGCCAGGGCTCCTGGGGCAACGGTTCGGCGATGCGCATCGCCCCGCTCGGTGCCTGGTACGCGGACGACCCGGAGCAGGCGACGCACCAGGCGGAGATCTCCTCGTACACCACGCACCAGCACCGTGAGGCCGTCGTCGGCGCGATGGCCGTGGCGGCCGCCGCGTCGCTCGCCGCCGCCCCCGGAGGGCCCCCGAGCCCCGAGGAACTGCTCGACGGCGTCATCGCGCTCGTGCCGCGCAGTGCCGTCGGCGCGGGGCTGCGCCGGGCCCGCGACATGCTGGACTACCAGGACGCGGGCACGGTCGCCGCGGTCCTCGGCAACGGCCGCCGCACCAGCGCCCACGACACCGTGCCGTTCGCGCTCTGGTCGGCCGCCAGGAGCCTCGGGAACTACGAGGAGGCGTTCTGGGTGACGGCCCAGGCCGGCGGCGACGTCGACACGACGTGCGCCATCGTCGGCGGTGTCGTCGCGTCGGGCGATGCCGGAGCGCCGCCCTCCGGCTGGCTGGCACAGACGGAGGAACCTCCGGCGTGGCTGACCCCGTCCCTGCGCTGACTCGTCCGCTCTTCCGCCGAGGACTCCATCTGTTCTGCTGAGGACTCCTCTGTCACGGTCCTGCCACAGGATCACTCTGCGTGTCTGCGAACGCGAGTTCGGGACTACTCTTTCGGCCACGCCGCCCCTGGTTGATCTTGAGGCGCGCGCCGAATGAGACACCGGGCCGGGCGTACGGCCATGGGCCGCGCCCGGAACCGGTAGGGGAGGGGTCCCATGTCCGATCAGCCGTCCGAGGCGTCCAGACCGCCGGAGCAGTCGCCGGAAGCCGGTACGCAACAGCAACCGGAACCACAATCGGAACCGGAACCGCAATCGGAACCGGAACCGCAGTCGCCGGTAACTGCCGATACCGCCAAGACCAGCGAGACCAGCGAGACCGCCACGGCCACCGCGACCGTCGGCACACCGGCAGCCGCACCCGCCAACCCCTGGCAGTACGCCGCAGGGGCGTCCGGAGCCCCCGGAGCCAAGAACGGCACGGGCGACGGCGTGACGGCCGGGCTCCGGCCACCCGCTCCGCCCCTGATCCGCCCCGCCGTGCTCTGGTCCGTCCTGGCCACCGCCGTCCTCAGCGCGCTCTTCCTGGGCGACGGACTCGGGGTGAACCTGCTGATCGTGGCGGTGCCCGCCGCGCTGGCCGCGTTCTTCGCCGCACGGTCGGCGGGCCGTCGGCTGCGGCCCTGGACCGCGACCTGGGCGGTCGGAGGCCTCGCGCTGCTCGCCGTGCCCGCGCTCCGGGACGCGGGCTGGCCCACGTTCCTCGCCGTGATCTCCGCCTTCGCGCTCGGCTCGCTGGCGCTGCACGGCAGCCGCAGCTGGATGGGCGTACTGATCGGGTCGGTGGGCCTGTTCGACTCGGCCGTCCCCGGCATCATCTGGGCCGTACGGGGGATACGCGCCCGCGCCGACGGCTCCCGGGCCCGCTGGGGCGCGGCCCTGCGCACCACGGCCGTGGCCGTCGTCCTGCTGGTGGTCTTCGGAACGCTCTTCGCCAGCGCGGACGCCGCGTTCGCCGATCTGCTGGGCAGCCTCATGCCCGACGCCTCGGTCGGCGAGGGGCCCTGGCGGATCTTCCTGTTCGCCCTCGGCCTGGCCGGGGCGCTCGCCGCCGCGTACGCCGCCGCGGCCCCGGTGCGCTGGGACGGGATCACCATGTCGCCCGGCACACCGCGGGGACGGATCGAGTGGGCCCTGCCGCTGATCGTGCTCAACCTGCTCTTCGCCTCGTTCATCGCCCTCCAGCTCGTCGTCCTCCTCGGCGGCTACGAGAAGGTGCGGGCGGAGACCGGGCTCGACCACGCCGAATACGCCCGCCAGGGCTTCTGGCAGCTGCTGTGGGCCACCCTG
This sequence comes from Streptomyces sp. PTY087I2, assembly GCF_001687325.1. GTDB lineage: Bacteria > Actinomycetota > Actinomycetes > Streptomycetales > Streptomycetaceae > Streptomyces. The sequence continues at coordinate 218,746 of NZ_LZRD01000008.1, read as the reverse complement.
CTCACCCTCCTCGTCATCGCCCTGGCCCTGCGCTGGGCCCCGCGCGGCGGCCGCCGGGACCGGACGCTGGTGCGCGCCGTCCTCGGCACCCTCTGTGTGCTCACCCTCGTCGTCGTCGCCTCCGCGCTGCGCCGCATGGACCTGTACGTCGACGAGTACGGCCTGACCCGGCTCCGGATATCCGTGGCAGCGATGGAACTCTGGCTCGGGGTGGTGCTGGTCCTCACCCTGGCGGCCGGGGTCTTCGGGGCCCGGTTCCTGCCGCGGGCCGTCGCGGTGAGCGCGGCGGCCGGGGTCCTGGCCTTCGGGCTGCTCTCGCCGGACGCACTGATCGCCGAGCAGAACGTCCAGCGCTTCGAAACCCGCGAGTCGGCCGGTATCGACATCGATTACGTCAAGGACCTCTCCGCCGACGCCGTACCCGCCCTGGACCGGCTGCCCGAACCGGAACGCTCCTGTGCGCTGCGGATCATCCAGCGCGAGGTTCTCCACAGCGACACCCCCTGGTACGCGACCAGCTGGGGAGAGGCGCGGGCGAAGGAGATCCTGGAGAAGCGCCCGGTGCGGGGTGACGGCCGTGACTGCTACCGCCTGGGCACGGACGGGGTCCGCGACGGCTACGAGCCGGACGACGACGGCTACGACCCGTACTGAGCGGACGGCCACGACCCGTACCGGGCAACGGCTTTCAGAGCGGCAGCGCACGCTCCGGGCCGACGCACTCTCCGAGCCCACGGGCCCTTTGAACCCAGCCGGGTTCGGAGGGCCCGTGGCCTTCGAACCCGCCCTCGATGGCTGATTCGCAGTACGCACGGTGCCCCGGGGTGTTGCTGCCGTGGCTCTCGGCGTACGCTGGCTGGCGCCATGCCGTACGAACCACCCACGCACACCGTCGAGCGCTCGATTCGCGCTACCACCGGTGCCAGGACCGTCGCCGGTGTCGATGAGGTCGGACGTGGGGCGTGGGCCGGACCCGTCACCGTGTGTGCGGCGATCACCGGCCTGCGCCGACCGCCCGAAGGTCTCACCGATTCCAAGCTGTTGACCCCGCGGCGGCGCGCCGAGCTCGAACCCGTGTTGCGGAGCTGGGTCACCGCCTACGCGTTGGGCGACGCCTCGCCGCGGGAGATCGACGACCTCGGAATGACCGCCGCTCTCCGGCTCGCCGCCGTGCGCGCCCTGGAAGGGCTGCCGGTCCGTCCCGACGCGGTGATACTCGACGGCAAGCACGACTACCTGGGCGTCCCCTGGAAGGTCCGCACCGTGATCAAGGGCGATCAGTCCTGTATCGCGGTCGCGGCGGCCTCGGTGATCGCCAAGGTGCACCGTGACCGGATGATGGCCGAGCTCGGTGCCGCGTCCGAGGACTGCACCGGCTTCGCCTTCGAGGCCAACGCGGGGTATCCCTCGCCGGTGCACCGGGCCGCGCTGGAGGAGCGGGGGCCCACGGCCCACCACCGCCTCTCCTGGTCGTACCTCGACGCGCTGCCCCGGTGGCAGCACCTGAAGAAGGTCCGTATTTCCGCCGAGGCGGCCGCACTCGAAAGCGGGGGCCAGTTCGGCTTCGAATTCTGATCGCGCACACGCGCCCTTTTTCCCGGCGCCGACGACCTCGGCGTCCGACACCCAGACCACCTTCATGCCTCTGATCTCCGAGGAGCCTCAGATTCCCGAGAGCGCCCAGGGTCCCCGCGTCACTCCGGCCGCCGGCCGCACCGCGCCGACCCCCCGTCCCGTACCCGGTCCGCGTTCAGCGGCCACCCCGCGTCCCGGCCGTCCGGGCCCCGGCCCCGCGCGCCCCGCGCCCCCGGCGCAGCGCGCCCACCCCGCCCACCCCGCCCCCGCTCCTGCGGCTCCGGCCCCCGCCCGTCCGAAGTCGGCGGAGAACCGTTCCGCACCGCAGATCCAGCTGATCCCGGCCCCGGCGGCCGGTGCGCTGGACGCGGCCGAGGAAGCCGTCGACCTGCTGCTGGAGTCCGGTCGCGCACCGGGCGACATCCTGGTCCTCACCACCGGCGAACAGCACCCGTGGGCCGCCCACGAGCTGTCCTTCGGCGAAGCCGCGTACTGGGCCCAGCACGACGCGGGCGACGACGTCTTCTTCGCCGACGTCTCCGCGGCCGGCCGGGCGGGCTCCCGGCCCGTGGTCGTCGTCGCGGTCAACGGCGACGCCGACCGGACCGTGGCGCGTACCCTGCCCGTCGCACGCGACCGCGCGGGCGCGCTGCTGATCGTCTGCGGAGACCCGCAGACGATCAACTCCGCACTCGGCGCCGGGGTCTGACCCTGCTGTTCCCGGCCGCCCGCACGGGCGGCCGGGGCACCGGTGGGGCCGTCAGCGGGCCGCCGTGCGACGCAGTGCCTCCACCGCTCCGCCGCCCGACCGGGTCGGGGCGCTCCGGTGGTCGTGGACGGCGACGGTGTCGGCCAGGAGCGCGGGCTCCGACAGCGAACTGGGCCGCCGCCCGCCCCTTCCCTCACCGAGCACCTGCCAGCCCCCGCGGGTCAGCGTGATGTACGCGCCGCAGCGCAGCCCGTGCAGGGTGCAGGCGTCCCGGAGGCCCCACATCCACGCGCCGTCCTCCTCGGTCCACCGTTCGTCGCCGTCACGGCAGTACAGAAGAACGGCCGTACGGACCGGCGTACGGCGGCGCAGATCGTGCGGGATGACCCGCCGCAACTGCGCCAGCAGGGCGTTGCGGAACTCCCAGCCGTCCGCGGCCACTGTCGACCGGCGGGCGAACGAGGCGCTCGCGGTGAGGCGTTCCTCATGGTCGAGGACCGCGACCACCGCGGTGGCCGGAGTCGGCCGGTGGCGGGAGTGCAGCCCGCTGACGACCTCCCGGGGGCTGCGCAGCAGGGGGATGCCCGCCGAGGCCCACTCCGCCGGTTCGAGCATCCGGGCAAGGCGGTTGACGGAGTCGGCGGAAACCGAGGACGCCGATGTCGACGTGGCTGAGGACGGGGCGAATCCGAAGGTCACGGTCCTCCCTTCGCTACGCGCCCACGGTGCGGGCAGGGTCGAGTGAGGGCGCGCCGCGGCACAGCCCTTCCGGGCCCGACGAGAACTGTGCGGGGGCGCTTCCAATTCTCCCTGGCCTACCGGCAGGCGGCAACGAGCAATTACTGCTGCTGACGGGAATCGGCCGGAATGACACTGATATCCCTGCCCAGGCCCGCCCGGAACGACTCCTCCTGTCACCTCCTGTCACCCCTGAACCGCGAGGACCAGCGGAAACACCCCCTGAGCTCCGGCCCGCCGCAGCGTGCGCCTGCGGACGACTTGCCAGTGAGTGGTTACGCAGGGTGAAGTCGTCGATTGTCAGTGCCATCGGGTTGCATGGGGGTATGGACACCCTGGAACTGCGCGTTGAAGCCGACACCGTCCTCGCTGAGCTGGTCGGCGCCCCCGCGGGCTCGGCGCGGCTGCGGGAGGACCAGTGGCAGGCGGTGGCGGCCCTGGTCGAGGAGCGCCGTCGCGCGCTGGTGGTGCAGCGCACCGGCTGGGGAAAGTCGGCTGTGTATTTCGTGGCCACCGCGTTGCTGCGCCGGCGTGGGGCCGGCCCGACGGTGATCATTTCGCCGCTGTTGGCGTTGATGCGTAACCAGGTCGAGGCGGCAGCGCGGGCGGGAATTCGGGCGCGCACGATCAACTCGGCCAATCCGGAGGAGTGGGAGACGATCTACGGCGAGGTGGAGCGCGGTGAGACCGACGTTCTCCTCGTGAGCCCGGAGCGCCTCAACTCCGTGGACTTCCGCGACCAGGTGCTGCCGAAGCTCGCGACGACGACCGGCCTTCTGGTGGTCGATGAGGCGCACTGCATTTCCGACTGGGGCCACGACTTCCGGCCTGACTACCGGCGGCTGCGCACCATGCTGGCGGAGCTTCCGACGGGAGTTCCCGTGCTCGCCACGACGGCCACCGCCAACGCCCGCGTGACCGCGGATGTCGCGGAGCAACTGGGCACCGGCGGTGAGGACGCCTTGGTGTTGCGGGGGCCGCTGGACCGGGAAAGCCTTCGCCTGGGGGTGCTGGAGCTGCCGAATGCGGCGCACCGGCTTGCGTGGCTGGGGGAGCGGCTCGGGGGTCTGCCGGGTTCCGGGATCATTTACACGCTGACGGTGGCGGCGGCTGAAGAGGTCGCGGCATTCCTGCGGCAGCGTGGATATCCGGTGGCTTCCTATACGGGGAAGACGGAGAACGCCGAGCGGTTGCAGGCGGAAGAGGATCTGCTGGCCAACCGGGTCAAGGCCCTGGTCGCCACCTCCGCGCTGGGAATGGGCTTCGACAAGCCGGACCTCGGCTTCGTGGTGCACCTGGGGTCTCCTTCGTCGCCGATCGCCTATTACCAGCAGGTCGGACGTGCGGGGCGTGGCGTGGACCATGCGGATGTCCTGCTGCTGCCGGGGCGGGAGGACGAGGCGATCTGGGCGTATTTCGCTTCGGTGGGTTTCCCGCCCGAGGAGCAGGTGCGGCGCACTCTGGATGTGCTTGAGCAGGCGGGCCGCCCGTTGTCGCTGCCGGCGTTGGAGCCTTTGGTGGATCTTCGGCGTTCGCGTCTGGAGTCGATGCTGAAGGTCTTGGACGTGGACGGGGCGGTCAAGCGGGTGAAGGGCGGCTGGACAGCTACAGGGCAGCCGTGGGCGTATGACGCGGAGCGGTACGCCTGGGTCGCGAAGCAGCGGGCCGCGGAGCAGCAGGCCATGCGGGACTACGTACAGACCACCGGCTGCCGCATGGAGTTCTTGCAGCGGCAGCTCGATGACGAGAAGGCGGTCCCCTGCGGTCGCTGCGACAACTGCGCCGGCCCCTGGCTCGACCCCGCCGTCTCGTCCTCGGCCCTCGCGGCGGCGACGGGTGAGCTGGACCGGCCCGGCGTCGAGGTCGAGCCCCGCAAGATGTGGCCGACCGGCCTCGCCGCAGTCGGCATGGACCTCAAGGGCCGCATTCCGGCGGGGCAGCAGGCGGTGACCGGGCGGGCGCTGGGGAGGCTGTCGGACATCGGTTGGGGCAACAGGCTGCGCCCGCTCCTGTCGGCGCCGGCAACGGACGGGCCGGTACCGGACGACGTGCTGAACGCCGTGGTGACGGTGCTGGCGGACTGGGCCCGTTCGCCGGGCGGCTGGGCCGGCGGAACTCCGGACGCGGTGGCCCGGCCCGTCGGCGTCGTGGCCATGCCGTCCCGCACACGTCCCCAGCTGGTCGGCTCCCTGGCCGAGGGAGTGGCCAGGGTCGGCCGGCTCCCGCTCCTGGGCAACCTCGCCTACACCCCCTACGCAGACGAACACGCCGCACACCGCAGCAATTCGGCCCAACGGCTACGCGCACTCGCGGACTCGTTCACCGTGCCCGACGAACTCGCCGCCGCCTTGGCCGCCACCCCGGGCCCGGTCCTGCTCGTCGATGACTACACCGATTCGGGCTGGACCCTCGCGGTGGGCTCCCGCCTCCTGCGCCAGGCCGGAGCCGACCAAGTGTTCCCACTTGTCCTGGCGCTCGCCGGATAGCTGTACGGGCGGGGCCCCGATGTCAGCACTTCGGGTGAACTACGCCGTCTTCCGGGCGCGCTGCGGTCGTGCGGAGCCCAAGGTGACGGTGGTGTCCCGGCCGCCGGGACCGCGTGGCGCAAGAAGGGCGGAAGTCCATGAGCGCGGGGAGAACGGGGCGTGAAGGTGCTCGGTGAGGAGGACCAGGACCGTCTGCGCCGGCTGGCCGAGGTGGTTGCGGAGTACGACCTGCGGCGGGTGGTGGAGGAGGTGGCCGGTGGCGGGGTGGCTCCGGGGGTGATGGCGTCGCTCGCCGCACGGTGCGTGTTCGACCATGTCGCCTCACTCGTCTTCCCCGATCGCGTCGAGGACGTGGTGGACCTCCTGCATCGATGGGGCTTCGAGGTGTGCGCGCCGGTGCCGAGCGTGGTGGTACGCGACCGGCTGATGCGGCGCCACGTACTGGACGCGTACGACTGCGACGTCTCGATCGTCAAGGCACGGCCCGGGCGCACGCCCCGTGGTTCCCAGGGCCTGGAAGTGTTCGTCTTCCCCCGGCCGCGGAAGGACGACCCCGTCGCGGTCGCCGAGCGCAGCTCACGCCAGGAGGACCACTTCGCCCTGCGCGTCACCCACCCCGGCGACGGTGGCCTGGACCTTGTGCGCCGGCTGCTGGCCGAGTCCCTGCCGATGGTCCCGGACGGCGGTGGCCACAACCCCTACGACGGCGCGGGCGGCAGCTCGGTGCTCTACTTCACCGCCCCCGGCGGACGACTGGAACTCACCTGCGACGGGATCCCGACCGATGGCGCATGACGACAACGAGAACACCACGACGGTCCAGAAGGGGAGCGGCGACCGCCCCCGTACCCCAGCCGCCCACCACTTCTCCCGGACGCGCTTCCTGACCGATCTGCGCGCCACCGCCGCGGCCCTGGGCGCGCCCTACTCCGAAGCCGTCACGAATACGGTGCTGGACGCCTACGCCCCCGCCTTCCACGAGGGCGCCGTGCTGTGGCGGACCACCGACCGGCCCGGGGCGGGGCTCGACTACCGCTTCTACGCACGCCGCCCCCTGGACACCGTGACGATCGCCCGGCGGGCGGGGTTCATCGCCGGGGACGATCCGCTCGCCGATCTCGTGCAGGAGTGGAGCGGCCTGTACGGGGGTGCTCCTGAGCAGTCCTGCGACTTCGACGCGGCCCTGGGACAGACCAAGACCTGGGTGTATCTGGCGGGCACCCGTCCCCTGGACGATGTCCTCGGCGTCCCCGGAGTCCCCGCCGCGCTCAGGCGGCTCGCCCCCCTCTTCCATGGGCTGGGGCTCGACCACGTACGGCATGTGGCGGTGGACTACCGCCACCGGAGCGTGAACCTCTACTTCCGCGCCCGCGGGCCCGTCGACCCGGAGCAGTGCCGGCGGTTCACGGCCCTGGCGGGCGCCGAACCACCGGGGGAGCGGCTGTTCGGCGAGATGGCCGCCTTCCTCTCCCGCGGCGCCTACACCTTCTCGGTCACCCTTTCCGCCGCGACCGGCGCGGTGGAAAGGGTCGCGTTCTACGCGCTGAAACTGCCCGAGAGTCAGTTCCCCTCCCTCGGCGGCAAGTTGCGGACCTTCTTCGCCACCGCGCCTTCCTACGACCCCGAGGACATGAACGCCGTCGCCTGGTCCTTCGGGCCGCACGGCGCGACCTACGTCAAAGCGGAACGGAGCCACAGCGGCGATCTGATCTCCCTCATCCGCGGCTGGAACACCTTCTTCAGCCGGTCCGAGACCACTGACCCCGCTCTGGCAGCACCGGGCGGTGGTACCGCATGAAACCGGACAGACCCGCCCCCGCCTACCTTCTCGGTCACGCCCCCGCCGAGATGGACCGGCTCCTCCTCCAGGCCCGCCTGTACGGGCCCGTCACCGCGCAGGCACTCCGGCAGGCGGGGCTGGGCCCCGGGATGCGGGTCCTGGACGCGGGCTGCGGCGCCGGGGACGTCACGTTCCTCGCCGCCGAAGCCGTCGGGCCCAACGGCTCGGTCACCGGCGTCGACACGGCATCCGAGGCACTGGACCTGGCGCGCGCCCGGCTGCGCGACCGGGCCCGCACCCCCGACGCGGCCGGGGCGGGCTCCGTGGAGTTCCGCCGGGCGACGCTGCCGGACATCGTGCTCGACGCACCGGTGGACGCGTTGATCGGACGGCTCGTCCTGGGCCACCAGGACGACCCCGCCGCCTTCCTGCGCCGCCTCACCGGCCTCGTCCGCCCCGGGGGCCTGATCGCGTTCCAGGAGTTCGACAACCACTCGCTGCGGGCCGTGCCGGAAACCCCCCTCACCGGGGCGGTGCTGCGGGGCATCACCGAGGCGCTCCGCGCCGGGGGCAAGGACCGGGGCGCGGGCGCACGCCTCTACTCCCTGTTCCGGCAGGCGGGACTCACCCCGGCGGGAACCTCCGCCACAACACCGATGGGCGGAGCCGAGAACCCTTTGGTGCTTCCGCTCACCGCGTACACCTACCGCACCCTGTGCTCCCGCCCGTCCGCCCCCCACCGCGGGCCGGATGCCGACCGGCAGACGATCGGCGACCCTGCGACCATCGAGGGCCGGATGCGCGTGGAACTCGACGCGGCCCATTCCGTACTGATCATGCCGACCGCCGTCACCGTCTGGGCCACCGCTCGCATCCCCGGAAGGCAGTTGCCTGGCGCTCGGTCCGGACGAGCGTTACGGCAGACCACGCCGGGCGGGACCGAGGCGGAGTGAATCCCTCAGCTTGCTCTCTATCTACCCGTATGGCCTTGCAGCCGCTCTAACGCTGATCGTGCGGGGTTGGGGCAGCCGGTGTAGGCGCGGGTGTCGTGTGTATCGGTGACGTCGATGACGAGACCAGTTCAGTGTTCGGTGGGGATATCGACCGGGCTGCGGAAGTGCGAGACGCCACGGGTGCCGTAAGTGGCGTGCTTCATCGCATCGGTGTGTATCTCGATGCCGCCGTTGATCTCAAGAGCCGGGACCCAATCGGCGTCTTCGTCGTGGACCAGGGCTGCGCCGACGAACATGCGGTCGCCCCGGTCATCCTGATCGTCCTGAAATTCGCGGTCCCGGGCGATGAAGTCATCGAAGCCGTCGCAGCCCTTCACGGCCGACTGTCGGCCCACTGGTTCACCGTCGTGCTCCAGCCAGGCAGAGCGGTGGGTCGGCCTCGGGTGGACCCGGTCCCACGCCTGAGCTTCGGCCTTGCCGTAGTTGGCGGTGTCGGTGATGTCGCCGCTTCGGCCCAGGTCTCGGGTTTGGCGAATCTGCCGGGCGCGGCGCGTCCGAGCGCAGCCACGGTGCCACGTCGACCGCCAGCACCAGGCGCCCGCCCTCGAAACGCGGCACCGGGCAACCCAGCCGGCACAGTCCGCAGACGGCCGACGTCCATCCCGCCGCGGTTGAGAGCGCCGTACAACGCGCCATGCCCACGGCGATGCTCAGATGCCGGCGTCAGATCCACCGGTGATTTCACCGGGCCGTCTAAGCACAGGATCAGGCGAGAGCCACCCTCAGGTCCGGCGAAACAAGAACAAGCTCAGAGCTGGTTCTTGAAGTACGCGGCGATGTTGCCGGACGCTTCGGGGATGACGGGCACAACTCTCTTGATGGTCCTCATGGACTCCATGGCGCTGTACACGCCGCCCCAAACCAGGCTGCCCAGGAGGAAATTGCTGGACTCCTGGAACAGATTGACAATCTGTTCCTGCCACTCGGGGTGCTCGTGCCCGAGGTTCTTCAGGGTCTGGTTTGTTCTGTCCTGGGAGGCGTTGAAAGCCGCCTTGTTCTGATCATCTTGACTGTCGATAAATGCGTCGAAGTCATCGTCAGTGATCGCATGGGTATTGTAGCGGTCAAGTGCTTGGTCTACGTTGGTGTTGTTGGTGCTGGCCTGCTGTTCGTTCGGGTATGCGTAATCGCTGTTGAAGCAGTCCTGGATCGGCATAGGGACGTTACCCGAATTGAATTGTACGGCCTTGATGTGCGGGGGAAGCGCCACAATCTGGGGGGCGCCTGATATGGTCCCATGTTTTCCGAGGTACGCTATTCGCCGTTTGCTGGTGGCGAAGATCTCGTCCAGGTAGTGCTCGAATTCCCCCGGCTGAAGAGCGGTCTCTCCCGTGGTCATTATTGTCTCCTTCTCGTCTTCTGTCGCGGCGTGCGAATGCATTCCTGGGGACGTGCACTCCAGGAGTGGTCCTCAGTCCACGGAGAGATGTTCCGCCTGAACTCCGAGTGGGGGAAGGGGAAATCCGGTCGATCGGATCAAGTCACTCATGGGGTGAACCTGTGTGCGATTCCGGCTCGCCCTGCATGAATTCAACTATGGTGAATCTGGGGCGATTGAGTCCAGGGGGCTGCCGGGTTCGAAATCGGGGAGAGGCGCAGTCCAGGCGAGGTGCAATCCACCGGAGCCGCCGGCATGATCGACCGCGGCGCGCCAAGGAAATTCCGGCTACTCCCCGGGACGCGACCGGCGTACGACGGCGATGTCGGTGGACCCGTCGCGCACCGCTCGTTCGGCCTCGTCCGGGTCGGCGCCCGCGAAGACCAGGATGTCCGCCGCGACCAGCCGTACGCTCTCCCTCGCCGCGACCGGCACGGCCGAGCCGCGTTCGGGGGCGTCCCGGACGATGTCCAGGGTGCGCCGGGCGGCGTGCTGGAACACAGGATGGCTTCCGCGCGCCTCCGCCAGCGTGTCCAGGACCCCGGACAGGCCCCGTACCGTGGTGGCGAGCGCCTTCCTGGGGCCGGGGTCGAGGACCGTGGCGCCCCGGATGAGGGTGAGGCAGCTGTTGCCGAGCAGGTCCAGGTAGCGCGTGGCGGCGATCTCCTGCCGGATGGGCTCGCGTCGGCCGCGCCAGCGCGGGGTCCGGCGGGCGACGGCGATCGCGTCGTCACGGGTCCGGCCGAGGTCGTTCAGCAGGGTGTAGACCGGGCGCAGTTCCTTCCACGGCTGGTCCTCCCGCTCATCGGCCGCAGCGTCCAGCGTCCGGGCCGCCAGCTCCAGCGCACGGCCCAGTCCCTTCAGGGTGGCGGCCTCGGCCCGCCTCAACAGGGTGAACGGGTGCGGAGGGAAGAGCACTTGGCTGAACACGAGCGCGACCCCCGCTCCGAGCAGGGCGTCCAGTACGCGGTCGATACCGGCCTGCTGCCCGGCCGCGACGGAGATCACCGCGCCGACGGCGGCCTGCGCCATCGTGATGCGTTCGCCGTCCAGGAGGAGCGCGACGAGGAGCGCACCCAGCACGGCCACGCCGACCGCCGCGTCGCCGTGGCCGAGGAAGCGGAAGGCCACCTGCCCGACGACCACGCCCGCGATGACCCCGGACATGACCCGTACCGCGTTGGTGCCCCGCCCGCCGACCGGGGTGTTGAGGGCGACGAGGGTCGCGATCGGGGCGAAGAGCGGGACGTGGTGGTCGAAGACGCTCCCGGCGATCCACCAGGAGAGCGCGGCCGCCGCGGACTGCTGGAGCACCGGCCACAGGTTGTCCTTGACGCGCGAACACGCCTCGTACATCGTCCTCCCTCCACGCCCCGGGCAGGGACGGTTCGCGGCGGGGCGCTCAGCCGGCCGGTCCGCCGCCGGGTCAGCGCTCCCCGGCCGGGCGGGCGTCGTCGAACAGGCGAGGGCCCAGCTGGTGCCAGTTCCGCAGCCCGGGAAGACGGTCACCCGCTTCCGGGCCCCAGCTTCCGGGCGCGTACGGCAGCGGCGGCTCGACCGGGTCGAGGACGGGGCCCACGATGCGCCAGCACTCCAGGACGGTGGGGAAGAACGCGAAGCACTCGGGGTCGCCGACGACGGCCCCGTGCAGGATGTTCTCGTACGGGAGTTCCTGCCGCCCCAGCACCTGTGCGAAGTCGACGCCGATGGGCACGGTCAGCGGCCCGTCGGTGCTTTCGGGCTTGTTCAGCATCAGGTCCGCCCTGATGCCGGTGTCGCCGTCGATGCGGAAGCGGATGACGTTCGGGGGCGTCTGGATGTCGTCGCCGCCGAAGAGTTCCAGCGGAGGCTTGCGCAGTTCGACCACGACCTCGGTGGCGGAGACGGCCAGCGCCTTGCCACTGCGGAGGTAGAAGGGGACATCGGCCCAGCGCCAGTTGTCGACGAACATCCGGGTCGCGAAGTAGGTCTCCGTGGTGGAGCCCGGCTTGACGCCCTCGACGTCCCGGTAGCCGTCGTACTGGCCGCGCACGGTCACGGCGGGGTCCATGGTGCGGGTCGCGTGCAGGGCCCGCCACTTCTCCAGCCCCTGCGCCTGGGCGTTGGTGGCACTCGGCGGTTCCATCACGAGGAGGGCGAGGACCTGGAGCATGTGGTTCTGGACCACGTCGCGCAGACAGCCCACCGCGTCGTAGAAGGAGCCGCGGTCGGCGACGTCGAAGTCCTCGGCGAGGGTGATCTGCACGTTGTCCACGTAGGCGCGGTGCCAGATCGGCGCGAGCAGCGTATTGGCGAACCGGGAGACCATCAGGCTCTCCACCGCGCGGTTGCCGAGGAAGTGGTCGACGCGCAGCAGATGGGCGTTGTCGAAGTGGGCGGAGAGTTCGTCCTGGAGCTTCCGCGCGGAGTCAAGGTCGTGGCCGAACGGCTTCTCCACCACCAGCCGGGCGTTCCGGTTGAGGCCCTCGGCGGCCAGCGACCCGGCGACCTCGGTGAACAGCGACGGCGGGATCGCCAGGTAGTACGTCACGAAGCCGCGCCCGGTCACGGCCTCGCGCAACCGCGTGAAGGTGGCGGCGTCGGCGAAGTCGCCGGTGACGATGGACAGGTTCGCCGCGAACCGGGCGAAGACCTCCTCGTCGATGTCCGCGCCCTCGGCGGTGACCGCCTCCCGCGCGTGCCGACGCAGAGCGTCGTCGTCCCAGTCGGTGGCCGCCACCCCGATGACGGGCACGGTGAGCTTGCCGGACTCGGTGAGCCGGTACAGCGCGGGCAGCAGCATCTTCTTGGCGAGGTCGCCGGAGACGCCGAAGAGCACCAGGACGTCGGACCGTTCCATCTCGGGCGGGCTGAGCAGGGTTTCGGTCATCACGACCGTCCTTTCCGGTGATCGGCCGCCTTCGAGGGGATGTCCGGCGTGCCCTGGTCGCGCCCGAAGCGGGCGTTCAGCGCCGCCTCGATCTGCTCGGGGTCGCGGCCCTTGGTCTCGGGCAGGTAGCGGCCGACGAAGAAGAACGCGGCCACGCAGATCGCGGCGAAGATCCAGAAGGTCTCGCCCTGGCCGAGGGCGGAGGCCACGGGCAGGAAGGCGAGGCTGACGACGAAGTTGGAGATCCAGTTGACCGCCGTGGCCACGCTCGATCCCTCCGCCCGGACGGACGGCGGGAAGATCTCGCCCAGCAGGGTCCAGAACACCGGACCGAGGCCGCCGGCGTAGGCGGCGATGTAGATGACCATGAACAGCAGGGTGAGCACCGAGTTCATGCCGACCACGAACGCCAGCCCCAGCATGAAGATCGAGACCGCCATGAGGGCCAGGGAGACGAGCACCATGACGCGGCGGCCGGCCCGGTCGACCAGGCGGATCGCGACGAGCGTCATGACCAGGTTGATCAGGCCGATGAACACGGAGTAGAAGATGGAGTTCGACGCGTTCAGACCGGTCTGCTGGATGATGGTCGGTGCGTAGTAGATGATCGTGTTGATCCCGCCGAACTGCTGTACGGCGGCGAGGGTGAGCCCGACGACGAGGGCCGGACGCAGGTCGGGCGTGAGCAGCCTCTTCGCCGTCCGGCCGGAGGACCCGGCGTTCCGCTTCTGCTGCTCGCGATCCTCGGCGATCCGGTGCTGGGCCCGGGCGACCAGGGTGTCCGCCGTGGCCTCGTCGGCGATCGCGGCGATCCCCTTGCGCGCCCTCTCCGCCTGGCCGTGGGCGATGAGCCACTGCGGCGACTCGGGCAGGAACCACAGGGTCGCCGCCACCATGAGGGCGGCCGGGACCGCGCCGACGGCGAACATGGCCCGCCACATCTCGTTGCTGGAGAAGGCGAGGTTGACCAGGTACGCGATGAGGATGCCGAGGGTGATCATCAGCTGGTTCATGGTGAGCAGCCGGCCGCGGATCTTCGTCGGTGAGATCTCGGAGAGGTAGACCGGAACCGTCGCCGACGCCGCTCCGACCGCGAGGCCGAGGACGATACGGCCCAGCATGAGGACGGGGTATCCGTTCGCGGTGCTCGCGATCGCCGTACCGATGATGAACACCACGCCGATCAGGCCGAGGGCCTTCCGCCGGCCGAGGCCGTCGGAGAGCCGGCCGGCCGAGGTGGCGCCGATCACCGCGCCGATGAGCAGCACGCTGACCACGCTGCCCTGCTCGAAGGAGTTCAGGTCGAAGTCCTGCTTGATGTACAGCAGGGCGCCGGACACGACCCCGGTGTCGAAGCCGAACAGGAAGCCGCCCAGAGCGATCGCGGCCGCCCAGCGGGTGATCTTCCGCTGACCCTCCGCCGGGATCTCGGTGAGCGGCCCGTGGGTGCCCGGTTCCTTGGAAAAGCCCTGGACCATGTCGCTCCCTCCGTCGTGAGCGGGCTCGTCCTGGCTACATCACCACCTTTCGGGAGGAAAGGGCGACGGTGCGAAGCAATCGGGTGGCTTGAGGGCAAAAGGAGTGGGACGCCCGACGGCCACGACGGGTCGGCACTCAGCGGCCGGGTCAGCCGTGGCAGACGCCCCAGCCGCCCGCGTACGACTCGCCCGGTGCCAGCCGGATCAGGTCGGTACCGCTGCCCAGAGCATTCGGCGGTCCCGTCATCGGTTCGACGCCGATGCCCCGGCGGTGCGAGGCGGGCGGCACCTGGTCCGCCGTGTAGACCTCCAGCCACGGCTGGGCCTCGTCCAGCCAGAACCGGGTGGCGCGCCGCGACCCTTCCAGGCGGACCCAGGCGCGCCCGTCGGCGTCGCGGTCGAGACCGGTGAAGGCGACGTCGATGGCCTGCGTCCCGATGCGGCGCGGGGTGGTGAAGTCGTACGCCGTGCCCGAGACGTCGACCGTCGGGCCGGAGGGGAGCATTCGCGCGTCGACCGGCTGGTAGCGGTGGCCGGGCAGGGTCAGCACGCAGTCGTCGAGCGGTTCGCCGACCGTCAGGTAGGGGTGGGTGCCGTGGGCGTACGGGGCGGGGCGGGTGCCGGCGTTGCGGGTCACGAGCCGGACGGTGAGGCCCGTACCGGCGTCCAGCGTGTACGTGACCTCGATGTCGAGGCGGAACGGGTATCCCGTCGACCCGTGCAGGCCGTAGGCGAGGGTGACGGCGTGCGGTTCCTGCCGGACCGGGCGCCAGGTCGTCCACCGGACGAGTCCGTGGATCGCGCAGTCCAGCTCGGGTTCGGAGATGTCGAGCCGGTACTCCGTGCCGTCGAAGGTGTAGCGGCCGCGGTCGACCCGGTTGGGCCAGGGGATCAGCAGTTGGCCGAAGGCCGCCGGGGCCGGTTCGTCGGGGCCGTACGAGAGCAGGAGCGGTTCGCCCCGGTGGCTCAGCTCGCGCAGCCCCGCGCCCGTCTCGGTGACGGTCGCCGCGTAGTCGCCGGCGGTCAGCCGGTACTGCTCACCTGTGGTGTTCTCGTTCATGGACAGATGGCTGTCCCCTTGGCGGGGGAGTGGCGGCGGTCGGGGCCCGGCGTCGGCCGATCGGGCGGATTTCCTGCTCCGTACGGCTCCGTCCCGGTACCGCCCCCGGCTTCGTCCCGGTGTCGCCCCGGAAGCCTCTCAGCCCTTCTCCTCGTGGCCTGCCCTCCGCCGGTGGGACGCGGGCGTCTCTCGGGCGATGACCAGGCGGTCGTCGGCGCGGACGGTGCCGATCCGGGAGTCGCTGTACCGCAGGGGCTTGCCGTCGCGGACCACGGCCAGCACGGACTCGGTGATCTGGCGGGGATCGCGGCCGACCTCCGCCGGTTCCGGGGAGCGTTCGGCGACCTCCAGTCCGAGCCCGGCGGAGAGCAGCTCCTCCAGCACCGTGCCGACCGAAGGGCTCAACGATGCGACGCCGAGCAGGTGTCCGGCCGTCTCGGAGGACGTGATGACGTTGTCCGCGCCGCCTTCGCGCAGCAGGGCGACGTTCTCGGCGCGGGCCACGGAGGCGGTGATGACGGCGGTGGCGTTCATCCGGCGGGCGGTCAGAGCCGCGAGGACGGCGGTGTCGTCGCTCGCGGTGGCGATCAGCACGTGCCCCGCCTTGCCCAGCTCCGCCCGTGCCAGCACGTCGGAGCGGGTCCCGTCGCCGACGATACCGACGAGGCCGTGCCTGTTCGCCTCGCCGACTGCGGACGCGGCGACGTCGACCACCACGATCTCCCGCGGCTGTGTGCCCCGTGCCCGCAGGGTGGCCACCGCGGCCCGGCCCTGGGTGCCGTAGCCGACCACCACGATGTGCTGTCGCACCTTGCTCCTCCAGGTCTGCTCGCGCCATTCGGCCCGGGTCCGCTCCGTCAGCGCGCTGATCGTGGTGCCGACCAGGACCAGCAGGAAGCCGAGGCGCAGGGGGGTGATCACCAGGGTGTTCACGATCCGCGCCGAGTCGCTGGCCGGGACGACGTCCCCGTACCCGATCGTGGTCAGGGTGACGGCCGAGTAGTAGAAGCTCGTCAGCAGACCGAGAGGGTGTCCGGTGGAGTCTCGGTAGCCGCTGCGGCCGAGGTAGACGACCAACGTGCCCAGGAGGATGAGCCCGAAGGCGAGGGCGAGCCGCGACACGATGATCCGGAGCGGTCCGCGCGGCCGGTAGGGGAATCCGAACCGCGACCGCCGGCCGGCCTGGTCCTCGCCCTGGACGTCCACAGGGCCGAGTCTCCGGCACAACCGGAACGGCGACCACCGGAGGCGATTTCGGACAGGCCGGGCCGGGCCGCCGCCGCGACCTGGTTGCGTATCAGCGGCGGCAGCGGTGGGACGATCACGGCCGGGCCGCTGCCCTGATCGCTGCACAGTCTGCGCGCTGCACGGTCTGCGTTGGTCATGCCCCCATGCAACCCGATGACCACGACAGACCGCGAACGACGGCGCGAGCCTGTGGATAACGTTATCCACAGGGGTCGCGGGATTCGGCGGCTCGCGGGACCGTCGAGCCATGAACAAGCACCACGAATCCACCGGTCCCGCCGGAGAGCAGCAGATCACCCTGCGCGGCCCCGCCGATCTCGCCGACGCCCTCCCGTATCTGATGGGCTTCTATCCCAACGACAGCGTCGTGATGGTGGCCCTGCACGGCGGTCAGGGCCGGTTCGGCGGCCGGCTCCGCCTCGGAATTCCGCAGGCGCCCGGCGAATGGGGGCCGGTCGCCGACCAGCTGGCGGAGTGCCTGGTCTCGGGGAGCGAGCGTCGCGAAGGGCGGCCCGACGCGATTGTGATCTTCCTCTGCCAGGACTCGCCGGACGGGGCCAGCGGCCGGCAGACCATGGAGCGGCTCAGGCCGTTCGCGCAACGTCTGCGCACGGCGTGCGGAGCGCTCGACGTCCCCGTCCTCGAAGCGCTCTGCATCTCCGACGGCCGCTACTGGTCCTACTGCTGCCCCGACCCACGGTGCTGCCCCGACCAGGGGAACCCTCTGGCCATGCCCGGTACGACGGTGATGGCCGCGGCCGCCACCTACGCGGGCGTCCATGTCCGGGGCACGCTGCGCGACATGGAGGCGCGGCTCCAGCCCTGGCGGACCCCGGCAGCCGTCCGGGCACAGGAGAAGGCCCTGGACACGGTGGGACCTGCGCTGCTGCCGAGGCTTCTCGACGAACGGGCCAGGCGGGAGGTGGCGGCGGAGACCCTTCGGCTGGCGCGCAGGCTCATGGACCGGATCGAGGACGCACAGCCGGCCCCACCCGCACTCGCGGACGCCGGGGACGACCAGTTGATCGGCTCCGACGAAGCCGCCGCCGTCATCCTCGGGCTCCAGGACCGTGAGACCCGGGACAAGGCCGCCGCCTGGATGGAAGGACCGGAAGCCCAGGCCGCCCTGCGGTTGTGGCGGACGCTGGCACGGCGCTGCGTCGGACCGTACGGGGAGCACGCCGCCGCCCCGCTCACCCTGGCCGGCTGGGTCTCCTGGTCCACGGGCGACGAGCCGGGCGCCCGGGTCGCCCTGTCGCTGGCGCTGCGAGCCGATCCGGACTACACGTTCGCCCAACTGCTGCACCGGGCCTGCAACGAAGGGCTCGATCCGGAGGCTTTGCGCCGTTGTCTGCGCGAGGCGGCCGACGCCGACGCCGATGCCGATGAGGAACAAGCGGGTGCGGCCGTCGAGGCGGTGGGGTCCGGCAGCGACCGGGGAGCCACCCCTCTGCACGTCCGCAAGGTCCGGCCGCTGCCCGGGAGCGGTCGGCGGCGGGCGCGCGCTCCGCGGCCTCCGGGCGCCGAGCGGCGGAAGATGTCACCCGGCTCGACCCGCCCCCGGGTCCCGGCGCCCGGGCGGCGGACGCGCGAGGCCCGGCGCTACGGCCGACGCGGCAGCAGGGCGCGGCGACATGACTGACCGTCCCGTCGAGCGGGCGTTCCGGCCATGCCGTGGCGCTCCCCACCGCGGCGATTCCGTCACCGTGGCACCCGGACCGATCACGAGCATGCTGAAGGGAGTGTTTATCGTCAGGCAGACGACTATGATCGCGGCATGCCGCCCTACGACCCGTCGACCTTCCCGCCCTTCGCAGTCACCGTCGACCTGGTCGTGCTCACGGTGCGCCGTCACGCGCTCTGCGCGCTGGTCGTCCGTCGCGGAGAGACCCCGTTCCAGGGCCGATGGGCGCTGCCCGGCGGTTTCGTCAGGCTGGACGAGGACCTGGGCTCCGCGGCGGCGCGCGAGCTCGTCGAGGAAACCGGCCTCTGCGCGCACGATCCGGCGAAACCGGCCGTCGGTAACGGAGCACATCTGGAACAGCTGGCCACCTACGGCGATCCGGCGCGCGATCCCCGGATGCGGGTGGTCAGCGTCGCCCACCTCGCCCTCGCACCGGACCTGCCCGCGCCCCGGGCCGGCGGCGACGCCAACAGTGCGCGCTGGGCTCCGGTCGAGGATCTGCTGCACCCCGGCACCGGGCGGGAGGGCGAGCAGGCGGCGCCGCTGGCCTTCGACCACGCGCGGATCCTGGCCGACGGGGTGGAACGGGCCCGCTCCAAGATCGAATACTCCTCCCTGGCCACGGCGTTCTGTCCGCCCGAGTTCACGGTCGGCGAACTGCGCCGGGTGTACGAAGCGGTGTGGGGCGTGGTCCTCGACCCCCGTAACTTCCACCGCAAGGTCACCGGGACGCCGGGATTCCTGGTGCCCTCCGGCGGGACCACCACGCGCCAGGGCGGACGGCCCGCGCAGCTCTTCCGGGCCGGGGCGGCCACGGTGCTCAATCCGCCGATGCTGCGACCCGAGGTCTGAGCCACCGGGCGTTCCCCCGCACCGGTCCCGCGGAACGCCCGTCGATCTCCCCCTGCGCAAAAAGTCCGAAATGTCGCGTTATCTTGCTGCGGTACCCCCTTGCCGCCGAGCGGTCTCACCGTCCGCGAGAGACGCGAGAGAAGCGATGCTCCAGGCCATCGGACTCACCAGCACCCCCCGGCGCGACGCTCCGCCCGCCGTGAACGATCTGACCTTCGAGGCTCCTCCCGGCCGGGTCACCGCCCTGCTGGGCGCCCCCGGTTCGGGCAGGACCACGGCCCTGCGGCTGATGCTCGAACTGGACGCCGGGCGGGGCGTCGCCTACTTCCGGGGGCGGCCCCTGCACCGCATCGCCCACCCGGCGCGGGAAGTGGGCGTGCTGCTCGGTGACGTACCGGGCCATCCCTCCCGCACCGTCCGCGGGCAGCTCCGGATGCTCTGCGCGGCCGCGGGCGTGCCCGCCACCCGGGCCGACGAGGTGCTGGAGGTCGTCGGGCTCGCCGGACTCGGGGACCAGCGCCTGGGGACCCTGTCGGTGGGGATGGACCGCCGGCTCGGCCTTGCCTCCGCGCTGCTGGGAGACCCGCACACCCTGATCCTGGACGAACCGGCGGAGGGGTTGTCCCCACGGGAGAACAGCTGGCTCTACGGGCTGCTGCGCGCGCACGCGGCCCAGGGCGGCACGGTCCTCCACACCACCGGCGACCCCAAGGAGGCCGCCCGCACCGCCGATCACGTCGTCACCATCGGCGGCGGGCGCCTCGTCGCCGACCAGGACGTCGCCGAGTTCGCCCGTACCCGGCTCCGGGCCCGCGTCGCCGTCCGCACTCCGCACGCGGCCCGGCTGGCGGCCGTGGTCAGCCGGGAGGCCCGGGCGGCGCAGCACTCCGTCGAGGTGGTCGAGGAGGCGGGCGGCCGGCTGACGGTGTACGGCAGCAACTGCGCGGAGGTCGGCGACACCGCCTACCGGCACGGCGTCCCCGTGCACCGGCTCGCCGACGAGATCGGTGACACCGGGCCCGCCGAGCCCGCGGCCGGGAGTGCGGAGCGGGACGACGCGGCCGCCGCTCTCTCCGAGCTGCCGCCCCCGATCCGCGTGCGACCCGCGCGCGGCCCGCTGCGCCCGCTCCGCTACGAACTCCGACGCTCCCTCGGTGTCCGGACAACGACCATGATCATGGCGGCCGTTCTGGTCGTGTCGGCCGCGATGTCCGTTCTGCTGGCCCGCACCGACGGCACCGCCCTTCCCCGCGTGCTCGCCGCCTGGCCCGCTCTGCTGCCGCTCCCTCCCGCCGCGCTCGGCGCGGGGCTGCTCGGGGCGCTGTCCTTCGGGGACGAGTTCCGCTATCCCGCGCTCGCCGCCGCACGCGGCACCGTGCCCCGGCGGCTCGGGCTGCTGCTGGCCAAGCTCACTGTGACCGCGAGCTTCGCCCTGCTGCTCGCCGCCCTCACCGTGGTGGGCGGAGCGCAGAGCCTCCGGCTCGTGTACGGGCCGGACTTGATCGAGATCCCTTCGAACGCCGTCGCGCTGGGCGCGAGTTGGGCTGGCCTGACGGTCGGCTGCGCCTGGGCGGGGCTGCTGGCCGCCGGTGTCTTCCGGGTGGCCGGGGCGGGTATCGCCGCGGTGCTGGCCGTACCGGTGCTCGTCGTTCCGCTGGTGCAGAAGATCTTCGCGGTGCCGTCCGCGCGTTCGGTCGCCGGACTTCCGGGCCGGCTGCGTGAACTGGCCGGGTGGCAGCTCCCGCAGGAGGCGGACCACTGGATCCTCGCCGTCGCGCGGGTGGTGGCGCAGCCCGTCGGGACCGCGCTCACCCTGTCGTTGTCGGCCCTGATCTGTGCGTATCTGTTCACCAGCCTTCGGGGAAAGGCCCGTTGGTGATCGCCGCCGCCCGCGCCGAGGAGAGGGGCCAGCAACTCCCTGAAAAATGACTGATTTGTGCGGATATGGCGTCAATTGCGGCGCGAGCGCCGATCACCCTTTCGTGTGCTTTTCACCAAAGACCTCAAGGGGTGGACGAGCCGCGCCGACAAAGGATGCGTGAGTACCCTTGCGCACACCATGATGACCGCCGCCCGCACCGCCGATTCCGGCCTGGCCGGCTCGGGCGAACTCGACCGCTATCCCTATCCGGAGGCACCGGCCGGCGAGCGTGCCGCGACCCGTTCCTGGGGCGGCGCCGATTCCGAGCTGGGACGGGCGAGCCGACGGGGATCGGCCAGCCGGGGGCGCGGTCTCCACGGCCAACTCGTCCAGCAGCTGGGCCAGATGATCGTCTCCGGCGACCTCGGCGCGGACCGCCCCCTCGTGCCCGAGGAGATCGGCCAGCGGTTCGAGGTCTCCCGCACCGTCGTCCGCGAATCCCTGCGCGTCCTCGAAGCCAAGGGGCTGGTCAGCGCGCGTCCCAATGTGGGGACGCGGGTCCGCCCGGTCAGCGACTGGAACCTGCTGGATCCCGACATCATCGAATGGCGCGCCTTCGGCCCGCAGCGGGACGACCAGCGTCGCGAGCTGGCCGAGCTCCGCTGGACCATCGAACCGCTCGCGGCCCGCCTCGCGGCCGGGCACGGCCGGGACGACATCCAGCAGCGGCTCGCCGACATGGTCGAGATCATGGGGCACGCGATGGGGCAGGGAGACACGATCACCTTCTCCCGCGCCGACGCGGAGTTCCATGCCCTGCTCATCCAGGCCGCGGGCAACCGGATGCTCGAACACCTTTCCGGCATCGTCTCGGCCGCCCTCCATGTCTCCGGCGGTCCCGTCACCGGCTGTGACCGTCCCGGCGAGACCTCGCTCGCCCACCACGCACGGATCGCCGACGCCCTGGCATCGGGCGACGCCGGGGCCGCCGAGACCGCCATGCGTCAACTGCTCGTCGTCCATCCCGACGTCGAACGAGTGGTTCCCGCGCCGCGCGAGCACTGACCGGGGGCGGCGGGACCGCGGGGCCCGATGCCGCCGGGCCGCACGGGTCCGGCGGCACAATGGAAGGGGATGCAACCTTTGGTCCCGTACGCCGCAAATGAGGTGTGACTCGGGCCACGCGGATTGGCCGTAACACTCCTCGAAGCAGCGCGATGACTTAAGAGGTGAGCGCAGCGGAAGGAATACAGCAGCCCTGGGGCGCGCTGTTTCAGTTCTGAGGCCAAACCCGCGCCGTCGACGACATCCCCAGTCGGCGGTCGTCGGTTCCAGCCCCCTCCAGGGCAGGGCCGGAAGCCGTTTCCATCGTTCCGAGAGGTTGTTCGTGTCGGCCAGCACATCCCGTACGCTCCCGCCGGAGATCGCCGAGTCCGAATCTGTGATGGCGCTCATCGAGCGGGGAAAGGCTGATGGGCAGATCGCCGGCGATGACGTGCGTCGGGCCTTCGAGGCTGACCAGATTCCGCCAACCCAGTGGAAGAACGTTCTGCGCAGCCTCAACCAGATCCTCGAGGAAGAGGGTGTGACGCTGATGGTCAGTGCCGCGGAGTCGCCGAAGCGCGCCCGCAAGAGCGTCGCAGCGAAGAGCCCGGTCAAGCGCACCGCCACCAAGACCGTCGCGGCGAAGACCACCGTGACCAGGACCGTCGCGGCCACCGCCGCCCCGGCGGCCGAGAGTGCGGACGCGGTGGCCGAAGACGCCGTCGTGGCCGCTCCCGCGAAGAAGGCGGCAGCCAAGAAGACCGCCGCCAAGAAGACCGCCGCGAAGAAGACGGCGGCCAAGAAGACCGCCGCGAAGAAGTCCGGCAAGCAGGACGACGAGCTCCTCGACGGCGACGAGCCGGTCGAGGAGGTCAAGGCCGGCAAGGGCGAGGAAGAGGAGGGCGAGGGCGAGAACAAGGGCTTCGTCCTCTCCGACGACGACGAGGACGACGCACCCGCGCAGCAGGTCGCCGTCGCCGGCGCCACCGCCGACCCGGTCAAGGACTACCTGAAGCAGATCGGCAAGGTCCCCCTCCTCAACGCCGAGCAGGAGGTCGAGCTCGCCAAGCGCATCGAGGCCGGCCTCTTCGCCGAGGACAAGCTGGCGAACGCCGACAAGCTCGCGCCGAAGCTCAAGCGCGAGCTGGAGATCATCGCCGAGGACGGCCGCCGGGCCAAGAACCACCTCCTGGAGGCCAACCTCCGTCTGGTGGTTTCTCTGGCCAAGCGCTACACCGGCCGCGGCATGCTCTTCCTGGACCTGATCCAGGAGGGCAACCTCGGTCTGATCCGCGCGGTCGAGAAGTTCGACTACACCAAGGGCTACAAGTTCTCCACGTACGCCACCTGGTGGATCCGTCAGGCGATCACCCGCGCGATGGCCGACCAGGCCCGCACCATCCGTATCCCGGTGCACATGGTCGAGGTCATCAACAAGCTCGCGCGTGTGCAGCGCCAGATGCTCCAGGACCTGGGCCGCGAGCCCACCCCGGAGGAGCTGGCCAAGGAACTCGACATGACCCCCGAGAAGGTCATCGAGGTCCAGAAGTACGGCCGCGAGCCGATCTCGCTGCACACCCCGCTCGGCGAGGACGGCGACAGCGAGTTCGGTGACCTGATCGAGGACTCCGAGGCGGTCGTCCCGGCGGACGCGGTCAGCTTCACGCTCCTCCAGGAGCAGCTGCACTCGGTGCTCGACACGCTCTCCGAGCGTGAGGCCGGCGTCGTCTCGATGCGCTTCGGTCTCACCGACGGTCAGCCGAAGACACTCGACGAGATCGGCAAGGTCTACGGCGTGACGCGTGAGCGCATCCGTCAGATCGAGTCGAAGACGATGTCGAAGCTCCGGCACCCGTCGCGCTCCCAGGTGCTGCGCGACTACCTCGACTAAGTCGAGGGAAACGGCTCGCCGAAGGGCGGAACGCCGAAGATTCACCGGCCGAGGGCCCGGAACCCCCAGGGGATCCGGGCCCTCCGGCGTGTCTCCGGGGCCTGACACGGACTGCCTGGATCACGCTGGGTGAAACGGTTTGTCGCCTCAGTGTCAGGAGTCCCCATGCCCCGTCCCGTCGTCCGTGCCCTGACCGGGGCGCTCGCCCTGACCGCCGCCACGGCCGTACTGCCCCTCGCCGCCCCCTCCACGGCGGTCGCGGAGAGCATCGTCGTCGGCGGACACCCCGCCCCGGTGGCGGACAGCCCCTGGGTCGTGGCGCTGTCGAGCCGCGACCGGTTCGGAGGCGCGCGCTCCGGGCAGTTCTGCGGCGGCGTGGCCGTGGCTCCCACGAAGATCCTGACGGCCGCCCACTGTCTGAGTGACGAGGCGCTCGGCGGACCGGCGAGGCGGGTGAAGGACCTCCTGGTCATCGCCGGCCGGGAGCGGCTCAGCGATTCCGGCGGCCGGGAGATCCCGGTCCGGCGCATCTGGGTGAACCCGGCCTACGACCCGGTCTCCAACGCGGGCGACCTCGCGGTGCTCACCCTGTCCCGCGCCCTGCCGACGGGCGCGACCATTCCGATGGCCGGAAGCGGGGACGCCGCCTACCGGGCCGGGACGCCCGCGGATGTCTACGGCTGGGGCGATACGACGGGCAGCGGCACCTACGCCTCCGTGCTGCGCTCAGCCCGGGTCCGGGTCCTGCCGGACGGCGACTGCGCGCGGGCCTACCCGGGCGGCCGGGAGGGTACGTACAAGGCCTCGGCGATGCTCTGTGCGGGCGAACCCGCGGGCGGCCGGGACGCGTGCCAGGGCGACAGCGGCGGGCCGCTGGTGGCCCGTGGGCGGCTCATCGGCCTGGTGTCCTGGGGCAGCGGCTGCGGGCGCCCGGGCAGCCCCGGGGTGTACACCCGGGTCTCCGCCGCCCTGGACTGGGCCGCGGGCCGCATCTGAGCCGCGCCGGGCCGCCTCGTAGCCGTACGGCCCCGTGACCGAGGCCTGTGGGGCCCGCGGCCTCGTCCGGGACGGCACGGGCGCGTACCGAGGCCCCGGAGGCGGCACGGGCCCCGGAAGCCACGCACAGCCCCTGGGGTCTCCCCACCGGCCTCACAACACCGGCAGCGCAACGAGAACGGGCGGCTCCCCCCGGTGGGGGAGCCGCCCGTCGGCCGGTCCTGGACCAGCCCCTGGCTCGTCGTGGATGCGAGGTGTCAGTGTTGGTCCTCGTCGGCAGCAGCCGTCTGTACGGCGGTCAGCCGATCCGTCTCATCCTGTATTTCCGCGGCGATCTTCTTGAGTTCCGGCTCGAACTTGCGCCCGTGGTGGGCGCAGAAGAGCAGTTCACCGCCGCTGATCAGGACGACGCGCAGATAGGCCTGGGCGCCGCAACGGTCACAGCGGTCTGCTGCGGTCAGCGGGCTCGCGGGGGTCAGAACAGTAGTCACGTCGCCTCTTCTCTAGCTCGACGAGCTGTCGTACCAGGGTCAACATCCAACCAGGCCGAAAACGTTCCCGCTCGTGGCTTTTCTTCGAAACTTCTTCTCGGTGTGGCTGTCTGTTGCCGGTTGGCGGCGAATGTGCCGTATGCGGAGCGCTACGGTTTCGCATTGCTTGTCTTGGGGGTGGGTCCCGCCGGCCGGCTTGCCGGTTTGTTCATGAGGACGTGCCCGGAGCCTAAATGGTTCATGCGTCGAAGGGAACGTGATGTGCACGTCACTCCAACGAATGATCGAACACCCATGCGAGCCCGGATGGAGCTCGACTAGCATGAGGATTCCCCGAGGGTGGCGTTACAACCGCTCTACCAGGCCTCTGTAGGCTCTCAGCGGCAACCGACGCCCAGCCCGATACCCACGGGGGCCCCAGATGAAATTCAGCGAGGAGCGAACCGCGTGACCGCCGAAACGTCCGTGCCGTCCACCGCGATGCTGGCCGCAGCAGGAGGCGACCGGGACAGCTCCAACTACACCGCGCGGCACCTTCTCGTCCTCGAAGGGCTGGAGGCGGTCCGCAAGCGCCCCGGCATGTACATCGGGTCCACCGACAGCCGTGGCCTGATGCACTGCCTCTGGGAGATCATCGACAACTCCGTCGACGAGGCCCTCGGCGGCTACTGCGACCAGATCGAGGTCATCCTCCACGACGACTCCTCCGTGGAGGTCCGGGACAACGGCCGCGGCATCCCGGTCGACGTCGAGCCCAAGACGGGTCTCTCCGGCGTCGAGGTCGTCATGACCAAGCTGCACGCCGGAGGCAAGTTCGGCGGCGGCTCCTACGCCGCGTCGGGCGGCCTCCACGGCGTCGGCGCCTCCGTGGTCAACGCCCTCTCCTCCCGCCTGGACGTCGAGGTCGACCGCAACAGCGCGACCCACTCCATCAGCTTCCGGCGCGGCGTCCCCGGCATGTTCACCGAGCAGGGACCGGACAGCCCGTTCGATCCGGCCAACGGCCTGCACAAGGGCAAGCGCGTCCCCAAGACCCGTACCGGTACCCGGGTGCGGTACTGGGCGGACCGGCAGATCTTCCTCAAGGACGCCAAGCTCAACCTGGAGACCCTCCACCAGCGGGCCCGCCAGACCGCCTTCCTCGTCCCCGGCCTCACGATCATCGTCCGCGACGAGCGGGCGCTCGACGGCGAGGGCAAGACGGAGGAGACGTTCCGCTTCGACGGCGGCATCAGCGAGTTCTGCGAGTACCTGGCCCAGGACAAGGCCGTCTGCGACGTCCAGCGGCTCAGCGGCACGGGCACCTTCAAGGAGACCGTCCCGGTCCTCGACGACCGCGGCCACATGACCGCCACCGAGGTCACCCGCGAGCTCGCCGTCGACATCGCCCTGCGCTGGGGAACCGGCTACGACACGACCGTACGGTCGTTCGTGAACATCATCGCCACCCCCAAGGGCGGCACCCACGTCACCGGGTTCGAGCGCTCCCTGACCAAGACGGTGAACGAGGCGCTGCGCTCCGCCAAGATGCTGCGGGTCGCCGAGGACGACATCGTCAAGGACGACGCCCTCGAAGGGCTCACCGCCGTCGTCACCGTACGGCTCGCCGAGCCGCAGTTCGAGGGGCAGACCAAGGAGGTGCTCGGCACCTCGGCGGCCAACCGGATCGTCGCCAATGTCGTCGCCAAGGAGCTCAAGTCCTTCCTGACCTCGACGAAGCGGGACGCCAAGGCCCAGGCCCGGGCAGTGCTGGAGAAGGCCGTCGCCGCCGCCCGCACCCGGATCGCGGCCCGGCAGCACAAGGACGCGCAGCGCCGCAAGACCGCGCTGGAGTCCTCCTCGCTGCCCGCCAAGCTCGCCGACTGCCGCAGTGACGACGTCGACCGCAGCGAGCTGTTCATCGTTGAGGGCGACTCGGCGCTCGGCACCGCCAAGCTGGCCCGGAACAGCGAGTTCCAGGCGCTGCTGCCGATCCGCGGCAAGATCCTCAACGTCCAGAAGTCGTCCGTCTCCGACATGCTGAAGAACGCCGAGTGCGGCGCGATCATCCAGGTCATAGGAGCCGGTTCCGGGCGGACCTTCGACATCGACGCCGCCCGCTACGGCAAGGTCATCATGATGACCGACGCCGATGTCGACGGCTCTCACATCCGCACCCTGCTGCTGACCCTCTTCCAGCGCTACATGCGCCCGATGGTCGAGGCGGGACGGGTCTTCGCCGCGGTGCCCCCGCTGCACCGGATCGAGCTGGTCCAGCCCAAGAAGGGCCAGGACAAGTACGTCTACACCTACTCCGACAGCGAACTGCGCCAGACCCTCCTGGAGTTCCAGCGCAAGAACATCCGGATCAAGGAGTCGATCCAGCGCTACAAGGGCCTCGGTGAGATGGACGCCGACCAGCTGGCCGAGACGACGATGGACCCGCGCCACCGCACGCTGCGGCGTATCAACATCGGCGACCTGGAATCCTCCGAGCAGGTCTTCGACCTGCTGATGGGCAACGAGGTCGCGCCCCGCAAGGAGTTCATCACCAGCTCCGCCGCCACCCTGGACCGCTCGCGCATCGACGCCTGATCCCTGGACCCCTGGGTTCCGTCGCACGGCCCTCGCCCCGGTTCCGCCGGAGCGGGGGCCGCGAGCGTTTCCCGGGGGTCCCGCCGGGGAAGCGCGCAGCAGTCCCGGATATCTGTCACCTGAAGGGGTGAAGTCGGGCGAATGACGCGCCCGGGACCCTCCCGAACCGCCCATCGTTGGCCGTGCGGCCGAAAAGGTCCGCGGATCAGGGGAGTTGTTCGGTGGAGAAGGAAGCAGGGTCGCAGACCGCGGGAGTGCGGCTCGACGACCCGTGGGACGACGTACCGGCACCCGGCCGGGGTGACCAGGACGGTACGGGAGGTGCCGCGGCCCTCGACGCGTCGGGTGAGGCGGCGCCGGATCCCCGGCCCAGCGCGGCCGACATCTATCTGGAAGTGCACCGCAGTGACGCCTTCCGCGAGGTGCGCCGCCGCTACCGCCGCTTCGTGGCCCCCGCCGCCCTCGCCTTCCTGCTCTGGTATCTCGCCTACGTCGTCGCCGCGACCACCGCCCCCGCCCTGATGGCCCGCCCGGTCGCCGGAGCGGTGAACGTCGCGATGGTGGCGGGGCTCGGCCAGTTCCTCACCACGTTCCTGCTCACCTGGGCGTACGCACGGCACGCGCGGCTGCGCAGGGACCGGGCGGCGCTCGATCTGCGCTGGGACACCCAGGAGATGACGAGAGGGCTCGCACGGTGAAAGGAGACCACCAGACCCTCGCCCTCCTGCTGTTCAGCGCGTTCATCGCGGTGACGCTCTTCATCACCACCTGGGTCGGCCGCAACCGGCAGGGCTCCGCCGAGGAGTTCTACGCCGGCGGACGCCTGTTCTCGCCCATGGAGAACGGATTCGCCATCGCCGGGGACTACATGTCCGCGGCCTCCTTCCTCGGCATCTCCGGGCTGATCGCCCTCTTCGGCTACGACGGCATGCTCTACTCCGTCGGCTTCCTCGTCGCCTGGCTGGTCGTCCTGCTGCTCGTCGCCGAACTCGTCCGCAACTGCGGCCGGTTCACGCTGGCCGACGTGGTCGCCGCACGGATGGCCGAGCGCCCGGTGCGTACCGCCGTCGGCACCTCGTCCGTCACCGTCTCCGTGCTCTACCTGGTCGCCCAGATGGTCGGCGCGGGCAGCCTGGTGGCCCTCCTGCTCGGCGGTACGAGCGACGCGGCCCGGTCCTGGACCGTCGTCGGGGTCGGCGCGCTCATGGTGATCTACGTGTCCTTCGGCGGCATGCGCGCCACCACCTGGATCCAGATCGTCAAGGCCGTCCTGCTGATGGCCGGGGCCGTCGTGCTCACCGTGCTCGTGCTGGTCCACTTCCACGGGAACATCAACAGCCTGCTCAACACGGCGGCCGAACGCAGCGGCCACGGCAAGGACTTCCTCACCCCCGGCCTGCGGTACGGCGGGGACTGGACCTCGCGCTTCGACTTCATCAGCCTCGGGGTGGCCCTGGTCCTCGGCACGGCGGGGCTGCCACACATCCTGTCGCGCTTCTACACCGTGCCCACCGCCCGCGCCGCGCGCCGGTCCGTCGTCTGGTCCATCGGCCTGATCGGCAGCTTCTACCTGATGACGATCGTGCTCGGGTTCGGCGCCGCCGCACTCGTCGGCTCCGCCGAGGTCCGCGCGTCGAACGCGGCGGGCAACACCGCGATCCCGCTGCTGGCCCTCGATCTCGGCGGCGGCGAGGGCTCCACCGGTGGAACGATTCTCTTCGCCGTGGTCGCCGCCATCGCCTTCGCCACCATCCTGGCCGTCGTCGCGGGCATCACGCTCGCCTCGTCCGCCTCGGTCGCCCACGACCTCTACGCCTCGCTCCGCCGCCCCGGGCGCAAGAAGCACAGCGAGGTCGCCGTGGCGCGTATCGCCGCCGCCGGGATCGGCGCGGTCGCGATCGGTCTCGGGCTGCTCGCCCAGAACCTCAACGTGGCCTTCCTGGTGGGCCTCGCCTTCGCCGTGGCCGCCTCCGCGAACCTCCCGGTCCTGCTCTACTCGCTGTTCTGGCGCAACTTCACCACCCGGGGCGCGGTCTGGTCGGTGTACGGAGGACTGGTCCCGGCGGTCGTCCTGGTGCTGGTCTCGCCCGTCGTCTCGGGCAGCCCGACGTCCCTGTTCCCCGGCGTCGACTTCCAGCTCTTCCCCCTGGAGAACCCGGGCCTGGTCTCGATCCCGCTCGGCTTCCTGGCCGGCTGGATCGGTACGGTCACCTCGCCCGAGCCGCCCGACGAGGCCAAGCACGCCGAGGCCGAAGTGCGGGCGCTGACGGGGGCCGGGGCGGCGTAGGACGCGGAGCGACCCCGGGCCGTGGGCTTCAGCCCGCGGCCCAGGCGTACCGGTGTTCCGGGCGGCCCGTCTCGCCGTACCGCAGCGTCAGCCGGACCTTGCCGGTCCGCTCAAGAAGCTTCAGATAGCGCTGGGCCGTCTGCCGGCTCATCCCCGCGCTGTCGGCGATCTCCTGCGCGGAGAGCGGGCCGTCCGCGCCGCGCAGGGCCCCTCGGACGAGTTCGGCGGTGGTGGGGGAGTGGCCCTTGGGGAGGGCCGGCTCGCCCGCCGCCCACAGCGCGCCGAAGAGCCGGTCCACCTCCGCCTGCTCGGCCTCCCCGCCCCCGTCGAGCGTCCGCCGCAGCGCCGCGTACGCCTCCAGCTTCGTACGCAGACCGGCGTACGTGAACGGCTTCACCAGGTACTGGAGCGCACCGTGCCGCATCGCGTCCTGCACGGTCGCGACGTCCCGGGCGGCCGTCACCATGATCACGTCGACCCGACGGCCGAGGCGGCGCAGCTCCCGTACGACGGCGAGGCCGTTGCGGTCGGGCAGGTAGTGGTCCAGCAGGATCAGGTCGACCGGGACCTCCTCGACCGTCGCCAGCGCCCCGGCCGCCGAGTGGGCCTGCGCGGCCACCCGGAAGCCGGGCACCTTGGCGACGTACGCCGCGTTGATCTGCGCCACCCGCACGTCGTCGTCGACGATCAGGACCTCGATCACCGCTGCTCTCCCGTCGTCACCGGATGCGTGGGGTGCGGCGTACCGACCGGGGCATTCGCGGCGGGCTCCGCCAGCGCCTCCGGCAGGACGACGGTGAACACCGCGCCGCCGCCGTCCGCACCGGACACCGTCACACTGCCTCCCTGGCGCTCCGCGAGCCGCCGTACGAGGGCGAGCCCGAGGCCGCGTTTGCCGTGCGCCGGGACGTCCTTGGTGGACCAGCCCTCCGTGAAGATCGACGCGTGCTGGTCCTCCGGGACGCCGGGGCCGCTGTCGCGCACCCCCAGGATCACCGTACGGCCCTCGGCCCGCAGGCCGACCTCGATCCGCGCCCCGTCCGATCCGGCCGCCGCGTCCGTGGCGTTATCGACGAGGTTGCCCACCACCGTCACCAGGCCCCGGGGATCGACCACCCGGTCCGGCAGCAGCGTGCCGGGAGCCAGCCGCAGCGAGACACCGCGCTCGGCGGCGACCGTCGTCTTGCCGACGAGGAGGGCGGCCAGCAGCGGGTCCTGGACCTTCTCCGTGACCTGCTCGGCCGTCGCCCGGTGCACGCCCACCACCTCGGTGACGAACTCCATCGCGTCCTCGTGCATCTCCAGCTCCAGCAGCCCCAGCAGGGTGTGCAGCCGGTTCGCGTGCTCGTGGTCCTGGGCGCGCAGGGCGTCGATCAGCCCCGTGGTGGAGTCGAGCTCGCGGCCCAGGTGCTCCAGCTCGGTCCGGTCGCGCAGGGTCACCACGGCTCCGCCGTCGTCCGTGGGCATCCGGTTGGCCAGCAGCACCCGGCTGCCCCGTACCGCCAGCAGGTCGTCGCCGACCACCCGCCCGGCCAGCACGTCCGTGGTCCTCCCGTCGCCCAGCACCTCGTCCAGCGGGCGGCCCGCCGCCTCCGGGCCCAGCCCCAGCAGCCGCTGCGCCTCGTCGTTCAGGAGCCGTACGCGCCCGGCTGCGTCGAGGGCGACGACCCCTTCGCGGATGCCGTGCAGCATGGCCTCGCGTTCGGTCAGCAGCGCGGAGATGTCGGAGAACGCCAGGTCATGGGTCTGCCGCTGCAACCGGCGGGAGATCAGATACGCGGCGAGCGCCCCGACGGCCAGGGCCCCGCCGGCGTACGCGAGGAGCCCCGGGATCGCCCCGAGGAGCCGGGCCCGGACGCTGTCGTACTCGATCCCGACCGAGACCGCGCCGATCACCTCGCCGGACGGGCCGAACAACGGCACCTTGCCCCGAGCCGAGCGGCCGAGGGTGCCGCTGTCGATCTCCATCACCTCACGCCCGCGCAGCGCCTCACCCGGGTCGGTGGAGACGACCGCGCCGATCCGGTGGGTTTCGGGATGCGACCAGCGCACCCCGCGCCGGTTCATGACGACCACGTACTCCGCGCCGGTCGCCCGCCTGACCCGCTCGGCGGCCGACTGTACGGGGCCCCCGTCCGACGGGTCCGTGCTGCTCAGGTTCTCCACGATGTCCGGCCGGGCGGCGGTGGACTGGGCGATGGCCAGGGCGCGGCGCATCGCCTGGTCGTCCAGCTGCTCGCTGAGGGGGGCCAGGAAGAGGCCGGTGACCAGGATCGTCACCCCGGTGATGATGGCCAGCTGCATCAGCAGGACCTGCGAGAAGACCCGCTGGGGCCAGCCGAACCGGCGCGGTCCCCGGCCGGGGGTCGGTGGGGCGTTCATCGTAGAGACGGTAAGGGCCGGGCGGCCGGGGTGGAAATCTCGTCGCACGGAGCCCGGGAATTCGTCGCGCGGCACCCGGGAATCGGTGCGTCCGCTCCGCGCACCTCTTGCCTCCGGCCGCCGCGTCTGTGAGCGTTTCAGCGCTGCCTCCGTGAGCGTTCCCACCGAGTTCGCCATCAACGCAATCTTCTTGCGTTTCTTGCGCTAATCTTGCGTTCATGACGCGACGACTTGCTCAAGTGGCCCAGAAAGTGGGAGTCAGCGAGGCGACGGTCAGCCGGGTGCTGAACGGCAAGCCGGGCGTCTCCGACGCCACCCGGCAGGCCGTGCTCTCCGCGCTGGACGTCCTCGGCTACGAGCGCCCGACCCAGCTGCGCGGCGAACGCGCCCGGCTGGTCGGCCTGGTCCTGCCCGAGCTCCAGAACCCGATCTTCCCGGCCTTCGCCGAAGTGGTCGGCGGCGCGCTCGCCCAGCAGGGGCTGACCCCGGTGCTGTGCACCCAGACCAAGGGCGGCGTCTCCGAGGCCGACTACGTCGAGCTGCTCCTCCAGCAGCAGGTCTCCGGCGTGGTCTTCGCGGGCGGCCTCTACCACCAGGCCGACGCCCCGCACGACCACTACAAGGTGCTCGCCGACCGCAAGATCCCCGTCGTCCTGATCAACGCGGCCATTGAACATCTCGGCTTCCCCGGTGTCTCCTGCGACGACTCCGTCGCCGTCGAGCAGGCCTGGCGTCATCTCGTCTCGCTCGGCCACGAGCGCATCGGACTCGTCCTCGGACCGTCCGATCACGTGCCCTCGCAGCGCAAGCTCGCCGCCGCCCGGGTGCTCGCCGAGGAGACCGGGACGAGCATCCCCGACGAGTGGGTGGCCCGGGCCATGTTCTCGCTGGAGGGCGGGCAGGCCGCCGCGACGCGACTGCTGGAGCGCAGTGTCACCGGCATCATCTGCGCCAGCGACCCGCTCGCGCTGGGCGCCGTGCGCGCCGTCCGCCGCCGGGGGCTCTCGGTGCCCGGCGACGTGTCGGTCGTCGGCTACGACGACTCGGCCTTCATGAACTGCACCGAGCCGCCCCTGACCACCGTCCGCCAGCCCATCGAGGCCATGGGGCGCGCGGCCGTGGAACTGCTCTCGGTGCAGATCGGTGGGCGGGCCGTGCCCTCGGACGAGCTGCTCTTCGAACCGGAGCTGGTGGTCCGCGGGTCCACCGCCCAGCCACCGCGCGAGAATTCCCTGTGATCCGTAGCTAATTTGCGCTCCCCGGAGGGGCCTTGGTCCGTACCTGCGGCCTGGGGTCCTGGTCAGAGGAGCGGCTGGGGCGGCCGGGGGCCGACGTACTGCCCGCTCGGCCGGATGCGGAGCGGGCGCTCCCCGTACTCCTCCAGTGCGTGGGCGATCCAGCCCGCCATACGGGACACTGCGAACACCGTCTCGCCCGCGTCCGCCGCCATCCCCCGGGAGACCGACAGGACGGCCAGCGCCAGGTCGATGTTGGCGTGCAGCGGAGCGTGCCGCGCCGTCGTGGCCACCACCTCACGGGCCGCCGCCAGCGCCCCGGCCGCCTGCGGCACCTCCGCCAGCAGCTCGAACAGGACCGTCGCCCGGGGGTCCTCGCCCCGGTACAGCCGGTGGCCCAGGCCGGGCACCCGCCGCCCGGTCCGCAGATGGTCGGCGACCACGGGGACCGCACTGCCCCGGTCCACCGCTTCCCGGAGCAGCCGGTGCGCCAGCCCGCTCGCCGCACCGTGCAGCGGCCCCTCCAGCACGCCGAGGCCCGCCGAGACCACCGCGTACGGATGGGCCCGCGCGGAGGCGGCGACCCGGGCGGCCAGGGTGGAGGCCGCCAGGTCGTGGTCGACCAGCAGCGCCAGGGCCGCGTCCAGCACCGCGAGGGAAGGGGCGTCGGCCGGCTCCGCGGTGAGCCGTGACCACAGCTCCGCCGCCAGCGAACCCCCTTCGGCCGCCGGACCGCCCAGCACCGGCAACGCGCCCACCAGCGTCGGGATCAGGCCCCGCGCACTGTTCAGCACCGCCTCCGGCGACAGGTCGAACCGCAGCGGATCCGTGGCCGCGGCAGCCGTCACCGCCACCCGCAGCCGGTCCGTCGACCCGCTGTGCGCGGGCAGCGCCTCGACCGCCCTGCGCGCCGCCGCGAGGGTCCCGGCGGACGCGGCGAACCGGGCGCCGGGCCGCAGCTCGCCCGTCCACAGCCACTTCGCGACCTCCTCGTAGCCGTACCGCCGGGCCAGCTCCGTCGCGTCGACCCCGCGGAAGTAGCACCGGTCGCCCTCGATGAGCGTGATGCCCGTCCGGAAGGCGAGGTCGCCCCCGCCCGGGGACGGGTCCCGGCGCCCCGAACGCCGCGCCAGCGCCCGGACCTCCTCGGCGTCGAACGTGCTGCCCCGGCCCCCGGCGGCCCGCACGCTGCTCAGCTGGCCCCGGCTGACGTAGGCGTACACCGTCTCCGGCTTCACGCCCAGCAGTTCGGCCGCCTGCCGGGTGGTGAGCCGGGACGCTTCGTGCCGCTCGGGCTCTGGTTGATCCGTCATGGAAACCACCGTATCCACTCCGCATGAACATTGATTCAATCAACATTGACAGATTTTCAGTCAAGCATGGACAGTCGAATCAATGTTGCATGCACGGAGGAGAGCAGCCATGACCAGCACCCCTGTCGCCCCCGCCGTCCCCCGTGGCCTCGCCGGTGTCGTCGTCACCGACACCGCCCTCGGCGACGTCCGTGGCCGCGAAGGCTTCTACCACTACCGCCAGTACTCGGCGATCGAGCTGGCGCAGACCCGCGGCTTCGAGGACGTGTGGTACCTGATGTTCCACGGGGAGCTGCCCGACCGGGCCGCGGCCGCCGACTTC
The DNA here is from genome assembly GCF_001687325.1 of Streptomyces sp. PTY087I2. GTDB lineage: Bacteria > Actinomycetota > Actinomycetes > Streptomycetales > Streptomycetaceae > Streptomyces. The sequence continues at coordinate 183,480 of NZ_LZRD01000008.1, read as the reverse complement.
GCGGCCCGTACGGCGAGCCTGCGCACACTCCCCGCCGACGTCACCGAGGCCCTGCCCGCCATCGCCCGCGCGAGCGCCGTCTCGGGCCCCCTCGCGGGACTCCGCACCGCGCTCTCCCTGCTCGGAGCGTCGGCCGGCTTCCGCCCGGTGTACGACATCGACGCCGGGCGCCGACGCGAGGACGCGCTCGCCGTCTGCGCGGCCGTGCCCACGATCCTGACCGCCCTCCACCGCCTCGGCCAGGGACTGGAGCCGGTCGCACCCCGCGCGGACCTGCCGCACGCCGCGAACTACCTGTACATGCTGACCGGTTCGGAGCCCGGGCCCGAGCAGGTACGAGCGATCGAGCAGTACCTCGTCTCGACCGTCGACCACGGCTTCAACGCCTCCACCTTCACCGCCCGCGTCGTCGCCTCCACCGGAGCCGACCTGGCCGCCTGCCTGGTGGCGGCGGTCGGCGCGCTCTCCGGACCGCTGCACGGCGGAGCCCCCAGCCGGGCCCTGGACACCCTGGACGCCATCGGCACCCCGGACCGCATCGACGGCTGGATCCGCGAACAGGTCCTCTCCGGCCGCCGCATCATGGGCTTCGGCCACCCCGTCTACCGCACCGAGGACCCGCGCTCCCGGATGCTCAAGTCGATCGCCCAGGGCTTCGGCGGCCCGCTCGTCGACTTCGCCGTGGAGGTGGAGGCCCAGGTCGAGGCGATCCTCGCCGAGCTCAAGCCGGGCCGGGAGCTGCATACCAACGTGGAGTTCTACGCCGGGGTGGTCATGGAGCTGTGCGGGCTGCCGCGCGCGATGTTCACCCCCACCTTCTGTGCGGCGCGGGTGATCGGCTGGAGCGCCAATATCCTGGAGCAGGCGGAGGACTCGAAGATCATCCGCCCGGCGGCCCGCTACGTCGGCGCACCCCCGCCGCAGCCGGTCCCGGCACCCTGACGACGCTCCCAGGAAGGCCCCCGTTGACCCCGCCCCGTACCCCGCAGATCCCGGTCGTCGTCCTGGCGGGCTTCCTCGGCTCCGGCAAGACCACGCTCCTGAACCATCTGCTCCGCAACCGGGCGGGCACCCGGATCGGCGTGATCGTCAACGACTTCGGGGCCATCGAGATCGACGCCATGACCGTCTCGGGCCAGGTCGGCTCGACGGTCTCGCTGGGCAACGGCTGCCTGTGCTGCGCCGTGGACGCGAGCGAACTCGACACCTTCCTGGAGACGCTGACCCGGCCGTCCGCCCGGCTGGACGTGATCGTCATCGAGGCGAGCGGACTGGCCGAACCCCAGGAGCTCGTCCGGATGCTGCTGGCCAGCGACAACCCGCACATCCTGTACGGAGGCCTCGTCGAGGTCGTCGACGCGGCGGAGTTCGATTCCACCCGGCAGCGGCACCCCGAGCTCGACCGTCATCTCGCCGTCGCCGACCTCGTCGTCCTGAACAAGACCGACCGGGTGGGGGAGGCCGAACGGGAGCGGCTGCGGGCGACGGTCGCGGAGCTGAGCGGCCCCGCCGCCGTGATCTCCGCCGAGCACGGCCGGATCGATCCCGAGCTGCTCTTCGACCCCGCGCTGCGGCCGGACGGCGAGGAGATGGCGGGTCAGCTGAGCTTCGAGGACCTGCTGCGCCAGGAGGAGTGCGACGAGCACGAGGAGTGCGACGGGCACGGGCACGCCGACCACCTGCACGCGGCGTACGAGAGCGTCGACTTCACCGCCGACGTGCCGATGGACCCGCGCCGCTTCATGGCCTTCCTCGACTCCCGGCCCGAAGGGCTCTACCGGATCAAGGGGTTCGTCGACTTCGGCGCGGGGGACCGGGACAACTCCTATGCCCTGCACGCGGTCGGCCGGTTCCTGCGCTTCGTCCCCCGGCCGTGGGCGCGCGGCGAGCAGCGGCTCACCCAGCTCGTCATGATCGGCGCGGGCATCGACGCCGAAGCGCTGGTGGCCTCGCTGGCCGCTTGCCGCGCGGAGCCGGGGCCGGGGCCCGACGCCTCGGACACCGAGCGCGCCATGTGGGGCGTGCTCCGTTACGTACCGGAGCCCGCCATCGAAGGGACCGCGGAGGCCGACGTACGGGAAGCGGTCGCGGAGGCGTAACCGGCAAGCGGCCGAGGAGAGGTCATCCCTCCCCGGCCGCTCCCTCGCGTACGACAACGCTCACTCCCGTACGACACGCTCCCCGCCGTACGGCAGCGTCAGTACAGCGGCGGTCCCGCGATCACGGCCACCTTCTCCAGCAGCGGCGTGCCCGAACCGTCCCGCCTCGGGTCCGGCTCCGGCAGCTTCGCCGGGGTGCCGTTCTTCTGGGCAGCCCGGGCCGGGGTCGGCCCCGCCCAGGCGAAGACCAGGACGTCCTCGCCCTTCAGGAACCGCTGGCAGCGCACCCCGCCGGTCGCCCGGCCCTTGCGCGGATACTGGTCGAACGGGGTGAGCTTGGACGTCAGCACCGAATCGTCCAGCGTGCCGTGCGAACCGGCCACCGTGAACACGACCGCCTCGGCCGCCGGGTCCACCGCCGTGAACGACAGCACCTCGGCCCCGGCCGCCAGCTTGACGCCCGCCATGCCTCCGGCGGGCCGCCCCTGCGGACGCACCGAGCCCGCCGGGTAGCGGAGCAACTGGGCGTCGGAAGTGATGAACACCAGATCCTCCTCGCCCGTCCGCAGCTCGGTCGCGCCCACGATGCGGTCACCGTCCTTGAGGGTGATGACCTCCAACTCGTCCTTGTTGGCCGGGTAGTCCGGCACGACGCGCTTCACCACGCCCTGGAGCGTGCCGAGTGCGAGACCCGGCGAGTCCTCGGCGAGCGTCGTGAGGCAGATCAGCTCCTCGTCCGCCTCCAGCGTGAGGAACTCGGAGATCTGCGCCCCGCCCGAAAGGTTCGGCTCCGCGTGCGTGTCCGGCAGCTGCGGCAGGTCGATCACCGAGAGCCGCAGCAGCCGGCCGGTCGACGTGACGGCCCCGACATCGCCGCGGGCCGTCGCCGCCACCGCCGACACGATCACGTCGTGCTTGGTGCGCCGGGCGTCCTCGGAGATCTCGACCGGCTCCGCGTTCGCCGTACGGGCCAGCAGACCCGTCGAGGAGAGCAGCACCCGGCACGGGTCGTCCGCCACCTCCAGCGGCACGGACGCGATCTGCGAACCGGCCGACTCCAGCAGCACCGTGCGCCGGTCCGTGCCGAACTTCTTCGCCACGGCGGCCAGCTCCGAGGAGACCAGCTTGCGCAGCTCCGCGTCCGACTCCAGGATCGCGGTCAGCGCGTCGATCTCGCCGTTCAGCTTGTCGCGCTCGCTCTCCAGCTCGATCCGGTCGAAGCGGGTGAGGCGGCGCAGCGGGGTGTCCAGGATGTACTGCGTCTGGACCTCGCTCAGCGAGAAGCGCTCCATCAGGCGTTCCTTGGCCTGCGCGGAATTGTCGCTGTCCCGGATGATCCGGATGACCTCGTCGATGTCGAGGAGGGCGACGAGCAGACCCTCGACCAGATGCAGCCGGTCGCGCCGCTTGGTGCGGCGGAACTCGCTGCGCCGGCGCACGACCTCGAAGCGGTGGTCGAGATAGACCTCCAGCAGCTCCTTGAGGCCCAGGGTGAGCGGCTGGCCGTCGACCAGCGCCACGTTGTTGATGCCGAAGGACTCCTCCATCGGCGTCAGCTTGTAGAGCTGCTCCAGCACCGCTTCCGGCACGAAGCCGTTCTTCACCTCGATGACGAGACGCAGCCCGTGCGCCCGGTCGGTGAGGTCCTTGACGTCGGCGATGCCCTGGAGCTTCTTCGCCGAGACCAGGTCCTTGATCTTGGCGATCACCTTCTCCGGGCCGACGGTGAAGGGCAGTTCGGTGACGACGAGGCCCTTGCGGCGGGCGGTCACGTTCTCCACGGAGACGGTGGCGCGGATCTTGAACGAGCCGCGGCCCGCCGTGTACGCGTCCTTGATGCCGGTGAGCCCGACGATCCGGCCGCCGGTGGGCAGGTCGGGTCCGGGGACGTAACGCATCAGCGTCTCGACGTCGGCGCCCGGGTGCTTGATCAGATGCCGGGCGGCGGCGATGACCTCGCCCAGGTTGTGCGGGGGCATGTTGGTGGCCATGCCCACGGCGATCCCGGAGACCCCGTTGACCAGGAGGTTGGGGTAGGCCGCCGGGAGGACGACCGGCTCGCGCTCCTGGCCGTCGTAGTTCGACTGGAAATCGACGGTGTCCTCGTCGATCGCCTCGGTCATCAACGACGTGGCATCGGCCATCCGGCACTCGGTGTACCGCATGGCGGCCGGCGGGTCGTCGTTGCCGAGGGAGCCGAAGTTGCCGTGGCCGTCGACCAGGGGGAGACGCATCGAGAACGGCTGCGCCATACGCACCAGGGCGTCGTAGATCGAGGCGTCGCCGTGCGGGTGCAGCTTGCCCATGACCTCGCCGACGACGCGGGCGCACTTCACATAGCCGCGGTCGGGGCGCAGCCCCATCTCGTTCATCTGGGACACGATGCGGCGGTGCACCGGCTTCATGCCGTCGCGGGCGTCGGGCAGGGCCCTGGAGTAGATCACCGAGTACGCGTACTCGAGGAAGGAGCCCTGCATTTCGTCGACGACGTCGATGTCGAGGATCTTCTCCTCGAAGTCGTCCGGCGGCGGGGTCTTCGTGCTACGGCGGGCCATCGCGGCTGCGACTCCTTCACGGATTCTGTTCGGGCGACCTGAGCTTGTTCGGGACAACACGAGCTGCTGACGCGGTCCATTGTGGACCGCCCCACTGACAACGCCGACCTCGACCCGTCCGAAGGCCTGTCCGGAGGACGGTCCGAAGCCGCCCGGGCGGTACACCGCCGACGGCGTTCGCGACACCATCGACGGAAACATCCGCCGAACGGGAACTTCGCCAGGTGCCGGTGCGCTTGCTTAGAGTGGCAGGTCTGGCGGGGAGTACCGGTCAGGAAGTCCAGTATCGCGATCGAAGGGACGTACATGCCCATGGGTCACACGGCCACCGCACAGGCCGGCTCCGGCGGCTTGACAGCGACCGAGCACCGCCTGGCCAACGGCCTGCGTGTGGTGCTCTCCGAGGACCATCTGACCCCGGTCGCCGCGGTCTGCCTCTGGTACGACGTCGGTTCGCGCCACGAGGTCAAGGGACGCACCGGCCTGGCTCACCTCTTCGAGCACCTGATGTTCCAGGGCTCGGGCCAGGTCAAGGGGAACGGTCACTTCGAGCTCGTCCAGGGGGCCGGCGGTTCGCTCAACGGAACGACCAGCTTCGAGCGGACCAACTACTTCGAGACCATGCCCACCCATCAGGTGGAGCTGGCTCTCTGGCTGGAGGCCGACCGGATGGGCTCCCTCCTCGCCGCGCTCGACGAGGAGTCCATGGAGAACCAGCGCGACGTCGTCAAGAACGAGCGCCGCCAGCGTTACGACAACGTGCCCTACGGCACCGCGTTCGAGAAGCTGACCGCCCTCTCCTACCCCGAGGGTCACCCCTACCACCACACCCCGATCGGCTCCATGGCCGATCTGGACGCGGCCACGCTGGAGGACGCCCGCGCGTTCTTCCGTACGTACTACGCGCCCAACAACGCGGTGCTCTCGGTGGTCGGCGACATCGACCCCGAGCAGACCCTCGCCTGGATCGAGAAGTACTTCGGCTCCATCCCCTCCCACGACGGCAAGCAGCCGCCGCGCGACGGGACGCTGCCCGAGATCATCGGCGAGCAGCTGCGCGAAGTGGTCCACGAGGAGGTTCCGGCGCGCGCCCTGATGGCCGCCTACCGCCTCCCGCACGACGGCACCCGCGCCTGCGACGCCGCCGACCTGGCGCTGACCGTGCTGGGCGGCGGCGAGTCCTCCCGGCTGCACAACCGCCTGGTCCGCCGCGACCGTACGGCCGTGGCGGCGGGCTTCGGCCTGCTGCGGCTCGCCGGTGCGCCCTCGCTGGGCTGGCTGGACGTGAAGACCTCCGGCGGCGTCGAGGTGGAGACGATCGAGGCCGCCGTCGACGAGGAGCTGGCCCGGTTCGCCGCCGAGGGGCCCACCCCGGAGGAAATGGAGCGGGCCCAGGCGCAGTTGGAGCGCGAGTGGCTCGACCGGCTCGGCACGGTCGCCGGCCGCGCCGACGAACTGTGCCGTTTCGCGGTCCTGTTCGGCGACCCGCAGCTGGCCCTGACCGCCGTGAGCCGCGTCCTGGACGTCACCGCCGAGGAGGTGCGCGCGGCGGCCGAGGCGGCCCTGCGCCCCGACAACCGGGCGGTGCTGGTCTACGAGCCCGTCGAGCCGGCCGACGAGGCCGACGAGGGCGAGGACGGCACCGAGGGGACCGACGCGCACGAGGGGGCGGCCAAGTGAGCGACGCCGCCGTGACTGGAGTAGCCATGGAGTTCCACCCGCAGCCCACGCCCGGCACGGCCCGCCCCTGGGCCTTCCCGGCGCCCGAGCGCGGCGCTCTGCCCAACGGGCTGACCGTGCTGCGCTGCCACCGCCCCGGCCAGCAGGTCGTCGCCGTGGAGATCTTCCTCGACGCGCCGCTGGAGGCCGAGCCCGAGGGCCTGGACGGCGTGGCCACGATCATGTCGCGGGCGCTCTCCGAGGGCACCGACAAGCACAGCGCCGAGGAGTTCGCCGCCGAGCTGGAGCGCTGCGGCGCCACGCTCGACGCGCACGCCGACCACCCCGGCGTCCGGGTCTCCCTGGAGGTCCCGGCCTCCCGGCTGGCCAAGGCGCTCGGACTGGTCGCCGAGGCGCTGCGGGCCCCCGCCTTCGCCGAGAGCGAGATCGAGCGCCTGGTGGGCAACCGCCTCGACGAGATCCCGCACGAGCACGCCAACCCGTCCCGGCGCGCCGCCAAGCAGCTCTCCAAGGAGCTGTTCCCGGCCACCGCCCGGATGTCCCGCCCCCGCCTGGGCACCGAGGAGACGGTCCGGCGGATCGACGCGGCCGCCGTGCGCGCCTTCTTCGACGCCCACATCCGCCCGTCCACCGCGACCGCCGTGATCGTCGGCGACCTGACCGGTATCGACCTGGACGCGCTGCTGGCGGAGACCCTCGGCGACTGGTCGGGCAACACCGCCCAGGCCCGCCCGGTGCCGCCGATCACCGCGGACGACACCGGCCGCGTGGTCATCGTGGACCGCCCCGGCGCGGTCCAGACCCAGCTGCTGATCGGCCGCATCGGCGCCGACCGGCACGAGAGCGTGTGGCCCGCGCAGGTGCTCGGCACCTACTGCCTGGGCGGGACCCTCACCTCCCGGCTGGACCGGGTGCTGCGCGAGGAGAAGGGCTACACCTACGGCGTACGCGCCTTCGCCCAGGTGCTGCGCTCCTCCGGCCCCGACTCGGGCGGCGCGGCGATGCTCGCGATCAGCGGCTCGGTGGACACCGAGTCCACCGGACCGGCCCTGGACGACCTCTGGAAGGTCCTGCGGACGCTGGCCGCCGAGGGGCTGACCGACGCCGAGCGCGAGACGGCCGTGCAGAACCTGGTGGGTGTCGCCCCGCTGAAGTTCGAGACCGCCGCCTCCGTCGCGAGCACGCTGGCCGACCAGGTCGAGCAGCACCTCCCCGACGACTACCAGGCCCACCTCTACGCCCGGCTCGCCGAGACGGGCACCGTTGAGGCGACCGCCGCCGCGGTCAACGCCTTCCCGGTCGACCGGCTGGTCACGGTCCTCGTCGGGGACGCCGCCCGGATCGAGGAGCCGGTGAAGGCCCTCGGTATCGGAGAGGTGACCGTCGTCACCGGCTGACACCACCGCGGCGCACGGCCGCCCGCTGTGCGGCCACTGCCGTGAACAGGACCCCGACGGAAGAGATTTCGTCGGGGTCCTGGTCTTTTGCCGCATTAGTCTGATTTAACCCATTTGGGGGAGTGGTTGCCTGTCTGCCCTGTGGGATGCGCGACAAATCCCCTTGTCCGTTTGGTGATGGGAAGTCGCCCCGCCTAGCGTCGGCCCGGCTGTCCGTCACCCGTATGCCGCAGCCGCGGCGCCGGACAGTCATCGCCGAGTCCCCGTCAGGCGCGAGCCTGGGGAGCCGGGGACCCACGCAGTCCCTGGGGTGAATCGGAGGCCCGTGCCGCGAACCGGCGCGGGGATCCGTAGGAGACCTTCCTGCTCCGAACCCGTCAGCTAACCCGGTAGGCGAGAAGGAAGGAAAGGAACCAGCCCCTCCATGGCGTTCACCCGTGCCACCGGGAAGCACCGTGCCCCGAGCCGCCTCACGCGTCGGAGCGCCCAGGCCGCCGGCATCGCGGCCCTGGCCACCACCGGAGTCCTCGGCTCGCTGTCCTCCCCGGCCCTCGCCGCCGACACCGAGGCCGCCAAGGTCGCCGACACCGGCCTCACCCAGGCCCTCTCCCTCGACGCCACCCTCGCCGAGCGGATCGACGCGCAGGCCGACGCCCAGCAGCGGCAGGCCGACGCGGTCGCGAAGGCGAAGGCCAAGGCCGCCGCCGAGGCCCGCGAGAAGGCCGCCAGGGCCAAGGCGAAGGCCGAGGCCGAGCGCAAGGCCGAGGCCCGCGCCAAGGAGATCCGCGAGGAGAAGGCCCGTGCCGCCCGCGCCGCCGAGCGCGCCCGGCTGAACGCCTTCCACCTCCCGGTCGCCGGCTCCTACGTCACCACCGGCTACAACGCCGGCGGCTCCCTCTGGTCCTCCGGCAGCCACTCCGGCGTGGACTTCCGGGCCGCCTCCGGCAGCTCCGTCGTCGCGGTCGGCGCCGGCACGGTCGTCGAGGCCGGCTGGGGCGGCGCGTACGGCAACAACATCGTGCTCCGGATGGCGGACGGCACCTACACCCAGTACGGCCACCTGTCCTCGATCGGCGTCTCCGTCGGCCAGAGCGTCTCCTCCGGCCAGCAGATCGGCCTCTCCGGCTCCACCGGCAACTCCACCGGCCCGCACCTGCACTTCGAGGCCCGCACGACCCCCGACTACGGCTCCGACATGGACCCCGTCGCCTACCTGCGCTCCCACGGTCTGAACGTCTGACCCCACCCCGAGCGATCCACCGTCCGAAGGCCCCGGCACCTGCCGGGGCCTTCGGTAATTCCCGCCAGAAGATATCCCTGGATTCCGGCCTGCCATCGGAAATTCCGGCGGATTGTCATAGAGTCACGGAACAGACGTCGGGCGGCCGCGTTTCGCGGGGATCAAGGCGGAGGTTCGGATATGCGCATTCCCGCGCATTCGGTATGCACGGCGATCCGTGACGACATCGTCTCCGGTGTCTACGAGCGCGGCAGCCGCCTCACCGAGGAGCTGCTGGCCCGCCGCTACGGGGTCTCCCGCGTCCCGGTCCGCGAGGCGCTGCGCACGCTGGAGTCCGAAGGCTTCGTGGTCACCCGCAGACACGCCGGCGCCTGTGTCGCCGAGCCCACCGTGCAGGAGGCGGCCGACCTCCTGGAGGTGCGGATGCTCCTGGAGCCGCTGGGCGCGGCCCGCGCCGCCCAGCGCCGCACGGAAGCCCACCTCAAGGTGCTCCGCGGTCTGGTCAGGCTGGGCCAGGAGCGGGCCCGCCGGGGCGAGGGCGAGGATCTGCGCTCCCTGGGCGGCTGGTTCCACGAGACCCTGGCCCAGGCCTCCGGCAGCCCCGGGCTCATCGCGCTGCTCACCCAGCTCCGGCACAAGATCGCCTGGATGTACGCGGTCGAGCAGCCGGCCCGCCCGGTCGACTCCTGGGCCGAGCGCGGCGCGATCGTGGACGCCGTGGCGCGCGGCGACGCGGAACGGGCGAGGGCGCTCACCGCCCAGCACGCGGAACGCTCCACCGCCGAGCACCGGCTCCGCCGCCCGGACCTCGCGGGGCGTCGCACCGCTCCCGTTCCCCCGGTGAGAAGTTCGCAACACGGCGTAAACACTGCGGGCGTCCGGCATTAACAAAAGCGCCGTATACAAAGGGAAGTAATTTCGGAGCACCTATTTTGTGCTGCCTGAATCATCGAGATGCGGATCTCTCTCGATCTCACCCGAAAACGAAAGAGCCGTGATCCCTTGACGGAATCACGGCTCTCGCGCGGATCGAATCCGGACGGACCGGAGTCGGAGGGGTCAGACGGTCTCCGGAAGCTCTTCCAGGCCCTCGGCGACCAGCTTCGCCAGCCGGTCCAGAGCGGCCTCGGCATCGTCCGAGTCGGACGCGAGCACGATCTCCTCGCCGCCCTGCGCGCCCAGACCGAGCACGGCCAGCATGGAGGCGGCGTTCACCGGATTGCCGTCGGCCTTGGCGATCGTCACGGGGACGCCGGAGGCCGTGGCGGCACGGACGAAGATGGAAGCGGGGCGGGCGTGCAGGCCCTCGGCCCAACCGACGTTTACGCGGCGCTCAGCCATGGTTCTGCCCTTCACATATCAACGGTTGTCTAGACCAGTCTCTCATGCAGTACGTGGTGCTGTGCCCGGCCTCCCGTCCGGCCGTAGGCTTTGGCCATGGAGCCCACGCCGGAGCAGAGTCCGCATCACGCGTACCCCGACCACTGGGAAGCGGACGTGGTGCTCCGCGACGGCGGCACCGCGCGCATCAGGCCGATCACCACGGACGACGCCGAGCGACTGGTCAGCTTCTACGAGCAGGTGTCCGACGAGTCGAAGTACTACCGCTTCTTCGCCCCGTATCCCCGTCTATCCGACCGGGACGTGCACCGCTTCACCCATCACGACTACGTCGACCGGGTGGGGCTGGCGGTCACGATCGGCGGCGAGTTCATCGGGACCGTCCGCTACGACCGCATCGACGACACGGGCCGCCCCGCCTCCGCCCCCGCCGACGAGGCCGAGGTCGCCTTCCTCGTCCAGGACGCCCACCAGGGCCGCGGAGTCGCATCGGCGCTGCTCGAACACATCGCCGCGGTCGCCCGTGAGCGCGGCATCCGGCGCTTCGCCGCCGAGGTGCTTCCCGCCAACAACAAGATGATCAAGGTGTTCCGGGATGCCGGATACACCCAGCGCCGCAGCTTCGAGGACGGCTCCGTCCACCTCACCCTCGACCTCGAACCCACCGAGAAGTCCCTCGCCGTCCAGCGCGGCCGGGAACAGCGCGCCGAGGCCCGCTCGGTGCAGCGCCTGCTCGCCCCCGGCTCCGTCGCGGTCATCGGTACCGGCCGCACCCCCGGCGGAGTGGGCCGCACGGTCCTGCGCAACCTCCTCGCCGCCGGCTACACCGGCCGCACCTACGCCGTGAACCGCGCTTTCGACGAGGGCCTGGCCACCCTCGACGGGGTGCCCGCCCACCGCTCCCTCGGCGAGATCGACGAGCAGGTCGACCTCGCCGTCATCGCCGTCCCCGCCCACCGGGTCCCCGAGGCCGTCGCCGACTGCGGTGAGCACGGCGTCCAGGGCCTGGTCGTCCTCTCCGCCGGTTACGCCGAGCGGGGCGCCGAGGGCCGCGAGCTCCAGCGCGAACTGGTCCGCCAGGCCCGCTCGTACGGCATGCGGATCATCGGCCCGAACGCCTTCGGCATCATCAACACCGCCGAGACCGTCCGGCTCAACGCCTCCCTCGCCCCCGAGTCGCCCGCCCGCGGCCGGATCGGCCTGTTCACCCAGTCCGGCGCGATCGGCATCGCCCTGCTCTCCGGCCTCCACCGGCGCGGCGCGGGTCTGTCCTCGTTCATCTCGGCGGGCAACCGGGCCGACGTCTCCGGCAACGACTTCCTCCAGTATTCGTTCGAGGACCCGGACACCGACGTTGCCCTGCTCTACCTCGAATCCCTCGGCAATCCCCGCAAGTTCACCCGCCTCGCCCGCCGTACCGCCGCCGTGAAGCCCGTCGTCGTGGTGAAGGGCGCCCGGCACAGCGGCACCAACCCGCCCGGGCACGCCGTCCCGGTCAGCCGCATCCCCGACACCACGGTCTCGGCGCTGATGCGGCAGGCCGGCGTCATCCGGGTCGACACCGTGACCGAGATGGTCGACGCCGGGCTCCTGCTGGCGGGCCAGCCCCTCCCGGCCGGCCCCCGGGTCGCCATCCTCGGCAACTCCGAGTCCCTCGGCCTGCTGACGTACGACGCCTGCCTCGCCGAGGGGCTGCGCCCGCGCCCGCCGATCGACCTCACCACCGCCGCTTCTCCGCAGGACTTCCGCGACGCGCTGGCCGAGGCGCTGGCGGACGGGGCCTGCGACGCCGTGATCGTCACCGCCATCCCGTGGGTGGGGGAGAACGGCGAGTCCGAGACCGGCGACGGCCAGGTGCTGGCCGAGGCCCTGACCAAGGCGGTGGCCGGCGGCTCGGCCAAGCCGGTGGCCGTCGTCCACGTCGAGATCGGCGGCCTGGCGGAGGCGCTGGCCGCCGCGAGCAGCACGGCGGCCCCACGCCCTCGGACCGCCGCGCCCCGGACCGCGTCCCCGGCAACGCCCGCCGCCCGGACCGGGCCCACCGTGCCGGGAACGCCGACCGCCCCGACCGTTCCCGGAACACCGGCCTCCGCGACGCCTCCCACCGGATCCGCCGTCCCCGGCACACCCGCCCCCACAACACCCGCCTCCGAAGCACTCGCCCCCGGAACAGCGACCTCCGCAACGCCCGCCCCCGACGCGACCGCCGCCCCGGAAGCCGCCACCGACCCCGAAGCCCCCACCCGCCCCGGCCGCATCCCCGCCTACCCCGCCGCCGAGCGCGCCGTACGGGCGCTCGCCGAGGCCGTGAAGTACGCCCAGTGGCGGCGGCAGGCGGCCGTGCCCGGCAAGATTCCCGAGTTCCTCGACGACACCATCGACGAGGCCGGTGCCGCAGCGCTCATCGAGGCGCAGCTCGCCGCCGCCCCCGACCCGCGCGGGCGCGCGCTCAGCCACGACGAGGCCCGCGAACTGCTCGGCCTCTACGGCATCGACGTACGCCCCACGCTGCCCGCCCCCGACGCCGAGGCGGCCGTCGCCGCGGCGGCCCGGCTCGGCTACCCGGTCGCCCTCAAGACCACCGCGCCCCACCTGCGCCACCGCGCCGACCTCGGCGGGGTCCGCCTCGACGTCGCCGACGAGGAGGCGCTGCGCCGGGCGTACGGCGAGCTCACCGACCTCCTCGGCAAGCCCGCCGAACTGCTCCCCGTCGTGCAGGCGATGGCCCCGCGCGGCGTGGACACCGTCGTGCGGGCCTCCATCGACGCGGCCGCCGGGGCGATCCTCTCCTTCGGCCTCGCGGGAGCGCCCTCCGAACTGCTCGGCGACACCGCGCACCGGCTGGTTCCCGCCACCGACCGGGACGCCGCCGAGCTGATCCGGTCCATCAGGGCGGCCCCGGTGCTGTTCGGGTGGCGCGGCTCGGCCCCGGTCGACACGGCCGCCCTCGAAGAGCTGCTGCTGCGGCTGTCCCGGCTGGTCGACGACCACCCGGAGGTGGTCTCCGTCGCCCTCGAACCCGTCGTGGTCGCCCCGCAGGGACTCACCGTGCTCGGCGCGAGCGTCCGGCTCGCCCCGCCGCCCGCCCGGAGCGACGTCGGCCCCCGCCGCCTTCCGAACTACTGAGCCTCACCGGCCGGTGGGCCCCGGGGCGTCCCCGGCAGTCACCGGCCCGCCGTAGGATGGTGCTCATGGCAAAGACCGGTACGACGACCAAGGGGCTGCGCGCGGCGATCGAGCGCAGCGGCTACTACCCGGCCCTCGTGGCCGAGGCGGTGGAGGCCGCCGTCGGCGGGGAGCCGGTCGCTTCGTACCTGGTCCACCAGGAGACCACGTTCGATTCCAACGAGGTCCGCCGCCATGTGACCGTCCTCGTCCTGACCGAGCACCGGTTCATCGTCAGCCACACCGACGAGCAGGCCGCCGACACCAGCTCCCCGACGCCGTACGCCACCACCTCCACCGAGTCGGTGAAGCTGGAGCGGATCTCCTCCGTCGTCGTCAGCCGGGTGGTGGCCAACCCGGAGAAGTACGTCCCGGGCACCCTGCCCCGCGAGGTCGTCCTGACCATCGGCTGGGGCGCGGTCTCCCGCATCGACCTGGAGCCCGCCGCCTGCGGCGACTCCAACTGCGAGGCCGACCACGGCTACACCGGCAGCTCCACCGCCGACGACCTGAGCCTGCGGGTCAGCGAGGCCGGTGACGGCCCCGACGCCGTGCGCCAGACCCTCGCCTTCGCCCAGGCGCTCTCCGAGGCCACGGCCGCCACCGCGGCGAGTGGCCGCTGATGGCCCAGCCCGCCTGGCAGGACCCCGTACCGCTGGCCCTCGACACCGCGCCCGTGCCCGAGTACGGCAGCGGTTCGCTCGCGGACCTGCTGCCGACGCTCGCCGCCGGCCTTGAGGTGCCGGGCTTCACCGCCGCGATCCCCGAGCTGACCCCGGCGAGGCGCAACTGCGTCTTCCTGATCGACGGCCTCGGCTGGGAGCAGATCAAGGCCCACCCGGACGAGGCCCCCTTCCTGCACTCCCTGCTCCCCACCTCGCGCGGTGGCACCGGCCGCCCGCTCACCGCGGGCTTCCCCTCCACCACCGCGACCTCGCTCGCCTCCGTCGGTACGGGGCTGCCGCCCGGCGAGCACGGCCTTCCCGGCTACACCGCGCGCAACCCGGAGACCGGCGAGCTGATGAACCAGCTCCGCTGGAAGCCCTGGACCGAGCCGAAGGCCTGGCAGCCGCACCCCACGGTCTTCCGGCTCGCCGACGCCGCGGGCGTCCACACCGCGCAGGTCTCCGCGCCGATGTTCGAGCAGACCCCCCTCACCAAGATCGCGCTCAGCGGCGGCTCCTTCCTCGGCCGGCTCTCCGGCGAGGACCGGATGGACGTCGCCGCCCAGCGCCTGGCCGCGGGCGACCGCTCGCTCGTCTACACGTACTACAGCGAGGTCGACGGCAAGGGCCACCGCTTCGGCACCGACTCCGACGCCTGGCGCGGCCAGCTGATGTACGTCGACGGGCTCGCCCGGCGCCTCGCCGAGCAGCTTCCGCCGCGCTCCGCGCTCTACATCACCGCCGACCACGGCATGATCGACATCCCGTTCGACGAGCAGTCCCGGATCGACTTCGACGAGGACTGGGAGCTGAGCGCGGGCGTCGCCCTCCTCGGCGGCGAGGGCCGCGCCCGCCACGTCTACGCGGTCCCCGGCGCCCAGGCCGACGTCCTGGCCGTCTGGCGCGAGGTCCTCGGCGAGCAGTTCTGGATCGCGAGCCGCGACGAGGCGATCGCCGCCGGCTGGTTCGGCCCGACGATCGACGAGCGGGTGTACGGACGGATCGGCGACGTCGTCGCCGCCGCCCACGACGACGTGATCATCACGGCCTCCGTCAACGAGCCGCACGAGTCGGCGATGGCGGGCGTGCACGGCTCCCTGACCCCCGTGGAACAGCTCGTCCCGCTCCTCGAAGTACGCTCGTAACCCCTCCTGCGCTACCGCCCCCTCCGAAAGGTGCTCGACCCCTCATGCCCGAGCTGGTGTTCTTCTCCGGAACCATGGACTGCGGAAAGAGCACGCTGGCCCTCCAGATCGGTCACAACCGCTCGGCCCGCGGTCTCCAGGGCGTGATCTTCACCCGGGACGACCGCGCGGGGGAGGGCAAGCTCTCCTCCCGGCTCGGTCTGGTGACGGACGCCGTCGAGGCCCAGGAGGGCTTGGACCTGTACGCGAACATCGTGGACCGGGTCAGCCGGGGCGGCCGCGTCGACTACGTGATCGTGGACGAGGCGCAGTTCCTCGCCCCGGACCAGATCGACCAACTGGCCCGTGTGGTCGACGATCTGAAGCTCGACGTCTTCGCCTTCGGCATCACCACGGACTTCCGCACGAAGCTGTTCCCGGGCTCCCAGCGGCTGATCGAACTGGCCGACCGCATAGAGGCCCTTCAGGTCGAGGCGCTCTGCTGGTGCGGGGCCCGCGCCACGCACAACGCCCGGACGGTCGGCGGTGCGATGGTCGTCGAGGGGGAGCAGGTCGTCGTCGGGGACGTCGACCGGCCGGCCACGGAGATCGGCTACGAGGTTCTCTGCCGCCGTCACCACCGCCGCCGGATGACGAGCGCCGCCGCGAACGCCGGTGCGCTGTCGCCGGACGTGCTGCCGGTCTCCACCGGGTGACGGAACGTCAGTCAGCGAGAACCCCAACTGCCTTGCGCGGCAAGTCTGTTGAGCGCAGTTCCGTCGTTTCTTCTCCCGGAGACCGTCTCGCTATACTCCGGGAATTGTTGTGTGTGTGCGGTAGAGGTGGAGGTGTTCCGGTTGTTGATGACGGGGAAGATTCTGCGGTTCGACGAGGTTCGCGGGTATGGGTTCATCGCCCCCGACGAGGGCGACGAGGACGTGTTCATGCACGCCAACGACCTTCTTGAGGAGAAGTACCTGTACCAGTCCGGCCGGCGCGTCGAGTACTTCCTGGAATCGGGCGACAAGGGCCCCAAGGCGGGCGAGATCCGCTTGGTGCGGCAGGCCGCCGCACCGGCGTCCCGGGCGCTCAGGAGCAGCGCGGCGGCCCGGCCGGCAGAGCACGAGGAGGAGGGCGACTGCGACATCCTCACCGCGCAGGATTTCCAGAGCGAGGTGACCGAGGCGCTCATCGAGGCGGACGGCACCCTGACCGCCGCGCAGTTGCAGCACGTACGGCAGCGTCTGCTCCGCCTGGCCCAGGCGCACGGCTGGGTGGACTCGGCCTGACCTCCCCCCCCCCCCCGGGGCCTTTCCGGGGGGAAGCGGCCGGACGGCGGAGGTCAGCCTTCCGGCGACCGGACGATCGTGAACACGGCCCCCTCCGGGTCCGCGACCGTCGCCAGTCTGCCGCTCGACCCCTCGCGCGGCGGCTGGAGGACGCGCCCGCCCAGCTCCACCACCCGGGCCGCGGCCCGGTCGGTGTCGGCGACCTCGAAGTACGTCATCCAGTGCGGCCCCCGGTCGCGCGGCAGCGCGTGGCCGACCCCGTGCAGGGCCGCCACCGCCACGTTGTCCAGATGCAGCGTCTGGTAGTCGAAGTCGGCGGAGAGCACCGCCTCCGTCTCGTAACCGAAGACCGTCTGGTAGAACTTCGCGACCATCGAGGTCTCCCGCGTCACCAGCTCGTTCCAGACGGGCGTCCCGGGTGTGCCCGTCATCGTCGTGCCGATGTGGCGCAAGCCCTGCCAGATGCCGAAGACCGCCCCGCTCGGGTCGGAGGCGATCGCCAGCCGCCCGGCGTCCCCCGCGTCCAGCGGGCCGACCGCGACCGTCCCGCCGCAGGAACGGATGGCCTCCGCGGTGGCGTCGGCGTCGTCCGTGGCGAGGTAGGTGGTCCAGGCGATGGGAAGATGCCGGTCGGGCGGCAGCTGGCCGATGCCCGCGATCTCCTCGCCGTGCAGCAGCCCCCGGACGTAGGGGCCCAGCTGTTCGGGACCCGGCCGGAACTCCCAGTCGAACAGGGCTCCGTAGAACTCCTGGGTCGCGGTCAGGCCGTGCACGATCAGACTCACCCAGCAAGGTGTTCCGGGCGTGCGCCGGGCGGGAGCCTCGGTCATCGTCTTCTCTCTCCTCGGACCGTTGTGGTGGCCGTACGGGGGAACGGGACAGGGACACCGCCCCGGGTCAGGACGCGGTCCGCGTGCCCCGTGCAGATGCTTGCACCCCCCGGCGCGGGAGGCGCACCGGCCGCGCCGCGTCGTCCGGGTTCTCGACGAAGGACGGCCGGATCACCACGGGCCGTCCCTTCCGATGCTGTTACGGGTGCCCGCCCCGCTGCGCGAGGATGGCACCCATGAAGCCCATCATCACCGCATCCGCATGCGCGAGCGAGTCGGCCGGGTCCCCGCCCCCGGTGCTCCTGGACGTCCGCTGGCAGCTCGGCGGCCCCAACGGCCGCCCCGACTACGAGGCCGGCCATCTGCCCGGCGCGGTCTTCGTCGACCTGGACGAGGAGCTGGCCGGACCGGCGGGCGACGGCGGCCGCCACCCCCTCCCGGACCCGGAGGCCTTCGGGTCCGTGATGCGCCGGGCCGGGGTCGGCCAGGACACCCCCGTCGTGGTGTACGACGGCGGGCAGGGCTGGGCCGCGGCCCGCGCCTGGTGGCTGCTGCGCTGGACCGGGCACCAAAACGTCCGGGTCCTGGACGGCGGTCTCGCCGCCTGGACCGGTGACCTCACCACGGAGATCCCGCGCCCCGCCGAGGGCGATTTCCGGCCGAAGCCGGGGGCCCTGCCCACCCTGGACGCGGAAAGCGCGGCGGCCTTCGCCCGGTCGGGTCTGCTGCTGGACGCGCGGGCGGCCGAGCGCTACCGGGGCGATGTGGAGCCGATCGACCGCGTCGGCGGCCATATCCCCGGGGCCGTCTCCGCGCCGACCACGCAGAACGTCGGCGCGGACGGGCGCTACCTCCCGGCCGAGGAGCTGGCCGCACGGTTCGCCGGGCTGGGCGCGGAGAGCAGCACCGAGGGCGTGGGCGTCTACTGCGGATCCGGGGTCTCCGGCGCGCACGAGGTGCTGGCCCTGGAGATCGCCGGGTTCACCGGTGTCCTCTACCCGGGCTCCTGGTCCGAGTGGTCCTCGGACCCCTCCCGGCCGGTCGCCACCGGACCCGAGCCCCAGTAATCCCGCAAGGCGGATCCGGCCGGTCCCGACCGGGGCCGCGTCCGCCCGGGCGGACGCGGACCACGGAGACGGAGCGGGGGCCGTACGCCATCGCGTACGGCCCCCGCTCCCTCCGGTGGTCATCCCCGGTCAGTCCTGCTTCTTGCGCCGGGTGCCGAAGACGATCTCGTCCCAGCTCGGCACGGCCGCCCGGCGGCCCGGCCGGACCCCGTCCGCCTCCGCCTGACGGTCCGTCGTCCCGGTCAGCCGGTCGCGATGACCGGCCACCGCCCGGGGCATCAGCACATCCGCGTACGCGGACCCCGCACCGGCGGCCGAAGCGGCGGCCGGCGGCTCATCCGCCTCCGTCTCCTCCGCCGGTTCCAGCGCGGGCGGCTCGGGCTGCGTGGGCCGCTCGGGCACGACCATGTCGCCCCGGAAGCTCGGCACCGCCTCCAGCAGACTGGTCAGCGAGTCACGCTCACCTGCCGACGCGCTGCTCACGTACTCCTCGGGCTCGGCGACCGGCGCGGGCCGCTCGATCTGCCGGTCCAGGGCGCGGTCCAGCGGGCGGTCGCGGTCGGTCTGCCGGTCGAGGCTCCGGTCCAGCGGCCGGTCGCGCGGCAGCCGGGCGATCCGGGGCACGAACGGGAAGCTGGGCTCCGGCGCGGCGACGTCGTCGGTCTCGCCGATCAGCGAGCGCGCCTCGTCGTCCAGCGCCTGGACCAGCCGCCTCGGCGGGTCGTACGTCCAGCTCGCCGAGTGCGGTTCGCCCGCGACCCGGTAGACGAGCAGGACTTCCCAGGTGCCGTCGTCACGGCGCCACGAGTCCCACTGGACGGTTTCCTTGTCGGCGCCGCGCAACAGGAGACGTTCCTGCACCGCCTCGCCGAGCTGGGGGCCGGTGTTCTCGCCGGGACGGCGCACAGGAGTCTTCCGGGCCCGCTCGGCCATGAAGGCGCGCTCCGCGAGCACGGGGCCCTCGAAGCGGCGTACACGGTCGACGGGGATGCCCGCGAACTGGGCGACCTCCTCCGCGGAGGCGCCGGCCCGTATCCGGGCCTGGATGTCGCGGGGGCGGAGGTGGCTCTCCACCTCGATCTCGATCTGGCCGAGCCGGGCGCGGTCGTTGCGCACGGCGGCGCGCAGCCGCTCATCGATCGGAAGCGTGTACTCCGTGCTGTCCGCAGCCTTGAGCACCAGTCGTGTGCCGTCGTTGGAGACGGCCACGACACGCAGTTCGGGCATGGGGACCTCCCGGGTGGTGCCTGCCGACGTCACGTGCGTCGCTGCTTCCGCTAGTCGAGTGTGACCTGCCCGGGTGCAGCCTGCCACAACCTTGCCAAATTGCCCGGCGTGTCGGGCGCTCGCCCTGGTGCGCCCGCCTAGGGTGCCGCCGTCGGCCCCCTCCGGTGTAGCTGCGGAATCCCACGTCGGAGTCCGCCCCAGGGCTCGTCACAGTACTCCATTCGGGCCACCGGGGTGGACCGGCGCGCCGCCGAAGTTCTCGCGGACTGCGGGAGTTGAGGTACCCAGTTCTCCGCGAAATGCCCCTGATGCGTGTTGTGCTTCACACAATCACCCGAAACGGAACTATCCACTTCGCTCATTTGTCCCTTCCTGTTGCATGGTGGGAGAGATGTCAAGCAGGGGCTGGTAATGGTTCAGAAGCCGGAAAGTGACGCAGAACCCAAGGAAAGGCGCATAGATCTGAGTCTCCCGCAGGTCGCCGGGAGCGCCGTGGCGGCCGTCGCGGCAGCGGTGCTGGCCTCGCAGCTGGGCGTGTACGGCACGATCGCCGGCGCGGGCGTGATGAGCGTCGTCGCCACCTGCGGCGGCTCGGTCTTCCAGCACTTCTTCCGCCGCACCGGCGAGCAGCTCCGCGAGGTGACGGTCCAGGTGACCCACCCGGAGGGCCGCCAGGTGACCGTGCACACCAAGGAGACGACGCCCGCCGGGCGCAGAGCCGCCGCGCAGCGGACGGAGCCGGAGCCGACGGGGCCGGAGTCGACGGACGACGCCACCACGGTGCTTCCCACGGTCGGCCCGGGCACGGTCCCGCACGTTGTCCCGGACGCGGAGAGCACGCAGGTGCTGAGGCCGCTCGACACGGACCGGACGCAGCTGCTGAACCTCGGCGACGAGCGGACCCGGATGCTCCGCGTCCCGCCGGCCGGAGCCCCCGGAGCCCCCGGAGCCTTCGGTGCCGGAGCCGACGCCGACCGTACGCACGTGATCCCGCGCGCCGACGACCGTACGCAGATGCTTCCGCGGGCCGGAGCGGACCGGCCCGCCGCCGTCCCCGACGACGCGTTCGGCGAGGGCGTCACCCACGGCACCCGGCTGCGCGGCTGGAAGCGCCCCGCGCTCGCGGCCGCCGCGGTCTTCGCGGTCTCCATGGCCGGGATCACCGCGTTCGAACTGATCTCGGGCAGCGACCTCAGCGGCGGCCAGGGCACCACCCTCAGCTCCGTCGTGCGCGGCGGCGACCGGGACTCCGGACCCGCCGACCACGCTCCCTCCGGGGACACCGGCAAGGACGGGGGAGCGGACGAGCAGAGCCCGACCCCGGGCGACGGCACCGGATCCGCCCCCGCCACGGACGGCGGCGACACCGGCGGCACGAGCCCGGACCCCGGCCGGAGCACGGGCGGTGAGAACCCGACCACCGGGCCCACCCCCACCCCGACGCCCTCCGGATCCGCCGAGCCGACGCCCGAGCCGACGCGGCCCACCCCGTCGGACTCCGGCGACACCGGCACCGGCGAACCCTCGACCGGCACGGGCGTCACCTCCGGCCAGGGCGAACAGGCCCCGCCCGGCGCCGACGCCGAGTGACCGACGTACGGACGGAAACGCTTCGGCCCCGGCCCCTCGCCATTGCGCGGGGGACCGGGGCCGACGGCGTAACGGAACGATGCCGTCCTCAGTCGCCGAGCACGCGCCGCAGATAGTCGTTGCCGAACATGCGGTCCGGGTCCAGCCGGTCGCGCAGCGCGGTGAACTCGCCGAAGCGCGGGTAGACCTCGGCCAGGTAGGCCGCGTCCCGGGTGTGGATCTTGCCCCAGTGCGGCCGGCCGGCGTGCGCCGTCATGATCCGCTCGACCGCGGTGAAGTACGAGCGGTGGGGCGTGCCCTTGTAGAGATGCACGGCGATGTACGCGCTGTCCCGGCCGGACGCGGTCGACAGGGCGATGTCGTCGGCCGGAGCGGTGCGCACCTCGACCGGGAAGCTGATCTTCAGCGGCGACCGCTCGACCATCGCCTTCAGCTCCCGCAGCACCGTCACCGCCTGCTCGCGCGGAACGGCGTACTCCATCTCCACGAACCGCACCCGGCGCGGGCTGGTGAACACCTTGTAAGGGATGTCGGTGTACGTACGCGCCGACAGCGCCCGGCTGGAGAGCCTGGCGATCGAGGGGATCGTCGCCGGGACCGCGCGGCCGAGCGAACAGGCCACCTGGAAGACCCCGTTGGACAGCAGCTCGTCGTCGATCCAGCTGCTCACCCGGCCGGGCGGGGCGGCCGGACCGGCGCTGCGGTTGTTGCGCTTGGTGTTGCAGTTCCCGGTGTGCGGGAACCAGTAGAACTCGAAGTGCTCGTTCTCGGCCACGAGCTGGTCGAAGTCCGCGGTGACCCGGTCGAAGCCCATCGGCTCCTCGCGGGCCGTCAGCAGGAAGATCGGCTCCACGGCGAGGGTGACGGCGGTGATCACCCCGAGGGCGCCGATCCCGACCCGGGCCGCGGCGAAGATCTCCGGGTTCTCCTCGGCCGAGCAGACCATGACCGTGCCGTCGGCGGTGACCAGCTCCAGCGCCCGGATCTGCGCGGATATGGACGCTGATTCGCGGCCCGTGCCGTGCGTACCGGTGGAGGTCGCCCCGGCGATCGTCTGCTCCATGATGTCGCCCATGTTCGTGAGCGACAGGCCCTCGCGGGCGAGTGCGGTGTTGAGGCGCTTGAGCGGAGTGCCCGCCTCCACCGTCACGGTCATCGCCTCACGGTCGATGCCCCGGATCCCGGTGAGCAGGTCGGGGCGGATCAGCACCCCGTCGGTGGCGGCCGCCGCCGTGAAGGAGTGGCCCGAACCGACCGGCTTCACCTTCAGACCGTCCGCGTGCGCCCGGCGCAGCACGTCCGCGAGCTCGTCCACGGATGCGGGCGACTCGGTGCGGGCGGGCCGGGCGGTGACGGTGCCCGCCCAGTTACGCCACGCGCTCGTCGTCCGTGCGTAGGTGTCGGTCATCTTCCCCGCGCCCTCCCGTCGCAGCCGGCCCGGCCAGCCGGCGATATCCCAGGAACGCCACCGCCGCCGCGAGCGCTCCCGCCGCGACGGGCACCGCGTACCCCGCCTTCGCCCCGGCGGCGTCGACCACCCAGCCGGCGGCCGAGGAGCCGAGCGCCACTCCGACCGCGAGCCCGGTACTGGTCCAGGTCATGCCCTCGGTCAGCTTGGTGCGCGGTACGTGCGCTTCGACGAGGGCCATGGTGGTGACCATCGTCGGTGCGATGGCGAGGCCCGCGACAAAGAGCGCCACGGCCAGCAACGGAAGGTTCCCGGCCAGTAGGAGGGGGATCATACTCACGGCCATCGCGCCGACACCCACCAGCCACCTGGTCGCGGGGTTCCCCTTCAGGTGCAGCAGCCCGAACACGGCCCCCGCGAGACACGAGCCGAGCGCGTAGACGGCCAGCACCAGGGAGGCCGCGGCCTTGTGGCCGCGCTCCTCGGCGAAGGCCACGGTCACCACGTCCACGCCCCCGAAGATCGCACCGGTCGCCACGAAGGTGGCCACCAGCACCTGGAGCCCCCGCGAGCGCAGCGCCGAGCCTCCGGTGTGCTGCGACTTCGGATGCGGCTCCGGCTCGGTCGCGCGCTGCGCGGTCAGCCAGAAGACACCGGCCAGCAGGAAGGCGGCGGCGAGCAGCGGTCCGGCCTCCGGGAACCAGGCGGTGGAGAGACCGATGGAGATGATCGGGCCGAAGATGAAGCACACCTCGTCGACGATCGACTCCCACGCATACGCGGTGTGCAGATCCCGGGCGGAGCCCCGGTAGATCTCCGCCCAGCGGGACCGGACCATCGACCCCACGCTCGGCACACAGCCCGCGCCCACCGAGAAGACGAAGAGCGTCCACTC
This sequence comes from Streptomyces sp. PTY087I2, assembly GCF_001687325.1. GTDB lineage: Bacteria > Actinomycetota > Actinomycetes > Streptomycetales > Streptomycetaceae > Streptomyces. Next base: position 159,908 of record NZ_LZRD01000008.1, on the reverse strand, counting down.
CGGCGCCCCCTGCTGGGCACAGACCAGCAGACCCGCCACCGCCGCCACCGCGACCAGCGTGACCGGGCGCAGCACCCGGCGCTGCCCGTAGCGGTCGACCAGCCGGGAGACCTGGGGGCCGCAGACCGCGGCCGACATCGCCAGCGTCGCCGACAGCGCCCCGGCCAGCCCGTAGCGGCCGGTGAGCTGGGAGATCATCGTGACGACGCCGATGCCCATCATGGACAGCGGCATCCGGCCGAGGAAGCCTGCGGCGGAGAACCCCTTGGTACCGGGGGCGGAGAAGATGGCGCGGTAGGGGCTGGGCAAGGGGGTACTCCGGTCGTGCCTGTCAGGCGTATAGCTGGCCCATACAGCTTACGTGGGGGCGGAGGCCCCGGACACCGGATTCCGGACGCCCTGAACACCGGATTCCGGACGGGCCGGGGAGCGGATACCGGACGGACCGGGGGAGCGGATTCCGCGCGGACCGGGGAGCGGTTCCGGCGGGTCCGTCACCGGCCGTTCCGCGCTTTCCCGACGGACCGTCGGATGTCGGTTGCCGCCCTGTCGGAGGCGGGTGGCAGGATCGATGGCATGTCCGATCTGCGCGATCCCGCTCCCTACGACGCCCTGCTGCTGCTCTCCTTCGGCGGCCCCGAGGGCCCGGACGACGTGGTCCCGTTCCTGGCGAACGTGACCCGCGGCCGCGGCATCCCCGAGGAACGCCTCAAGGAGGTCGGCAAGCACTACTTCCTGTTCGGCGGGGTCAGCCCGATCAACGCGCAGAACCGGGCCCTGCTCGACGCGCTGCGCAAGGACTTCGCCGACCACGGCCTGGACCTGCCGGTCTACTGGGGCAACCGCAACTGGGCCCCGTATCTGACCGACGTCCTGCGCGAGATGACCGACGACGGGCACCGCCGCATCGCCGTCCTCGCCACCAGCGCGTACGCCTCCTACTCGGGCTGCCGCCAGTACCGCGAGAACCTCGCCGACGCGCTGGCCGCCCTGGAGGCCGAGGGCCTCGATGTGCCCCGGGTCGACAAGCTCCGCCACTACTTCAACCACCCCGGCTTCGTCGGGCCCATGGCCGACGGCGTGCTCGCCTCGCTCGCCGACCTCCCCGAGGACGTCCGGGCGGGCGCCCACATCGCGTTCACCACCCACTCCGTCCCGACCTCCGCCGCCGACGCCTCCGGCCCCATGGAGGCGCACGGCGAGGGCGGCGCGTACGTCGCGGAACATCTGGACGTCGCCCGGCTGATCATCGAGGCGGTGCGCGAGGAGACCGGTGTCGAGCACCCCTGGCAGCTCGTCTACCAGTCCCGCAGCGGCGCCCCGCACATCCCGTGGCTGGAGCCCGACATCTGCGACCACCTGGAGACCCTGCACGGCGAGGGCGTCCCGGCGGTCGTGATGGCGCCCATCGGCTTCGTCTCGGACCACATGGAGGTGCTGTACGACCTCGACACCGAGGCCACCGCCAAGGCCGCCGAGCTCGGTCTGCCGGTCCGCCGCTCCGCCACCGTGGGCGACGACCCGCGCTTCGCCGCTGCCGTCCGGGACCTGGTCCTGGAGCGCGCCGCGAGCGAGCGCGGCCGGGCGGTGGAGCGCTGTGCCCTGGGCTCGCTGGGGCCTTCCCACGACCTCTGTCCCGTCGGCTGCTGCCCCGCCAGGGCCCCGAAGCCCGCCGCCGCGGGCGCCGACAGCCCGTACGCGTAACCGGTACGACCGTCTCGTACGACCACCCGGCCGTGCGCACCGATCACCTGGGAGCACCGTGACCGACCCCGCCCTGTCCGAACTGCTCGACCTCGCCCTCGAAGCCGCCCGCCGCGCCGGAGCCCTGCTGCGCGACGGCCGCCCCGCCGACCTGGGGGTGGCCGCGACCAAGTCCAGCCCCATCGACGTGGTCACCGAGATGGACATCGCCGCCGAGAAGCTGATCACCGGCTACCTCACCGACTTCCGCCCCGACGACGGCTTCCTCGGCGAGGAGGGCGCCAGCTCGCCGGGCTCCACCGGCATCCGCTGGGTCATCGACCCGCTCGACGGCACGGTGAACTACCTCTACGGTCTGCCGACCTGGGCGGTCTCCATCGCCGCCGAGCGGGACGGCGAGCGGGTCGTGGGCGTCGTCGAGGCCCCGATGCGCCGGGAGACGTACCACGCGGTGCTCGGCGGAGGTGCGTTCGCGAACGGCGAAGCGCTGCGCTGCCGGCCCACCGCGCCCCTGGACCAGGCCCTCGTCTCGACCGGCTTCAACTATGTCGCCCACGTCCGCGCCCACCAGGCGGACGTCGCCCAGCGGCTGATCCCCCGGCTCCGCGACATCCGGCGCAGCGGTTCGGCCGCCGTCGACCTCTGCGATGTGGCGGCGGGCCGTCTCGACGGCTACTACGAGCGCGGGCTGCACCCCTGGGACCTGGCGGCGGGCGACCTCATCGCCCGGGAGGCGGGCGCGCTGACCGGCGGCCGCCCGGGGCTGCCCGCCGACGGCGACCTGACGGTGGCCGCCACCCCCGGCGTCTTCGAGCCGCTTCAGGCCGCCCTCGACGAGCTGGGCGCCTGGCACGACTGACCGGAAGCCCCTGGTGAGGCCCTGAGAGCCCGACGGCACAGCACAGGGCCCCGGATGCCTGGACAGCATCCGGGGCCCTGTGGCGTACGGCTCAGACGCTGGTGGCGCCGATCTCCACGCCGTGCTCGGCGGCGAGTCGGCGCAGATCGTCCAGCTCGCCCTGCTCGACGTCCGCGAGGAAGTCGTCGCCGTCCTCGCGCGCCCGCGTGAGGTCGGACTCGGTCGTTTTGATGCGTTGCAGCAGACCTGCGGTGAAAGCGTCCATGATGCGCCCCCTCATCGTGGGTCGGTGGCACGGGGGTGTGCCCGGGATACCCCCGGCCGGGGAGCCGGAGGAGCGGGTGATCGCGCCGCCGCTCCGGGGAAAACGGGGCGGACCGTGGCATGCCACGGGACAGGCGTGATCGCGGGTGTGAACCCCTCTTCCCCGCCCCGCGGCTCAGAGAAACCTCAACTGGCCCGGAAAACCGCCGGTTTCCCCGCGGAAGGCCGCGGGAGGGCCCGGCCCGCCGCCGTCTTACCGCCGGTTTATGCGTGTTGAGGGCAGGATGGAGGCACACGGTCGGCCTGGCTGCCCGTGTCCGAGCGGCCCCCCGCGTGGGCCGCTCGCTCTGTGAACCCGCCGAAGGACCGAAGGAAGGACTGCGCCGTGCGCGTACTCGTCGTCGAGGACGAGCAGCTGCTCGCCGATGCGGTGGCCACCGGACTGCGCCGGGAGGCCATGGCCGTCGACGTCGTCTACGACGGTGCCGCGGCCCTGGAGCGCATCGGGGTCAACGACTACGACGTCGTGGTGCTGGACCGGGACCTCCCGGTGGTGCACGGGGACGACGTCTGCCGCAAGATCGTCGAACTCGGCATGCCCACCCGGGTGCTCATGCTCACCGCCTCCGGCGATGTCAGCGACCGGGTCGAGGGCCTGGAACTGGGCGCCGACGACTATCTGCCCAAGCCCTTCGCCTTCAGCGAGCTGACCGCCCGGGTGCGCGCGCTGGGCCGCCGTACGACGGTGGCGCTGCCGCCCGTCCTGGAGCGCGCCGGCATCAAGCTCGACCCGAACCGCCGCGAGGTCTTCCGCGACGAGGTGGAGATCCAGCTCGCCCCGAAGGAGTTCGCGGTGCTGGAGGTGCTCATGCGCAGCGAGGGCGCGGTCGTCTCGGCGGAGCAGCTGCTGGAGAAGGCCTGGGACGAGAACACCGACCCCTTCACCAATGTGGTGCGGGTCACGGTGATGACGCTCCGCCGCAAGCTCGGCGAACCGCCCGTCATCGTCACCGTGCCGGGCTCCGGATACCGGATCTGAGGACCATGGCCACCACACCGGAGCCGCCCGCGGCGCCGCCGAAGCCCACCTGGGATCCCAAGCAGGCGGACCCCCCGTACCCCTGGCTGCGCCCGACCATCCGGATACGGCTCACGCTGCTGTACGGCGGGATGTTCCTGATCGCGGGCATCGTGCTGCTGTCGATCATCTACATGCTGGCCGCGCAGGCGCTGCACGTGGGCACGGAGCTGCCGTTCAAGCTGCTGCCCGAAAGCAAGATCCAGCTCACCAACAACGCCTGTCCCGCCCTGACGCCGGGCCTCTCGGCGGACGAGGCGAACGCCGCGCTCAAGGCGTGCAACGAGGAACAGCGCCAGCAGTCGCTGGACACCCTGCTCAACCGTTCGCTCCTCGCCCTGCTCGGCCTCAGCGTCATCGCCTTCGCCTTCGGTTACGCCATGGCCGGACGCGTCCTGTCCCCGCTCGGCCGGATCACCCGGACCGCGCGCCGGGTGGCCGGCACCGACCTCACCCGGCGGATCGAGCTGGACGGCCCGGACGACGAGCTGAAGGAGCTGGCGGACACCTTCGACGACATGCTGGACCGGCTGGAGCGGGCCTTCACCGCCCAGCAGCGGTTCGTCGGCAACGCCTCGCACGAGCTGCGCACCCCGCTGGCGATCAACCGCACTCTGCTGGAGGTCCATCTTTCTGACCCGGGAGCCCCGCCGGAGCTCCATCAGCTCGGCAAGACCCTCCTGGCCACCAACGAGCGCAGCGAGCAGCTGGTCGAGGGCCTGCTGCTGCTGGCCCGCAGCGACAACCAGATCGTCGAGCGCAAACCGGTCGACCTGGCGGAGGTCGCCGAGCGCGCCATCGACCAGACCCGGGCCGAGGCGCTGGCCAGGAAGGTCGAGATCCGCGGCGAGCGGGAGTCGGCCACGGTGCAGGGCAACGGGGTCCTGCTGGAGCGGATCGCGCTGAACCTCGTGCAGAACGCCGTGCGCTACAACGTGCCCGAGGACGGCTGGGTGGAGGTCACCACCGAGGTGCGGGACGGACAGGCCCTGCTCGTCGTCTCCAACACCGGCCCGGTCGTCCCGGCGTACGAGATCGACAACCTCTTCGAGCCCTTCAGGCGGCTGCGTACGGAGCGCACGGGCAGCGACAAGGGGGTCGGGCTCGGCCTGTCGATCGCCCGGTCCGTCGCGCGGGCCCACGGAGGCCGTATCATCGCGGAGCCCCGCGAGGGCGGCGGTCTCGTGATGCGTGTCACCCTGCCGCTCTGAGGGGCTGCGCGATGTGACGCTGCACCGAATCTTCGTGTTCGCTTTGGGCGGAATTTTCAGGACCCGTTCCCGGGCGGGTCGTGTGTGATCGATCACAGGGCCGATTTTCCGGTCTTCTACTCTCCGTGATCACGACTCTGTCGGAAAGCCGGTAATCGTCCGGGTTTTCGGGGATCGTTATCACGGGAAGTACACGGGGTGGCGCCCGTGAACTGCGCAGTCGGGACCGTGTACGGTCCCCATCGCCACCCAAGCCGAGCCTCGCCGAGGCGGCCGGTTGGGTGTCGATTGAGTAACAGACCTTGATGTGAGGCAAAATCTCCGCCTCAGGTCGGGCACAAGTCCGGCCTCTCACGCGTTACGTGCGCTGAGACACCTAGACACCCAAGAGGGGGAGAGCGACATGGCAACGGATTACGACACCCCACGCAAGACCGACGACGACGTGGACCAGGACAGCCTCGAAGAGCTCAAGGCGCGTCGGAGCGACAAGACGGCCTCCGCCGTCGACGTCGACGAGTTCGACGCCGCCGAGGGCCTCGAGCTGCCCGGCGCGGACCTCTCCAACGAGGAGCTGGCCGTCCGGGTGCTGCCCAAGCAGGCGGACGAGTTCACCTGCATGAGCTGCTTCCTGGTGCACCACCGCAGCCAGCTGGCCCGCGAGAAGAACGGTCAGCCCATCTGCCGCGACTGCGACTGAGGCCGAGTCGGCCGTGGCAGACGAGACACCGTTCCGGAAGCGGCGCCCCTGGCGTCGGCACGGCCAGCAGGCACAGCAGGACGGTACCGGCGGCACAGGCCCGGCAGAAGGCGGTCACGCGTCTGCCGAGCGGTCCGCCGCCCCGCCGGACCACTCCGGCGGTTCCGACGACGAGCGAGGCCGTTCGGCCTCGCTCGAAGTGGCCCGGGCGGCAGCACCGCCGGACCTGGCCGCGCAGCAGCACGAGCAGGAACAGCAGGACCGGGCGGAGCCCACGACCGGGGGCCGCCTGCACGCAGTGAAACGGGGCGTCCGCAAAAGCGGGGAGAGCGCGAAGGCACTGGCCGCACAGCTGGCCGACCGCATCATCGACACGGCTCCGCGCGTGCCGGTGCGCGACCTCGCCACCCTGCGCGGACAGTTCCCCGGGCTCGGGCCCGAGGAACTGGCCGACAAGCTGGTCACGGGAGCCTGCCGGGGCACCGCGACCGTCGGCGCCGGCATCGGGGCCGCCGCGATGATGCCCGTACCGCCCGCCATGCTCGCCGAGCTGGCGGCGGAGGTGACCGGCGTCGCCGCGATCGAGATGAAGCTCGTCGCCGAGCTCCACGAGGTCTACGGCCTCCGCCCCCCGGGCAATCTCGGCCAGCGCAGCACCGCGTATTTGACCTCGTGGACCGAGGAGCGCGGCATCGACGTCACCCGGCCCACCACGCTCAACGCCGCCCTCGGCGGCCAGATGAAGCGCGAGCTGCGCCAGCAGATCATGAAGCGCATGGCGCGTAATCTGCCCAACCTGATCCCGTTCATGATCGGCGCCGCCGTCGGCGCCACGATGAACCGCCGCGACACCCGCAAGCTCGCCGACCGGGTCAGGAACGACCTGCGCAAGGAGCAGATCCCCTGGGACCGGCTGCCCGCGCTGCCCCCGCTGGAGCAGCCGCTGAACCCGGCCGAGCTGCCCAAGGAGATCGAGGGCTGAGGGGTCTTCGCCCGGTCCGGCGAACGGCTCAGACGGCCGTGGCGCCGCTCAGCGCCGCCGCCAGGCCCCGCGGGTCCCGGGTGGAGAGATAGACGTACGGAGTCGGGTCCTCCGGGTCCGTGACCTCCACCCGCACCGCCGTCTCCACATAGCCGCGCAGCAGCATGAACGCGCGGGCGTCCGCCTTGTGCGTGCGCCAGGCCCGCGCCTCCTCCGCGTCCAGCACCTCGGGCTCGCCGAGCGCCGACAGCGGGATCCGGGCGTCACCGGCGACCAGGGACCCCGCCACCACCCGGATCCGGGCGGAGCCGTAACCGCTCACCACGAGGGCCGCCGCGGCCGTCCCGCCCACCAGCCCCGCGAGCATCGGCAGGGTGCCCAGCGGCAGCAGCATCAGAGCGCAGGCGATACCGACCCCGAAGGCGATGAACCACCAGGAACGGGGCGCGGTGAGACGTTCGTCGAAGGGCGGTACGGAAGGCTGCATGCCACCAAGCTTGGCACGGCGCGACCGCCGCACCGCCGCGCGGGTAAGGTCTGCGCCTGTGAGTGGAACATCAGCAGCTCTGACACCCCCGGCCGACGCCGTCGCGCCGGTCCGGCACCCCGACGCGCCCGCCCCAGGCGAGCTCCTCGGGGCGCACTACGAACACTGCTTCGGCTGCGGTGGGGGACAGCCGCACGGACTGCACCTGATGGCGCGGGCCGGTGAAGGCGTGAGCGTCACCGCCGAGTTCACCGTGCAGCCCGCCCACCAGGGCGCCCCCGGCCTGGCCCACGGCGGCGTGCTCGCCACGGCGCTGGACGAGACCCTCGGCTCGCTGAACTGGCTGCTGCGCACGATCGCGGTGACCGGACGGCTGGAGACCGACTTCGTCCGCCCGGTCCCCGTGGACACCGTGCTGCACCTCGACGCCCGGATCACCGCCGTGCACGGGCGGAAGATCTACTCCACCGCCACCGGCCGGATCGGCGGCCCCGAGGGCCCCGTCGCGGTCCGTGCCGACGCCCTCTTCATCGAGGTCAAGGTCGACCACTTCATCGACAACGGCCGGCCCGCCGAGATCCAGGCAGCCATGTCCGACCCCGACCAGGTCAGGCGCGCCCGCGCCTTCGAGGTGAACCCGTGACCCGTAGCCCCGTCGACGTACTGATCCGCCTGACCGACCCGGATGTGCCGATTCCGGCGTACGGACACCCGGGCGACGCCGGGGCCGACCTGGTGACCACCGAGGCCGCCGAACTCGCCCCCGGCGAGCGCGTGGTGCTACCCACCGGGGTCTCGATCGCCCTGCCCGACGGGTACGCCGCGTTCGTGCACCCGCGCTCCGGCCTCGCAGCCCGCTGCGGAGTGGCCCTCGTGAATGCCCCAGGGACGGTTGATGCCGGGTACCGTGGGGAGATCAAGGTGATCGTGGTCAACCTCGATCCACGCGAGAGCGTGCGATTCGAACGGTTCGACCGGATTGCCCAACTGGTTGTCCAGCAGGTCGAGAAGGTGCGCTTCCACGAGGTGGCGGAACTTCCCGGCTCGGCGCGGGCCGAAGGGGGCTTCGGGTCCACCGGCGGCCATGCGTCGGTGGACGGCGCCGAGGGCCAGATCACCCACGGTGGGAACAGCTACGCTTCGGTCGTATCCGACCGGGAAGGACAGTGACGTGTTCGGACGTCGCAAGAAGAGTGGTTCCGCCGAGGACGCGGCGGACGAGGTGCGCGAGGCCGAGCAGGTCGCCGACGAGTCAGGCGCATCCGACGGGGCCGACACCGGCACGCGTCGGGTGAATCTTCCGCCGGCCCCCCGGCCGGACGGACCCTGGGACAGCTCCGAGGTCTCCCAGCCCGGCGAGGGCCGGGTCGACCTGGGCGGCATCTTCGTCCCCGGGGTCGAGGGCATGGAACTGCGCGTCGAGGTGGCCGGGGACGCGATCGTCGCCGCCACCGTGGTGCTGCGCGACAGCGCGGTCCAGCTCCAGGCCTTCGCCGCCCCCAAGAAGGAGGGCATCTGGGGCGAGGTCCGCGAGGAGATCGCCTCGGGCATCACCCAGCAGGGCGGCATCATCGACGAGGTCGAGGGCCCGCTGGGCTGGGAGCTGCGAGCGCAGGTCCCCGTACAGCTCCCGGACGGCACGGGCGGTGTGCAGCTCGTGCGCTTCGTCGGCGTCGACGGTCCCCGCTGGTTCCTGCGCGGCGTGATCTCCGGCCAGGGCGCGGTCCAGCCGGAGGCCGCCGGGCTGCTGGAGACGATCTTCCGGGACACCGTGGTCGTCCGCGGCGACGGCCCGATGGCCCCGCGCGACCCGATCGTCCTCAAGCTCCCCAACGACGCCCAGATGGTTCCCGAGGGCGTGCAGCAGGAGGACCAGGAGAGCTCCCGGTTCTCCGGCGGCATGGGCCAGCTCCAGCGCGGCCCCGAGATCACCGAGGTCCGCTAGGCACCTCTCGGTACTCCACAGCGACGGCCGGTGGGCCGCACCCCTTCCCGGGTGCGGCCCACCGGCCTGTGTACGCACAGGCCCCGGCCATTGCCCGGCCGTGTGCCGTACACACATACTTGGCGGGCGACGACGCGGGCCATGTACGTACGACGGGGGAGCAGCATGACCGAGAGCACCAGCGGGCAGTCCGGCACGGCCCTCGCCGAGGACCCGGCCCGCAGCGCCATGGTCACGGTCGAGGACCTGCACCGCTCGTACGGGAGCGGAGCGGCGGCCGTGCACGCCCTGCGCGGCGTCTCCTTCGAGATCCCGCGCGGCGAGCTGGTCGCGCTCAAGGGCCGCTCCGGCTCCGGCAAGACCACCCTGCTCAACCTGGTCGGCGGCCTGGACACCCCCGACGGCGGCCGGATCACCGTCGACGGCACCGAGCTGGCGGACCTCGGCGAGAAGGGGCTGCTGGAGCTGCGCCGGGACCGGGTCGGCTTCATCTTCCAGTCCTTCGGCCTCATCCCGATCCTGACCGCCGCCGAGAACGTCGGCGTACCGCTGCGGCTGCGCAGGGCCGATCCGGCGGAGCGAGACGAGCGGGTCGCCCTGCTGCTCTCCCTCGTCGGCCTCGCCGACCACGCCGAGCAGCGTCCCGGTGAGCTCTCCGGAGGCCAGCAGCAGCGCGTCGCCATCGCCCGCGCGCTGGCCAACCGCCCCGCCCTCCTGATCGCCGACGAGCCCACCGGGCAGCTCGACGCCGAGACCGGGCTCGCCGTGATGGAACTGCTCCGCGCGGTCGTCCGCAGCGAGAACGTCACCGCCCTCGTCGCCACCCACGACCCCCAGCTGCTGGGCCTCGCCGACCGGGTCCTGGAGCTGAGCGACGGCCATATCGTCGAACAGGCCTGAGGCCCCGGCCCCGCCCTCCCGGCCCTCCCGACGGGCATCAGAGTTCCGTCAATACGCCTCTCACCTGCACGGCCGGGACCGGACCACAGCCGACGGCGGAGTAGCGTCGAGGGAGGCAGCCGCACCGGGCGCGCCACCGGCCCTCCGTACGACAGGGCCGGACGGAAGAAGACAATGGGGCCATGGGACGCGGCATACTCCGGATCTACCTGGGCGCGGCACCGGGCGTCGGCAAGACGTACGCGATGCTCTCCGAGGCGCACCGCAGGGTCGAGCGCGGCACCGACTGCGTGGTGGCCTTCGTGGAGCACCACGCCCGGCCGCGCACCGAGGTGCTGCTGCACGGTCTTGAGCAGGTCCGCCGCAGCGAGATCAGCTACCGGGGCGCCGCGCTGACCGAGATGGACGTGGACGCCGTCCTGGAGCGCGCCCCGGCCGTGGCCCTGGTCGACGAACTGGCCCACACCAACGTCCCCGGCTCCCGCAACGCCAAGCGCTGGCAGGACGTCGAAGAGCTGCTCAAGGCCGGGATCGACGTCATATCCACGGTCAACATCCAGCACCTGGAGTCGCTCGGCGACGTCGTCGAGTCGATCACCGGCGTCCGGCAGCGCGAGACCGTCCCCGACGAGGTGGTCCGCCGGGCCGACCAGATCGAGCTGGTCGACATGTCGCCCCAGGCGCTGCGCCGCCGGATGGCGCACGGCAACATCTACCAGCCCGACCGGATGGACGCCGCCCTCTCGAACTACTTCCGCCCCGGCAACCTCACCGCCCTGCGCGAGCTGGCCCTGCTGTGGACCGCCGACCGGGTCGACGAGTACCTCCAGCAGTACCGGGGCGAGCACAACATCCGTACCACCTGGCAGGCCCGCGAACGCATCGTCGTCGGGCTGACCGGCGGGCCCGAGGGCCGCACCCTCATCCGCCGTGCCTCCCGGATGGCCGCCAAGGGCTCCGGCAGCGAGATCCTCGCCGTCTACATCGCCCGCAGCGACGGCCTGACCTCCGCCTCCCCGAAGGAGCTGACCGTCCAGCGGACCCTGGTCGAGGACCTCGGCGGCACCTTCCACCACGTCATCGGCGACGACATACCGGCCGCCCTGCTGGAGTTCGCCCGCGGCGTCAACGCCACCCAGATCGTGCTGGGCTCCAGCCGCCGCAAGGCCTGGCAGTACATCTACGGCCCCGGGGTCGGCGCGACCGTCGCCCGCGAGTCCGGACCCGACCTCGACGTCCACATCGTCACCCACGAGGAGGTCGCCAAGGGGCGTGGCCTGCCCATCGCCCGCGGCGCCCGGCTCGGCCGCGCCCGGATCATCTGGGGCTGGCTCGTCGGCGTCGCAGGACCCCTCCTGCTCGCGGTGGTCCTGCGCTTCATGGAGGACGCCCCCGGCCTCGCCAACGACGTCCTGCTCTTCCTCTTCCTGACGGTGGCCGCCGCCCTGCTCGGCGGGCTGAGACCCGCGCTGGCCTCGGCGGCCGTCGGCTGCCTGCTGCTGAACTACTGGTTCACCCCGCCGACCCGCACCCTGACCGTCCAGGACCCGGAGAACCTCGTCGCCATCGTGGTCTTCTTCGCGGTGGCGGTGGCGGTCTCCTCCGTGGTCGACCTCGCGGCCCGGCGCACCCACCAGGCCGCCCGGCTGCGCGCCGAGTCGGAGATCCTCTCCTTCCTCGCCGGCAGCGTGCTGCGCGGCGAGACCGCCCTGGACGCCCTGCTGGAGCGGGTCCGCGAGACCTTCGCCATGGAGTCCGTCGCCCTGCTGGAGCGCAGCAGCGACGTGGAGCCGTGGACCTGCGCCGGATCCGTCGGACCGGCCCCGGTCACCCGCCCCGACGACGCGGATGTGGACATGCCGGTCGGCGACAACCTGGCCCTCGCGCTCTCCGGCCGGGTGCTCCCCGCCGAGGACCGCCGGGTGCTCGGCGCGTTCGCCGCCCAGGCCGCCGTCGTCCTGGACCGCCAGCGCCTGGTCGGGGAGGCCGAGCAGGCCCGCAGACTCGCCGAGGGCAACCGGATCAGGACCGCCCTGCTCGCCGCCGTCAGCCACGACCTGCGCACCCCGCTCGCCGCCATCAAGGCCGCCGTCAGCTCGCTGCGCTCCGACGACGTCGCCTGGTCCGACGAGGACGAGGCGGAGCTGCTGGAAGGCATCGAGGACGGCGCCGACCGGCTGGACCACCTCGTCGGCAACCTGCTGGACATGTCCCGCCTCCAGACCGGCACCGTGACCCCCCTGATCCGCGAGATCGACCTCGACGAGGTGGTCCCCATGGCGCTCGGCGGCGTCCCGGAGGGCAGCGTCGACCTCGACATCCCCGAGACGCTGCCGATGGTCGCCGTCGACCCCGGGCTCCTGGAGCGGGTCGTCGCCAACATCGTCGAGAACGCCGTCAAGTACCACCCGGGCCGGGAGCCCGTCGCCGTGGCCGCCAGCGCACTCGGCGGCCGGGTCGAGCTGCGGGTGGTGGACCGGGGCCGGGGCGTCCCCGACGATGCCAAGGAACGCATCTTCGAGCCCTTCCAGCGGTACGGGGACGCCCCGCGCGGCGCCGGAGTGGGGCTCGGCCTCGCCGTCTCCCGGGGCTTCGCCGAGGCCATGGGCGGCACGCTGGACGCCGAGGACACCCCGGGCGGCGGGCTCACCATGGTCCTGACGCTGGCCGCGGCGCCGGGTGGGGACCGGGCCGGCCCCGAGCTGCCCGCCCAGGTCACCTCGTGACCAGTCCCCGGGCGTACCCCGCCCGCCCCGACGTACTCCCCACCCCCTCCCCGTACAGCCCGTTCAGCAGAAAGGCAGGTCCGCGATGACCAGGGTGCTTGTGGTCGACGACGAGCCGCAGATCGTCCGCGCCCTCGTGATCAACCTGAAGGCCCGCCAGTACGAGGTCGACGCCGCGCCCGACGGGGCGACCGCCCTCCAGCTCGCCGCCGCCCGCCACCCCGACATCGTCCTCCTCGACCTCGGGCTGCCCGACATGGACGGGGTCGAGGTGATCAGGGGCCTGCGCGGCTGGACCCGGGTCCCGATCCTCGTCCTCTCCGCGCGCCAGACCTCCGACGAGAAGGTGGAGGCGCTGGACGCCGGGGCCGACGACTACGTCACCAAACCGTTCGGCATGGACGAGCTGCTGGCCCGGCTGCGCGCCTCGGTCCGCCGGGCCGAACCCGTCGGCCAGGACGGCGGCACCGAGGACGTCGCCGTCGTCGAGACCGCCGGGTTCACCGTCGACCTGGCGGCGAAGAAGGTGCACCGCGCCGGCCGCGACGTACGCCTCACCCCCACCGAATGGCACCTGCTGGAGGTCCTCGTCCGCAACGCCGGCCGCCTGGTCGGCCAGAAACAGCTCCTCCAGGAGGTCTGGGGCCCCTCCTACGGCACCGAGACCAACTATCTGCGCGTCTACATGGCCCAGCTGCGCCGCAAGCTGGAGGCGGACCCCTCGCACCCCCGCCACTTCGTCACCGAACCGGGCATGGGGTACCGGTTCGAGCGAGGATGACCCCGTACCTGCTCACCCTTTCGAGTGATCATCGCGGACCTGCGTGTGCCGCGCGCAGGACCGGTACCCTTCGGGTATGAGTGCTGTTCCCCGATCCGAGAAAGCCGGGAAGGCCGGGAAGGCGGCGAAGCCTTCCGGGCGCTTCCGCCGTATGCTCGACCGGCTCTCCAGCTCCCAGGAGGACCTGGAGTCCCAGGAGCTGCGGGAGGACGCGCAGGCCACCGGGTGCACCCGGATCTCCGAGTGCTCCGACCGGCAGATCGTGAAGGTGGCTGGTACGTTGCGGACCGTCACCCTCCGCCCGCGGGCCGGAGTGCCCGCCCTGGAGGCGGAGCTCTTCGACGGCACCGAGCCGCTGGACGTGGTCTGGCTCGGCCGTCGCTCCATCGTCGGCATAGAGCCCGGCCGCAGGATCATCGCCTCGGGGCGGGTCGCCATGAGCCACGGCCGCCGGGTGCTGTTCAACCCCACATACGAACTCCGACCGCTCGGCAAGGAGTAGCCGGTGACGTCTCTCGACAAGCCGACGTCCGACACGGACCAGCCCCACCGCACCGACCCGCAGCGCACCGGCGGGAGGCATGCGGCCCAGCAGGACGCCGAGTCGAAGGCCGTCACCGAGGCCGCCCTCTTCGAGGCCTTCGGCGGTGTGCGCGGCATGGTGGAGACAGTCCTCCCCGGGCTGCTCTTCGTCACGATCTTCACCATCAACAAGAATCTGAACGCCTCGGCCATCGCGGCCCTGGCGGTGTCCCTGGCCCTCGTCGTCGTCCGGCTGATCCGCCGGGACACCGTCAAGCACGCCTTCAGCGGCGTCTTCGGGGTGGCCTTCGGTATCTTCTTCGCGAAGATGACGGGCGAGGCCAAGGACTTCTACCTGCCGGGCATGCTCTACACGCTGGGCCTGTCGATCGCCTACCTCGCCAGCGCGGCCGCGGGGGTGCCGCTGATCGGCCTGATCCTCGGCCCGGTCTTCAAGGAGAACCTCTCCTGGCGGACCCGTAACCCGGGCCGTAAAAAGGCGTACACCAAGGCCAGTTACGCCTGGGGCCTCATCCTGCTGGCCAAGTGCGCGATCCTCTTCCCGCTCTACTGGTGGGCCGACACCACCCAGTTCGGCTGGGTGCTCATCGCGCTGAAGATCCCGCCGTTCCTGCTCGCGGTCTACCTGACCTGGATCTTCCTCGCGAAGGCGCCGCCGCCGATCAACGTCTTCGCCGAGATGGAGGCCGAGGAACAGGCGGAGAAGGAGCGCAAGGCCGCGGCTGCCGCCCCCCGCGACCCGGAGGCCTGACCCGCACACCGCACGGAAGGGGCCCGGAACCGCTCAGCGGTCCCGGGCCCCTTCCGTCGTTCTGCGCGAGATCAGCCGTCCTCAGGACTCCGCCGTACCGACAGCAGGTCCTCCAACTGCTCCTCGCGCGCCTGGGCGGCCACGAACAGCAGCTCGTCCCCGGCCTCCAGGGACTCCTCGGGGCTCGGCGTCAGCACCCGCGTACCCCGGATGATCGTCACCAGCGAGGTGTCCGTGGGCCAGGCCACGTCCCCGACGCGGATGCCGGCCAGCGCCGACTCCGGCGGCAGGGTCAGCTCCACCAGGTTGGCGTCGCCGTGGCTGAAGCGCAGCAGCCGGACCAGATCGCCGACGCTCACCGCCTCCTCGACCAGGGCCGACATCAGACGCGGCGTCGAGACGGCGACGTCCACGCCCCAGGACTCGTTGAACAGCCACTCGTTCTTCGGGTTGTTCACCCGGGCCACCACGCGCGGCACGCCGTACTCGGTCTTGGCGAGCAGCGAGACGACCAGGTTCACCTTGTCGTCCCCGGTCGCGGCGATCACCACGTTGCACCGCTGCAACGCCGCCTCGTCCAGCGACGTGATCTCGCAGGCGTCCGCGAGCAGCCACTCGGCCATCGGGACCCGCTCCACCGAAATGGCGGTCGGCGCCTTGTCGATCAGCAGCACCTCGTGCCCGTTCTCCAGCAGCTCGGCGGCGATGGAACGACCCACCGCGCCCGCCCCGGCAATCGACACACGCATCAGTGACCGTCCTCCTCGGGACCCTGGGCGAAGGCCTCTTCGACCTGGGCGATCTCGTCCGTACGCATCATCACGTGGACCAGGTCGCCTTCCTGGAGAACGGTCTGCGAGGTCGGCAGTATGGCCTCGCCCAACCGGGTGAGGAAGGCCACCCGGACCCCCGTCTCCTCCTGGAGCGTGCTGATCTTGTGGCCGATCCAGGACGGCGTCGTGTGCACCTCGGCGAGCTGCACGCCTCCGCTCGGATCGCGCCACAGCGGTTCCGCGCCCGACGGCAGCAGCCGCCGCAGCATCTGGTCCGCCGTCCAGCGCACCGTCGCCACGGTGGGGATGCCGAGGCGCTGGTAGACCTCGGCGCGTTTGGGGTCGTAGATCCGCGCCGCGACGTTCTCGATGGAGAACATCTCGCGGGCCACCCGGGCCGCGATGATGTTGGAGTTGTCGCCGCTGCTGACCGCGGCGAACGCCCCGGCGTCCTCGATGCCCGCCTCGCGGAGGGTGTCCTGGTCGAAACCGACCCCGGTGACCCGGCGACCGCCGAATCCGGACCCGAGACGACGGAACGCCGTCGGGTCCTGGTCGATCACCGCGACGGTGTGCCCCTGCTGTTCCAGGGTCTGTGCGAGAGCGGCACCGACGCGCCCGCAGCCCATGATGACGATGTGCACTGTGCGCCTACCCCGCCGTCCTGGTCATCCGGCTGACCTGCGAAAACACGCTGCTCACACTTCTCTCTCGGCTTGCTGGGCAAACAACGGGGCACACACCCGCGGTGTGGCCCGAGGACGAGCTTAAGCGCCGGGGAAGTCACTCCCTCATCCGAGTGCCCGCATCCTCACGCACTCCAGTAAAGGAAAAGCAAAACAGCGAGAACCGGCGCAAGGATTGCGTTAAAGAATCGAGCGGCGTTCTCCTCCGACCGCAGGAGATTGCGGGGCCACGTCGAAAGGGCGTCCTTTCCGGCCACGGGCTCCGCTTACGATCCTCAGCGTGTCCAAACTGACCGACCTGCCCAAACGGATCCTGATCGGCCGGGCGCTGCGCAGCGACAAGCTCGGGGAGACCCTGCTCCCCAAGCGCATCGCGCTGCCCATCTTCGCGTCCGACCCGTTGTCCTCGGTGGCGTACGCACCCGGAGAAGTCCTCCTCGTACTGTCCATCGCGGGCGTGTCGGCGTACCACTTCAGCCCCTGGATCGCCGCCGCGGTCGTCGTCCTCATGTTCACGGTCGTCGCCTCCTACCGGCAGAACGTCCGCGCCTACCCGAGCGGCGGCGGCGACTACGAGGTCGCCACCACCAACCTCGGCCCGAAGGCCGGACTGACCGTCGCCAGCGCCCTCCTCGTCGACTACGTCCTCACCGTCGCCGTGTCGATCTCCTCGGGCGTCGAGAACCTCGGCTCCGCGATCCCGTTCGTCATCGAGCACAAGACGCTCTGCGCCATCGGCGCCATCGTCCTTCTGACTCTGATGAACCTGCGCGGAGTGAAGGAGTCCGGAAAGCTCTTCGCCATCCCCACCTATCTCTTCGTGGCCGGCGTCTTGCTGATGATCCTGTGGGGCGCCTTCCGCGGACTGGTCCTCGGCGACACGATGCACGCCCCCACCTCCGACTTCGAGATCAAGCCCGAACACGAGGGACTGGCCGGATTCGCGCTGGTCTTCCTGCTCCTGCGGGCCTTCTCCTCCGGCTGCGCCGCCCTCACCGGCGTCGAGGCGATCAGCAACGGGGTGCCCGCGTTCCGGAAGCCGAAGAGCCGGAACGCCGCGACGACCCTCGCCCTGATGGGCCTGCTCGCCGTCACCATGTTCTGCGGCATCATCGGCCTGGCCCTGGTCACCGACGTCAAGATGGCCGAGAACCCCGCCGTCGACCTGATCCGCGACGGCGTCCCGGTCGGCGCGGACTTCACCCAGGACCCGGTCATCGCCCAGGTCGCCGAGGCGGTCTTCGGCCACGGCTCCTTCCTCTTCATGGTCCTCGCGACCGCCACCGCGCTGGTCCTCTTCCTCGCCGCGAACACCGCGTACAACGGCTTCCCACTGCTCGGCTCGATCCTGGCCCAGGACCGCTACCTGCCGCGCCAGCTCCACACCCGCGGCGACCGCCTCGCCTTCTCCAACGGCATCGTGCTGCTGGCGGGCGCCGCGATCCTGCTCGTCTGGATCTACGGCGCCGACACCACGCACCTGATCCAGCTCTACATCGTCGGGGTGTTCGTCTCCTTCACCCTCAGCCAGACCGGCATGGTGCGGCACTGGAACCGCCTGCTGGCCGACGAACGGGACCAGGCCAGGCGCCGCCACATGGTCCGCTCCCGCGCCATCAACGCCTTCGGCGCCTTCTTCTGCGGCGTCGTCCTGGTGATCGTCCTCGCCACCAAGTTCACCCACGGCGCGTGGGTGGCCCTGCTCGGCATGGTCATCTTCTACGGCACGATGACCGCGATCCGGAAGCACTACGACCGGGTCGCCGCCGAGATCGCCGCCGACGAGACCCCCGCCGACGAGAGCGTGCGCCCCTCCCGCGTCCACGCCATCGTCCTCGTCTCCAAGCTCCACCGCCCCACGCTGCGCGCCCTCGCCTACGCCCAGCTGGTCCGCGCCGACCGGCTGGAGGCGCTCTCCATCAGCGTCGACCCGGCGGAGACGAAGGCACTGCGCGAGGACTGGGAGCGGCGCGCCATCAACGTCCCCCTCAAGATCCTCGACTCGCCCTACCGCGAGGTGACGCGCCCGGTCATCGAGTACGTCAAGGGCCTGCGCCGCCAGAGCCCGCGCGACGTGATCAGCGTCTACATCCCCGAGTACGTGGTCGGGCACTGGTACGAGCACCTGCTGCACAACCAGAGCGCCCTGCGCCTGAAGGGCCGGCTGCTCTTCACACCGGGGGTCATGGTGACCTCGGTCCCGTACCAGCTCCAGTCCTCGGAGGCGGCGAAGCAGCGGGCCCGCAGGCGCGCGGACTGGAGCGCTCCGGGTTCGGTGCGGCGGGGGCCGGTGGAGCGGGGGCACAAGGATCCGAACCGCAAGGGGTGAGACCGGTCGTGGTCAGTACCCCGAGCCCGCCCGCGTAGACTGGTGGGCTGTCGTCCGGCCGCGGGCCCGACCGTTTGCCCCCTTCTCCCTGGAGCCTCCCCTCATGCAGAACGAACCCACGTCGTCGCTGGTCGGGGAGGAGTACGAGGTCGAGGTCGGGCCCGTCGCACACGGCGGCCACTGCATCGCCCGCACCGCCGAGAACCAGGTGCTCTTCGTCCGCCACACGCTCCCCGGCGAGAAGATCATCGCCAAGGTGACGGACGGCGACACGGACTCGCGCTTCCTGCGGGCCGACGCGGTACGCATCCTCGAACCGTCCAAGGACCGGGTCGAGGCGCCCTGCCCCTACGCGGGCCCCGGCAAGTGCGGCGGCTGCGACTGGCAGCACGCGAAGCCGGGCGCGCAGCGCCGCCTGAAGGGCGAGGTGATCGCCGAGCAGCTCCGGCGCCTGGCGGGCCTGACCCCCGAGGAGGCGGGCTGGGACGGCACGGTGATGCCGGCCGAGGGCGACAAGCTGCCCGCGGGCGAGGTGCCGGCCTGGCGCACGCGCGTCCAGTACGCCATCGACGCCGAGGGCCGCGTGGGCCTGCGCAAGCACCGCTCGCACGACGTCCAGCCGGTCGACCACTGCCTGATCGCCGCGCCCGGGGTCTCCGAACTCGGCGTCGAGAAGCGCGAATGGCCGCAGATCGCCGCGGTGGAGGCGATCACCGCCACCGGCTCGAACGACCGCCAGGTCATCCTCACCCCGAAGCCCGGCGGCCGCCTCCCCCTGGTCGAGCTGGACAAGCCGGTCTCCGTGCTGCGCGTCGACGAGAAGGACGGCGGCGTCCACCGCGTCCACGGCCGCGCCTTCGTCCGCGAACGCGCCGACGACCGCACGTACCGCGTCGGCTCCGGCGGCTTCTGGCAGGTCCACCCGCAGGCGGCCAACACCCTGGTCCGCGCGGTCATGCAGGGCCTGCTGCCCCGCAAGAACGACACGGCCCTCGACCTCTACTGCGGCGTCGGCCTCTTCGCCGGCGCCATCGGCCAGCGCCTCGGCGAGAAGGGCGCGGTCCTCGGCATCGAGTCCGGCAAGCGCGCGGTCGAGGACGCCCGCCACAACCTGAAGGACCTGGACCGGGTCCGCATCGAACACGGCAAGGTCGACCAGGTCCTGCCCCGCACGGGCATCACGGAATGCGACCTGATCGTCCTGGACCCGCCACGCGCGGGCGCCGGCAAGCAGGTCGTCAAGCACCTGTCGGGCCTGGGCGCCCGCAGGATCGCCTACGTGGCCTGCGACCCGGCGGCCCTGGCACGGGACCTGGCGTACTTCCGGGAGGGCGGGTACCGGGTGCGGACGCTGCGGGCGTTCGATCTGTTTCCTATGACGCATCATGTGGAGTGTGTGGCGATTCTGGAGCCGGTCTCGAAGGGGGCCTGACCTGCGGTAGAACCCAGTGGTGGCTGCGGATGCCGGTGCCGTCCGCGCGGCGGTGCGCACGGACGCGGGGCATGGTGCAGGGTCCTCACGGTGGAGAGCAGGGCCGGCAGACCCCGGCGCCCGTCCACGCTAGGCAGCACCACTGGCATCGGATCCCCAACTCGGTTGCTCACGACTCGGGTTGCAGTTCGACAGCGGCTTGACTCGTCTGCTTGTTTCCGGTCTCCGGTCTCGTTTTCCTGATGCGGAGTCAATGCGAACGGGCGAACGGGACACAGGTCAAGGGGTGATCGAGGTGGGCGTCCGGGGCGTATCCGGTCACGTACCCGATCCGCTGCCCCGTGATTTCATACCTGGGTACGGACGGGCCGGGTTTTCACGGTGGGCGGCAGTCGCGGCACCCGCGCACCGGGCAGCATGAGGTTGGAGTGGACATGGCCGACAAGGGCGGGGATGAGAGACGTCCTCATGGCGAGCTCGTGGCCGAGGTGCTGGCTGTGTTGTGGGAGTCGGGGAGCCCGATGACTGCCCAGGAAGTGAACGCCGCACTCGACCGGGGGCTGGCCAGGACGACGACGGCCACTATCCTGGGCCGCTTGTTCGAGAAGGGCACCTTGCGCAGGGTTCCGGCCAAGCGCGGATTCGCGTACGCACCGGTGGATGACTCAGCAGGTCTGACGGCCGGACGAATGCGGCGGGAGCTGGAGAACGACCCCCAGCGTGATCTGGTGTTGAAGCGGTTCGTGTCGTCGCTTTCTGCTGATGACGAGGAGACGCTGCGTCGTCTGCTGCTTGAAGCCGAGGATGATTCGGAATGACGATCGTCCTGGTTCTGGTGATGTTGCTGCTGGCCCTTCCCTGGGCTGGTGCGGCCGTCGCCGGGCGCCTGGCCGCAGTGCTGCCGCCTCGGTGGGCCTGCTGGTCGTTGACGGCTGCCGCTCTGCTGCTGGCCGGCGGCACGATCTCGGCCCTGGTCGGCCTGTTCCACGTGCCCTTTCTGGCCTCGCTGGAGCACTTGCCTGTCAGCCGGGTGCTGGCGGAGTGGCCTGCTGCGGTGCCGTTCGCCGGCGCCGCGGGCGCGGCCATGCTGGCGCAGCTCGTGCTGCTGGTGCGGCAGTGGGGCAGGCATCGTTCGTTGCTGAAGAGGGCCTGGCTGGCCACTGAGGGGAGCACCGCGGACGGCGATCTTCTGTTGGTGCCTGGGGCGGATGTGGACGCGTTCGCGCTGCCGGCGTACCGGGGCCGCGAGGGCCGGGTGGTGATGACCGCCGGGATGGCGCGGGCGCTGAAGCCGGGCGAGCGCGATGTGCTGGTGGCTCATGAGCGCGCTCACCTGGCCGGTCGGCATCATCTGCTGTCGGCCGCCGTGGACCTTGCGGCCATGGTGCATCCCGCGATCGGGAGGTTGCGCGGTGCGCTGGGGTTCCACCTGGAGCGGTGGGCCGATGAGGATGCTGCGGCCGTCGTCGGAAACCGGAAGACCGCTGCGGCCGCGATAGCGCGGGCGGCGTTGAAGGGGCCCTCGGGGACCCGGGCGGACGGCTATCCGCTGCTGTCGGCGACGAGCGGGCCGGTTCCCCAGCGGGTGCAGGCGTTGCTTCTGCCGGAACCGGTCGCGCCCCAGGGGGGTGTGCGCCGGGCGGGTGCCCTGGCGATGGCGGTGCTCGTGGCGGCGGTGGCGGTCGGGTCGCTCTGGTTGGCCTACGGGCTGCACGAGTACGTGGAGTATGCGTCGCGGCAGCTTCTTGGGACGTCGTCGGGGTGTTCGGGGCTGTGGGGCACGCTGGAGGATCTGATGGGTTCCGGCACGGGGTGAGTGTCGTGGCGAAGGCCCCTTCCTGTTCCGTTCGATGCGGTCGGTGAGGGGCCTTCGTCGTTGTGCGTCCCCGCCGCGGGGAGGGACGCGGCCGGGGTCAGGCTGTGGCTGGGGCGGGCTGTGTCCGGGCGGCTGCGGTGAGAGCGGCGTTGTAGCGGCGGAGGAGGAGCAGGGCGGTGGTGGCGAGGCCGGTGAGGAGGCCGAGCCAGATGCCAAGGGTGTCGAGGCCGAGGGCGTAGGCCAGGAGCCAGGTGGCGGGCAGGCCGATGGCCCAGTAGCCGATGAGGGTGATGCGGAAGCCGCTCCTGGTGTCGTCGAGGCCGCGCAGGAGGCCGACGCCGATGTTCTGGGTGCAGTCGAAGAACTGCAAGAACGCGGTGACGATCAGCAGGTGTGTGGCGATGCTGAGGGCTTGGCCGGACCCGGTGTCGAGGAAGGGCGCCAGGACGAGGCGGGGCAGCGTGAGGTACACGATGCCGACGAGGGTCATGACTGCCGCGGCGCAGGCCAGGGCAGTGTTCTTGATGCGGCGGGCGGCGTCGTGGTCGCCGAGGGCGAGTTCGCGGCTGACGTTGATCGACGCGGCGTGGGAGAGGCCCACGGCGACCTGAAAGACGATGTAGACGAGTTGGTTGACCGCCGTGTGAGCGGCCAGCGCGTCGGGGCCGAAGGAGCCGGCCATGAGGGCGGTGACGGAGAAGAAGCCGGCCTCGGAGCCGTAGGTGGCGGCGATGGGGACGCCGAGGCCGAGCAGGCGCTTGACGGTGGCTGTGTCCGCGCGGGGGTCGAGGGTGAGGAACGGTGCGAGTTCGGAGTCCCTCTTGGCGGCGAGGTAGAGGGCGATGCAGGACAGCAGGTGGACGGTGGAGGTGGTGATGCCGATGCCGGTCAGCCCGAGGCGGGGCAGGCCGAAGGTGCCGTGGATGAGAATCCAGTTCAGCGCGGCATTGACGGCGATCGAGGCGAGGGTGATCCGCAGCAGCGCCTGGGGGCGGCGCATGCCGACGGTGAACTGGCGTATCGCCTGGAACCACAGGCAGGGAAGCAGTCCGGGGGCGAGCGCGTAGATCATCGTCCGGGTCAGGCCGACGACGGCGGCGTCCTGCCCGAGCCAGCTCAGCAGGTGGCCGATCGCGATCATGATGAGGGCGCCGACGAGGCCGGCGAGGGTGGCGACGGCCAGGCCGGCACGGACGATGCCGCGCACTTCGTCCTGCGCCTCGTCCTCGGTCCCGGCTGCGCCCGCCCTCTCGGCGCGGGCGGCAGCGGCGGCGATCTGGTTGCCGACGGAGGTGATCAGGCCGACGCCCATCGTGCGGATCTGGTTGAAGATGACGATGGCGAGGCCGCCGGCGGCGAGCTCAGTGGTGCCGAGCAGGCCCATCATGATCGTGTCTGTGGTGGTCAGCGCGACCTGGGCGAGCTGGGTGAGGGTGAGCGGGACCGCGAGGGCGGCCAAGGCCCTGCCGTCACGGACGAGGGTGGCGAGCTGTTGCATATGGATGTCAGTCCCTGCGGAGCTTGGTGAGGGTCTCCTCGACCTCGGCCTCGACGGCGGGGTCGAGCAGGGCACGGGCGGACATCCAGTCGTCGTTGAAGACGGTGTCCATGTACTTCTCGCCGCCGTCGTTGATGAAGGCGACCATCACGCTGTCGGGCGCGAGGTGGGGCAGGCGGGCCAGGGCTTCGTGGACGACGCCGCCGGCGGATCCGCCGATGAGCAGGCCGCAGTGGCGGGCGACGGCACGGGCGGTGGCGAAGGCTTCGATGTCGCCGGCCTTGGTGCCTTCGTCGATGAGGTCGTAGTCGACGAGCAGGCCGATGGTGGCGCCTTCGGGGGTGCCGGTGCCGGACTGGTAGTAGTCGTGGGCGGGCGGGCCGAAGGCGATGGAGCCCTTGGGCTCGACGCCGATGACGGTCAGGCCGGGGACGGTCTTCTTCAGTTCGCGGGCGGTGCCGCACAGGCCGCCGCCGGTGCCGACGGCGCCGATGAGGACGTCGACCTGGTTGTCGAGAGCCTGCGCTATCTCGCGGCCGACGTCGTAGTAGCCGACGGCGTTGCCGGGGTTGTTGTGCTGCTCGGTGAAAAAGGTGTTGTCCTTGCCGCGGGCCATGTCCTCGGCGAGTTCTTCGCGGGCGGCGGTGTGGAGTTCGTCTCCGTCGGTGTCGACGTGGACGAGTTCGGTGCCCATGGCCTTCATGCCGCGGAGCTTGTCGGCGGCGGCGTGGTTGTCGACGACGGCGGTGAAGCGGTAGCCGCGTTCGGCGGCGACGACGGCGAGGCCGAGGCCGGTGTTGCCGGAGGTGGACTCGATGATGTGGCCGCCGTCGCGGAGGTCACCGCGCTGCTCGGCGTCGTCGATCATCTGGCGGGCCATGCGGATCTTGGCGCTGCCGGTGGGGTTGAACATTTCCAGCTTCAGCAGAAGCCGGGCGCCGTTGTCCGCACGGGCGAGCTCGAACAGGGGGGTGCGACCGATGAGATCGGTGATGCGGGTGACCACGGGTGGCCGGGTGAGGGCGTCGGTCATGGTGGGCGGCTCCGGGGTGAGGTGTGGTGGTGTCAGCGGTCGAGGCGCCAGCGGGGGCGGGTGTCGTCGTGGGGGTGGTCGATGACGACCTTCGGCGGCAGCGGCAGCTCGTGGAAGGGAGACTCGTTGGAGTCCATCTGGTAGCCGGCCGTGTTCGGGTAGACGAGCAGGTCGCCTTCGTGAGGCTGTACGGGGAAGGCGAGCTTTCGCCAGGTCAGCAGGTCGGAGTCGAGGCAGCTGGCTCCGCCGACACACGCCCGGTACGGCTCCGGGCCGGCGGTCCGGGGCCGGGCGGGCAGGAGCAGCGGGTCGGGGAGGTATTCGCTGTTGAACCACTGCTCGGACAGGCTCAGGCTGGTGCCGTCGACGGTGACGACGCCGTACCCGTCCCGGTCCTTGATGCCCTGGACGGTGAAGACGGAGGATCCGGCCCGGTCCAGCAGCGCGCGTCCGGGTTCGAGCAGCAGCATCACACCCGCCTGCCGCAGGCGGGCGGCGAGGCTTTCCTTTCGGCCTGCGGGACGAGCGGCCAGCACGGCGGCCAGGGCGTGGGCGCCGGAGACAGGGGAGTGGTACGGGTAGAAGTCGCTCTTCGTGAAGGCTTTTCCGGCGTGGTAGTCGTCGGGGTGCTGACGGTCGAGGAAGTTCTGCCACGGGCCGGCGGGGACATAGTCGACGGCGAAGCCGCCGCCGATGCTGATCCGATCGGCCTGGAGACCGAGGGCGCGGGCTTTGAGACAGAGCTCGACCAGGTCGCCTGCGAGGTCGGTGCGCTGCTGGGGTTCGTAGCCGGACAGGTGGAAGGAGAAGCCCTCCATGCGGACCCGGTCGCCGGCCTCGGCACAGGTGCGGACGGCCTTGTCGAGGTCTTCCTCGCCGAGTCCGAAGCGGCTGCCCGGTTGGGAGCGGGGGTGCACACGCAGCAGCACGCGGGCCGGCCGGTGCCCGCGCGGGGTGAGGACGCGGTCGAGTTCACCGAGGGCGTCGATGGCGATCAGCGCGCCCTGCTGGGCGGCGACGCGCAGGAGTTCGGTGTTCTTGGCCGGGCCGGTGACGACGAGGTCTTCGCCGCGGACTCCGTGGCCGAGGGCGGCGCTCAGCTCGCCGAGGGAGGCGACGTCGACTCCGGCGCCCAGGGCGGCGCACCGTTCGGTGAACACACCGGCCTTGTTGGCCTTTTTGGCGTAGTAGACCCGCCCGTCGACGCCGGAATCGGTGAGGGCGGCGCGAAAGGCGGTCAGGTTGGCGTCGAAGCGGTGTGGCAGGAGGTAGTGGAACGGCCCCCCGAGACCGTGGGCGAGTTCGGCGAGCAGACCGCTGGTGTGGAGCCGGTCGGCGAGGGGGTCGGGGTGGACGGGGAGGGTCAGCGCCACAGGGCCACCTCGGTCCCGAGGTTCTGCTCGGCGGCCAGCTGGGCGAAGCGGTGGCCGAGGGCGATGTCGGTGACGACGAGGCCGCTGTTGTAGGCGAAGATCCGCTGCTGGGGGGCGGTACGGGCCTTGGAGACGCCGGAGACGATGACGGGCAGCTCCAGGTCGACGGGCGGGAAGTTGCCCTCGGCGTCGGCCATGTCGGTGCCGGTGACGTGCATCTGGGCCTCGCTGGTGGCGATGACCCGGTCGGCGCGGTGGAGGACGGAAGGGGCCAGTCCGTGGCCGACGAGGATAGCGGTGGCGCCGGGCTTGAGGTTCTCGGCCTCGATGGCGGCCGAGGTGTGGGCTCCGGCGGTGGCGACGATGACGTCGGCCTCGCGGGCGGCGCGGGTGAGGTCGGTGACGAGTTCGATGTCGCGGTCGGGGAAATGGCGGGCGAGCTCGGCACGGACGGCGGTCAAGCCGTCCGGGTGGCTGCCCGACAGCATCAGCCGCTTCAGCCCGGGCAAGGTGGTCAGCAGAAACGGCAGGGCGAGGCGGCCCTGGGTGCCGGTGCCGATCACGAGCGCGGTGGTCGCGCCGGGAGCGGCGCACTCGCGGGCCAGCAGCGCGGAGACGGCCGGCGTGCGCAGGGACCCGATGCGGGAGCAGTCCATCATCGCGACGGGCAGGCCGGTGACGTCGTCGTAGATGGTCAGGGTCGTGTAGTAGTGCTGCTTGTCGCGGCTCTCGCCGAGGCCGTGCTTGTAGGAGGTCTTGACGGCGACGACCTCGCGGGCGCCGTCGCGGCCGAGCATGGCGTAGGAGACGGAGTGGCCGTCCGCGGGCTTGACGGTGAGCTTGCGCGGGTTGTCGGACCGACCTGCGGCGAGGGTGCGACAGGCCTGTTCGACGGTGTCGACGACGTCGGCGAGGGTGATGTCCAGGCCGGCGAGGTCGGAGGTGGACAGTACGCGCAGGGTGGTGTCGTCCCGGTCCATGAGGGGCCCTTTCGAAGTGGTGGAGTTGCGGCGGAGCGGCGTGCGGCGGGTCAGTCGGTCCAAGCGGTGAGGGCGGCCTGGCCGTAGCCGTGCTCGTCGTGCTCGGCGAGCGGGCGGGTCGGGCGGCCTTCGACGCGGACCGAGGCGCGCTTGAGCCAGCGGTCGGTACCGTCGTAGCGGGCCTTGAAGGGGACGCGGCCGTGGACGACGACGTCGTTGTCGACGACCAGGACGTCGCCGGGCTCCAGGCTCACCGCGACCGAGACACGGGCCAGTTCGTCCTCCAGCCGCCCGTACGCCGCCCGCCAGGCCTCGTCGGCGTCGTCGAGCGGGGTGTAGGCCGGGTCGAAGCGCAGGGTGAGGCCGTCGCCGCCGTCGAACAGGGTGGGGACGGGAGCGGGCCGGCCGGCGAACCGCTGGGCCTGCTCGTAGGCGTCGTCGGGCAGGATCGGTACGACCGGGCGCTTGAGCTGCTCGACGTCCTCGTCCGTCAGCGCGGTGAGGCGGATGCTGGCGGCGGTGGTGGCGATGTGGTCGTGGTTGCGCATGCAGGCCAGCAGCAGTAGGTGGGCGCGGCCGGGGTGGAAGGCGTCCTCGGTGTGCGGGGTGAGGAGCACGTTGCTGGAGGCGCCGGTCTGCTCGTTCTCGTGGCCGGGCGAGGGGACGATGTTGTGGACGAAGCGGCCGTCCTGCTGGCCGTCCCAGGCGATCGGGGTGCCCATCAGGGCCGATACGAGCAGGAGGACGACGTCCCAGACCGCGCCGGCGTCCCCGACGGTGGACCAGTGTCCGGGTGTGGGCGCGAGTCCGGTGTCGTCGAGGTGCAGGCCGCGCAGGACGAACAGGCCGTCGGCGGTGTCGACCGGGCGCAGCGCCTGGCGGACCGTGTCACCGAGCCGGGCGCAGGCTTCGGGCAGGGCGGCCAGTAGCTCGGGGGAGGTCGCGGAGCCGTGTTCGGCGAGGAGCTTGGCGGCTGCGGTGGTCAGCTCGCAGGCGGTGGTGGCGTCGAGAGGGCGCACGGGGGCAGGGCAGGTGGGCACGGTGGCACCTTCCGGGGCAGGGCGGAGCTGAGCGCGGACGTGCGGCGGTGCCGCACCGGCTCGAAAGCGGTGGGAAGAACGCGGGGAGGGGGGTCGGAACAGCGCGTCTCGGGGCTCTGTCGGACAGCAGGAAAGTAGCCCCGCCGAACAGGTAAGGCAACCCTAATCGAGAACTTCGTCTACATCAACGTAGTCGAATTTTCGCCACCCTCGACGCATTCTGATGATGCGTCAAATATGCTTCTGACCAGGGAATTTACTCCGCTCCTGCTGTTCGTGGGCGGGTTCCGGGACAGGGTGGAGGTGGTTGCGCAGGTTGGCCGACTTCGGTTAGGTGAGCCTAAGCAACCCCCGAGTACGACCTGAGACGAGGACCTGACGTGGGCGTCACCAGACGACAGATGCTGTGGGCCGGCACCGGCATCGGAGCGGCGGGACTTCTCGCGGCCTGCGGTGGTGGTGGCGAGAGCTCCAAGGGGTCCTCGTCGCCCACCGCGGACGGTGCCGAGCCCCGTTCCGGAGGCACCCTGCGGGTGGGCGCCCTCGGCCGGGCCGGCGCGATCACCCGCGACCCGCACGGCACCCAGGCCAACGAAAGCGACTACCTCGTGCTCGCCCTGGCCTTCGACACCCTGACTGCCCCCGGCGACAAGACCAACACCGCACCGCGACTTGCCGCTTCGTGGGAGTCCTCGGCAGACCTCAGGACCTGGAAGTTCAAGATCGCCGAGGGAGCCGTGTTCCACGACGGGACCCCGGTCACCGCCGAGGATGTCGTCTGGTCGCTCCAGCGGCTGCGCAACACCCCCTCGGGAGCGGCCCGCCTTCCCGGCATCCAGGCGAAGAACATCACGGCCGAAGGCACCGACACCGTTGTGCTGGTCTCCGACTACGCCAACGCCGAATTCCCCGTGCTGACCCGCTTCGCGACCTTCATCATGAAGAAGGGCACCAAGGACTCCGAGCTCGACAAGGCTCCCGGAACGGGCCCGTTCAAACTGGACTGGTTCCGCGGTGGCAACGCCCGCCTGGTCCGAAACGACACGTGGCACGGCGGCACCGTGCACCTCGACGCCATCGAGGTCACCATGTTCGAGACCCCACAGGCGATGGCGAACGCCCTCCTCGCCGGACAGATCGACCTCGCCTCCAACGCCGGCGCCGTCGCCGCCCGCACCGCCGAGACCCGCAAGGACATCCAGGTCCTGCGCCGCCCCGACGACATGGCGATGCCGATCGTCATGCGGACCGCCAAGGGCAGCCCCTTCGCCGACGAGCGGGTCCGCGAGGCGATGCGCCTGGTCGTCGACCGTGACGCGATGGTCAAGCAGGTCCTGTCCGGTTACGGCACCGTCGCCAACGACATCCTCGGCACCGGCGACCCCGCCTTCGCCAAGGACATACCCCAGCGCAAGCGCGACCTGGCCAGGGCCGGGCAACTCCTGGCCGACGCGGGCTTCGACCTGTCGAAGACCTACGAACTCGTCACCACCGAGGACATCTCCGGCCTCGCCGACTCCGCCACCCTCTTCGCCAACCAGGCCCGCGAAGCCGGCATCAGGATCAAGGTCGTCAAGCAGGAGTCCGGCGCCTTCTGGGAGAAGACCTGGAAGAGCGGCGACTTCTACACCACCTACTGGGGCACCAACGACTCCGTGGTCTTCTTCGCGTCCAAGACCATGGTCAGCGAGGCCGGACAGAACGAGGCCGGCTGGAACGACCCGGGCTTCGACGCCTCCTACCGCAAGGTCATCGGCACCGCCGACGCCGGCCGACGTGCCGCAGCCCTGAAGGAGCTCCAGCAGATCGAGCACGACCGCTCGGGCTACCTGCTGTGGGGCATGGCCGACGGCATCGACCTCGCCGCCGCCAAGGTTCAGAACCTGCCCGGGCTCGCCGGCTACGGCCGGGTCCAGCTCGAAGGCGTGTGGCTGAGTTGAGCCGATCGGCCAAGACCGGTGCGGTGGCCGCCCCCGGAGCGGGGTCGGCCACCGTGCCGCGCCGTGCCACGTACCTCCCCCGGCGGATCGCGGCGGCGGTCGGGCGGCGCGCGCTGATGCTCGTCGTCCTGCTCGCCCTGGTGTTCGCCGCAGTCGAGGCCCTGCCCGGCGACGCCGCCGGCGCCGCGGCCGAGCGCGGCGAGAGCGCCGCCGACCTCGCCGAGCGCCGCCACCTGCTCGGCCTGGACCGGCCGGTGTGGGAGCGGTTCGCCGACTGGATGTCCGCCCTGCCCACCGGGGACCTGGGCACCTCCGCACGCGGGCAGAAGGTCACCGACCTCCTCGCCGACCCGCTGCCCAACACCCTCCTTCTCGCGCTCACCGCCTTCGCGCTCACCGTCATCTCGTCCCTCGCACTGGGCTGTCGGGCCGCCGCCCGTCCCGGCCGCATGGCCGACCGACTCATCTCCCACGTGTCCACCGCCGCCTTCGCCGTCCCGGAGTTCGTCGTCTCCGCGGCCCTGCTCCTGGTGCTGTCGCTGTGGACGGGCTGGCTCCCGGCCGTCACCGTGACCGGCGGCGACGGCCGCCCCACGTCGTGGACCATGCTGATCATGCCGGTCCTGGCCCTGCTCATCCCACAGACCGGCTGGAACACCCGCGTCGTCCGCGGAGCCCTCGCCGACCAGGCCGCCGCCCCCCACGTGGAAGCAGCCCACCTCGATGGGGTACCCCTCCACCGAGTGCTGCTGCGCCACCAACTGCCCGGCGCGGTCCCGGCCATCGCCACCGGCATCGCCACGTCCACCGGCATGCTCTTCGGCGGAGCCGTCGTCGTCGAGACCCTTTTCAACTACCCCGGTATCGGCACCGTCCTCGCCAGCGCCGTCGCCGCCCGCGACACCCCGCTCATCGCCGGAGTCGTCATCTGTGCCGGCGCCGTCATCAGCCTCGTGCTCCTGGCCGCCGACCTCATCCGCCACGCCACCCTCGGAGCCCGCGCATGACCGCGACCCTCCCCGCGGCCCCTCGAACCGCACGGCGGGCGAAGACGACCGTGCTCATGGCCTTCGCCGCGCTGCCGCTGCTTCTGGCCGCGATCGGGCCGCTTCTCGCACCGCATGCCCTCGACACCCCCGTCACCGCGCCCTTTGCCGCGCCGGGAGAGGGAGCGATCCTCGGTGGGGATCAGCTCGGCCGCGACGTTCTCAGCCGCGTCCTGCACGGCGGCGGTCTCCTCGTCGCCGGCGCCCTGCTCGTCGCCACCGTCACGACCGCGGCCGCCGCTCTCATCGGCTGCGTCGCCGTCCTGCGTCCGGCCCTCGGCCGGGCCGTCGAACGCGGCGCCGACATCGCGATCCTCCTGCCGCCTCTGCTCGGCATCATGCTGATCGCGCTCGCCTGGCCCGGCGGCGGACGCCTGGCTGTCATCGCCGCCGCCATCGTCCTCGGCGCCCCGTACGCGATCCGCGTCGTCTCCGCGGCAGCCTCCCCTCTTGCCACCGCCGGATATGCCGAAGCGGCCCTCGCCCGCGGCGAGTCCACCCGCTACACAGCCCTGCACGAGATCCTGCCCAACCTCCGCTCCACCGTCCTGACCCTGTTCGGCCTCCGGTTCGTCGAGGCCGTCTACGTCATCTCCATGGCCGGCTTCCTCCAGATCGGCCCCCAGCCGCCCGCCTCAGACTGGTCCCTCATGATCCGCGAGAACGCCCCCGGCATCCTCCTCAACCCCTGGGCCGTCCTTGCCCCCAGCCTCGCCATCGCCGCCGTGGCCATCACTGTCTCCGTGGTCACCCACACCCTGGCCCCCGACACCACCACGAAGGCGGCGTCCCGCACATGAGCGCACCCACCCCACCGGACGACACGGCACAGTCGCTCATCACCGCCTCCGCCCTGGAGATACGACTCAGTAACACCCTTCTGCTGCCAGCGACCACCGTCCGGATCAAGGCCGGACAGATCACCGCCCTCATGGGCGCCTCCGGCAGCGGCAAGACCACCCTCCTGCGTGCCCTCGCCGGACACCTCCCGGCCGGCGCCCGGGTCTCCGGCACCCTGGACGTCCTCGGCCACACCCCGCACGAACTGCCCGACGCCGAACTGCGCACCCTGCGCCGCACAGCCGTCGCCTACGTCGGACAGGACCCCGGCTCAGCACTCAACCCCCACATGACCGTGCGGGGTCTGCTCACCGAACTGGCCGCCTCCTCCGGTGAGGAGACCGTTCACGCCCTCCTCACCGAATGCCGCCTGCCCACTGACACCGGCATCGCCGACAGGCGGCCCACAGCCCTGTCCGGAGGCCAGCAGCGCCGTGTCGCCCTTGCCCGCGCCCTCGCCCGGAGCCCCCGGATTCTCCTCCTCGACGAACCCACCGCCGGGCTCGACACCGCGCTGCGCGACGAGATCGCCCATCTGCTGCGGGACCTCGCCGCCCACCGTGACCTCGCCGTCGTCCTGGCCACCCACGACTCGCACCTCGCCGAGAACTGCGCCGACCACACCATCCGCCTCACCCCCAAGTCCCCCGGCAGAACCACCCCGAGGGCCATGGCCGCCCCACCGGGTCCGGACACGGGCCCCGCCGCTGCCGGGGTCGAAGCCGGACTGGCCGCTACGGCGGTCGACGCCTACTTCAGGACGGGTCGCGACCGCCGCACCGTCCTGTCCGGGGCCGCGCTCACCGCGCTGCCCGGCACCGCCTGCGCCGTCGTCGGTCCCTCCGGATCCGGCAAGTCCACTCTGCTGCGCGTCCTTGCCGGCCTGCACCCGGCCCACACCGGACACGTGACGCTCGACGGCCGGACCGTCGCCGCCGACGTCCGGCGCCGCACCCGGGAACAGCAGCGCCGCATTCAGCTGATCCCGCAGAACCCCGTCGACACCCTCAACCCCCGTCACACCATCGCTCAGCAGCTCGCCCGCCCCCTCCGTCTGCACAGCACGCTGCCCAAGCGCGCGGTACCCGGCCGGATCGCCGAACTGCTCGACCAGGTCGGCTTGACCGCCGGCCACGCCGACCGCTACCCCGGCGAATTGTCCGGCGGCCAGCGCCAGCGCGTCTCCATCGCCCGCGCCCTCGCCGCCGGCCCCGACATACTCCTGTGCGACGAGGTCACCTCCGCCCTCGATGCGCGGACCGCCACCGACGTCATGGACCTCCTTGACCGGATACGCGAGGTCCACGGCACGACCCTCGTCGTCGTCTCCCACGAACACCACCTCGTCTCCCGCTACACCGACACCTTCCACCTCGTCGAGGACGGCACTGTCACCGCCGGCGGTCCCGTCGGCCGGCTGACGCCCGCATAGCCGGCCGTCCGGAAGTTCCACGGCAGCGGCCCTCCCGGCGGCCAAGTGCTCCCATGGTCCCGTGACCGTGGTCAGTCCTCTTCCGGCTCGGCGCGAGAGGTGCTTCGGCGTACCAGCCGGAAGCCGCCCTGCGGTGGGGGCTTGCGGCCGGGGCGCCGCGGCCGGTACGTGCCCGGGACGTACACACTCCGCCGGGACGGCCTGGCGCTTCGCGCCGCCGCCAGGAGCGACTCGAGGACGGGAGAGGACCGGGAGAGCAGGCGGAACCGGTACTCGCTGAATCCCGCCAGCTTGAGGGCATCGAGCATGGTGGCACCGGTACTCATGGCCACCAGCATGGCCCGGAGCATCGCCGGTGTGTGCTGCTTGCCGGGGCACGTGGCATGGGCGGAAGCCAGGGCCCGAGCCGCGGCGAACGCCGCGGCGAACGCTGGGTCTTTCTCGATCCACGTTTGCAGGACCGGCTCAGGAACCCCTGCCCATACGGCGGCGGCCCGGGGGCTGAGTCCCTGCGCGGTGGCCTGAAGGATGTCACCCATCCGCGCGAGCGTGACGTCCCGCTCGTCGGCCGGGCCTGTCAGGGCCTGTTGCAGCACCTCCTCCACGCTTCGGCCCTCACCGAGCCAGGCCACCGCTCGTGCCGCGTCCACCGAGCCGGGCTCCGCCGACGGCCTGGTCTCGTCCGGTTCGTACACGTTGCCGCCCCTCCGGAGCCTTGGGACCGTGCCGGGCTTCTACGACCCCGCCGGGACCGCGGCGGGCCTCCGGGGACGCTCGGGCCGGAGGAAGAGCGCCATCACAGGAACGATGTAGGCGGCCCACACGACGGCTTGCAGCACGGTGGGGTCGGGCTGGAAGTTGAACATGCCCTTGAGGAGCGTGCCGTACCAGCTGTCCGGCGGGATCGTCGCCGAGACGTCGAAGGCCTTGTCGGCGAGGCCGCCGAGGAAGCGGGCCTCCTGGAGGTCGTGGACGCCGTACGCGAGCACGCCCGCCGCCACCACGACCAGCATGCCGCCGGTCCAGGTGAAGAACTTCGCCAGGTTGATCTTCAGCGCCCCCCGGTAGAACAGCCAGCCGAGAAGCGTCGCCGTCAGCAGGCCGAGGACCACCCCGGCCAGCGGTGCGTGGCTGCCGTCGGAGGAGGCGCGGACCGACGCCCACATGAACAGCGCGGTCTCCAGGCCTTCCCGGCCCACGGCCAGGAAGGCGGTGGCGGCCAGCGCGCCGGTGCCCGTCTCCAGGGCCGTGTCCAGCTTGCTGTGCAGATCGGCCTTCAGGTGCCGGGCGGTCTTCTTCATCCAGAAGACCATCCACGTCACCAGCACCACGGCGAGGATCGACAGCGAGCCGCCGAGCAGCTCCTTCGCCTCGAAGGTCAGCTCCTGGGAGCCGAATTCGAGGCCGGCGCCGAAGGCGAGCGAGATGGCGACGGCCACGCCGACTCCGGTCCAGATCGGCTTCAGGGCGTCCCTGCGGCCGGTCTTCACCAGGTAGGCGATGAGGATACAGACGACCAGGCAGGCCTCGAGACCCTCGCGGAGGCCGATCAGGTAGTTGCCGAACACGGCGGACTCCTTCCGGGGTGGTGATGGCTGGGCGGCTCAGCCGAAGAGGCCGCGGCCCCACCAGTCGTCCGTGTCGCGGACGCCCGGCGGGACGGCGAAGAGTGCCGAACCGACGTGCTGGATGTACTCGTTGAGGGAGTCCGCGCGGGCCAGCGAGGTCTGTACCGGGATGAAGCCGGTACGGACGTCGCGCTGGTACGCGAGGAAGAACAGGCCGGCGTCGAGGCGGCCGAGACCGTCCGTACCGTCCGTGAACGAGTAGCCGCGGCGCAGGATCGTGGCCCCGCTGTTGCTGTCCGGGTGGGCGAGCCGGACGTGCGAGTCAGGCTTCATCGCCTTGAGGAAAGGTTCGTCGTGCTCCTCGACCCTGCCGACGGGCGCGCCCTCCCTCTTGTCGCGGCCGAAGATGTCCTCCTGCTCGACGAGCGGGGTGCGGTCCCAGGTCTCGACGTTCATCCGGATCCGGCGGGCGACCAGGTACGATCCGCCGGTCATCCAGGCGCCGCCGCCGGTGGCGTCCTTCGGGCCGACCCACACGTGTCGGCCGAGTGCGGCGGTGTCGGTGCCCGCGATGTTGCGGGTGCCGTCCTTGAAACCGAAGAGGTTCCGCGGGGTCTGCGCGTCGGGGGTGGTGGAGGACGTCTTGCCGAAGCCGAGCTGCGACCAGCGGACCGCGGCCCGGCCGAAGCCGATCCTGGCCAGGTTGCGGATCGCGTGCACGGCGACCTGCGGGTCGTCGGCGCACGCCTGCACGCAGAGGTCGCCGCCGCCGCGGGCGGGGTCCAGGTTGTCGCCGGGGAACCTCGGCAGGTCGATCAAGGCGCCGGGCCGCTTGTCCTTCAGGCCGAAGCGGCCGTCGAAGAGGGAGGGGCCGAAGCCGATGGTGAGGGTGAGCCGGGACGGCTTGAGGCCGAGGGCCTCGCCGGTGTCGTCCGGCGGAGCCTCCGGCAGGCCGCCGTAGGCGCCCTCGCCGACCTCGTGACCGGCCGTCATCCGCTCGGCGGCGCGCGTCCACTCCTTCAGGAGCCGCACCAGCTCGGCGCGGTCGTCCGTCCTCACGTCGAAGGCGGCGAAGTGCAGCCGGTCCTGGACGGCCGTGGCGATCCCGGCCTGATGGAGGCCGTGGAAAGGGACGGCGCCGCCGCTGTCGGTGACGGGCGTCGTGTCGTCCCCGCCGCGGGTCAGGGCCACAGTGCCGATGGCGAGGCCGGCCCCGATGGCGAGGCCGCCGCCGACTGCCAGGACGGCGCGGCGGCCCGGGCCGGTCGCACCGCTCGGGTCGGGTGTCACTTGACGACCGCGGCGGCGAGCTTCGAGAGCGGCTCGGCCAGCGCGTTGACGCCGTCCGACAGCTCCTTGCGCTCGTCCTTGCCGACCTTGTCGTACGAGGCGAAGACGTAGGAGCTCTTGTCCGTGCGGTACTTGTCCAGGAGCGTGTTCAGCGCCGCGAACTGCTTGTCGAGTTCGGCGACGAGCGTCGGGTCGTTCTTCGAAGCGACCGGCTTGAGCAACTCGAACGACTTCTCCGCGCCCTCGACGTTCGCCTGGAAGTCGACCAGGTCGGTGTGCGAGTAACGCTCCTCCTCGCCCGTGACCTTGCCGGTGGCGACCTCGTCCAGCAGCTCCTTGGCGCCGTTGGCCATCGAGGTCGGGGTGATGTCGGCCTTGCCGACCCGCTTCACCCAGTCCGCCAGATCCTTGTCCAGGAGGTCCGCGAGCTCCTTCTCGCGGTCGCCGATCTTCTTGTCCTGCCACAGCGCCTTCTCCAGGCGGTGCCAGCCGGTCCAGTCCTTCGCCGGGTCCTGCCCCTCCTCCAGCCCGTCCTCACGGACATCCACCTTCGGGTCGATGTCGCCGAAGGACTCGGCGACCGGCTCCGTGCGCTCCCAGCCGATGCGCGAGCCGGCGTACGCCTTCTTCGCGGCCTCGACGTCACCGGCGCGCACGGCGTCGGTGAAGACTTTCACCCTGGGGAGGGTCTCGTCGGCCTGCGCCTGCACGTACTGGCGGTAGCCGGCCACGGCGGCGTCCATCTCGGGGGAGCGCCTGGCCGCCGCGGCACCACCGGTGACGGTCACCTTCTGACGGATGCCGTCGCCCTTCATACCGGGCTTGCAGGCGATCTCGTACTCGCCTGCCTTGACCTCGGCGGTGATGGTGGCCTTGGTGCCGGGGCCGATGTTCTCGCGCTCGGTCACGATCCGGTCGTCCGGGTGGAGGATGTAGACCTCGGTGACCTTCGCGCCCTGGTTCTCGACGGAGAGCTTCACATGTCCGGCCGGGAACTCCTTCTTCGAGACCTCGCAGGAGCCGTCCTTGGCGATGACCGAGACAGCGCCGTCGTCGCCCTCCGCGCCGCTTTTCGCGGTGCAGGCCGTCAGTGACAGGACGGCGGCCAGGGCAGTGCCGGCGCCGACGATCAGGTGGACGGGCCTGGGGGACATGGGTGCCTCGATTCGGAGCGACGCGCGGGAACGTTCCGAGCCGTGACCGCCCCGGATCCAGGGAGTCTACATAAATGTAGTCACTCAGGATAGGCTGCCCTTAGTGATGTGGGGTCTCGGTCCGGTGAGCGGCTCGGCCAACCGCGCCGGAGGAAGCTCACTTGCTGGCGTACGCCGGTGGATCGCCCGCGCATTCCGGGCCGGGGAACTCAAGCAGCTGCTCCGTGCCCTCGAAGTGGCGCATGTTCAGCGCGGCCGAGAACTTCGGACACTCGCGCCCCGGGTCCGAGTCGGCCGGGAGCCGCCCGTGCTCGTCGTGCACCACACTCCGCAGCGACGGCCCCGGGGCGTAACCGATGGCCACCCACGGCGCGGCGGCGGAACTCGTCCTGCGCCACGAGTCCGGGCAGCACGAGTTTCACCGCGACGGTGCGTCCGCCGGCGGAGCGTGCGCGATGGACCCGGCCCATTCCGCCCGCCCCGAGCCGTCCGAGGATCCCGTGCGTGCCGCCCCGTCACAGCCGCTTCGCGCTCCGCAGCGTCTTCGCGTAGTAGCCGTTGCCGTCCAGCCGGGAGACCCCGCCGACGTCGCCGATGGTCGGGCCGTTGATCTCCTCGCGGCTGGAGATGAAGATCAGGTGGCCCTCGGTGTCGTAGCCGAGCACCATGCCGACATGGTCGAGCCGGTCCTTGGTGCGGGCGTCCAGCTTGAAGAAGACCAGGTCGCCCGGCTGGAGCTGGTCGATGGCGGACGGCCGGTCGTCGGGGCCGACGCCGGTCAGCGGGAGCACGTCGGCGCCCTCGTCGGAGCGGGCCATGCCGTTGGCGGTGCGCGGCAGTCCGTCGCCGGAGGCGTCCGAGGACATCAGCGGGTAACGGGTGCGGTAGCCGAGCACCATCCGGATGAACCCCGAGCAGTCCAGGGACTTGGCGCGCATGGTCTCCGGGGTGCCGGTCTGCCCGTCGCGGAAGGGATAGGGCACGCCGAGGTAGTCGTAGAAGTCGGACTGCTCCAGCCGCAGGTCGCCGCCCTCCGCGCCGGTGGTGTTCAGCGGCCCGAAGTTGGCCTCACCGGCGTAGACGATGCCCTGTTCGTCCTTCTTCTGAGGGGCGCCCGCCACGTACTGGAAGGCGATCGCGAAGACGTCGTCCTCCTTGCTGTCCGCGTACTCGGCGTGCCAGTCCTTGAACCACTTCTCCTTCTCGGCGCCCTTCTTCCACGGCTCGGGCATCAGGCGCACCCAGTCCGTGGTGGAGACCTTGGAGGAGGTGGAGGCCGGTTCGGTGAAGGTGCGGGCCGGGCCGGTGAGCGTGGCCAGGCGCGCGCCGTCGGTGAAGACCGCCTTGATCTGGCCGTCCGAGCCGCGCAGGACCGAGCGCGCCGGGTTCTCCAGCCGGGACCAGGCGGCCTCGCCCTTGTCGTCGCCCGAGGCCTTGCCGCCGTCCAGGACGCCGACGTTGCGGACCTCGGTCACCCCGGGCGTCTCCTGCTTGCGCAGTTCCAGGGTGAGGTAGCCGGAGGTCGCGACGAGCGCCAGCACCACCAGTCCCGAGACGACGGGCCGTGACTTCTTCTTCCCTGCCATCGGTTACTCCTCGGTTGTTCGTGGGGCGGCTTGTCAGACAGCGGGCATGATGCCGAGCAGCAGCCCGGCGGCGACGACGATGTAGGCCATGAGCGAGACCGTGCCGGTGGCCAGCAGCGTCGGGCCCTTCGGCTGGCGCACCAGCTGGTAGGCGATCAGGCCGGGCACGATGAAGCCGAGGGTCTGGTTGCCGTAGAGCAGCGGGAACTCCAGCGACAGCACGATCATCACCGTGCTCTGGAGCAGTACGCCGAGCAGGACGACCGAGGCGAACAGCCGCTTGCCGTACAGGATCACCAGCCGCTGCATGATCTTCGTGCCGGCGTAGGTGAGTGCCGTGACACCCAGCACCATGGCCGCGCGCTGGACGTCCTCGATCAGCGTCAGCGCGAGCCAGCCCGGGGTGATCATTCCGCCGGGCGAGAGGTTGGTGGTGAGGTAGCACAGCAGCGAGAAGAACAGCCCTATCGCGATGCCCAGGGCGGCCATCTCGGGGGTCAGTGCGGCGGTGGTCAACGGGAACTCCGGGCGTCGTCGTGCGGCTCGTCGTGGGGCGGCCAGATGTGCGGGGCGGGCTCGTACGGCTGCTTCCGCGGCGCGCCGGCGAAGAACTCGAAGGGGCGGTCCTGGTCCTGGACCTGGTGCTGGCCCTGGCCCTGGATCTGTTCCTGGCTCTGGTCCCGGCCTTGGCCCTGGACCTGGCCCTGGACCTGGCCTTGGACCTGGCCCTGATGTGCGTACGGCTCCTGCTGAGCGTGGCGGTCACGCTGCGCGTACTGCTCCTGCTGGGTGTGCCGCTCGCGCTGCGCGTACTGCTCCTGCTGTACGTACCGCTCCCGCTGCTCCGGCTGCGGCCGGTAGGAATCCGACGGCTGCACCGGGATGCGCACCACCGGGATCTCCTGCGTCTGCGAGGCCTGGTAGCGCTCCTCGTACGCCGGGTGGTACGACGCGAACGGGTCCAGGCGGGACGCCTGCGCCGGGTTCGCGGCGGCGGGGGTCGGCGTCTCCTCGTCCGCCTCGCTCTCGTCGGCGGGCAGCTCGGCGAGGTACTCCAGCAGCTCCTCGCCCTGGCCGTGGATGTTGCCGATGGCCACCAGCGAGGCGCCGTCGGACATCCGGCCGAGCATCGCCGGCATGAACTCGTCGGCGGCCCGCTTCTCGCCGCCCAGGTCGACCGCCCGGTCCTGCCAGTCGGCGGGGATGGCGTCGATCGCGCTCTTGGCGGGGTGCCCGATGACGAAGACGTTGTCGGGCTGGAGGTCGGGGATGATCTCGCCCATCTGCCCGTTGCGCTCCACGCGGTCGGGGCGGCAGTTGATCACCACGTTCAGCGGGCGGCGGATGGCGCCGAGGTCGAGCAGCTGGTTGATGTTCATCAGCGTCGACTCGGGGTCGTTGGCCGCGAAGACGTTGGCGAAGGCGAGCCGGTTGCCGTCGGGGGCCACATAGCGCTCCACCGAGAGCACGCCCGGGTCCGGCGGGGCGTCGTACATCCCCTGGAGGGCGACCTCGCGCTCCACGCCGAGGAGATCGGCGACGACCAGGGCGATCGCCACGTTCTCCTTGAAGGTGAACCAGCTGAAGCCGCGCAGCTCCTCGTCGCTGACGGTCTCCGGGTCGGCGTACACCAGCTGGCAGTTCCGGGCGTCCGCCTCCTCCTGGAGGATGTGGAAACGTTCCTTCTCGGCGGTGACGCAGATGCCGTCCTCGGGCATCGACCGGCACAGCGAGCGGGCCACGTCGTCCAGGGTCGGGCCCATCTCGGCGAGGTGGTCCTCGCGTACGTTGCAGAGCACGCCGATCGTCGAGCGGATCAGCTTGCTCTGGTTGACCTCCTGGAGCGCCGGCATCACGGCCATGCACTCGATGACGAGCGCGTCGGGCCGGTAGGTGGCGGCCCGGCGGACGATGCCGATCTGCTCCACCACGTTGGCGATGCCGAACTTGCGGTAGACCGGCTCCTCGGTGGCGTCCGGGTGGATGAAGCGGGCGGCCGTCCCGGTCGTCTTGGCGACGGTGATCAGGTCACCGCCCCGCAGCGCGCCCGCGCAGAGCCGGGTGATGGAGGACTTGCCGCGGATGCCGTTGACGAGCACCCGCGAGGGGATGGTGTGCAGCGAGGCGTAGTGCCGACGCTGCTCCACGATGCCCGCGACGAGCAGGAACACGCTGCCGGTGAGCAGCACGAAGTAGAGGTAGAGCACGCTGGGTCACCTTCCTCCGGCGCCGGGCCGGGACTCGGCGGGCCGGCGCGCCTGGGTCTGCCGACGGGCCTGCAACTGCTGGCGGATCAGTTCGAGGCTCCGGACGACGGCGCCCACCTCGTCCTGGTAGCGGGGGTAGTGCACGGTCTTGAGGTCTCCGTCGGCGAGCTTCTCGGCGGCCGCCGCGAGGGCCCGCAGGGGCCGTACGACGACGAGGTGGATCCAGCCCAGGCAGACCACGATCAGGGCGAGGCCCAGCAGGCTGGCGAGCACGCTGCGGTCCTCGCGCTCGTAGGCGGTGATCTCGAAGCGGCCGGCGTCCTGCCAGCTCACGACGGTCCAGCCCAGGTCGGAGGCGACGCCGCCGCCGGTGAACGGCGCGGCGGCGGCCACGGTGACGGCGCCACCGTCGCGGATGAGCAGCCCGTTCTCCAGCAGCCCGGTGCCCACCCGCACATTGGCGGCGCGCACCAGGTCGGGCAGCGCGTCCTTCGGCAGCCCCTCGAAGGCGCGGAACCCGTCGCTGCCGGCGAGGGTCCGCGCGTCCGCGTTCACGATCCGGACCTCGCCGAGGCCGGGCCGCTTCAGCAGCGAGTTGAGGAACTCCACCCGCACCTCTCCGACGAGGGTCATGCCCTTGCGCTCCGGCAGGGGCGCCCCGGCCTGGACGACGGGCCGCTTCTCGCCCTGGCCGGAGACGCGGACCAGCGACGGGTCCTTCTCCGC
Source organism: Streptomyces sp. PTY087I2 (assembly GCF_001687325.1). Classification (GTDB taxonomy): domain Bacteria; phylum Actinomycetota; class Actinomycetes; order Streptomycetales; family Streptomycetaceae; genus Streptomyces. The sequence continues at coordinate 118,228 of NZ_LZRD01000008.1, read as the reverse complement.
GCTCCACGGGTGGGGGTCGCCGCCGGCCCGGGCGACGATGTCGCCGGTCGCGCCGACGACGTACAGCGCCTGGTAGCGGGAGTGCTCGCGCAGGGCGCTCTTCAGCACGGTCTCGGTGGCGGCGGGGTCGTCGACATCGAGCAGGCGGGAGGTGGAGACGAGGTCCGCCTGGGCCTCGTTCAGCGCCCGGCGGGCCCGGTCGGCGACCAGGTCGGTGCGGTCGCGCTGGTCGTTGACCATGGAGGCGGGGATGCTGACGGTCCCGTCCGTACGGTTGAGCAGGAGGCCGACGGGAACGCACCACAGCAGCAGGAGAACCGCCGTCAGCGCCAACGGCCCTCGCGCACCGCCCCGGAACCGGCCGGGCGGGCGCGCGCCGACGGGGCCGTCGGCGGCCTCAGCGTCGCCGAGCTGGCCGCGGATACGTTCCAGCGCGGCGCCGATCCGGGCGGCCTCGCCCCAGCGCGGCACCGTGACCGGGCGGATGAGGTCGCCGCGGGCGAGCCGGCGGGACTCCAGGAACAGCCCGAGCAGCGGGCGCTGCACGGTCATCCACAGCACGGCGACCGCGAGCAGGCCGAGCAGCACCAGGGCGCCCGCCGCGAGCAGGCCGAACAGCTGCCGGCTGTCGTCGGCGAGGGTCTGCTGCTGGACCACGGGGAGCAGGGAGACGACCGTGAGGCCGAGACCGGCGGCGACGCTCTCCCCGTCCTCGGGGTCGGAGGCGGCGAGGGATGCGTACCCCACGGTGGCGACCCGGCCGTTGTAGCCGCCGCCCACCAGGGTTCCGCTGACCCCGGGGTAGCCGCGGGAACCGGGCTCCCGGGCGCTGACCGGGTTCTGGTCGGTCTCCTCGGCGGCTTGGTCGGACAGCCGGGTCATCTGCTTCTGGAGGAAGGTGAGTTCCTTGCGCTCCGCGTCCGAGTTCAGCGCCTCGGACTGCTGGAACCCGGCGGTCGCGAGGATCTCGCCGCCGCGCGCGACGACGGCCATGCTGCGGAACGGGCCCAGGTTGATCGGGGGCACGGAGAGGCTGTTGGAGGCGATCAGCAGCTGCTGCGTCCCCTGCTTCCCCTCCAGGACGGCCATCGTCATCAGCCGTACGTCACCGGTCTCCAGCCGCACCATCCGTGGGGTGAGCGCCTTGTCACCGGTGAGGACGTCCTTGTCCACCCAGGCGAGCGGGATGCGCTCCCCGCGGGCGGCGAGCACCTTGCCGTCCGCCAGGTCCAGCACCGTGGTGCCGGTCCACTTCTGGTACGCCTTGCTCAGGTCCGACAGCACGCGCTCGGGGTCGGCGGGCTTGCCCGCGTTGAGCGCGATGGCGGTGCGTTCGAGGTCCGTGACCCGCTCGTCGATCGAGGCGCGCAGGGCGATCGCGCCGTCCTCGGCGAAGTACTGCTGCGAGGAGAGCACCGCCTTGGGCACGACCGGTTCCGCGCCCGGCCCCAGCACCTTGGCCGTGAGGCCGGCGAGGGCGAGGATCAGCACGCACAGCAACGCGATCGGCGGCCGGATGCCACCCAGCAGCGGCATGTCCGCACGTCTGCGGCTACGCCGCCGGCCTTTCGGCACGAGGGGCGCGGCAGGAGTCGATGTCACCGGTCTTCTTCCTTGGTCGCTGCGGGTGCTCAGTGCCCGGAGGAAGCACCGCTGTCGCGTGGCTGCGAGACGCTGTCGTAGAAAAGACGGACAAGCGCCCAATAGGTTGTATCCGTGGGGATACGAGAGGGTGTGGCCCTGGTCACTTCTCCAGCGACAGGCGCTTCAGGCCGTCACCGCCCGGCGCTCCCCGGTTGTAGAGGAAGCCGCGCGTGCGGTCCTCGGCCAGCCGGTAGCGGGCGGTCCGGTCGGCGGGCAGCCCCTGGGGGTTCTCCAGCGCCTGCTGTACGTCCACCAGCCGGAGGTCCTCGACGGCGCCCTCGGGGGCCTTCTCCCCGGGCTCCAGCTCCGGCGGGATGTCCACGAGCGTGGTGCGGTAGCGGGCGGAGACGTCCCAGCCGTCGGCGGTCTCGCGGAACTCGAACCAGCCGATGGCCCCTTCCTCGGTGAGGCCGGTCGGCGAGGAGTGCCGGGCCACCTGGTTGCCGAGGCTGTACGCGACCCAGGTGCCGTTGACCTTCTGGATCGGCTGCACCACGTGGGCGTGGTGCCCGATCACCAGGTCGACGCCGGTCTCCTCGGTGATCCGCTGGGCCATGTCCAGCTGCGGGACGCTCGGCTCGTTGTAGTGCTCCAGGCCCCAGTGCAGGGAGAGCAGCACCACCTCGGCACCCTTGTCGCGGGCCCGCTTCTCGTCCTTCTTGATGTCCTCCGTACGGGAACGCTTGAAGGCCCAGCTCTGCTTCTCGGGCGTGGGGTTGAGGAAGGACTCCCAGGAGTACGAGAGGTGAGCGACCTTGACGCCGTTGACGTCACGGATGTTGATCTGCTCTGCTTCCTTCGGCGTCCGCGCCGACCCGCTGTGCCCGAGGCCCGCCTTGTCCATGGCGTCCAGCGTGCGGCGCACAGCTTTCAGTCCATGGTCGAAGGTGTGATTGGAGGCTGTCGAGCAGGTGTCGTATCCCACGTCTTTCAGGCTGGTCAGGATCTGCGGCGGAACCAGGAATTCCGGGTATCCCTGGAACGGCCCCTTGGGGTTCCCGACGGGTGTCTCCATGTGACAGATCGCGAGGTCGGCCTTGCTGATCACGGGCTTCACCCCGGCGAGCAGCGGCCCGAAGTCCAGGCCGGCCTCCCCGCGTCCGCTCTTCTCGGCATCCTTGGCGGCCTGCTCGACCAGCTCGGGATGGATGAGGACGTCACCGGCCGCGGCGACGGTGAAACTGCGGCCGCCGGCCTTGGCCTCGGGTTGCGCCGGCTGCGGGCCGCACGACACGGTCAGGCCGACAGCTATCGCCAGCAGGCCCGCCGACCGACCCATACCGAGAGAATTACGGAATGTCACTGAGTCATACTTACATGAGCCTCAAGTGTGATCGTCTTATTACCGTCACGGGACGATCACGTTTCCTCCGCATTTTCGTCCCGGTGGGTTTGCTCCTGGCTCTGGTGGGATGCCAGGCCGATACGTCCCAGGCCCCGGAAGACACCGTTCCGCGCGCCCGGGAACTGGTCGACCTGCGCAGCCGCATTCTCGGTTACACGGCGAAGTTCCGCGCCGACGCCCCCTACAGCCCGCCCGGCAAGGCGCAGCGCGCGCGGCTGGCGAAGGCCGTCGGGAGCCTGCTGTCGGGCGACGCCCAGGAAGCCGAGCGGCAGCTCGCCCCGCTCGGCCTCGGCCTCACCCGCCTCACCGACACCGACTCGGGCCGCCGCTACGACGAGATCGCCGCGACCGGCCCGGGCGAGAGCGCACGCTGGGGCCGCGTCTACCTGAACGCCGACTCCACGGTCCGCTGGAACGTCCAGGTCCCGCACCCCGTCGCCGACCGCGACACCGAGGACCTCGGCGTCCGGCTCCTGGAGCAGAACCCCGGCGGTGCGCTCGTCCTCGCCGGAACCCACCGCCGGGCCGGCGGGAACGGCGCGGCCGATGTCTCCCACCGCGAGGACAGCGCCTTCCACACGGTCGTCGTGGAGTTGCAGAAGCGCGGGGTGCCCGGCGTCCAGCTGCACGGCTTCACCGACTCCTCCGACCGCCCCTACGACGCCGTCGTCTCCACCGGCGCCGTCGAGACCGCGTCCGCCGAGGTGGTCGCCCTGGCGGACCGAATGGACGACGACGGACTGCGGGTCTGCCGGGCCTGGGTGGCACGCTGCCCGCTGGAGGGCCGGAGCAACGTCCAGGGCCGCTCGGCGGAGCGCAACCACGCGGGCTTCGTCCACCTCGAACTGGCCCGCCACGCCCGCGCGGACGGCGGCCGCGACACCGAGGAGACGGCCGAGGCCCTGGCCGGACTGGTCGCTTCGTGGAACGCCCGTCGGTAGAACGCCCGGCGCTGGTGCGACGGGGAGTTCGGAGCAGGTGCCTTCTGAGCGCCTGGCCCAAGACCCGAGTTCTCAGCGCCTGGCCGCAGGTGCGAGCCGGTCACGCCGGACATGCGGTGGGTCACCAGGACGACGGCACGGTTCGGGGAGGCGAGGCGCCGGATGCGCTCGAAAGCCGCGATCTCGGCCTCGGGATCGAGCGCAATCTAGGGCTGTCAAGTGGTCCAGCAGGTCAGGGGTGCCCTCAGCGGTGAGGGACATGAGGCATGTTGCCTCATGGAGGACGTGCCTCGGTGAGCCTGCTGGTGACGCGCAGTTGGTGGTCTCCACGACTTCAAGCCAGGGGTGATCGCACGCATGACATGCCGAGTCCCAGGGGTACTGACGCGTTCAAGCCAACTCGATCCGCGACCTCTGCAGCCTCAGGGCAAACAGTTTTGCCGGAAATGTCCAAGACTCTCACCTATGGCGCATGAGTCGCGTTCACTCCCGCTCGCGCGAGATAGATGCGCCCAGAAAAGGCCGATGTGGGCGACCTGGCGCGATCGTTTAGGGAATTCTCGCAAAGTGTCGGCAAAGTTCGACGGAACCCCTTGGCGTTGGGAGCGTGCGCGTCGTACGGGGCCCTGATTCGGACGCCCAAATTCCTTCGGTGCTGGAGATGCCCACGTTGAGCCGGCCCCAAGGTCTGGCTAATCTCCAGGAGCGCCCTAACGGGGTGCTTTTCCGATCGATGTGAGAGGAGGCGTCATGCAGAACGAAGAGACTGTTGACCTCATCGTGATCGTCGAGGAAGAGGGCGAAGCCCTGGCCTGTTTCGACCAGGTCGGCTGAGTCGAAGTGTTGCCCCTCCGTACGGAGGGGCAACACTTTTCTCATCGTTCAAGTTCGGTACAGCGGCGACGAAGGGGATGTAGGTGGAGACGCGCCCGATTGATCCGGTGATGTTTCAGGTCAAGAGAGACGGCGTGTATCTCTCAAGTCCGCGGGTGAAAGGCAGGATTCGGCTTCACCGATCGATCGCGCGACTGCTCATCGACTCACCGACCGGTATCAACCTGGATGAGGTCGAGGGCGATTCGGAAGCCGTTTCCCGGGCCCTGAAACAGCTGCTGGAGCTGGGATTCCTCGAAGAAGCGGGGGACGGCGAATCTGCTTGGCCTACACCGTGGCGTGAATGGGGCGGTTTGGCCTGGCAATTCCATCAGAGCATACGAGATGCGCCGTTTGCCAGTAAGGGCACCGATGAGCGCGAGCGGTACGGTGATGCACTGGCCGAACGTGATATGCCGCGCGGCGCGAAGCCGATCGACCCGGAAGTTGAGATTCTGCTGCTCCCGCGGGTTCACGCGGAGATGACGGCAAGTTTCAAAGATGTACTGGAAGATCGAAGGACACATCGGGACTTCATCGAATCTCCGATCCCGCTCGAGTCTCTCTCGACTCTGCTGCATTACACGTTCGCCCCGCTCCGGTTCTCCGACGCCGGAGAAATGGGTGTCGTCCAGTTGCGCGCCAGCGCCGCCGGCGGGGCACGTCACGAAACCGAAGCCTATGTAGTCGCGCTTGATGTCCACGGTGTTTCGCCGGGGATCTATCGGTACGACAACATCAGGCATGGCCTAGTCAGCGTCCAGCCTGAGGTGTCCCGCGAGCAACTTGAGCATCTCACTCATGCCCAGGGCTTCTTCACTTCCGCTGCGTTCGGAGTCATCACCACTGCAGTGCCTGAGCGCATGGCCTGGAAGTATCCCCACCCCCGGGCCTACAAGATGCTCCTTCAAAACGTCGGCCATGTGGCCCAGGTGTTCTCGATGACGGCGACCGCCCTCGGACTCGGAGCGGCTCTCACCGGCGCTTTCCGCGACAGCGAGGTTGAGCATCTCCTGAGCATCGATGGCGTCGAAGAGTTTCCCACCTTCTTCTTCAGTTGCGGTGTGCCGCAGCGCAACCCAGACGGTTCACCGATCCGGTACCGCTCGCCGGAAACCCCTTTTCTCAACTGACCGTGCACAGAGCAGAGAGCAGGAAGCAGGAAGCAGATGGCTGAATCGAACGATACGGAAGGTCCACTCAGTCATCCCAACTTCCGGAGCATGGCGATCGGTCGGGGCATCACCACGATCGGCAACGGAATAGCGCCCATTGCCCTCGCGTTCGCAGTCCTTGACATTACGGGGTCCCCTACCAAGCTAGGGCTGGTGGTCGGGGCGCGCTCTTTGGCGAATGCCGCGATGATGCTCTTGGGCGGAGTCTTGGCGGACAGGGTACGAAGAGCTCTGCTGCTGCAAGGCTCCTCCTATGCCGCGGCCGCGACGCAGCTGGCGGTCGGGGTAGGACTGCTGGCCGGCGTGACGTCTTTGCCGTTTCTCATGCTGATGTCAGCGCTCAACGGAATCTTCGCGGCCGTCTCTGTTCCCGCAACATCTGCGTTGGTGTCACAGACGGTTCCTGTCAGCCTCCTGCGGCAAGCCAACGCCATCTTCCGGATGTTCACCAACAGCGCCTTGGTGATCGGGGCGGCTGCCGGCGGAATCATCGCCGCCGTCGCAGGACCTCCGTGGGGCATCGTCGTCGACGCACTGACCTTCGCCCTGGCTGGAGCGATCTTCAGCAGGGTTCGTGTGTCGGAAGTCCCGAAGGCTGCGGGTAAGCGCTCGGTGCTTACCGACTTGAAGCAGGGCTGGTCGGAGTTCATCTCACATCGATGGCTGTGGATTGTGGTCCTCCAGTCCACCGTCTGGCAGGTGGTCTGGGCTGGCAGCATCCAGGTTCTTGGCCCGACCATCGCCGACGAATCCATCGGCAAGCGTGAATGGGGGTTTGTGTTGGCCACGCAGGCGCTCGGCACCATCGCGGGTGGCTACCTGGCGTTGAAATGGCAGCCCCGTAAGGCTTTGGCCTTCGGGGTGGTGATGACCGGTCTGAGTGCTCTTTTGCCGTTGGGCCTGGCGATTTCCCCTGAACTTGCCTACCTTCTGCCCATCGCGCTCCTGGTCGGAATGGCCATGGAGCAGATTGGTGTCGCCGGTAGTACAGCGATGCAGGAAAACATCCCGAGCGATCGGCTGGCCCGCGTCTTTTCCTACCAGCTACTCGGTGCCACAGCCGCGGTTCCGTTCGGTCAACTGCTGGCGGGCCCCTTGGCGATGGCGTTTGGTGGCGAGGAGATCCTGCTCTGCGCCAGTGCCATTATTGTGGCGTCCACTCTCGCTTCTGTATCGAGCAGGAGCGTGCGGTCGCTTGAGCGCCGAGTGCCGGACCGGCCATCTCCTGTAGCGCCTGTGAAGCCCACAAAATGATGTTGTCGATGAAGGAAGCGATGCGACAGGAACTCGTTCGTCTTCGCCTCATGACCGAGGCGGAGTACGCAGAGTATGAGCCGTATGTCATAGCTGACTATGCGCAACGGAACGTGGCAGCTGGAACGTTCACGCAGGGCGAAGCAATGGAGCGGGCGCGCACCGACTTTGCGAAGCTACTGCCCCAGGGAGCATCCACGGCCGACAATTACTTGCACGCGGTCGAAGACCCGTCGGGGGAGCGTGTCGGGAACCTTTGGTATGCGATCAGGCGCAGCGCTGGAAACACCACGGCCTTCATCCTGAACATGGAAATATTCGCCGAGCATCAAGGGCGGGGGTTCGGAAGGGGGCTGCTGCATGCCTGCGCGCAAGACGCGGCCGGCCACGGAGCAAGAGCCGTAGAGATCCAGATCCTTGGCAGCGAGGACGAAAAGCGCAGCCTCTTTCGCAGTGTGGGCATGCTGGAGAAACGCATCGTCATGACCTGGAATCTCAAAGACTCCGGCGAGGTGGAGGGAGAGCGATGAACGGAGAACAGGCGGTACGCGAGGCAGAGCGCCGCACAGCGGATTTGAAGGTGCTCGCACGAGCCCTGCCTCTCTTCGGAGATGATGCTGTCGACGCAGCGGGGCCGATTCCCCGACTCTTCTCAGCGTCACACGTCGCACGAGAGACCTTCGGGGTAGCTCAGTTGGAAACATCCCTCAACGGAGGGCTGCTTAGGTACCCCTACATAGGTCTCGTACGAGACGGAAAACAGGTTTCCCCCAGAGAGTTCACCCAGACGCGGCGGGTTGCCTTCGCTGAGCAGTCGCTCTATGCGGACGCGGGCCTGGTGGTGAAGCAATTCCATGAAGGATCGACCATCATCCTGAAGTCGTTAGAGGAGTGGCACCCACCGGTCCGCGACATGATCAACGAACTTGCCGCGCTCACCGGAACCCAAGTCAAGGCGGACGTCTTCTTCACGCCCCCGCATGCCAAGGCGCTAGTAGTTCACCGGGATGAATTCCACATCTTCGCAGTCCAGTTGCATGGCACCAAGGATTGGGTACTCCAAGGGGTGCCCGAAGGGGACTCATGGCGCGGAGGACCCGCTCCGGCGGATACCTTGGACAATCCAGAGAACGTGACTCTCACATCCGGTGATGTGATGTTCCTGGAGGCCGGCACCGCGCACTCGGCGAAGAGCCAGGACACGTCCTCGATGCACATCGCCTTCGAATTCCGCTCCTTCCGCATCACGGATCGGCTGGATCAAGTGATCCGAGAGATCGCCGCAGCTGAAGGCGCTGGCTTTGTTTCGCTGGACACAGACGTGGCGGCACGGCAGATCCGCAGCACGCTGAGCCGAATCTCCGAGGAGACCGCCAAGTTGGACACCAGCACCCTTGCTCGAGAGGCAGCGCAGAAACTTATCGCGGACTCGACTCGGCACGGCGTCACCTTCGGTAGGTGACTTCCGTCAAGGCGCTGTGGCCGGCTGGCCACGTGCGCCGATGCCTGTGGTGTCCTGCCCCGGGCGGGACACCACAGGCGCGATGGGCGCGCAGGCCGGCTACCTGGAATTTTCGGTGCGGATCATGCGTCGGAGACTCGCCCGGGCGGCAGCGAGGTCATCGTTGACTTCGGTGAGTGTTCGCTCGAGTTGTTGTTTCTCGTGCTGAAGCCGCGTCACGTGGTTGTTCAACTCTTGGTTCTGTGCCGTCAGTTCACCGATCCGCTCCGTGAGATCGGTGGTTTGTAGCTGGTCGAGCTGTCGGCCGAGCTGGCGGTGCAGGGCTTCCTTGAGATCGCTGACTTGGGCACGGAGCCGTTGGTTGTCGGCACGCAGCACTTCTCGGTCGGTGCGTGTGCTCTTGGTGCTGCCCGCTGGTCGTGTCCCGCCGCTGCTGGTCGTGGTGCTGGCCTGCTGGACTCGGGCGGCTTCGATGTGCTCGCGGACGCCGGGCGCGTAGACGAGCCAAGTGGAGACGCGGGCCGCCTTGGCGACCGCGGTGAAGGTGACCGCCTCACCTCGGACCAGGAGGTCATCGAGGGTGTGCAGCACCCGCGCACGTTTGTCACGGCTGTCTTTGCGGCGGGCCTCCTGTAGTACCTGCCCGGGCGTTCGTGAACTGGTCATGAAGCCCCCTGGTCACGGTTGATGACAGTGAGGGGAAGCATCGTGTGGCTGTCGGAGGCGAGGGCTTTGCGGAGGATCCGACCCGCTTCCTCAATCTCGACCCTTTGCTCGGCGGGGAGTTCGGCGAGTCGCTTGTGCATCTTCTCGGCACCCTCGGTGTAGGCGTCGATCTGATCGGTGAGGTTGCGGGTGACGAAGTCGGCCGCGTCCATCGCGAGGGCGGTCTCGCGGTCGGTCCGCAGCTGGTGCAGCTGCTCTTCGACGGCCGGCAGATAGGAGGGGTCCGGGCGATAGAAGCCGCAGCCCGCACACTGGAAGCGCAGCGGGCAGCTCTTGCCACCTGCCTTGATATTGGTCGGTTCGGTGCAGTTGCCGTAGGGCACCGCAACGGAGCGCGCCTCGTAGGCGGTCGTTGAAGCCATGGGCTCGGGCTGGCCGGAGCGGTCGACCACCTGCAGGCGCATGGTGGCCACGGCGTCGCGCTTCCGTTCCAGGGAGACCTTGTAGTAGCCCATGGTGGTGTCCACGGATCGGTGGTCCATCAGATCGCGCAGCACGTCGGGGCGCACCCCGGCGTCGGCGTGACGTTGGGCGTACGAGTGCCGGAACGCGTACGGAAAGATGGTCTCCGTGTCGAACGGGAGCGGGGCACCGTCGCGATCGAGATTCCCGGAGTGGAGTGCCGGCAAGGCGTCTGCCCACGCGCGGATGGCTCGGGCCAGGTTTCCGGGGATCAGGTGGGGGATGCCGGTGTCGGCGGAGATCGAAGGGAACAGGTAGGCGCGGCTTTTCGGCGGTAGAACCATCTGGTCGCGGCGTCGCATCCAGTGCTGAATCGCGCCTGCGGTGCTGGTGGTGATCGGCAGGCGGCGCTTGTAGCGCTTCTTCTTGTGGTTGTCCCAGATCAGCGTGACGTTGTCGCCGTCGATCTCCAAGTAGTTGGTCTTCAGCGAGCAGACCTCGATGGGACGGCGTCCGGTGTCGCGGAGGACCACGTATGCGGTCTGGAACATCAACTGCACGTCGTCCGGTGTCATCTGGCCGTAGGGAAAGTCGACGCCGAGCGTGCGGACTTGTGCGTCGAGCTGGGCGATGACGTTCTCAGGGATGGCCTTGCCTGCCTCGTCGTCATCGCGTTCTTCGACGGGGATCATGTGGGACTGGTGACGCGCGAATCCGCCGGCCAGCTCCTCGAGCAGCCCGGCTTTGCGTCCGAAGTCCAACAGTTGGAAGAACTTCGTCAGCAGGTCACGGCGAACTGTGAACGCGTAGCGTTCGCCGTCCGGCTTGCGGAGATCCCTGAACGCGTCCACCACCGCGTCCATGTCGGCGAACGCAAGGCCACTCGGATCATGACCACCGCCACGGCGGGACTGCAGCGCCACCGAGGCGTATCGACAGGCGTCGAGAGTACGACGCAGTTTGGCCGTGTGGGGCTCCGTGGCTCGAGCTCACTCCAGCGCCGCATGACGCAGCCAAGGCTGGGCGATCTTCGTGAAGTCGATCGTGCCCTGGTTGTAGCGAACGCCGGAACGGCTGTAGGGCGACGCCAGCCTGGCGCTCACTGCGTCCCAGACCTCGCCGTCTCGCGGGCCGTGCCCCAGGGCTTGCTCGTAGCCGGCTCGGGCGTGCCGGAAGAACTCCTTGACGTGTGCGCGGGTGTTGTTCGATGCCCGTTCCACCATCAGCAAGGCGTCCGCGCGGCAATGAGTAGCAGGCTCGGTAGCCCGGCGAAGTGACGCACCATGTGGCGTACGCACTGTGTGTCCAGCTTCGCGCCACGCGCATCCCGCTGCTGCAGTGCGTAGAGGAACTCCAAGCGCATCAACTCGCCCAGCCGGCGCAGTGAGAACTGATGCTGCAGCAAGAACGGAATCTGCTCTCCAGCCCAGGAGGCCGCGTCAGGCCCGGCCTCCCCACGGTATGCAGCGGCAGTTCGAGCCCGGTGATGGTATGCGCAGACAATCTGCCGCGGCACCACAGCGCCGACACACCCGGGCACCGCACACTCAGGCACCTCGACCTCGATGACGACGCTCGGCGACGCCGCCCACGCCACAAGTTCCGAGGTCACGACGCTCCGCTGCCCGGAGTGCTCGCGCCGACCTCGATAGTGATCGATACACAGTCCCCGCGCGGAGGCCGGATTGCCGCAGCGCAGCTCTGCCCGCTCAACTGCACAGCGAGCAGGGTCCTGGCCGCTGGCGGCCGCCAGACGCGCAGGAGTATGGCTCGCGGCGAACTCATCAGCTGAGCGCCCGGTAGTGCTCATCAGCTTGGTGCACTTGGCGCAGAAGCTCTGGGTGTGCACCACGGTGGAGCAGGCCGCGGTTCGGCAGGAATGGGCTCGGGTGCGCGGGTTGTCCACGTCCCCGGTGAACAACAACGTTTGCCCGTCCCACTCACCCGGCCGCCAGCCGTCCTCGACAGCGGCGCCTAGCCAGTTGCTCCACCTCTGCAGATCGATTCCCTCCGGACCAGTTGCGTCCGGCTCTGGTGCGACAGCCAGCGTCATGCCTGGATCTCCCGTCCAGCCGCGACCTGGACAACGGCTTCCCGCAGCTCGTCATCGTCGGCGTGCAGATACACATCCAACGACGATGCCGAGGCATGACCGAGGAGCCGCTGCACCACATCACGCTCGACTCCCGCACGGATCCAGCGGGTCGCTGCAGAATGCCGCAACATGTGCGGGCGGGCCTCGAACCCCACCCTCGCCGCGAGCCGATCGAACATGTCCTTCGCCGTCACATAGGTCATCGGATGGCCCCGCCGACCCGCATACAGATTCACGAACACGCTGTCGCTGTCCGCCTCGCCCGGCAACTGCGCGGCCCGCTCATGCAGATACTCCGCGTACTCGTCGATCAAGTCCTCGGTCACAGGGATCCACCGAGAGACCCGCGACTTGGCCAGCGCCCCATTTGCGTTGAGTCTGTGCCGCACATGAACGTGCGGGCCCGCCACCTGACAACCCAGCATCGCGGAGCTCGAGAGCAGATGCATGTCCTGACTGCGCAGCCCCAGCGCCTCTCCGATACGCATCCCGGTGCAGGCCAGCAGCGACACCAAGAATCGGTCCCGGCCCCGAACTGCGGCCGCCCTCAGACTCTCGATCTGCTGATCAGACAGCCACTGCGGGCCTTCCACCGCCGTGGCGTACTTCAACATCCGTGCCCGTATGTTCCGGAACTGCCCCCCGTTCTCCTGAATCGAACCCGGAGGGCAAGTACGCCAGATACCGCAGCTCCGTCAGCATGGCCGCTACCTCGACCGGCACCCAGCCCTGCCGACTACCGAACCTCAAGAACTCGCATACGCCGGTCATCACGGCGTTCGCCGTCGCCTCGCTGCGAAACCTTGGAACTCCACCTCCGTCGTGTGATCGCGCAGGCATGGCCTCCATCTCCACACCGGAGGCGGCGGCCAGGTACGGGGTGGTGGCGATCCGCTCGACCTTCGGCTCCAGGCGGCCCGCGCGGGAGGTGGACCAGGCGGAGAGGGCCGAGTTGACGACCCCGATCGCGGCGGCGGCCAGCAGGCCGGGCAACAGCGCGTGCAGCCGCTGCTCGGCGCTGCCGGTTCCGGCCAGCAGCGCGTGCATGACGGCGTTGACCGCGAGCAGGCCGACGGCCGCCGCGACGCCCTGGCCGATCTCGCTGACCGCCACGGCCAGAAGCGCGCGCCGGTCGGCCTGCCAGGCCATGCGCAAGGTGGACCCGACGAGCGCGGGCATGGAGCGCAGCGCCGACATCATGGTCAGGTCCAGGCCGGCGTGCTCGTGGTGGGACCAGCCCATGTCGTAGCGCAACGGGCCGCCGAACAGCTCCTGTTCGGCATCGGAGACCCGGGGCTCGGCCATCTTCACCGGTCCGAAGAACCTCTTCACCGGGCACCTCCCGTAGCGGTGGTGTCCTCGAACTCCGTACGAACGAGCGCAGCGTGGCGTAACGGATGCATGAAGGGCTCCTCGCGGCGATACGGACAGGTGATCGAGTAACGGAGGATCCGCTGTCGCCGTAACGGGCGAGCCATGGGCGCGAAGGCGTACGGGGCGCACCGGGCCCGCCCGCCTCTCGAACGCCCGCTTCGGACCGCGCCGTTCACGCCCCGGCCGGCTCGGTGCCGGTGGGTCACATTCGCGCCGTGATGGCGGGACCGATGCGCCGGCAGGGCTACGGGGTTGTGTCGTCGCGGAGTTCGGCGGGCAGGAGGGCGTCGGGGAAGGACTGGTAGCAGACCGGGCGCAGCCAGCGCTCGACGGCGAGCGTGCCGATGCTCGTCGTGGCGGGGGAGCTCGTCGCGGGCCACGGTCCCCCGTGCACCATCGCGTGGCAGACCTCTACGCCGGTGGGCCAGCCGCCCCACAGGACCCGGCCCGCCCGCTCCTCCAGCACCGGGAGCAGCTTCGGAGCGGTCGTCCGGTCGGCGTCCGTCCCGTGCAGGGTGGCGGTGAGCTGGCCCTCCAACTGCTCCAGCAGGGCGAGGAGTTCTGCCGTACCCGACCAGCGTACGACGAGGCCCGCGGCCCCGAAGACCTCGACGGTGAGGTCCTTGTGCGCGGTGTACGCGGCCGCGTCGCACACCAGGACCACGGGGGCCGGTGCGTACGGGCCGGGCCCGGCCGTGCCCCGGGCCGCCTCGCGCACTCCGGGGACCGCCTCCCATCGCCGTACGCCCTCCGTGTACGCGCGGGCGATGTCCGGGGTGAGCATGACCTGGCCCTCCACCGTCTTCAAGGTCCGGGCCACGGCCGCGAGGAAGGCGTCGCCCGCCGGGCCGGCCGGCAGCAGGAGCAGGCCGGGGTTCGTGCAGAACTGGCCCGCGCCGTCGGTCAGCGACGCCACATAGCCCTCGGCCGCCTGGTCCGGTTCGGCCAGCGCCCCGTCGAGCATGATCACGGGGTTGACCGCCGACATCTCCGCGTGGACCGGGATGGGCACGGCGCGAGCCTGTCCGGCGGCGACCAGGGCCAGTCCGCCGGTCCGGGACCCCGTGAAGCCCACCGCGGCGATCCGTGGATCCCCGACCAGGGCGAGGCCCACGTCGTGGCCCCGGCCCACCAGCAGCGAGAACACCCCGGCCGGTACCCCGGTGCGCGCGGCGGCGGCCGTCACGGCGCGGGCCACCGCCTCGCCCGTACCCGGGTGGGCCGGATGCGCCTTGACCACCACGGGGCACCCGGCGGCCAGCGCGGAGGCGGTGTCGCCGCCCGCGACCGAGAACGCCAGGGGAAAGTTGCTCGCACCGAACACGGCCACCGGGCCGAGAGGGATGCGCCGGAGCCGTACGTCCGTGCCCGAGGGGCCGGAGTCGATCCGGGTGCCGAGCGCCGTGCCGCTCCGGACGAGATCGGCGAAGAGACGCAACTGACCGCAGGTGCGCCCCCGTTCACCGGCCAGCCGGGTCCGCGTGAGCCCGGTCTCCCGGGCCGCGAGCGCCAGCAGGGCGTCGCCGAGCCCCTCGATCTCCTCCGCGCAGGCGTCGAGGAAGGCCGCCCGCCGCTCGGGAGGCAGGGCGCGGAAGGCGCGGGCGTCCGCGGCGGCGAGCCGGGCCGCCTCGGCGACCTGTTCCGGCGAGGCGTCCCGGTACGGAGGGCCGAACGGTTCGCCGGTCGCGGCGGCCACGGCCTGCCAGGGGGCGCCGGTGCCGGGGACTTCGCGGCCGGCCAGGAGCGAGTGCCCGGTCAGGGGCGCGAGTTCGGCTTCGGCGAGGGGGTGTTCGGCTGCGGCCGGATGCGGGGTCTCGGTCGGGTTCACGGTGAGGCGTCTCCCTGTGCGCGCCGGTGGAGGCGCACTGTCGTCGTTGGGTGCCGGGGTGTTGATGTGCACCGGGCGGGCGGGTGTCGCGGTGAAAGTCATCCCGGCGGTGGCGTTGTCCTCGGGTCGTCCGGATGTATAGCCTAAGCAATGGCATGTGACATTGCACTAGTGCGCGGTCGTGCAGGCGCCGAGGAGTGGTCATGGAAGTCGTCATCGTCGGCGCGGGCATCGTGGGCGCCGCGTGCGCGTTTCACGCCGCCTCCGCCGGTCTCGGCGTCACGGTGCTCGACCGGGGTCCCGTCGGCGCGGGTACCACCAGCCGGGGGGAGGGCAACATCCTGCTCTCCGACAAGGAGCCCGGCCCGGAGCTGGAGTTGGCCCGGCTCAGCCGTGACCTCTGGGACGAGGCGAGCAAGGAACTCGGCCCAGAGGAAGTCGAGTTCGAGAACAAGGGGGGTCTGGTCGTCGCGAGCACGCCCGAAGGCCTCGCCGCCCTGCACGCGCTCGCCGCACGCCAGGCGGCGGCCGATGTCCGTACCGAACTCGTCGACCGTGTCGAGGAGTTCGAACCGCACATCGCGCCCGGCCTCCCCGGCGGCGTCCACTACCCGCAGGACGCCCAGGTGCAGCCCGTCCTCGCCGCGGCCGGACTGCTGCGGGCCGCCGTCCGGCGCGGCGCCCGCGTGCGTACCGGCGAGGCCGTCGCCGCGGTCACCACAACCAGTGGACGGATCAAGGGAGTTCGCACGGCCGACGGCTCGGTGCTGGCCGCCGACGCCGTGGTCAACGCGGCCGGTACGTGGGGCGGCGAGGTCGGCCGCCGCCTCGGCGCGCCCGTCGAGATCCTGCCGCGCCGGGGCTTCGTCCTGGTCACCGAACCGCTGCCGCCGATGGTCCGGCACAAGGTGTACTCCGCCGACTACGTCGCCAACGTGGCCTCCAGCGACGAGGGCCTGGAGACCTCGTGCGTCGTCGAGGGAACCCGCGCGGGCACCGTCCTGATCGGCGCCAGCCGCGAACGCGTCGGATTCGACACCGCGATGAACCCGGCGGTGGTGGCCCTGCTCGCCGCGCAGGCGTGCCGCCTCTTCCCGTTCCTGCGCGACGTCCATCTGATCCGCGCCTACCGGGGGTTCCGGCCGTACTGCCCCGACCATCTGCCGGTCGTCGGCCCGGACCCCCGGGTCCCCGGCGTCCTCCACGCGTGCGGCCACGAGGGCGCGGGCATCGGCCTCGCTCCCGGCACCGGCGCCCTGATCACCGCCCAGTTGCTCGGCCGCCCGTGGCGCGGCGCCGATCCGGCCGCCCACACCGGCCTTCTGCCCGACCGATTCCTGACGACCGGAGGTGTGCCGAAGTGACCGGAGCGGCCGCGGAGAACGCGGCGACCGACGTACCCGCGGGACTCACCGTCACCGTGGACGGCGAACCGCTGGCGTTCGCCCCCGGACAGACCCTGGCCGCCGCGCTCGTCGCCTCGGGCCGGGTCGCCTGGCGGACCACCCGGGGCGGGCGGCGGCCCCGGGGCGTCTTCTGCGGGATCGGCGTCTGTTACGACTGCCTCGTCACGGTCGACGGCAGGCGCGGGCAGCGAGCCTGCCTGGTGCAGGCCCGCGCGGGCATGGCCGTCACGACAGGGGAGGGCGACGATGGCTGAGCCTCAGGACCTCGGCGGCCTCCCCGTGATGCGGGAGCCACACGACCTCGTGGTGGTGGGCGCCGGGCCGGCCGGGATGGCGGCCGCCGTCACCGCCCTGGACGGCGGGCTGCGGGTCGTCCTCGTCGACTCGGGCTCCGCCCCGGGCGGCCAGTTCTGGCGCCACCCGCCGGACCACGCCCGCGACGCCGTTCCCACCGACGACCTGCACCACGACCTGCGCACCTACCGGACCCTCCGCGCCGCCCTCGCCGCCCATGAGCGCACCGGACGGCTCACCCTCCTCCTCGACCACCCCGTGTGGACCACGGCCCGCGCGGCGGACGGCTTCACCGTCCACGCCGTGGACCGCAGCAGGCCGCCCGAGGAGCGGGCCGTCGTGCTGCGCGCACCGGCCCTGCTGGTGGCGACCGGCGCGTACGACCGCCAACTCCCCTTCCCCGGCTGGGATCTGCCCGGCGTGCTCACCGCCGGCGGGCTCCAGTCGCTGCTCAAGGGCGGGGGAGTGGTCGCCGGCCGGCGCGTGGTCCTTGGCGGCACGGGCCCCTTCCTGCTGCCCGTCGCCGCCGCCCTCGCCGCACGCGGCGCCGAGGTCGTCGCCGTGTGCGAGGCGGCGGCCCCCTCGGCCTGGCTGCGGCACCCCGCGCCCCTGCTGCGTAACCCCGCCAAGTGGGCCGAAGCCGCTGTTTACGCGGGCACGCTCGCCCGGTACCGGATCCCGGTCCGCACCCGCACCGGCATCGTCGGCGCCGAAGGGGACGAGCGGGTCGCCGTCGTGCGTACCGCGGCCCTGGACGCCGACGGGGCTCCGCTCCCGGGTACCGAGCGGCGGATCGAGGCCGACACCGTGGGCGTCGGGTGGGGCTTCGTACCGCAGCTCGACCTGCTGCTCCCGCTCGGCTGCGATCTCGCCGACGCGGGCGACGGCACCATGGCCGCCGCCGTCGACGCCGGGCAGCGCACCACCGTGCCGGGCCTCTACGCGGCGGGCGAGACCTGCGGGGTCGGCGGGGCCGCGCTCGCGCTGAGCGAGGGGCGGGTGGCCGCCGTCTCGGTGCTGAGCGATCTCTCCGCGCCGGGCCGGGCGGGTCTCCGGCCCCTGGCGGCCGAGCGCCGAACGGTGGCCCGGCACCGCGCCTTCGCCCGCGCCATGGCCCGGGCGCACCCCCTGCCGGCGGCCTGGCCCGCCTGGCTGACCGACGACACCACGGTCTGCCGGTGCGAGGACGTCACCGCGGGGGCGGTCCGCGCCGCCCGCGCCGACGGCCCGGCAACCGACCACCGGCAGGTCAAACAGCTGACCAGGGCAGGAATGGGCTGGTGTCAGGGCCGGATGTGCGGGCCCGCTGTGCACTGCCTCGTCGCCGCCCGCACCGAGCCCTACACCCCCGCCGAGCGGCTGATCGCGACCCCCGTCACCCTCGGCGCGCTCGCCGACTCCGGCGACACCCCCGCCGGCGACACCCCTACCGAACCCACCTGAGGAGCTCCCATGAACCACGTGGACCACACGGCTCGCACGGCCCCCACCCGTATGCCCTGGCACGGTGTCATCGTCGCGACGAGCCTCCCGTTCGGCCGGGACCTCGCCGTCGACCACGGCGCGTACGGGGACAACGTTGCCTGGCTCGCCGAACAGGGCCTGCACGGTGTCGCCCCGAACGGATCGCTGGGCGAGTACCAGACCCTGACGTACGAGGAACGCGACCGCGTCGTCGAGACCGCCGTCGCCCACGCCCCCGAGGGCTTTACCGTGATGCCGGGCGTCGGGGCGTACGGCGCGATCGAGGCCAGGCGGCACGCGCTCTTCGCCAAGGACGCCGGCTGCCAGGCCGTCATGTGCCTGCCGCCCAACGCCTACCGCGCCGACGACCGCGCCGTCCTGGAGCACTACGCCATGGTGGCGTCCGCCGGGCTCCCCGTCACCGCCTACAACAACCCCATCGACACCAAGGTCGACCTGCGCCCCGAACTGCTGGCCAAGCTGTACGCCGAGGGGTTCATCGTGGGCGTGAAGGAGTTCTCCGGGGACGTACGGCGGTGCTACGCCATCAATGAACTCGCCCCCGGGCTCGACCTGATCATCGGCACCGACGACACCCTCCTCGAAGTCGGCGTCGCCGGGGCCAAGGGCTGGGTCGCCGGATACCCCCAGGTCTTCCCGCGTGCCTGCCTCGACCTCTACGACGCCGCGCTGGCCGGCGATCTCGCCACCGCGCTCCCGCTCTACCGGCGGCTCCATTCCGTCCTGCGCTGGGACAGCAGGACCGAGTTCGTCCAGGCGATCAAGCTCGGCCAGGACATGATCGGCCGGACCGGCGGCATCTGCCGGCCGCCCCGGCAGCCCCTGGACCCGGAGACCGAGGCCGTCGTACGGTCCGCGACCCAGGCGCTCATCGACGCGGGGGTGAACTGACGTGCGTTCCAAGGTGTGTTACCACGCGGTCGACTCGCACACCGAGGGCATGCCGACCCGGGTGATCACCGGCGGGGTGGGCGTTCTGCCGGGCGCGACCATGGCGGAGCGACGGCAGCGGTTCCTGGCCGAACGGGACGGGCTGCGCACCCTGTTGATGTGCGAGCCGCGCGGGCACGGGGCCATGTCCGGCGCGATCCTTCAGCCGCCGACCCGGCCGGACGCCGACTTCGGCGTGCTGTTCATCGAGGTCTCCGGCTGCCTGCCCATGTGCGGCCACGGCACCATCGGCGTGGCGACAGTCCTGGTGGAGACGGGCATGGTCGAGGCGGTCGAGCCGGAGACCCTCATCCGCCTCGACACCCCCGCCGGTCTCGTCACGGCACGGGTCGCCGTGCGCGAAGGCCGCGCGGAGTCCGTCACCCTGGAGAACGTCGCCTCCTACAGCCACGCGCTGGACCAGGTCGTCGAGGTGGCGGGGTTCGGACCGGTCCGTTACGACATGGCGTACGGCGGAAACTTCTACGCCGTCGTACGCACCGAGGATCTCGGCATCCCCTTCGACCGGGCGGAGAAGGGCCGGCTGCTCGACGCGGGCCTCGCCGTCATGCGGGCGGTCAACGAGCAGAACCCGGTGGTCCATCCGGAGAACCCGGCGATCGACGTCTGCCACCACGTCTATCTGGAGGCGCCCGGCTCCACCGCCGAGCACTCGCGGCACGCCATGGCGATCCACCCCGGCTGGTTCGACCGCTCGCCCTGCGGTACGGGAACCAGCGCCCGGATGGCCCAACTGCACGCGCGGGGACTGCTGAAGGCCGGGCAGGACTTCGTCAACGAGTCCTTCATCGGCTCCCGCTTCACCGGCCGGATCCTGTCGGAGACCACGGTCGGCGGCCGGCCCGCCGTCCTGCCCTCCGTCACCGGCCGCGCCTGGATCACCGGGACCGCGCAGTATCTGCTCGACCCGACCGACCCCTACCCGCAGGGATTCACCGTATGACCGCCGACCCGCGCACCGCACGGACGGGGGCGGCCGACCCGTACACCGGACCGACCGGAACGGCCTCCCCGTACACCGCGCCGACGGGGACGGACTCCCCGTACACCGGGCCGATCGACACGGCCGACTGGCACACCGGCGGCGAGCCCTTTCGTATCGTGCCCGAGGCCCCGCCGGCCGTGACCGGGCCCGGGCTCACCGTCGCCGAGCGGCGCACGGTTGCCATCGCCGACGCCGGGGCGCAGTGGACCCGGGCCCTGCTGTGCGGCGAACCGCGCGGCCACGCCGACATGTACGGGGCCTTCCTGGTCCCGCCGGACGACGCCGGGGCCCACCTCGGCGCCCTCTTCTGGCACAAGGACGGCTTCTCCACCGCCTGCGGCCACGGCACGATCGCCCTGGGCGCCTGGGCGGTCGCCACCGGCCTCGTCCCGGCGCCCGCCGACGGTACGACGGACGTCATCATCGACGTCCCGTCCGGCCGCGTGACGGCGAGCGTGCGCACGGCGGGCGGCCGGGTCGCGGACGTCACGTTCGTCAACGTCCCCGGCCACGTCCACGCGCGCGGCGTCGAGGTGCCGACCTCGTACGGGACCCTCACCGTCGACATCGCCTTCGGCGGCGCCATGTACGCAGTCCTCCCCGTGGCCGCTCTCGGTGCCGGTCTGCGGGTCCGGCCGGAGGACGTCACCGCGCTCATCGCGGCCGGCCGCGAGATCCGCGACGCGCTGAACGCCGCCGGCGCCGCCCAACACCCCGACGACCCCCGGCTGTCCGGCGTCTACGGGACCGTGTTCACCGAGGAGGCCGGCCCCCGCATCGAACGGCCCGACGGCACGTGGCGGCTGTACCACCGCAACGTCACGGTGTTCGCGGACGGCCAGGTCGACCGCTCCCCGTGCGGCTCGGGCACCGCGGCCCGGATGGCGCTGCTGGCCGACATGGGGGAGCTGCGCCCCGGCGACGAACTGCGGCACGAGTCGGTGGTGGGCTCCGTGTTCCACGCCCGGATCGAGCGGCCGGCCACGGTCCACGGCCGCCCCGCCGTCGTTCCGGCCGTGACGGGCACCGCGTACGCCACCGGAACCGGGCGCTTCACCGTCGATCCGGACGACACCCTCGTACCCGGGTTCGTGCTGCGATGACGGTGACGCTCGACGCGGCGGACGTGGCCGCGCTCGGTCCGGCCGCCGCCGTCGCCGCGGTCCGGGAGGCGCTGGCCGGAGGGCTCGACCCGGACGGCGGTGTCCCCCGGACGGTCGTGCCGCTGGCCCACGGTCAGGGGCTGCTCATGCCCTCGGAGTACGGCGGCTGGTACGGGGTGAAGGTCGCCACCGTCGCGCCCGGCAACCCCGCGCGCGGGCTGCGGCGGATCAACGCCACGTATCTGCTGCACGACAGCGCGACCCTGACGCTGGTGGCCCTCCTGGACGGGGTGGCGCTGACGGCCCTGCGCACCCCGGCGGTCTCGGTCGCGGCCTGCCTGGACCGGCTGCGCGCGCTCGCCGACCGGTACGGCGGGCTGCGCCTGGTGGTCTTCGGCGCGGGCCCCCAAGGCGAAGGGCACGTCGCCGCCGTACGGGCGCACGTCCCGGTGTCCGAGGTCACGGTCGTCACCCGACGTGGCGGGCCCGTGCCGGACTGGGCGGACCGTCACCTGGCCGTGGACGGAGGGGAAGTGGCGGCCGCGGTGCGGCACGCCCAGGTCGTCGTCACGGCGACTTCCGCGCGCGAACCGGTGGTCGACGGACGGCTGGTGTCCGACGAGGCGGTGGTGCTGGCGGTCGGCTCGCACGAACCGGACGTACGGGAGGTCGACGCCGCGCTGATGGGGCGCGCGACGGTCCTGGTGGAGAGCCGGGAGACCGCCCTCCGCGAGGCGGGCGACGTGGTGCTGGCGATCCGCGAAGGCACGCTCGCCCCGGACTCCCTGGTCACCCTGGCGGACCCGGCGGGCTCACCGGCCGTTCTCCCGGCCGACCGCCCACTGGTCGTGAAGACTTGCGGCATGGGCTGGCAGGACCTGGTGGTCGCCGTCGCGGTTTACCGGGGGAGGGGAGAGAACGGCGGGGAAGCGGGGCTGAGTTGAGCGGGGGCGGGTTGCTCGGAGTGCCAACGCCTGCCGCCCCGCCGCAGGTTCGACTCAGCGCGCCCCGAGCTTGCGGGACGGGGTCGTGCGTTCGGCTTCCCGTTTCCGGGCCGCCCACAGGGTCCGTACATGTGCGAGATGGCGGCGCATATGCTCCTCGGCCGCCTCCGCGTCGCCCTCGATCATGATGTCCAGGAGCGCGGTGTGCTCCCGCGCCGAACCCACCAACGCCCCTTCCTGGGACAGGTCGGTGAGCCCGTACAGCCGGGACCGCTTGCGCAGGTCGGCCACCGTCTCGACGAGGCGCGCGTTCCCCGCGAGGGCGAGCAGGTCGAGATGGAAGCGGCGGTCCGACTCCAGGTAGCCGATCAGGTCGCCCCGCTGTGCGGCGGCCACGATCTCCTCGGCCACCGGGCGCACCGCCTCCAGCTGCTCGCGGGAGGCGGTGCGGGTCACCCGGCCGATGGTGGGGATCTCGATGAGCGCGCGGATCTCGGTGTACTCGTCCAGGTCGCGCTCGGAGAGCTCGGTGACCCGGAATCCCTTGTTGCGCACCGCCTCGACCAGGCCCTCCCGGGCCAGATCCAGCATGGCCTCGCGCACGGGTGTGGCCGAGACGCCGTACTCGGCGGCCAGGGTGGGCGCCGAGTAGATCACGCCGGGCTGGAGTTCCCCCGCTATCAGCGCGGCACGCAGGGCGTTGGCCACCTGGTCGCGCAGATGCTCCTGCACCGAGATGAGTTTGCGGGACTTCAGCTCACTCATGCGTTCCCCTTCAGATTTGTCACCGCACTATACAATGTCACGTTGCGCGGTGCGCCCCTCGCCTCATCGGCCGCAGGCCGTCAGTCGTCCAGGAGGCGGGCCATCCACTCCTCGACGCCGTCGGCCGTACGGGGCAGCGCGCCGGAGAGGAGTCTCGCACCGTCGGCGGTGATCACGAGGTCGTCCTCGATGCGCACGCCCATGCCGCGCAGTTCGGGCGGCAGTGTCTCGTCGTCCGGCTGGAGGTAGAGCCCGGGTTCGACGGTGAGGACATGGCCCTCCTCCAGTACGCCGTCGAGATAGGTCTCCGCGCGGGCCCGGGCACAGTCGTGCACGTCGATGCCGAGCATGTGCCCGCTGCTGCACAGGGTGTAGCGGCGGTACAGGCCGCTGTCGTCGGCGAGCGCCTCCTCGGGCGGGACCGGCAGGACGCCCCAGGCGTGCAGCCCCTCGGCGATGACGCGCATGGCCTCCCGGTGGAAGTCCCGGAAGCGGGCGCCGGGCCGCAGGACGGCGATGGCGGCCTCCTGGGCGGCCAGCACCAGTTCGTAGACGTCGCGTTGGGCCGGTGAGAAGCGGCCCGACAGGGGCAGGGTGCGGGTGATGTCCGCGGTGTAGAGGGTGTCGGTCTCCACCCCCGCGTCGAGCAGGAGGAGCTGGGACGGCGAGAGCGGGCCGTCGTTGCGGATCCAGTGCAGCACGCAGGCGTGCGCGCCCGCCGCCGCGATGGTCTCGTACCCCGTGCCGTTGCCCTCGGTCCGCGCGCGCAGATGGAACACGCCCTCGATCCGCCGTTCGCCGCGAGGGTGACGCAGGGCGTCGGGCAGGGCGCGCACCACATCCTCGAAGCCCGACGTCGTGTGGTCGACGGCCAGTTGGAGCTGGCCCACCTCCCACGGGTCCTTGTGCAACCGGAGTTCGGCGAGCACGGCGTCCAACTCGGCGTCCCCCGAAGGGGTGTGGGACCGCTCGGGCAGCAGGTCGTCGACCCGGGGGTCCACGCCCGCGAGCAGCCGGGTCGGCGGCTGCGGGCCGGTCAGGAGTCCCGGCAGCTCCTCCAGGTGGGCGCAGCGCAGCCCGGTCAGCGCCGCCGTCTCGTCCAGGTCGGGCCGGCGGCCGACCCAGAACTCGCCGTAGCGGCGGTCGCGGTAGAACCCGCTGGTGTTCCGGGGAGAGCGGGGGCGGAGGTGGAGCACCGCTTCGTGGCCGTCGGGGCCGGACGGTTCGAGGACCAGGACGTGGTCGGGCTGCTCCTCGCCGGTCAGTCCGGTCAGCCAGGCGTACGCGCTGTGCGGGCGGAAGCGGTGATCGGTGTCGTTCGAGCGGACCTTGAGCGTTCCGGCGGGTATCACCAGCCGCTCGCCGGGGAAGCGCGCCGACAGCCGCTGCCACCGGCCGGGCAGCAGGGCATGGCCGGGGACCCGGGCGTCGGCGGGCAGCGGGGACGGCGCCCAGCCGGTGGCCATGAAGGCGTCCAGGGCTGCCGGTACCGGCAGATCGTGGCTGCCCGTGTGCAGGCGGGCAGGGGGCATGGAAGTCATGGGTCTCCTTCGGGGGTGGAGGGTGCGCCGGTGGCGGCGGTCGGGGGTGCCGGTTCGGAGGCCGAAAGGTCCAGGTCGCTGGACACGTTTCGGTAACGGGGCGCTCTACTCCTTGGCTGTGCAATTTCACATTACTATGTTACGGGTCACATCGCGTGGCTGGACGCATGTTCCGGCCCGCTCCGCCTCGCGTTCCGCAAGCAGTCGCCCTCCGGGCCGCTCGGCCGCCCGGAGCACCAAGTCCCTCCGGATCAGCGCCCGTTCCGCCGGCCCGTTCCGCTGTCGCCGTGCCCCGTTCCCGTACCGAGCCGTCTCCCGTACCGAGGAGTGCCCCATGTCCCGTCGCAGCCGTGCGCTGTCCGTATCCCTGAGCACCTCGCTGGCCCTGGCCCTGCTGAGTGCCTGCTCCTCGCAGGGAGGTGACGGCCGCGGCCCGGACGCGCGGCAGCAGCCCGGAGTGGCGACCGGCACCGTCATCGGCGGCACCCCGCAGCGGGGCGGCACCCTGACCGTGCTGTCCAACCAGGACTTCGCCCATCTGGACCCCGCCCGCAACTGGGTCATGCCGACCATGGACTTCGGCACCCGGCTGATCTACCGCACCCTCACCACCTTCCGGGCCGCGCCCGGGAAACGGGGCAGCGAGATCGTCCCCGACCTCGCGACCGACCTCGGCAAATCGTCCGACGGCGGCCGCACCTGGACCTTCACCCTGAAGCCCGGGCTCGTCTACGAGGACGGCACCCCGATCCGGTCCCGCGACATCAAGTACAACGTCGAGCGCTCCTTCGCCCCGGACCTCGCGGGCGGCCCCGACTACGCCCAGCGCTATCTGGCCGGCACCGAGGGGTACACCGGCCCGCTGGACGGCAAGCACCTCGACTCGATCCGGACCCCCGACGACCGGACCATCGTCTTCTCGCTGCGCAGGCCCGTCGCCGAGTTCTCCTCCACGGTCACGCTGCCCACCTTCTCTCCCGTGCCCGCGTCCCGGGAGAAGGGCGTCCAGTACGACCTGCGGCCCTTCTCCTCGGGGCCGTACCGCATCGAGAGCTACGCCCGCGGCAAGAAGCTGGTGCTTGTCCGCAACACCCACTGGGACGCAGCGACCGACCCCGTGCGCAAGGCGTACCCCGACCGCATCGTGGTGATCCAGGGCCTCAAGGGCGGTCAGATAGACGACCGGATCATCGAGAGCGCGGGCACCGATGCCTCCGCCGTCGAGTGGTCCGACCTCCAGCCCTCCAGCGTCGCCAAGGTCCTGCCGAAGCCCGAGATCCGGCAGCGGCTCTCCGCCGAGCGCACCGGCTGCACCGACATGCTCGCCCTGAACACCTCCCGGGCGCCCTTCGACGACCCGAAGCTCCGGCAGGCGATGCAGTACGCCGTCGACAAGCAGGCCCAGGTCACCGCCAACGGCGGGCCCGCCCTCAACGACATCGCCACCGCCTATCTGCCGCCCTCACTCACCGGCGGCCGCGCCGCCGACCCGGTCCACACCGGGCCGCCCACCGGGGACGTGAAGAAGGCCGAGAAGCTGCTCGCCGAAGCGGGCAGGGGCGACGGCTTCGACACGACGATCACCGTGTCCACCGGCGACAAGACCCGCGCCGAGGCGCTCCAGCAGAGCCTGGCCCGGGTCGGCATACGGCTGCGCATCGAGACCGTCGACCCCTCGGTCTACTACGACACCATCGGCGACACCGCCAACGCCCCCGACATGGCCATCAGCGGCTGGTGCCCCGACTACCCGTCCGCCGCCACCTTCCTGCCGTTCGTCTTCGACGGCCGCACCATCAAGGCCAAGGGCAACCAGGGCAACGTCTCCCAGTTCCGCGACAAGGGCGTGGAGCGGCGCATGGACGAGATCGCCGCGATGCCCGACGCGACCGCCGCCGCGCAGGCGTGGAACGCGCTCGACCGGGAGATCCAGCGCAAGTCCCCGGCCGTCCCGCTGCTCTGGGAGCGCAAGCCGCTGCTCGTCGGCGACAACATCGCCGGAGCCTTCGGACACCCCTCCTGGACCGGCCAGTTCGACTTCGCGGTGATCGGTCTGAAGGACCCGTCGCGGAGCAAGGGCTGAGAGGGCGGGGACGCGTTCCCATGAGCATCGCCAAACCCCCGGCCACCGGATCGGACAAACCCTCGGCCACCGCCGGACCCGGCTCACCCGCCCTGCCCGACGCCCCCTGGCGGACCACCTGGCGCCGCCTGTGGGGCGACCGGGGCAGCCGGACCGCCCTGATCGCCGCCGCCCTGCTGATCCTGATCGCCCTCACCGCGCCCCTGCTCAGCCGGCTGGGCGGCTGGTCGCCCACCGCCTTCGACGCCGACGCCATCGACCCCTACCTCGGCGGCCTGCCCCGCGGCGCCCTCGGCGGCATCGGCGCCGAACACTGGCTCGGCGTCGAACCCGTCACCGGCCGCGATCTGTTCGCCCGCGTCGTCCACGGCGCCCAGGTCTCCCTGCTGATCGCCTTCGCCGCCACCGCGATCGTCGTCGTCACCGGCACCGCGGCGGGCATCGCCGCCGGCTACTTCGGCGGCCGCGTCGACACCGTACTGAGCAGGCTGATGGACCTCACCATGTCCTTCCCCTCGCTCATCTTCATGATCGCGATGATGTCGGTGGCCCAGGACGTCAACCGGGTCGTGCTGATGACCGTCGTCATCGGCGTCTTCGGCTGGCCCGGCATCGCCCGCGTGGTGCGCGCCGAGGCCCTCTCCCTGCGCCACCGCGAATTCGTCGAGGCCGCCCGCGCCTGCGGCAGCGGACCCTGGCGCATCCTCACCCGGCAGGTGCTGCCCAACATCTCCGGGCCCGTCATCGCGTACACCACGCTGCTGATCCCCGGAATGATCAGCACCGAGGCCGCCCTCAGCTTCCTCGGCGTGGGCGTGCGCCCGCCCACCCCCTCCTGGGGCCAGATGATCGCCGAGGCCGTCGCGTACTACGAGACGGACCCCATGTACTTCATCGTCCCGAGCGTCTTCCTCTTCGTCGCCGTCCTCGCCTTCACGGTCCTCGGCGACGCCCTGCGCGACATCCTCGACCCCCAGGGAGGCCGGCCGTGATCGCCTACCTGGTCCGCAGATGCCTCGGCGTGGCGGGCGTCCTGCTCGCCATCTGCGCCGTCACCTTCACCATCTTCTACCTGCTGCCCGCCGACCCCGCCGCGGCGGCCTGCGGCAAGACGTGCAGCCCCGAACGGCTCGCGGAGGTACGCCACTTCATGGGGCTCGACCAGCCCGTGTGGCGTCAGTTCGGCGACTATCTCGTGGGCATCTTCGCCGGCCGCGAGCTGGGCAGCGGACCCCACGCCATCCAGTGCGGCTTCCCCTGCCTCGGCTACTCCTACGAGAACGCCCTGCCGGTGTGGGACCTGCTGATGGACCGGCTGCCCGTCTCCGTGTCGCTGGCCTTCGGCGCCGCCTGCCTGTGGCTGGTGCTCGGGCTGACCGCCGGAGTGACCGCGGCCCTGCGCAAGGGCGGCCTCCTCGACCGCACCCTGATGGTCGGCGCGGTCGCCACCGCCTCGCTGCCCGTCTACTTCACCGCGGTGATGCTCCTGTACGGCCTGGTCCGGCTGACCGGACTGCTGCCCTACCCCGCGTACGTCCCGCTCACCGACGACCCGATCGCCTGGGCGGCCAACCTGCTCCTGCCCTGGGTCGCACTTGCTCTGCTGTACGCCGCCATGTACGCACGGCAGAGCCGCAGTTCGATGATCGAGACGATGGAGCAGCCCTACATCCGGACCGCCCGAGCCAAGGGCCTGCCCGCCCGGACCGTCGTGGTCAAGCACGGGCTGCGCTCCGCGATGACGCCCGTCCTCACGCTCTTCGGCATGGACCTCGGCGCCCTGCTCGCCGGAGCGGTCATCACCGAGTCCATCTTCGGCATCCCCGGCGTGGGCCGGCTCTTCTACGACGCCCTGCAACGCTCCGACCAGCCCGTCGTGCTCGGCGTCACGCTGCTCGCCGCCTTCTTCATCGTGGCGGCCAACGTCGTCATCGACCTGCTGTACGCCGTCGTCGACCCGAGGGTGAGGAACTGACCGTGGAGCCCACCACCGAACCGGAACAGCTCGTCGAACCGGACCAGCCCCTGCTGCGGGTCCACGATCTGCGGGTCGCCTTCGACACCCCGGCCGGAGCCGTCCAGGCCGTCGACGGGGTCTCCTTCACCGTGGCGGCCGGCCGCACCCTGGGTCTGGTCGGTGAGTCCGGCTCCGGCAAGTCGGTCACCTCCCTCGCCGTGCTGGGCCTGCACCGCCGGGCCCGGGTGAGCGGATCGATCATCCTCGCCGGACAGGAACTCCTCGGCCTGACCGACCGCCGGTTCGGCCGGCTGCGCGGACGCCGGATGGCGATGGTCTTCCAGGACCCGCTGTCCGCGCTCCATCCCGCGTACACGGTCGGCGAACAGATCGCGGAGGCCCACCGCCACCACTTCGGCAGCGCCCGACGCGTCGCCCGCAGACGGGCCGTGGACATGCTCGGCGAGGTCGGCATCCCCGAACCGGCCCGCAGGGCGGGGGAGTACCCGCACCAGTTCTCCGGCGGCATGCGCCAGCGCGCCATGATCGCCATGGCCCTGTCCTGCGAACCCGAACTGCTCGTCGCCGACGAACCGACCACCGCGCTCGACGTCACCGTCCAGGCGCAGATCCTCGAACTGATCGCCCGCCTCCAGCAGGAACGCGGACTGGGCGTCCTGATGATCACCCACGACCTGGGGGTGGTGGCGCGCGTCGCCCACGACGTGCTCGTCATGTACGGCGGACGCGGCGCCGAACAGGCCCCGGTGGACGAGCTGTTCCACAGCCCCGCGCACCCCTACACCCGCGGCCTCCTGGACTCGCTGCCCCGCCTGGACGACCCCGACGACGCACCGCTGCGCGCCATCCCCGGCTCCCCGCCCTCACCGGCCGAGCCGCGAACCGGCTGCCCCTTCGCACCGCGCTGCCCCCGGGCGGCCGCCGCCACCGCCTCGGAGCGGGCCCGCTGCGCGGAGGAGAGCCCGCGCCCCAGGGACGTACACGGCGACGGCCGGCTGGTCGCCTGCCATCTGCCCCTGCCGGCCGCCCCGGCCGCCCCGCACCCCGGCCCGCCCGGCGGGGTCCCCGTACCGGCCGAGGAGGCCCGATGACATCCCCGTACCCCAACTCACTGGACTCGTCAGCCCGTTCGGCCTTTCAAGGCGGGGTGGCGCCTCTGCTGTCCGTACGGGGTCTGGTGAAGGCGTTCCCCGGGCGCCGGGTGCTGGGGCGTGCCGCCGCGCCCGTCCGGGCGGTGGACGGTGTCGATCTGGAGCTCGCCGCGGGGGAGACCCTCGGTCTGGTCGGGGAGTCGGGCTGCGGCAAGTCCACGACGGGCCGGATGCTGGTACGGCTGCTCGAACCCACGGCGGGAACCGTCGAGTTCGAGGGGCGTGACATCACCCATCTGTCCCCGCGCGAACTACGGCCGGTCCGGCGGCACCTCCAGATCATCTTCCAGGACCCCCACGCCTCCCTGAACCCGCGGCAGACCGTCGCCCGGATCATCGCCGAACCGCTGCTGGTGCAGGGGGCCACGGTCCGGGCCGCCCGAGACCGGGCCGCCGAACTGCTCGACCTGGTGGGCCTGGGGGCGGAACACCTGGACCGGCACCCGTACCAGTTTTCCGGCGGGCAGGCCCAGCGGATCGGTATCGCCCGCGCCCTGGCGACCGGGCCGCGCCTGATCGTCGCCGACGAGCCGGTCTCCGCGCTCGACGTGTCCGTACAGGCCCAGGTCGTCAATCTGATGGAGCGTCTGAGGGCCGAGCTGGGGCTGTCGTTCCTCTTCATCGCCCACGATCTGTCCGTGGTGAAGCGGGTGTGCGACCGGGTGGCGGTGATGTACCTGGGGCGCATCGTCGAGATCGGCGACAAACGCGAGCTGTACGACCGGCCGGCGCACCCCTACACCCGGGCGCTGCTCTCGGCGGTCCCGCTGCCCGACCCGGCGGCCGAGCGCCGCCGCGAGCGGATCCTGCTGCTCGGCGACCCGCCGAGCCCCGCCGCGCCGCCCAGCGGCTGCGGATTCCACTCGCGCTGTCCCAAGGCGCAGGCGGTCTGCCGTACCGAGCGGCCGCTGCTCCAGGTCGTGGGCTCAGGAGCGCGCACGGCCGCCTGTCATTTCCCCGAAACGGGCTGAGAGGGCAGCGGATTCCGGCACAGGCCTTCCTTGTGAAGTGTGACCTGTGCCATTGTACATGTCACAGGTCGTGGACATGCCAAGTCCGGGCTTCGACCCCATCCCGTCCGGCCGACAGCACGGCATGACGACATCCCCGAGCCGCGCCCTGTCCATCCCATCGGTCACGCAATCCCGCGTGCCCCGATCCCTCGTGGGAGGAAAATCAACGTGAGAACCACACTCGTCCGCCGAGGTGTGGGTGCCGTTCTGCCGCTGGCTCTGGCCGGGGCGATGGGCGTCGCGCTGCTCGCGCAGCCGGCCCACGCGCGACCGGACTCGCCTTCGGCCGCCACGGCATCGAACGCGTCGCAACCGACCCGCCCCGCCGGTTCGGCCGACCCCGCGCCGCAGGCGCGGCAGTCCCCCGCATCCGACACCGGTCACCGGACCGAGGACCGGCGACCGGTGTCCCAGCTTCCCCCGCTGAGCGCCGACAAGTCCGCCCTCAAGGAGGCCTACGGCGACCACGACGCCCCGAAGAAGCAGGACACCGGAGGCAAGCCCTCGGCGAAGGCCGCCGCGTGCGACCCGGCCGACTTCACCGGCCGCACCGGGGCCGAACTCGTGCGCCAGATCAAGGCGTCCACCACCGACTGCGTGAACACGCTGTTCAGCCTGACGGGCAACGACGCCCAACTGGCGTTCCGTGAGGCACAGATGGTCACCGTGGCGTACGCGCTGCGCGACAACTCCGCCTACTACCCGGGCGACGGAAGCACCGGCACCCCGCAGCTCGTCCTCTACCTCCGGGCCGGGTACTACGTGCAGTGGTACAACCCGGATGTCGTCGGCCCGTACGGCAGCGCCCTGCGAACCGCCATCCGCTCGGGTCTCGACAGCTTCTTCGCGAGCCCCCGGTCGCATGACGTCACCGACGAGAACGGCGAGACGCTGTCCGAGGCGGTCATCCTGATCGACAGCGCCCAGGAGAACGCCCGCTACCTCGCCGTCGTCAAGCGGATGCTGGCGGACTACGACTCGTCCTGGAACGACTTCTCGCGGATGCTCGCCGCGGTCAACGCCGTGTACACGGTGACCTTCCGGGGCCACCAGGTGCCCGAGTTCGTCAGCGCCGTCGAGGCGGACCCGAGCCTCATCGACTCGCTGCACCGCTTCGCCGCCGACCACCTCTCCCTGCTCGGCGGCGACCACGCGTACCTGGCGTCCAACGCCGGGCGGGAGCTGGGCCGCTTCCTCCAGTACGCGAGCCTGCGGGGCAAGGCCCGGCCCCTGGCCACCGATCTGCTCGGCCGCAGCTCCATCACCGGCCCCACCGCCGCGCTCTGGGTGGGCGTGGCGGAGATGGCCGACTACTACGACCGGGCGAACTGTTCGGCGTACGGCGTCTGCGACCTCCAGGAACGCCTCGAGCGGGAGGTCCTGCCGGTCCGTCACACGTGCAGCCCCGGTATCCGCATCCTGGCCCAGCAGATGACGTCCGCCGAGCTGAGCGCGTCCTGCACCAGCCTCATCGAGCAGGACGCCTACTTCCACCGGATCGCCAAGGACGACGGCCCGGTCGCCGACGACCACAACACCAGCATCGAGGTCATCGCCTACGACTCCAGCGCCGACTACCAGACGTACGCGGGCGCGATGTACGGGATCGACACCAACAACGGCGGCATGTATCTGGAGGGCGACCCCTCCGTCGTGGGCAACCAGCCCCGCTTCATCGCCTACGAGGCGGAGTGGCTGCGGCCGGACTTCCACATCTGGAACCTCAACCACGAGTACACGCACTACCTCGACGGCCGCTTCACCATGTACGGCGACTTCACCGAGGGAATGAGCACCCCCACCGTCTGGTGGGTGGAGGGCTTCGCGGAGTACATCTCCTACCACTACCGGGGCGAGCCCTACACCGCGGCGATGACCGAGGCGGGCAAGGGCACCTATGCCCTGAGCACCCTGTTCGACACCGACTACAGCCACGACACCACGCGGGTGTACCGCTGGGGCTACCTCGCCGTGCGGTACATGCTGGAGCAGCACCCCGCCGACATGGACACGGTGCTCGGCCACTACCGCACCGGACAGTGGGCCGCCGCCCGCACCCACCTCACCAGCACCATCGGTACGCGGTACGACAGTGACTTCCGTACCTGGCTGGCGGGTTGCGCGGCCGGCGACTGCGGCGACGGCTCCACCACCCCCGTCTCCGAGTGCACCGATCCCGACACCCGCGTCCTGGGCGAGAACTGCCGGCGCAGCAACCTCTCCACCACCACCGGCAACTACGCCTACCACTACCTGTACGTCCCGGCCGGCACCCAGCAGCTGAAGATCACCGTCAGCGGCGGCACCGGCGACGCGGACCTCTACTACAGCGGCACCGGCTGGGCCACCACCGCCTCCCACACCAGCCGCGACACCGGCCCCGGCAACGCCCACACCCTGACCGTCACCAACCCGCCTTCCGGCGCCAACTACATCAGCCTGCACGCGGTCACCTCGTTCGGCGGAGCCACCGTCACGACCGCCTACTGATCCGCCCTCCGCACCTTCCGGCCGGGGCCGGGCGCCACGAGCGTCCGGCCCCGTTGTCAGTGCCTCCCCCTACAGTCGAAGACATCGCTCGGGGAAACGCGCCGGGGGGTTCGGGGAAGACCGGAGAAGGGGTCAACAGCCATGTCCGCCAACAGGATCCAGCACAAGGTGAATCACGTCGCTCTGGTCGTGGACGCCTCCGGTTCGATGTACCAGCACCAGGGCCAGCTGATCCGCGTCGTCGACGAGTTCGTGGCGGGGCTGAAGGCCGAGTCGGACAGCCTCGGCCATGAGACCCGGATCAGCCTCTACTCCTTCGACCACCGGGTGGAGAACCTGGTCTGGGACATGGATGTGAAGCACCTCCCGTCGATGCGCGGGCTGTACAAGGTCAACAACGGCGCGACGGCCCTGATCGAAGCGTCGCTGAAGTCCCTGGACGACCTGGGGCACATCTGGGAGGAGTACGGCGAGCACAGCTTCCTCCAGATCGTCGTGACGGACGGCGAGGAGAACGCCTCCGGCGGCGACCGGCGGCACGACGGCGACATGACGATCCTCGGCCCCTGGCTCGACCGGATCACCGCGAAGATGAACGGGCTTCCGGGGCACTGGACCTCCGCGATCCTCGTGCCGAACTCCCTGGCCAAGCGCACCGCCCAGAACTACGGCTTCCCGGCGGGCAACATCGCGATCTGGGACGCGGACTCCCAGAAGGGCGTCGAGGACGCGATCGGCACCGTGCGCGCCGCCGCCACCAGCTTCCTGCGGGGCCGCGAGCAGGGCGTGCGCGGCACGAAGAATCTGTTCGCCGTCGGCCAGGACATATCCGTGGACGATGTGCGGGCCACCCTCGAACCGGTCGCGGCCGACAAGTACCGGCTGCTGAAGGTCGACAAGGAGATGGAGATCCGCGCCTTCGTCGACTCGCACCCGGGTGTCACGTACGAACGCGGCTCCTGCTACTACCAGTTGGGCTCCCGCGTCCAGGTGCAGCCGGACAAGGAGGTCATCGTCGTCGAGAAGGCCACCGACCGCGCCTACACGGGCGAGGCGGCGCGCAACCTCCTGTTCGGCGCCGGGGTCCGCGGGACCGTCTCGGTGAAGGCGGGCAACAACCCCAAGCTGGAGGTGTACGTCCAGAGCCGCTCGGTCAACAGGAAGCTCAAGGCCGATACGCGTCTGCTGATCATGCTCTGAGCCACGATGCCCCCGGCCCTGCGGTGCTCCGGTCCCGGGCGGCCGTTCAGCCCGAGGCCGCCGGAGCCGAGGAGTCCATGGCCACCGAGACGGCCAGCAGGCCCAGAGCCGTGCCCATCAGATAGCGCTGGGCACGGAGCCAGGAAGGGCGCCGGGCGAGAAAGACGGCGATCGCCCCGGCCGCGAGGACGATGCCCAGGTTGACGGTGAGGGCCACCGCGATCTGGACCGAGCCCAGCACGAAGCCCTGGAGGAGGACGTTTCCGGCCTCCAGGCTGATGAACTGCGGGATGAGGGAGAGATACATGATGGCGATCTTCGGGTTGAGCAGATTCGTCATCAGCCCCATCGTGAACAGCCTGCGCGCGGAGTCGTGCGGCATCTCCTTGGGCGCGAAGACGGAGATACCGCCGGGCCGCAGGGCGGACCAGGCGAGGTAGGCCAGATAGCCGGCCCCGGCCAGTTTCACCGCCACGTACAGCTCGGGCACCGCGAGGAAGACCACCGACAGGCCGAGATTCGTGGCCACCAGATAGACGAGGAAGCCCACGGCCACCCCGCCGAGGGAGACCACCCCCGCGCGTCGCCCCTGGGTGATGCTCCGGGAGACCAGATAGATCATGTTCGGCCCCGGGGTGAGCACCATGCCCAGGGCGATCATCGCGACGCCCAGCACTCCGCTCAGCTCAACCATGCTTGTCCGCCGCCCTGTTCATTTGCCCGGCTCCCGCCGCATTGCTCGGTGCAATCGGAGTCTAGGTTCGCCTTTTGGGTCGGTTCAATAGCGGACATTGCACTCGGTGCAATGTTGTGTTTCGATGCGGTCCCGGTCATCAGGCGAGGGGAGGTGAGTCCGTGAAGGACTTCCGGTCCGTCGCGGACGCCGTGGCGGAGGAGATCGCGTCCGGGCGGCTCGGACCGGGGGAACGCCTGCCTCCGCAGCGGGAGTTCGCCCGGCGCCACGCGATCGCCAATTCCACCGCCGTCCGCGTCTACCAGGAGCTCGCCCGCCGGGGCCTCACCGTTGGCCAGGTGGGGCGCGGCACGTTCGTCGCGGCCGCGCCCGGTGCTCCCGTCCCCGCCCCGGCCCTCTCCGAGCCCGCCGCCCAACGCGTCGACCTGGAGCTCAACCACCCCGTCGTCCCCGAACAGGCCGGGCTACTCGCCGCCGGTCTGGAGAAGCTGGTGCGCTCCGACGACCTGGAGTCGGTGCTCCGCCCGGTCGGGCCCGCCGGTACGCCCGCCGCCCGCGCGGCGGCCGCCGATCTCCTCGTACGGGGCGGAGGGCGGCCCGGTCCGGAGCGTGTCCTGTTCGCCGGGAACGGGCGGCAGGCCATCTCCGCCGCCGTCGCCGCGCTGACCCGGCCGGGGGCCCGGCTGGGCGTGGAGGAGTTCACCTATCCGGTGCTGAAGGCCGTCGCCGCCCGGCTCGGCGTCACCCTCGTACCGCTGGCCATGGACGGGGACGGGCTGATCCCGGAGGCGGTGGAGGAGGCGCACCGCACCGAACCGCTGCACGCCGTCTACGTACAGCCGGTCCTCCACAACCCGCTGTCGCTCACCATGCCCGCGCGGCGGCTCGACCAGCTGGCCGATGTGCTGCTGACGTCCGGGATCCACGCGATCGAGGACGCCGTCTGGGCCTTCCTCCGGGACGATCTGCCGTCCCTCGCCTCGCGGGCCCCCGAGCACACCGTCCTCGTCGACAGCCTCTCCAAACGGCTCTCCCCGGGACTCTCCCTCGGGTTCGCCGTGGCCCCCGCCGCGCTGGAGGGCCGGGTCACGGCGGCCGTGCGCTCCGGCGGGTGGACACCCATGCGGTTCCCGCTGGAGGCGATGGTGCGGTGGCAGGAGGACGGGGTCGTCGCCACGCTCGTACGGGCGAAACAGCGGGAGGCCGCGGTGCGGCAGGAGATCGCGCACCGCCATCTCAGTGACTTCCGCACCCGCAGCGACCCGTCCTCGTACCACCTCTGGTGGGAGCTGCCCGCCCCCTGGCGCTCCGACACCTTCGTCGCCGCCGCCGCGCGGCACGGCGTCGCGGTGACCCCGGCCGCGGCGTTCTCCGCCGGCCGCCCCCGTGGCCCGCACGCGGTCCGCCTCGGCCTGGCGTCCCCCACCAGGGAGGTGCTCTCCCGGACCCTCGCGACCCTCGCCGGTCTCGCCCGGTCAGCGCCGGACGACTTCGCCGGGGACTGAGGACCGGCCCTCCCCGGTGTCAGGGGGCCAGGTCGCCGCGCTCCGCGACCTCCGCCAGGAGCCCGTCGAGGTCCTTGAGCCGGTCCAGGCCCTTGACCGCCCTGGCCATCCGGTGGTTGGCGCTCAGGGTGGTCCGGTGGCGGTGCAGGAAGGCCCAGTAGCCCGCCGTGTACGGGCAGGCGTGCTCGCCGGTGCGGTCGGCGGGGCGGTAGGCGCAGGGCCCGCACAGGTCGCTCATCCTGTTGAGGTAGGCGCCGCCGGAGGTGTACGGCTTGGTCGTCATCCGGCCGCCGTCGGCGTACTGCGACATGCCGACGACGTTGGGCAGCATCACCCAGTCGTAGCCGTCGACGAAGCACCGGTGGAACCAGTCGGTCACGGCGGCCGGGTCCCAGCCGTCCTGGAGGGCCCGGCTGCCCAGCACCATCAGCCGCGGGATGTGGTGCGTCCAGCCGGTGTCGCGGACCTGGGCCAGCGCGGTGGACAGGCAGTTCGCGGTGACCGCGTCGGCGTCCAGATCGAGGAACCAGTCGGGCAGCGGAGCCCGGTGGCGCAGGGCGTTGCGGTGCCGGTACTCCTCGCCGAAGTGCCAGTACAGCTGCCACACGTACTCCCGCCAGCCGGCGATCTGCCGTACGAATCCCTCGACGCTGTTGAGCGGCGCCTCGCCCGCGCGCCACGCCTGCTCGGCCCGCTCCACGCACTCGGCGGGGTCCAGGAGCCCCAGGTTGAGGGGGACGGACAGCAGGCTGTGGCTCATCACGGGGTCGGCCGCGAGCATCGCGTCCTCGTAGCGGCCGAAGTCGCCGAGCCGGTGGGCGACGAAGCGCCGGAGCGCGGCCAGCGCCTCCCGCCGGGTCACGGGGAAGCGGCGGGGGCCGTCGCGGCCGACGAACGTGACCTCGCCGTTCCGCTCCCAGCGGTCGAGGTCGTGGCGCACCTCGTCGTCGATCTCGTCCTCGTTCGGGCGGTAGGGCGCGGGGACGTCCAGGGTCTTCGCGCCCCGGGGCGGCGGCTCGCGGTTGTCGTGGTCGAGGTTCCACGTTCCGCCGGCCGGCCCGTCGCCGTCCATGAGGAGGTCGTGCTCCCGGCGCACCCACCGGTAGAAGCCCTCCATCCGCAGCCGGTCGCCCCCGTGCTCCTCGGCCCACGCCCCGAACTCCTCCCGCCCCAGCAGGAATCCCCGGGCCGGCAGCACGTCGATGCCGTCCCGGGCGCTCACGAAGTCCAGCGCGGCACGGGAGGTCGGGTGGCAGACCGTCAGACGGCGGCTCCCGCCTCCCCCGCCGCCGAAGCCCGCCTCCGCCAGCCCTTCGGTGTAGGTCAGGGCCTGGATGTAGCGGACCCGGTCGCCCAGTTCGGCCGCCCGGTGCCGCATCGCGGAGAGGACGAGGTGGGCCTTGGCCCGGTGGAAGCGGCGCCGGCGCAGGACGGACCGGGCCTCGATCATCAGGACGGGGGCGCGGGCGTCCGGGCCGCCGT
The DNA here is from genome assembly GCF_001687325.1 of Streptomyces sp. PTY087I2. Lineage (GTDB taxonomy): Bacteria > Actinomycetota > Actinomycetes > Streptomycetales > Streptomycetaceae > Streptomyces. The sequence continues at coordinate 80,039 of NZ_LZRD01000008.1, read as the reverse complement.
GGCGCGGGTCCAGGAAGTGGGGGCCGAGCTGGTCCCCGAAGAGCCAGTGGGTGCGTGGTGCCATGAGGTGCGTCTGTCCTGCCGGTCGGAGGTCCCGCCCCTGTTCCGTCACGCTAGGGAGGGCGAGGCCGGCTCCGGCGACGCCACGCCGCCCGCTCAGGCCGTCGCCGCCGTCATCCGCCGCAGCCCCGTGTACTGGAGCGCGGTGTAGACCGTCACGATCAGCGCGCCGATCAGCAGGAACACCACCCCCGCCGCGTTGAGCGGTACGAAGCCGGCGAAGGCGATCACCACGCACCCGACCGCACACACGGCGTTGACCGCGACGACGGTCCTGGCCAGGGCGGGCGGGATCACCGGATAGCCCGCGATCAGGGCGAGGCAGCCCGCTCCGCCGAGCTGGAAGATCCCGAACGCGACGGCGAAGGCCACCGGCATCCCGGTCAGCGAGCCGAGCGGCGCGGCGGCCGCGACGAGCACGAGGCCCATCACGGCGGTGCTCACGCTGTCCACGCGCAGCACCAGCCGGAGGAAGCGCGCGGTGTCCCGGGCTGGGGCCGTCGCTGCGGTCGGGGCGAGGGTGTACGTCATCGCGGATCTCCTTCGTGCGGCGGGTCGACGCCACCGTGTCACGCGCGAGGGCCGGGACTCCATGACCTCCCAGGTCAAGAACGCCCCGGCGGGTGATCCACGGATACGGTGAGGTCATGGAGACCCAAGAGCCGCCCCGGATAGGCCCGTTGCTCCGGTCGTGGCGTCGCCGCCGCAAGCTCAGCCAGCTCGACCTGGCCCTGCGGGCGGACTCCTCGACCCGCCATCTCTCCTGTGTGGAGACGGGCCGAGCCCGGCCGAGCCGCGAGCTGGTGCTCCGGCTCGCCGAGCACCTGGACATCCCGCTGCGGGACCGCAACGGCCTGTTGCTGGCCGCCGGTTACGCCCCCGCCTACCGGGAGTCACCGCTCGACAGCGACCGGATGGCCATGGTCCGCTCGGCGATCCGGGGGATGCTCGCCGGACACGAGCCGTACCCGGCCGCCGCGATCGACCGGATCTGGAACATCGTCGACCGCAACGACGCGATGTCCCTGCTCCTCGGCACCGTGCCGCCGCATCTGACGGAGTCGGGCGGCAACGTGATGCGGCTGATCCTCCACCCGGACGGGCTCGCCTCGCAGTGCCTGAACTTCGCCCAGGTCCGTGCCCACGCGCTGGGTCGGCTGCGGCACCAGGTCGACACCACCGGCCACGACGACCTGCGGGAGCTGTACGAGGAGGTCTCCGGCTACCCGGCCCCGGCGGACCTCGACACCGACCCCGGACCGGTGGACCCGACCGGCATCGTCGTCCCGCTGCGTATCCGTACGCCCCTCGGCGACATGGCGTTCTTCAGCACCATCGCCACCTTCGGGGCCCCCGCCGACGTGACCCTCTCGGAACTCGCGGTGGAGTCGTTCTTCCCGATGGACGAACAGACCGACACCCTGCTGCGCGCCCTGGCGGCGATGGGCGGCGGGGGCGGCGGGGTGCGGTAGCCGGGTCGGCCGGGCCGCTGGTCAGTGGCGGTGCCGCCCCGAGCCGGAGTCCGGCCCTCCGTGGGGGTGGGCCCGGAAATCCCGCCCCGCGCTCCGTGACTGCTGGGCCCGCAGCCGGGCCGCCTGCTCGATCAGCAGCCCGTCCGCGTTCTCGGTGGCCCCGCGACGCCCGCGCCGGACCAGCACCACCACACACCACGCGCACACCGCGCCGATCCCTGCCAGCAGTACGACGAACGTCCCCATGAAATCCCCGTTTCCCCGGGCCGCGCCCGGTCCGCCGGGCTCCATTCTCCGTGTCCCCCGTACCGCCCCGCAAGATCACCTCCCGGTTGACTTCATACCCCTAGGGGGTATCGTGGGTGGTGAGTGGTCGCGCTCCGGCGGCCTCGACGAGGGAGTGGGTCATGCAGACCGGTCTCAAGATCACGGCCTTCGCCGCGGGGCTCGCGGCGACCTTCGGGTCGGCGTACGCGCTGGGTGGTGCGCTGGATCCCGTGGCCGCGCCGAAGGAGCCGTCCCACCAGGAGAGCCCGGAGGGGCACGGTGAGAAGGAGAGTCCGGCGGCCGAGAAGAGTGCGGGGGAGGTGCCCGAGCTTCCCGGCGGCCTCCAGGTCTCGCAGGGAGGGTTCACCCTCGACCTCGACACCCCGCGCATCGAGGCGGGCGAGCCAGCCGAGCTGCGCTTCGCCGTCGTCGACGAGGGCACCTCCCGCAACGTGACCGCGTTCCGCCGCGAGCACGACAAGGAGCTGCACCTGATCGTGGCGTCGAGCGACCTCACGACCTACCGCCACCTGCACCCCGAGCGGGCCGCCGACGGCACCTGGTCCACCCCCGTCGAGCTTCCCGAGGCCGGCGGCTACCGGGTCTTCGCCGACTTCACCCCCGACGAGAAGAACGCAGAGGGCGTCACCCTGGGTGCGGACCTCGCCGTCTCCGGCGATGCGCGCCCCGAGCCGCTGCCGAAGCCCGAGCGGACGGTGACCGTCGACGGTTACGAGGTCACGCTCGACGGGGCGCTGAGCCCCGGAGCGGGCAGCGAACTGAAGCTGGAGGTCGAGAAGGACGGCAAGCCGGTCACCGACCTCCAGCCCTACCTCGGCGCGTACGGCCACCTCGTCGCGCTGCGCGCCGGAGACCTGGCGTACCTCCACGTCCACCCGAACGGCGAACCGGGCGACGGGCGTACGAAATCCGGTCCCGAGGTCTCCTTCACCGCGACGGCCCCGAGCAAGGGTGCCTACCGCCTCTTCCTCGACTTCCGGCACGAGGGGAAGGTCCGTACGGCCGCCTTCACCGTGTACGCCGGGGGTGCGGCTCCCGAGAAGTCCGCGCCCCAGGACGGGGAGTCCGCCGACCACGGCCACTGAGCGCGTTGACACGCTCCGCGCACCCCTCAATAATTCGACGAACGTAGAACGTTCGAACCGTTCGTGAGGGGTCGCGATGCAGCGCCACGGTGTGACCATCCCGCTCAACTCCGTACCGCTGTCCGCCCATCGGCGGATCATCGAGGAACTGCCCGACCTCGGGTACACCGACGCCTGGTCGGGCGAGGCGGCGGGATACGACGGGTTCACCCCGCTGGCCCTCGCCGCCGCCTGGGCCCCGTCGCTGCGCGTGGGCACCGCCGTGGTGCCCGTCCAGACCCGGGGGCCCGCGCTGCTCGCCATGACGGTCGCGACGCTCGCCGAGGCCGCCCCGGGCCGGGTCGCCGTGGGGGTCGGCTCGTCGGGACCCCCGTTCGTCACCCGGATCAACGGCATCCCCTTCGAACGCCCCTACCGGCACGTCCGCGACACCGTCCGCTTCCTCAAGGCGGCGCTCTCCGGCTGCTCGGTGCGCGGGGTCTTCGACTCGTTCACCATCGAGGACTACCGCCCCGCTCTTCACCCGGACCCGGTGCCGCCCGTGCTGGTCGGCGCGTTGCGCCCGCAGATGCTGCGGCTCGCCGCGCGCGAGGCGGACGGCCTGGTCACCAACTTCCTTGCCCTGGAGGACCTGCGGCCGGTCAAGGAGGCGATGGGCCCGGAGGGGGAGGGTAAGGAGGTCGTCGCCCGGCTCTTCGTCTGTCCGACCGGCGACCTCGCCCACGCCCGGGCGCGCGGCCGGGCCCTGCTCGGCCCCATCCTCAACGCCCGTACGTACTCCGCCTTCCACTCCTGGCTGGGCCGCGACGACGAGCTGGCCGCCTCCCGCCGGGCCTGGGCCGCGGGGGATCCGCGCGGCGCGGGCGATGCGCTGCCCGACGCGCTGGTGGACGCCCTCCTGGTGCACGGGAAGCCGGAGGAGTGCCGGGAGAGAGTGGCCGCCTATGTCGCGGCGGGCGTGACGACGCCGCTGCTCGCGGTGCTTCCCGCGCCCGAGTTCGGTGCGGGCCCCGACGGGACGCTCGCCGCGCTGCGGGCGCTCGCCCCGGCCGGCTGAGGCGCGTCTCAGCGCTCGACGACTCCCTTGTTGCGTACGGGAGTTGCTTCTATAGTTCTATGGATCGCGAACTATCAAATAAACCCGAGCTGTTCTGGCTGCTCGCACGCCTATCCAGGAGGCGCAGTGTCCCGTATCAAGACCGAGGTCGATCCGGCGGAGGTCGGACTGAGCCCCGACCGGCTCCGCCGCATCGACGCCTATCTCTCCGCCTATGTGGACGACGGGCGGCTCCCGGGCTGGCAGCTCGCCGTCACCCGCGACGGCAAGGTCGCCCATCTGTCCTCGTACGGTTCGCGCGACCGCGAGAACGACCTCCCGTCGGCGGGCGACACGCTCTACCGGGCCTGGTCGATGACCAAACCGGTGACCTCCGTCGCCGCCATGATCCTGGTCGAGGAGGGGGTGATCGGCCTCCAGGACCCGGTCTCCCACTACATCCCCGCCTTCGCCGACGTACGCGTCTATCAGCGCGGGCCCGTCGACCGGCCGGTCACCGCACCCGTCAGCGAGCCGATCCGGGTGCGGCACCTGCTCAGCCACACCTCCGGGCTCACCTACGGCTTCCACCGCGCCCACCCCGTCGACGAGATCTACACCAAGAACGGCTACGAGTGGGCCACCCCGCCCGGTCTCGACCTCGCCGCCTGCTGCGAGCAATGGGCGTCCTTCCCGCTGCTCTTCGAGCCCGGCACCGCCTGGAACTACGGCGTCTCCAGCGATGTCCTCGGCCGGGTCGTGGAGGTCGCGTCGGGCGAGGGCCTCGACGCGTTCTTCGCGAGCCGGATCCTGGAACCGCTCGGCATGGAGGACACCGCCTTCTCCGTCCCGCCCGAGAAGGCCGACCGGCTCGCCGCCTTCTACACCGCCGACCCGGCGACCGGCCGCGCCACCCGCAACGACGGCCTCGGCGCCGGAGCCCTGCACCGGCCCGCCGCACTCTCCGGCAGCGCGGGCCTGGTCACCACCCTGGCCGACTACCACCGCTTCACGCAGATGCTGCTCGGCGAGGGCGTCCACGAGGGGCAGCGCATCCTCGGCCCCCGCACCCTGCGGCACATGCTCCGCAACCATCTGCCGGGCGCGGCCGATCTGCACGGCGTCGGCCGCCCCGTCTTCTCCGAGATGCCCACCTCGGGCGTCGGCTTCGGGCTCGGCTTCGCCGTCGTCGAGGACCCGGCGCGGGCGGGGGTGGTGGCGAGCCCGAGGGAGTACGGCTGGCACAGCGCGGCCGGAACCATCTTCTGGGTCGACCCGAAGGAGCGGCTGACCGCCCTCTTCTTCACCCAGCTCATGCCCTCCAGCGCCCACCCCCTGCACGGGCGGCTGCGGCAGCTGGTCAACCAGGCCGTCGTCGACTGAGCCCGTGCGGGCCTCGGTTCACCCCAAGGGTCCCTCAGTTCACCTCAAGGATCTTGCCCACCAGCCGGGCCAGCGTCCGCCGCTCGGCCGCCGTCAGCGCACCGAACGCCCGGTCCAGCAGCCGCGGCACCCCGCCCTCCGCCTCCGCCAGCGCCGGTCCCGCCTCCGGGGTCAGCGTCACCGCGTAGGCCCGGCGGTCCCGGGGATGACGCTCACGCCGTACGAGACCGGAGTCCTCCAGGCCGTCGATACAGCCGACCATCACGCTGCGGTCGATCCGCAACTGCTCGCTCAGCTCCTGCTGCGAACAGGGGCCCACGTCGTCCAGCATCTTCAGCACCAGATGCTGGGCCACGGTCAGCCGGTGCCCGGACAGCTCCTCGTCGATCGTGCGTGCCACCAGCGTCGTCGCCCGGCACATCGCGATGTCGGGGCGCTCCTGGGCCAGCTTGGAGAAATAGCGGTCGCGCGTCCCGCCGTCCTGTTCCCGGCTCGGCGAGGTGAGGCGGGAAGGCTGCGTGGCGGTCATGACTGCTCCTCCTGCGGTCCGGGACGGCGGGCCATCCGGTGTGTCGAGATTATCCATCCCCAGAACGTCTTCGCTCCCCAGTCTAGCGCCGGCTCCCGTGAGCCGACGGATCGGAAGGTGCCCCGTGTGCAACCCCCAGACCATCGCCGCCTCCGTGCCCCCGGAGTCGGGGAAGTCCGGCTCCCAGGACCCCGCCGCACCGGCGGAGCGGCCCGCCCCGCGCGTCACCCTGCCGACCGGATCCGTCCGTGACCTCACCCATGTCGTCGGCCCCGACTGGCCGGTCTTCGACCTCTACGTCAAGCCCATGGAGATCCGGCGGCTCGCCAACCTCGCCGAGCACGAGTACAACGCGCTGGAACTGACGTACAACGAGCACATCGGCACCCACATCGACGCCCCGCTCCACTTCGACGACGACGGGCTGTCCGTCGAGCGGATCCCGGCGGACTCCCTGGTCGCCCCGCTCGCCGTCGTCCGGATCGGGGACCGCGCCGCGCGCGACCACGTCACCGAACTGACCGTGGACGACCTGCTGCGCTGGGAGAGCAGCCACGGCCGGATCCCGGACCGCGCCCTGCTCGCCGTCGACAACGGCTGGGCGGCCCGCATCAACACCCCCGGCGCGTTCCTCAACTTCGACGAGAAGGACGGGCTCTACCGCTTCCCCGGCATATCGGTGGAGGCCGCCGCCTTCCTCGTCGAGGAGCGCTCCGTCGTCGGCGTCGGCACCGACTCGCCGAGCCTGGACCCCGGATCCCGCCCCGCCGACCCGTACACCCACCGGGTGATCCTGCCCGCGGGCCGGTACGGCGTCGAATGCCTCGCGGGCCTGGACACCGTCCCCGACGTCGGTGCGGTCGCCGTCGTCGGCGCACCCCGCCACGCGGGCGGCACGGGCGGCCCGGCCCGGGTGCTGGCCTTCCTGTAACCCGCCTGCCCGTCCTGCCGCCGTACCGCCCGCCCGCCCGTCCGCACCGCGCACCGCCGCCACCCCGTCCCGCGCACCGCAACCGAGGAGACCCGGACATGAGCAGCTCACCCGCCCCCGAGACGACCCAGGCCCCGACCCAGACCCCGACCCCGACCTCGACCTCGGCCGAAGAGGCACCCGCCGCCTCCGGCGAGCGCTGGGAGTGGAACCAGGAGCGCTACCGCGACGGCGTCTTCAGCCACGCCGTCGCCACCGAACGCGAGCGGCTGACCCTGCTGGAGTCGGTCCTCGACCACCACACCCGGGCCCGCTTCGAGGCCCTCGGTCTTACCACCGGACACCGGGTCCTGGAGGTCGGCGGCGGGGGCGGATCCGTCGCCCGCTGGCTGGCCGGCCGGGGCGCCGAGGTCACCGTCACCGACCTGGACACCACCTTCCTGGACGAACTGGCCGACGAGGGCGTCCGGGTGCTGCGCCACGACGTCTACACCGAGGACTTCCCGCCCGGCTCGTTCGACTTCATCCACGCCCGTTACGTCGTGATCCATCTGCCCGACCCGGAGAAGGCGCTGGCCCGGCTCGTCGAGTGGCTGGCCCCCGGCGGGATCCTGGTCCTGGAGGAGCCCGCCTTCTTCCCGATCAAGGACTCGCCGCACCCGGCCTACCGCAAGGTGATGCGCGCCTTCCGGACCCACCTGGAGAGCGCCGTGGGCACGGACACCGAGTGGGCCCGTACGTTCCCCGTGCCGTTCGAGGGCAAGGGCCTCGGTCACATCGGTTACGACGCGCGCTTCCAGCGGATCCGCGGCGGCGACGACGAGGCCCGCTGGTGGCAGCTGACCCTGGAGCAGACCCGGGAGGCGGTCGTGGCCGAAGGGCTGGCCACCGACGAGGAGTTCGCGGCCGCCTACGCCGAACTGGACGATCCGTCCTTCCAGGACCTCTCCCTCGCGGTCTTCACCGCCTGGGGTGTCAAGGAGTCCGGCACCTGACCGGCCCGCCACCACACGAAGGAGCGCCGGACAGGATCGTCCGGCGCTCCTTCATGTACGGGCCCCGCTCACCACTCCACGGGAAGCTTCTTCGGCCGCAGGGTCAGCAGTCCGCCCAGCCACTCGACGTCCTCGGCCGGCACCGCGAGCCGCAGCGTGGGCAGCCGCCGCGCCAGCACCCCGAACGCGACCTGGAGTTCCATCCGGGCCACGCCGACGCCGGGGCAGTAGTGCGTCCCGTGGCCGAACGCGGCGTGCACCGCGTCGTCGCGGGTGATGTCCAGCTCCTCGGGGCGCGAGACGTGCCGGGTGTCACGGCCCGCCGCGTGCATCACCGGGATGACCCCCTCGCCGGCCTTGATGGTGGTGCCTGCCAGCTCCACGTCCTCGGTGGCGATCCGCATGAAGCCGATCTCGGAGGGCGGTGCGTAGCGCAGGAGTTCCTCGGTGGCGCCGGGCACCAGGTCCGGGTTCTCGGTGAGCAGCTTCCACTGGTCGGGGTGGCGCAGCAGCTGGTACAGCGCGCGGACGATGGCGCTGACCGTGGTGTCGTGCCCGGCGACCAGCAGATTGATCCCGAGCCAGACCAACTCCCGCTCGTCCAGCCGGTCGTTGTCGTCGCGGGCGGTGATCAGGGCGCTGAGCAGGTCGTCGCTGGGGGCCTCCCGGCGGCGGGCGATGAGTCCGGCGACGTACTGGGCGGATTCGGAGCGGGCGGCGAGCCGTTCCTCCGGGGTGTGGGCGGTGATGCTGACGAGGCGGTCCGTCCACTCCTGGAGCCGTTCGCGGTCCTCCACCGGGGCGCCGACCATCTCCGAGATCACCCAGACGGGCAGGACGGCCGCGAAGTCGTGGTGCAGGTCGGCCGGACGCGGCCCCGCCTCCAGCCGGTCGATCAGCTCGTGGGCGATCTCCTCCACCCGGGCCCGCCACTTCTCCGCCTTGCGCGGGGTGAACGCGGGGGCGATGAGCCGGCGCAGCCGGTGGTGGTCCTCGCCCTCCTGGTTGAGGAGGTTGTAGGGGTTGTCGGAGAAGTCCTCGCCCTTGACCGTGCGGACGGCCCCGGGCTCGCGCAACGCCGCCCGGGACAGCCTGCGGTCGGCCATCGCGGCGATGACCTCGTCGTAACCGGTCACCATGTGGGCGGTGTCACCGCTCGGCAACTGCACCTGGGTGACGGGGCACTTGGCGCGCAGTTCCGCGTACGCCTCCGGAGGCTCGGCGAACAGACGGACGGGGAACGGATACTGAGGAAGCGTCAGGGGCTTCTCGGTCATCGGATGTGCCTCTCTGGTGAGGGGGCGGTACCGGTGGGGCCGGGGGACGTCGGCGTCCTCAGGCGGGTGCGCCACCGCCGGTCCCGGGCAGGGCGGGGGCCACGCCGGTGGGTTCGGGGGCCGTCGGCGGTGCGGGCGGCGGGGCCGGGGTGTCGCGGCGCGAGCGGCCGAGGTACTTCATCGCGGGCCGCTCGACGGCGATGTGCAGCAGCCAGGAGATCGCCAGCGACAGGGCGAACGCGGCGACGAGCAGGGCGAGGGCCGCCGGGGTGGAGAAGGTGCGGCCCTCGCCGAGCAGCCGGTGACCGTGCTGGAGCAGCAGACGGTGGGTGAGGTAGAAGGCGAACGACCACTCGCCGAGCCGTACGAGGACGGGCCCGGAGAGGACGGAGCCGCGCCCGGCGACGTCCCGCCGGGCGACCGCGACGATCAACAGTCCGATCGGCACGACCGTCGCGCTGGTGAGGCCGTAAAGGAAGGGCAGGCGCAGTGATATCGCGTAACCGATCGCCAACAGGGCCACCGCGACAGGCACGTTGACCGGGATGCGCCGGCCCGTCAGCACCATCCGGGCCAGCAGGATGCCGAGGACGAACTCCAGGGTCCGCCCGACGGGCAGGACGTAGGTGAACCAGAACTGCTCTTCGGAGCCCGACCCGAACGGCAACGGGTCGCCCGGCGGCAGCAGTTCGGAGAGCAGTGGCAGAAGAGGGACGGCCGCGGCCGACGCGACGGCCCACAGCCACAGCCGCTCGGGTGCGATCCGGCGGACGGCGAGGATCAGCAGCGGGAAGGCGAGATAGAAGAAGACCTCGGCGGAGAGCGACCAGCTGACGTCGTTGAGGTTGGAGAAGACGTCCCGGTCGGGCACCCAGGTCTGGACGAGGAAGAGGTTGGGGACCGCCTGGCGCACTCCGGCGGGCGTGCCGGCCGAGGCGAGCAGGGCCAGCGCGGCCCCCCAGGTCACGATGTGCAGGGGGTAGACCTTGGCCGCGCGGCGGCGCCAGAAGCGGCGGGCCGTGTCGTCGGGGCGGGCCGACCAGGTCAGGACGAAGCCGCTGAGCACGAAGAAGAAGCTGACGCCCAGCCAGCCCGCGTTCGCCGTGAGTTCCGCGTACGCCGAGGCGAGTCGTGTGTCGGCGAAGGGGGCTTGGAGGGAGGCGTGGAACGCGAAGACGAAGAGGACGGCGACGAAGCGCAGTCCGGTGAGGGAGGGGAGGCGTGACCGGTGCGCGGACCGGGATGGATCCGTGGGCATGACGTGCTCCGGGGATGAGACACCGAGAACTTTTATAGTTCGTCAACTATCGAATCATAGGGTCGGCCGCGTTCGGCCCACAAGGGTCGAACCCTCTCGGGCGCCCCATTCTGACTCTCACTCTCCATCAAGATTGTTTGCTGCAAGACGATTTCGCTGCTACGTTCATCGGAAATCGTTGGCTAGCAGACTGTTGTCTGCCGGATCGAATGGCGGCAAACGATGTCGGACCCACAGGCGACCTCGCGCACGGCGGGAACACTGGGCGGTCGCAAAGGAATCGCCCTCCTCGTGCTCTGTGCGCAGCTGTTCCTGGACTCCATGGACGTCTCGCTGATGGGCGTCGCCCTGCCCGAGCTCAAGGACGATCTGGGGCTGAGCGCCGAAGAGCTGCAATGGATCATCTCCGGCTACGCGGTCGCGTACGGAGGGTTCCTGCTGCTGGGCGGGCGCGCCGCCGACCTCTTCGGCCGACGGCGGATGTTCTTCTGGGGCACCGCGGTCTTCGCCGTGGCGAGCCTTGCGGGCGGCTTCGTCTCGGACGGCACCCTGCTGATCATCAGCCGGGTGATCAAGGGCGTCGCGGCGGCGTTCATCGCCCCGGCCGCGCTCTCGATCATCATGACCACCTTCAAGGAGGGCCCGGAGCGCAACCGCGCGGTGGGCATCTTCTCCCTCACCGGGGCCAGCGGTTACGCGGCCGGGCTCGTGCTCTCCGGGGTGCTCACCGAACTCAACTGGCGGCTCACCTTCTTCGTGCCGTTCGTCATCGCCGCCCTGGTCCTGGCCGCCGTCCGCTACGCGGTCTCGCCCGACCCGGTGCGCCCCGGCGAGCGCCCCGGCTTCGACGCCTTCGGCGCCGTGACCGCGACCGGTGGCGTGCTACTGCTGGTCTTCGCCCTGACCCGGGCCCCCGAAGTGGGCTGGGGCTCGGCGACCACCGTGCTCTCGCTGGTGGCGTCCGTCGCCCTGCTCGCCGCCTTCGTCATCATCCAGAACCGCCGGGCCGAACCGCTCGTCCAGCTCTCCATCTTCCGCTCGCGCACCCTGTCCACCGCCAACGTCGTCGGGCTCACCTGGGCCTGCGCGACGATCGGCTGGCAGTTCGTCGCCCTCCTCTACCTCCAGCAGGTGCTGGACTACAGCGCCCTGGGCGCGGGCGCCGCGATCGTCCCGATGGCCGCGGCGATCCTCGTCACCGTCAACGTCACCCCGCGCGTCATCAACCGCTTCGGGCTGCGCGTCCCCGCCGTGACCGGGCTGCTGCTCCAGGGCCTGGGCATCCTGCTCTTCCTGCGCGCCGACGAGAGCAGCGACTACGTCACCGTCCTGCTGCCCGCCCTGATCCTGCACGGCATCGGCAATGGGCTCAGCTTCCCGAGCTTCAACGTCGCGGGCGTCAGCGGGGTCGCCGACGAGCAGCAGGGGCTGGCCACCTCCCTCATCCAGTCCGCCCTGCAACTGGGCGGCGGGCTCGGGGTCGCGGTGGCCGCCGCGGTCCTCGCCACCGGCGGCGATGAGGGCCAACTCGCCTCCTACCACCGGGCGTTCCTGGCCGTGGGCCTCTTCTCGCTGGCCGGCGCGCTGGCCGCCGCACTGGGGCTCGGACCGGCCCGCACGCCGGGGCCGGACGGCGCTGTCGACGGTCCGGACACCGCCGATGCGGCGGACGGACCGAAGGGAACCACCGGCGCGGCGGACGGACCGAAGGGTGGCCCCGGCGCGGCGGATACCCGGAAGGTGGCCCCCGGCGCGGCGGACGCCCGTAAAGGAACCGCCGACGGCCCGGCCGCCGCTTCCGACGGCTCCGATCCCGCCGTCCTGGAGCGTGAGGGCGCATGACCACCGGCACCGCCCGCGCCCAGGGCGCCGCCGTGGAGCGGCTCGTCCCCGGGGATCCGCGGCTCTCCTTCGACGGGATCGCCGGCTGGGACCGGGGCAGCGGCGCCCGGCTGCCGCTGCGGATGCCGGTGGACCGGCTCGCCACCGCCATGTCGGCCAACTTCTCCCGGCTGGCCCGCACCACCGCCGGGGTCCGCTTCGCGGTCCGCACGGACGCCGCGGCCCTGGAGCTGGAGGTGGATCTCGACCCCGGCGGCTCGCCCCTGGACATCCGGGTCGACGGCATCCTGGCCCACCGCTGGACCGGCGGCCCCGGCCGCCACCGGGTCGCCTTTCCACTGCCCGTCACCGACGGCACCCCCGCCGACGTCGAGGTCTGGCTCCCGCACCTCGCCGTCACCCGGATCGGGGCGGTGACCCTGCGCGGCCACCGCCAGCTGCTCGCGGCGGAGCGTACGGGCCGCCGACTGCTGGTCCACGGCAGCTCGCTGACCCACTGCATGTACGCCGCGGGGCCCTCGGAGACCTGGCCCGCCCTGGTCGCGGCGGAGCACGGCTGGCGGCTGCGCAACCTCGGGTTCGCGGGGGAGGCGTATCTGGACCCGGTGGTGGCCCGCGCGATCCGGGACACCCCGGCCGACCTGATCGCCCTGGAACTCGGCATCAACGCCTACATCCGGGGCGCGTTCACCGCCCGCAGCTGGGGACCGGCCGTCTGCGGGTTCCTGGACACTGTCCGCGACGGCCATCCGGACACCCCGGTCGTGGTGCTCACCCCGCTCTCCTCGCCCGATCGTGAACGGGCCGTGAACAGCACCGGGTTGACCCTGGAGGGCGCCCGGTCCCTCACCGCGGAGGCGGTCCGGGTGCTGCAACGGCTGGGCGACCGCCACCTCCATCTGCTGGACGGGCTCACCGTCGCCCCCGTCGCCGAAGCCGGGGAGCTGTACGCCGACGGCCTCCACCCCACGGCCGAGGGCGAGCACGTCCTCGCGGACCGGATCGGGACGGAGCTGGCGAGCATCCCGCCGGGCCCCGAAGCCGTACCCGCGTCCGAGGGGGACACCCCTGGCTGAGCGCCGCCCGCCGCCCAGGCCCCGCCCGCCCGCACCCAGCGCAGAGGCCGCCCCCGACTTCGTACCGCACACACCAGAGGCCGCCCCCGGCTACGTACCGGAGGCGGCCTCTCGTCTGCGACCCGACCGGCCGTCAGGCGGCCGTGAAGCCGATCCGCGCCAGCACCCCCCACCGGCCCTCCTGCCGGGTGAGCACATACACCGACTCGAACGACCCGAGCGGGCGGCCCTCCGCGTCGTAGCGGGCGAACCGGACCTGGGCGTGGACCTGGCCGGCCGAGGTCTGGATCAGCTCGACTTTCTCCCAGCCGCTGTGGTCCCAGCCGGTGGCCACCAGCTGCGCCACCTCCGGCGTCGCGCTCTCGATGTAGATCTCGGGCGTCTCCCAGACGGTCACCGCACCGTCATGGACGCGCAGATGAGGGAAGTGCAGCGTCCGCGTCCAGTCGGGGACGGAACGGCTGTTGAGGGCGGCCAGGAACGCGTCGAGGGCCGCGCGGGCCCCCTCGGTGTCCTCGGCGGCGGGCGGAACGGCGGGTGCGGACAAGGCGAAGCCCTTCGGTTCGGGTGGGGGCAGGTCCGGTCAGGCTGAGACGCAGGGGACTCCGCGCGTACGGACCACCGCCTGGATGCGGTTCTTCATTCCGAGTTTTCGCAGAATGTTGGACACATGGAATTTTACGGTCTTCTGACTCAGTGAGCAGACGTCGGCAATCTCAGCATTCGAAATTCCCGACGCCATGAGTGTAAATATCTCCCGCTCACGCGGAGTGAGTTCGGACACGCTCGGCAACGGTTCGGGATCGGGGCGCGGCAGATGCGGGAGAATTCCCTCGATCACCCGGGCGGCAATCCCATAGGGCAGGAATGCCTCATTCCGGAAAACCACCCGCACCGCGGTCACCAGCTCACCGAGCGGGGCGTCATGACAGACGAACCCCCGTACGTCCGCCCGGAGATAGCCGAGGATCCGCTCGACCCGGTCGTCCCGCACCATCACGATGATCCGGGGCCGCCGGGCGCCCGGCGACCCGGCCGTCACCGGCGCCGGCAGACGGCCGATCACCTCGTCGGCCGGGACCCCGGGCGCGTCCTCCACCAGCACCACGTCCGGCTCCTCCCGCAACGCCTGACCGGCCGGCAGTAACCGGATGCCCGGAGTGCGGCCGAGGGCGGAGGCGATCCCGGCCGTGAACAGCGAGCTGTGACCGGGGGCCAGGAGAACCCGCACGGTCCCGTCGGGCCGCGGGGCCGGACCGGTGGAAGACATGGACAACCTCCGGGTGGTGGAAGACCTGAACCGTGCCAGTGGCGAGAATAGGACCCGAACAATCGGAACTCCAAAGGTTCCGGCGGCGAAATGTATTTGTAACCCTGTTCACAGTGCGGTGACAAATGCGGCGGGCCACGTCGTTGGTCCGGGCCGCTACCCGGTCTCCGGACCAGGGTCCACCCGGTCTGTCGGCAGAAGAAATTCGGCACTCCTCTGGCGAAGTATTGGAGCGCCATCGAAAAAATCCCCCCGGCACCCCTGGAGTTGTGAAGGTGAACGACTGGACCGACCCTGCCCGTATCGCACTGGACGGCGACTCCCTGACCCTCCGCGACATCGTGCGCCTCGCCCGCCCCGACGAGGCGCGGCCACCGGTCGCCGCCGTGCTGGACCCGGCCGCCGCCCGGGCCGCCGAGGCCAGCGTCGGGCTGCGCGACCGGCTGATGGCGGAGCGCAGACCGATCTACGGCGTCACCACGGGGTTCGGCGACAGCGTCACGAACCAGATCAGCCCCGAGCGCGCCGCACAGCTCCAGCACAACCTGATCCGCTACCACCTCAACGGGGTGGGCCCGAACGCGCCGGCCGACGTCGTCCGCGCGACCCTCCTCATCCGCGCCAACTGCCTGGCCCTCGGCAACTCCGGCATCCGCCCCCTGGTCGTCGACCGCCTCCTGGCCCACCTCAACGCCGACATCCTCCCGCTCGTCCCCGAGCGCGGCTCCCTCGGCGCCAGCGGCGATCTCGTCCCCCTCTGCTACGTCGCCGCCACGCTCCTGGGCGACGGGGACGCCCAGGTCGGCAAGCACGTCCTGCCGGTCGCCGAGGCCCAGCGCGAGGCAGGCATCGAACCGGTGGCGCTGGAGGCCAAGGAGGGCCTGGCCCTCATCAACGGCACCTCGTTCACGACCGCGTTCGCCGTGCTGGCCGCCCACGACGCGGCCGGTATCGCCACCGCCGCCGAGATCGTCACGGCCTTCGTCAGCGAGGCGCTCCTCGGCAACGCCTCGCACTTCGCGGAGTTCCTGCACCGGGCCAAGCCCCACCCCGGACAGGTCGCCTCGGCGGCTCATCTGCGCCGGCTCCTTGCCGGGTCGCGGCTCTCCACCACGTACGAGGAGATCATCGCCGAGGCCGGGAGCCTGGAGGGCCGCGACTTCCGGGAGCTGGAGGTCCGGATCCAGGACCACTACTCGGTGCGCTGCGCACCCCAGGTGATCGGCGTACTCCGCGACACCCTGTCCTGGGTGGAGCCCTGGCTGACCACCGAGGTCAACGCCTCCACGGACAACCCGCTCTTCTCCGTCGACGAGGAACGCCCGCACCACGGCGGGAATTTCTACGCGGGCCATGTCGGCCAGGCGATGGACAGCCTCAAGACCGCCACCGCCAACATCGCCGACCTGCTCGACCGGCAGCTCGCCCTGATCATCGACCCGAAGTTCAGCGGCGGCCTGCCCGCCAACCTCGTACCGCCCGAACTCGAGTCGGAGGCCGGGCTGCACCACGGATTCAAGGGCATGCAGATCGCCGCGTCCGCCGTCACCGCGGAGGCCCTGAAGACGGCCCTGCCCGCCACCGTCTTCTCCCGGTCCACCGAGGCGCACAACCAGGACAAGGTCAGCATGGCCACCACCGCCGCCCGCGACGCCCGCACGGTCAACGAACTGACCGGCCAGGTCGCCGCCATCGCCCTGCTCGCCGCCGCCCAGGCCCTCGACCTGCGCGGCCTCGACCGGGCGGCGCCCCGCACCCGCGCCGTGCACGCCCTGATCCGCGCCCACGCTCCCTACGCCGACCGCGACCGCCGGATGGACCAGGACATCGCGGCCGTCGCCCGCCTCATAACCGACGGAAGCCTGGCCCGCGCGGCCGGCGCCGCTGACGAGAGGGAACCCCATGCTGCTGCTTCGTGACACCACGACCACCCGGGAGATCGCCGACACCGTCCGCGACCACACCGCGCTCGTCCGCGACAGCCACGCGGGCCACCCCGACCGGGCCCATCTGGGGCGGAAGTTCACCGCCACGCTGGAGGCCGCCGCCGGGTCGGGGCTCTACGACACCACCCTGGACGCGGCACTGGTCGCCGACGCGGCCGGCACCGCGCCGGAGCGGGCCATCGACACCCTCCTGGGCAAGCTCCCCTTCCTGCCCAAGAAGGCGCTGAGCGAGGGCGGACACCGCGCCTTCACCCGGGGCCTCTCGGAGTTCCTGCACTACTACGAGTCATCCGGCACCACCGGAAACCCGGTCGCCGCCCCCAAGGCCCTGGACGACCTCGTCGCCAACACCATCAACATCGGCGAACTCTGGGCCCGCATCCTCTCCCCGGCCGACCGTGCCCTCATCCTCATCAACGCACCCTTCGCCCCGGCCGCGTACCAGTTCGAGAAGGTCCTCGAATACCTCCAGGTCCTCTCGCTGCGCCCCTGGGTCGACAACATCACCGGCGACTACACCCGTGTTCTGCGCCTCACCCGCGAACTCGGCGTCAACGTCTTCGTCGGACCGCCCTCCCGGCTGCTGGAGATGATCCAGTTCGCCTACCGCAACGACGAGCCCGTGCCCGCCTTCGACAAGCTGTTCCTGATGGCCGAGCAGACCGGACCCGCCTTCGTCCGCCACCTGGAACGCCTCACCGGGGCCCGCGCCTACGTCGCCGCCTACGGCTCGTCCGAGACCGGTACCACCGCCGTCACCTGCGAACACCGCAACCTGCACCTCCAGACGCAGAGTTACGTCCTCGAACTCGACGGCCCCGAGCGGGGACCGCGCAGGGTCGACGGCACCCCCGACCGGGGCGAACTCGTCGTCACCACCCTCGACATCCTTGCCCGCCCCCTGCTGCGCTACCGCACCGGCGACCTCGTCGAGATCACCGGGACCGACTGCCCCTGCGGAGTCGCGACCCCGCTGCTGCGCACCCTCGGCCGCTCCCAGGACCTCATCACCCTGGAGGGCAACGGCATCCGGCAGAACGACGTCGAGTCCGCCCTCTGGGCCGAACTCCCCGCCGAGGACCCGGGATCCGGCGTCCAGGTCCTCAACTACATGCTCGTCGTCCAGGACCGGACGATCCTGTGCCTGGCCACCACCA
Source organism: Streptomyces sp. PTY087I2 (assembly GCF_001687325.1). Taxonomy (GTDB): domain Bacteria; phylum Actinomycetota; class Actinomycetes; order Streptomycetales; family Streptomycetaceae; genus Streptomyces. The sequence continues at coordinate 62,434 of NZ_LZRD01000008.1, read as the reverse complement.
CGGGCCCGGCCCACGCCGCCTGGAGCGAGGCCACCGCGAGACGGCTCGCCGGACTCTTCCCCGGCTTCGAACTCGCCCTGCGCCCCGTCGAGAAGCTCCCGCCGCTCGCCTCGCTCGGCCAGTACCTCGGCTGGAAGCTCTCCCGGGTCCTCGACCTCAACGACGAACGCAACTGGGACCGGCTGCCCGCCCCCATCCGGGGCGTCGTCGAGACCACGCTCGCCGAGTACGCCTCCACCACCCGCGGCTGACGAGAGAGGGACGACCATGTGTGGCATAGCAGGGTGGCTCGACTGGGAACGCGACCTGACCCGCGAGGGCGAGGCCGTCCGCCGCATGGCGGACACCCTCGCGCTCCGCGGCCCCGACGACTCCGGCGTCTGGACGGCGACACGCATCGGCCTCGGACACCGCCGCCTCGCCGTCATCGACCCGGAACTCGGCCGCCAGCCCATGACCGAGCGCGGCGGCGACGACGGCCGCGAACACGCCGTCGTCTCCTTCAGCGGCGAGATCCACAACTACCGCGAACTGCGCGCCGAACTCACCGCCCACGGACACCGCTTCCGTACCGCGTCCGACACCGAGGTCCTGCTCGCCGCCCACCGGGAATGGGGCCCGAAGGCGATCGAGCGGTTCGCCGGGATGTTCGCGTACGCCCTGTGGGACATCGCCGAGCAGACCCTGTACCTCGGCCGCGACCCGCTCGGCGTGAAACCCCTCTACTACGCCGAACACCCCTCCGGCCTGGTCTTCGGCTCCGAACCCAAGGCCCTGTTCGCCTCCGGACTGATCCGCCCCGAGGTCGACGCCGAGGGTCTCGTCGACGTCTTCACCGTCGCCGCCAAGCGCCCCGGCGACGCCGTCTACCGCGGGGTGCGCCAACTGCTCCCCGGCCATCTCCTCACCGTCCGCCGGGGCTCCACCACGGCCCGCCGCTACTGGCAGCTCACCACCGCCCCGCACGAGGACGACGAGGCCACCACCGTCGCCACCGTCCGCTCGCTGCTGGACCGGATCGTCGGCGAACAGACCGTCGCCGACGTGCCGCTCGGCGCACTGCTCTCCGGCGGCATCGACTCCAGCGCCATCACCGCGATCGGCGCGGCAGCCCTGGCCGCCGACGGCGGGGGACCCCTCGCCACCTACTCCGTCGACTTCGCGGGCGGCGAGGACGACTTCCGGGCGGACGCCCTGCACGTCTCCCGCGACGCGCCCTACGTCCGGGCCGTCGTCGACCACGTCGGCACCAAGCACAGCGAGGTCCTCGTCGAACCCGCTTCGCTGCTCGCGGAGTCGGGCGTCACCCTGCGCGCCCGCGACTACCCCGGCGTCGGCGACCTCGACGTCTCCCTCTACCTCCTCTTCCGCGAGGTCCGCCGGCACCTCACCGTCGCCCTGTCCGGCGAGGGCGCCGACGACGCCTTCGGCGGCTACCCGTGGTTCGCGAGCGAGGCGGAGCGCCCCAGCGGCTCATTCCCCTGGTCCGCCGGGGTCAAGGACCGCAACGCCGTCCTCTCGCCCGAACTGCGCGGCCATCTCGACCTGCACGAACGTCTCGACGCCCGCTACCGGGAAGCCCTGGACGAAGTCCCGTACCTGGACGGGGAGACCGGCGTCGACCGGCGGATGCGCGAGGTCTACTACCTCCAGCACACCCGCTTCCTGCCGTTCCTCCTCGACCGGAAGGACCGGATGAGCATGGCCAACGGCCTGGAGGTGCGGGTCCCGTTCTGCGACCACCGCCTGGTGGAGTACGTATGGAACGTGCCGTGGCGGCTCAAGCGCCTCGGGGGCAGCGAGAAGGGGCTGCTGCGCGCGGCGGTCGAGGACGCCCTGCCCGCCGAGGTCGTCCACCGGCCCAAGAGCGGCTTCCCCGTCGGCCAGAGCCCCGAGTACCTGGAGTCCGTACGTACGGCGGTCTCCGACATGATCGAGTCCGACGGGCCCGCGATGCGGCTGCTGGACGCCGGCACCCTGCGCGCCATGGTCCGCGACCAGGCCTGGGTGAACGGCACCTTCACCCCGCCGCCGATCCTGCCGCGCGCGCTCCAGCTCGACGACTGGCTGACCGCCTACGACGTACGGGTCGTGCTGTGAGCCCCCCGGACACCAGCGGTGACGCCCTCGCCCAGGCCCCGCCGCTCGTCTTCGCGGGCGAGGTCGACCAGCTGCGCGACCGGCTCGCCGCCGTGGCGCGCGGTGAGGCCCTGCTCCTCCAGGCCGGGGACCGGCCCGGGGCACAGGCCGGGCTGTCCGCCGCCGCGGTCCGGGACACCCTGCGCACCCTCCTCCAGATGAGTGCCGTCCTGACCTACGCGGCCTCGGTGCCGGTGGTGAAGGTGGGCCGGATCGCGGGCCACTACCCGGCGCCCCGCACCGGTGACCCCGGGCTGCCGACGCGCACGTACCAGGCGGCCGCCTCGACGCTGAACCTGGTGCGGGCCTTCACCACCGGCGGCGAGGCCGACCTGAGCCAGGTGCACGCCTGGAACCGGGAGTTCGTCACCGCTTCCCCGGCCGGGCAGCGGTACGAGGCGGTGGCCCGGGGGATCGACAAGGCGCTGGCCTTCATGAAGGCGTGCGGCACCGACCCGGCGGAGCTGCGGTCCGTCGAGTTCTACGCCGCGCACGAGGTGGAGCGCCTCGACTACGCCTCGGCGCTGACCCGTACCGACTCCCGTACCGGTGCGCCGTACGCCACCTCCGGCCATCTGGTCCGGATCGGCGACGGCGACCGGCCTCCGGACGAGGCGCACCTCGGCTTCGCCGCCCGGATCGCCAACCCGGTCACGGTGCGGCTCGGCCCGGCCACCACGGTCGACGAAGTGCTCGGTTACGTCGACCGGTTGGACCCGGACCGCGAACCGGGGCGGCTGACTTTCGCGTTACGGCTGGGCGCGGACCGGGTCCGCGATCTGCTGCCCGAGCTGGTGGAGAAGGTGACCGCCTCCGGGGCCCGCCCGGTCTGGGTGACCGACCCGGGGACGTATGCGGGGGCGCCGGGCTTCGACGACATCCTCGACGAGGTGCGGGGCTTCTTCGAGGTGCACCGGAGTCTGGGCACCCATCCGGGCGGCATCCACACCGAGCTGACCGGCGACGACGTCACCGGGGACCGGGAGCGCTCGCTCGACCTGGCGTTCCGGGTCGCGGAGTTCGCCCGGAGCCCGGAGCCGCCGGGAGTCCGGAGCAGCGCCCCGGGACCCTGAGCGTCAGGCGGCCTTGAGCGCCACGTCGAGCAGCCCGGGGAACCGCGCGTCGAGGTCCTCCCGGCGCAGCGACATGTAGCGGTGGGTGCCCTCGATACGGGTGTGGGTCACGCCCGCGTCGCGCAGCACCTTCAGGTGGTGCGAGAGCGTCGACTTGGAGAGCGGGATGTCCAGGGCCCCGCAGGACTGCTCCTCGACGCCGACCAGGCCGCGGACGATGGAGAGCCGCGTGGGATCGCTCAACGCGTGGAAGACCGCGGTGAGCTCGATGTCGGACCGGGCCGGGTGGCTGAGGGTGCGCACGAAACCCCCTCCTCTCGCTGGTCTTCGTAGGTTCGCACATCATCGAACCATGGGCAACCGCGCACGGACACGGCGCGGTTGCCCATGGACGGGCGACCCGGCGGCTACCAGGCGTCCCAGTGCGCGATCTCCTTGGCCTCGACCCGGGGGCCCGGCCGGAAGTCCGTGCCGATGGTGTGCGCGAGCGGGATCAGCGCGGTCTGGAGCACCGTCTCGTACGGGATGCCGAGCAGCTCGGCGGCCTCCTTCTCGTAATGCAGGTGTGGGGTGGTCCAGGCGGTGCCGAGCCCCCGGGAGCGGGCGGCCAGCATGAACTGCCAGACGGCCGGGAGGATCGACCCCCAGGTGTTGGCCTGCCCGACGTGCGAACCGTTCTCGTGCCGGCCCTGGACCCGGATGCACGGGACGAGCAGCACCGGCACCTCGTGCAGATGGTCGTAGAGGTACTGCGCGCTGTCCGCGATCCGCTGCCCGCGCACCAGGTCGCCCCGGTTCACCCCGTCCCGGACGACCTGCTGACGCGGCCGGGCGAGCCCCAGCCGGTACAGGTCCGCCAGCGCGGCGCGCTTCTCCGGATCGGTGACCAGGACGAAGTCCCAGCGCTGCCGGTTGCGGCCGGTGGGGGCCTGGGTGGCGAGTTCGAGGCACTCCTCGATCAGTTCGCGTTCCACCGGCCGGTTCAGATCGAGCCGTTTGCGTACCGCCCGGGTGGTGGTCAGCACGTCGTCGGCGGTGAGGTCGAGCGGGGGCATGGAGCTCCGTCCGTGGGGAGAGGGGGGCGTCAGATGCGTACAGAGGAATTCAGGAAGCGTGGTCCGGCAGGCGCGGCACCGAGGCGAGCAGCGTCCGGGTGTACGGGTGGGCCGGTGAGCCCAGCACCTCGGCGACCGGCCCCTGCTCGACGACCACACCGTCGCGCATCACCAGCACCCGGTCGCTGACCTGCTGCACCACCGCCAGATCGTGCGAGATGAACAGCATGGCCAGCCCGTACGCCTCCCGCAGCCGGGCCAGCAGCTGAAGGACCTGCGCCTGTACGGTCACGTCGAGGGCCGAGACCGGCTCGTCGCAGACCAGCAGCCGGGGCCCGGTCGCCAGGGCGCGGGCGATGGCCACCCGCTGCCGCTGGCCCCCCGAGAGCCGGGCGGGCCGGCGCTCCAGCAGCCCCGGGTCCAGACCGACCTGGTCCAGCAGCTCGACGGCCCGCTCCCGCCGGTGCGCCGCCCGCGCGGGCCCGGCCACCGACAGGGCCTCGTCCAGGATGCGCCGTACGGTGAACCGCGGGTCGAACGAGCCCAGCGGGTCCTGGTGGACCAGCTGGATCCCCCGGCGCAGCGGCCGTCTGCGCCGCTCGTCCAGCGCGCTCCACGGCCCGCCGTCGAGCAGCACCTCGCCCTCGTCGGGCGTGAGCAGCCCCATCGCCAGCGCGGCCAGGGTGCTCTTGCCCGACCCGGACTCGCCCACCACGCCCAGCGTCTCGCCGGGGGCCACCGCGAAGTCGACGCGGGAGACGGCCGTACGGGTGCCGCCGCCGGGGGAGCCGTACCGCTTTACCAGGCCCGTCCCCGACAACAGCGGTTGTCCGCCGTCCTTGCCCGCCGGGGGCTTGGGCGCGGGCCCCGGAGGCGTGCGGCCGGGCACCGAGGCGATCAGCGTCCGGGTGTACGGGTGGACGGGCGCGCCCAGGACGTCGGCCGCCGGACCCGATTCCACCACCCGCCCGTCCGTCATCACCGCGATCCGGTCCGCGAGCTGCGCCACCACCGCCAGATCGTGGCTGATCAGCAGCAGCGCGGTGCCCGACTCCTTGAGCTCCCGCAGGAGTTCCAGCACCCGGGCCTGGACCGTGACGTCCAGGGCGGTCGTCGGCTCGTCCGCGACGATGACCCGGGGGCCGCCCGCCGTCGCCGAGGCGATCAGCGCCCGCTGCCGCAGCCCGCCCGAGAGCTGGTGCGGATACTGCCGCGCCCGCACCTCGGGCTCCGGCACCCTGGCCTCCGCGAGCAGGGCGTTCACCCGGCCCGGGACCTCGGCGCGGGTGGCCAGGGCGTGGACGAGGAGCGGTTCGGCGACCTCCGCGCCGATCCGGCGCAACGGGTCGAGGGCCCCGAGCGCGTCCTGCGAGACGAGCCCGACGACGCGGCCGCGCACGGTCCGCCAGTCGCGCTCCCGGAAGCCGGTGGTGTCCCGCCCGTCCACCCACAGGCCCTCGGCGCGGACCGCCGCGTCGGGCCCGGCGAGGCCGATGAGGGACCGGGCGGTGACGCTCTTGCCGGAGCCCGACTCGCCGACGAGGGCCAGGCATTCGCCGGGGGCGAGGGTGAGCGAGACGTCGTGGACGACGGTGCGCCGGTGGCGGCCGTGACCGAAGGAGACGGAGAGCGAGCGCACGGCGAGGGCGGCGGCGGCCGGATCCGGGCCGCTCACCGCATGGGCCCCGTCCGGCGCGTCTGCCTGGTGCGGGGTGTCCGCCGCGTCAGCCGGGTCCGGTGCATCGGGCACGCCCGCCGTATCGGGCGCGTCCTCCGAGCCCGCCGGGTCAGCCGCGTCCGGCGCCTCCTCCGCGCCCGCCGTGTCGGGCACGCCCGCCGGGTCCGGCGCGTCCGGCGCGGATTTCGTCGTGGATACGGTCATCTGCCGGGCCTGCCTTCGAGTCCGATGTGCAACTGCCGTCCGACGACGGTGACCGCCACCACCGACAGGGTGATCGCCGCCCCCGGGAACACCGCGATCCACCAGGCGCTCTGGAGCGCGTCCCGGCCCTGGGCGAGCATCGACCCCCACTCCGGGGTGGGGGCCTTCGGGCCGAGGCCGAGGAAGCTGAGCGCCGAACCGGCGATGATCGCCGTGCCGACCCCGAGCGTCGCGGGCACGACCAGCGGCCCGACCGTGTTGGGCACGACATGGCGCAGCACCACGGTCCGGCGGCGCAGCCCGAGCCCGATCGCCGAGCGGATGTACTCCGCCCGGCGCACCACCTGGGCCTGCCCCCGCACGAGGCGGGCGTACCCCGGCACGGACGAGACCGCGATGGCGAGCGCCGCGTTGACCGAGCTCGGCCCCACGACGGCGATCACCAGCAGGGCCAGCAGTAGTTCGGGCAGCGCCAGCATCACGTCCATGGACCGCATCGCCACCTGGTCCGCGAACCGGCCGAGCAGCGCCGCCGGCAGCCCGATCAGCAGGCCCACCAGCACCCCGAGCGAGGTGGCGCCGACGCCGAGCAGCAGCGATTGGCGGGCCCCGTGGACGACCCGGGCGTACACATCGCGGCCGAGCTGGTCCGTACCGAACCAGTGCTCGCCGCCGGGCGGCAGCAGCGCGGCGACCGGGTCGGCGTCCGTCGGGGATGCCGAGGCCAGCAGCCCGGGGGCGACGCAGGCGAGCGCCGCGACGACCAGGACGGCCCCGGACAGCAGCAGGCCGGGCCGTAAGGTCGCCAGCCGTTCGCGCAGCGGTCCGAAGGAGGGCCGGGCGACGGCCGCTTCGGTGGGAGGTGAGGTCATACGGGGCTCCTGAGCCGCGGATCGGCCCACAGGCACAGCAGATCCGCGAGGGCGTTGACGACGAGGTAGACGGCGGCGGACAGCAGGACGAGCCCCACGACCACGGGGATGTCCCGGTTGGAGATGGCGTCCAGCGCCACCCGGCCGAGCCCCGGCCGGGCGAACACGGTCTCCACCAGCACCGTTCCGCCCAGCAGCCCGCCCGCCAGCCATCCGCTGAGCGTCACTGCGGGCACGGCGGCGTGCCGCAGGGCGTGCCGCAGCCGCAGGGTGGTGCCGCTCAGCCCCCGGGAGCGGGCGGTGAGCGCGAACGGCTGGTGCAGGGCGGCCTCCATGCCCTCCCGGAGCACTTGCGCGAGCAGCGACCCGAAGGGCACCGCCAGCGTCACGACGGGCAGTACGAGGGACCGCCAGTCGCCCGCACCGGCCACCGGGAAGAGGTTCAGCCGGAACGAGAACACGGTCAGCAGGACGATCCCGAGCCAGAACGCGGGGGTGGAGACGGCGACCAGCTCGGCCCCCGACACCGCCCCCCGCACCCGGCGCCGGCGCCCCGCGGTGGCGGCGGCCGTGACCAGCGCCCCCGCCACCAGCAGGACCAGCGCGCTCAGCGACAACTGGGCGGTGTCTCCCAGCTGTTCGCCGATGATCAGCGAGACGGGCTGCTGCTGTTGATAGGAGCTGCCCAGGTCGCCGGTGGCCAGCCGCCCGAGGAACGCGGCGTACTGCACGGCCAGGGGGGCGTCCAGGCGGTACTCGCGCAGGATCTCCTCACGGAGCGCCGCCGAGTCGGTCGCCGATGCCCCCAGCAGCGTCGTCACCGGGTCGCCGGGGACGAGGTGGAGCACCAGGAAGGCCAGGCTCGCCGCGCCCCACAGCACCAGCGCGGCCCCGACGGCCCGGTGCAGCAGCCAGCGGGCCGCCGGTGGGAGGCGCCGGTTCACCTCGTGGTCTTCCAGACCCCGGCGAACTGCGGCCAGGCGTTGGCGTCGAAGGTCAGTCCGTCGGCCTTGCGGGAGACGCCGATCGTGGTCACGGGAACGTACAGCGGGAGCACGGTGGCGTGGTCGACGGCCCAGCGCTCCACCTTGGCGTACGACTTCTCCCGCTCGGCGGGCCGGGACTCGGCCGCACCGGCCCGCAGCCAGGCGTCGACCTGCTTGTCCCGGGTGCGCGAGACGTTCTGGCCGCCTGCCGACGGCAGGTTGGTGGAGAGATAGAAACCGGCCAGGATCGCCGGGTCGGCGCGGACCCAGGCGTTGTCCCAGACGTCGTAGTCGCCCTTGCCGTACCGCTCGAAGTAGGCGCCGGTTTCCACCGGGTCGCGGACCAGGTCGATGCCGTTCTTCTTCAGCTCGGCCTGCACCGCCTCGCCGAGCACATCGCGCTGGTCGCGGACGAGGGCGCCGATGAACGGCCAGTGCAGGGAGAGGCGTTCGCCGTCCTTGACGCGGTAGCCCTTGGCGTCCTTCTTCGCCCAGCCGGCCTCGTCCAGGAGCTTCGCGGCGGCGGCCGGGTCGTGGCTGATCGCCCCCTCGATGGAGTCGTCGTAGGCGGCGGGGGTGGTGGGGCCGAGCGGGCTCCAGGCGCGCTCGTACTCGCCCTGGTAGATGCTCTTGATGAGGGCGCCGACGTCGACGGACTGCTGGAAGGCCCGGCGTACTCGCTCGTCGCGCAGCGGCCCCCGGTCGGTGTTGAGGTAGAGGGAGTACGAGGCTCCGGGCGCCTGGCGCTTGGTCAGGCGCAGCGAGCTGTCGCGCTGGACGGTCCTGGCGGAGGTGACCGGCAGGGCCGCCGCGTCGACCTGGCCGCTGGTCAGGGCCCCGGAGCGGACGGAGTCCTCCGGCAGGAAGCGGACGACGAGCTTGTCCAGGAGCGGCGGGCCCTGGTGCTTCGCGCCCGCCGGGGACCAGGCGTAGTCGTCGTTGCGGGCGAACTCGGCCCGGTCGTTCTTGACGTACCGCACCGAGCGGAACGGGCCGGTGCCCACCGAGTACTTCCCGCCCGCGCACAGCTGGTCCTTGAACTTCGTCAGCGAGGCGGGCGAGGCGATGCCGAGGTAGGGGGTGCTGGCGGCCTGGAGGAAGGGGATGTTGGGCTCGGAGAAGGCGATCTCGACGCGGTGCTTGCCGAGCACCTTGCTGCCGCTGTACGGGCCGAGCAGCGCGGAGGCGTAGAGCGACTTGGTGGCGGGGGCCTTGATGTGCTCCAGGTTGGCCTTGACGGCGGCGGCGTCGAAGGGGGTCCCGTCGTGGAAGGTCACGTCGTCGCGGAGTTCGAAGGTGTAGGTGCGGGCGTCCTTCGACACGGTCCAGGACTTCGCGAGCCAGGGGTGGAGCTTGCCGTCACCGTCCAGCTGGACCAGCGAGTCGAAGACGTTGCGCTGGACCACGGCGGTGATGTCGCCGGGGCTGGTGTGCGGGTCGAGGCACGAGGTGCCCACGGCGGCCGCGTAGGTGAACGTGCCCCCGCGCACCGGCTCGCCGCTCTTCCCCTCGCCCTGCTCGCCGCCGCCTCCACAGGCGGTCAGGGAAACCAGCAGGGCGGTGGCGGTGGCGGCGGTGGTCGCGGCGGGTCGTCTGGGCATGTGCCTCTCCATACGTGTGGTGCGAAGCGCGGGTGGGCGGAGCGGGGCTCCCGGAGCTGCTGTTACGGGGCCCGGGGGCACGGCCCGTCGCGGGACCGGTGTCGGAGCCGGTCCCGTAACAGGTGTGCGAGGAGGTGCGAGGAGGTCAGGCGGCCGTTTCCCGGCCGCGCGAACGCGCGGCGTGGACGACGGCCTGGATGCGGTTGCGCATGCCGAGTTTGCGCAGGATGTTCGAGACGTGGAACTTCACGGTCTTGCTGCTCAGGCCGCAGATCTCGGCGATCTCCGCGTTGGAGCGGCCTTCCGTGAGCAGGAGGTGGATCTCCCGTTCCCGGGCGGTCAGCGGTGCGGTCCGGGGTGGCAGGGGTGAGGGCGGGGCGAGCGGGGACTCCGTGGACACGTCGTCGGGTCCGTGGAGCAGGGCGGTTTCTATGACGCGCCGGGCCACGTCATGGGTGAGGAAGGCCTCGCCGCGGGCGGTGGCCCGGAGCGCGGAGAGCAGGACGTCCGGGGCGGCGTCGACCGAGACGAACGAGCGGACGCCCAGGCGGAGATAGCCGAAAACGCGGTCGTCGCAGGCGGATTCCATGACGATCAGCGCACGGGTGGCGCGCGTCTCGCCGTACGGGCCGAGGGCCCTGCCGACGGCTTCGGCGACCGGGACGGTGGGGACGTCCTCGATCAGAACCACGTCGGGAAGGACCGGACGAGGGGCCCGGCCCGCCGCCGCCCGACGGACCACGAGCATCTCGAAACCGGGCTCCTCCTGGAGTAGTGCCGTCATGCCGGCGGTGAGCAACGACGTTGTGCCGGGGGCCAGTACACGGATCGCACTTCGCCCCCGTGGCGATGCCTCGAAGTGCAACATGAGGCTCGACGGTACGAAATTTTCGTCTGTGAGTCAATCATCTATGTACAGATTAAATGTTGCGCGATTGTGTCGCCTCCCCGGTTCCCCCTGCGCTTGGCGGCGGCTTCTGCTAGGGCCGCGGCCTTGCCTGTGACCGGTGGTGAGGGAGGGGTGTGTTTGAGCCACCGACACCTCTGGCTTAGGCTTGCCTAACCTTCATTGCTCGGCCAAACCTGAGGACCCTCCATGCTCGGCTTCACCCGCGTGCGCCGCCACACTCTCGCCGCCACGGCCACCACCGTCGCTCTCGCCGTCGCCCTGGTCGGCTGCTCCTCGGACGGCGACACGAAGGACGGGGCGAAGGACTCGGCGAAGAGCGGCGGCGCCTTCCCCGTCTCGATCAAGAGCTCGCTCGGCACGGCGAAGATCGAGGAGAAGCCCGAACGCATCGTCACCCTCGGCCAGGGCTCCGCCGAGACCGCGATAGCCCTCGGCCAGACCCCGGTCGGCATCGAGAGCTACCCGTGGGGCAGCGACAAGTCCGGCTACCTGCCGTGGATCAACGAAGCGGTCAAGAAGTCCGGCGACGAGCTCCCGAAGCAGTTCACGGGCGGCGAGGAGATCGACTTCGAGGCGATCACCGAGCTGGAGCCGGACGTCATCCTCGCCCCCTGGTCGGGCATCACGCAGAAGCAGTACGACGTCCTCAAGGACATCGCCCCCACGGTCGCCTACCCCGACCAGGCGTGGAGCACCGACTGGGACCAGCAGATCGACATCATCGGCAAGGCGCTCGGCCGCACCGAGGACACGAACGGCCTCAAGACGAAGATCGAGAAGCAGCTCGCCGACGCCGCGGCCACCCGGCCGAACTACAAGGACGTCACCTTCTCGTACATCTACAACTCCGGCCCCGGCACCCTCGGCGTCTTCAAGCCCGAGGAGCAGCGCGTCAAGATGGTCTCCTCGCTCGGCCTGAAGGTCGACCCGGTCGTCAACTCCTTCAAGGAGACCCCCGGCACCGACTCGGCCCTCATCGGCCTGGAGAACGCCGAGAAGCTCAAGGACAGCGACGTGATCTTCACGTTCTACACGGACGCGAAGAACCGCAAGGAGATCGAGGGCCAGAAGCTGTACGGCGAGATCCCCGCGATCAAGAAGGGCGCCGTCGTCGCGAGCAACGACAACTCCTTCGTCACCGCCTCCTCGATCATCAACCCGCTGACCGTGCCGTGGACGATCGAGCGCTACCTGCCGCTCATCGACGAGGCCGTCAAGACGGCCGGCAAGTAACCCCGGCCGGGTATCCGGACCGCCGAGGTCATCGGACACACTTCACTCCCATGGCAACCACCACGGTCGCACCGCCGAGCGGTGCGGGTACCTCGCGTACCCGCGCCGCTCGGTCGGCGTTCCTCCTGCTCCTCGGCCTGGCCGCGCTGGCGCTCGCGCTCTGTGCCAGCGTCATGTTCGGCAGCCGCTCCACCTCGTTCGGCGATGTCCTCGACGTCCTGGGAGGCACCGCCGACCGCAACGTCACCACCATCATCGAGAGCCGCTACCCCCGCACCCTCCTCGGCGTCCTCGCCGGGGTCTGCCTCGCGGTCGCGGGCACCCTCATGCAGGGCGTCTCGCGCAACCCGCTGGCCGAACCGGGCCTCCTCGGCATCAACGCCGGCGCCTCCGCGAGCATCGTCGCCGCGACCGCCTGGCTCGGGGCCTCCGGCGCCACCGACACCATGTGGTGGGCGCTGCCCGGAGCGCTGATCGCGGGCGTCCTCGTCCATGTCATCGGCTCCGCCGGTACGGGAACGAGCGTGGTGCGCCTGGTCCTCGCCGGTGCGGTGCTCACCGCCGTTCTGATGGCGTTCATCCAGGCGGTGACCCTCAGCAAACCGCAGGTTTTCGACAGCTACCGCTACTGGGTCGTCGGAGCGCTCGGCGGCCGGGACTACGACGTCTTCTGGTCCGTCCTGCCGTTCGCCGCCGTCGGTTTCGTCCTCGCCCTCGCCCTCGGCCCCGGGCTCAACGCCCTGGCCCTCGGCGACGCGACCGCCGTCGCCCTCGGCTCGCACCCGGGGCGCACGCGGGCCGGCGGACTGATCGCCGCCACCCTGCTCAGCGCCGCCGCGACCGCCGCCGTCGGCCCGATCGCCTTCGTCGGCCTCGCCGTCCCGCACGTCGTACGGGCCCTGGCCGGCGTCGACTTCCGCGCCCAGATCCTCTTCTCCGCCCTGATGGGCCCCACGCTCCTGCTTCTCGCGGACGTGGTGGGCCGGGTCGTCATGCGACCCACCGAACTCATGGTCGGCGTCGTCACCGCCTTCATCGGCGCACCCGCGCTGCTCATCGCCGTACGCAGGATGCGGGGCACCTCATGACCGTCACCGAACGCACCGCGCCCGTCCGCAAGGCGCCCCGGGGCTATCTGACCGTCGGCAGCGCCGTGGCGATACCCATGCGCCGGGCCTCGGTGTTCGCGGGCGCCGGGCTCTTCGTGCTCCTCCTCGCGGCCGCCGTCGCGACGCTGGCCTGGGGACGCCTCGGCATCGACCTCGCCGACCTGCCCGCCGCGCTCGTCGGGGACGCCGAGGGCAAGGACCGGTTCGTCTTCAACCGGCTGCGCGGCCCCCGCCTCACCGTCGCCATCGGCGTCGGCGCGGCGCTCGGCCTGTCCGGCGCGCTGTTCCAGTCCGTCACCCGCAACCCGCTCGGCAGCCCGGACGTCATCGGGCTCTCCGCCGGGGCCGGAGCGGGCGCCGCGTTCTGCGCGCTGATGTTCCCCGACACGGTCCCGGTCCCCGTCGGCGCGCTCATCGGCGCCCTCCTCGCGATGGCCCTCGTGTACGTCTCCACCGGCACCGGCTTCCGCAACCCCGCCCGGCTCGTCATCGCGGGCATCGGGGTCGCCGCGATGGGCGCGGCCGTCACCCAGTACGTCGTCTACGCCCTGGAACGCGACAAGGCCTCCGTCCTCACCGCGTACGTCAACGGCAGCCTGACCGCCCGCTCCTGGACCGACGCCACCACGGTCTGGCTGGTCCTGCTCGCCGCCGTCCCGCTGGCCGCTCTCATCTCCCGGCGGCTCGACATCGGCGAGATGGGCGACGACATCGCCGAAGGGCTCGGCTCCGAGCCGAAGAAGGCCAAGACCCTCGCCGTGCTCCTGGCCATCGCCCTTTCGGCCGCCGCCGTCAGCGTCTCGGGCCCCATCGCCTTCATCGCCCTGACCGCCCCTCAGATCGCCCGGCGCCTCACCCGGGGCTCCGGCCCGCACCTGCTGCTCTCCGCCCTGACCGGCGGTCTGCTACTGGTCCTCGCGGACCTCTGCTCCCAGCAACTGCCGCTCTTCGACGACCTGCCGGTGGGGATCTACACCATGGCGATCGGCGGCGCGTACCTGGGCTATCTGCTGGTACGGGAATGGCGCAAGGGCGTGCTCTGAGGACCGGGCGCCCCGGCCGCCCCGTCTTTTCCGGCGTACCTCGGCCGGCCGGAGGGGTGGCGACTGGTCACGTACAGGTTCGTCGACCATACTGCCCGCCGTGGAGCAGAGCATAGATTCGAACAAGAAGCCCGAGTTCGCCGCAGGCACCGACCCGGCGTTCATCCCCCTGCCCGGACTGGCGGCGCCCGCCGGAACCCGCGGGCCGGAACCGGAAGCGGAACGGGAGGCCGGTGCGGAGGCGGCGGAGGTCCGCGACGACGAGGCCGGACCGGCGGTCGCGGAGGGCGAGGCCGACCGGGAACCGGAAGCGGTGGACGAAGCGGCGGCGGTCGACGGCGAGACCGAGGCGCAGACCGATGCCGAGGCCGACGCCGAAGAGGGCCCCGTCTTCGAGGTCAGCGACCGGCGCGGTTCGATCCGGGTGGCCCGGGAAGGCGTCCGGTTCCGGCTGGACGACCAGGAGGCCGAGTTCGGCTGGGACGAGATCGCCGCGGTGGAGACCACCCCGGCCCGCTTCGGCCGCAGGTTCACGGTGACCGTCCACCTGCCGGGCCCCCGCTGGTTCAACGCCGAGGTCGAGGCGGCCGGCCGCAGCGAGCTCAAGGGCTGGCCGGCCGAGCTGGACAAGGTCCTGGACGCCTACTTCGAGGAGTGACGCCCCCGTCGGGCCCCGAACGGTCGTGCGCGGGACACCCCCCGAGGGGGTGTCCCGTCGACCGGGCGGGCCGGGCGGTGCGTCCGGCCGTGCTGCCCGCGCCGCCCCGCGGAGTCAGGGCTTCCCGCGTCCGCGCCCCCGGACCCGCATCGTGACGTAGACGGCCAGGGCGGCGACCGCCAGGCCCAGGACGACCTTGGACACGACACCGACGTACGCCCCGACGACGTCCCACTGGTCGCCGAGCCAGTATCCGGCCATCACGAGCACGGTGTTCCACACCAGGCTGCCCGTCGCCGTCAGCGTGACGAACACCGGCAGCGGCATGCGCTCCACACCCGCGGGCACCGAGATCAGGCTGCGGAACACCGGCACCATCCGGCCCAGCAGGACCGCCTTGGTGCCGTGCCGGGCGAACCACGCCTCCGTCCGTACCAGGTCGGCGGCCTTGACCAGGGGCAGCTTCGCCCACCAGGCGTGCATCCGCTCCCGGCCGAACACGGCGCCGACGCCGTACAGGACGATCGCGCCCACGACCGAGCCGAGCGTCGTCCAGAACAGCGCCGAGGCGATGCTGAGCACGCCCTGCGAGGCGGCGAACCCGGTCAGCGGCAGGATGACCTCGCTCGGCAGCGGCGGAAACACGTTCTCCAGCGCGATGGCCGCACCCGCGCCGGGCCCGCCGAACGTCTCGACCAGACCGGCGGCCCAGCCGGCGATACCCCCCTGCGGCTCCGGGGCCGCCGACAGCCGGTGGGCCGCCGCGGACAGGGTCAGGTGCATGCCTCCATGGTCGCGCAGCCCCCGCCTCAGGCCCCGTCGAGAACCACCGAGCGGCTCAGGTGGCGCGGCAGATCGGGGTCGAGCCCCCGGGCCGCCGCCCGGGCGAGGGCGAGGCGCTGTACGCGTACGAGATCGGCCAGGGGGTCGAGGGAGCCGTTCACCCACCGGGCGCCCGTGGCGCGCACCTGCTCCGCCAGGCCCTCGGGGGCCTCGCCGAACATCCAGGTCGTGGTGCCCGTGGTGGAGATGCTGATGGGGCCGTGGCGGTACTCCATCGCGGGGTACGACTCCGTCCAGGACAGCGACGCCTCCTTCATCTTCAGCGCCGCCTCGTGGGCCAGACCGACCGTCCACCCCCGGCCGAGGAACGAGAACTGGGTGCTCCGCAGCAGCTCGTCGGGGAGCGGCTCGGCGAGCGCGGCCTCCGCGTCCGTGACGACCGTGTCGGAGTGCAGCCCGAGGTGGGCCCGCAGGAGGGTGAGGGCGGTCGTGGCGAAGCGGGTCTGGACGACGGACCGTTCGTCGGCGAAGTCCAGGACGACGAGAGCGTCGGCCGCCGTCTTGACCGGGGTCCGCGGATCCGCCGTGACGGCCACCGTGCGGGTGGTGCCGCGCAGCCGGTTCAGCAGCTCCAGCACCTCCGTCGTGGTGCCCGAACGGGTCAGCGCCACGACCCGGTCGTAGCCGCGCCCGGAGGGGAACTCGGAGGCGGCGAAGGCGTCCGACTCGCCCTGTCCCGAGCCCTCGCGGAGCCCGGCGTAGGCCTGCGCCATGTAGAAGGAGGTGCCGCAGCCGACGACCGCGACACGCTCGCCCGCGACGGGCAGGGCGGCGGCCTCGGGGCCGCCGGCCAGAGCGGCGGCGCGCCGCCAGCAGGCGGGCTGACTGGCTGTCTCGGTCTCGGCATACGACACGTCTGCACTCCACGGGAACGAGGTGGACCACGGGATGGGGGCTGAGCGGGGCCGAACACCCCGCGTGTAGAATTCTGCACGTTACATGCAGTTATCGAGCAAAAACAAGCAAGGTGCAGGTGGGTGGAGGGCTCCCGGCGGGCCCTGTGCGACGCTTGCGGCGGTCCGGCCCCCGGCGACCGCGTTCCCGCGAAACGCGGTGCCCGCGCCGGACGGTGAGGAGACGCTCTTGTCCAGGGACGCCCGGTGGGACGCGCTGCTGGAACTGGTCGGCAAGCACGGCAGGGTGGACGTCGAGGAGGCGGCGACGGCGCTCGACGTCTCGGCCGCCACCATCCGCCGCGACCTGGACCAGCTGGCCGAACAGCACCTGCTCACCCGCACCAGGGGCGGCGCGGTCGCGCACGGCGTCTCCTACGAACTGGCGCTCCGCTACAAGACCGGCCGGCACGCTCCGGAGAAGCAGGCCATCGGCCGCGCGGTGTCCGGTCTGGTGGCGGTCGGCGAGGTGGTCGGTCTGACCGGCGGGACGACCGTGACCGAGGTGGCCAGGGCGCTGGCCGTACGCCCGGACATCGTGGGCGAGACGGCGGTGGCGGGCGGCCAGCCGACGCTGACCGTGGTGACCAACGCCCTCAACATCGCGAGCGAGCTGGCGATCCGCCCGCAGATCAAGATGGTCGTGACGGGCGGCGTCGCGCGGCCCCAGTCGTACGAGCTGACGGGCCCGCTCGCCGTCGGAGTGATGAACGAGATCACGCTGGACGTCGCGGTCCTCGGGGTGAACGCCATCGACATCGAACGCGGCGCGTACGTCCACCACGAGGGCGAGGCCAGCGTCAACCGGCTGCTCGCGGAACGGGCCCAGCGGGTGGTGGTGGCGGCCGACTCCTCGAAGATCGGCAAACGGGCCTTCGCGCGCGTCTGCGACCTGGGCCTCGTCGACGTCCTGGTCACCGACTCCCGTATCGGGGCGGAGGCGAGGGACCGGTTCGGCGAGGCGGGGGTGCAGGTCATCACGGTCTGACGGGGTGTGGACCGGCACGGTCCGCCGGGGCCGGTCGTCATGAACCGATGTCCGCCGGGTATCGGATGCGACACGGAGGCGGACTTCGCCGTGTCGCTGGTACGCCGAACGGGTGAGGGGCGAGAGGATTGCCCGATGAACAGTGAGTGCAGCCGGTGCCCATCCGACCGGCTCGACGACGGGGTGGACCTGTGAGCAGGTACGACAGGTATGACAGATACGACGCCACCGACGAACAGTGGGAGGGGCTCGCGCAGGTCGTACCCCTGCGCGGCCGTGACGAGTGGCCGTCCCGGATCGACCACCGCACCGTCCCCGATGAGCGCGCCGCCGAACAGCGCCGCCTGGTCGTCCTGCGGGTGCAGGTCTTCGCGGACGCCCGGGAGGTCGCCGAGTACCTCGTCGCCCAGGTTCCGGTGCTGCTCGACCTGACGGCGGCGGAGACGGACGTGGCGAAGCGGATTCTCGACTTCAGCAGCGGCGTGGTCTTCGGTCTCGGCAGCGGCATGCACCGCGTCGACCGCAATGTCTTCCTGCTCGCACCGGTCGGCATGGAGGTCGAGGGGGTCACGCCCGCGGGCCTCGCCCAGTCGTAGGAAGCGGCGGACGAACGGCGGCCGGGGCGGCGTTCCGGGGGCGGCGGCGGTCGGTTCGGGCCGCCGCCCCCGGCCGCGCCTCGGACGTGCGGCGGGCGCTGTCGGTGGCCGGTGATAGACCTGGGGCTGTGACGGACATCGATGTGGCAGAACTCCAGCGCCGGCTGGCCGCGTTCGCGGCGGCCCGGGACTGGGGGCAGTACCACACCCCGAAGAACCTGGCGGCCGCGCTCAGCGTCGAGGCCTCCGAACTGCTGGAGATCTTCCAGTGGCTGACGCCCGAACAGTCTGCCGGGGTCATGGAGGACCCCGAATCCGCCCACCGGGTCACCGACGAGGTGGCGGATGTGCTCGCCTATCTCCTTCAGTTCTGCGAGGTGTTGGGCATCGACCCGACGGCTGCGCTGGTGGCCAAGTTGGAGCGGAACGAGAAACGCTTCCCGCTGCCGAGCGCCGCAGAACCCCCCGATCGTCACTCTTCGGAGTGATCAAGTTATCCACATTCGACTTCGTGTCCACAGATTTCCGATTTCCTCTGGCCTTACGGTGCTGTCTACCTCACTGTGGGTAATGAATGAGGTGAGCGGGTTTTCGTACGGACGGGGGAGACAGATGGAAGCGGAGCGACTCATCGAGGCGGGCCGACGGGCTCTGGCGGGCAGCCGGGGCGCGCTGGACGTCATGGCGGAGGCCTGGCAGGCGCAGGCGCTCGCCCGGGCGATCGGCAGTCGGCTGGCGCAGTGCGGGCCGATGGAATTACGGAGCGAGGCGCGGGCGCTGGGGGAGATCGGCGCCGGATGCTCGGCGCTGGACCATCCGACGGTGATCTCCGGCGGTGCCAGGGCCGCCCAGTTGTCGGGCATCGGAGAGATCCGGCCGACGCTGGCCGGGCTGGCGCTGCTGCTCGGCGAGGCCGGGATCGCGCTGGTCGGGGTGGCCTGCGACACGGGGGAGGACGGGCTGTACTGGCAGTGCATCGAGGCCATGGACGCGGCGGACGAATCGCTGGACCGTGTGCACGGGATGCTCAGACGCCTGGCGGAGAGGGAGCGGGAGCCGGAGCGGGCGAGGGAGCGCGACGGCCCGTACGGCATACGCGGCCCCGCACCGTCGGCGGCGGGGCCTTGAGGGGGAAGCGCGGCTTCTGAGGGGCGGCGCGGGTTTCGATGAGGGAGGCGCGGGCGGGGACGGCCTTGGGGGAGGCAGGATGGAGGCATGGATCTTCGCATCTTCACCGAGCCCCAGCAGGGGGCCGACTACGACACCTTGCTCACCGTCGCCAAGGCCACGGAGGACCTCGGCTTCGACGCCTTCTACCGCTCCGACCACTATCTCCGGATGGGCTCCGGCGACGGTCTGCCCGGACCGACGGACGCCTGGATCACCCTGGCCGGACTGGCGCGCGAGACCCGGCGGATCCGCCTCGGCACGCTGATGACCGCGGGCACGTTCCGGCTTCCGGGAGTGCTGGCCATCCAGGTGGCCCAGGTCGATCAGATGTCCGGCGGCCGGATCGAACTGGGCCTGGGCGCGGGCTGGTTCGAGGAGGAGCACAAGGCCTACGGCATCCCGTTCCCGAAGGAGAAGTTCGGCCGCCTGGAGGAGCAGCTCGCGATCGTCACCGGGCTGTGGGCGACGGAGGTCGGCAAGACCTTCAGCTACGACGGGACCTACTACCAGCTCACCGACTCGCCCGCGCTGCCCAAGCCCGCCCAGGCCAAGGTGCCCGTCCTGATCGGCGGTCACGGGGCGACACGCACCCCGCGCCTCGCCGCGCAGTACGCCGACGAGTTCAACATCCCGTTCGCCTCGCTGGAGGACAGCGAGAAGCAGTTCGGCCGGGTCCGGGCCGCCGCGCAGGCGCACGGGCGCTCACCGGACGACCTCGTGTACTCCAACGCGCTGATCGTCTGCACGGGCAAGGACGACGCCGAGGTCGCCCGGCGCGCGGCGGCCATCGGCCGGGATGTGGAGGAGCTGAAGGCGAACGGCCTGGCGGGGTCGCCCGCCGAGGTGGTCGACAAGATCGGCCGCTACGGGGCGATCGGCTCGTCGAGGATCTACCTCCAGATTCTCGACCTGGACGACCTGGACCACCTGGAACTGATCTCCTCTCAGATCCAGTCCCAGCTGACCTGACCTGACCGAATGTGATCCGACCTGAGGAGGCAGAGGTGGCCGAGAGCGCAGGCAGTACGCTCGCCGACGCGCTGGACGCCGGGCCCGTCCTGCTGGACGGCGGGCTCTCCAACCAGCTGGAGGCACAGGGCTGTGACCTGTCCGACGCGCTGTGGTCGGCCCGGCTGCTGGCCGACGCGCCGGAACAGATCGGGGCCGCTCACCTCGCCTATCTCCGGGCCGGGGCGCGGGTGTTGATCACGGCCAGCTATCAGGCCACGTTCGAAGGGTTCGGGCGGTACGGGCTCGACCGGGCCGGGACCGAGACCCTGCTCGCCCGCAGCGTGGAGCTGGCCCGGGGCGCCGCCGACGCGGCGCGCCGGGTCGGCCCCGGGCGGGAGACCTGGGTCGCCGCGTCCGTCGGACCGTACGGGGCGATGCTCGCGGACGGCAGTGAGTACCGGGGGCGTTACGGGCTGAGCGTCCGGGAGCTGGAGCGTTTCCACCGCCCCCGGGTGGCGGCACTCGCGGCGGCCCGGCCGGACGTCCTGGCGCTGGAGACGGTGCCGGACCTGGACGAGGCGGAGGCCCTGGTCCGGGTGGCCGAGGAGACCGGGCTGCCGTACTGGCTCTCGTACAGCGTGGCGGGTGGCCGGACCCGGGCCGGGCAGCCGTTGGAGGAGGCGTTCGCGGTGGCGGCCGGGCGGAAGTCCGTCCTCGCGGTCGGGGTCAACTGCTGCGACCCGGACGAGGCGCAGGCGGCGGTCGAGCTGGCGGTGGCGGTCACGGGCAGGCCCGCCGTGGTCTACCCGAACAGCGGCGAGGGCTGGGACGCCGGGGCACGGGGGTGGACCGGGCGCTCCACCTTCGACCCGGACAGGGTGCGGGCCTGGACGCGGGCCGGGGCCCGGCTCGTCGGGGGCTGCTGCCGGGTGGGCCCGGACCTCATAGCTGAGCTGGCCGGGCGACTGGAGGAGCCGGGGGAGCTGGGGGAGCCGGAGAACCCGGAGAACCCGGAGGGAGCGGAGATGTAGGCAAGCGGGGAGAAAATGCCTGGTGGGGACAGGGGGTGAGGATCATACTCGGACAGGTGTTCCTGACCATCGGTACGACCGGCACCCAAGAGCGTCCCGCCACTGATCTGGGCTTTCTGCTGCACAAGCATCCCGACAAGGCGCAGGCGTTCTCCACCTCGCACGGCTCCGCGCACGTCTTCTATCCCGAGGCGTCCGCCGAGCGCTGCACGGCCGCACTCCTGCTGGAGGTGGATCCGGTGGCGCTGGTGCGGCGCGGCAAGGGCAAGGGCCGGGGAGGCGCGCCCGACGCGGCGCTCGCGCAGTATGTCAACGACCGCCCCTACGCGGCGTCCTCGCTGCTGTCGGTGGCCCTCGCCGCCGTGTTCAAGTCCGCGCTCGGCGGGGTCTGCCGGGCCATGCCCGAGCGGGCGACGAGCCCCATGCCGCTGCGGATCGAGGTGCCCGCCCTGCCCGCCCGGGGCGGTGTCGAGCTGGTGCACAAGCTGTTCGCGCCGCTCGGCTGGGAGCGGGTCGAGGCCACGGCCGTACCGCTGGACGAGGAGTTCCCCGCCTGGGGCGACTCGCGCTACGTACGGCTGGTGCTGGAGGGCGAGTTGCGGCTCGCCGACGCGCTGCGGCAGCTCTATGTCCTGCTGCCGGTGCTCGACGACGCCAAGCACTACTGGGTCGCGCCCGACGAGGTGGACAAGCTGCTGCGGGCCGGGGAGGGCTGGCTGGCCGACCACCCCGAGCGGCCGCTGATCACCCGGCGCTATCTGTCCCACCGCTGGGGGCTCACCCGCCAGGCGGACCAGGCCCTGGAGCTGGTCCGGCTCGCCGAGTCGGACGACCTCGACGTGGACAGCGTCGACAATGCGGTGGACGAGAGCACCGACACCGAGGAGAAGCCGGTTCCGCTCGCCGAGCATCGGCGGACCGCGATCCTGGACGCGCTGCGCGCCGCCGGGGCGAGCAGGGTGCTCGACCTGGGCTGTGGCCAGGGCCAGTTGGTGCAGGCGCTCCTCAAGGATGTGCGCTTCACCGAGATCGTGGGCGTCGACGTCTCGATGCGTGCCCTCACCATCGCCTCGCGGCGGCTGAAGCTGGACCGGATGGGGGAGCGCCAGGCCGACCGGGTCACGCTGCGGCAGGGCTCGCTGACCTACACCGACAAGCGGCTGACGGGGTATGACGCCGCCGTGCTCAGCGAGGTGATCGAGCACCTGGACCTGCCCCGGCTGCCCGCCCTGGAGTACGCGGTGTTCGGCGCCGCACGACCCGGGACGGTGCTCGTGACCACGCCGAACGTCGAGTACAACGTCCGCTGGGAGACCCTGCCCGCCGGGCACGCCCGGCACGGGGACCACCGCTTCGAGTGGACCCGGGCCGAATTCCGGAACTGGGCCGGGCAGGTCGCCGAACGGCACGGCTACACCGTCCGGTACGTGCCGGTCGGGCCGGACGACCCCGAGGTGGGGCCGCCGACCCAGATGGCCGTGTTCACCCGCACCACCGAGCGGACCGAGAAGCAGACCGAGAAGAAGAAGGAGGCGGAAGCCGCATGAACAGCGACCACAGCACCACCGGCGCGGAGACCGCCGAGCCTGGCCGGACCGCCGCCGCGGCGAGCCCCGTGCGCACCCTGCCGGTGACCGACCTCTCCCTCGTCGTCCTCATCGGCGCCAGCGGATCGGGCAAGTCCACCTTCGCCCGCAAGCACTTCAAGCCGACCGAGATCGTCTCCTCGGACGTCTGCCGGGGCCTGGTCGCCGACGACGAGAACGACCAGAGCGCCAGCCGCGACGCCTTCGACGTGCTGCACTACATCGCGGGCAAGCGCCTGGAGGCCGGGCGGCTCACCGTCATCGACGCCACCAGCGTCCAGTCCGAGAGCCGCAAGCAGCTCGTCCAGCTGGCCAGGAAGTACGACGTCCTGCCCATCGCCATCGTCCTCGACCTGCCCGAGGAGGTCTGCGCCGCCCGCAACGCGGCCCGCCCCGACCGTGCCTCCATGCCCCGCCACGTCATCCAGCGGCACCGCCGCGAGCTGCGGCGCTCGCTGCGCGGCCTGGAGCGCGAGGGCTTCCGCAAGGTACACATCCTGCGCACCGAGGAGGAGGCCGAGCGCGCCGAAGTGGTCCTGGAGCGCCGCTACAACGACCTGCGCCACCTCACAGGACCGTTCGACATCATCGGTGACATCCACGGCTGCCGCTCCGAGCTGGAGACCCTGCTCGGCAAGCTGGGTTACGTGGACGGTGCCCACCCCGAAGGGCGTACGGCCGTCTTCGTCGGCGACCTCGTCGACCGGGGCCCCGACAGCCCCGGAGTGCTGCGCCGCGTCATGTCCATGGTGGCGTCGGGCAACGCCCTCTGCGTCCCCGGCAACCACGAGAACAAGCTCGGCCGCTATCTCGCGGGCCGCAAGGTCCAGCTCACCCACGGGCTCGCCGAGACCGTCGAGCAGCTGGAGCGCGAGGACGCCGAGCACCCCGAGTTCCGGGGCCAGGTGCGGGAGTTCATCGACTCCCTCGTCAGCCACTACGTTCTGGACGACGGCAAGCTGGTGGTCTGTCACGCCGGGCTGCCCGAGAAGTACCACGGCCGTACCTCCGGCCGGGTCCGCTCGCACGCGCTGTACGGGGACACGACCGGGGAGACCGACGAGTTCGGCCTGCCCGTGCGCTACCCGTGGGCCGAGGAGTACCGGGGCCGGGCCACCGTGGTCTACGGCCACACCCCCGTCCCCACCACCTCCTGGATCAACAACACCATCTGCCTGGACACCGGCGCCGTCTTCGGCGGGAAGATGACCGCGCTGCGCTGGCCGGAGCGCGAACTCGTCGACGTACCCGCCGAGAAGGTCTGGTACGAGCCGGTCAAGCCGCTGGTGACCGAGGCGCCCGGTGGCCGGGAGGGCCGGCCGCTGGACATCGCCGACGTCCAGGGCCGCCGGATCGTCGAGACCCGGCACATGGGACGCGTCGCCGT
The DNA here is from genome assembly GCF_001687325.1 of Streptomyces sp. PTY087I2. Classification (GTDB taxonomy): domain Bacteria; phylum Actinomycetota; class Actinomycetes; order Streptomycetales; family Streptomycetaceae; genus Streptomyces. The sequence goes on along the minus strand of NZ_LZRD01000008.1, from coordinate 38,428 downwards.
GCGCGAGGAGAACGCCGCCGCCGCGCTCGAAGTCATGAGCCGGTTCGCCGTCGACCCGCAGCTCCTCGCCTACCTGCCGCCCACGATGGCCCCCACCGCCACCTCCCGCGAGGACGGCTTCCTGGAGCACCCGGCCGAGGCGTTCGCGCAGTACGCGTCCGACGGCGTCGAGCGGGTCGTGTGCGAGGAGAAGCACATGGGCTCCCGGGCCGTCGCCCTGGTCTGCAAGGACGCGGAGGCGGCGACCGCGCGGTTCGGCACGGCGGGCCCCACCGGCGCGCTGTACACCCGCACCGGCCGCCCCTTCCTGGACGACCCGGCGATGACCGAAGAGGTCCTGGCCCGGCTCCGCAGCGCCGTCACCGCCGCCGGGCTCTGGGCGGAGTGGGACACCGACTGGGTGCTCCTGGACGCCGAGCTGATGCCGTGGTCGCTGAAGGCGGGCGGGCTGCTGCGCTCGCAGTACGCCGCCGTCGGCGCCGCGTCCGGCGCGGTCCTCCCGTCAGCCGTCGCCGCCCTGGAGCAGGCGGCCGCCCGGGGCGTCGAGGTGGCGGGCCTCGCCGGACAGCAGCGGGCCCGCGCGCAGGACGCCGCCGCGTTCACCGAGGCGTACCGGCGCTACTGCTGGCCCACCGAGGGCCTGGAGGGGGTGCGCCTGGCCCCTTTCCAGATCCTCGCCGTCCAGGGCCGCTCCCTGGCCGCCGTCCCGCACGACGAGCAGCTCGCCTGGCTCGACCGGCTCGTCGAGCACGACCCGACCGGGCTGCTCCAGGTCACCCGCCGGCTCGTCGTCGACACCGGCGACGAGGGATCGGTCCGCGCCGGTGTGGACTGGTGGCTGGAGATGACCGGGCGCGGCGGCGAGGGCATGGTCGTCAAGCCGCTCGGCGCCCTCGTCCGGGACGCCAAGGGCCGCCTCGTCCAGCCCGGCATCAAGGTGCGCGGCCGGGAGTATCTCCGCATCATCTACGGCCCCGAGTACACCCGCCCGGAGAATCTGGAGCGGCTGCGCTCCCGGTTCCTCGGCCACAAGCGCTCGCTCGCGCTGCGGGAGTACGCACTGGGTCTGGAGGCGCTGGACCGGCTGGCGGAGGGCGAACCGCTGTGGCGGATCCACGAGGCGGTGTTCGCCGTCCTGGCCCTGGAGTCGGAGCCGGTGGACCCCCGGCTCTGAGACCGGTCCAACGGATAGCCGATTCGCCGGGTGAACGGTGCTCCGCGCGGTGAGGATGAAGGCATGGGATTCCATGTCGACTCCGAAGCCGGGCGGCTGCGCCGCGTCATACTGCACCGCCCCGATCTGGAGCTGAAGCGGCTCACCCCCAGGAACAAGGACGCGCTCCTGTTCGACGACGTCCTGTGGGTGCGCCGCGCCCGGGAGGAGCACGACGGGTTCGCCGACGTCCTGCGCGACCGGGGCGTCGCCGTGCACCTCTTCGGCGATCTGCTCCGCGAGTCCCTCGACATCCCGGTCGCGCGACGGCTCGTGCTCGACCGGGTCTTCGACGAGAAGGAGTACGGCCCGCTCGCGACCGAGCATCTGCGGGCCGCCTTCGAGCAGCTGTCGGCGGCGGAGCTGGCGGAGGCGCTGGTCGGGGGCATGACCAAGCGGGAGTTCCTGGAGCGGTACAGCGAGCCGACCTCCGTCCGCTTCCATGTGATGGACCTGGACGACTTCCTGCTCGGACCGCTGCCCAACCACCTCTTCACCCGGGACACCTCGGCGTGGATCTACGACGGGGTGTCCATCAACGCCATGCGCTGGCCCGCCCGGCAGCGCGAGACCGTCCACTTCGAGGCCATCTACCGCCACCACCCGCTCTTCACCGGCCCGGAGGCGGGCGCCTTCCACCACTGGTCGGAGGGGCAGGACGACTACCCCTCCACCATCGAGGGCGGCGACGTCCTGGTCATCGGGCAGGGCGCGGTCCTGATCGGCATGAGCGAGCGCACCACCCCGCAGGCGGTCGAGATGCTGGCCCGCGGGCTCTTCGACGCCGGTTCCGCGCGCACGATCGTGGCGCTGGACATGCCCAAGGCCCGTGCGTTCATGCACCTGGACACGGTGATGACGATGGTCGACGGCGACACGTTCACTCAGTACGCCGGGCTCGGCATGCTCCGGTCGTACACCATCGAGCCCGGCAGCGGCCCCCGCGAGCTGAAGGTCACCGACCATCCGCCCGAGCACATGCACCGCGCGATCGCCGCCGCCCTCGGCCTCGATTCCATCCGGGTCCTCACCGCCACCCAGGACGTGCACGCCGCCGAGCGCGAGCAGTGGGACGACGGCTGCAACGTGCTCGCGGTCGAGCCCGGCGTCGTCGTCGCGTACGAGCGCAACGCCACGACCAACACCTATCTGCGCAAGCAGGGCATCGAGGTGATCGAGATCCGGGGCAGCGAGCTGGGCCGGGGTCGCGGCGGGCCGCGCTGTATGAGCTGCCCGGTGGAGCGGGATCCCGTGGCGTGAGCGGCCGACGGAACGCGAACCCATGCCCCTGTATAGAGATGCGAGGTGTCGTATAGACTTCCAGTCCTGTCGCGCGCAGCGCGCCGATCCCCGCCCGACCCAGGAGCAGTCATCATGGCCATAGACCTCACCGGCCGCCACTTCCTCAAGGAGCTGGACTTCACCTCCGAGGAGTTTCTCGGCTTGGTCGCGCTGGCCGCCGAGCTCAAGGCGGCCAAGAAGGCCGGGGCCGAGGTCCAGCGGCTGCGCGGGAAGAACATCGCGCTGATCTTCGAGAAGACCTCGACCCGGACGCGCTGCGCGTTCGAGGTCGCCGCCGCCGACCAGGGCGCCTTCACCACCTACCTCGACCCCGCGGGCTCCCAGATGGGCCACAAGGAGTCCGTGAAGGACACCGCCCGGGTGCTGGGCCGGATGTTCGACGGGATCGAGTACCGGGGCGACAGCCAGCAGGCCGTCGAGGAGCTGGCCGCACACGGCGGCGTGCCGGTCTTCAACGGGCTCACCGACGACTGGCACCCCACCCAGATGCTCGCCGACGTCCTCACCATGACCGAGTGCCGCGAGGGCACCCTCGCGGGGACGGCCTTCGCCTACCTCGGCGACGCCCGCTTCAACATGGGCAACTCCTACCTGATCACCGGCGCCCTGCTCGGCCTGGACGTCCGGATCGTCGCCCCCGAGGCGTACTGGCCGGCCGAGGCGGTCGTGGCGCGGGCCCGGAAGCTCGCCGAGGTCAGCGGCGCGAAGATCACCCTCACCGGCGACGTGGCCCAGGGCGTCGCGGGCGCCGACTTCGTCGCCACCGACGTCTGGGTCTCCATGGGAGAGCCCAAGGAGGTCTGGGCCGAGCGCATCGCCGCCCTCGGGCCCTACGCCGTGACGATGGACGTCCTGCGGGCCACCGGCAACCCGGACGTGAAGTTCCTGCACTGCCTGCCGGCCTTCCACGACCTCGGCACCCAGGTCGGCCGGGACATCCACGCCCGGTACGGACTGACCGAGCTGGAGGTCAGCGACGAGGTCTTCGAGTCGCCGCACTCCGTCGTCTTCGACCAGGCGGAGAACCGGATGCACACGATCAAGGCCGTGCTGGTGGCGACCCTCGCCGGAAAGTAGCCTCGCCGGCAAGGGTGCCCGGTACGGATACCGGGCAGGGGTTCGCATGCTCATACACCCGATTGGGTGAACATGCGTACTGGTGGCTACGATGTCGGCTCTTGGTGGGGTTCGGACCCGGGGAGACCCCCGCAGGGTCGAACCCCATACCTGTGCCGCCGGAACACCGGCGCACGGCCGTCCCCCCACTGCACCACCAGAGATGAGAACGTCCCGCATGAGCACCGGTCTGCCGCGATCCGGCACCCCGAAGCCCTCCGGCCCCCATCTGTCGGGCCTGCGCCGCAAGAGTCCCGAGCAGCTCATCGCCGAATCCGGTGGCGACCTGGAAGGCCACGGCCTCAAGCGCACGATGGGCCTCTTCCAGCTCGTCTGCTTCGGGGTCGGCGCGATCGTCGGCACCGGCATCTTCGTCGGGCTCTCCGACAGCGTCGCCGAGGCCGGCCCCGCCGTCGTGATCTCGTTCGTCCTCGCCGCGATCACCTGCATCTTCACCGCCCTGTCCTTCGCGGAGCTGGGCAGCGCCATCCCGGTCTCCGGAAGCTCGTACTCCTTCGCGTACGCGGCCCTCGGCGAGCGCACCGCCTTCCTCGTCGGCTGGTGCCTGCTGCTGGAGTACGGCGTCTCGGTCTCCGCCGTCGCGGTGGGCTGGAGCCAGTACGTCAACGAGCTGCTGAACAGCCTGTTCGGCTGGGAACTGCCCGCGGCCCTGTCCTCCGGGCCCGCTGACGGCGGTGTCGTCAACCTGCCCGCGGTCGTCGTGATCGCCATGGCCGCCACCCTGCTGGTGCGCGGCGTCCGGGAGAGCGCCACGGCCACCGCCGCCATGGCGGTCCTCAAGATCGGCATTCTGATCGCGTTCTGCGCGGTGGCGTTCAGCGCGTTCCAGGACGACAACCTCATGCCGTTCGCCACCCACGGGCTCGGCGGGATCACCGCGGGCGCGTCGCTCGCGTTCTTCTCCTACATCGGCTTCGACGCCATCACCACCGCCGGCGAAGAGGTCAAGAACCCCCGCCGGAACATCCCGATCGCCATCCTGATCTGCATCGGCGTCGTCACCCTGCTCTACTGCGCCGTGGCGCTCTCCGCCATCGGCGCGATCGGCTCGGACGACGTGGCGAACAAGAGTGCCGCGCTCTCGATCGCCGTCAACGAGGTCACCGGCTCCTCGGTGGGCGGCGGCATCATCGCCTTCGGCGCGGTCGTCGCCATCGCCTCGGTGGTGCTCGCCGTGATGTACGGGCAGACCCGCATCCTGATGTCGATGTCCCGCGACGGACTCATTCCGCGCGTCTTCGAGCGGGTCTCGCCCACGACCCACACCCCGGTCGCCAACACCTGGATCGTCGCCTGCGTCTTCGCGGTCCCGGCCGCCTTCGTCCCGCTCGACGTCGTCGTGAACCTGACGACCATCGGCACGCTGGCCACGATGGTCGCCGTCAATGTCGCGGTGGTGGTGCTCCGCCGCCGCAACCCCGAGCTGAAGCGGACCTTCCGGGTCCCGCTCTACCCGGTCAGCCCGCTGCTGGGCGTCGCCTTCTGCCTGTATCTGATGTACGGGACCGGCTGGACGACCTGGGTCCAGTTCGCGGTCTTCCTGGCCGCCGGCTCGCTGCTCTACGCCGGCTACGGCCGCAAGCGTTCCCGGCTGGTCAGCTCCCCGGCGACGGACCCGGCTGCGCCGGTATCGCCGGAAGCGTGAACCAGACGGCCTTGCCGTGCTCCGTGGTGCGGTGACCGCACGCGGAGCTGAGGGTCCGGATCAGCAGCAGGCCGCGGCCGTGCTCCTGCCAGGGATCGACCTCGAAGCCCGGCCGCGGCCGGGACAGGTCGCCCGGCGGGGCGGGGTCGCGGTCGTGCACCTCGACCTGGCAGCCGGTGGGCAGCAGCTCCACGACCAGTTCGATGGGCTCGCCGCCCAGGGTGTGCTCGACCGCGTTGGCCACCAGCTCGGCGGTCAGCAGTTCGGCGGTGTCGCTGTCGGCCGGGGCGTCGATGTCCGACAGGGCCGTACGGATGAGAGCCCGGGCGATCGGCACGGCCGCGGTCGAATGCGGCAGGGCGATGCGCCAGGAAGCGGGGACGGGGACATCGGGCGGCACGGCAGGGTTTCCGTTCGGGAGCGGGTCTACCTGAAGCGGGAGGTCTCGGCCTCGGGACACTCGTCTTCTCGGGTTCACGTCGTACTCGTGGCGAGACTTCCTGGTTTCAACCTTACGAACCGCTCCGGCCCAGCCATAGGGGCGGTCGGCCGGAGCAAAGGGGACTTTCGCCACAACGGTCTCATGGATGCGGTATTGCGACCTCGTGACGGCAGTCACGCTTGAGTGATAACTTCGGAGGCGGAACGCGACCCGCGCACGGCCGGCACCCGCCCGATCGCTGAAGGGGACCCCTCCATGAGCCCGTTTCCCAGCTCGGCCCCGAGCGCCGAGGAATGGCGTCATCTCCGGCTGACCCGGGACGACGGTGTGGCAACCGTCACATTCTCCCGCCCCGAAAAACTCAACGCGCTCACCTTCGGCGCCTACGCCGATCTGCGCGACCTCCTCGCCGAGCTCTCCCGGGAGCGCTCCGTCCGCGCCCTCGTCCTCGCCGGGGAGGGGCGCGGCTTCTGCTCCGGCGGCGACGTCGACGAGATCATCGGCGCCACCCTCGCCATGGACACCGCGCAGCTCCTCGACTTCAACCGGATGACCGGCCAGGTCGTCCGGGCCCTGCGCGAGTGCCCCTTCCCCGTCGTCGCCGCGATCCACGGGGTCGCGGCGGGCGCCGGAGCCGTCCTGGCCCTCGCCGCCGACTTCCGGGTCGCCGACCCCTCGGCCCGCTTCGCCTTCCTCTTCACCCGGGTCGGCCTCTCCGGCGGCGACATGGGCGCGGCCTATCTGCTGCCCCGGGTCGTCGGCCTCGGCCACGCCACCCGGCTCCTGATGCTCGGCGACGCCGTCCGCGCCCCCGAGGCGGAGCGGATCGGCCTGATCAGCGAGCTGGCCGAGGAGGGGAAGGCCGACGAACGCGCCGCCGAGCTGGCCCGCCGCCTCGCCGACGGCCCCGCCCTCGCGCTCGCCCAGACCAAGGCCCTGCTCACCGCCGAGCTGGACATGCCGCTCGCCGCCTCCGTCGAGCTGGACGCCAGCACCCAGGCCCTCCTGATGCACGGCGAGGACTACGCCGAGTTCCACGCCGCCTTCACCGAGAAGCGGCCCCCGAAGTGGCAGGGGCGGTAGCCGTGGCCGGCGGCGGATCCTCCGTGCGGCGCATCGCGGTCATCGGCGGCGGCCCCGGCGGGCTCTACGCCGCGTCCCTGCTCAAACGGCTCGACCCGGACCGCGAGATCACCGTCTTCGAGCGCAACGCCCCCGACGACACCTTCGGCTTCGGCGTCGTCCTCTCCGACGAGACCCTCGGCGGCATCGAACACGCCGACCCCGAGGTCTACCGCGCCCTCGGCCGCGAGTTCGTCCGCTGGGACACCATCGACATCGTCCACCGCGGCCGCACCCACACCTCCGGCGGCCACGGTTTCGCCGCCCTCGGCCGCCGCCGGCTCCTGGAGATCCTGCACGAACGCTGCACCGACCTCGGTGTCGGTCTCCGCTTCCGCACCGAGGCCCCGCCCGTCGCCGAGCTGGCCGCCCACCACGACCTGGTCATCGCCGCCGACGGGGTCAACAGCGTGACCCGCCGGGCGCACGCCGACGTTTTCGGCCCCTCCCTCACCGAACACCGCAACCGCTACATCTGGCTCGCCGCCGACTTCGCGTTCGACGCCTTCCGCTTCGAGATCGCCGAAACGCCGTACGGCGTCATGCAGTTGCACGGCTACCCGTACGCCGCCGACGCCTCCACCGTCATCGTCGAGATGCGCGAGGAGGTGTGGCGCGCCGCCGGACTCGACACCTGCGAACCGGCCGAATCCACCACCCGCTGCGCCAAGTTCTTCACCGAGGCCCTGGACGGCAGGCCCCTGCGCTCCAACCGGTCCAGCTGGCTCACCTTCCGTACGGTCACCAACTCCCGCTGGTCCCACGGCAACACCGTGCTCATCGGCGACGCGGCCCACACCGCCCATTTCTCCATCGGCTCCGGCACCAAGCTCGCCGTCGAGGACGCCCTCGCGCTCGCCGCCTGCGTCGAGGAACAGCCGGACCTGCCTTCCGCGTTGACGGCGTACGAGGCCGAGCGCCGCCCGGTCGTCGCCTCCACGCAGCGGGCGGCGGCGGCCAGTCTGCGCTGGTTCGAGGAGCTGGCCACCTATGTCGACCAGCCGCCCCGCCGCTTCGCCTTCAACCTCCTCACCCGCAGCCGCCGGGTCACCCACGACAACCTGCGGCTGCGCGACGCCTCGTTCACCGCCGCCGTGGAGGAGGAGTTCGGCTGCCCGCCCGGCACCCCGCCGATGTTCACCCCGTTCCGGCTGCGCGGCCTGACCCTGCGCAACCGCGTCGTCGTCTCGCCCATGGACATGTACTCCGCCACCGACGGGCTCCCCGGCGACTTCCACCTCGTCCACCTCGGGGCCCGTGCGCTCGGCGGCGCCGGACTCACCATGACCGAGATGGTCTGTGTCAGTCCCGAGGGCCGCATCACCCCCGGCTGCACGGGCCTGTGGACCGACGAACAGGCCCTGGCCTGGCGGCGGATCACCGACTTCGTCCACACCTCCGCCCCCGGCGCCGCCATCGGCGTCCAGCTCGGCCACTCCGGCCGCAAGGGCTCCACCAAGCTGATGTGGGAGGGCATCGACCAGCCCCTGGACAGCGGCAACTGGCCGCTGACAGCCGCCTCCCCGCTCCCGTACGCCCCCGGCGTCAGCCAGGTCCCCGCCGAGCTGGACCGGGCCGGACTGGACGCCGTACGCGAGCAGTTCACCTCCGCCGCCCGGCGCGCCGCGAGCAGCGGCTTCGACCTCCTCGAACTCCACTGCGCCCACGGCTACTTGCTCTCCGGCTTCCTCTCCCCGCTCACCAACCACCGCACCGACGCCTACGGCGGAGACCTGGCCGGCCGCCTCCGCTTCCCCCTCGAAGTCTTCGACGCCGTGCGCGAAGTCTGGCCGGAGGAACGGCCGATGACCGTCCGGATCTCCGCCACCGACTGGGCCGCGGGTGGCACCGACGCCGAGGACGCCGTCGCGATCGCCCGCGCCTTCGCCGAGCACGGGGCCGACGCCATCGACGTCTCCACGGGCCAGGTCGTACCCGAGGAGCGCCCCGAGTACGGCCGCTCCTACCAGACCCCGTACGCCGACCGGATCCGCAACACCGTGGACGTCCCCGTCATCGCGGTCGGCGCGATCTCCTCCTGGGACGACGTCAACTCCCTGCTCCTGGCGGGCCGCGCCGACCTCTGCGCCCTGGCCCGCCCCCACCTCTACGACCCGCACTGGACGCTCCACGCGGCCGCCGAACAGGGCTACACGGGACCGGGCGCGCCCTGGCCCCTCCCGTACGGCGCGGGCAGCCGCACCCCGCCCACCGGCCGCACCGACGGACCGAAACCCCGGCTCACTCTGGGGTGACCAGGCACGTGTGACAGAGACACGGCGTGGGGTGGGGCGCGCCGTGGTGGGTCTCGCGGTACTCGGCGGCGAGCCGCTCCAGCAGACCGGCCAGCTCCTCGGCCTCCTCCCGGGGCTGCGGACGCACCGCGAGCGCTTGGGCCCGCCGCAGCACGGCCGGCGCGAAGACCTGCTTGGCCCGGAAGGTGTGCAGATGGCGTGAGCCCGTGTCGACGGTGATCCAACGGCCGGTGCGGGCCCGCCCGATGGTGGTCACCTGCTCGTGCCCCATGCCCGGGTAGGTGCCGACGACGTACACCTTGGCCCCGCCCCGGTACGTCTTGGTCCCGGGCCGCAGCTCCTGCCCGCCGTCCCCGTACCGCCGCCACCGCACGACGTTCGCGGCGACGAGCCACAGCGGCTCAGACGCCACGGGCCCAGGTGCCACGGGCTCCGTCATCTCGCGTCCCTTCTCAACTGCACCCGGTCCGCCACCGGCTCGTAACCGATGCGCAGATATACGCCGTTGCTCGTCGGATTGGCCAGGTCCGCGAACAACAGCACCTCCGCCGCGCCCGCCTCCAGCGCGGCCCGGGAGGACGCGGCCGTCACGGCGGCCCCGTACCCCCGGCCGCGGAAATCCGGCGGGGTGTACACCAACGTCACCCGCACCGTGCCCGCCAGCATCCGGGTGCGCCCCGCCAGGGCCACCGGCGTACCGCCGCACTCCCAGAGGGTGAGCGAACCGCGTTCCGTGCCCTCGTCCACCAGCCACTCCACCAAGGACGTGGCCTTCCCGGCCTGCCCGGTCGCGTCGGCGAACCCCCGCACCCACTCCACCAGCAGCGCCCGGTCCGCCCGCGTCGCCACCCTGGCCCGGCCCTCCGGCGCGGGGGAGGGCGGCCGAAGCATGCCCAGCCGGTACAGCCGCTGCTCCTGCACGGTCCGGTACCCCGGCAGCCGGGCGGCCAGCAGCGCCGCGATGTCCCGGTCCGCGTTGACACCGTCGAGGTCGGAACCCGCCCCCAGGGCCTCCACCAGCGGCCCCACCGCCTCCGGCGGCACGGCCGTCAGCAGTGCCGCGTGCGGTGGCGTGCGTACGAGTGTCCCCGCCACCGCCCCGTCCGCCCCGCGCCACCAGCCGAGGAGCGGATCGTCGTCCCCGTAGTGATGCGCACCCGAACGCCTCAGCCGCTCGGTGACGCTCAGCGCCACCGTGTGCTCGACGGGCCGCGCGGCGAGCGACGGTCCGGCCGAGGCGAGGAACACGTCGACGTCGTCGGTGAAGGTCCAGGTCATGCCTCATCCTGCCCGGGGGCGGCCGGCCGGGGCACCCGGATTTCCCCCCGCAGAGGTCACCGCGGAGGTCACTCCCGTACGAACCGCTCCCCGGCGTCCCGCAGCCGCTTGTGCAGCCGGCCGAACACCTCCGCCGACCGGCCGCCCGGCCAGTCCGCGGGCAGCAGCTCCGCCGGCAGACCCGGGTCCGCGTACGGGAGTTGCCGCCAGGAGTCCAGCGCCAGCAGATAGTCCCGGTAGGCGGTCTGCGGGCGGGGCTCGCCGTCGACCCCGGACGCCTCCCAGTCCCGCAGGACCGGCTCGTGCAGCTCCAGGAAGTCGTGGTGCAGGCGCGCCACCGTGTCCAGGTCCCACCAGCGGGCGACCGCCTCGCGGGTGGCGGCGAAACCGAGGTGCTCGCCCCGGAACAGGTCGACGTACGGGTCGAGTTCGAGCCGTTCCAGGGTGTGCCGGGTCTCCTCGTACAGCCCGCCCGGCGCGATCCACACCCCGGGCGCGGCCGTGCCGAAGCCCAGCCGGGCCAGCCGGGAGCGCAGCACATGGCGCTTGCTGCGCTCGGCCTCGGGCACGGAGAACACCGCGAGCACCCAGCCGTCGGCGAGGCTCGGCGCGGGGTGCCGGTAGATTCGCCGGTCCCCGTCGTCGAGCAGCTGCCGGGCGTCCGGGGAGAGCGCGTACCCCGCCGAGCCGTCCGCCGCCCGGGCGGCCACCAGCAGCCCGCGCCGTTTCAGCCGCGAGACGCACGAGCGTACGGAGGGGGCGTCGACGCCCACGGCGTGCAGCAGGCGGATCAGCTCGGACACCGCGAACGGCGCACCGTCCGCCGGACGGCCGTAAGCGCCGTAGAGCGTGATGATCAGGGAGCGGGGGGTGCGCAACTCGGCCACGTGATCACTCTAGAACGGGTGGTCCCGGAGCAGGAACCGCTGGAGCTTGCCGGTCGCCGTGCGGGGGAGTGAGGTGTGGAAGACGAAGACGCGCGGGCACTTGTGCGGGGCCAGGTTGGCCTTCATATGGGCACGCAGCGAGTCCGCCGTCTGCTCCGAGCCCTCGGTCAGCACCACATGCGCCACCACGATCTCGCCGCGCAGTTCGTCCGCCCGGCCCACCACGGCCGCCTCCGCGACCTCCGGATGGCGCAGCAGGGCGTCCTCCACCTCGGGGCCCGCGATGTTGTACCCGGAGGAGATGATCATGTCGTCGGCGCGGGCCACGTAACGGAAGTAGCCGTCCGGTTCGCGGACGAAGGTGTCGCCGGTCAGATTCCAGCCGTGCCGGACGTACTCCGTCTGGCGGGGGTCGGCGAGATAGCGGCAGCCGACCGGGCCGCGCACGGCGAGCAGCCCCGGCTCGCCGTCGGGCAGCTCCTCCCCGTGCTCGTCCACCACCCGGGCCTGCCAGCCCGGCACGGGCACCCCGGTCAGGCCCGGCCGGATCGCGTCGTCGGCGGCCGAGATGAAGATGTGCAGGAGTTCGGTGGCCCCGATGCCGTTGATGATGCGCAGCCCCGTGGCGTCGTACCAGGCCCGCCAGGTCGCCTCCGGCAGGTTCTCCCCGGCCGACACACACCGCCGCAGCGCCGACAGGTCGTGGCCGTTCAGCTCGCCGAGCATCGTGCGGTACGCCGTCGGCGCGGTGAACAGCACCGAGACCCGGTGCCGGACCAGCGCGGGCAGCAGATGCTGCGGACCCGCCTGCTCCAGCAGCAGCGTCGAGGCCCCGGCCCGCAGCGGAAAGACCAGCAGCCCGCCGAGCCCGAACGTGAACCCCAGCGGCGGGCTGCCCGCGAACACGTCGTCGGCCGAGGGGCGCAGCACGTGCTGGGAGAAGGTGTCGGCGATGGCCAGGAGGTCCCGGTGCAGATGCATGCAGCCCTTGGGGCGCCCGGTGGTGCCCGAGGTGAACGCGATGAGTGCGACCTCGTCGGCGGCCGTGTCCACCGCCCGGAACGGACCGGGCCTGCCCTCCACCAGCCGGGTGAGATCGTCGGGCCCGTCCCCGCCGAACAGCGTGATCCGCAGCCCGTCCACGTCCGCATCCGCCAGATCCTCCACGGACCGGGCGTCGCACAGGGCGTGGCCGATGCGGGCCAGCGAGCAGATGGTGGCCAGCTCCGTGGCCCGTGCCTGCGCCAGTACGGTGACGGCGACCGCGCCCGCCTTCATGACGGCGAGCCAGCAGGCGGCCAGCCAGGGCGTGGTCGGCCCGCGCAGCAGCACCCGGTTGCCCGGCACCACGCCCAGGTCGTCCGTCAGCACATGGGCGATGCGGTCCACAATCTCCCGCAGCTCGCCGTAGCTCCAGACGCTCCCGTCGCCGGAGCGCAGCGCGGGACGGTCGGCGCCGTACTCCTCGACGGTGCGGTCCAGCAGCTCGTGTCCGCAGTTCAGCCGGTCGGGGTAACGCGGCGCCGGATCGTCCAGAAGCAGTTCCGGCCACTGCTCCGGAGGTGGGAGATGGTCGCGCGCGAAGGTGTCGGTGTGGGCGCCGGCGGCGCGCCCGGTCGGCTCGTGAGGCGCGCCGGGGACGCGTACGGACGCGTCGGCGGCGGCTGTGGGCGTGTTCGGCGAGGAATTCGGCTCCATGAAGGATCGCCCCCTTGTCGCCTCTGGAGCGTATCGTTTGGGTGACGGTAGTCAACGGTCCGCGATAAGCCATGGTGTGCGATACGACGCGACGAGATGTCAGCCGACGCGACGGGGCACGCGACACGACGCGACAAGAGAGGCGCCGCCATGACGGCATTCTCCCTCGAACCGGAACAAACCGCCTGGTGCGAGGAGCTCCGTACGCTCGCCGTGCACAAGCTGCGCCCGCTGGCGGAGAAGGGGGAGCCCGGGCGTGTCAACCGTCCCCTGCTGGCGGCGCTCGGCGAGCTGGGCCTCCTCGGCCGGATGCTGGGCTCCGGGGCGCTGGACCTGTGCCTGCTGCGGGAGTCGCTGGCCCGAGGCTGCACCGAGGCCGAGACCGCGCTCGCCCTCCAGGGCCTCGGCACCACCCCGATCGTCCAAGCCGGCACCCCCGCCCACCGCGAACGCTGGCTCCCCGAGGTCCGGGCCGGGCGGGCCGTCGCCGCGTTCGCGCTGAGCGAGCCGGGGGCGGGCTCCGACGCGGCGGCCCTGAGCCTGGCCGCCGAGCACACCGCCGACGGCTGGCGGCTCACCGGCGAGAAGTGCTGGATCTCCAACGCCCCCGAGGCCGACTTCGCCGTGGTCTTCGCCCGCACCATCCCCGGCGCCGGATCCCGGGGCATCACCGCGTTCCTGGTCCCCTCCGACCGGCCCGGACTCACCGGCTCCGCCCTCGACATGCTCTCCCCGCACCCCATCGGCACCCTGGAGTTCGACGGCGTACCGGTCACCGCCGACGACGTCCTCGGCGAACCCGACCGGGGCTTCCGGGTCGCCATGAACACCCTCAACCTCTTCCGGCCCAGCGTCGGGGCCTTCGCCGTCGGGATGGCCCGCGCCGCCCTGGACGCCACCGTCGCCCACACCGCCCACCGCACCGCGTTCGGCGGCCCGCTGAGCGACCTCCAGGCCGTCTCGCACCAGGTCGCGGAGATGGCCACCCGCACCGAGGCCGCCCGGCTGCTGGTGTACGCGGCGGCAGCGGCGTACGACGCGGGGGAGAGCGGGGTGCCGCGCCGCGCGGCGATGGCCAAGCTGTACGCCACCGAGACCGCGCAGTACGTCGTGGACACCGCCGTCCAGCTGCACGGGGCCCGCGCCCTGCGCCGGGGCCATCTGCTCGAACACCTCTACCGCGAGGTCCGCGCGCCGCGCATCTACGAGGGCGCGAGCGAGGTGCAGCGCACGATCATCGCCAAGGACCTGTACGCGAACGCCGCCCAGGGCCCCGACGCGTCCCCCGTCCCGGAACGGCCCGCCCCGGAACCCGCCGCCCGCCAGTCATCCCCGCCCACGACCCAGGAGCCGCCCGCATGAGTCCGTCGCACCGGATCAACCCGGCCGAACTCTCCCCGCCCACCGGCTTCAGCCACGCGGTCGTCGCCACCGGCGGGCACCTGGTCTTCCTCGCCGGACAGACCGCGCTCGACCCGGAGGGCAAGGTCGTCGGGGCCACCCTGCCCGAGCAGTTCGCGCTCGCGCTCGGCAATCTGCTCACCGCACTCCACGCGGCCGGCGGTGCCCCCGCCGACCTCGCCCGGGTCACCGTCTACGCCACCGACGTGGACGACTACCGCTCCCACTCCGCCGAGCTGGGCCGGATCTGGCGCAGGCTCGCGGGCCGCGACTACCCGGCGATGGCCGTCATCGGGGTCGCCCGGCTCTGGGACGAACAGGCGATGGTCGAGATCGACGGGGTCGCGGTCCTGCCGTGAGGCCCCGGCCCCCGAGTAGCGGCGGCGGGGCGCCGGGGCGAGGCTGAAGGGGTCCGGATGCCGAGCCGACCCGGGAGAGCCAGCGGTGACCAGCCAGCCGCCCCCGCGCCCCGCCGCCAAGTCCTACGACGGCGAGGGCATCGTCGTCGGCTTCGACGCGCACCGCTGTCTGCACGCCGCCGAATGCGTGCGCGGCCTCCCCACCGTCTTCGACGTCGCCCGCCGCCCGTGGGTCCAGCCCGGCAACGCCCCCGCCGACGAGGTCGCCGACGTCATCCACCGCTGCCCGAGCGGCGCCCTCCAGTACCACCGCACCGACGGCATGCCCGACGAGGTCCCCGACGTCCCCACCCATGTGTCGCTCCACGCCGACGGAGTGCTGCACCTGCGCGGAGACCTCGAAGTCGCCACCCCGTTCGGCCCCCGCCACGAGACCCGCGTGATGCTCTGCGGCTGCGGAGCCACCGCCAACACGCCGTACTGCGACCACAGCGGGCCCTGCGCCGGACACGGCTGAGACGGCCGGACTCCGAGGGGGCGACCCCAGCGGACCCGGAGGTGCGCGGCGCGCCGGTCGGGTGAATCGCTCCGAGGGATATATCTGTATTTAGTGCCCTTTATTTCGGATGCCCCGCCGCCCGACCCGGACACCCCCCTGTGATCGCGCTCATCGTCGCCCACTTCGCACTGGCGGCCTGCGCGGGCCCGCTGGTGCACCGGCTCGGCCGGCGGGGGTTCGTCGTGCTGGCGCTGCCGCCGACGGCAGCCACCGTCTGGGCGTTCACCCGCTGGAACACCGCCGCGTCCGGCGGTGCGGACACCTGGACCTGGGAGTGGATCCCGGACTACGGGGTCACCCTCGATATGCGGCTGGACGCGCTGGCCGAGCTGATGGTGCTGCTCGCCGCCGGGGTGGGGGCGCTCGTCCTGCTCTACTGCGCCTCCTACTTCACCGACGACACCCCGCAGCTGGGCCGGTTCGCGGGGAACCTGCTCGCCTTCGCGGGGGCCATGCTCGCCCTCGTCCTCGCCGACGACCTGATCACGCTCTATGTGTTCTGGGAGCTGACCACGGTCTTCTCCTATCTGCTGATCGGCCACAGCAGCGAACACCGGCACAGCCGCCGCTCCGCCCTCCAGGCCCTGGTGGTCACCACCCTCGGCGGGCTCGCCATGCTCGTCGGCTTCCTGATCCTCGGTCAGGCCGCGGGCACCTACCGGATCTCCGCGATCGTCGCCGATCCGCCCGAGACGACCCTCGCCGTGTCCATCGCCGTCGTCCTCGTGCTGTGCGGGGCCCTGTCGAAGTCCGCCATCTGGCCGTTCTCCATGTGGCTGCCGAACGCCATGGCCGCGCCGACCCCCGTCAGCGCCTATCTGCACGCCGCCGCGATGGTCAAGGCCGGGGTCTACCTGGTCGCCCGGCTCGCCCCGGCCTTCGCCGACGTACCCGTCTGGAAACCCGTCGTCCTCGTCCTCGGCGGCGCGACCATGCTGCTCGGCGGCTGGCGGGCACTGCGCCTCAACGACCTCAAGCTCGTCCTCGCCTACGGGACCGTCAGCCAGCTCGGCTTCCTCACCCTGCTCGCCGGGACCGGCAACCACGACGCCGCGCTGGCGGCCTTCGCCATGATCCTCGCCCACGCCCTCTTCAAGGCTCCGCTGTTCCTCGTCACCGGCATCGTCGACCACGCCGCCGGGACGCGTGACCTGCGGAAGCTCTCCGGGGTCGGCCGTTCGCTGCCGTACGTCGCCGGGGTCGCGGCACTGTCCGCCGCCTCCATGGCCGCCCTGCCGCCCCTGCTCGGCTTCGCCGCCAAGGAGGCCGCCTTCGCGGCGCTGATCCAGGGATCCACCGCCGACCGGTGGGCGCTGGTCGCCGTCGTCGCGGGCTCCGCGCTGACGACCGCGTACACCCTGCGGTTCTTCTGGGGCGCGTTCCTCCGTAAACCCGGTGTCCCCGACACCCCCGTCCACCGGGTGGGCCCGGCGTTCCTCGCCCCGCCCGCCCTGCTCGCCGTGCTCGGCCTGGTCCTCGGCCCGGCCGTCAGCTGGACCGACCGGCTGCCGAACGCGTACGCCGACCTGTTTCCGGCCGAGCCGGACCCGTACCACCTCGCCCTCTGGCACGGATTCGGCCTCGCCCTCCTCCTGTCGGCCGTCGCCTGGGCCGCGGGCGCCGCGCTCTTCCTCGGCCGCGCCCAGGTCACCCGGTTCTCCCGGCGGATCGCCTGGCCCACCGCCGACAGCGTCTTCGGCCATCTGCTGCTCGGGCAGGAACGTCTCGCCCTCCAGGTCACCGGCTTCATCCAGCGCGGTTCCCTCTCCGTGTACCTCGCCACCACACTGCTGGTCATGCTCGGCGGACAGCTCGCCGTCCTCATGGTCGACACCCCCTGGGACGGAGCCGTACGCCCCCGGCTCTGGGACAACCCGCTCCAGGGCGCCGTCGCCGCCCTGACCTGCGCCGCCGCCCTGCTCTGCCTGACGGTACGACGGCGTATGAAGGCCGTCGTCCTGGCCGGGCTCACCGGCTACGGCACCGCGCTGCTCTTCGTCGTCCAGGGCGCGCCCGACCTGGCGCTCACCCAGTTCTGCGTCGAGACCGTCGCGATGATCGTCTTCGTGCTGGTGCTGCGCCGGATGCCCGTCCATTTCCAGGAGACCGTGAGCACCTGGCGGCGCGCCACCCGCATCCCGGTCGCCCTCGCCGCGGCCGCCACCGTCGGCGTCGGGGTGTGGGTCGCCGCCGCCGCGCGCACCGCCGAACCGGCAGGCGCCGCCATGGTCCAGGAGGTCGCCGACCACGGGTACAAGGACGTCGTCGCGATCATCCTCGTCGACCTGCGCGCCTGGGACACGATGGGGGAGTCCGCCGTCCTCGCCGCCGCCGCGGTCGGCGTCACCAGCCTCATCTACCTGCACCGCCGCAGCGAGGGCTCCATGGCCCAGGAGGAGCTGCGGGGCCGCACCGCCTGGTCGCTGTCGGCCCAGCACTCCTCCCGGCTGCCGCAGGGCGACGACGCGGCCCCCGAACGCAGCTGGCTGGCCGCCGGGGCGACCCTCGCCCCCGAACACCGCTCGATCGTCTTCGAAGTGGTGGCCCGGCTGCTGTTCCACCCGATCCTGGTGCTCTCGGTCTATCTGCTGTTCTGCGCCGAGTCCCTGCCCGGCGGCGGATTCGTCGCCGGGCTCGTCGCCGGGGTCGCCCTGATCACCCGCTACCTGGCGGGCGGCCGCTTCGAACTCGCCGAGGCGGCCCCCCTCCAGCCCGGTCTCTTCACCGGTCTCGGGCTCTTCATCTCCACCGGGGTGGCCCTCCTCGGACTCGGCGAGGGCACCGTCCTGCACGCGTTCACGTACCACGGGCATCTGCCGGTCTTCGGCGACTACCACCTGAGCACCTCGGTCCTCTTCGACTTCGGCGTCTACCTGCTGGTCCTCGGCGTCGTCCTGGACATCGTGCGGGCCCTCGGCGCCAAGGTCGACCGGCAGATCGAACGGGCCGCGGGCGTCCTCACCCCCGACGGCGGACCCGAGGCGGGAGGGCCCCTGCGATGATCGTCAGCGCCTCGCTCATCGCCACGGCCGTCGTCCTCTGCGCCGTCGGCGGCATCCTCATGCTCACCCGCCCGCTGACCCGCATCCTGCTCGGCGCCGTCATCCTCAGCAACGGCATCAACCTGCTGGTGCTCTCCTCGACCGGCCGGGCCGGCGCCGCACCCCTGCTGTACGGGGTGTCGCTCAGCCGGGTCACCGACCCGCTGCCCCAGGCCATCGCGCTGACCGCCATCGTCATCACCCTCGCCACCACCGCGTTCCTGCTGGCCATGGCCTACCGCAGCCACCAGATCACCGGCACCGACGAGGTCCACGACGACCTGGAGGACCGGCGCATCGTGCTGCGCGCCGAAGTCCTCGGCGAACGCGCCCAGCTGCGCGAACAGTTCCGGTCGGGAGCCGAACCCACCGCCGAGGAGCGCGAACGCTACCGCGAGGAGCGCCGCCGGCTCCGCGACCGCCTCCGCGCCGACCGCGCCCGCCAGGCCCGCGGCCGCGACGCCTCCGGAAACCTCTGGAACGACGTGCTGGGCGCGGACCCGGAGGACTACGCCCGCGACGGCGATGCCAAGGCGGACGACCGCTACCCCCGTGACCGAGGAGCCGCCGGATGAACGCGCTTGTCCCGCTGCCGGTGCTGCTGCCCCTGTGCGCCACCGGACTCAGCCTCGCCTTCGGCATCCGGCTGGGGCGCTTCCAGCGCTTCATCAGCGTCGCCGTGCTCACCGCCGTCACCGCGCTCTCGGCGATCCTCATGGTCGCCGCCGACCGGCAGGGCCCGCTCTCCGTCCACCTCGGCGACTTCGCCCCGCCGCTCGGCATCACCCTGGTCGCCGACCGGCTCTCCGGGCTGATGCTCACGGTCTCCTCGGCCGTCACCCTCTGCGTGCTCGTCTACTCCCTCGGCCAGGGCATGACCGACCGGGACAAGGAGACCCCGCTCGCCGTCTTCCACCCCGCCTATCTGATCCTCGTCGCCGGGGTCTCCTGCACCTTCCTCGCGGGCGACCTCGTCAACCTCTACGTCGGCTTCGAGATCATGCTCGTCGCCAGCTTCGTCCTGCTCACCCTCGGCGGCACCGGACCCCGCATGCGGGCAGGCTCCACCTACGTGATCATCTCGCTGTTCTCCTCGATGCTCTTCCTCACCGCCATCGCCATGACCTACGCGGCCACCGGCACCGCGAACTTCGCCCAGCTCGCCGTGCGTCTGGCCGAACTCCCCATCGGCGTACAGACCCTGATCCAGGCGCTGCTGCTGACCGTCTTCGCCATCAAGGCCGCCGTCTTCCCGCTCGCCGCCTGGCTCCCCGACTCCTACCCGACCGCCCCGGCCCCCGTGACCGCCGTCTTCGCCGGACTGCTCACCAAGGTCGGCGTCTACTGCATGCTGCGCACCGAGACCCTGCTCTTCCCCGGCAACCGCATCGGCGACCTCCTGATGGCCATCGCCCTGGCCTCCATGGTCATCGGGATCCTCGGCGCGGTCGCCCAGACCGACCTCAAGCGACTGCTCTCCTTCACCCTGATCAGCCACATCGGCTACATGGTCTTCGGGATCGGCCTCGCCACCCGCGAGGCGTACGGCGGGGCCATCGTGTACGTCGCCCACCACATCACCGTCCAGACGACTCTGTTCCTCGTCGCCGGGCTCATCGAACGCCGCGGCGGCACCACGGAGCTGACCCGGCTCGGCGGCCTGGCCAGGGCGGCGCCGATGCTCGCCGCGCTGTTCTTCGTCCCCGCCATGAACCTCGCCGGGATCCCCCCGCTCTCCGGCTTCATCGGCAAGCTCGGCCTGATGCGCGCGGGCGTCGCCGACGGCAGCGGCTGGGCCTGGGTCCTGGTCGCCGGCTCGGCGGCCACCAGCCTGCTCACGCTGTACGTGATCGCCAAGGTCTGGAACCTCGCCTTCTGGCGCGCGGCCCCGCCCGGCCAGGCCGCCACCGGCACCGTCCTGGAGTCCGGCGACGACAGCGACGACGACACCGACGCCGGACCCGACCACATCCCCGGCACCGGAGACGAGGGCATCGGGACCACGCCCCCGCCCGCCGGTCAGGCCGTCGCCGCGACCCTGCACGGACGGGCCGTCACCACCACCAGCCGGCTGCCCCACCCCATGATCGCGGCCACCGCCGCCACCATCGCGATCGGCCTCGCCTTCACCGTGTTCGCCGACCCGCTCACCGCCTACACCGACCGCACGGCCGCCGAACTCCTCCAGCGCACCCCCTACATCCAGGAGGTGCTGGGCCGGTGAAACGCGTTCTGGGCTTCTCCTTCCGCAGCGCCGATCTGCCGCCGCTGAGCTTCGAGTTCGGCACCCGGCGGCGGGTGCTGGACCTGCCGCTGATCCTCTGGCTCACCGTCATCTGGGTGCTGCTCTGGTCCACCCTCACCTGGGCGAACGTCCTGACCGGACTGGTCGTCTCGGTCGTCGTCTGCATCGCCTTCCCGCTGCCCCGCGTCGACCTCGGACTGCGCCTCCACCCCTGGGGCATCCTGTGCCTGGCGGTCTACCTCTTCCACGACATGTACACCTCGGGGGTCAAGGTCACCCGGCAGACCTTCTTCGGCCTGCCGCACCGGGCCGCCGTCATCGGCGTCCCCCTGCGCTGCCGCAGCGACCTGATGCTCGCCGCCACCGCCGTCGCCGTCTCCAACGTCCCCGGCGGCTCCATCATCGAGGTGCGCCGGGCGACCGCCACCGTCTTCCTGCACGTCCTGGACGCCGACCGGCCCGAGGAGCTCGAAGCCGCCCGCCGCAAGGTGTGGCGGATGGAGGAGCTGACCGTACGGGCCTTCGGCACCCGGGACGAGATCGCCCGGGTCGCCGAACCCCCGCCACCGCCCCAGCTCCCCGCCGGGAGGCCCACACCGTGACCGCACCCGAACGCGTCGACCAGGCCCTGCTGACCTGCGCCGTCGTCCTGGTCCTCATCGCCGGGGCGCTGCTGCTCGCCCGGATCTGGCGGGGCCCCTCCATGCTGGACCGGGCGATTTCGCTGGACGTCTGCGCCGCCCTGATCATCGCCGGTCTCGCCGCCAAGTCCGCCTTCGCCCGGGACCAGTTCTACTTCCCGATCATGCTGGTGCTGGCGTTCCTCGGCTTCACCGGCTCGGTGGGCATCGCCCGCTTCATCGCCGTACGCGACCGGCCCCGCAACCCGGCCGACCCCCCTCCGCCCCCCGACGACGCCCGGGAGGGCCCGCGGTGAACCTCTGGCTCCAGATCGTCGACACGGCCGGCGCCGCCCTGCTCCTGATCGGCGCCGCGATCTGTCTGCTCGGAGTGATCGGCATGCTCCGGCTGCCCGACGTCCTCTCCCGCAGCCACGCCGCCACCAAACCGCAGACCCTCGGCATGATCCTGGTGCTGGCCGGGGTCGCGCTCCGCCTGCGAGGCGGCATGGAGCTCGCCACCCTCGCCCTCATCGCCTTCTTCCAGATGCTCACCGGACCGGTCGCCTCGCACCTGGTGGCCCGCTCCGCCTACCGCACCGGCCAGGTCGACCACAGCGAACTCCTCTTCGACGAGCTCGACGAACAGCTCACCGACGGGAAGTGACCGTGGTGCGGGGCGCGTTCATGCCGCCGGTACGCGGTCCAGGAATCCGCTCACCGAGCTGATCCGGCCGTCCTCGGCCAGCCGGGCCACGTCGAACCCGGCCACCGGGGCGGAACCGTCCGCCGAGGAGACCAGCTCCCAGGAGAACCGGACCAGGTCGTGGTGCCCGTCCGGCGTGCCGGTCAGCGTGAAGCGGAAGCCGGGGAACTGCTCGTGCACGCTGCCGATCAAGGCCGCGAGCCCCTCGTGCCCGCGCACGTCGGCCAGCGGGTCGGTATAGCCGGCGTCTTCGGTGAACGCGGCGGCCACCGCCTTCGCCCGCTCCTCGGCCCCGGTGGTGTTCCAGGCGGCGAAGTAGCGCTGGACAGTTTCGTCGTACGCGGTCATGACGGGTCCTCTCCGTGGTGCCCCGGTGGTCCGGGGCGGTGCACCCACCTTGGCCCCGGGGTCCCGGCGGCGTCGATTACCCCGGAGGTAAGGAGATCCAAAGACCCCACAGGTCCGGTGTCCGCGTGCCATGATGCGGGCACTGCCGGACGCTGGGGGGCGTAGTGGGAAGCACGGGCACCGTGCTGCGCGAATTGCGCGGCGCACAGAAGAGCGCCAAAGGCGTCTCGCTCTACTCGCGGTACGTGAACCGGCCCGCCGGCCGCGTGCTCGCGGCCGGAGCCTACCGGGCAGGACTGACGCCCAATCAAGTGACGCTGACCAGTGCGCTGTTCACCTTCGGTGCGCTGGCGGCGGTCGCGCTCGTCGAGCCTTCCTGGACGCTCGCCGTCCTGGTCTGGGCGGCCCTCGCGGTCGGCTTCGCCTTCGACTCCGCCGACGGGCAGCTCGCCCGGCTCACCGGCCGGGGCGGACCCGACGGGGAATGGCTGGATCATGTCGTGGACTGCGGAAAGCTGGTGCTCGTCCATACCGCGGTCCTGATCTCCTTCTACCGCTTCGGTGAACTGCCCTCGGACGCCTGGCTGTTGCTGCCGCTGGGCTTCCAGCTGGCCGCCGTGGTCACCTTCTGCGCGGGGCTGCTGCGCGAACACCTCGGCAAGGCGGCCGCGAGCGCCCGCGGCCCGTCCTGGGCGGCGCCCCCGCCGGGACCCGTCTCGCGGATCCGGGCCCTGGCCCTGCTGCCCGCCGACTACGGGGTGTTCTGCCTGGTGTTCCTGCTGCTCGGCGCACCCGGGGCCTTCCGCGCCGGGTACGCCGTGCTCGCGGTCGTGCACACGCTCTTCCTGGCGGCCTTCCTCGCCAAGTGGTTCAGGGAGCTGAAAGCGCTCCGGGCCGGCTGACGAGAACGTCCAGCGCCCGGCGCAACTGGGTGCTGGACGTATGCACGGTGTACGGGAAGTAGACGACCTCCACGCCCACTTCGGCGAAGTCGCGCTCCAGCTTCAGCCCCTTCTCCGTGCCCCGCCAGTCGTCGCCCTTGAAGATCACGTCGAACCGGACCTGCTGCCAGGTCTCGACCTTGTCCGGCACGGTCTCCACGAACGCGGCGTCCACGAAGCGCACGCTGCGGACGATCTCCAGTCGTTCGCGGAGCGGGATCATCGGCGTATGGCCCTTGGCGAGCGCCGCCATCTCGTCCGACACGACCCCCGCGACCAGGTAGTCGCACTGACTGCGGGCATGACGCAGGATGTTGAGGTGCCCGACGTGGAACAGGTCGTACACCCCGGGTGCGTAACCCACCCTGTGCTGCACCATCCGTATCTCTCCCCCCACGGTGAACGTGATCCGGTGATGTTCCAACGACCTTACTGTGAAGAACACTTGTGCAAGCCGTGAACGGATAAGCTCGATGGGGGCCGTCCCTCGCCGGGGGCGGCGGCTGTCGTGGGGGGAAGGCGATCGTCCGATGTCCGATGCTGCAAGGCCCGGCCCGATCCGGGGCCGCCGACTTCTGCTGGTCTCGACCAACTACGCGCCGGAGCTCACGGGCATAGGCCCGTACGCCACCCAGCTGGCCGAGCACTGGGCCGCGTCCGGCGCCCGCGTCCGGGCGCTCACCGGTATGCCGCACTACCCCTCCTGGCGACTGGAGGAGAGCTACCGGGGCGTATGGCGGACGGTGGAGATACGCGGCGGCGTCGGCGTCCACCGCCGCCGCCACTATGTGCCGCCCCGTCAGACAGCCCTGAAACGCGCCGCGTTCGAGGCCAGCATCCTCGCCACCGGGCTGATCGCACCGCCGCCCGGCCGCCCCGACGTCGTGATCTCCCAGATGCCCAGCCTCGCCGGCGGGGTCATCGGGGCGCGCCTCGCCCGGCGCCACCGCGTGCCGTATCTCCCCGTCGTTCAGGACCTGATGGGCGCCGCTGCCGCGCAGAGCGGCATCCGGGGCGGCGGCAGGGCCGCCGCCGTCGCCGCGGCCGCCGAGCGGTACGCGCTGCGCGGGGCCGCCCTCGTCGGCGTCATCCACGAGAGCTTCGTCCCCGGAGTCCGGGCCCTCGGCGTCGACCCCGGCCGCATCCGCCTCGTCCCCAACTGGACCCATGTGCAGGGCCCCACCGCCGACCGGGCCGCGACCCGCGCCCGGCTCGGCTGGCCCGACGCCACCCCGGTCCTCCTGCACTCCGGCAACATGGGCCTCAAGCAGGGCCTGGAGGTCCTGGTGGACGCCGCCCGCCTCGCCCCCGGCGTCCACGTCGTCCTGATGGGCGACGGCAACCAGCGCGACGCCCTGCGCGCCCGCGCCGACGGGCTCGCCAACGTGGAGTTCCTGGAGCCCGCGGCGGCCGAGGAGTTCACCGACGTACTGGCCGCCGCCGACGTCCTCGCGGTCACCCAGCGCGCCTCGGTCCTCGACATGAGCGTCCCCTCCAAGCTCACCTCCTACTTCACCTCCGGCCGCCCCGTGATCGCCTCCGTCGCCGACGAGGGCGGCACCGCCGACGAGGTCCGCCGCTCCGGCGCCGGAGTCCTCGTCGCCCCCGAGGACCCGGCCGCCCTGCTCGACGCCGTACAGAAGCTGGCCGCCGACCCGACCGCCGCCGACGCCCTCGGGGCCGAGGGGCCGCGGTACGTCGCACGCCACCTGAGCCGGGAAGCGGGACTCGCCCGCTTCGACGACCTGCTCGCCGAGGTCCTGCGGGACGGACAGGACAGTGGCCGCCGATGACACCCGCGAACCGGGTCCCGGACGACCACGACGAGCCGGCGCTCCTGCGCGACCAGTTCCGCCAACTCCTGCGCTACCGAACCCTGCTGGCCGTCGGCGTGATCGTCGGACTGCTCGGCGGCGGCTATCTCGCCCTCGGCGGCGAGAAGACGTACACCGCCACCGGTGAGGTCCAGGTCCGGTCCGCCATCGCCGACCCCTTCGCCGCCGGAGCCACCGCCGACAAGGGCATCAACATCGGCTCCGAGCGCCAGACCGCCGTCAGCGACACCGTCGGCACCCTGGCCGCGGGCACCCTCCTCAAGGCGGGCGACGACGTCACCGCCCGCAAACTGCTCGCCGGACTCCAGGTCACCAACCCGCCCAACACCCTCACCCTCCGCTTCTCCTACACCGGCGCCACCCCCGAACAGTCCCGCGCCCGCGCCGAAGCCCTCGCAGGCGCCTATCTCGCCCACCGCAAGGCGCGCACCGAGGAGAGCATCGAGAACATGGCGGGCGGCTACCGCGCCCAGCTGAAGCCGCTGGAGGAGAAGCGCGACCTCCTGGAGGAGCAGGCCGGCGCCGGAGCGGCCGACGACGTCACCAGCGCCCGCGCCAACATCATCGTCTCCATCTCCGAGCTGAGCCGGAAGATCTCCGAGCTCAAGGCCCTGGACACCACCCCCGGCTACCTCAACAAGAAGCCCGTCGCCCCGACCTCGCCCACCGGCGCGGGCCTGCCCCTCCTCCTCGGCCTCGGCGGGGTCGTCGGCCTGGCGCTCGGGCTGCTGCTGTCCTGGGTGCGGCTCGTCTTCGACCCCGCCGTACGCTCCGACCGCGAGCTGGTCCGCTCGCTCGGCGCACCGCTGCTGGGCACCCTGCCCCGGGAGCGCTCCGCCGGGGACGGGCTGCTCGCCATCGGCCGCGCCGGCTCCCGGCTCGCCGAGGAGTACCGCGCGGTCGCCTTCCGGCTCGCCTACGACCCGTCGTTCGCCGAGAGCCGCCGCCTGCTGGTCACCGCCCCGCGCGGCGACAACGCGGCGGCCGCCGCCGCTGCCGCCAACCTCGCCGCCGCCTTCGCCGAGATGGGCCGGGACGTCCTGCTCGTCGAGGCCGACCTGCGCACCCCGGCCCTCGCCCGGGAGCTGGGCTCCGCCGCCCACGAGACGCGATCGCCGCGCTGGGCCGCCGAGGAGGGCGACGGCAGCTGGCCCACCGGCACCCGCTCCGGCGTGGACGTCCCCGGCTCCGGGGCCTTCACCCTGATCCCCGGCACCGTCGTCGACAACGTCCCGCGCGCCCTCACCTCCCCGCCCGTCGGCCGCATCGTCGGCGAGGCCGACAGCCCGGGCACCGTCGTCATCGTGCTCGCCCCGCCCGTCCTCGCCTACGCCGACGCGGTCGCCCTCGTCGACCGGGTCACCGGCGTCATGATCGTGTGCGACCCGCGCGAGGTGCACCGCAGCGACCTGGAACGCATCCGCGAGATCATCAGCGCCTCCGGCGGCTCCGTCCTCGGGGCCCTGCTCCACCCGCCCCGGGGCCGGCTGCGGCGCTCAGAGCGCCGCCCGAAGTCCGCCCGCCGCCGCTCCGGAGGCGGCGGACCCACCGCCCCCAGCGCCGAGCCGGACACCCCGGAGACCACCGGAGACCCCACCGAGACCCTCGGCCTGCGCTCCCTGACCCTTCCGGCATCCCGCCGGTGAGAGCCCGCACCGCCGTCCTCTGCTCGGTCGCGGACCAGGGCGTGGCGGCGCTCACCAACATCCTGGTGCTGGTGGCCGCCGCCCGGCTCTCCACCCTCGCCGACTTCGCCCGGTTCTCCGCGGTCTACCTGGTCTTCACGGTGCTGCTCGGCGTCTCGGGGGCGTACACCGGGCAGCCTCTCGTCCTCAAGCGCGGCGCGGGGGAGGAGACCCGGTCCGCCTGCCGGTCCGCCGTGACGTTCACGGTGCTCGCCGCAGCCGTGCTCGGCGCGCTGCTCGCGGCCGTCTGCGTTCTCGTCCCCGGAGATACGGCGCGCGCCCTGCTGATGCTCGGCCTCGTCCTGCCCGCCGTCCTGGGACAGGACGCCGTACGGTACGCCTTCTCCACCCTCCAGCAGCCCCATCTCGCCCTGCTCTCCGACCTGTTGCGGCTCGGCTGTGTGCTCGGGGCGCTCTCCGTACCGGCCTACGGGGCGTCTCCGGCCCGGCTGATCGCCCTCTGGGGCCTGTCCGCCCTGCCCGCGCTGCTGCTCTCCGCCGCCCTCCTGCACCGCGCCACCGCCGGATCCCCGCTGCGGCTGCGTCCGATGCTGCGGCGCGGCCACCTCGGGCAGCGCTTCACCGTCGAGTTCGGCGTGGGCAACGCCACCGGCCAGCTGTCCGTCCTCGGCCTCGGCGCGGTCGGCAACCCCCTCCTGGTGGGCGCGCTGCGCGGGGCGACGACCCTGTTCGGGCCGCTCAACGTGCTGTTCACCTCGGCCACCTCCTTCGGCCCGCCGATCCTCGGCCGCATCGGCGACGAGCGCCGCCGGGTCCGGGCCACCGCCGCGCTCGCCGCCGTCCTCGCGGGCGTCGCCGCGCTCTGGGCCACCGTGCTCGCCCTGCTGCCCGACCCCGCCGGACGTCAACTCCTCGGCGACACCTGGCCGGTGGCCGCCGACCTCCTCCCGGCGACCGGCAGCCAGTACGCGGCGATGGCCGTCGGCACCTGCGGGCTGCTCGCCCTGCGCATGCTCGACCCGCGCACCACGCTCGCCATCCAGGTGGTCTTCTCGCTCACCTCTGTGGCGTTCCTCGCGGGCGGTTACGTCGTCGGGGGCGTCCCGGGCGCCGCCTGGGGGCTGTTCCTGGGCTCGCTCTGCAAGGCCGCCGCCACCTGGATCCGGGTGGCCCGGCTGCGCCGACACACCCCCGCCCGCGACGAGGACGTCAGCGCCGACGCCCTGCCCGCCGCTCCCTGAACGTACTGATCGCGACCAGGCAGAGCGCGGCGATCGCCAGCTTCCCCGCCGCCTGGAGGAGCGGGCCGCGCAGCAGGATGAAGGTGTAACCGGCGATCAGCGGCGCGGCGATGGCCAGCACGCTCCCGGGGCCAGGACCCGCCCGGGTGACGGCCAGGGCGTAGCGGCGGTCGGTGCGCGCCGACCCGTAACCGATCAGCGCCATCCCGCCGATCATGCCGGCCGCCCCGAGATCGACCCAGAACTCCGTCCACAGCGGGGCCGAGAGATTGGTCATCCGCAGCCCCATCCACTGCCCGACCCGGACCCCGGTGTCCTCCGGCTTCCCGCTCCACACCGCGCGCGGCACGAAGAACAGCCCGGAGCCCGCCAGTTGGCGGCCATAGGTGTGGCCCCGGGTGTCGACCCACGAGATGGTGTTGGCGAACATCACCATCTGGTCGTAGTCCTTGGTCACCAGCGGATCGAAGACCGACGTCGACTGCACGGACCGCTGGCTCCCCTCCTCGTACCGGAACCGGTCCGCGTACGGGAACAGCACCAGCGCCCCCACCACGCCCGCCGTCAGCACCGTCCGGTAGACCGCCGCACTGCTCGGGAACGCGGCGAACACGAACGCCACCACCACGGTGAGGAACCAGTAACGGGCGTTCGAGATCGGGTTGTTCACCAGCAGGTTCAGTGCCGCCAGAGCCACCCACACCAGCACCGTCGACGGCCGGCGCCGGGCCCGGTAGGAGGTCGCCAGGCGGCGGGTGTAGAAGAGCAGCGCCAGCAGCGCCGGGACCTGCCCGAAGCCCTTGAGGAACGCCGAGCCCACATTGGACCCTTCCGTGACCACCCCGCTCGCCGCGACGGTCTCGTTGATCTCCTGCCGGCTGGCGAAGAAGACCGCGGGCCCGCCCAGCTTCAGCACGTAGAACGCGCTCGCCGTGAACGCCAGCAGCACCAGCAGCCGCAACCGCAGCGGATGAGCGACGGCGGGCCCGCCGCCCGAGCCGCGCGCGGAGGGTGCCCGGCGGCGCAGCGGACGCCGGGAGGCCAGCAGCGCCCCCAGGTCGTAGGCGGCACACCCCACCAGAACCATCGCGACGGCCGTGACCAGGTCCTGGCGCGGCCCCACCATCGGCGTCGGCGTCTGCCCGATCACCACCTGGGCGAACGGCGCCACGCCCATCGCGATGTACACGAACATCCAGAAGACGCCCTGGAGCAGCCGCCGCCGGGTCGAGAGGATCATCGTGGCGAGCCGGGCCCCCGCGTAGCAGGTCAGCACCAGCTGGAGCCAGTACGCCGTGTCCCGGACCCCGTTGCCGGGCTGCGCGGCGATCACCGCGGGCAGGAAGCAGACCAGACCCAGGATGAGCGGCACGGACAGCGCCCGCGACAGCATCGACCAGGCGATCGGCCGCTCCGGCGGCTCCGGAGGACCACCGGGAACCCCCGGCTTCCGCGTGCCCACGGCCGTGGGACCGTCCTGCCCCAGCGCCGACGTGTGCACCGACGTCATGCGCCCCCCCGGGATCAGCGAACCGCTGAACACTCTAACGAATCAGCCCACTTGAGGGGGGCCGATGACTACGCTGTGAATACTTGGCCATAGTCGAGGGGAACTCTGGTGAAAATCCTGCACGTTGTCACGCTCCACACCCCGGACCACGCCTTCGGCGGTCCGACGCGCGTGGCGTTCAACCTCTCCAAGGTCCAGCGGGCGAACGGCGACGACGCACGCGTCATGGCCCTCGGTGACGGCTTCCCCGACGGCGAACTGCCCAGCCATGTGGAGGGAGTTCCGGTCCACCTCTTCCAGGCCCGGCACCTCCTCCCGATGTTCGAGGTCAGCGGCATCACCTCCGCCGCGCTGCTGAACACCGCCCGCCGCATGATGCGCGGCGCCGACCTCGTCCACGTCCATCTGATGCGGGACCTGGTGACCCTGCCCGCGGCGCTCCTCGCGCTCGCGACGCGTACACCCCTGGTCGTCCAGACCCACGGCATGATCGACCCCACCGAGAAGAAGGTCGCCCAGCTCACCGACCTCCTCGGGGTCCGCAAGGTGCTGCGCGAGGCGGACGCCGTCCTGCATCTGACCGAGATGGAGCGGCTCGACGTGAACGCCGTCGCCGCCCCCGTCCCGCTCACCCGTACCGTACGGCTGGTCAACGGCGTCCGCCCACAGGAGCGCAAGCCCGCCCGGGAGCCCGGCCGCCCGCCCACCATCCTCTACCTCGCCCGGATCCAGGAGCGCAAGCGGCCCGAGGACTTCGTCGCCGCGATGCCGCACGTCCTCGCCCGCCACCCGGACGCCCGCTTCGTGCTGGCCGGCCCCGACACCGGCGCGCTGGCCGGCACCCTCGCGCTCGCCCGGAAGCTCGGGGTGGCCGAATCCCTCGACCACGTCGGCCCGCTGGAGCACGACGAGGTGCTGGCCGCCGACCGCGAGGCCGATGTGTATGTGCTGCCCGCGATCGAGGAGCCGTTCCCGGTCTCGGTGCTGGAGGCGATGTCGGTCGGCACCCCCGTCGTCATCACCCGCACCTGCGGACAGGCCCCCGATGTGGCCGGGGCGGGGTCGGGCCGGGTCATCGACAGCCGGGTGGGCGAGGACGCGGCCAACGCCCGCAAGGTCGCCGACGCGATCCTGGAGCTGCTGGAGCCGGAGGCCGCCGAGCAGGCGGGCAAGGCCGCCTGGGAGCTGGTGAACGAGCAGTTCACCATCGAGGCCGTCACCGCCACCCTCCGGCGGACCTACGAGGACGTGGTCCGCCGGAGGCGAGGGTGAGCGGGGGAGCCGTCAACGTACGGGCTTCTCGCGGGACTTGAGCGCGATCTGCCAGCGGTAGAAGCTCATCGCCAGCGCGAAGTCGAAGCCCGCCCGGCCGTCCAGGAAGCCCCGCTTGTAGAGATACATGTAGGCGAAGGACACCACCGGCTTGAACGGCGCCTTGTGGAACAACTGCCCCTGGCGCGACTTGACCTGGCGCACCTGCTCCTTCACCTGGGGGTGGTGCTCCAGCCAGGCCTCCCAGTCCGAGTAGCGGTTGTGCCGCTCGAACCAGGCGGTCACCGGGTCGAGGTCCTGGTGCTCGATGGGGTGGGTGAGGGTGCCGACGCTCGCCGCGACCGGCTGGTAGTGGCCCTCCACCTCCCCGATCCCCGGCGCGTCCAGGTCCCCGACCTCCGGGTAGTGGCAGCGGGTCCGGTCGGTCAACGACCGCTTGCGGATGGTGTACCCGTGCCGCAGCCGTTTCCCGGAGAACCAGTAGCCGAGCGGTATGTCGTACGCGGCGGGCTTCGGCGCGTCCGGATCGCGGAAGGTCTCCCGCAGCTCGGCCAGCAGCCCGGGGCTCAGCCGCTCGTCACCGTCGAGCAGCAGGATCCAGTCCAGGTCGGTGCGGACGTTCTCCAGGCACCACTGCTTCTTGCGCGGATGGCCGCCGTCCCAGGTGTACGTGACCACCTCGGCCCCGCACTCCTCGGCGATCTTCACGGTGTCGTCGGTGCTGTGGGAGTCCACCACGACGACCGCCTCGAAGTGGCCGAGCACCGATTTCACCGCCTCCGCGATGTTCAGCCCCTCGTTCTTCGTGGGGATCGCCACGGCTATCGGGAGTTTCGGCGTACCTGCGGTCATCCCGCGGCTCCTTCGGGCAGCCAGGCGTAGCAGCCTGTGGACGTGAACGTAACTGCGGAATCGGGGATGGTGATCTTCCGGGACTTCCCGGTGCCGGAGGCGCCGGAGGACAGCTCCTTGCCGCCCGCCCCTTCGATCTGCCAGGAGCAGTCCGTGGTGGGCGAGGCCGAGCGGTACACGCCCGGGCGGAGCTTCTTCCCGGAGTGCTTGCCGTCCGGGTAGCCGTGCGCCGCCTCGTCGACCAGGTCCTGGTGCTGGGTGCAGAGCCCGGCGACGGCGGCCTTCGCGTCGGGGATCTCGCCCGTCACGATCGAGCCGACCGCGGTGTCCCGGTCGGCCTTGACGAGGTAGCGCAGCTTGGCGCAGGTCTCCTCGCCGGTCTGGAGCACGGCCGCCGGGTCCATCCCCTTCGGCACCCGGTCCTTCAGATACTCCTTCTGCTTCTTGGTGAACGTCCCCGTCGCCGGGGTGATCTCGTCGACGGGGGTCTTCGGGCCCTCGGCCGTGGCGGCCGGAGCGGACGCCTCCGGGGCCGCCGGCTCCTCGGTGGGCGGTGTAGCGGGCTCGGTGGTCTCGGTGGCGGACGGTCCTGGGGCGGCGGGCCCGGAGGCCGCGGGGCGCTGGGCGCCCGCGGCCTCCGGGCCGTTCCCCTCCGCGGACGAGCCGCAGGCGGCCAGCGCCGCCGCCGTCAGGACGACGGCGGCGCAGGCCAGGAACGGGTTTCTCATCGCTCAGCCGTTCCTCAGGGCGTAGTGCGCGCTGATCTGGGAAGCGCTCAGCGCGGTCGGGTAGACGGCGGTCTCGTCGATCTGTCCGGCGAAGAAGTTGCTCGTCGGACGGTTCGGCCAGCCGGAGAGGTTGTCCCCGCCGACCCGCCAGTACCCCTGGTAGTTGTCGTTGGTCGTGTACAGGATGCTGGACGCGCGCAGCTGCCCGTCCACGTAGAGCGCCATGCCCGACGTGCCCTGGGTGGCGACGACGTGGTGCCACTGGCCGTCGTTGTACGCCCCGGTAGTGGCGATGGTACGGGCCGAGCCGCTGCGCACCCCGAACTGGAGCCGCCCGTCGTTGCGCATGTAGACGAGCTTGTCGTGGCGGCTGCTGTTCTGCTGGGTCAGGTTCCCGAAGCCGATGATCCGGCCGCCCTGGGTGGTGGTGGTCTTGATCCAGGTCTCCACCGTGAACCGGGCGGGGTGCGGGTGCAGCCGGTTGCTGTACGCGTACTGGTTGGTCCCGTTGAACCCGATCGCGGTGGACGGCCCGGCGACGGCCGCCGGGGTCTGCCGGTAGGCGGGGCCGTTGCGCATGAAGCCGTTGTTCAGATTGCCGCTGCTGTCGTGCGCGAACGTGGAAGTGCCCTCGTCCCAGCGCCAGTAGAGGCTCGCCCCGTCGGACCTGACCCGCGCCGGGTACGCCTCCGTCGCGCTCGCCACGGTCGCGGACTGGGCCGGGGACTTGGCACTGGTGTTGGGGCCGTCGCTCGCGGTGATCCGGTACGAGTGGGTCTCGCCCGGGTTGACGTCGGTGTCCGTCCAGGTCAGCTGCGGACGGTCCCAGAAGACGGAGTAGCCGGTCGTCGTGTGGATCGGGGTGTTGGAGCCGTCCTTGTAGATCCGGTAGGTCAGCTCACCGTCGTCGGTGTCGAAGCTGGTCTGCCAGTTCACATCGATCTGCCCGGGGGTCAGCGTGGAGAGACTGACGTTGGGCACCCACGGCACGCCCGTGTCCGGGCCGTCCGCGAACCGGGTCAGCCCCTGCTGCGGCTTGGTGTTGACGGTGGTGAACTCGCCGCCCACCCACAGGTAGTGGCGCCCGCCGCTGCTCGTCTGGCTCATCACACGCGGCCCGACGGGCTCCCCGATCCCGTCGTTGGTGTCCGGGAACCAGGGCAGCAGCTTCGGGTCGTCGACCGACTGGGCCAGCAGGTGCTTGCGCGGCTGGTCCGGGAACGCGCCCATGCTGGAGCAGTCGTGGGCGTGGCTGCCGCTGTACAGCACCCCGGAGTGCACCAGCACGGCCTGGGTCGCGCCGAGGCAGGTGTCCCGCCAGCGCTGCTCGAAGTCGCCGAGGTTCAGGGCGATGCGGCCGTCGAACACGCCGCCGCCGGTGCCCTCGTTGGCGGTGTAGAAGCCGCCCGCGTCGGTGGTGATGTCCTGGACCGTGGAGTTGTTGTGGATGAACCCCGGGTAGGACTTGGTGAGCTGTCCGGTGGTGGCGTTGACGACGGCCAGGGCGTGGGTGTTCGTGCCGTTGATCCGGAAGAAGTCCCCGCCGAGCAGCACGTTCTGCCCGTCCGGGGTCACCTCGACGGCCCGTGCGACCTCGTCGGCGTTGGCCGTGAAGGGCAGCAGTGAGGCTCCGGTCGTGACGGCGGCGAAGTGGCTCCTGGGCTGCCCGCCGACCTGGGTGAAGTCGCCCGCCAGATAGACCGTGTCGTCGGTGACGGCGAGCCCCCGCACGGTCGCGGAGACCCCGATCTTGAAGGAGGTGCGGACCGTGCAGCTCTCGGTGTCGATCGCCGCGAAATTGCTCACGCCGACCCCGTTGACCGCTCCGAACTGGCCGCCCGCGTACAGGGTTTCGCCGTCCGGCGAGAGGGCGAGGGCCCGTACCGTCGCGGTCCCCGAGGAGATCGTGAAGGACAGCGAGCAGTCGGTGGGCGCCCCGGTCGCCGCGTCGAACGCGGCGAAGTTCACCGCGGGCTGTTCGTTCGTGCCGGGGGCGGCGGTGGGGGGGCGCAGCCGGGAGAAGGTGCCGCCCGCGTAGACGACGCCGTCGCCGGCGGCCATCGACCAGACGATGCCGTTGGTCTGCCAGGTGGAGAGGTCGTCCGCGGTGATGGCGACCGGTGGTGTCAGCGCCGCCGCCGGAGAGGCCCCGACCGTGGTCGCGGTCAGGGCTCCGGCCAGCAGGCCGAGAGCGGCGGACATGGCCCGCACACGGCCACGCCCTCCGCTTCTCTGCCCCGTACTTCCGTTCATCATTCAGCTCCGAAGGTGAGATTCGAGCTGCGGCCGGGAGGCCGCGGATCCTGCCTCGCCCGGCCGGCCGCGGGGACGGTGCGTCCCGCCGCCGGTCGGTGCGAGTGGGGAGGCGGGGCCGGAGCCCCGCCCGTGGCCGGCGCGTTGAGCTCCACCGAGCGGTCGGCGGAGATCGGCGGTGGCGCCGGTGATCGTCCCGGGCACGGGCGCGGCGAGCGCCGGCCGGGAGTCGATGGGCGGCCGCCCGGCCCGGTGGTGCGGGCGTCGGCGGTCGCACGGTCCTGTCGGTCCGGACCTGACCGGTCCAGACCGGTCAGGGAACGGCGGACCGGCGGCGGCGCGGACCGGGCCGGCCGCAGGGGAAGCGGCGCCCGTCATGACCGCGCACGTCATGACCGAGCACGTGACGGCGACGCGGGTCCGTCGGCCCATCCGGACGGCGGGCGGGCCCGTTCACGGGTGCACGCGCACGGCGGTCCCGTCCCGTCACCGGCCCACGCGCACGGCGTTTCCGCCCCGTCACCGGTCCACCCGGACGGCGGCCCCGGACAGCTGGTCGGCCAGTCGGCGGATGTCGGCGTCGACCATGATCCGGGCCAGCTCCCGGGACTTCACCTCGGGCTTCCAGCCCAGCAGCTCCTCCGCCTTGGAGGCGTCGCCGATCAACGCGTCGACCTCGCTGGGGCGTTCGTACTTCGGGTCGTAGCGCACATGCTCGCGCCAGTCGAGGCCCGCGTGCTCGAAGGCGAACTCCAGGAACTCCCGGACGGTGACGCCCTCGCCGGTGGCGATCACGAAGTCGTCGGGGGTGTCGCACTGGAGCATCCGCCACATGGCGTCCACGTACTCCGGCGCATACCCCCAGTCCCGGACCGCGTCCAGGTTGCCCAGGTGCAGCCGGTTCTGGAGTCCCGCCTTGATCCGGGCGACGCCCCGGGTGATCTTCCGGGTCACGAAGGTCTCGCCCCGGCGCGGCGACTCATGGTTGAAGAGGATCCCGTTCACCGCGAACATGTCGTACGCCTCGCGGTAGTTGACCGTGGCCCAGTAGGAGTAGACCTTCGCCACGCTGTACGGGCTGCGCGGGTGGAACGGGGTCTTCTCGTTCTGCGGGGGCGGGCTGGCGCCGAACATCTCGGAGGACGACGCCTGATAGATCCGCGTCTGGATCCCGCTGGCCCGGACCGCCTCCAGGAGCCGGATCGTGCCGAGACCGGTGACGTCACCGGTGTACAGCGGGGCGTCGAAGGACACCCGCACATGCGACTGCGCGCCCAGGTTGTAGACCTCGTCGGGCTGGATGTCGCGCAGCAGGTTCACCAGCGCCACACCGTCGGACAGGTCCGCGTGATGCAGGACGAAGGAGCGCTCCGGCTCCTCGGGACCCTGGTAGATGTGGTCTATCCGCTCGGTGTTGAAGCTTGAGGAACGGCGTATGAGCCCGTGCACCGTGTATCCCTTGTCGAGCAACAGCTCCGCCAGATACGAACCGTCCTGGCCTGTCACTCCGGTGATGAGCGCGGTCTTCGCCACGATTCCCCCTTCTCTGCTGATCGCCTCGTCGGCGATGTTCACCGATATTCCGGAATTGGAGCGTTCTGCGGCAAACCGTCACCGCAGTCCCTTTCTGCTGGCACAATCCGAGCCATGACGACCGAACTCCCCGTCCCGTCCCAGGAATCCGACCGTTCCCTACTGCGGCCCGGCTCCCGCATATTCGTCGCGGGACACCGCGGCCTGGTCGGCTCGGCGGTGGCCCGCCGCCTCGCCGACGACGGCCACGAGGTGCTCACCCGCGGCCGGGACCTCCTCGACCTGCGCGACGCCGCGCGGACCGAGA
This sequence comes from Streptomyces sp. PTY087I2, assembly GCF_001687325.1. GTDB lineage: Bacteria > Actinomycetota > Actinomycetes > Streptomycetales > Streptomycetaceae > Streptomyces. Next base: position 2,052 of record NZ_LZRD01000008.1, on the reverse strand, counting down.
CGTATCTGAAGGAGGTCCGCCCGGACGCCGTGGTGCTGGCCGCCGCCAAGGTGGGCGGGATCATGGCCAACAGCACGTATCCGGTGCAGTTCCTGGAGGACAACCTGCGCATCCAGCTCAGCGTGATCGCGGGCGCGCACGCGGCCGGCACGGAGCGGCTGCTCTTCCTCGGCTCGTCGTGCATCTACCCCCGGCTCGCACCCCAGCCGATCCGCGAGGAGGCGCTGCTCACCGGGGAGCTGGAGCCCACCAACGAGGCGTACGCCCTCGCCAAAATCGCCGGAATCGTCCAGACCCAGTCCTACCGGCGGCAGTACGGCGCCTCCTACATCAGTGCCATGCCCACCAATCTCTACGGGCCCGGCGACAACTTCGACCTGGAGACCTCGCACGTCCTGCCCGCGCTGATCCGCCGCTTCCACGAGGCCCGCAGGGACGGGGCCCCCGAGGTCACCCTGTGGGGATCCGGCTCGCCGCGCCGGGAGTTCCTCCACGTCGACGACCTCGCCGCCGCCTGCGTCAGCCTGCTGGAGGCCTACGACGGCGACGAACCCGTCAACATCGGCTGCGGCCAGGACCTCACCATCCGCGAACTGGCCGAAACCGTAAGGGACGTGACGGGCTACGAGGGGCGCATCGCCTGGGACACCTCGAAGCCCGACGGGACCCCCCGCAAGCTGCTCGATGTCACCCGCCTGAACGCCCTCGGCTTCACGCCGAAGATTCCGCTGCGCGACGGCATCGCCCGCACCTACGCCTGGTGGCTCGGACAACTCCCGCCCGGACAGTGACCGTCGGCCGCCGCCGGGAGCACCCTCCCGGCGGCGCACCGGCAGTGCCGTTCCCCGTATCCGCACGCCCGCCGCCCTCAGTACGCCCCGCGGCCGTCGGTGACGGCGCGCACGGTGCGGACGAGGAGCCCCATGTCGGCGGCGATCGACCAGTTGTCCACGTACCAGAGGTCGAGCGACACGGTCTCCTGCCAGCTCAGATCGGAGCGCCCGCTCACCTGCCACAGGCCCGTGAGCCCCGGTTTCACGGCGAGCCTGCGGTGCTCGCGCTCGTCGTAGCGGGACGCCTCCTCCGGCAGCGGCGGACGCGGCCCCACCAACGACATATGGCCCAGCAACACATTGACCAGCTGCGGGAGTTCGTCGATCGACGTGCGCCGCAGCATCCGGCCGACGGGAGTCACCCGGGGGTCGCTGCGCATCTTGAACAGTGGCCCGTCGACCTCGTTCACCACGGCGAGCTGCGCCTTGAGCTCCTCCGCGTCCGCCACCATCGTGCGGAACTTCCACATGGTGAACGGGCGGTTGTGCTGCCCCTGCCGCACCTGCCGGTGGAAGACCGGCCCCCGCGAGGACAGCCGGACGCTCAGCGCCACCGCCAGTAACAGTGGTGCCAGGGCCAGCAGTCCGAACAGGGCGCCCGTGCGGTCCAGCACGCTCTTGACCACCGCCTGCGGCCCCCCGCGCAGCGGCGGCGCGATGTGCAGCAGGGTGAGCCCGGCCGCGGTGACGGGACGCACCCGCTCGGCCGCCACGCCGGACAGCTCGGAGAGCACGGACAGGGCGACGCCCCGGTCGTGCAGCCCCCAGCCGAGGCGGCGCAGCCGATCGCCGGTCAGCTGCGGCCCGGGGGCGACCAGCACCAGGTCCGCCGCATGGGCGTAGACCCCGCCGAGCACCGTCGCCACATCGTCGTCGGCCGGGCAGGACGCGAGGTGCCCCGGCACCTGAACCCCCTCCAGCTCCAGCCGGGCGGCGCCCACCGGAATCGCGGCGACCAACGTGTAGTCGTGATCCGTACGGGAGTTGAGCAGTCCGGCCGCCCGGTGCACGCCCGACGCCTCGCCGACCAGCAGCACCCTGCGGACCCGGGCGGCCCGCCGGGCGGAACGCGGCCAGCGCCGCAGCCCCGCCACCGTGGCGGCGATCAGCAGCCCCGGCGCGACGGCCACGACGGCCGTGGCCGGGTCCACCGGGCTGCCCGCTGCCGTGTGCAGCACCGCCAGCAGGCCGATGAGGACGAGCCAGTCGCCGACCGCGC
>NZ_LZRD01000007.1:168262-299301 GCF_001687325.1 Streptomyces sp. PTY087I2 | reverse complement strand
GCCGCCGCGCGTTCGCCCGCACCGGCCACATCGGCCAGCGGGGTGCCCACCGCGCCGACGCCCGCGATCCGGGCCCCGCCCGCGCCGACCTCGCCGCCGCACAGGACGTCGAAGCCCACCGCGCGCAGCGGGCCCGCGACCGGGCCGCCGGCCGCCCCGTAACAGAGATGCTGGCCCGTGGTGAAGAGCGTGTCGGCGGCCAGCTCCAGCGGGACCAGCAGCCCCGCGATCGCCCCGAAGCCGCGCTCCCGGCCGGCCAGCGCATACGCCACGGCGAAGACCGCGGCGGCCAGCAGGGCGACCGCGGTCAGTGGCAGCGGCACTCCGGAGAGCAGCACATGGGACGCCGTGGACAGGGTGACGACGAGCGCGGCGAAGACCGCCGCGCGCGCGACCCTGAGCTGCGTCCCTGAGATGTCCATCGCCGGAAAGTGTGTCATGCGTGGAGGTAAGCGGACCTTAAAAGAGGCTGAGAGTCTCGCCCGGCAGGCAGTTCGACGGCACCCCCTACAGGCCCGGGATCCTCCCGTTGCGGAAGAGATCCACGAAGATCTGGTGGTCCGCGCGCGCCCGCGCCCCGTAGCTGTGGGCGAAGTCGACCAGCAGCGGCGCGAAGCCCTCCTCGTCGGCCGCGATGGCCGCGTCGATCGCCCGCTCCGTGGAGAACGGCACCAGCGAGTGGCCGCTCTCGTCGTCCGCCGCCGCGTGCATCGTGGCCGTCGCCCGGCCCAGGTCCGCGACGACCGCCGCGATCTCGTCCAGCTCGTCGATGTCGGACCAGTCCAGGTCGACCGCGTACGGCGAGACCTCGGCGACCAGCTGGCCCGCCCCGTCCAGCTCGGTCCAGCCCAGCCACGGGTCCGCGTGCGCCTGGAGCGCCCGCTGCGAGATCACCGTGCGGTGCCCCTCGTGCTGGAAGTACTCCCGCACGGCGGCGTCCGTGATGTGCCGGGAGACCGCCGGGGTCTGCGCCTGCTTGAGGTAGATCACCACATCGTTCTCCAGGGCGTCGCTGTTGCCCTCCAGAAGGATGTTGTACGAGGGGAGCCCGGCCGATCCGATGCCGATGCCCCGGCGGCCCACCACGTCCTTGACCCGGTAGGAGTCGGGGCGGGTCAGGCTCGACTCCGGCAGCGTCTCCAGATAGCCGTCGAACGCGGCGAGCACCTTGTAGCGCGTCGCGGCGTCCAGGTCGACCGATCCGCCGCCGTCCGCGAACCGGCGCTCGAAGTCCCGGATCACCGTCATCGAGTCCAGCAGCGAGAACCGCGTGCGCGAACGGGCGGCGCGCAGCGCGCCCAGCAGCGGGCCGTCCGCCGTGTCCAGCGTGAACGGCGGCACCTCGTCGTTCTTCGCGCCCGTCGCCAGCGCGTGGATCCGCTCGCGGTAGGACGCGGCGAAGACCCGGACCAGCTCGGTGATCTGCTCGTCGGCCAGCGCCTTCGCGTAACCGATCAGCGCCACGGAGGCGGCGAACCGCTTCAGGTCCCAGGTGAAGGGGCCCACATACGCCTCGTCGAAGTCGTTGACGTTGAACACGAGGCGGCCGTTGGCGTCCATGTAGGTGCCGAAGTTCTCCGCGTGCAGATCGCCGTGGATCCACACCCGGCCCGTGCGCTCGTCCAGGAACGGGCCGCCGTGCCGCTCCCGCTCCAGGTCGCTGTAGAACAGGCAGGCCGTGCCCCGGTAGAAGGCGAAGGCCGAGCCCGCCATCTTGCGGAACTTGACCCGGAAGGCGGCCGGGTCAGCGGCCAGCAACTCCCCGAAAGCGGTGTCGAAAACGGCGAGAATCTGCTCCCCGCGCCGCGCTGCGCCGGTCTGCGTTTCCGACATTTCTTACTGCCTCCTGCGATAGCTGGCGTATGGCGTCGAACCCTGGAGCGACGTGACCGAGTGCATGACAAAACGGACACGTGTTCCTCCCTCTCCAACGCTCGGCGGAAGCCGGGAGTGCCCGTCGTCCGACTCCGTCACGTCGTAGACTTCCACGCTGTCCCCCCGTCCGTCATCGCCCGACTTCCCGGAGGCCCGACGCCGTGACCAAGCCGCCCTTCACGCACCTGCACGTTCATACCCAGTACTCGCTGCTGGACGGTGCGGCGCGGCTCAAGGACATGTTCGAGGCGGCCAACGAGATGGGCATGACGCACATCGCGATGACCGACCACGGCAACCTCCACGGGGCCTACGACTTCTTCCACTCGGCGAAGAAGGCGGACGTCACACCGATCATCGGCATCGAGGCGTACGTCGCCCCCGAGTCGCGCAAGCACAAGCGCAAGGTGCAGTGGGGGCAGCCGCACCAGAAGCGCGACGACGTGTCCGGTTCCGGTGGTTACACCCACAAGACCATCTGGGCGTCCAACAAGACCGGGCTGCACAACCTCTTCCGGCTCTCCTCCGACGCGTACGCCGAAGGCTGGCTCCAGAAGTGGCCCCGGATGGACAAGGAGACCATCTCCCAGTGGTCCGAGGGGCTCATCGCCTCCACCGGCTGCCCCTCCGGCGAGGTGCAGACCCGGCTGCGGCTCGGCCAGTTCGACGAGGCGGTGCAGGCGGCCTCCGACTACAAGGACATCTTCGGCGAGGGCAAGTACTTCCTGGAGCTGATGGACCACGGCATCGAGATCGAGCGCCGGGTCCGCGACGGGCTGCTGGAGATCGGCAAGAAGCTGAACATCCCGCCGCTCGTCACCAACGACTCCCACTACACGTACGCCCACGAGGCCACCGCCCACGACGCCCTGCTCTGCATCCAGACCGGCAAGAACCTCTCGGACCCCGACCGCTTCCGCTTCGACGGCACCGGCTACTACCTGAAGACGACGGACGAGATGTACGCCGTCGACTCCTCCGACGCCTGGCAGGAGGGGTGCGCCAACACCCTCCTGGTCGCCGAGCAGATCGACACCACCGGCATGTTCGAGGCGAAGAACCTCATGCCGAAGTTCGACATCCCGGACGGCTTCACCGAGGTCACCTGGTTCCAGGAGGAGGTCCGCAACGGGATGAAGCGCCGTTTCCCGAACGGCGTCCCCGAGGACCGGCAGAAGCAGGTCGAGTACGAGATGGACATCATCATCCAGATGGGGTTCCCGGGGTACTTCCTGGTCGTCGCCGACTTCATCATGTGGGCCAAGAACAACGGCATCGCGGTCGGCCCCGGCCGTGGCTCGGCGGCCGGGTCGATCGTGGCGTACGCGATGGGCATCACCGACCTCGACCCGATCGAGCACGGGCTGATCTTCGAGCGGTTCCTCAACCCCGAGCGCGTCTCCATGCCCGATGTCGACATCGACTTCGACGAGCGTCGGCGCGTCGAGGTGATCCGGTACGTCACCGAGAAGTACGGCGCCGACAAGGTCGCCATGATCGGCACGTACGGCAAGATCAAGGCGAAGAACGCCATCAAGGACTCGGCCCGTGTACTGGGCTACCCGTACGCGATGGGCGACCGGCTCACCAAGGCCATGCCCGCCGACGTCCTCGGCAAGGGCATCGACCTCAACGGCATCACCGACCCCAAGCACCCGCGCTACAGCGAGGCGGGCGAGATCCGGGGGATGTACGAGAACGAGCCGGACGTCAAGAAGGTCATCGACACCGCCAAGGGCGTCGAGGGCCTGGTCCGGCAGATGGGCGTCCACGCCGCCGGCGTCATCATGTCCAGCGAGCCGATCGTCGACCACGCCCCCGTCTGGGTCCGGCACACCGACGGCGTCACCATCACGCAGTGGGACTACCCGCAGTGCGAGTCGCTCGGCCTGCTGAAGATGGACTTCCTCGGCCTGCGCAACCTGACGATCATGGACGACGCCATCAAGATGGTGAAGTCCAACAAGGGCATCGACCTGGAGATGCTCTCCCTGCCGCTGGACGACCCCAAGACGTACGAACTGCTCTGCCGCGGTGACACGCTCGGCGTCTTCCAGTTCGACGGCGGGCCCATGCGCTCCCTGCTCCGCCAGATGCAGCCCGACAACTTCGAGGACATCTCCGCCGTCTCGGCCCTCTACCGGCCGGGCCCGATGGGCATGAACTCGCACACGAACTACGCGGAGCGCAAGAACGGCCGCCAGGAGATCACCCCGATCCACCCGGAGCTGGAGGAGCCCCTCAAGGAGGTCCTCGGCCTCACCTACGGCCTGATCGTCTACCAGGAGCAGGTCCAGAAGGCCGCCCAGATCGTCGCCGGGTACTCGCTGGGCGAGGCCGACATCCTGCGCCGCGTGATGGGCAAGAAGAAGCCCGAGGAGCTGGCGAAGAACTTCGTCCTCTTCGAGAAGGGCGCCAAGGAGAAGGGCTTCTCCGACGAGGCGATCAAGGCGCTGTGGGACGTCCTGGTGCCGTTCGCCGGATACGCGTTCAACAAGGCGCACTCCTCGGCGTACGGCCTGGTCACCTACTGGACCGCCTACCTCAAGGCGAACTACCCCGCCGAGTACATGGCCGCCCTGCTGACCTCGGTCAAGGACGACAAGGACAAGTCCGCGGTCTACCTCAACGAGTGCCGCCGCATGGGCATCAAGGTGCTCCCGCCCAACGTCAACGAGTCGCTCTCCAACTTCGCCGCCCAGGGCGACGACGTGATCCTCTTCGGCCTGACCGCCATCCGCAACGTCGGCCAGAACGTCGTCGACTCGATCATCCGGTCCCGCAAGGCGAAGGGGAAGTACAGCACGTTCCCCGACTTCCTGGACAAGGTCGAGGCGGTCGTCTGCAACAAGCGCACCGTCGAATCGCTCATCAAGGCCGGTGCCTTCGACGAGATGGGCCACACCCGCAAGGGCCTCGTCGCCCACCACGAACCGATGATCGACAACGTGGTGCAGGTCAAGCGCAAGGAGGCCGAGGGACAGTTCGACCTCTTCGGCGGCATGGGCGAGGAGGAGAGCGACGAGCCGGGCTTCGGCCTGGACGTGGAGTTCTCCGACGTCGAGTGGGAGAAGGCCTACCTGCTCGCCCAGGAGCGGGAGATGCTCGGCCTGTACGTCTCCGACCACCCGCTCTTCGGGCTGGAACACGTGCTGTCCGACAAGGCCGACGCCTCGATCTCCCAGCTCATGGGCGGCGACTACAGCGACGGCTCGGTCGTCACCGTCGGCGGCATCATCTCCGGCCTCCAGCGCAAGATGACCAAGCAGGGCAACGCCTGGGCCATCGCCACCGTGGAGGACCTGGCGGGCTCCATCGAGTGCATGTTCTTCCCTGCCACCTACCAGCTGGTCTCCACCCAGCTCGTCGAGGACACCGTCGTCTTCGTCAAGGGACGCCTCGACAAGCGCGAGGACGTGCCCCGGCTGGTCGCCATGGAGATGCAGGTCCCCGACATCTCCAACGCCGGGACCAACGCACCCGTCGTCCTCACCATCCCCACCGTGAAGATCACCCCGCCTATGGTCAGCCGGCTCGGCGAGGTGCTCAGCCACCACCGGGGCGACACCGAGGTACGCATCAAGCTCCAGGGCCCCAGCAAGACCACCGTCCTGCGCCTGGACCGGCACCGGGTCAAGGCCGACTCGGCGCTCTTCGGCGACCTGAAGGTGCTGCTCGGCCCGTCCTGCCTGGCCGGCTGAGCCGGGCGGATCATCCGTACAACGACGAGAGGGGCGCCCCGCCTGCGCGGGACGCCCCTCTCGCTGTCTTTTGAACGCCTGTCACTACCGCAAGCGGCCGACGGGTCAGTTGTGGCCGAAGCGTCGCTGATGCTTGCGCGCCACGTCGGACGGGCTGCCCTGGGCCTGCGCCTGCGACTGGTTCTGGGACTCGAACGCCGTCGACTTGGCCTGCTCCGCGCTACGCTCCGACGCGGACGCGCGGTCGTGCTGGCTGCCCTGCTTGCGGTTCTTGTTCTTGGCCATGGTGAATTGCCTCCTGTGGGGAATCCTGGGGGGCCAGGACCGCTGTCAGACTCACATAGCGCCGCAAACGCCGCATGTTGGATCATTACCGTGCGTAGCGGTTTCCACGGTGGCCCCCGTTCCGCGGGCCCCATCCGCCCCTTTCCATGCGCCTTCTCCCGTCCTTTCCGCTTCCTTTTCCTCTTCCTTTCCGGATCCGCCACGCCGATGATCCAGTTCCGGCCGTTAACCCCTGCGTGGTCGGGCAGACTCGAAGGAAACCCTGAGCAAGCGGACCCGGTCATCGAGGGGCGGGCCGCCGAACCGTTCCCGAGTTCTGGAAGAGGGTGGAACGCGTGGACCGTTGCGTCGTCCTGGTGGACGCCGGCTACCTGCTGGGCGCAGCCGCGAGTCTGCTGGCCGGAGAGCCCGCCCGTTCCCGCATCACCGTCGACCACGCCGCCCTCATCCAGGGCCTGCGCGAACGGGCCGAGGCCGACACCCAGCAGCCCCTGCTGCGCATCTACTGGTTCGACGGCGCCCCCGACCGGGTGCCCCAGCCCGAGCACCGCCGGCTCCGCGTGATGCCCCGGGTGACCGTACGGCTGGGCGCTCTGACCCGCAGCGACGGACGGTGGGCCCAGAAGGGCGTCGACGCCGCCATGCACGCCGAGCTCACCGAACTGGCCAGGAACCGGGCCTGTTCCGACGTGGTCCTGGTGACCGGCGACGGCGATCTGCTGCCCGGCCTGATGTCCGCCAAGGAACACGGGGTCGCCGTCCACCTCTGGGCCGTGCAGGCCGCCGACGGCGACTACAACCAGTCCGAGGACCTCGTCGCCGAGGCCGACGAACGGCGCGTCCTCGACCGGGCCTGGATCACCAAGGCCGTACGCGCCAAGGACCTCGGCGGCGCCTGCGCCCCGCAGCCTACGACCCGCCCCGAAATCGCCGCGATCCTCTCCGCGCCGCTGCCCGAGGCCGCCCTCGCCGCCTCCGCCGAACGCGCCTCCGAGGCGGCCCAGGCCGCCGCCGCCCGGCCGAGCGCACCGGATCCGGCCGAGAGCGCGCCCGCCGCCACCGGCACGCCCGCCGCCACCGGCCACAAAGGCGTGCCGACCCCCAAGGACCTGGCCGCGCTGCGCGCCCACGCCGCCCACCCGGACCGCCAGCAGCCGGCCCAGCCCGCGGGCGCCACGCTGCGCTGGTCCTCCGACAAGGGGTGGGTGGAGCGCGGCGGCGCCCTCGGCGAGCCCGCCGAGACCGCGTCCCTGCCGACCCTCGCCCAGGTCACCAGCGCCGAACAGCGCTGGGCCGACCGGGAGGAGGACATCACCACCGTCGGCGGCGACCCCTTCGAAGTGGGCCAGGTCTTCGCCCGCCGCTGGATGGAACGCCTCCCGGACTCCGTCCACCTCCAGAAGCTCTCCACCATGTACCCGCGCATCCCGCACCGCATCGACGGCGAACTCCTGCGGTACGCGGCCCGCTTCGGACTCCTCGCCCACAAGGACGACCAGATCGACGAGCACGACCGCTACGCGATCCGGGCCGGCTTCTGGCGGGAGATCGACGTACGGGCCGCCGCCGAGCACGTACCGGCGGGGGAGCAGGCGCGGGAGTAGGCGGGGAGCGGACGGGGGAGCCGCCGTCCGTCCGGGAGGCGACGCGGAGCGGCCCCGGGCGCGAACCGGGGCATGTGACCCCGTACCCTCATACCTCGTGAGTACGGGCACAGCACAGGCGCAGCGGGACACCGGCACCGTGTGCGCGGTGCGCGATCTGGTCAAGACCTACCCCGCGACCCGGGGCCGCCGGGGCGCGCCCGCGACACCCGAGGTCCGCGCCACGGACGGCATCTGCCTGGACGTCGAGCGCGGCGAGATCTTCGGACTGCTCGGCCCCAACGGCGCCGGCAAGTCCACCCTGGTGCGCCAGCTCACCGGGCTGATGCGGCCCGACTCCGGCAGCGTCGAGGTGCTGGGCCACGACCTCGTACGCCACCCCGAGCGGGCCTCCCGGCTGATCGGCTACCTCGGGCAGGAGTCCACCGCCCTCGACGAACTGACCGTCTCGCTCGCCGCCGAGACCACCGGCCGGCTGCGCGGTCTCTCCGTGCGGGACGCCCGCGCCGAGCGCGACGCCGTCCTGGAGGAGCTGGGCCTCACCGCGATCGCCGGGCGGCCCCTGAAGAAGCTCTCCGGCGGTCAGCGCCGGCTCGCCTGCTTCGCCGCCACCCTGGTCGGCGACCGGCCCGTCCTGGTCCTCGACGAACCGACCACCGGCATGGACCCGGTCGCCCGCCGCGCCGTCTGGGCCGCCGTCGACCGCCGCCGGGCGGAGCGCGGGGCCACGGTCCTGCTGGTCACCCACAACGTGATCGAGGCCGAGACCGTCCTCGACCGGGTCGCCGTCCTCGAACGCGGCCGCGTCATCGCCTGCGACACCCCCGCCGGGCTCAAGGAACGGGTCGCCGGGGAGGTCCGCGTCGAGCTGGTCTGGCGCGAGCGGGCCCCGCTGGACGTCCCCGAGGTGGCGGCGCTGCGGGCGTCCGCCCAGGAGTCCGGACGGCGCTGGGCGCTGCGGCTCGGGCCGGACGAGGCACGGGCCGCGGTCGCCGCGGTCACGGGCGGCGCGGCCTTCGCCGCGCTCGACGATTTCACCCTGGCCACCCCCAGCCTGGAGGATGTCTACCTCGCGCTCGGGGGAGACGCCGGCGACGCGACCGAGGGGCTGGTGAAGGGGTGAGGGGTGTGAGAGGCGTACGTGTCGGGGGGAGCGTGAACGCGTCGGGAGCGGTGGACGTACTCGACAGGGGTGACGGTCCGGACGTGCTGCCGGACGGGTTCGCCATGGTGGATGTGTCTGTGGATGTGTTGAGGGGGAGCGGCCTCAGGTGACGAGCATCATTCCGGCCAGGACCGCGGGGACGCGTGCCCGGCCCGCGCCCGGCCCCTCCGGCTCCGGTCCCGCCTGTACGGTCGAGGCGCCCCTCGCCCCGCGCGCCCGGCTGCTGCCCTCGCTGGCCGCCGTCTACCGCGCCCAGCTCTCCCGGGCGCGCGTCGCCCGGATTCCGCTGCTCTTCGTGGCGACCTTCCAGTCCGTCGGGATCATGATCCTGATGCGGGGCGTCGTGGACGGGGGTGCGGAGGCGCGTGCTGTGGTCGCGGGATCCAGCGTCCTGGTCGTCGCGTTCGTCGCGCTCAACCTGCTCGCCCAGTACTTCGGGCAGCTGCGGGCGAGCGGCGGGCTCGACCACTACGCCACCCTGCCGGTGCCGCCCGCCGCGGTGGTGCTCGGGGCGGCCGCCGCGTACGCCTCGTTCACCGTGCCCGGCACGGTCTTCACCGCGATCACCGGAAGCGTGCTGTTCCAGCTGCCGATGACGCATCTGTGGGTCCTGGTCGCCGTCATCCCGCTCTCCGGTGCCGCCCTGGCCGGGCTCGGCGCAGCCCTCGGGCTGCTCGCCCCGCGCCCGGAGCTGGCGACCCTGCTGGGCCAGCTGGGGATGTCCGCGGCCCTGCTCCTCGGGGTGCTGCCGGCCGAGCGGCTGCCGGAGCCGGTGCAGTGGGCGCGTGACCTGCTGCCCTCGACGTACGGGGTCGAGGCGCTGGCCCGGTCCTTCGACGCCCGCCCGGACTGGGGGATCATCGCGTTCTTCCTCGCGATCTGCGCGGCGGTGGGGGTGCTCTCGCTGGCGGTGGCGACGTGGGCGTATCGGCGGGCGGCCGTACGGTAGGGGGCTGCGGCTTCCGTCGGGTGCGGTCGGCCGCGTGAGGCGGGTGCGGTATCCGGTGAGGCGCCGCACAGGGTGGCCTGGCACGATGGCACGGTGACCGCACCTCTGACGCCGCCTCACCAGCCCGGCCCCCACGATCCCTGGCAGGCCCCGCCCTCGGGCTCCCACCTCGTGCCCTACTCGGGTGCCCCGGACGACCCGGACATGGCCACGGAGCTCCGTCAGGCCGCTGTCGTCGCCGTTCTGGTCGCGGTCTCGGGCATCGCGCTCGGGCTGCTGTGGCTGTGGCTCGCGCCGCGTGTTCCGCTGGTCTCCGACGACACGGCGGTCTTCCTCAAGAACAGCGAGGGCGAGGAGGCGATCGGGGCCGAGGGCACCTTCGTCCTGCTGGCCATCGGCTTCGGCGCGCTCTCGGCGGCCCTCGTCTTCTGGCGGCTGCGCCGCGGGGGCGTTCTCGTGGTCGCCGGTCTGGCGCTGGGCGCGCTGCTCGCCTCGCTGATCGCGTGGCGGGTCGGCGTCTGGCTGGGGCCGTCGTCCGACGTGGTGGGGCGGGCCCGGGAGGCGGGACAGGGCGTGACGTTCGACGCGCCGCTGGAGCTGAACACGGTGTGGGTGGCGGTGTTGGCCTGGCCGTTCGCGGCGATGGGGGTTCATCTGCTGCTGACGGCGGCGTTCGGGCCGCGGGATGTGGAGCCGGACTGGGGGTATTACGGGGGGCCGGTGCAGGGGCCTCTGGCGGGGCCTGGGGCGTCGGGCTCGGCGTCCGCGGGTGGGGGCGGGTCGGCGTAGGGGGCGCCTGCGGCGGGCTTGTTCCCCTACCCGCCCCTTCCCGAAACCGGGGCGCTGCCCCGGACCCCGCTCCTCAATCGCCGGAGGGGCTATAAATAGCCCGTCCGGCGATTGAGGACATCTTCAGGCGCGCGCGATCTCCGCGAACGTCGCCCCCGTCAGCCCCGCCAGATCCGTCGCGGACAGCTCCACCTCCAGGCCCCGCCGCCCCGCCGATACGCAGATCGTGACGTGGGCGCGCGCCGACGCGTCCAGTACCGTGCGCAGGCGCTTGCGCTGGCCCAGTGGGGAGATGCCGCCCCGGACGTAGCCCGTCGTGCGTTCCGCCGCCGCCGGGTCCGCCATCGTGGCGCGTTTGCCGCCCACCGCCGCTGCCAGCGCCTTGAGGTCCAGGGAGCCGGCCACCGGGACCACCGCGACCGTCAGTGTGCCGTCGACGTCCGCGACGAGGGTCTTGAAGACCCGGTCGGGGGAGACGCCCAGGGCCTCGGCCGCCTCCTCGCCGTAGGACGGGGACGCCGGGTCGTGGTCGTACGCGTGGACCGTGAACGCGGTGCCCGCCGCGGTCAGGGCGACCGTGGCGGGGGTGCCGCCCGGCTGGTTCTTCTTCGGCTTCTTCGCCAACGGGGGCCGGTCCTCGTCAGTTGGGGTGGGTGGGGGCCCGCGTCAGGTCCGTCGCGGGCAGCGAGGGCAGATGCCGGATGACCGCCGTCTCCTTGCGCAGCAGCGTCAGCTCCTCGCGCAGCCGGGTCGCGGTGTCCGGGGCCTGGAGCAGGCGCTGTTTGGTGGGGACGTCCAGGACCGTGGCCGCCGCGACCAGGTAGGAGATCACCGACGGATCGTCGGGGAGGTCCGCGCCGGTCGCCAGCGAGCGTTCGCTCGCCCCGGCCAGCCGCTTCTGGTACGAGCGGAACGCGCGCAGCACGCCCTCCGCCAGGGCTCCGGCCTCGTCGGCCTCGTCCCCGGCGGGCGGCTCCTCGGCCAGGTCCTCGACCTCGGCGGTCAGATACGGGCCGTCCGTCTCGACGGAGATCAGCCTGACCCGGGTGGTGCCGGTGGCCAGGACCTCGAAGCTGCCGTCGGCGCGCTCGCGGACCGTCGCCGCGTCGGCGACGCAGCCGACCCGGTGGAAGGTCTGGATCGGGTCGGGGCCGAAGCCGTCCGCCGGGGCGCGCTCGGCGGGTGTGGCCGTCGCGACCGTGTCCGGCATGCCGGTGGCCGTCGGGGCGATCTCGCGGCCGTCGCGGATCGCGACCACGACGAAGCGGCGAGGTTCGTCCTCGTCGCTCTTCAGCAGCTCCCGCATCATGGCGCGATATCGCTCTTCGTACACGTTGAGCGGCAGCACCAGGCCGGGGAACAGCACCGCGTTGAGCGGGAAAAGGGGAAGGCGGGCGGTGGTCACAACGCTCAAGCGTAATGGCCCCTGGGGCGGCCGTGACCGGCCCGGTCGCGCAGCGGGGTCAGGGAGGCCACCTGGAGGCGTGCGCCGTCCCGCGCGTCCAGGAACCGGCCGAGCGCGTCCTCGGACACCGACGACCACGGGAACGACGTCGCGTGCTGCCCGATCAGGTTGAACTGGTGCAGCGCCTCCGCCCAGCGGTCCCGGGCGAGCAGGACGTACGCGAGGAGGTTGCGGACCTCGGCCGGCCAGGGATCGCCGGGCCGGTAGGCGGCGGAGAGCCTGATCCCCAGATCGGCCGCCGCGTCGATCCGCTCCTCCAGTACGGAGGTGGTCCGGCCCGCCGCCTGGGTGTCCAGGAGCAGCGCGAAGGCCGCCCGGGCGGGCAGGGCCTGCACCAGCGAGTCGGGCAGCGCATCCGCCGCGGCCTGCTCGGCGAAGTCGAAGCACTCGCGGTGCGAGCCGTACCAGGCGGCCGAGAGATAGCGCAGCGCCGCCACATGGCAGCCGTAGTGGTGCGCGGAGCGCCGTACGGCCTGTTCCCACAGCGACTCGAAGGCGGTGTGCGTGGCGTGGGTGCCGCGCGCGTGGTCCAGGGCGAGGCGCCACGGCACCGGGTCGCGCGGGTCCGCCTCGGCGGCCGCGGTGATCAGCGGGCCGACCTCGCGGAGCCGTTCCGCGCGGGCGGGCGACTCCCAGGCCCGGCGGACCGACAGCTCCGCCTTGACCAGCAGCGCGTCCGGATCGCGGGGAGCGGCGGCCAGCCAGTCGACCAGCCAGCCGTCCCGGCCGCGGGCGAAGGCGACGAGCCGCCCGAGATAGCGGTCCCGGTTCTCCCAGTCGGCGGCGTCCCGGGTGGTGGCGAGCAGCTTGGCGGCCGGTTCGTAGTCGCCCAGGGCAGCGGCGACCAACGCGGGAGAGAGCCGCTCGTCGGGGGCGTCGAGCAGCACCGCGTCATCCGCGGACCGTCCGGCGGACAGCGGAGGGCTGTGCCGGATCATGCGCGCGGTACTGAGCAGAGCGCGAAGGAAAGCCATGGTGCAGACCATTGAAAAGCGCTGGTGAGGGCCGCGCCAGAGGCGTGCTGTGAAGCTTCTGTGCCGAGTGAAGGGGTTGTATCGGGCCTGGTCAAGAAAGGGCAAAGGAAATGCCCGTCATTGGCTTGATTGCATCCACCCGGGGGCCTCTTCCGTCCCAGTGGTCACGGGGAGCAGGGGCGGCCGGACCGAGGGGCCGGCCGCCCGTGGACGTACGGACGAGGCTTCCGGGCCGGTCCCCGTACGGCATCCCGCCCCGCTTCCCGGTCAGCCCCTGCGCAGCATCCGGGACGCCCCCGCAGCCACCGTGGTGGCCAGAATCCACCCCACGAGCACCAGAGCGGCCGCGGCCCACTGCCAGGCGCCCTCCATCCGCCAGTAGCCGTCCTGCCCGAGGTTGATCACCGGGATCAGCAGATCCAGCGCGTACAGCGCGGGGTTCCACATCGGGGACTCGTCGTCCTTGATCGAGGGCGGGGCGTGCTGCGCGAACGCCGCCGTACCCGCCGCCCACAGCACCGCCATCCACACCGCGGCCCGCCCCGGCCGGTAGCCGTACGCCACCGTCCAGTCCTGGAGGTACCCCCAGGCCTTCGCCGCGGGCGGCAGCGTCTCGCGGCGGCGGCGCTGCTTGGCGAGCAGCACCTCGCGCGCGTCCGCGTCCTCCCCGCAGCTGCGCATCACCGTGGCCAGCCGCTCGTACGGCTCGGGGACGTACTCCGGGGTCGCGGCCTGCACCCACTCCAGCCGCCGGGAGAGCGGGAAGTGGCCGTAGGGGACGAGGTTCTCGTAGACGAAACCGCCCATCGCCAGGCCCCCGGGGCCCGGCCAGCTCGTCGACAGATCGATCAGGGTCACCACCTTCGCGCCGTTCAGCACGACCCGCCCCTCCTCCGGGCGCTCCGCGTTGAACCGCAGCTCCGGCGTGACGATCCGGCGCAGCGACAGCTCCTCCTGCCGGGTCAGCGTGAACCGCGCCTTGTGCAGGTCCACCGCGTCCCCGAACCGCCCGTCGTCCAGCCGCACCCCGCCCCTGCTCTCGAAGATCTGCGAGCGGGTGCCGCGCGCCGGGGTCGGGGCGTAGACCACGCCGTACGGGGGAGTGGTGCCCTGGTTCCCCGTGTCGACGCTCACCCACGCCTCGGTCATGTAGAGCGTGCGCTCCACCGTCAGCTGCGGGGCGTTCAGCGCGCGCCGGTCCTCCGCGGCGCGCAGCCGGCTGCCGCGCAGGCTCAGCGAACCGCCCACCTTCGTGCCGCGCAGGCTCAGCTCGCCCAGGGTCTCGATCATCTCGGCCTGGAGGTCCTGCGCGACCGTCATGCCGTCCCCGACGATGGCCCGCCCGTGCCGGTCCGGGCCGACGCTGAGCTGGTTGATCAGCAGATCCGTGCCGATCTGGGCGTCGGTCAGCCGGATGCCCCGGTCGATCCGGCAGCGCGGCAGATGCAGATCGCCCTCGGTCTGGAGACGCGCCGCCTCCAGCCGGGGCAGCGCGCAGCCCACCAGCCGCAGCGTCGTGAAATGGCACTCGGGGAGCACCACCTCCTGCTCGAAACGGCAGCCGGTCAGCTCCACGTACGGCGAGACCCGGCCGCCCGCCAGATCCAGCTTCCCGGTGATCCGCACCCCCCGGAGCTTCAGCGCCGCCACCCGGCCCGGCCGGGCCGGCGGTCCGTCCAGCAGCAGCCGCGCCACCGTGCGCGCGCCGACGCTCCGCTCGGGCCCCCACGCCTGCGGGGCGAACGGGTCGTTGCGGGTCGTGTCGTAGGTACGTAAGTCGTAGGTGGTCCCGTTGCGGAAGGACTGCCACATGCCCAGCTCCGCTGCGCTGAGGCCGTCCGGGATATCGCTTCCCTGCGGCTCGGTCACGGCCGCTCCCTCCGTGCACACATGCTGTAGCGCTGCCGCCGTGCCCTCGTGGGCACACATGCCGTAGAGCCGTTATGCCCTGGTGTGACGCCGGGAAAGCCAGCGGTCAGCAGTGACAGCCGGACATGGCCGAGACACGTATCAGTCAGTGGTGCGGACGACCGGTATCAGCCAGTGATACGGGCGACCGGACGCTCCGGACGGTCTGAGAGAATTGCCGTGTGATCTCTCGAATCGATCTGCGCGGCGACGCCCTCCCCGAGGGTGGAGCCCTGCGCGACCTGCTGCCCCGTGCCGAGTTCGACGTGGAAGCCGCCCTGGAGACGGTGCGGCCCATCTGCGAGGACGTACGCCATCGTGGCTCCGCGGCAGTGATCGACTGGGGGGAGAAGCTCGACGGTGTCCGGATCGAGTCGGTCCGGGTGCCCGCCGAGGCCCTGGCGAAGGCTCTTCAGGAGCTGGACCCGGCCGTCCGCGCCGCGCTGGAGGAGTCGATCCGCCGCGCCCGCCTCGTCCACCGCGAGCAGCGCCGCACCACGCACACCACCCAGGTCGTCCCCGGCGGCACCGTCACGGAGAAGTGGGTCCCCGTCGAGCGCGTCGGGCTCTACGTCCCCGGCGGCCGCTCGGTCTACCCGTCCTCCGTCGTGATGAACGTCGTCCCGGCCCAGGAGGCGGGCGTCGAGGGCGTCGCCGTCGCCTCCCCGCCGCAGAAGGACTTCGGCGGCCTCCCGCACCCCACGATCCTCGCCGCCTGCGCCCTGCTCGGCGTGGACGAGGTGTACGCGGCCGGGGGCGCCCAGGCCGTCGCGATGTTCGCGTACGGCACCGAGGACTGTGCCCCGGTCAACCTGGTCACCGGCCCCGGCAACATCTACGTCGCCGCCGCCAAGCGCCTCCTCAAGGGCCGTATCGGCATCGACGCCGAGGCCGGGCCCACCGAGATCGCGATCCTCGCCGACGCCACCGCCGACCCGGTGCACGTGGCCGCCGACCTGATCAGCCAGGCCGAGCATGACCCGATGGCCGCCGCCGTCCTGGTCACCGACTCCGAGGAGCTGGCCGCCGCCACCGAGGCGGAGCTGATTCCCCAGGTCGCCGCCACCAAGCACATCGCCGACCGCATCGAGCCCGCGCTCGCCGGCCGTCAGTCCGCGATCGTCCTGGTCTCCTCGATCGAGGACGGCCTCAAGGTCGTCGACGCGTACGGCGCCGAGCACCTGGAGATCCAGACCGCCGACGCGGCCGCCGTCGCCGACCGGGTCCGCAACGCCGGAGCGATCTTCGTCGGCCCCTGGTCGCCCGTCTCGCTCGGCGACTACTGCGCCGGCTCCAACCACGTCCTGCCCACCGGCGGCTGCGCCTGCCACTCCTCGGGCCTGTCCGTGCAGTCCTTCCTGCGCGGCATCCACATCGTCGACTACACCCGCGACGCGCTCGCCGAGGTCACCCACCATGTCGTGACCCTCGCCGAGGCGGAGGACCTCCCCGCCCACGGCGCCGCGTTGAAGGCAAGGTTCGGCTGGAAGGTCCCGCAGCAGTGACGAACGGCAGCACCACCCCCCGTAACCCCTGGGACGAGCTCCCCATCCGCGACGAACTGCGCGGCCAGTCCCCGTACGGAGCGCCCCAGCTCGACGTCCCCGTACGCCTCAACACCAACGAGAACCCGTATCCGCTGCCCGAGGCCCTGGTCGAGCGGATCGCCGAGCGGGTCCGCGAGGCCGCCCGCGGCCTCAACCGCTACCCCGACCGGGACGCCGTCGAACTCCGTACCGAGCTGGCCCGCTATCTCACCCGGACCGCCGGGCACGAGGTGACCGCCGCCCACGTCTGGGCCGCCAACGGCTCCAACGAGGTCCTTCAGCAGCTGCTCCAGACCTTCGGCGGGCCCGGCCGCACCGCGATCGGCTTCGAACCCTCGTACTCGATGCACGCCCTGATCTCCCGGGGCACCGGCACCGGCTGGATCTCCGGGCCGCGCAACGACGACTTCACCATCGACGTGGACGCCGCCCGCGCCGCCATCGCGGAGCACCGCCCCGAGGTCGTCTTCATCACCTCGCCCAACAACCCCACGGGCACCGCCGTCGAGGCCGAGACCGTCCTCGCCCTGTACGACGCCGCCCAGGCCGCCGGGCCATCGATCGTCGTCGTCGACGAGGCGTACGGCGAGTTCAGCCACCGGCCCTCGCTGCTCCCGCTGATCGAGGGCCGCCGCAACCTGATCGTCTCGCGGACCATGTCCAAGGCGTTCGGCGCGGCCGGGCTGCGCCTCGGCTACCTCGCCGCCGACCCGGCCGTGGTCGACGCGGTCCAGCTGGTGCGGCTCCCGTACCACCTCTCCTCCATCACCCAGGCCACCGCGCTCGCCGCCCTGGAGCACACCGATACGCTGCTGGGGTACGTCGCGCAGCTCAAGAGCGAGCGCGACCGGCTGGTGGCCGAGCTGCGCGCCGCCGGCTACGAGGTCACCGACTCGGACGCCAACTTCGTCCAGTTCGGCCGCTTCGACGACAGCCACGCCGTCTGGCAGAGCATCCTCGACAAGGGCGTCCTGGTCCGGGACAACGGCGTACCGGGCTGGCTGCGGGTCACCGCGGGCACCCCGGCAGAGAACGACGCGTTCCTCGATGCGGTACGCGAACTCAAGAAGGAGCACGACGCATGAGCCCCCGCGTAGGCCGCGTGGAACGCACCACCAAGGAAACGTCCGTGCTCGTCGAGATCAACCTCGACGGCACCGGAAAGGTCGATGTCGCCACCGGGGTCGGCTTCTACGACCACATGCTCGACCAGCTCGGCCGCCACGGCCTCTTCGACCTCACGGTCAAGACCGAGGGCGACCTGCACATCGACACCCACCACACCATCGAGGACACCGCGCTCGCGCTCGGCGCCGCCTTCAAGCAGGCCCTCGGCGACAAGGTCGGCATCTACCGCTTCGGCAACTGCACCGTCCCGCTGGACGAGTCGCTCGCCCAGGTCACCGTCGACCTCTCCGGCCGCCCCTACCTGGTGCACACCGAGCCGGAGAACATGGCCCCCATGATCGGGACCTACGACACGACGATGACCCGCCACATCTTCGAGTCCTTCGTCGCCCAGGCGCAGATCGCCCTGCACATCCACGTCCCGTACGGGCGCAACGCCCACCACATCGTGGAGTGCCAGTTCAAGGCGCTCGCCCGCGCCCTGCGCTACGCCTCCGAGCACGACCCGCGCGCCGCCGGAATCCTGCCCTCCACGAAGGGCGCCCTGTGACCGGCCTCAGCACCATCCTGATCGTCGTCGGCCTCTTCCTGGCCGGAGGCGTCTACTCCTTCGCCAAGCAGGGGATGCCCAAGGGCGTCATCGTGCTGCTGTCGATCGGCTCCGTGATGTGCCTGGTGGCAGGCATCCTGCGGATCCAGGGACTGTGGGACTGAGAGCGGGTACGTCATGAGTGAGAACCAGAAGAAGGTCGTCGTCTTCGACTACGGCTTCGGCAACGTCCGGTCCGCGGAGCGGGCCCTCGCCCGCGTCGGCGCGGACGTCGAGATCACCCGCGACTACGACCGCGCGATGAACGCCGACGGGCTGCTCGTCCCCGGCGTCGGCGCGTTCTCCGCCTGCATGGAGGGGCTGAAGCGGGCCCGCGGCGACTGGATCGTCGGCCGCCGGCTGGCCGGCGGCCGCCCCGTCATGGGCATCTGCGTCGGCATGCAGATCCTCTTCGAGCGCGGCATCGAGCACGGCGTGGAGACAGAGGGCCTGGACGAGTGGCCCGGCACGGTCGGCCCCCTGAAGGCCGACGTCGTCCCGCACATGGGCTGGAACACCGTCGACGCCCCCGAGGACTCCCGGCTCTTCGCCGGTCTGGACCCCGAGGCCCGCTACTACTTCGTGCACTCCTACGCGGCGCACGAGTGGACCCTCGAAGTCACCAACGCCAAGATCCGTGCCCCCAAGGTCACGTGGTCCACGCACGGCGAACGGTTCGTGGCCGCCGTGGAGAACGGCGCGCTGTGGGCCACCCAGTTCCACCCCGAGAAGTCCGGCGATGCCGGCGCCCAGCTGCTGACCAACTGGATCGAGACGCTGTAATGCCGAAGCTTGAACTGCTCCCCGCCGTCGACGTCCGTGACGGGCAGGCCGTGCGCCTCGTCCACGGCGAGTCCGGCTCCGAGACCTCCTACGGCTCCCCGCTGGAGGCCGCCCTCGCCTGGCAGTCCGCCGGCGCCGAGTGGCTGCACCTCGTCGACCTGGACGCCGCCTTCGGCACGGGCGACAACCGCGCCCTGATCGCCGAGGTCGCCGGGGCCATGGACATCAAGGTCGAGCTGTCCGGCGGCATCCGCGACGACGCCTCGCTGGAGGCCGCGCTCGCCACCGGCTGCCGCCGCGTCAACCTCGGCACCGCCGCCCTGGAGACCCCCGAGTGGGTCGCCAAGGTCATCGCCGAGCACGGCGACAAGATCGCCGTCGGCCTCGACGTCCGCGGCACCACCCTGCGCGGCCGCGGCTGGACCCGCGACGGCGGCGACCTCTACGAGACGCTGGCCCGCCTCGACGCCGAGGGCTGCGCGCGGTACGTCGTCACCGACATCGCCAAGGACGGCACCCTGGAAGGCCCCAACCTGGGCCTCCTGCGCGATGTCTGCGCCGTCACCGACCGCCCGGTCGTCGCCTCCGGCGGAGTCTCGTCGCTGGACGACCTCCGTGCGATCTCCCTCCTCGTCCCCGAAGGCGTCGAGGGCGCGATCGTCGGCAAGGCGCTGTACGCGAAGGCGTTCACGCTGGAAGAGGCGCTCAAGGCGGTCGCCGTATGACGGACGCCGCTTCCGCTGTGCGCCGGATCTCGACCGGCGCCCCCTGGGAGGAGAGGTTCGGCTACTCGCGCGCGGTGGAGCTTCCCAACGGGCTCGTCCTGGTGGCCGGCTGCACCTCGGTCGTCAACGGCCAGATCTCCGCGGGCTCCCCGTACGAGCAGACCGTCACGGCCTTCGACGTCGCGTTCTCGGCGCTGGAGCAGGTGGGCCTGGGCCGCGAGGACGTCGTCCGTACCCGGATGTACATCACGCACGCCCGGGACGTGGACGAGGTCGGCCGCGCGCACAAGGAGCTGTTCGACGCCGTACGCCCCGCCGCCTCGATGATCATTGTGTCCGGTTTCGTGGACCCGAGCCTGGTCGTCGAGGTCGAGGTCGAGGCCTACCGAGGAGGCGCGAAGTGACGCTCGCCGTACGGGTCATCCCCTGCCTGGACGTCGACAACGGCCGGGTCGTCAAGGGCGTCAACTTCCAGAATCTGCGCGACGCGGGCGACCCCGTCGAGATGGCCAAGCTGTACGACGCCGAGGGCGCCGACGAGCTGACCTTCCTCGACATCACCGCCTCCAGCGGCGACCGCGAGACGACGTACGACGTGGTCCGCCGCACCGCCGAGCAGGTCTTCATCCCGCTCACCGTCGGCGGCGGCGTCCGCACGCCTGAGGACGTCGACAAGCTGCTGCGCGCCGGGGCGGACAAGGTCGGCGTCAACACCGCCGCCATCGCCCGCCCCGACCTCATCCGCGAGATCGCCGAACGCTTCGGCCGCCAGGTCCTGGTGCTCTCGGTCGACGCCCGCCGCACCCCGGAGGGCACCTTCGAGGTCACCACCCACGGCGGCCGCAAGGGCACCGGCATCGACGCCGTCGAATGGGCCCACCGGGCCGCCGAGCTGGGCGCGGGCGAGATCCTGCTCAACTCGATGGACGCTGACGGCACCAAGGACGGCTACGACACCGAGATGATCGAGGCGGTACGCAAGCACGTCACCGTCCCCGTCATCGCCTCCGGCGGCGCGGGCCGACTCGCCGACTTCGCCCCGGCGATCGAGGCGGGCGCCGACGCGGTGCTCGCCGCGTCCGTCTTCCACTTCGGCGACCTGCGGATCTCCGAGGTCAAGGGCGCGCTGCGGGACGCGGGTCACCCGGTCCGCTGACCGTTCGGCCCGGTGCCCTCGGGGGCGCCGGGCCGAACGCTCCCCGGGGGTTGCGAGACCGTGATGACGAGTTCCGCGCAGACCTCTAGGTACCGACTGGGCGGTATGTCATTCTGCGGGCGTCAGGATCGTCTCGCCGCGCTCGCGCCCCGCCCGGGCCGGTGCGCCGCGCCCGCCGCTCGCGCGGCCGGCCGATTCCCGGTGGAGGCCGCCATGCCACAGGTCGTACGTTCGCGGATCGGGGCGCTGCACGGCCCCTCTCCGGTACCGCCGTTGCCGCACCGCTTCCGGTCCCTGGCCGACCGCGAGGCCGTCGAGGTGCTGCACCGGGCCGCCCGGGTCCTGGTCGCGTCGCTGCCCGCCCTCACCGACCGCCTCGTCGAGGCCCTGTACGCCCAGGAGCCCGCCTACCGGACGGCGATCGACTCCGACCGGGCCGAGGTCTGGCAGGAGGTCCACCACTCGCTGCGGCACAACGTCGGCTCCCTGATCCAGCCCCGCGAGTTCCGCGAGTCCGCCCACCGCACCTCCCGCTGGATCGGCGAGATCCGCGCCGAGCAGGGCGTACCGCTCGACGCGGTCCTGCACGCCTTCCGGATGGGCGGCGCGATGGTCTGGCAGGACCTCGTGGACGAGACCGCCCGCCGCGACCCCGACGACATCCGGCTGCTCGTCCATGTCGCCGCCGATGTGTGGAACTTCGTCGACGAGCACTGCGCGGTCGTCGCGGACGCCTACCGGCAGGCCGAACGACGCCTGTCCTGGCGCCGCGAGAACCGCCAGCGCCTGATGGTCGCCGCCCTGCTCGACGGGACCGCCCGCATCGCGGACCTGGCGGAGGCGGCGGAGATGCTGGGGCTGCCGGAACAGGGGCGGTATGCGGTGCTGGCGGTGGCCGGTGGCCCGCGCGGGCCCGGGTCCGCCGCCCGCCCCGCGCTGACGCTGCCTGCCGCCCCGGAGGTGGTGGTGCTCTGGCATCCGGGCCAGGACGCCGAGTTCGCGATCCTGCCGCTGGCGGGCTCGCCCGGCGAGCTGAGCGAGCTGGCCGCCGCGCTGGACGTACCGGCCGGGGTCCGGGCCGGGATCGGCTCTGCCGTGGACGGCCTGGCCGCCCTCGGCGACGCCCGGCGGCTGGCGGAGACCGCGCTGCGCGCCTGCCCGGCCTCCGGGGGGACCGTCCTGCTCGACGAGCACCTCCCGGACGCCCTGGTCGTGTCGTCCCCGTCGCTCGCCGGAGCCCTCGCCGACCGGGTGCTGGGCCCGCTGGACCGGCTGGACCCCGCCGACCGGGACGTCATCGTGGAGACCCTCACCGCCTGGCTGGACGCGGACGGCTCGGCGCAGCGGGCGGCCGCGCGGCTGTACTGCCACCGCAACACCGTCCTCAACCGCCTCCGCCGCTTCGAACAGCTCACCGGCCGCTGTCTGACCCGGCCCCGGGACGCGGTGGAGGTCTCGCTCGCGCTGGCGGGGCGGCGGCTGCTCGGCAGCACCTGAAAACTCCACAACAAATATTGTGCAATTCTTCTTGCGCAACTTTTCCTGTGCATCTACGGTCGTGTCATGCCCAGTGAAGAACGACGCCGCGTCTCCGACCTCGACACCCTCAAGGCGATCGGCCACCCCTTGCGCCTGAGGCTCTACCGCGCCCTGCACATCAAGCGCACCGCCACCGCCTCCCAGCTCGCCGAACAGGTCGACGAGGCGGTCTCCCTCGTCAGCTACCACCTGCGCAAGCTCGCCGACCACGGACTGATCGAACCGGCCGAGGGCCAGGGCACCGACGGCCGGGAACGCTGGTGGCAGCCGTCCTCCCGAGGTCTGACCTTCAGCGATTCGGACTTCGACGACGCGCCGGACAGGGCGGCCGTCTACGCCGCCGCCAACCGCATGTCCTTCGACCAGCACGTCGAGCTCTACCGCGCCCACCAGGAAGCGCGGCACACCTGGGACACGGAATGGCGCAGCGCCTCCTGGAGCTCGGAGAACCTCCTGAGGCTCACCGCCGCGGAACTGGCCGCCCTCAGCCGGGAAATGGGCGCGCTGATCGACCGTTACGAGGAAGCGGGCCGCGCCCGCGACGACGCGGGCGACACGGAGGGCCGGGAGAGCGTCGCCCTGCACACGTACGGATTCCCCTTCCGACCGTGAGCCCCGAGCCCTGCACCGCCTCTCCGGACCGCCTCACCTCTTTAGGGACGAACCCATGACCGCCCCCGCCGTGGAAACCCTCGAACGCCCCGCACACCGCGACCCGAACGTCCTCCGCTGGCTCGGTGCGTACACCGCGTCGATGATCGGCGACAGCGTCTACTTCATGGCCCTCGCCTGGGCCGCCGCCCGTACCGGCAGCGCCTCCGGCACCGGCCTCGTCCTCGCCGCCGGCTCCCTGCCCCGGGCCCTCCTCATGCTCGGCGGGGGAGTGCTCGCGGACCGGCTCGGGCCCCGCCGTGTCGTCATCGGCAGCGACGCCGCCCGCGCCGTCCTGGTCCTCGCGCTCGCCGCGATCCTGGTCCTCACCGCGCCCACCGTGGGCGTTCTGGTGGCCGTCGCCCTGCTCTTCGGTGCGGTCGACGCCCTCTTCCTGCCCGCCGTCGGAGCGCTGCCGCCCCGGATCAGCACCCCGGACCAGCTCGCCCGGATCCAGGGCCTGCGGGCCCTGGCCGCGCGCGGCTCCTCGATCATCGGCGCGCCGATGGGCGGGGTCGCCGTGGCGACCGGCGGCCCCTCGCTCGCCTTCGCCGCCGCTGGCGTGCTCTTCGCCCTGTCCCTGCCGCTGCTCCTGAGCCTGCGGATCAGACCGCTGCCCGAGCCGGAGACCTCCGGTGAGGCAGCGGCCGCCGGGAAGACCCCCAACGCCTGGCACGACCTCGTCGGCGGGCTCCGGTACATCCGCCGCCACTCCCTGCTCGGCCCTCTGATGCTCGTCATAGCCCTCAGCGAGCTCGGCTTCGTCGGGCCGCTCAACCTCGGGCTCATCCTGCTCTCCGAGCAGCGCGGCTGGGGCGCGGCCGGCATGGGCTGGATCGTCGCCGGATTCGCCGGCGGGGCGGCCGGCTCCGCCCTCGTCCTCGCCGTCCGGGGCCGGGTGCCGCGCGCCGGGCTCGTGATGTGCCTGATGGCGCTCGTCGGCGCCATCGGCATCGCCGCCCTGGCCCAGGTCCCCACGGTGGCCCTCGCCGCCGCGATCGCCGGGTTCGTCGGCCTCACCGCCGGGCTGGCCGGGGCACTGTGCGGAGCCCTCGTCCAGACCGCCGCCGACCCGGCGTACCTGGGCCGGGTCACCTCCGTATCGACGTTCTTCACCTACGCCATCGCCCCGCTGAGCTACCCCGCCACCGGGGCCGCCGTCGCCCTCTGGGGCACCGGGCCGGTCTTCGCGGTCAGCGCGGCCGTGTGCGCGTCCGGAGGCGTGATGGGGCTCGCCCTTGCCGGACTCCGCCGCGCGGAACTGCCCCGCTGACCCGGTAAACGTCCGGCCGGGGGTGGCGGCCCCGGCCGGATGCCCGCCGGACCACCGGCCCCGTCACGCGCCCCGCGTCACATCCCCAGCTCGGCCTTCCGCAGCCGCTCCACCGCCGCCTCGTCGCCCTCCACCCGCACATCCGCCGCGTCCTGGCGGCCGAACGCGTACAGCAGCAGCTCGGCCGGCTCCCCGGTCACCGTCACCACCGGGGTGCCCTTGTGGGCGACCGCCGTCCGGCCGTCCGGGCGGCGCAGCACCAGCCCCACCGGGGACCTGCGGCCCAGCAGCCGGGAGGTCTTCTCCGTGTGGGACCAGAGCACATCGGCGAAGACCGGGTCCAGCTCGCGGCGCGACCAGTCGGGCTGGGCCCGCCGCACATCCTCCGCGTGGACGAAGAACTCGACCGTGTTGGCCGCCTCGTCGATCTGCTTGAGGGACATCGGGGAGAACCGGGGCGGCCCGGTCCGGATCAGCTGGATCAGTTCCTCGTACGGCTTCGCCGCGAACTCCGCCTGCACCCGCTCCAGCCGGGCCTTCAGCGCACTCACCAGCAGCCCGCCCGCCGCGTCCGCGCGGCGTTCGCGGACCACCACATGGGCGGCCAGATCGCGGGTCTTCCAGCCGTCGCACAGGGTCATGGCCTCGGGACCGGCCGCTTCCAACAGATCGGCGAGCAGAAGACGTTCACGCTTCGCATGGGTCGACATGCCCGCCAGCGTACGACCGTCACCGCATGTCCGCCCAGTGGACGTCCGGCCGGAAATCGCTTGGCGCCACGGCACAATGGGTCCATGACCAGCACGCCCGGCCCCACCCCACCCGTCGGCAGTCTCGACCCCGCCGTCGCCGCCCGCCTCAAGCGCGGCGCCGACGGCCTGGTCCCGGCCATCGCCCAGCAGTACGACACCGGTGAGGTGCTGATGCTCGGCTGGATGGACGACGAGGCGCTGCACCGCACCCTCACCACGGGCCGCTGCACCTACTGGTCGCGCAGCCGCCAGGAGTACTGGGTCAAGGGCGACACCTCGGGCCACGTCCAGCACGTGAAGTCCGTCGCCCTGGACTGCGACGCCGACACCGTCCTCGTCAAGGTCGACCAGACCGGCGCCGCCTGCCACACGGGCGACCGCACCTGCTTCGACGCCGACGTCCTCCTCGACAGCTAAGGTCCGGCCATGGATCTCGACACCTTCCGCAAGCTGGCCGTCGACCGGCGCGTCGTCCCCGTCAGCCGCCGCCTCCTCGCGGACGGCGACACCCCGGTCGGCCTGTACCGCAAGCTCGCCGCCGAACGCCCCGGCACCTTCCTGCTGGAGTCCGCCGAGAACGGCCGCACCTGGTCGCGGTACTCCTTCATCGGCGTCCGCAGCGACGCCACCCTCACCACCCGCGACGGCGCGGCCCACTGGCTCGGCACCCCGCCCGTCGGCGTCCCCGTGGCCGGCGACCCGCTGGACGCGCTGCGCGCCACCGTCGAGACCCTGCACACCCCGCGCGACCTGGTCGTGGACGAGGGCCTCCCGCCGTTCACCGGCGGCATGGTCGGCTACCTCGGCTACGACATCGTGCGCCGCCTGGAGAAGATCGGCGAGCACGGTGGCGACGACCTGAAGTTGCCCGAGCTGACCATGCTCCTCACCTCGGACCTCGCCGTCCTCGACCACCAGAACGGCACCGTCCTGCTGATCGCCAACGCGATCAACCACAACGACCTCGCCACCGGCGTCGACGAGGCCCACGCGGACGCCGTCGCCCGCCTCGACGCGATGGAGCGCGACCTGCGCCGCCCGGTCGAGAACGCCCCCGCCCCCCTGCCCCCGTCCGAGCTGCCCCCGTACACCGCCCTGTGGGGCGGCGAGGCCTACCAGGACGCCGTGGACGACATCAAGGAGCGCATCCGGGCGGGCGAGGCCTTCCAGGTCGTCCCCTCCCAGCGCTTCGAGACCCCCTGCACCGCGAGCGCCCTGGACGTCTACCGGGTCCTGCGGGCCACCAACCCGTCCCCGTACATGTATCTCTTCCGCTTCGACGGGTTCGACGTCGTCGGCTCCAGCCCCGAGGCCCTCGTCAAGGTCGAGGACGGCCGGGCCATGGTCCACCCGATCGCCGGAACCCGGCACCGCGGCGCCACCCCGCAGGAGGACCAGGCGCTCGCCGAGGAACTGCTCGCCGACCCCAAGGAGCGCGCCGAGCACCTGATGCTCGTCGACCTCGGCCGCAACGACCTGGGCCGGGTCTGCGAACCGGGCAGCGTCGAGGTCGTCGACTTCATGTCCATCGAGCGGTACTCCCACGTGATGCACATCGTCTCCACCGTCACCGGCCGCGTCACCGAGGACCGCACCGCTTTCGACGTCCTCACCGCCTGCTTCCCCGCGGGCACCCTCTCCGGCGCCCCCAAGCCCCGCGCGATGCAGATCATCGAGGAGCTGGAGCCGAGCCGCCGCGGACTGTACGGAGGCTGCGTCGGCTACCTCGACTTCGCCGGGGACTCCGACACCGCCATCGCCATCCGCACCGCCCTCCTCCGCGACGGCACCGCGTACGTGCAGGCCGGAGCGGGTGTCGTCGCCGACTCCGACCCGGTCGCCGAGGACACCGAGTGCCGCAACAAGGCGGCGGCCGTGCTCCGCGCCGTCCATACGGCCAACCGGCTCCACGACCGCTGAACCGGTAAGGGATAGTGGAAGGCGTGAGTGCTGTCCCCGTACCCCAGCCCCGTGCCCGTACCGCCGACTCCGCGTCCGGCGCCGCGCCCGACTCCGCAGACGGTCGCCGCTCCCTCGCGGCCGGTCTGCTCCTGGGCGCGGCCGGCGCGACCGTCGTCCTCCTCGCCTCCGGGCAGACCTGGGCCGAGGGCCGGGCGGCCACCGGCGGCGGCGCGCTGCCGCTGACCGCCGACGGCCGGGACGTCACGGGCGTTCCCGCCGCCCTCGCCATCGTCGGGCTCGCCGCCCTCGTCGCCGTCTTCGCCGTACGCGGCGCGGGGCGCCGGGTCGTCGCCGCGCTCCTGGCCCTCAGCGGCCTCGGCGCCGCCCTCAGCGCCTGGGCCGGCGCGTCCGACAGCACGGCCCTCGACGAGGAGGCGGCCAGAACCACCGGCGACGCGGCGGCCACCATCCACGCCCTCAGCCACACCGCCTGGCCGTACGTCACCGCCGTCGGCGGCCTGCTGATCCTGCTGGCCGGGCTCCTCGCCCTGCGTTACGGCAGCCGCTGGCCGGCCATGTCCGGAAAGTACGAGCGCGACGGCACCCCCCGCCCCGGCAGGGCGCCCCGCACCGCGCCCGACCCCGACCGGCCCGAGGACCTGTGGAAGGCCCTGGACCGCGGCGAGGACCCGACGCGCGAGGCGTGACCCCACGCTCACCCCCGGCGGCCCCGTACGGGACAATGGACCCGAGCCGTCCCCCGGGCGGCGGCCCCACCTACAGCGTCACCCACAGCGCAACACCAACGAGGAGCAACTCATGGCGGGCACGAGCCACGGACACACCCCGGCCGCCTGGACCGGTGTCATCATCTCGTTCATCGGCTTCTGCGTCGCAGGCGTCTTCATGGTCGCGGCCAACCCGCTCGGTTTCTGGGTCGGTGTCGCCGTGGTCTTCGGCGGCGGACTCGTGGGCCTCGCCATGCGGGCCGCCGGTCTCGGCGCGCAGAAGGAGTCGGCCGAGATGGCCGAGGCCAGGGCGCGGGCCGGGCAGGCGCAGATCTCCCACTGACCGGGGTGCCGGACCGTCCCGGCGACCGACACGCAGACAGGCGCAGCCCCGGTGGGGCTGCGCCTTTTCGCGTCGCCGGGAGACAATCACCGGGTGGACGCCACCCCGACCCCCGCCGCACCCGAGCCCCCGGACCCCGCCCCCCAGGGCGTAGGCCCCTGGAACCTACCGTTGACGGTCTGCCCGACCCCGGACACCCCAGCCCGTCCGGCGATTGAGGACGGAACCCTTGCCACGGGGACCCCGGACATTCCAGCCCGTCCGGCGCGTGAGAACGGGACCCTCGCCATTCCAGCCCGTCCGGCGTTTGAGGACGGAACCCTCGGCGGGGAGAGCCCGCAGCCCGCCGGCCCCTCGGGCGAAGGAACCTCGCAGGTGCACGGAGCCCACAGCCCCGGTTCCGTCCTCAAACGCCGGACGGGCTGGGTGGGCGGCCCGACAGGCCAGGGAGACCAGGAGGGCCGGAGCGGCCGGGTACGGCGGCTCGGCACGCCCATCGGGATCCTTGCCGCCGTCGTCGGCGCCTTCGCCTACGTCGGCACCGTCGACCCCAACGACCCCGGCCACTACCCCGTCTGCCCCCTGCTCAAGCTCACCGGCGTGTTCTGCCCCGGCTGCGGCGGCCTCCGCAGCGCCCACGCCTTCATCCACGGCGACCTCGGCGCCGCGTTCTCCGCCAACGCGATCGCCACCGCCGGCTACTTCCTCTTCGCCGCCGTCTGGGTCCTCTGGCTGGTCCGGGCCTGGCGCGGAAAGCCCCTGCGCATCGGCCTGGCACCCGCCTGGTGGTGGGGCGTGGGCGCCGTCCTGCTGCTCTTCACCGTCGTCCGGAATCTGCCGTTCGGCTCGGCGCTAGCCCCCTGAATCCCCCGGGGCGGCCCGACGAATTGCCCAGGTACTGGGACGCGGCGTGGCCGGATGCGAGCCCCGGGCCCTCCTGCGGATACCATCGGTACGGCTGATCCTGTTCCCTATTCACCGTTCCGGAAGGGGGCCGCTCGCGTGAGTGTGCTCGACGAGATCATCGACGGCGTACGCGCCGACCTCGCGGAGCGACAGGCGCGCGTCAGCCTCGACGAGCTGAAGGAGCGCGCTGCCCGCGCCCCCCAGGCCAAGGACGGAGTCGCCGCCCTGCGCGGCGAGGGCGTCACCGTCATCTGCGAGGTCAAGCGCTCGTCGCCCTCCAAGGGGGCCCTGGCCGCCATCGCCGACCCGGCCGCGCTCGCCGCGGACTACGAGGCGGGCGGCGCGTCCGTCATCTCGGTCCTCACCGAGGAGCGCCGCTTCGGCGGTTCGCTCGCCGATCTGGAGGCCGTCCGCGCCAAGGTCGACATCCCGCTCCTGCGCAAGGACTTCATCGTCACCTCGTACCAGCTGTGGGAGGCCCGCGCCTACGGCGCCGACCTCGCCCTGCTGATCGTCGCCGCCCTCGACCAGGAGGCCCTGGTCTCCCTCATCGAGCGCGCCGAGTCGATCGGGCTCACCCCGCTCGTCGAGGCGCACGACGAGGAGGAGGCGGAGCGCGCCGTGGACGCCGGCGCCAAGATCATCGGGGTCAACGCGCGCAACCTGAAGGACCTCAAGGTCGACCGCTCCACCTTCGAGCGGGTCGCCCCCGAGATCCCCGACCACATCGTCAAGGTCGCCGAGTCCGGCGTCCGGGGCCCGCACGACCTGATCGCGTACGCCAACGCCGGCGCCGACGCCGTCCTGGTCGGCGAGTCCCTGGTCACCGGCCGCGACCCGCGCGCCGCCGTCGCCGACCTGGTCGCCGCGGGCGCCCACCCGGCCCTCCGCCACGGCCGCGGCTGACCGGGGACGACAGCGACCATGACCGGACGTCCCGTGCCTCGTACCCGGCCGGGCCTCGGCCCCGCCGGGGGCCCGGCCCGGGACCCGCACGCCCCGCTGGCGCGCGGCTGCCGGCCGCGCGGCTGCCGCGCCCCCGCCCGGCGCGTGCACGGACGGCGTGTCCGGTACGTCATCGGGGACGAGCCCGGCCAGGTCAACGGCATGCGATGGCGCCCGGGGTCCGCGCAGTAGCGAGCCCCGGCCGACGTACCGCAGTACCCGCAGCACTTTCGTACGTACGACCGCACCGCCCCGACCGCACGCCGGTCCCGGTGGCGCTCGCCGCTCCGCGCATACGGTGAACCCACCCGTTGCCATGCCAAGGAGCACGTCGCATGACGTCCGAATTCTTCATTCCGGACCCCGAGGGTCTGACCCCCAGCGCCGAAGGCTATTTCGGCGCGTACGGCGGCAAGTTCATCCCGGAGGCGCTCGTCGCCGCCGTGGACGAGGTCGCCGTCGAGTACGACAAGGCCAAGGCCGACCCGGCGTTCGCCGCCGAGCTCAATGAGCTGATGGTGAACTACACGGGCCGCCCCAGCGCGCTGACCGAGGTCCCGCGCTTCGCCGAGCACGCGGGCGGGGCCCGGATCTTCCTCAAGCGCGAGGACCTGAACCACACCGGCTCGCACAAGATCAACAACGTGCTGGGCCAGGCGTTGCTCACCAAGCGCATGGGCAAGACCCGCGTCATCGCCGAGACCGGAGCCGGCCAGCACGGCGTCGCCACCGCGACCGCCTGCGCCCTCTTCGGCCTCGACTGCACCATCTACATGGGCGAGATCGACACCCAGCGCCAGGCCCTGAACGTGGCCCGGATGCGGATGCTCGGCGCCGAGGTCGTCGCCGTGAAGTCCGGCTCGCGGACCCTGAAGGACGCCATCAACGAGGCGTTCCGCGACTGGGTCGCCAACGTGGACCGTACGCACTACCTCTTCGGTACGGTCGCGGGCCCGCACCCCTTCCCCGCGATGGTCCGCGACTTCCACCGGGTCATCGGCGTCGAGGCCCGCCGCCAGCTCCTGGAGCGCGCCGGGCGTCTCCCCGACGCGGCGGTCGCCTGCGTCGGCGGCGGCTCCAACGCCATCGGCCTCTTCCACGCCTTCATCCCGGACGCCGACGTCCGCCTGATCGGCTGCGAGCCCGCCGGGCACGGCGTGGAGACCGGCGAGCACGCGGCGACCCTGACCGCGGGGGAGCCGGGCATCCTGCACGGTTCGCGGTCGTACGTCCTCCAGGACGACGAGGGCCAGATCACCGAGCCGTACTCCATCTCGGCCGGGCTGGACTACCCGGGGATCGGCCCCGAGCACTCCTACCTCAAGGACATCGGGCGCGGCGAGTACCGCGCGGTCACCGACGACGCCGCCATGCAGGCCCTGCGCCTGCTGTCCCGCACCGAGGGCATCATCCCGGCCATCGAGAGCGCCCACGCGCTCGCCGGGGCCCTGGACCTCGGCAAGGAGCTGGGCAAGGACGGGCTGATCCTCGTCAACCTGTCCGGCCGCGGTGACAAGGACATGGACACCGCCGCCCGCTACTTCGGGCTCTACGACACCGACGCCGTCGTCGAGGCGGACGCCGACAGCGACCGCGCCGAGATCGAGGGGGACGCCAAGTGAGCGGCAACATCGAGCTGTTGAACACCACCCTGGCCGCAGCGAAGGCCGCGGACCGGGCGGCGCTCATCGCCTACCTCCCGGCGGGCTTCCCGACCGTCGACGGCGGCATCGAAGCGGTCAAGGCCGTCGTCGCGGGCGGCGCCGACGTCGTCGAGGTCGGGCTCCCGCACAGCGACCCGGTCCTCGACGGGCCGGTCATCCAGACCGCCGACGACATCGCCCTGCGCGGCGGCGTCAAGATCGCCGACGTGATGCGTACGGTCCGCGAGGCGTACGAGGCCACCGGCGTCCCGATCCTCGTCATGACGTACTGGAACCCCATCGACCGCTACGGCGTCGAGCGCTTCACCGCCGAGCTGGCCGAAGCGGGCGGCGCCGGGTGCATCCTGCCCGACCTGCCGGTCCAGGAGTCCGCGCTGTGGCGCGAGCACGCCGAGAAGCACGGTCTCGCCACCGTCTTCGTCGTCGCCCCCAGCAGCCAGGACGCCCGCCTCGCCACCATCACGGCGGCCGGCAGCGGTTTCGTCTACGCCGCGTCCCTGATGGGCGTCACCGGCACCCGCGCCTCCGTCGGCGCCCAGGCCCAGGAGCTGGTGGGACGCACCCGCGCCACCACCGACCTGCCGGTCTGCGTCGGCCTCGGCGTCTCCAACGCGGCCCAGGCCGCCGAGGTCGCCGGATTCGCCGACGGCGTGATCGTCGGCTCGGCCTTCGTCAAGGCCGTGCTGGACGCCCCCGACGAGGCCGCCGGCCTCGACGCCGTCCGCTCCCTGGCGGGCGAACTGGCCGAAGGTGTTCGAAAGCGCTGAGCCCGTGAACCACCCGAATGGGTGGATTGTGGACCGGGGAGGCGCGGAGGTGCCTCCCCGGTTCGTTCCCCGGGTGTGAGCGACAAGATCCCTGAGGGAAACAGAAGCGCGCGCGAGCGCCTGGCCCAGCGGCGCGAGCGGGAGAAGGGGCGCGAGAAGCGCCGCCGGACGCTGATCGTCGCCTCGGCGGTGGTCGGGGTGCTCGGCCTGGCCGCCGTAGTCGGCCTGATCGCGGCCAACGCGGGCAAGGACGACGGCGGCGACTCCGCCTCCGGCCCGGCGGTCGCCCCGTCCGGCGCGATCGGCGAGGACGCCCTGACCGTGCCGGTCGGCGCGGCCGACGCCCCGTCCACCCTCACGGTCTGGGAGGACTTCCGCTGCCCGGTCTGCGCCCAGTTCGAGAACGCTTTCCGGGACACCATCACCGAGCTCGCCGACGACGGCCAGATCCGGGTGGAGTACCACCTGGCCACGATCATCGACGGCAATTTCGGCGGCACCGGCTCGCTGCGCGCCGCCAACGCCGCCGCCTGCGCCCAGGACGCCGGCAAGTTCGCCCCGTATCACGACGTCCTCTTCAGCAACCAGCCTCCCGAGCCGGACGACGCCTTCGGCAAGAACAGCCGGCTGATCGAGCTGGCCGGGAAGGTCGAAGGGCTCGACACGCCGGGCTTCCGCAGCTGTGTGGAGGACGGCGAGCACGACAGCTGGGTGAAGAAGTCCGACACGGCGTTCCGCGAGGGCGGCTTCCAGGGCACGCCGACGGTGCTGCTCAACGGGGAGTCCGTCTTCCCGGCCAAGGGCGACGAGCAGATCTCCCCGGAGAACCTGAAGAAGTGGGTCGCCGAGGCCAACAAGGGCAAGAAGCCGGGCACGGCCACCCCGGCCGAAGGATCCACGGCCCCGTCCGCCTCGGCCGACGGGTCCGGCGCCGCGTCCACCCCGGCCGAAGGGGCCACCACCCCGGTCGCGCCCTCGTCCGCCGCCGGTTCCTGACCGCGTTCCGCGGCCGCCCGTGACGCGGTCCTCGTTACCCAGAAGTTGCCGGGTGGCTTGCCGTACCCACCGCCCGGCAAGGTAGCGTCGACCTCGCCATGAATCTTGCCTCCATTCCCAGTCCGTCGACCGGCGTGATCGAGCTCGGCCCGATCCCGCTCCGCGGCTACGCGTTCTGCATCATCATCGGTGTCTTCGTCGCTGTCTGGCTCGGCAACAAGCGGTGGATCGCCCGGGGCGGCAAAGCCGGCACGGTGGCCGACATCGCCGTCTGGGCGGTGCCCTTCGGCCTCGTCGGCGGGCGGCTCTACCACGTGATCACCGACTACCAGCTGTACTTCAGCGAGGGTGAGAACTGGGTCGACGCGTTCAAGATCTGGCAGGGCGGCCTCGGCATCTGGGGCGCGATCGCGTTCGGTGCCGTCGGCGCGTGGATCGGCTGCCGCCGCCGGGGCATCCCACTGCCCGCCTGGGCCGACGCGCTGGCCCCGGGCATCGCCATCGCCCAGGCCATCGGCCGCTGGGGCAACTGGTTCAACCAGGAGCTGTACGGCAAGCCCACCGACCTCCCCTGGGCGGTGGAGATCAGCGACGGCGCGAACCGGGTCGCCGGGACCTACCACCCGACCTTCCTGTACGAGTCGCTGTGGTGCATCGGTGTGGCGCTGCTGGTCATCTGGGCCGACCGCCGCTTCACGCTCGGCCACGGACGGGCGTTCGCGCTGTACGTCGCCGCCTACTGCGCGGGCCGCGGCTGGATCGAGTACATGCGGGTCGACGAGGCCCACCACATCCTGGGCCTCCGCCTGAACGTGTGGACCGCGATCATCGTCTTCGTCCTCGCCGTCGTCTACATCGTGGTCTCCGCGAAGCTGCGCCCGGGCCGCGAGGAGATCGTCGAGCCCGACCGGGACACCACCCCCGGCAAGGACTCCGACACGGACGGCTCCGCGAAGGCGGACGCCGCCGACACGGACGCCGAGGACGCCGACGCGAAGAAGGACCCGCTCAGCAAGGACGAGCCGGGCAAGGACCTCACCGCCGAGAGCACCGAAGCAGCGGCCGAGAAGGGCTGACCCCCCGGCGCCCTCCCCGGGCGCACCCCGCACCACCTCCCGCTCGCCGGGCGGGCCCGCAGTCTCAGGCCCGCCCGGCGAGCGCGATCGTACGGCGGGCGGACGCCACCACCGCCGCGTCCACGAACCGCCCGTCCGGCAGCGCCAGCGCCCCCGCCTCCACCGCCGAGGCCGCGACGATCTGCTCGGCCGCCTCGATCTCCTCGGCCGTCGGCCGGAACGCCCGCTCGATCACCTCCAGCTGGCGCGGATGGATCGCCGCCCGCCCCAGCAGCCCGAGCCCCCGCCCCCGTACGCAGGACGCCCACAGTCCGTCCAGGTCCCGGACGTCGGGGAACACCGACTGGACCGGCGGTGGCAGGGCCGCCGCCCGGGCCGCCACCACGACCCGGCTGCGCGGCCAGTCCAGCCCGGCGTCCTCCCGTACGCCCAGATCGGCCCGGAGATCCGCCTCGCCCAGGGCGATGCCCCGCACCGCGTGATGCGCCGAGGCGATCGAGTACGCGTGCTCGATCGCGAGCGCCGACTCCAGCAGCGGATACAGCGGTACGCCCGGGGCCACGGCCGCCACATGGTGCACCGAGACCGCATGGGTGATCTTCGGCAGCCGGAACGCGCCCAGACCCGGCAGCCCCGCCAGCGCCCGGATGTCGTCCTCGCCGTGCACCCGGACATGGACCGGTACGGCGTCGGGGGCGGCGGTCACCTGGTCGCCGAGGAGTTCGGCGGTGGCGGAGCGGGCGTACTCCTTACGGTCCGGGGCGACGGCGTCCTCCAGGTCGACGATCACCACGTCCGCCCCCGAACCCAGCGCCTTGGTCACCACCTCCGGCCGGTCCCCGGGCACGTACAGCCAGGTCAGCGGCGGCCGGCCGGGGTCGGCCTCCGGGTCCTCCGGCAGCGGAGGGAGGGGCGTGTCGCAGCCGGTCACAGCGCCCCCTGGTCCCGCAGCGCCGCGATCCGCGTCTCCGAGAGGCCGAGCCCGGCCAGGATCTCCTCGGTGTCCGCACCGTGCGGGCGGCCCGCCCACCGGATCCCGCCCGGGGTCTCCGAGAGCCGGAACAGGACGTTCTGCATCCGCAGCGGCCCCAGCTCCGGGTCGTCGACCTCGGCGATCGTGCCCAGCGCCCGGTACTGCGGGTCCTCCATCACCTCCCGTACGTCATGGATCGGCGCGACGGCCGCCTCCGCCTTCTCGAAGCCGTTCAGCACCTCCTCGCGGCTGTGCCGGGAGATCCAGTGGCCGACCGCCCCGTCCAGCTCCTCGGTGTGCTCGGCGCGGGTGGTGCCCGAGGCGAACCACGGCTCCTCGATCAGCTCCGGGCG
The DNA here is from genome assembly GCF_001687325.1 of Streptomyces sp. PTY087I2. Classification (GTDB taxonomy): domain Bacteria; phylum Actinomycetota; class Actinomycetes; order Streptomycetales; family Streptomycetaceae; genus Streptomyces. The sequence goes on along the minus strand of NZ_LZRD01000007.1, from coordinate 263,790 downwards.
GCCCACCAGCCGCATCACCCGCTCCGCGACCGACTGGGCGGAGGTGGAGACCGCGACCCAGTGGCCGTCGGCGGTGCGGTAGGTGTTGCGCGGGGCGTTGTTGCGCGAGCGGTTGCCGGTGCGCGGCTGGACGTAACCGAGCTGGTCGTACCAGAGGGGCTGCGGGCCCAGCACCGTCAGGATCGGCTCGATGATCGCCAGGTCCACCACCTGCCCCTCGCCGGTCTTCTCGCGCCCGGCGAGCGCCGCCATCACCGCGTACGCCGTCGCCAGCGCCGCGATGGAGTCCGCAAGACCGAACGGCGGCAGCGTCGGCGGCCCGTCCGGCTCCCCGGTGATCGCCGCGAACCCGCTCATCGCCTCGGCGAGCGTCCCGAAGCCGGGGCGGTGCGCGTACGGTCCCGACTGCCCGAAGCCGGTGACCCGGGCCAGCACCAGCCGCGGGTTGACGGCGTGCAGCTCCTCGGGGCCGAGCCCCCAGCGCTCCAGGGTCCCCGGCCGGAAGTTCTCGACGATGACGTCGGTCTCGGCGGCCAGCCGGAGCAGCACGTCCCGGCCGCCGGGTGCGGACAGATCCAGCGTCAGGGCGCGCTTGTTGCGGCCGAGCAGCTTCCACCACAGGCCGACCCCGTCCTTGGCGGGCCCGTGCCCGCGCGAGGGGTCCGGCTTACGGGGGTGCTCCACCTTGATCACATCGGCGCCGAAGTCCCCGAGCATGGTGGCCGCGAGCGGTCCGGCGAAGAGGGTGGCCAGGTCGATGACCTTCAGCCCGGTCAGGGGTCCCGCTGTCGTGCTGCTCATACGGCCTCGGCCTCGATCTCGCTGCGGTAGGGCATGGATGTGGACGCGCCCGGCTTCTGGACGCAGAGCGCGGCGGCGGACGACGCGAACGCCACCGCCTCGGCCACCGGCCGCCCCTCGCCGAGCGCCACGGCCAGCGTCCCGACGAAGGTGTCCCCGGCCCCGGTCGTGTCGACGGCGGTCACCGAAGGGGCCTCGAAGAGCACCGGTTCGCCGCCCCGGGCCGCGTACAGGCAGCCCTTCGCGCCGAGCGTGACGATGACCTCGGGGACCCGGCGCAGCAGGATCTGGGCGGCGGCGTGCGGCTCGTCCTGCCCGGACAGCTCGGCGGCCTCGTGCTCGTTGGGGACCAACAGGTCGATGTGGTCGAGGAGTTCATCCGGAAGCGGCTGTACGGGGGCGGGGGTGAGGATGGTCCGCACGCCCTGGGCCCGGGCCGCGCGGGCGCCCTCGACGACGGCGGACAGGGGGAGTTCGAGCTGCATGAGGAGGATCTCGGACGCGGCGATCGCCGCGATCTCCCCGGGCCCGAGCGCGGTGACGACGCCGTTCGCCCCGGGGACCACCACGATCGCGTTGGACCCGGTGTCGTCGACGACGATGTGCGCGGTGCCGCTGGGGCCCTCGGCGGTGTGCAGGAGGTCGGTGTCCACCCCGGCGTGTTCGAGGCCCTCGCGCAGCTGTGTTCCGTACGCGTCGTCGCCGACCGCGCCGATCATCATCACCTCGCCGCCCGCGCGGGCGGCGGCCACGGCCTGGTTGGCGCCCTTGCCGCCGGGGATCGTCCGGAACTCCCGTCCGGTGACGGTCTCGCCGCGTCCGGGGGCGCGGGCCGTGTAGGCGACGAGGTCCATATTGGTGCTGCCGAGCACCGCGATGCGGGTCATGGGCGCAGAGCCTCCTGATGGGTCAGTGCGGCGAGGGTGTCGAAGCCGACCCGGTCGAAGCCGGGTACGGAGGTGGCGAGCCGGTTCTTCAGCGGGGCGGTCCAGTGGTGCGGCAGGGCGTCCGGGGTGCCCGCCAGCAGTCCGGCGATCGATCCGGCGGTGGCCCCGTTGGAGTCGGTGTCCCAGCCGCCGGAGACCGCGTTGCCGACCGACCGGGTGAAGTCGCCGTCGGCGTGGGTGAGGGCGGCGGCGAGCAGCGCGGCGTTGGGCAGCACGTGCACCCAGTGGTGGGTGTCGGCGTAGACGGCGTGCAGCCGGTCCACGACAGTGTCGAACTCCCTTTCCGTGCGCGCTGTTTCGATGCCGAGCCGGACCGCGCGGGCGTACCGCGAGTGCGGCGGCACCACCCGCAGCCCGGCGGCCAGGCAGCCGTGCACATCGCTCTCGCCCCCGGCCGCGACGGCGAGCGCGGCGGCGGTGAACATCGCGCCGTACACCCCGTTGCCGGTATGGGTCAGCACCGCGTCCCGGTGTGCTTGGGCGGCGGCCCCGGCCGGGTCGCCGGGGTGGGTCCAGCCGTGCACGTCGGCCCGGATCTGCGCGCCGATCCACTCCCGGAACGGGTTGCGGCGGCGGGCGGTCTCCGGGGGTTCGACGCCGGCCAGGAGATTGCCGTACGCGATGCGCTCGGCGGTGAAGGTGCGCCCGGCGGGAAGCTCGTCCAGCCAGAGCCGGGCCAGATCGGCGGTGGTGAAGGAGCGCCCGTGCCGCTGGAGCAACAGCAGGGTGAGCAACGGGTAGTTGAGGTCGTCGTCCTCCGGCATGCCGTCGATGTTCTCGGCGAGGGACGTGGGGGCCGAGCGGCGGTTCCAGGGGTGGGCGGCGAGCAGGTCGGCGGGCACGCCGTGTGCGGTGAACCAGGTGGTGAGGGGCCAGTTGCCGGTGGCGCGGGCGAGGGCGCGGATGCCGGTCAGCGGCAGCTTCTCCACCGGCTTGCCGAGCAGACAGCCCACCGCCCGGCCGAGCCAGGCGGCGTGGAGGCGGGCGTGGGTGATGGGGGGCCTCTGGCCCGGGCCGAATCCGGGGGGCCTGCCCTGGCCGATGACGGCCGTCCCGCCCCGGTCGCCGCAGGCCGTCCCCTCTTGGCCGGTGGCGCGGGTGCGGTGCGGTCCGGCGGGCGCCCGGTCGCGGCCTGCGAAGCCGCTTCCGTCCCGGCCGGCGGGTGCCTGGGCGCGGTCCGCCACGGCCGTTCCGTCCCGGTCGGCGACGGGCGTACGGTCTCCGACGCCGAGCGCGGCCTCGGGCGGCCCGGGCCAGTGCGGGCAGGCGGCCACGATCGCGTCCAGCTCGGTCGGCTCATCGGCGGCCAACGGCGAATCCAACGTGGCGAGTTCGTCCAGCAGCTCCCCGGCAAGCGCCCGCAGCCGCGGCGGTGCGGGCGGTTCGGACGCGCCCGCGCGGTCCGGGGCGGGGGCGCCCCCGGCCGCGTACCATCGCTCCTCGATCTCCCGGGCGTCCCGGCTGTCCTGCGCGGCCTGCCGCAGCTCGTGCCCGACGAGATCCTCGGGCTGCACCCAGGTGAGACGGACGGGCCGGTGGGTGCTCACCGCTCACCGGCCAGCGCGGTGAACGCCTCCTCGTGGGCCGCGCGTCGCTCCACATCGCGGGCGAAGACCTCCCGGGCCACCCGCGCCAGCGCCCGGGCCGGGGTGTGCAGATCCAGGCGGCTCGCCTCCGCGACCGTCTCCGCCCAGTCGGCCGGGATCTCGCCGCCCAGCGCGCCCACGAGCGCCCCGCTCATCGTGGCGATGGAGTCGCAGTCCCGGCCGTAGTTCACCGAACCCAGCACCGTACGCCGGTAGTCGCCGCCCCCGACCAGCAACATGCCCAGCGCGATGGGCAGTTCCTCGATGGCGTGCAGCCGGGAGGGGCGGCGGGCGCCGAGTGCGGGGGAGCGGTAGTCGGGGCCGACCGTGTCGAAGGGCTCCACCGCCGCCCGCAGCGGGGCGAGCGCGGACTCGAAGTCGTCGTGGTGCGAGGCGACTTCGCAGACCTCCTCGATCGCGGACCGTGTGCCGTCCTTGGCCAGCGCGAGGGCGGCGTCGATCACCGCGTCGGGCGTCGCGCCCGGGTGACAGGCGGCGGCGACGGCGGCCGCGAACACCCCGGCGGCCTCGCGCCCGTAGGACGACTGGTGCGGGGCCGCGACCTCCAGCGCCTCGGCGTACGCGGCCTCCGGGTGCCCGGCGTTGACCAGGCCGACCGGGGCCATGTACATCGCCGCCCCGCAGTTGACGATGTTTCCCGCACCGGCCTCGCGCGGGTCCACGTGCCCGTAGTGCAGCCGGGCCACGATCCACTTCTCCGCCAGGAAGATCCGCTGGAGCGGCAGCGCCTCGGCCTCCAGTTCCGGGATCCAGCGTGGCGAGAGCAGATCCGGTACGAGATGGTCGGCGACGGCGTACGCGTCGAGGTGGTCGCGGACCTTCTCGTAGACACGGATCAGGGCGTGGGTCATCAAGGTGTCGTCGGTGACGTGCCCGTCGCCCTTGTGGTACGGAGCGATGGGGCGCGCGGTGCGCCAGTCCTCGCCGTACCAGGGGCCGACGATCCCGGTCACCCGGCCGCCGTGGCGCTCGGCGATCTGCTCGGGGGTCCAGCCCTCGACCGGGCCGCCGAGCGCGTCGCCGACGGCCGCGCCGACGAGGGCCCGGGTGAAGCGGTCATCCAGTCCGGGAGCGGAGGGGGAGGTCTGCGGGGTCGAGGCGGCGGGAGCTGTGGCCGTTGTGGGCGTCATGCCGGAATTGTCCACCCGGGAGGGCTGGTTCCGTGGCTGCCAGCAGCCCGGCGAGTTCGATCAGGTCCGTGCCCGCGAGTCGGGGCAGCGCGCAGCCCGCGAGCGTCCGGCACGCCTCGCGCCAGCCGGCCGGTACGGCGGTGACCGAGCCGATCGCCCCGGTCAGCGCCCCGGCCAGGGCGGGCGCGGAGTCGGCGACCCGGGAGAGGCAGGCGGCGGCCGGGATGGCCTGGGCGATCTCGCCCCGGGCGGCGGTGGTGAGGGCGAGCGCGACGGGTACGGTCTCGGCGGCGGCGATCCCGTAGCTGTAGACGTGGTCCACGATCTGGTGCTCCAACACCGGGACCAGGGCGAACGCCCCGGCCGGCTCGTCCGCGAACTCCCGGGCCAGGCGAACCGCGTGCACGGCGTTGCGGGCGATCTCGGTGCCCTCGGGGAGCCGGTCGAGGGCGGCGTTCACCACGGTGTCGACGTCCGCCCCGGTCAGCGCCACGGCGATCGCGGCGGCCACGGCCCGGGCGCCGTGCACCCCGTCGCCGTCCTGGGTGTAGCGGGCGTCGAACTCCGCGAGGGCCGCCGCCTCCGCCGGATCGCCCGGGTGGACCACGGCGAGGACGGCCGCCCGGACGCAGGCGGCGTCGTCGAAGTAGTGCGGGTTGTCGTGCCCGGTGGCGGGCGGCCGCAGCCCGGCGGCCAGGTTGCCGAGCCCGGCCCGCACGGAGATCCGGGCCCGCAGCGGGAGGACGGCCGCCTCGACCTCGGGGGCCCGGGCGCTGGCGGCGGCGACGGTGGCGGCGAGCGCGTTCCAGGCCCGGTCGACCGCGTCCCGCATCCGGCGGCCGGGGGAGAGGCCGTCCGCCTCGTCGGCGGCCGCCGCCAGCACCGTACGAGCGGCGAACGCGGCCCACTCGGCGTCGTCGGACGGCCCGAGCCGCAGCGGCTCGGGCGGCTGGTTGAGGGCGATGGGCACGGGGAGCGTGGTGGTGGCGTTCTGCTCGGCGAAGGTGTCCAGCTCCCGGGTGAGCCGCCGCGTCCACTCGGGCATCCGAGCCGCCCGATGCCGCGCGGCGGGCCACCCGGCGGCATCCCCGGCGGCCAGCCCGAGCAACAGCCCCTCGATCCGGGCCCGGCGGGTGGGGACGGGGGCCCCGGTGGCCTGGCGCGCCGTGGTCGTGTGGCTTCTGGCCGTTTCGCTGGTGGCGGTGGTTGTGGGTGTCCCCGGAGCGCCGGTGGCCTGGTGTGCTGTGGTCGTCGTCGTGTGGCTTCTGGCCGTTTCGCTGGTGGCGGTGGTTGTGGGTGTCCCCGGAGCGCCGGTGGCCTGGTGTGCTGTGGTCGTCGTCGTGTGGCTTCTGGCCGTTTCGCCGGTGGCGGTGGTCGTGGGTGTCCCCGGAGTGACGGTGGCCTTGCGGGCCGCGGTCGTCGTGTGGCTTCCGGGCGTTCCGCTGGTGGCGGTTGTGGGTGCCGCCGGAGCGCCGGTGGCCTGGTGTGCCGCGGTCGTCGTCGTGTGGCTTCCGGCTGTTCCGCCGGTTGTGGCCGTCGTGGGTGTCCCCGGAGCCCCGGCCGCCTCGCGCGCCGCGGTCATCGCCGCTCCTCCCGTACGGGCGCGAAGGTGGCGGCCACCGACGCCATGTCCCGTACGGCCGACGGCTCGCGACCGCCGCCCCGCTCCTGCGGGGGCTCCGCCGCCCCCGGGTCGTCCGGCGTCAACAGGTCCGCGATGTCCAGCACGTGGTAGCCGCGCATCGAGGGCAGGCAGCTCCCGCGGACCGGGCCGATCGCCGTCGCCCAGTCCGGGGGGATGGCGTTCTCCCCGTGCAGCGCCCCGGCCAGCGCCCCCGCCACCGCCGCCGTCGTATCGGCGTCCCGGCCCATGTTGACCGCCGTGAGCACCGCCGTCCGGAAGTCCCCGCGCGCCGCCGTGAACGCCCCGAACGCCAGGCCCACCGCCTCCGGCGCCAGGTCCGTCCAGGGGTAGCCGGCGATCACCACCGCCGAGCGCACCGCCCGTTCCATCGTGAGGCGGTCGGGGTAGGGGCGCTGGGCCGCCGCCACCGCCCGGCGCAGCGAGCGGGCCGTCCAGGAGTCCATCGGGACCACCGAGAGCGCGGCCGCGATCACCGAGGCGAGGCCCGAGCCGACCATCGCCGCCGCGACCCCGGCCGCCACCGCCTGGCCCCCGTAGATCCCCTCGCCCTCGTGGCTGACCCGGCCGTCCACCGCGACCAGCCGGGCCGCCTCGGCGGGGCGGCCCGCCGCGAACACCCCGAAGGGCGCCGCCCGCATCGCGAGCCCGTCGCTCCAGGCGTGCCGGTGCTGGGCCGAGATCGGCGCGGCCAGGCCCCGGCGCAGATTCTCCAGCGTGCCGCGCTCGCTGAACCCGGCCCCTCGGAACGGGCCCTCGTCGAGATCGGCGATCCAGTGGTGCCAGGCCCGCTCCACATGGGTGACGTCGAGCGCGGAGCCGTGCCGGGCCAGCAGCAGCCCGGAGAAGATCGCGTACTCCGTGTCGTCGGTGCCCGCCGGGTCGTCGCTCACGAACCCCTCGATCCGCCCCCAGCGGCGGCGGATCTCGGAGGGCCGCAGGTTCTCCGCCGGTGCGCCGAGCGCATCCCCGACCGCCAGTCCCAGCAGTGCGCCCCTGGCCCGGTCGTGGCCGATGGCCGTGTTCATCGCGTCGCCCTTCCGCTCGTCCGGCGGGTCCGCCCGAGTCGGACCGGGGCCTTCGGCGGGCCCTGTCCGCATCTGTCCCCCGTGGGGTGCGAAGGGAGGCGGGAATCGGCGGGAAAGGGGCCAGGAGGGTGACGGCCGAGGAAGCTGAGGCTGCCCTTTCTTCGCAGGTCAGAAGGGGTGTAGGGCAGCCTTGCCTTGCTGGCGGTGATCGCTCGGACAGCGTACTTTGGACTTTGTCGAAAGTTGTACTCAGCAGGGGAGAAGTGAGTCGTGGCCCTCATCGTGACCGACGCCGTGGTGCACGAGGCGCACCGGGACAACCACACCCACCGTGATGTCAACGGTGGCTGGCTGCGTCCCGCCGTCTTCGGCGCGATGGACGGTCTGGTCTCCAACCTCGCCCTGATGACCGGCGTCGCCGGCGGCGCGGTGTCCCAGCAGACCATTGTGATCACCGGGCTCGCGGGTCTCGCCGCCGGGGCGTTCTCCATGGCGGCGGGCGAGTACACCTCCGTCGCCTCGCAGCGCGAACTGGTCGAGGCCGAGCTCGCCGTCGAGCGCCGCGAACTCCGTAAGCACCCCAAGGACGAGATGGCCGAGCTGGCCGCGCTCTACGAGTCCCGTGGCGTGGATGCCCCGCTGGCCCGCGAGGTCGCCCGGCAGCTGTCGCGCGACCCGGAGCAGGCGCTGGAGATCCACGCCCGCGAGGAGCTGGGCATCGACCCCGGCGAACTGCCCTCGCCGCTGGTCGCCGCCGTCTCGTCGTTCGGCGCGTTCGCGCTGGGCGCCCTGCTGCCCGTCCTGCCCTACCTCCTCGGCGCGAGCGCCCTGTGGCCCGCCGTGCTGCTCGCGCTCATCGGCCTCTTCGCCTGCGGCGCGGTCGTGGCCCGGGTGACGGCCCGCAGCTGGTGGTTCAGCGGACTGCGTCAGCTGGTCCTCGGCGGTACGGCCGCCGCGATGACGTACGGACTCGGCACCCTGTTCGGCGTCGCCGTCGGGTGACCCTCGCGGGCGGCCCGGTGAGGTGACGTCCGCGGGCCGCCCGGTGGGTGGCTCGGTGGGGTGCCCCCCGCACGCGGCCCGGTGAACGGCGTAACCGGGCCGCCCGAACGGCGCAACCGCCCCGCAACGCGTGTGACGTACGTCTTGGCGCCGCCCACTGGGCGTGATGGGCTCCACAGTCGTAAAATGAGACGCTATGCAGGGCTACACATAAGTAGCCGTTACTCGGTGGTTTCGTTTCCCGTGCCGCCGGGCAAGAGCCGTAAGCACCGCAGGCAACGACGCCTGCTCTCTGCGACTCCCCGGGCGCCGATCGTTCCGACAGCGACCCACCCCCTGGTCGAGCCGGTCACCTCTGGTCACCCAGTCACTTCCGGTCACCACGGTGTCCGTATGTTGGAACAAGCCTTCCGCTTCTTGAGAAGCGCCCCATCATGTAACCTGCACGAAATTTCGCAGAGGGCCAACGTCGTCCCTCGGCACCGCAAATGCCACGACGACGACGGGAGAGCCGATGCGTATCGACGCCTGGTCGCCCATGGACGGTCGCCCCGCCCAGCAGGGGATGTACGACCCCCGTAACGAGCACGACGCCTGTGGCGTCGGGTTCGTGGCCACTCTGACCGGTGTGGCCAGCCATGAGCTGGTCGAGCAGGCGCTGACCGTACTGCGCAACCTCGAACACCGCGGCGCCACCGGCTCCGAGCCCGACTCCGGCGACGGCGCCGGCATCCTCTGCCAGGTCCCGGACGCCTTCCTGCGCGCCGAGACCCCTTTTGAGCTTCCCGAGGCCGGCTCGTACGCCGTGGGCATCGCCTTCCTCCCCGCCGACGACTCCACCGAGGCCGTCCGCACGATCGAGAAGATCGCCGCCCAGGAGGGCCTGAAGGTCCTCGGCTGGCGCGACGTCCCGGTCACCCCCGAACTTCTCGGCAACGGCGCCCGCGCCACCATGCCCACCTTCCGCCAGGTCTTCGTCGCCGACGGCGAGAGCGCCGGCATCGTCCTGGACCGCAAGGCGTTCGTCCTGCGCAAGCGCGCCGAGCGTGAGGCCGGGGTGTACTTCCCCTCGCTCTCCGCCCGCACCCTCGTCTACAAGGGCATGCTCACCACCGGGCAGCTGGAGCCGTTCTTCCCGGACCTCTCCGACCGCCGCTTCGCCTCCACGGTCGCCCTGGTCCACTCCCGGTTCTCCACCAACACCTTCCCCAGCTGGCCGCTGGCCCACCCGTACCGCTTCGTCGCGCACAACGGCGAGATCAACACGGTCAAGGGCAACCGCAACTGGATGAAGGCCCGCGAGTCGCAGCTCGCCTCCGAGCTCTTCGGACAGGCGCAGCTCGACCGGATCTTCCCCGTCTGCACCCCGGACGCCTCCGACTCCGCCTCCTTCGACGAAGTGCTGGAGCTGCTCCACCTCGGCGGCCGCTCGCTGCCGCACTCGGTGCTGATGATGGTCCCCGAGGCGTGGGAGAACCACGACTCCATGGACCCGGCCCGGCGCGCCTTCTACCAGTACCACTCCACGATGATGGAGCCCTGGGACGGCCCGGCCTGCGTCACCTTCACCGACGGCGTCCAGGTCGGCGCGGTCCTCGACCGCAACGGTCTGCGGCCCGGCCGCTACTGGGTCACTGACGACGGCCTCGTCGTCCTCTCCTCCGAGGTCGGCGTCCTCGACATCGACCCCGCCAAGGTCGTCCGCAAGGGCCGCCTCCAGCCCGGCAAGATGTTCCTCGTCGACACCGCCGAGCACCGCATCATCGAGGACGACGAGATCAAGGCGTCCCTCGCCGCCGAGCAGCCCTACCAGGAGTGGCTGGCGACCGGCGAGATCGAGCTGAGCGACCTGCCCGAGCGCGAGCACATCGTGCACACCCACGCCTCGGTCACCCGCCGCCAGCAGACCTTCGGCTACACCGAGGAAGAGCTGCGCGTCATCCTCGCGCCGATGGCCCGCACCGCCGGCGAGCCGCTCGGCTCCATGGGCACCGACTCGCCGATCGCCGCGCTCTCCGAGCGCCCCCGGCTGCTCTTCGACTACTTCACCCAGCTCTTCGCCCAGGTCACCAACCCGCCGCTGGACGCCATCCGCGAGGAGCTCGTCACCTCGCTGCGCTCCTCGCTCGGCCCCCAGGGCAACATCCTGGAGCCGAACGCGGCCACCTGCCGCAGCGTCACACTGCCGTTCCCGGTGATCGACAACGACGAGCTCGCCAAGCTGATACACATCAACGCCGACGGCGACATGCCGGGCATGAAGGCCGCCACCCTGGCCGGGCTCTACCGGGTCGGCGGCGGCGGTGACGCGCTGGCCGCGCGGATCGAGGAGATCTGCGCCGAGGTCGACGCCGCCATCGAGGACGGCGCCCGCCTCATCGTCCTCTCCGACCGGCACTCCGACGCCGAGCTGGCGCCGATCCCGTCGCTGCTGCTCACCTCCGCCGTCCACCACCACCTCATCCGCACCAAGCAGCGCACCCAGGTGGGCCTGCTGGTCGAGGCCGGGGACGTCCGCGAGGTCCACCACGTCGCGCTGCTCATCGGCTACGGCGCCGCCGCGGTCAACCCGTACCTCGCCATGGAGTCCGTCGAGGACCTGGTCCGCGCCGGGACGTTCATCGAGAACATCGAGGCCGAGCAGGCCATCCGGAACCTGATTTACGCGCTCGGCAAGGGCGTCCTCAAGGTCATGTCCAAGATGGGCATCTCCACCGTCGCCTCCTACCGCGGCGCCCAGGTCTTCGAGGCCGTCGGCCTCGACGAGGAGTTCGTCGCCACGTACTTCAACGGCACCGCCACCAAGATCGGCGGCGCCGGCCTGGACGTCATCGCCAAGGAGGTCGCCGCCCGGCACACCAAGGCGTACCCCGCCTCCGGCATCGCGGCCTCCCACCGCGCGCTGGAGATCGGCGGCGAGTACCAGTGGCGGCGCGAGGGCGAACCGCACCTGTTCGACCCGGAGACGGTCTTCCGCCTCCAGCACGCCACCCGCAACCGGCGCTACGACATCTTCAAGCAGTACACGGACCGGGTGAACGAGCAGTCCGAGCGGCTCATGACGCTCCGCGGCCTCTTCGGCTTCACCTCCGACCGGGCCCCGATCTCCGTCGACGAGGTCGAGCCCGCCTCCGAGATCGTCAAGCGCTTCTCCACCGGCGCCATGTCGTACGGTTCCATCTCCCGCGAGGCCCACGAGACCCTCGCCATCGCGATGAACCGGCTCGGCGGCAAGTCCAACACCGGCGAGGGCGGCGAGGACCCGGAGCGCCTGTACGACCCGGAGCGCCGCTCGTCCATCAAGCAGGTCGCCTCCGGCCGCTTCGGTGTGACCAGCGAATACCTGGTCAACGCGGACGACATCCAGATCAAGATGGCCCAGGGCGCCAAGCCCGGCGAGGGCGGCCAGCTGCCCGGCCACAAGGTCTACCCGTGGGTCGCCAAGACGCGTCACTCGACGCCCGGCGTCGGCCTCATCTCGCCGCCGCCGCACCACGACATCTACTCCATCGAAGACCTCGCGCAGCTGATCCACGACCTGAAGAACGCCAACCCGCAGGCCCGCATCCACGTGAAGCTGGTCTCCGAGGTCGGCGTCGGCACGGTCGCCGCCGGTGTCTCCAAGGCGCATGCGGACGTCGTCCTCATCTCCGGCCACGACGGCGGAACGGGCGCGTCCCCGCTCACCTCCCTCAAGCACGCGGGCGGCCCCTGGGAGCTCGGCCTCGCCGAGACCCAGCAGACCCTGCTGCTCAACGGTCTGCGCGACCGCATCGTCGTGCAGACCGACGGCCAGCTCAAGACCGGCCGCGACGTCGTCATCGCCGCGCTGCTGGGCGCCGAGGAGTTCGGTTTCGCGACCGCGCCGCTCGTCGTCTCCGGCTGCGTCATGATGCGCGTCTGCCACCTGGACACCTGCCCGGTCGGCATCGCCACCCAGAACCCGGTGCTCCGCGACCGGTTCTCCGGCAAGGCCGAGTACGTCGTCAACTTCTTCGAGTTCATCGCCGAAGAGGTCCGCGAACTCCTCGCCGAGCTGGGCTTCCGCTCCATCGAGGAGGCCGTCGGCCACGCCGAACTCCTCGACACCGACCGGGCCGTCACCCACTGGAAGGCGCAGGGCCTCGACCTCGCCCCGCTCTTCCACGTGCCCGAGCTGCCCGAGGGCGCGGTCCGCCACCGGATCATCGAGCAGGACCACGGTCTGACGAAGGCGCTCGACAACCAGCTCATCAAGCTGGCCGCCGACGCGCTGGGCGCCGAGAGCGCCGAGGCCGCCCGCCCGGTCCGCGCCCAGGTCGCGATCCGCAACATCAACCGGACCGTCGGCACGATGCTCGGCCACGAGGTCACCAAGAAGTTCGGTGGCCCCGGCCTGCCCGAGGACACCATCGACATCACCTTCACCGGCTCGGCCGGCCAGTCCTTCGGCGCGTTCGTGCCGCGCGGCATCACCCTGCGCCTGGAGGGCGACGCGAACGACTACGTCGGCAAGGGCCTCTCCGGCGGCCGCGTGATCGTCCGCCCGGACCGGGGCGCCGACCACCTCGCCGAGTACTCCACCATCGCCGGCAACACCATCGGCTACGGCGCGACCGGCGGCGAGATCTTCCTCCGCGGCCGCACCGGCGAACGCTTCTGCGTCCGCAACTCCGGCGCCCTCGTCGTCTCCGAAGGCGTCGGCGACCACGGCTGCGAGTACATGACCGGCGGCCACGCGGTCGTCCTCGGCGAGACCGGCCGCAACTTCGCCGCCGGTATGTCGGGCGGCGTCGCGTACGTCATCGACCTGAACCGCGACCACGTCAACGTCGGCAACCTCGGCGCGGTCGAGGAGCTGGACGACACCGACAAGCAGTGGCTGCACGACGTCGTGCGTCGCCACCAGGAGGAGACCGGCTCCACCGTCGCCGAGAAGCTCCTCGCCGAGTGGGACACGGCCGTGACCCGCTTCAGCAAGATCATCCCGTCCACGTACAAGGCAGTGCTCGCCGCCAAGGACGCCGCTGAGCTCGCCGGTCTCTCCGAGCAGGAGACCACCGAGAAGATGATGGAGGCGGCGACCCATGGCTGACCCCAAGGGCTTCCTGACCACCGGACGCGAGGTCGCCAAGACCCGCCCCGTGGCCGAGCGCGTCAAGGACTGGAACGAGGTCTACGTTCCGGGCTCGCTGCTCCCGATCATCAGCAAGCAGGCCGGCCGCTGCATGGACTGCGGCATCCCGTTCTGCCACAACGGCTGCCCGCTCGGAAACCTCATCCCCGAGTGGAACGACTACGCCTACCGCGAGGACTGGACCGCCGCGTCCGAGCGGCTGCACGCCACGAACAACTTCCCGGAGTTCACCGGGCGGCTGTGCCCGGCCCCCTGTGAGTCGGCGTGCGTGCTCGGCATCAACCAGCCCGCCGTGACCATCAAGAACGTCGAGGTCTCCATCATCGACAAGGCGTGGGACAGCGGGGACGTCACCCCGCAGCCGCCCGAGCGCCTCTCCGGCAAGACCGTCGCGGTCATCGGCTCGGGCCCGGCGGGTCTCGCCGCCGCCCAGCAGCTGACCCGGGCCGGCCACACCGTCGTCGTCTACGAGCGCGCGGACCGCATCGGGGGCCTCCTCCGCTACGGCATCCCCGAGTTCAAGATGGAGAAGTCGCACATCAACCGCCGCATCGAGCAGATGCGCCTGGAGGGCACCAAGTTCCGTACGGGGGTGGAGATCGGCCAGGACATCGACGCCGCCAAGCTCCGCCGCCGCTATGACGCGGTCGTCATCGCGGCCGGTGCCACCGTCTCCCGCGACCTGCCGGTCCCCGGCCGTGAGCTGAACGGCGTCCACTTCGCGATGGAGTACCTGCCGCTCGCCAACAAGGTGCAGGAGGGCGACCTGACCGTCGCCCCGATCCACGCGGGCGGCAAGCACGTCGTCGTCATCGGCGGCGGCGACACCGGCGCCGACTGCGTGGGCACCGCCCACCGCCAGGGCGCGGCCTCCGTCACCCAGCTGGAGATCATGCCGAAGCCGGGTGAGGAGCGGAACGCCAACCAGCCCTGGCCGACCTTCCCGATGCTCTACAAGGTCACCTCCGCGCACGAGGAGGGCGGCGAGCGGGTCTACTCCGTCTCCACCACCCACTTCGAGGGCGACGAGGACGGCAACGTCCAGGCCCTCCACCTGGTCGAGGTCGAGTTCAAGGACGGTAAGCTGGAGCAGAAGCCCGGCACGGAGCGGCGCATCCCCGCGCAGCTCGTCACCCTCGCCATGGGCTTCACCGGAACCGACCAGTCCAACGGTCTGGTCCAGCAGTTCGGCCTGGAGCTCGACCAGCGTGGCAACGTCGCCCGCGACGAGAGCTACGCGACCAACGTCGACGGCGTCTTCGTCGCCGGTGACGCGGGACGCGGCCAGTCGCTGATCGTCTGGGCGATCGCCGAGGGCCGCTCCGCCGCCCGCGGAGTCGACCGCTTCCTGACCGGGACCAGCGCCCTGCCGGCCCCGATCCGCCCGACGGACCGCTCCCTGCTGGTCTGAGCACCACCCGGGTTCCCCCTGGGCCACGCGGCCCGGGGGAGCCCCCTTGATACGTCCCGTACAACGGCGTGCGGAACTGAACGCGGCGCCCGCCTGTCCCCGACCGGACTCAGTGGGCGCCGTGGCGCGTCCGGGGGCCGCAGGTACACCAGCACCGAACCGCCTACGGCCGACAGCAGATGGCGAACCGGCACGGAGGGCTGTGTGCCCAGGGCCCGGCCGTGGCCTAGGCTCGTCACTCCGCGGAACGCGGAACGCCGAGTGGGGGGAGCCGTCATGCGCGGTGCGGACACGGCCGTGGGCAGGAGCGGCCCGGCCATCAGCCTGACCAAGGTGCAGGAGACGGCCCCGGCCCTGGTCAGCCTCTACAAGAGCGCCGGGGTCTCGCTGGAGAAGCACGGCCTGGGCGGTCAACGTGCCGCCGTCTACCTCGTCCTCGACTACTCCGGCTCGATGAAGCCCTATTACCAGGACGGCAGCGTCCAGGCGCTGGCCGACCGGGTCCTGGGCCTGTCGTCCCACCTCGACGACGACGGCACGGTCCCCGTCGTCTTCTTCTCCACCGACGTCGACGCGGTCACCGACATCGCCCTCGACAACCACCACGGCCGGATCGACAAGATCGTGGCGGGCCTCGGGCACATGGGGAAGACGAGCTACCACCTGGCGATGGACGCCGTCATCGACCACTACCTCGACAGCGGCTCCACCGCACCCGCCCTGGTCGTCTTCCAGACCGACGGCGGGCCGATCAACAAGCTCGCCGCCGAACGCTATCTCTGCAAGGCCGCGAAGCTGCCCCTGTTCTGGCAGTTCGTCGGCTTCGGCAACACCCGCAGCAACCAGTTCGACTTCCTGCGCAAGCTCGACGGCCTGGCCGTCCCCGCCAAGCGGCCCGTCGACAACGCCGGGTACTTCCACGCGGGCCTCGACCCCCGCAAGGTCCCGGACCGCAAGCTGTACGACCGGCTCGTCGCCGAGTTCCCGCTCTGGCTGGCCGCCGCCCGCGAGCAGGGGATCGTCCGGTGACCGTACGGATCCTGCGCGCCGCCGACCGCACCCCCGTGCCCTGGAAGAACGGCGGCGGGATCGTCCGGGAGATCGCCGCCGGACCCGAGGGCGCGGGGGCCGACGCCTTCGACTGGCGGGTCAGTCTCGCGGACGTCACCGCCGACGGGCCGTTCTCCGCCTTTCCCGGTGTGGACCGCATCCTCACCGTGGTCGAGGGCCCGGGCATGGACCTCGTCGTCGGCGGCGAGCACCACATCGTCGACGAGCCGCTGTGGCCGCACGGCTTCCCCGGTGATCTGCCCACCGAGGGCTTCCTGCTGGGCGGCCCGGTCGTCAATCTCAACGTCATGTACCGCAGGGACCGTACGCGGGCGGAGACCGCCGTCGTCTGCGGCACGGTCCGCCTGCTGCCCCCGGAGGGCGGAGCGGTGCTCGCCGTCTCCCTGGACGACGGCGCGGAACTGGAGGGCGGGGGCGGCGGTGTCCGGCTGGACCGTTACGACGCGGTCCTCGCGGCCGGGGAGTCACCCGGCGTTCTGCGGACGATGGGCCAGGCGGTGCTGATCACCTTCTCGGCCGGGTGAGAGTCCGCGAACGGCCGGGGAAATCGGACAGAAGGTGTCGGGTATCCAGTGTTCCATGACGCCCATGACGTCTTCCGCACCCCTCTCCTGGGACGGCTTCGCCACCGCCGAACCCGGCTTCGCCGACACCGTCCGGCGCCGCTTCCGCCTCTACAAGCACCATGTCCTCGCCACCCTGCGGAAGGACGGCTCGCCCCGGGTCACCGGCCTGGAGGCCGACTTCCGCTTCGGTGAGCTGCTGCTCGGCATGATGCCGGACTCCCGCAAGGCCCTGGACCTGCGCCGCGACCCGCGCTTCGCGCTCCACGCCAACCCGGGCCCCGACGCCGAGATGAACGACGGCGACGTCCGGGTCAGCGGCCGGGCCGTGGAGATCACCGACCCGGAGGTGATCGCCCGCTTCATCGAGGAGGCCACCCCGCCCGAGCCCTTCCACCTCTTCCGTACGGAGCTGACCGAGGTGGTCCGTATCGGGCTCGACAACGATGAGCTGGTCATCCAGTCCTGGCGGCCGGGGCAGCCGCTGCGCACCGTACGCCGGAAGTGACCGGCCCCCGAGGCCGCAGGGGCACTCACCCCGCCAGCACCCGGGCCCGGCACGCGGACGGCGTCCCCCAGGCGTCCCGCAGCGGCCGGGCCCGGCGCAGCCACCACGCCAGGTCCAGCTCCTCGGTGTAGCCGACCGCGCCGTGCAGGTGCAGCGCGGTGCGGGCCGCCGCGTACCCCGCCTCGCCCGCCGCCACCTTCGCCGCCGCGACCGCCGCCCCGGCTCCGGTCCCGGGCGCCTCTGTGGCCGGTCCCGGTCCCGCTTCCGCCTCCCCGGCCCCGGAGAGCCCCGACGCCAGCTCCACCGCCGCCCCGTACAGCAGCGGGCGGGCGAACTCCAGGCCGAGCAGGGTGTCCGCGAGGCGGTGCTTGACCGCCTGGAAGGAGCCGACGGGCACGCCGAACTGGGTGCGCTGCTTCACGTACGCCACGGTCGCCCGCAGCAGCTCCTCCCCGCAGCCCAGCGCCAGGGCCGCCGTGGCGAAGGCGGCCCAGTCGCCCGCCGCCCGTGCCGCCGCCCGTACCGCCGGGCCCTTGGCGACCGGGGCGCCGCCCGGCTCCGGCCGGAACAGCCGGCGCGCCGGGTCCGCCGACGCCATCGGCTTCCCGGGGCCCGGGGCGAGCCGCAGTTCGCCGCCGGTCACCGTGAGCATCGCGTCCGCCGCGTCCGCGTCCGGGGCGTACGGGCCGTACCCCTCCAGGGTCAGCGACACCACCGCCCCCGACGCGATCCCCGGCAGCCACTCCTCGGCCACCGGCCCGCCCGCCCCGGCCAGCAGCACCCCGGCCGCCAGGGTCTCCGCCACCGGGCCGGGCACCGCGTGCCGTCCCAGCTCGACGCAGGCGACGGCCGCCTCCACGGGCAGCGGGCCGACACCCCCGTACGCCTCCGGGACCGCGAGCGCGAACACCCCCGCGTCCGCGAGCCGCCCCCACAGGGCCCGCCCCGGACCGTGGTCCCCGGCCGCCCACGCCCGCAGGACCGCCGGGGTGTCCGCCGCCGCCAGCAGCGCGTCCAGGGAACGCCCGAACTCCCGCTGCTCGTCGGTGAGCAGAAAACGCATCAGCGCCGCCCCTTCGGCAGGCCGAGCAGCCGCTCGGCGATGATGTCGCGCTGGATCTCGTTCGTCCCGGCGTAGATCGGCCCGGCGAGCGCGAAGACGTACCCCTCCGCCCACGCGGTGTCCGCCACCTCCGCGTCCGGGCCGAGCAGGTCGAGCGCCGTCTCGTGCAGCGCGATGTCGTATCGGGACCAGAACACCTTGTTCAGGCTGGACTCAGGACCGAGCGCCGCGCCCGCCGCGAACCGCGCCGCCGAGGCCGCCGTGAACAGCTGATACGCCCGCGCCCCGATCACCGCGTCCGCCACCCGGTCCCGTAACGCCGTGTCCGCCGGATCGCCCGCCCGACGCCACAGCGCCGTCAACCGGTCGGCGGCGGCCAGGAAGCGGCCGGGGGAGCGGAGGGTGAGCCCGCGCTCGTCGCCGGTCGCCGACATCGCGATGCGCCAGCCCTGCCCCGGCTCCCCGATGATGTCCTCGTCCGGTACGAAGACCTCGTCGAGGAAGATCTCGGCGAACGCCGGCTTCCCGTCCAGCCGCCCGATCGGACGGACCGTCACCCCGGGCTCCCGCAGCCCGAACATCAGATACGTCAGCCCCCGGTGCGGCTTCGCGGCCCCCGGGTCCGTACGGAAGATCCCGAACGCCCGGTCCGCGAACGCCGCCCGGGAGGACCACGTCTTCTGCCCCGACAGCAGCCAGCCGCCCTCCGTCCGCACCGCCCGCGACCGCAGCGCCGCCAGGTCCGACCCGGCCTCCGGCTCCGACCAGGCCTGCGCCCAGATCACCTCGCCGCTCGCCATCGGGGGCAGCACCCGGGCCCGCTGCTCCGCCGTGCCGTGGGCGAGCAGGGTCGGGGCGAGGAGGCTGACCCCGTTCTGCGAGACCCGGCCCGGCGCGCCCGCCGCCCAGTACTCCTCCTCGAACGCCAGCCAGCCGAAGAGATCCGCGCCCCGGCCCCCGTACTCCTCGGGCCAGGAGACCGCCGACCACCGGCCCTCGTACAGCTCCGCCTCCCACGCCCGGTGCGCGGCGAACCCCTCCTCGGTCTCCAGGGAGGGGAGCGGCCGGACCGGTACGTGCTTCCGCAGCCAGGCCCGGGCCTCGGTCCGCAGCGCCTCGGTCCGTGCCGTCTGCTCCAGATCCATGGGGTCCGCCTTCCGGTGCCGCACCGTTGACTGTTCCCTAACAAGTGTTTGGTAGGTTAACGTACGGCTCAAGCACCGTCGAGGAGTCATGCTTAGAAGCCGTGGGGATGGGTCGATGAGCGCACCGCCGTACCTGCCGGGACACGGACTGCTGACCGGCCGCACCGCCGTCGTCACCGCCGCCGCCGGAGCCGGGATCGGCGGGGCCACCGCCCGCCGGTTCCTGGAGGAGGGCGCCCGCGTCGTCGTCAGCGACGCCCACGCCCGGCGGCTGAAGGAGAGTGCCCATGCCCTCGCCGAAGAGTTCGGCCCCGACCGCGTCACCGCCCTGACCTGCGACGTCACCGACGAGGACCAGGTGGCCGCCCTGTTCGCCCACGCCGAGCGCACCCACGGCGGCCTCGACATCGTCGTCAACAACGCCGGCCTCGGCGGCACCGCCGAACTCACCGAGATGACCGACGACCAGTGGACGAAGATCCTCGACGTCACCCTGAACGGCACCTTCCGCTGCACCCGCGCCGCCCTCCGCTCCCTCAAGGCCGCCGGGCGGGGCGGCGCCGTCGTCAACAACGCCTCCGTCGTCGGCTGGCGCGCCCAGCGCGGCCAGGCCCACTACGCCGCCGCCAAGGCCGGTGTCATGGCCCTCACCCGCTGCGCCGCCGTCGAGGCCGCCGACTACGGCGTACGCGTCAACGCCGTCGCCCCCAGCCTCGCCATGCACCCCCACCTCGCCAAGGTCACCTCCACCGAACTCCTCGCCGAACTCACCGGGAAGGAGGCCTTCGGCCGGTACGCCGAACCCTGGGAGGTCGCCAACGTCATCGTCTTCCTCGCCAGCGGCTACTCCTCGTACATGACCGGCGAGGTCGTCCCCGTCAGCAGCCAGCATGCGTGAACACCCGGGCGGCGGGCGGACAATGGCCGGGTGCCTACCAAGAAGAAGCCCCAGGTGACCCCCACGCCGGAGCGACGCCGGGAACTGCTCGCCACCGCCGCCGAGGTCTTCGCCGCCCAGGGATACAACGCCACCACCGTGCGCCGCATCGCGGATGAGGCCGGGATGCTCGCGGGCAGCCTCTACTACCACTTCGATTCCAAGGAATCGATGCTCGACGAGATCCTCTCCACCTTCCTCGACGAGCTCTGGCAGGGCTACGACGAGGTCCTGGCGGCCGGCCTCGGCCCCCGCGAGACCATCGAGGCCCTGGTCACCGAGTCCTTCCGGGAGATCGACCGGCACCGCCCCGCCGTCGCGATCTACCAGAAGGAGTCCAAGCACCTCGCCGTCCAGCCGCGCTTCGCCTATCTCGCCGACTCGCAGACCAAGTTCGAGAAGGCCTGGCTCGGCACCCTGGAACGCGGCGTCACCGAAGGCGTCTTCCGCGACGACCTCGACATCCGCCTCACCTACCGCTTCGTCCGCGACACCGTCTGGGTCGCCGCCTCCTGGTACCGGCCCGGCGGACACCACAGCCCCGAGGAGATCGCCCGCCAGTACCTCTCGATGGTGCTGGACGGCATTGCTTTGCGTGTCTAGCCACCTCTCTTGACGACCGAGGAGCAGCAGCCATGGCCGAGGCCTACATCGTCGAAGCGGTACGCACCCCCGTCGGACGGCGCGGAGGAGGCCTCGGGGCCGTCCACCCCGCCGACCTCGGCGCCCATGTGCTGCGCGAGCTGATCGCCCGCTCGGGCGTCGACCCGGCGGCCGTCGAGGACGTCGTCCTCGGCTGCCTCGACACCGTCGGACCGCAGGCCGGCGACATCGCCCGTACGTCATGGCTCGCCGCCGGACTGCCCGAGGAGGTCCCCGGCGTCACCGTCGACCGGCAGTGCGGCTCCTCCCAGCAGGCCCTCCACTTCGCCGCCCAGGGCGTCCTCTCCGGCACCCAGGACCTCGTCGTCGCGGGCGGCACCCAGAACATGACCCAGATCCCCATCGCCTTCGCCTCCCGCCAGGCCGCCGAACCCCTCGGCCTCACCCAGGGGCCGTACGCGGGCAGCGAGGGCTGGCGCGCCCGGTACGGCGACGCCCCCGTCAACCAGTTCCACGGCGCCCAGCTCATCGCCGAGAAGTGGGGCATCGGCCGCCGGGACATGGAGGAGTTCGCCCTCACCTCCCACCGGCGGGCCGTCCGCGCCCTCGACGAGGGCCGCTTCGCCCGCGAGACCGTCGCGTACGGGAACGTCACCGCCGACGAGGGGCCGCGCCGCGACACCACCCTGGAGAAAATGGCCGGACTGCGCCCCGTCGTCGAGGGCGGCACCATCACCGCCGCCTGCTCCTCCCAGGTCTCCGACGGGGCCGCCGCCCTGCTCATCGCCTCGGAACGGGCCGTCGCCGAACACGGCCTCACCCCCCGGGCCCGCATCCACCACCTGTCCGTACGGGGTGAGGACCCCATCCGGATGCTCTCGGCCCCGATCCCCGCCACCGCGTACGCCCTGGAGAAGACCGGCCTGACCATCGACGCCATCGACCTCGTCGAGATCAACGAGGCGTTCGCCCCGGTCGTCCTCGCCTGGCTAAAAGAGACCGGCGCCGACCCCGAGCGGGTCAACGTCAACGGCGGCGCCATCGCGCTCGGCCACCCGCTCGGCGCCACCGGCGCCCGGCTCATGACGACCCTGCTCCACGAGCTGGAACGCACCGGCGGCCGCTACGGGCTCCAGACCATGTGCGAGGGCGGCGGACAGGCCAACGTCACCATCGTCGAGCGGCTCTGAGCGGTGGACGTGCTAGGGTGGTCCCGTTGCAGTTTTGGTACCCATGAACTTTATGTGCGCCTGACGGGAATGCTTCGTCAGGCGCTTTATTGTTTTCCGGCTTTCTCCGGATGGGGCTCAATGCGGCGACTTGGAATCCGTACAGTGCGGATTTCCGGCACTGCACCTGTTTTAGGAGAATGACATGGCCACCGGTACCGTGAAGTGGTTCAACTCGGAAAAGGGCTTCGGCTTCATCGAGCAGGACGGCGGCGGCGCCGACGTCTTCGCCCACTACTCCAACATCAACGCCTCCGGCTTCCGTGAGCTCCAGGAGGGCCAGAAGGTCTCCTTCGACGTCACGCAGGGCCAGAAGGGCCCGCAGGCGGAGAACATCGTCCCGGCCTGATCGTCGGACGCGTACCTCGCTGACCGGGGCCCGCACCGTGAAGGTGCGGGCCCCGGTTTGTGCTGTCCGAGCGACGACCTGTCGTCACCGACCCGTTCTGTGCGCACATCCTGGGGGCGCACCCGAACGGCCGGGCCGCACATCGCAGTAACCCATTCGGCAGTTGCCCAGGAATCCCCCAGGAGGGCAATTCCGTATGACCAGCTCCGAACGCTCTGGCCGGTCCGATCGTTCCGAACGCCAGGACCGCACCCCCCGCTCCCGGCCCGCCCGTGGCCGGGGCCGCGGCCAGGGCGCCGGCTCCCAGGCCCCCGCGAACGGCCGGGGCGGCGCACCCCGCTCCCGGAACCAGGGCGGCTCCAAGCCCTCGGCCCGCCGCAAGCCCGCCGTCGCGGCGCCCGCCGAGTTCGCTCTGCCGGAGACCGTGACCCCCGCGCTGCCGTCCGTCGACGCCTTCGCCGATCTGGACATGCCCGCCGCGCTGCTGAAGACCCTCGCCGCGCAGGGCGTCACCGAGCCGTTCCCGATCCAGGGCGCGACCCTGCCGAACTCGCTGGCCGGCCGCGACATCCTCGGCCGGGGCCGCACCGGCTCCGGCAAGACGCTCGCCTTCGGCCTGGCGCTGCTGGCCCGCACCGCCGGCCGCCGCAGCGAGCCGCGCGCCCCGCTCGCCATGGTCCTCGTCCCCACCCGCGAGCTGGCCCAGCAGGTCACCGACGCGCTGACCCCGTACGCGACCGCCGTGAACCTGCGGCTCGCCACCGTCGTCGGCGGCATGTCGATCACCAAGCAGTCCGCCACCCTGCGGCGCGGCGCCGAAGTGCTCGTCGCCACCCCGGGCCGGCTCAAGGACCTCATCGAGCGCGGCGACTGCCGGCTGGACGAGGTCGCCATCACCGTCCTCGACGAGGCCGACCAGATGGCCGACATGGGCTTCATGCCGCAGGTCGTCGCCCTGCTCAAGCAGGTCGAGCCGGGCGGGCAGCGGATGCTGTTCTCCGCGACCCTCGACAAGAACATCGACCGGCTCGTCAGGATGTTCCTCACCGACCCGGTCGTGCACTCCGTCGACCCGTCCGCCGGTGCGGTCACCACGATGGAGCACCATGTGCTCCACGTCCTGGACGAGACCGACAAGAAGGCCGTCGCCACGAAGATCGCCGCCCGCGACGGCCGCGTGATCATGTTCGTCGACACCAAGCGCGCCGCCGACCGCTTCGCCAAGCGGCTGCTCGCCAGCGGGGTCCGGGCGGCCGCGCTGCACGGCGGGCGGTCCCAGCCGCAGCGTAACCGGACGCTGGACCAGTTCAAGAACGGGCAGGTCACCGCGCTCGTCGCGACGAACGTCGCGGCGCGCGGCATCCACGTCGACGACCTGGACCTGGTCGTCAACGTGGACCCGCCGACGGACCACAAGGACTACCTGCACCGGGGTGGCCGTACGGCGCGCGCCGGGGAGTCCGGCAGCGTCGTCACGCTGGTGCTGCCCGACGAGAAGCGGGAGATGAACCGGCTGATGCAGGACGCGGGGATCGCGCCGCGCACCACCCGAGTCACGTCCGGCGACGAGGAGCTGAGCCGGATCACGGGTGCGCGTGAGCCGTCGGGCGTCGCGATCGTGATCGAGGTCCCGCAGCCGACGCCGCCGAAGCAGCGGGCCCGGTCGGGCGGTTCGGGCTCCGGCTCCGGCGGTGGAGCGGTGCGCTCCGGGAGCCGGGGGCGGGGGCGGCGGGGATCGGGGGGCGGTGCGGGTGCCGGTGCCGGTGCGCAGGGCGGTGCGGCGCGCTCCGGTGCGCCTGCGCGGTCTGGTGCGCCTGCGCGGCGTCGCCGGGCCGCGTAGCGGGGCCTTTCAAGCCGTCCGGCGGCACTTCAAGCCCCTGACGGTTGCGGACCGGGCCACTTTCAAGCCCTCGACGGTTGCGGACCGGGGCACTTCAAGCCGTCCGGCGATTGAGGACCGGGGTCCGGGGCAGAGCCCCGGAAGCCCCGGGACGGGGCTTTGTCCTCAATCGCCGGACGGGCTGGAATTGGCCGGCCCCGTCCTTGGCCTCGGGTAAAAGATGTCCTCAAACGCCGGACGGGCTTGATGGGGCCGGTCCGGTCCGAATTGGCCGGCCCCGTCCTCGGCTTCGGGTAAAAGATGTCCTCAATCGCCGGACGGGCTTGAAGGGGCGGCCCGGGTCTCAAGCCGCGGGCGGGACATCGCACCCAGGGCCGCACAAGTCCGCTCCGCCTCCGCCATCACCCCCTCCACCAGTTCCGCCACGCTCGGCAGGTCCTCGATCAGGGCCGCCACCTGGCCCGAGGCCATGACGCCCAGGTCCGTCCGGCCCTCCACCATCGCCGCTCTCAGCAGCATCGGCGTGTTCGCCGCCAGCAGCACCTGGCTCCAGCTCAAGTCCTTGCCCTGCCGCATCGCCAGCCCGTCCCGGACCATGTCCGGCCAGCTCAGGCCGGACAGCCGGCGGAAGCGGGACGCCCGGCGCACCGCCCCGTACAGGGCGCGCAGCCGGCCCGCGCCCTCCAGCTCCGCCACCATCTCCGTACGGAGCATCCGGTGCGGCAGCCCGTCCACCGCACGCGTCAGCGTGATGTCCTTCGCGGTCGCCGCCAGGTAGCGGGCCTTCACCGCGTCCGGGACCGTCGAGTCGGAGGTGAGGAGGAAACGCGTGCCCATCGCGACCCCCGCCGCCCCGTACGCCAACGCCGCCACCAGGCCCCGCCCGTCGTGGAAGCCGCCCGCCGCGACCACCGGGATGTCCACCGCGTCCACCACCTGCGGCAGCAGGACCGTGGTGGCGACCTCGCCCGTGTGGCCGCCGCCCTCGCCGCCCTGCACGATCACCGCGTCCGCACCCCACGCCGCGACCTTCTCCGCGTGCCGCCGGGCCCCCACCGACGGGACGACGACCACGCCCGCGTCCTTCAGCTCCGCGATCAGCTCCCTCGACGGGGCCAGCGCGAACGACGCCACCCGTACACCCTCCTCCACGATGATCCGCACCCGCTCCCGGGCGTCCCCCGCGTCCGCCCGCAGGTTCACCCCGAACGGCGCGGCGGTCCGGGACCTCACCTCCCGTACGGCGGACCGCAGTTGGTTCGGCGTCATGGTCGCCGAGGCCAGGATGCCGAGCGCCCCGGCCCGTGCGGTCGCGGTGACCAGGCGGGGGCCCGCCACCCAGCCCATCCCGGTCTGCACGATCGGGTACCGGACGCCGACGAGGTCGGTCAGGGCGGTGCGCATCAGGCCCTGACCTCCCGGTCCCGGGTGCGGGCGGGGTCGATGACCTCGCGGATCAGGGCGAGTTCGGCGGGGGAGGGGTCGCGGGTGTACGGGACGTCGGCGGGGACCGTGAGCGCGAAGCCCGTCGCCTCGCGGACCTGGTCGACCGTGACGCCGGGGTGGAGCGAGGCCAGCCGCATCGAACGGTCCGGCGTCGCGAAGTCGAAGACCCCGAGGTCGCTCACCACTCGGGGGATGCGGTGGAAGCGGGTGGCCGACGGGCCGGACGCCCGCGCACTGTCGTACCCGACCCCGCAGATCATGTCGACGCGTTCGACGAAGACCCGGGGGGAGTGCCGGGGGATCCAGTAACTGACGGGGTTGTTGAGGGTGTTGACCGGTGCTCCGCGTACGCCCAGGAGCTGGCGGGCCGGTTGCTCCCAGTCGCCGATGCAGGAGATGTTCTGGTTGCCGAAGCGGTCGATCTGGCTCGCGCCCATCATCACGTGCCGCCGTCCGCCCGTCACCAGGGCCAGATGTCTGCGGTAGGGGAGCCAGCCCTCCGACTCACCGTCCGGGCCGACGAGCGTCGCCTCGCCGTCGGTGAGCAGCAGATCGGGGGCGAAGGTCAGCCGGGCCAGCCGCGCCCCCACCGACGGCACCGCGCCCATCGGACTGGCCAGGATCTCCCCGTCGCCCCGCCAGGCCTCCGCGCAGGCGATCACGCAGTACTCGGCACGGGTGATGCTCCCCACGGCGGACGCGTTCATTTCTGCTCCTCGTGCCAGATGCGGACGGCTTCCCGGTAGCTCTTCTCGTCGCCGTCCGGCGGCAGGAAGCGCGCCGCGAACTCCGCCCAGGCCGCGGGGTCCGCCGCCGCGGCCGCGTACGCCCTCTGGAACGGCTCGTCGCGCGGATGGTCGGGTACGCAGGACGTGAAGTGCGCCCCGCCGGGCGTCTCCACGACACCGGTGACGGAGTGCCGTTGGACGAGGAGGGTCGGCAGCGCCCCCGTGCTCTCGGTCAACTCCCGCGTTTCCACCAGGCGTTCGCACGATACGTACGCCGCGTCCGCCGCCTCGCAGAACAGATCGTCGAAGTACGGGTCGGGGCCCAGATATTGGCCGTTGCCGAGCCGGTCCGCCCGGTTGAGGTGGACCAGCGCCGCGTCCATCCGCAGGGCGGGCATCGCGACGAACTCCTCCCCGTCCTCGTACGGCGAAGTCACCGTCCGCAGCTCGGGGTTGACCCGCATGACGTCCGAACCGAGCCCCGCCCGCACCGGCAGGAACGGCAGCCGGTTCGCCGCCGCGTGCAGCCCCCACATGAACATCGCCTCGTCGATCTCCGTCAGCGCGAACGCCCCGCGCTGCCGTGCCCCCCGGTAGTGCGGCTCCAGCGGGATCGAGTCGAGCGTCACGAACGCCGTGACCAGACGGCGGATCCGCCCCGCCGCGGCGAGCAGACCGACGTCCGGGCCGCCGTAGGAGATCACCGTGAGATCCGTGACCGACGACCGGAGCAACGCCCTGACCAGGGCCATCGGCTTGCGGCGCGACCCCCAGCCACCGATCCCGACCGTCATCCCGCTGCTCAGCCGGTCGACGACCTCCTCGGGCGTCATCGTCTTGTCGCGCGTGTACGGGGCAGTGGTCACGGCTCAGGCCTCCTTGCCGAAGGTGTCGCGGACCCGGGCGGCGGTCCCGGCGAGGTTCGCCTCGAAGGTGAACCCCTGCTCGAAGCGGTAGCTGCGCTGTACGTCGACGGGGTCGATGCCGTTGAGCGCGGCCTTGGCCAGCCGCAGCAGATGGCCGTCCTTGGCGGCGATCTCGCTCGCCAACTCCAGGGCGTAATACATCAGTTGCGCGGCCGGGACCACCCGCCAGACCGAGCCGTGCGCGTGCAGTTCGGCGGCCGTGACGGTCCGCGAGGTGTAGTACAGCGTGCGCATCAGATGCTGCGGGACCAGCCGGGCGAGATGGGTCGCGGCGCCGAGCGCGCCCCGGTCCAGCTCCGGCAGGCCGAAGACCGCGTCCTCGCTCGCCACGATCGCGTCGGCGTTCCCGACGAGCCCGATGCCGCCTCCCAGGCAGAACCCCCGTACCGCCGCGACGACCGGCACCTCGCACGCGTACACCGCCGCGAACGCCTCCGCGCAGCCCCGGTTGGCGCCGATCAGGGACGCGTGTCCCGGGTCGCGCTGCAACTCCTTGATGTCCACGCCCGCGTTGAAGCCGCGCCCCTCGGCGGCCAGCACGACGCAGCGCACCTCCGGATCGCGGCCCGCCGCGCGTACGGCGTCGGCCAGGTCGTACCAGCCCTGTACGGGCAGGGCGTTGACCGGCGGATGGTCGACGGTGACGACGCGGACGCCGTCGGTCCCGGCGGGGGAGGAGGTGGAGACAGTCATCGGAGGATCAGCTACCTTTCCACCAAACATTTGTTAGGTGGACGGTAGCAGGCCTCCCCGCCCGCCAACCAGGCCCACTTCCACGGGAGATGAGATGACCGCACCCGCCGCACCCACCGCACCCCGCGCCGGACTCTGCGCGGACCGGGTCGTCGCCGTCACCGGCGCCGGGCGCGGGCTCGGCCGGGCCCATGCGCTGGCCTTCGCCGCCGAAGGGGCCCGGGTCGTCGTCAACGACCTCGGCGTCGCACCGGACGGCGGCGGAATCCACACCGGGGACTCCGGCGGACCTGCCCGCGCGGTCGTCGACGAGATCGTGGCGGCGGGCGGCGAAGCCGTCGTCCACGGCGGCGACATCGCCACCGCCGAGGGCGCGGCCTCCCTCGTCGCCACCGCCCTGGACGCCTTCGGCCGCCTCGACACCCTGGTCAACAACGCGGGCTTCCTGCGCGACCGGATGCTGGTCAACCTGGACGAGGACGACTGGGACGCGGTGGTACGGGTCCACCTCAGGGGCCACTTCCTGCCCCTCAAGCACGCCGCCGCCCACTGGCGCGCCGAGACGAAGGCGGGCCGCACGCCGGTCGCCCGGGTGATCAACACCAGCTCCGGCGCCGGGCTCCTCGGCAGCGTCGGCCAGGGCAACTACGCGGCCGCCAAGGCCGGAATCGTCGCGCTGACCCTGGTCGCGGCGGCCGAGCTGGGCCGGTACGGGGTCCACGTCAACGCCCTCGCCCCCGCCGCCCGGACCCGGATGACCGAGCTGACCTTCGCCGAGGCGATGGCGGCCCCGGGGGAGGGGGAGTTCGACGCCATGGCCCCCGCCAACGTCTCGCCCCTCGTCGTCTGGCTCGGCTCCGCCGCGAGCGACGGGGTGACGGGCCGCGTCTTCGAGGCCGAGGCGGGCCGCATCACCGTCATGGAGGGCTGGCGCCCCGGCCCCACCGACGACCGGGGCGCGCGCAGATCCCCGGCCGAGGCGGGCGAAACGGTGCGCCGGCTGCTGGCGGACGCGGAGAAGCCGGGGCGGGTGTACGGGGCGCCGTGAGGGGTGCGGTGTACGAGTCGCATTAGGGGCGCGGTGTACGGGACCCCCCCTGAGGCCCGTCGCGACACCGCCTCCCCCCGACGCCCCCGCGTAAATCCGCTGGCGCGGTCCGGGCGGCCCTGGTGAGGATCGCCCCATGCGCACCTTCCTGGAGACCGGCCGGCTCGTCCTGCGCCCCGCCACGGCCGCCGACGCCCCCGACCTGCTCGCGCTCGA
Organism: Streptomyces sp. PTY087I2; assembly: GCF_001687325.1. Classification (GTDB taxonomy): domain Bacteria; phylum Actinomycetota; class Actinomycetes; order Streptomycetales; family Streptomycetaceae; genus Streptomyces. The sequence goes on along the minus strand of NZ_LZRD01000007.1, from coordinate 234,741 downwards.
CAACGACCCCGCCGTCATGCGGTACATCAACGGCGGCCGGCCCACGAGCGCCGAGGACATCCGGGACCGGACCCTGCCGAGGCTCCTGCACGACTACCCGTGCACGGGCAGCCGTGGCTACTGGATCGCGCAGGAGAAGGGCACGGGGGTGTTCCTCGGCTGGTTCGGCCTCCGGCCCCTGGCCGACCACGACCCCGCCGTGGTCGAGCTCGGCTACCGGCTCGCCCGGGCCGCGTGGGGCCGCGGATACGCCACCGAAGGCGCACGCGCCCTGGTCGACAAGGGGTTCACCGACCTCGGGGTGCAGCGTGTCACCGCCAACACCATGACCGTCAACACGGGATCCCGGCGCGTGATGGAGAAGGCGGGACTGACCTTCGTGCGGACCTACTTCGAGGACTGGCCGGAGGCCATCGAGGGCTCCGAGCACGGCGATGTGGAGTACGAACTGACGCGGGAGGCGTGGCAGCGCGGTCGGTGAGGGGAGAGGAGGGGAGGGGACGGGTCCCGCTCACGCTCACCCCTCCAGCAGCGCCACGATCTCCGCGTGTCCCGTGTGCTGGTCGACCCCCGCCTGTGGCACCCCGTCCCGGAGCAGCTCCACCGCCACGGTCTCCTCGCCGTCCCGCCGTTCGCGGAGCACCACCGTGTCGAGCCCCGAGCCGTACATCTCCTCCAGCCGCCCCAGCAGCTCCCGCTCCGGATCGAGGCCCGCGATGCGCCGCGCCTCGGCCAGCGCGCACGCCACCGCGGACTCCTGTCCCTCCGCCGCCGCGCCGTGCGCGAGCAGCGCCCGTACCGTCCGCGCCGAGCCGCGCTGTGCCGCCAGCACCAGCATCGCCTCGCCCTGCGGACCCGGCAGCAGCGGGTCCGCGCCCCCGGCGAGCAGTGCCTCGACCGTCGGGGCGTGCCCCAGACCGACCGCCCAGCGCAGCGCGGTGAAGCCGAACTCCTCGCGCAGATCCGGCCGGGCCCCGGCGGACAGCAGCGCCTCCACCACCTCGGTGTGCCCGCCGCACGCCGCCCCGCACAGCGGCAGATCGCCGGCCTCGGGCCCGCTCGCCCGGTTGGGGTCGGCCCCCGCCGCGAGCAGCAGCCGCACCATCTCGGGGCGGTCCTGGACCGCCACCGTGTAGAGCGCGGTCGTGCCTTCCTCGTCGGTCGCCTCGGCCCGCGCACCCGCCCGCAGCGCGCGTACGACCGTGTTCTCGTCCTCGTACAGCGCGTCGAACAGGCTTGGTTCGTCCCTGATCGGCTCGTTCGTCATCCTTCGACCCTACGGCCGGCCACGGACAACGCCCCAGGTCAGGTGTCGCACTCCAGGCGCGTACGGCACAGCCCGCACCGTGCGCTGACCCGGCCCCGGACGGGGAGCCGGATGCGCTGGTGGCAGGTGGGGCAGGGGAAGGAGACGCGCAGCCCCTCGGCGCCGGTCTCGAAGACGTACGGAACATGCGGGTCCGGGCCGGCCTCGGGGTGGTCCTGGGCGTACCGCCGGTCCTTGGCGTAGCGGCGGCGGCCCGTCCAGCCCGCGGCGGTCAGCGGAGGCCTGCGCAGATCCTCCAGCGCCCGCTGGCGCCCCTTCGTGTACGCCGTGTACGCCTGGGGGCTGGTGAACCACGGGGAGGGGTCCTCGTCGAAGGCGAACGCCCGCTTGGCCAGGACGTATCCGAACTCCTCGGGCGTCAGATAGCCGAGCTTCTGCCGGGACGTGGCGTCCTCCCGGAACGCGTCCAGCAGCAGCCAGCCCGCGCCGAGGTAGGCCGTCGTCGTGTCGGTCAGGATCTCGTTGGCGCGGGTGCCGGGGAACTCCAGGCCCAGCCGGTGCAGCAGGACATGGGTGATCTCGTGCGCGAGCGCCGCCCCGATGTCCCTGCGATGGGTGCGGAAGCGGTCGTTCAGCTCGATGAAGTACTCGGGGCCCGCCGTCAGTTCCACGCTCGCCGCGTGCTCCATCGTCCGGAAGCCGACGATCATCCGGGCGTCGGGGAGGCGCAGATGCTGGACCAGGGAGCGCGCCACCCGCTGGGCTCCCAGGTGCAGATCGTCCTCGTCCCCGAACGCCGCGTCGACGGGCGCGAGGCTCGTGGCGTAGCTGCGGACGCCGTCCGCGGACAGCCGCCGGTAGAGCGCGGTGATCGCGGAGCGGACCGTGTCCAGGTGTGGGAAGCCATGGGCGACGGGTGCGCCCGGAGGACTGTTCGTCACGCCGGAATCCCCCATCCGCGACGGTCGACGGATCTCCACTGTATGCCGGGCGGGGGAGAGCGGCCGGAAAGCCACCTGAGACCTTGGCCGAAAACTGCACCTTGTGGCAGCGGTCACCCGGCACCGATAATCGGAGTGTTCTTGTCGGGTACATGACCAATTCGGTTTCCGTGCCGGAGGCCGTCACCCGGCAGGGGCATGCGTGCCGGACCGCGCACCCCACAGCACGTCAGCACACCAGCACTGCCGTACGTCAGCACGACCCGTACTCCGCCTCCGCGGGGCTTCCCGTACGTCCAGTACCTCGTACCGGAACTCCTGCACGGCAACGCGGTACGGCAACCTCCCACAGCAACCCCCCACACGAAATCCCCCCACGAAAGTAGGCATCTGTGAAGCTTCTGAGCGCGCTGAAAAGGTGTTCCGTCGCCATAGCCGCCGTCGCCCTCGCGACCGTCAGCCTCCAGCCGGCCTCCGCCGCCCCCCAGCCGATCGTCGGCGGGGAACGCGCCGAGCAGGGCGAATTCCCCTTCATGGTCCGGCTCTCCATGGGCTGCGGCGGTTCGCTCTACGCCCAGGACATCGTCCTCACCGCCGCCCACTGCGTGGACGGTTCGGGCAACGACACCTCGATCACCGTCACCGGCGGCGTCGCCGACCTCCAGTCGCCCGACGCGATCACGGTCAAGTCCACCAAGGTCCTCCAGGCCCCGGGCTACAACGGCACCGGCAAGGACTGGGCGCTGATCAAGCTCGACCGGCCGATCGACCAGCCCACCCTGAACATCGCCACCGACGGCACCTACGACGAGGGCACCTTCACCGTCGCGGGCTGGGGCGCCGACCGTGAGGGCGGCAGCCAGCAGCGCCACCTGCTGAAGGCCGACGTGCCCTTCGTCTCCGACGCCGACTGCTCGTCCGCCTACAGCGGCGACCTCGTCGCCGACGAGGAGATCTGCGCCGGCCTCCTCGGCACCGGCGGTGTCGACAGCTGCCAGGGCGACTCCGGCGGCCCGATGTTCCGCAAGGACGACTCCGACGAGTGGGTCCAGGTCGGCATCGTCAGCTGGGGCCAGGGCTGTGCCCGCCCGAACTACCCGGGTGTCTACGCCCAGGTCTCGCACTTCGCGGCCGACATCGCCTCCGCCGCCGACTCGCTCTGACCCGCTCGGAGCGACCGGCCGGCCCGGATCCGGTCCGGTCGGCCGTCGGACGCCGGTCCGCTGATCACGGCTGAACCACCCCGGGGGTGCCCGCTCGAACGGGTGCCCCCGGGCCCAGTTCCACCCACGGCTCGCCCGCGCCCTCCAGCTCCAGCACCCACACCTCGTTGGCCCCTTCGCGGAGCACCGGGCCGGGTACGTACAGGATCCGCTGCGGGCCCGCCGACCAGTACCGGCCCAGGCAGAAGCCGTTCACCCAGACGAACCCGCGCGTCCAGCCCGGCAGTTCGAGCCCCGCGTGGCCGATACCAGCCGCGCCCTCGACCGTGAACGCCCCCCGGAACAGCCCCGTCAGCCCCGCGTCGCCCGGCCCCGGACCAGCCGCCCCCGCCCCCGCCGACTCCGGTACCGGCCCGAACGGAACCGCTTCCACCGCGCCCGGCGCCTCGAAGGCGTCCAGCCGGAGCCCCCGGGCCCGTACCCCGTGCAGATACTGCCGCTCGTGCAGCACCCCGCCCGTGATCCCCTTCGGCTCACCCAGCCGCGGCCCGTAGTTGACCCGGCCCAGCGACTCCACCCACAGTTCGACCTCCGCGGGTCCCGCCACCGGCTCCGGCAGCGGGCCGGACTCCTCGGTCAGCACCCCGGCCCGCACCCCGTCGACGTACACCACCGCCCGGTCCCGCAGCCCCGACGCGCCCAGCGGATACGCCTGGCGCGGCCCCGGCACCGCCACCCGGTAGCGCACCAGACCCCGGTCCACGCCCAGTTCCTCGAACGTCGGCGGCACCCCCGACTCCGTCTCCGGATCGCCCAGCGCCTCCAGTACGTCCCCGAGCCCCGCCCACCCGGTCAGCTCCGCCCGCACCGGCCCGGCCAGGCCCCGCGGCTCCGGCGGCACATCGGGCAACGGCCCCTGCGCGTACCCCTCCAGCACCTTCCGGAACAGGTGGAACTTCTCCGTGGCCCGCCCGTACTCGTCGACCGGCGCGTCATAGTCGTACGACGTCACCGTCGGCTGGAACTCCCCGTCCTGCAACGGGCCGCCCCGGTTCGCCCCGGCCCAGCCCGCGAAGTTCGTCCCGCCGTGCGCCATGTAGACGTTCACCGACGCCCCGCACTCCAGGATCTCCCGCAGCGCCCCGGCCGCCTCCTCCGCGTCCCGCAGCACCGGTTCGGCCCCCCAGTGGTCGAACCAGCCGCACCAGAACTCCATGCACATCAACGGACCCTTCGGCTGATGCCGGCGCAGCACCGCGAAGCCCTCCCGCGCCCCCGACCCGAAGTTCGCCGTCGCGAGCAGCCCCGGCACCGAACCACCGGTCAGCATGTGGTCCTCCGGGCCGTCCGACGTGAACAGCGGCACCGTCACCCCGCACTCCCGCAACAGCCCCGCCAGCCACTCCAGATACACCGCGTCGCTGCCGAAACTCCCGTACTCGTTCTCCGCCTGGACGAGGATCACCGGCCCGCCCCGCGCCACCTGCCGCGCCACCACCTGCGGCAGCAGCTGCCGGAACCACCGCTCCACCACCGCCCGGTACTCCGCGTCCCGGGTCCGCACCCGCCGCCCGAACCGGCCCGTCACCCACACCGGGAGGCCGCCGTTCTCCCACTCGGCGCAGATGTACGGACCCGGCCGCACGATCGCCCACAGCCCCGCCCGCTCCACCGCGTCCAGGAACCGGCCGAGCGCGCCGACGTCCCGGACCTCGCCCTCCCGGGGCTCGTGCAGATTCCACGGCACGTACGTCTCGACGCAGTTCAGGCCCATCGCGGCGAGCATCGCGAGCCGGTGCCCCCACTGCTCCTCGTGCACCCGGAAGTAGTGCAGGGCGCCCGACAGCAGCCGCACGGGCCTCCCGTCGGACCGGAAGCCGTCGTCCCCCACGGTGAAGTCGGTCATGGTGCAGTTACGCTCCTGTGCTCGGCCGCACCCGGCGGCCCCCGGGTCGATTGGTCCGACCACTTTCACCTCTGGCGTCCATCGGGTCCATGGACAAAGATCGCTGTTGATTGGACGCAACGGACCGGCCGGGTCCGGCAGCGAAGGACCATGTGGAAGGGGAAGGTCGCGATGTACCACACCTGGATGCGCTTCTTCACCCCGAGCCCGCTCCACCACCGCCTGGGCCTCGTCTGCCTCGGCGTCGGCCTTCAGCACGGCGCGCTGCCCACCGTCGGACCCCGCACCCTCGACCACCACGTCGCCGTGATCGTCAGCTCCGGCACCGGCTGGTTCAAGGGTCCCGACGGCCGCCGCACCCCCGTCACCGGCCCCAGCCTCATCTGGCTGACCCCCGGCACCCCCCACCACTACGGCGCCGATCCCGGCACCGGCTGGGACGAGAGCTTCGTCGACTTCACCGGCCCCGCCACCGCCACGTACACCGAACTCGGCTACATCGAACCCGACCGCCCCCTCGTCCCGCTGGCCGACACCGCCGCCCCCCGCGCCGCCGTCACACGCATCGTGCGCGCCGCCCGCCGCGGCAACCCCCTCCTGGAGGTCGAGACCGGGGCCGCCGTCCATGAACTCCTCGTCTCCCTGCGCCGCGCCCGCGCCGACATCGGCCCCGACGGCGACCCGGTGCTCCAGGCGCTCGCCCGCGACGCCTACCAGCCGCTCACCGTCGCCCAGCACGCCTCCCGGCACGGCATGACCCCCGCCGAACTGCGTACCGCCGTACGGCGCGGCGCCGGGTGCAGCCCCAAGGACTATCTGCTCGGCATCCGCCTCGGCCGGGCCAAGGAACTCCTCGCCGCCACCGACCTCCCGGTCGCCGCCGTGGCCCGCCGCGTCGGCTACGACGACCCCGCCTACTTCTCCCGGCTCTTCGCCCGCCGGGTCGGCACCGCCCCCGTCCGCTTCCGCGAACAGCAGGGCCGCAGCGTGCCCGGCGGCTGGAGCGACCAGGTGCCCGACCCCGACGACCCACCCACGATCGGGCCGTGAGGGCGGACGTCTAAGCTCGCTCACCATGAGTACGAGCGAGATCGACGCGAACGTCCTGGCCGAGCTGAACCGGCTGCGCGAGAGCATCGACAACATCGACGCCGCCGTCGTCCACATGCTGGCCGAACGCTTCAAGGCCACCCAGCAGGTCGGCCGTCTCAAGGCCGACCACAAGCTGCCGCCCGCCGACCCCGCCCGCGAGACCCGCCAGATCGCCCGGCTCCGAGAGCTCGCACAGAGCGCCAACCTGGACCCGGCGTTCGCCGAGAAGCTGCTGAACTTCATCATCGCCGAGGTGATCCGCCACCACGAGCGCATCGCCGAGGAGGCGGAGAACGGCGCCGGGGCCTGACGAACCTCCGGGCCACCGACCACGCGGAAGATCAGGGCGAGCCGGTGGGGACGGGCGAGAGCCGGTAGGCGCCGTCATGGGCGACGACGCGGCCTGCGGTGGGCGGTGCGAAGTGGGTGCCCAGGACGAGGGTGTCCGTACCGGCGAGCGAGGCCAGCAGCGTGCGGCGCGAGGCCTCGGACTGTTCGGGGGCGATGTCGACACAGGCGCCGATGCCGGGGTGGGCGAACTGGACGGGGTGGTGGAGGAAGTCGCCGGTGATCAGAGCGGTCCGGCCGCGGCTGGTCAGCTCGACGGCGATATGGCCGGGGGTGTGCCCGGGAGTGGGGAGCAGGCGCAGGCCCGGGACGACCTCGGTGCCCTCGGCGTGGATGTCGACGAGGTCGAGCAGTCCGGCCCGTTCGACCGGGATCACGGAGTCGCGGAACATCTGCCGGCGCGCTTCGTCCATGGCGGTATCGGACCAGAACTCCCGCTCGGTGCGGGAGGTGAGGTAGCGGGCGTGGGGGAAGGTAGGAGTCCACTCACCGTCCGCACACCGCGTGTTCCAGCCGACGTGGTCCGCGTGCAGGTGGGTGAGGATCACCAGGTCGACCGAGTCCGGGGGGAATCCGGCGGAAGCGAGGCGCTGGAGATATCCGGTGTCCAGGTTGTGCCAGGCGGGGTTGGCCCGTTCCTTGCCGTTGCCGATACCGGTGTCGACCAGGACCCGCAGACCGCCGACGGCGAACGCGAAGCTGTGGCTGTTGATGTGGAGGGTGCCCTCGTGGTCGGCGAAGTGGGGGTGCAGCCAGTCCTGTGCGGTGACGAGGTCCGGGGTGGCGTCGGGCAGCAGCCACGGTCCGGTGGAGGGCGGCAGGAGGATCTCGTCGATGCGGTGGACGGTGACGTCGCCGACGGTCCAGGACGGGGCGGGGGACGATGTACTGCTCATGGTCGGTCGAACCTCTGGGTCTCGTCATGAAAAGGGAGAAGGCCGCCGTGGGGGCGGGTGCCGCGCACTCGCCCCCACGGCGGGCTGTCAGTTCCGGGAAGACCGCGCGAGGGAGCGGAGGCGGCGGTGTTCGAGAAGGGCGGCGAGCGCATACGCACCGCCGCCCGCCACCGCGAGGACCTGGAAGAGGCCGGGGGACGCGAGCGAGAGCGCCGCGGTGGAGACCAGGGCGAGCCAGACGCCGAGACCGTAGTGCAGCAGGTTGCGGCGCACCGAGCCCTCGGCGAGGTAGACCAGCCCGACGACCAGGCCGGAGCCGGCGGGCCAGAGGACTTCCTGGAGTTCCGGCTCGCCGAGGACGGACGTGAGACCCGTGATGGCGAGGAACAGGGCGGTGAACGCGACGATCCAGGCGGCGCCGAGCAGTTTGCCGGACAGCACGTCCGGGGCGGCGGCCCCGCGCTGAGCCCGCAGGGCGGCGCGGGTGGCCAGGACGACGCCGGTCACGAGCCCGGTGCCGAGGAGCGTCACGGGCAGCCAGCCGGGCAGGCGGTTCAAAGGGGTGTCGCCCTCGGAGAGCGCGGCGGCGCCGTGGCCGAGCACGTAGGCGAGTCCGAAACTGACGTAGGCCGCGCGGTTGTCGACCTCGCCGACGGAAGGCGCCGGCGGCGTCGGAAGGGCTGTGGGGACGGGCGGCGGGGCGGTGGCGGTACTGGTCACAGGGGTCCTTCGAGGTCAAGAGGGGCGGGCAAACGGGTACGTCAGGGCCGGATACCGTCCGGACCGTCCAGGGCGTCGTCGGGGATCCAGGAACCGTGGATGCCCGCGGTGACCCGGCGGGGCAGGTGGACGGCGGCGACCCGGTCGAGCCCGGAGGCGTCCAGGACCAGAAGTTGTGAGGCGTCCTGCTTGAGGTCGGAGACGACGGTCAGGAGGTAGCCGTCGTCCTCGCCGGCCGCACCCGCCGCGGGGACGAAGACGGCCTCGCTGGGCAGCCGCGCGTCACCGACCCGGTGGATGCGGCGGGCCCCGGTGACACGGTCGTACTTGACCACGCCGTAGCCGCCGTAGCCTTCCTGGTCGGGGAAGGACACCGCGTACTGGTAGCGGTGTTCGGCCCCCAGGTAGTCCTCGTTGAGGGTGGGGAACTCCACCGCGAGGTCGTCGATGATCTGCTCGTCGACGGTTCCGGCGGCCATGTCGATCACCCAGCGGCGGGTGTAGGACCGGGCGTTGGGCTCCGCGCCGCGCCCCGGCGCGCCCACCCACCAGTTCCAGGAGAGCCGGAACCCCTCGCGGTCGACGGTGGGCCCTTCCAGGACGATCCGGCCCTGGCCGTCCTCATAGGCGTTGCCGACGTGCAGCATGTTCCCGGGTTCGATGGAGAACCACCGGATGTGCCCGGCCCCGTTCCCGCCCCGGGGCATGACGCCGATACGAGAAGGCTGTGTGTCGCTCCAGCCGTAGGGGATGCCTGAGTGCTCGGCCGGGTCGAAGGTGACGTTGCCCTCGATGAAGACCACGTGGTGGCGGGTGAGGGCGAAGTCGTGCTTGAGGGACGCGGTCGCCCCCGGGATCTCCGCGCTGTGGACGAGCTCGCCCTTGGCGTCGCAGACGTGGTAGGTCAGGAACGGCGGGAACGGGGAGGAACCGAAGAAATGGAGTTCTCCGGTGACCGGGTCCTCCTTGGGGTGGGCGGTCATGGCGGTGCGCAGCCGGCCGTCGAAGTCGTGGGCGCCCACGGTCTCCAGGTCAGCGGTGAGCTCGAAGGGGAGGTTGGCCTCGCACAGGGCGAGGAGGCGTCCGGCGTGCTCGATGACGTGGGTGCCGGCGGTGCTGGCGGTGAGGTCGGGGCCCTTGTCGGTCATGTAGGGGGCGCCGTCGAGGGCGGGGGTGTGGACCCAGCGGTTGCGGTACCACTCGGCGCGGCCTTCGCGCAGGCGGATGCCGTGGACCATGCCGCTGCCCTTGAACCAGTGGGTGGGGGTGATACCGGGCTTGGGGTTGTGGCTGTTGCGGATCAGACGGCCGGTCAGCTCGGGGGGCAGGGTGCCCTCGACGGTGAGACCGGTGGCGGTGATCTCGTCGGGAACGGGGGTGTAGTGGCCGGTCAGGAAAGGCGGGGTCGTCATGATGGGTTCCTCGGTTTCTCGGTTCGTCCGGTTGTGGCGTTGTCAGAAATGGCTGGTGGTACAGGGCCTGGGATCAGGCGGGCTGCCCTGCGCGTGAAGGTGGAGCGTCGGGCGGGGGCCGGGTCAGGTGGCGGGTGCGCGGTCGGGGTCCTGGCACCGCCGGGGCGGAGCCGTGGCGCCCGGTCCGTGGGGCGGGTGGGATGTGCGGGCCGGGGCTCCGGCGGCATCGGCCCCGCTCGTACGGCGGCCCGGGCGGGTCAGGAGCGGAGCGAGCAGCGCGGTGACGGTCAGGATCGCCGCCGAGACCGCGAAGGCGGCCCGGTAGCCGGCGGTCAGGGCCTCCGGGGCGGACGCGTGGCCCGAGACCCGGGCGGTCACGGACCCGGCCAGGGTGGCGAGACAGGCGAGGCCGATCACTCCGCCGATCTGCCGGGTGGTGTTCACCAGTCCGCCGGCCAGGCCCGCGTCGGGTCCCGGGACGCCGTCCACACAGAGCGCCGTGAGCTGGACGAAGGCGACGCCGAGGCCGAGGCCGGCCAGGACGATCGGTCCGAGGACGTCAACGGCGTAACTTCCGCCGGAGTCGACGCGTGACAGCCACAGCAGCCCCGCGGCTTCGCAGAGCAGAGCCGCGGTCAGCGTCACGGTGCCGCCGGTACGGCGGGCGAGGCGCGGAGCGGCGAGCGCGCCCAGCATGTTGGCTGCGGCGAAGGGGAGTTGGCCCGCACCGGTGGCCAGCGCGCTCATACCGAGCACCTGTTGCTGATAGAGCGGCAGGAAGAAGAACAGCGCGATCCACACGGAGCCCAGGAGCGCCATCAGCAGATTGCCCCCGGCGAGGCGGCCCGTGGCGAACAACCGGGGCGGTACCAGAGCGTCCGGCCGACGGCGCTCGGTGCCGACGAAAGCCGCGAACAGCACCAGGGCGGCGAGGAGGGCACCGAGCACTCCGGGGTCCGTCCAGCCGGCCCCCCGCGCACTGGTCAGAGCCCAGACCAGGCAGGTCAGGGCCAGGGTGACGGTTACGGTACCCGGCACGTCGAACCGTCCGGCCGCGCGGCCGCCGCCCCGGGGCACCAGCGCCGCCACGGCGAGGAGGACCAGCACCGTTCCGAGTGCGACGGCGTGGAAGATCCACGGCCAGCCCCACGCCTGGGTGAGGATGCCGCCCAGCAGAACGCCCGCCGCCCCTCCCGCGCCGGAGACGGCCCCCCACACTCCGAGGGCCCGGCCCCGGGCGGGCCCCGGCGGGAACAGGTCGACCGTCAAGGCGAGTGCGGCGGGGGCTATGGCGGCGGCGCCGAGCCCCTGCGCGGTGCGGGCGGTGATCAGCATGCCCGGCGAGGACGCCAGGGCGGCGGCCAGCGAAGCCCCCGCGAACAGCCCGAGGCCCGCGACCAGCACCCGGCGGCGGCCGAGCAGATCGCCCGCCCGGCCGCCGGGCAGCAGCAGCGCCCCGAACGCCAGGCTGTAGGCGTTGACCACCCAGGTGACGCCCTCGTCCGAGAGACCCACCCCGTCGCGGATCTGCGGGAGGGCCACGTTGACGATCGAGGTGGCGAGCATGACGGTGAACTGCGCCGCCGCGAGCGCCGCGAGCGCGGCCCCCGGGCGGGGTGCGGCGGTCGGCCTGTCCTCTGTGCGTCCAAGGTTCATGACACGCAGCCTCGTGCCGCCCGGTGTCCACATTCCATGCCCGGCGGGGGCAACGGCTGTCCAGTCCTGTCCGCACCTGTCCACTCCGCACCCGTCCACCGGACGGGACGAGCCGGTGCGCGGGCACGCCGCGCTGTTCTACCGCTGTTGGCCGTACAGTTCCCGCTGCCACAGGGCGTCACAGAGCAGGTCCAGGCCCTGACGCACATGGCGCCGGTAGGTGCCGTACGGCAGTCCGAGCCGGCGGGCGGCCGCCTCCTGGGTGGGCGCGCCGGAGAAGTTGCCCGCCGTCAGCGCGTCGCGGGCGCGCACACCGCGCGGGTCACAAGCGAGTTCGTCGACGGCTTGGCGCAGCAGGGCGCGCAGTTCCGTGACGGGCTCCGCGGAGTCGGCCACCAGCCGGCTGCGCAGCAGTGCGCAGACGCCGAAGGCGGAAGGGTCGCGCCAGTGCGTCAGCGCCTCGCGTACGGCCTGGTCGAACGCGGTACGGGAGAGGGGCGACGGTCCCGGCGTGACCGGCGCGTCGCCGGTCGTGGAGACGAAGTTCCACAACCACGCCTCCACGGGCGTGCGGCGCCAGTCGACACTGAACAGTCCGTAGGTGTGCTCACCGACCCGCGGGCGCTTCCCCGTGTCGTCGAGGGTGCCCTTGACACGCTCGGCCCAGGTCTCGGCATCCCGGTAGACGGCGAAGCCGTAGGCGCGTCCACGGGCGCGGGCGGCTTCCGCCTGGGCCCGGGAGCTGCTCAGATCGGTGACGCGCGAGGGAACCTGGTACCGCTCGGGGTAGACCGAGAAACGGCTGATGCCGATGTGCTCGCCGGGGCTCACGGGCGCGGTGGACTCGGTGTGCCGCCAGGCGGCGGCGACCACGGGATCGGTTTCCAGGACCTCGGGGTCGGGCGGGGCGGGCAGCACGAGGCGGGCGGTGAACGCCACCGTCCGGCCCGTGCTCACGAGGCGGTAGACACTGAACGCCTGCGGCTGGCGCCGTGCCCAGTAGCGGACCAGCGCCGCGGAGTCGGCGCCCTCGGTCTCCTCGGCCATGGCGAGCACCGTGTCGAGGTCGTCCGGGTGGAGGGGGCTGTCGTGGACCTCGTCCTCGCGGGCCCATGTGCGCAGCCGGGAGAGGACCTTGCCTTCCCGGAAGAGGTGGAAGAGATCGTCGGTGACGGTCCAGACCCGTTCCTCCGGGGCCTCGCGCAGGATGCGCAGGTATTCGTCCGCCAGGCGCCGGCGCATCGTCTCGAAGGCGTTGGGGGCCCGCCAGCGCAGGTCGGCGACGAGGGTCTCCCGTGCGGCGTCGTGCGGATGGAGCCCCCGGTCCGTGGACTCCATGAACGGCAGGTCCCTCAGCCAGGCGAAGAGCGGATGGACGTCCTCCTCGGGGAGTACCGCGGCGAGCAGTTCTTCGGAGGTCGAGTGGGTCTGCGCCGCCACCTCCAGGGCGCGCCGGTGGGCGGCCGTGGGCACCTCGCCGATCAGCCCCGACAGCAGGGTGCGCAGGACGTCCGCCGACGGGGTCCAGATCTCCTCCCGGCCGCAGCCCTTCGATCCCGCCGCGGCCGCGAGGGACAGCGCCAGCGGGTTGCCCCCGGCGAAGCGCAGCACCCGGTCGCGCAGTTCGGGCCGGATCCTGGCCGAGGCCAGCAGGCCGTCGGCCTGCTCCTCGGTGAACGGCTCCAGTTCGGTGACGTGCAGGAGCCCGGACCACGCCGGGTCGGAGGTCCACTGCGGCCGCGGCGGGTGCCGGCCGGCCAGGACGACCAGGGCGTCGTCCGCGGCGCGGGGCAGAAAGCGGTGCCGCAGCCAGCTCTCCAGCCACTGGCAGTGCTCGAAGGAGTCCACCAGCAGCACCGTTCCCGGAACGTCGAGGAAGGGGCCGGCGGCCTGTTCGAAGTCGGCCGGGTCCCGGCCGACGAACCGGCCGTCGAACTCGACGAGCCGTCGGCCCGCCGTACGGGCGTGGTCCGCCAGGCGCCGCAGCAGGGTCGACTTCCCGATGCCACCCGGCCCGCACACGAAGAACGCGAACGGGGACCGCGGGTCACCGGCCAGGGCCTCCCCGAAACGCTCCAGTTCCCTTTCCCGGCCGACGAACGCCTGTACGCGCGCTCGGCTCAGTCTCTCCCCGACAGACGCCATCCCGGCTCCCCCCCCGCTACTTGACGAGTCCGAGGTTGCCGTCGTCGGGGTGACCGGAGACCAGGCGGGTGGTCTCCTCGACCCGCCGGAAGCGGCCGTCGGGGGCCATCTCGGCGAAGAGGTAGACCTCCGTGACGGCGACGCGGCCGTCGTGCCGGGTGACGGTCACGGTGTGGCGGTCGGCGTAGCGCGGTCCGTCGCGCAGTTCCTCGTGGACCTCCATGTGCCCGTCGCGGATCAGGGAACGCAGCCGGGCCATGTGCTGGACGAAGGAATCCCGGTCGCTCCACACGCCGTTGGTGCGCTGGCGGTAGTCGGGGGCGAAGTGCCGGTCGACGGCCTCGGCGAGGCCGAGGTCCGGGGTGAACAGCAGGTCGTTGAGGGCTCTGGTGATGTCGGTCGAAGTCATCGTCTCGGTCGCCTGGGAGAGTTCGGGTGCGGGGTACTGCTCCCGGGGCGGGCAGGGCACCTGGTGCGTCCGTCCCCGGCCGGGGGCGTCGTGCAAGACGGCGGTCAGCCCGCGCGGGTTCCACCTGCGCGCAGGGGCGTGAAGTCCAGCGGCAGGGAGACGGGGCCGCGGGTGTACAGGCCGGTCTCCCGGTAGCGGAAGCCGGGGCTGTGGCGGACCCGGTCGAGCCGGGGCAGGAGCATCGCGGCGACGGTCTCGATCTCCGCGCGGGCGAAGGCCGCGCCGACGCACTGGTGGAGCCCGGTGCCGAAGGCCAGGTGCTGGGCCGCCGCCGTGAAGGAACGGGCGGTGCCGAGGTCGGGGCGGTGGATGTCGAAGGTGTCCGGATCGGCGAAGACGCCGGGGTCACGGTTGGCCGCGCCGATCATGCAGAACACCGTGGCACCCGCGGGGACGGTGGTGCCGGCGATCACCGTGTCCTTCTCCGCCTGGCGGGGAACGAGCTGGACCGGTGGGGTGTAGCGCAGCGTCTCGGCGATCGCGGCGGGCAGCAGGGCCGGGTCCCGGCGCACCTGCGCCAACTGCCCGGGATGGTCGATCAGGTGCTTGAACAGCAGGGCGAGGGTCTTGTCGGCGGGCTCGGTGGCGGCGGCGAGCACATTGATGATCAGCGCGATGATGTCCCGATCGCTCAGGGCCGTGCCCTCGAACTCCGCGGTGCACAGCTGCGATATCAGGTCCGTGCCCGGGGCGCGGCGCCTCCGCTCGACGACGGGGAGGAGATAGGCCTCCAGCTGCCGGGCGCAGTCCATGCAGTGCCGGCGGCGCTCGGGCGTGAGGGCCAGGCTGGTGATGAACTCGGCGACCCCGCTGTGCCAGGCGGCCACCCGCTGCCGGTCCTTGCTGTCCAGGCCGAGGAGGTTCAGCGTCATGTGGACGGCGAAGGGTTTGCCGAAGTCGTTGACCAGATCCATCCGGCCCCGGGCCAGCAGGGGCGCCAGGAGCTCGGCCGCGTGCACGCGGACGGCGCGGACCTGCTCGCGCAGAGCCTCGCCGGTCATCGCCCGGACGATGATCTTGCGTTTGGCGGTGTGCTCCGCCCCGGTCATCTGGGCGAGGACCGGCCCGCGCATCACCGGCTCGGCGCGTGCCTGCAACGTCTTGGTGGTGAACGCCCGATGGTCGGTCAGCACCTGCCTGACGTCCCGGTGGCGGGAGAGGAAGTAGCTGCCGATCGCCGGGTCGTAGTGCACCGGGGCCTGTTCCCGCAGCCGGGCGAAGTGCCCGTAGGGGTCGGCGTCGAACTCGTCCGACAGGACGCTGAAGCCGGGACGTACCAGTGACATGGAAGAACCTCTCGCAGGGCCGGGCTGACAACCATCCGCCGTGCCCCCGAAGGGACGACGACCACGAGCGGGAGGCGTCAGCCGGACCCGACCCTCCGGAAGGTCAGGCACACCAGGGGCGTCTCCTCCCCGACCGGGGTGCCGATGCTGTCCCAGAACCGGCGATGACCCTCGCACCACTCCTCCAGGGACCGGTCCCCCTCGCCCTCGGCCGCCGCATGGTCCCAGGTGACCTCGCGGAACGGGGTCACTTCCACCCGGGTGATCTCGATCGTGGCGACGCGGCTCCCGTCGTTGCCGAGGAGCGCCAGCCGTTCCCCGGCGAATTCCAGGCCCTCGGTCTCTTCGGCATACTCGGCCAGGAGGCCGGTCGTGGCGGTCTTTTTCCCATCGAGGACGAGGGAGTTCAGCCGGTCCCGCACGTCACCGGCTGTGCCGAGCTCCAACGCCCGCATGCCGTCCACCCGTGGCCACACAATCCCGTCCCCGTCCCCGGGCCCCTGCCCGCACACCCCGGCCATTCGCACCCCATGGTAGCCAGCCGGCAGTCCACGATCCCCGTTGCCTTCCCGGACCTCCTCCCAGGGCGTGTCCGGCGGACCCGGTGCCGGGTCCGCCCAGGGAGAACCCCGCTGCGCCCGCCGTCCCCCGTACGGCAGCATGGGGCCATGTCCGTACTGACGCGCGACGAAGCGCAGACCCGAGCCCAGTTCCTCGACGTGGAGCGGTACACGATCGCCCTCGACCTCACCACCGGCGAGGAGACCTTCGACTCCGCCACCGCCATCCGGTTCACCGCCCGCGCGGCCGGAGACACCTTCGTCGAGGTCAAGCCCGCCACCCTGCGCTCGATCAGCCTCGACGGACAGCCCCTGGACCCCGCCCTCCTCGACGGCAACCGCTACCCCCTCACCGGACTCACCGCCGGCCCCCACGAACTGCGCGTCGACGCCGCGATGCACTACTCCCGCACCGGCGAGGGCATGCACCGCTTCACCGACCCCACCGACGGCGAGACCTACCTCTACACCCAGCTGTTCATGGAGGACGTCCAGCGCGTCTTCGCCGCCTTCGACCAGCCCGACCTCAAGTCCGTCTTCGCCATCGACGTCACCGCCCCCACGGGCTGGACCGTCCTCGGCAACGGCGTCGCCGAACAGACCGGGCAGGGGCGCTGGACCATCGCCCCCACCCCGCTCATCTCCACCTATCTCGTCGCGATCGCCGCGGGACCCTGGCACTCGATCACCACCGAGCACGCCGGACTGCCCTTCGGCATCCACTGCCGCCGCTCGCTGGCGCCCTACCTGGACGCCGACGCCGACGAGATCCTCGGCATCACCCGCGCCTGCTACGACCGCTACCACGAGAAGTTCGACGAGCCCTACCCGTTCGACTCCTACGACCAGGCCTTCGTCCCCGAGTTCAACGCGGGCGCCATGGAGAACCCCGGACTCGTCACCTTCCGCGACGAGTTCGTCTTCCGCTCCGCCGTCACCGACACCGAGCGCCAGACCCGCGCCATGGTCATCGCCCACGAGATGGCCCACATGTGGTTCGGCGACCTCGTCACGCTGACCTGGTGGGACGACATCTGGCTGAACGAGTCGTTCGCCGAGTACATGGGCTACCAGACCCTCACCGAGGCCACGCACTTCACCGACACCTGGGTCGACTTCGGCGTCGCCCGCAAGGGCTGGGGCTACGACGCCGACCAGCGCCCCTCCACCCACCCCGTCGCCCCGGACCCCGACGCCGTCCCCGACACCGCGTCCGCCCTCCTCAACTTCGACGGCATCAGCTACGCCAAGGGCGCCTCCGCCCTGCGCCAACTCGTCGCCTGGCTCGGCGAGAAGGACTTCCTGGCCGGCATCAACGCCCACTTCGCCCGCCACAAGTTCGCCAACGCCACCCTCGCCGACTTCATCGACAACCTGGCCTCCGCCACCGACCGCGACGTCCACGCCTGGGCCGAACAGTGGCTGCGCACCACCGGCATCGACACCCTCACCGCCGAGACCGGCACCCCCGAGACCGGCACCGAACCCACGTCGAACGGCAACGGCAACGGACAGTCCTGGGCCCTCACCGTCACCCGCGACGGTTCCCGCCCCCACCGCATCACCGTCGGCGCCTACGACCACGCCCTGAACACCCAGGCGGGCCCCGGCCACCTCGCCCCGCGCGACCGCTTCGAGATCGACGTACCCGGCGACGGGACACCCACGATCCGCCCCGGCCGCCGCCCCGCCCTCGTCGTCCTCAACGACGGCGACCTCACCTACGCCAAGGTCCGCCTGGACACCGCCTCCTGGGACACCGTCCTCACCAGCCTCTCCGGCGTCCCCGACGCCCTCACCCGGGCCGTCCTGTGGAACGCCGCCCGCGACATGGTCCGCGACGGCGACCTCGCCCCCGCCACCTATCTCGCGACCGCCCGCACCCACCTCCCGCACGAGACGGACCTCGCCCTCGTCCAGGGCGTCCTGTCCTTCGCCGCCGGACAGATCGCCGACCGCTACGTCGCCCCCGAGGACCGCCCCGCGGCCCTCGCCACCCTCGCCGACCTCTGCCGCGACCTCATCCGCCGCACCGAGGACGGCTCCCACCCCGGCCTGCGCCTCATCGCCGTACGCCACTTCATCGACGCCGCCACCCAGCCCGACACCCTGCGCAGCTGGCTCGACGAAGGCACCGTCCACGGCGGACCCGAGCTCGACCCCGAACTGCGCTGGCGCATCCTCACCCGCCTCGCCGTCCTCGGCGCCACCGACGAGACCACCATCGCCGCGGCCCTCGAAGCCGACCCCAGCGCCACCGGCCGCGAAGGCGCCGCCCGCTGCCGCGCCGCCCTGCCCACCCCCGAGGCCAAGGCCGCCGCCTGGGACGCCCTGTTCACCGACGACACCCTGTCCAACTACCTCTTCACGGCCACCGCCCAGGGCTTCTGGCAGCCGGGCCAGGAGGAGATCCTCGCCGCGTACGTGCCCCGCTTCTACCCGGACGCCACCGCGCTCGCCGCCCGCCGCGGCCCCGCCATCGCCGAGGCCGCCGGACGCCACGCCTTCCCCCTGTACGCCATCGACGCCGACAGCCTCGCCACCGGCACCCGGGCCCTGGAGGACCCCGATCTCATCCCGGCCCTGCGCCGCAAGCTCGTCGACCAGCTCGACGACCTCCGCCGCGCCCTCGCCGTACGCACGTCGGCCACCGGCTAAGGGGCTCCTGTACGGCCCGGACGCGCGTCGTCCGGGCCGTCGGTCCCCGACCGCAGATCGGCCAGCAGCTCCGCCTGGCCCGCCAGCACCCCGGTCAGAATGGTCCGCGCCACCCGCAGCAGCTCCGCCACCCCCGGGTCGGCCAGCGTGTAGTGGACGGCCGACCCCTCCCGCCGGGCGGTCACCAGACCGGCCCGGCGCAACACCGCCAGCTGCTGCGAGAGATGCGCGGCCTCGACCCCCACCTCGTTCAGCATCTCCGAGACCGCGTGATCGCGTTCACTGAGCAGTTCGAGCACCCGGATCCGGACCGGGTGCCCCAGCGTCTTGAAGAACTCCGCCTTCAAGCGGTACAGCGGCGTGCTCACCGGCGGCACCCCGTTCCGTACGACGGGAACCCGCCGCACCCCTGCTGACCCGAACTCTTCTCCATGGGTTCATCCTCGCGCCTTCGCGCCACGAGGATGAACCCGGGGACCGGCCGGGTCAGGCCTTCTTCAGGAACTCGGTCCTCAGCACGAGCCCCTTGACCTTCTTCGTGTTGCACTCGATCTCACCGGCGCGCCCGGTGAGCCGGATGTTCTTCACCAGCGTGCCGCGCTTGAGCGTCTCCGACGTGCCCTTCACCTTCAGGTCCTTGACCGTGGTCACGGAGTCACCGTCCACCAGCACGGTCCCGTTGCTGTCCTTCACGACGATGTCGCTCATGGCGCGTTCCTGCCCTTCTCCACCCGGTGCACCTCTTGCACCGGACATCTCTCAACGATCATGGGACCGGCCGTTCCGCCGCAGCGGGAGGGTGATCCATATGCTCTTGCCGCCCTCGTCGGCATCGCCCCGCACCACCGCGCTGCCGCCCAGGCCGTGGGTCAGCTCCATCACGGTCGCCAGCCCCCGCCCCGGCGCTATCCCGGCGGACGCGAACAGCGCCGGGCGGTACGGATGGCGGTCGTGCACACCGAACGCGAACGTGTCGGGGCCGCCCGCGAACACCACCGTCACGTTCGGCGAGAGCACCGCCGCGTGCCGCACGCTGTTGGCCACCAGCTCACTGACGATCAGCAGCGCCGGATCCCGGCACGGGTCCTGCGACCCGACGCCCCACTCCGCCAGCACCTGTTCGGCGGTCTCCCGGGCGACGCGCACGGCCGGCCCCGTCGTGGGCAGCGTCAGCACATGCCGGTACGGCAAGGTGTCCGGAGGCGTGATCATCGGGCCGCCTTCTCGGCCGCCACGGATGCTTCCCGGCCGTCACGGGCCAGCCCCACCCCGGCGGTCGCCAGCCGCTCCCGGGCGCCGCCGAACGCCTCGGCGGCCGTGGCGTACTCACGCCCGTCCCGCCGCAGCAGCTCCAGCGCCCCCACGGACTCCAGCGCCCGCCGCTGACCCGGCCGGATCCCGGAGGCCAGCACCACGATGCCCCGCCCGTTCAGCCGGTGCACGGTGTCCTTCAGCGCGAGCGCGCCGGTGGCGTCCAGCGTGGTCACCCGGCACATGCGCAGGATGACCACGCGTACGCCGGAGATCTCACCGAGCTCCAGCAGCGAACGGTGCGCCCCGGCGAAGAACAACGGCCCCTCGATCCGGTAGGCCACGACCTGCCCGGTCGCGTCGGTGCGCTCGCGGCCGCCGCCCCCGTTGTCGTACGTCGGCGGGCTCGGCAGGTCCGGCGCGGTGCCGTCGTCGTACGTCGGGGAGCCCGTCCGGTCCGTGGCGCTCTTGCCGTACGTCGCCGAGCCCGGCAGATCCGGCACGGTGCCGTTGTCGTACGTCGGCGGGCCCGGCCGGTCCGGCACGCTGTCGTCGTACGGATCCACCCGGTCCAGCCGCGCCTCGGCCGCGACCGCGCGCAGGGCCAGTGCCCCGGCCACCGCCAGCCCGATCACGACCGCCAGCACCAGGTCCAGCACCAGGGTCGCCACCGCCGTCAGCACCAGCACCACCGCGTCCGACCGCGTCGCCCGCGCCATCGCCCGCAACGCTCCCACCTCGACCATCCGTACCGCCGTGGCCAGCAGCACCCCGGCCAGCGCGGCGAGCGGGATCCGTGACACCAGGGGAGCCGCCGCGAACACGATCACCGCCAGCACCGCGGCATGCGTCAGCGCAGCGAGCCGTGAACGCGCGCCCGTACGGACATTGACCGCCGTCCGCGCGATCGCCGCCGTCGCGGGCACTCCGCCGAACAACGGCGCGGCCAGATTCGCGATGCCCTGCCCGAACAACTCCCGGTCGGGATCATGCTTCTGGCCGGTCGTCATGCCGTCGGCGACCGTCGCCGACAGCAGCGACTCCAACGCCGCCAGGGCCGCCACCGCGACCGCCGGAGCCAGCAGCGAACCCACCGCCGACAGATCCAGGAACCCGAGCGAAGGAGCCGGCAGACCGGCGGGCAGCGCACCGATCGGCGTCGCCCCGTCCAGGTGGAACAGCTGCGCCGCCAGCGTCGCCGCGGCCACCGCCACCACCGAGAACGGCACCCCCGGACGCAGCCGGGCCCCCGTCAGCATCAGCCCCGCCACCCCGAGGGTGATCGCGAGCGCGGTCCAGTTCGGGGCGGACGCGAACTCCTCGACCGCCCGCCACGCCACCACCAGCACCTTGTCGCCCTCCGGGGCGGCCACCCCCAGGGCGTTCGGGATCTGCTGGAGAGCGATCACACACGCGATGCCGAACGTGAACCCCTCGACCACCGGCGCCGGGACATACCGCATCGACCGGCCCGCCCGCAGCAGCGCCAGCACGATCAGCAGGCCCCCCGCCAGCAGCCCGACCGTCAGCACCCCGCCCGGACCGTACTCCGCGACGATCGGCACCAGGACCACCGTCATCGCCCCGGTCGGCCCCGACACCTGGAGGTTCGACCCGCCGAACACCGCGGCCAGCGCCCCCGCCACCACCGCGGTCGCGAGCCCCGCCTCCGCGCCCAGCCCCGACGCCACGCCGAAGCCCAGCGCGAGCGGCAACGCCACGATCGCCACCGTCAGACCGGCGAGCAGATCACGGCGCGGGGCACGGGCCATCGCGGCGAAGTCGGCACGCACGGGCAGCAGCGCCCGCACCCGCGCCCAACCCCGCGCCGCCACATCCGGGAACCCGTTCACGGCGCGGACACCTCGGCCTCCCGCAGCTCGGCGAGCAGCCCGTCCCGGTCGGACAGCATCTCCGTCAGGATCCGCCGCGCGGCCCGCATCAGCTCGGCGACATCGCCGCCCGCCAGCTCGTACACCACCGTGGAACCCTCCCGGGTCGCGTTGACGATGCCGGACCGGCGCAGAACCGCCAGCTGCTGCGAGAGCGCCGAGGGCTCCACCTCGATCGCGGCCAGCAGATCCCGCACCGGCGACGGCCCCGACTGGAGCAGCTCCAGGACCCGGATGCGCACCGGATGCCCGAGCATCCGGAAGAACTCGGCCTTGGCCTGGTACAGGGGGACCGGCACGGAGGAACCTCTCCTCGGCAGTACGTCACCGCCACGGGCAGGAGCCGGGCGGGGGCCGTGAACCGCGCACGACGGCGGAACGGCCCCCACAGCATGTAGTGAATTGCAGAATTTCGCAATTCACTCATTGAGCAATGTCGTGCGGGGGCTCTCCGCTCGCACGTTCATCCAGCATTCGCACGCCCATACCATCCCGGCCCTCGCCTGTCCGGCCGCATCGGCCGCCAGTACCCCTTTCGAGTTCAGATCGTTGGGCTCTTCGGCCGCGCCACCCGAAACCGGGGACAAGCTGGCATGTCCACCCCCGCGCATCCGAAGGACCACCCCACCCATGCCCACCCCGCCCCTCGCCGGAGACACCGCGGGCCCCGCCGCCCTGCGCCCCCTCCTCGACACCGTCCTCGCCGCACTCCACGACGGCGCGGCCCTCCGCGGCGGCCCCCTCCCCGCCGGCGGACCCGACACCGTCACCCCGCGCACCCGTACCGCCACCCACCCCCTCATCCCCGACCACGGCACCGGCCCCCACCACGCCCTGCGCTCCCTCGTCACCGCCCTCGCCGCGGGCGCGGCCGACCCCGCCCACCCCCACTGCGCCGCCCACCTGCACACCCCGCCCCTCGCCCTGGCAGCCGCCGCCGACCTCGCCGCGAGCGCCCTCAACCCCTCCATGGACTCCTGGGACCAGGCCCCCGCCGCCTCCGCCCTCGAAGCCGACCTCACCAGCGCACTCGCCGCCGAGATCTACCCCGGCGCCCCCTCGCCCGACGCCGTCATCACCACCGGCGGCACCGAGGCCAACCAGCTCGCCCTGCTCCTCGCCCGCGAACGCCACGGCCCCGTACAGACCGTCTGCGGCGCCAACGCCCACCACAGCGTCGCCCGCGCCGCCTGGCTCCTCGGCCTCCCCGAACCCGTCGTCGTCCCCGCCCCCACCGGCACCCTCGACCTCGCCGCCCTCGACGACGCCCTCACCGAACTCCACCGCCCCCTCCTCGTCGTCGCCACCGCCGGCACCACCGACACCGGCGAGATCGACCCCCTCGACGCCATCGCCGACCTCTGCACCACCCACGACGCCGAACTCCACATCGACGCCGCCTACGGAGGACCGCTCCTCCTCAGCCCCACCGCCCGCCCCCTCCTCCAGGGCCTCGACCGCGCCCACAGCGTCACCCTCGACCTCCACAAACTCGGCTGGCAGCCCGCGTCCGCCGGCCTCCTCGCCGTACCCGAACACCACCTCCTCACCCCCCTCCACCACCACGCCCCCTACCTCAACGCCGATGACGACACCGAAGCCGGCCTCCCCGACCTCCTCGGCCGCTCCCTGCGCACCACCCGCCGCCCCGACGCCCTCAAGATCGCCGTCACCCTCCAGGCCCTCGGCCGCAGCGGACTCGCCGACCTCATCGACCGCACCCTCGCCACCGCCCACCACCTCGCCGACCTCATCACCAAGAACCCCGCGCTCGACCTCTACGACCGCCCCACCATCAGCACCGTCCTCTTCCGCCCCACCGACGCCGACGACCACACCGTCGCCACCGTCCGCCGCACCCTCCTCCAACGCGGCCACGCCGTCCTCGGCCGCGCCCACGCCGAAGGCCGCCTCTGGCTCAAGGCGACCCTCCTCAACCCCCACACCACCCCCCAGGACCTCCGGACCCTCCTGGACCTGGTCACCGCCACCACCACCGACCTCCTCACCGGCCCACCCGCACCGGCGGCGCCGGCCCCCACCCCGCACCCCACGGAAGGCGACACCCCGCGATGACCGACCGGCCCGCCCACGAACCCGACCAGCCACACGACCTCGTCGGCATCGGCATCGGCCCGTTCAACCTCTCCCTCGCCGCTCTCGCCCACCACATCCCCGCCGCCCCCGGCGACCCCCGCCCCCTCGCCGCGACCTTCTACGAACAACGCCCCGCCTTCCACTGGCACCCCGGCCTCCTCCTCGACGGGGCCAGCCTCCAAGTCCCCTTCCTCGCCGACCTCGTCACCCTCGCCGACCCCACCAGCCCCTGGAGCTTCCTCAACTACCTCCGCACCCGCGACCGCCTCTTCCCCTTCTACTTCGCCGAGCGCTTCCACATCCAACGGGCCGAGTACGACGCCTACTGCCGCTGGGTCACCGAACAACTTCCCGGCCTGCACTTCGGCCACCAGGTCGACGCCGTCCGCTGGAACACCGAACGCGCCCTCTTCGAGGTCGACTTCACCCAGCTCGACCGCGACGGCGAAGCCGAAGCACTCGGCCGCGCCTACACCCGCCACATCGCCCTCGGCATCGGCACCGAACCCTTCGTCCCCGAACCCCTCAGACCCCTCGCCGAAGCCGAGGCCGTCCCCGTACTCCACTCCGCCGACTACCTCCGCCACCGCGAACGCCTCCTCGCCGCCGACCACATCACCGTCATCGGATCCGGCCAGTCCGGCGCCGAGATCTTCCTCGACCTCCTGCGCGCCCGCCCCGAGGGCGCCGAGAAGATCCACTGGCTCGCCCGCACCCAGGCCTTCGCGCCCATGGAGTACTCGAAGCTCGGCCTGGAGCACTTCACCCCCGACTACAGCCGCTACTTCCACGCGCTGCCCGAATCCGCCCGCGACGAACTCGTTCCCCGGCAGTGGCAGCTCCACAAAGGCATCGACGCCGACACCATCGCCGCCATCCACGACGAGCTCTACCGCCGCACCCTCCACGGCGGCTGGCCCGACGCCACCCTCACCCCCGGCGTCCATGTCCGTACCGCAGGACGCCTCGCCGACACCCGCGTCGAACTCCACCTCGAACACACCCAGCAAGGCATCCGCAGCCGTCTCACCACGGACGCCGTCATCCTCGCCACCGGCTACCGCGAACGCCCCCTCGACGCCGTCCTCGGCGGCCTCGCCCCCTACCTCAGCCGCGACGCCTCGCACCGCCCCCGCATCGACGACCAGTACCGCCTGGTCCTCGACCCCACGGTCACCGGACACGTCTACGTACAGAACGCCGAACGCCACACCCACGGAGTCGGCGCCCCCGACCTCGGCCTCGCCGCCTGGCGCAGCGCCACCATCCTCAACAACCTCACCGGCGCCAACCCCTACCCCCTCCCCGAACGCACCGCCTTCACCACCTTCGGCCTCACGCCCCAACCACCCGGAATCCCGACCCAGGCCCCCGCCCTCGTCCCCCTGAGCCAGCCCCTCTAGCCCCGGCCCCCCGGGACAGCGAACGGCCCGGGCCCCCACGGAGGGAGACCCGGGCCGAACGAACCAACCAGCGCTATGGGAAGACCGGCGTCCCCTCACGCGTCAGCCGCCACCCCACCGAAGCGAACGCCGCCGGGTCCACCGAACCCTTCTCCCGCACCCACCCGATGATCGTGTTCCGGATCTCGTCCGAATCCGCCCACAGCTGCTGCGCACCCGGCACATGCGGGAAGTTCCCGCCGCCGCTCGCCCGGTAGTTGTTCACCGCGAACACGAACCGCGCCGCCGGGTCGATCGGCTTCCCGTCGAACGACAACCCCACGATCCGCGAACCCGCCGGCTTCGCGATGTCGACGTCGTACGTCACGCCCGACACCGCGTCGTAGTTGTAGTCCGGAATCCCGTCCGCGTTCGTCAGCTTCGCCGTGTCCACCGGACCGCCCGCCGGCGTCTGCACGTAATACCGCGCCGAATACTCCAGGTAGTCCTTCAGCTGGGCACCCGTGATCAGCCGCGCCTCCAGCGTGTTCTCGAACGGATACAGCCCCGCCGCGTCCTTGATCGTCACATCGCCGGCCGGAATCCCCGCCGTACGCGAGAAGCACGACGCCTGCGACAGCACCGGCAGCGCCGCGTACTCCCCGCCCGCCAGCGCCGCCTTCACCGTCTCCGTCTGCACCACGTTGATCAGATCGATGATCGGCTCGTCCTTCCACGGCGCGTCCGCCGTCGACATCGCCACCACCGACGTACCGATCACCTGGTTGACGTACTCCACCACCTTGCGGTGCTCGCGGCGCAGCAGCGACGTCACCTTCGGGTCCTCCGGCACCGTGTTGGAGTTCAGCACGCGGGAGCCGGCCTTCTCCACCGTCCAGCGGCCCTTCTCCCACACCAGGTCGAAGTCGAACAGCGTCAGCCGCTGCCCCCACTTCGCCGGCTCCGACAGCACGACCTGCTTGCCGGTCTCCTTGTTCGTCACGAAGTGCTCCGCGATCTCCACATGCGCGTGGCCCACCAGGATCGCGTCGATACCGGGCACCTGCTCCGCCACCAGCGCCGCCGCGTTCTCCACGTACGGCAGCTGGTCACCCCACGACGACGTCCCCGAGGAACCCGAGTGCGCCGACACGATCACCACGTCCGCACCCATCGACCGCAGCTTCGGCACCCACTTCGCGGCCTGCTCCTCCAGACCCGGGAACACCATCTTCCCGCTCACATTCGCCTTGTCCCAGATCGCGATACCGGGATTCGTCAGCCCCAGCACCGCCACCCGCACATCACGCCCGCACGGCGTGTGCATCCGCTTGATGACATACGGGGCGAACGCCGGCCGCAACGTCTTCGCGTCCAGCGCATTCGCCCCCAGCAGCGGGAAATCGCACTGCTCCTCGAATTTCCGCAGCACCGGAATGCCGTAATTGAACTCGTGGTTCCCGAGCGCCGCCGCGTCGTAACCGATCGCGTTCATCGCCCGCGCCATCGGGTGCACCGGACCGCGCCGCGCCGTGATCGGGTCGACCTTCGCGTAGTAGTACGACAGCTGGGTGCCCTGGATCGTGTCACCCGCGTCGATCAGCAGCGTGTTCCGGCGGCCCTTCTCCCGGCGCACCTGATCCACCAGCGTCGAGATCTTCGCCAGGCCGACGTCGTTGTGGGCGGAGTCGTCGTACTCCTTGTCCGTGAAGTAGTCCCAGTTGAAGACGTTCCCGTGCAGGTCGGTCGTGCCCATCACGGTGAACGAGTACCGCTTCGGAGGACGTCCGTGACCGTGCCCATGGCCGTGCCCCGTGGCCTGCGCCGCACCGGCCGAGCCGGCCACCGCACCGCCCGCCATCGCCACTCCCGCACCCGCGGCGGCCGAACGGCCCAGAAACGTCCTACGGTTCAACGGCATCTCTTCACTCCTCGTTCAGTACGGCAACGCGCGTAGATTCTGGCCCAGCCACCACCGCCCACAACACCCCGCGCAGGTTTCGATCTGATGACCACCCGACAGGCACCCCGTACCGCCACCCGCCGTGCCACAGTGAACACATGACCGACACCCCCACCCCCGCACCCCACCCCTCCCACGGCACCCCCACGGCCCCCCGCGTCACCGTCCGCGGCGAAGCGCACCTCGAAGTCGACCCCGAGATCGCCCGTATCGCCGTCACCCTCACCGCCCGCAACACCGACCGGCGCACCACCCTCGACGACCTCAACCGCCGCAACACCGCCACCCTCGACCTCGTCAAGGGCTACGGCGACGCCGTCGAAAAACTCGAAACCGGCACCCTCACCATCCGCCCCGAACTCGCCCGCCACGGCCGCGGCGAACGCATCCGCGCCTACCACGGCAGCATCCAACTCACCGTCACCCTGAGCGACTTCACCGTTCTCGGGGAGATCGTCGCCCGCCTCGCCGACCAGGAACTCACCCGCGTCGACGGCCCCTGGTGGGCGCTGCGCCCCACCTCCCCCCACCACGCGGCCGCCCGCCGCCAGGCCGTCCAGGAAGCGCTCCAGCGCGCCCGCGAGTACGCCGAGGCCCTGGACACCCGCATCGGCGCCCTCCTCGAACTCGGCGACACCGGCGCCGTCGGCGGGGCCACCTTCGCCGCCGCGTCCTACGGCGGGGCCATGCCCTTCCGCTCCGCCCGCGCGGAAGGCGCCGCCGAAGCGGCCCCGATCGACCTCGAACCCGTACGCCAGAACGTCGACGCCCAGGTCGAAGCGGCCTTCACCCTCATCCCGCCGGACCTCGGATAAACGCTCATCAGAGCACCCCGGCGCACAATTCAACACTTGTCAATAACCCTTCATCCAAAGGTTGTTGAGGTGTCATGCGGAGCCAAATACCTACCCGTAGGTAAGGTTTAGGCTCGATGTATGCGCCGAGCGAAAATCGTTTGTACCCTGGGACCCGCAACCGACTCGTACGACCAGATCAAGGCCCTGGTCGAGGCGGGAATGGACATCGCCCGCTTCAACCTCAGCCACGGCAGTTACGCCGAACACGAAGAGCGCTACCACCACGTGCGCAAGGCGTCCGAGGAAACCGGCCGCAGCGTCGGCATCCTCGCCGACCTTCAAGGCCCGAAGATCCGCCTCGGACGCTTCCGCGAAGGCCCCGTACTCCTTGAACGCGGCGACACCTTCACCATCACCGTCGAACCCCTCGAAGGCGAAGGCACCGGCGACATCTGCGGCACCACCTACGACGGACTCGCCGCCGACGTCACCACCGGCGAACGCATCCTCGTCGACGACGGCCGCGTCACCCTCGAAGTCACCGGAGTCGACGGACCCCGCGTCCACACCACCGTCATCGAAGGCGGCATGGTCTCCGACAACAAGGGACTCAACCTCCCCGGCGTCGCCGTCTCCGTCCCCGCCCTCTCCGAGAAGGACATCGACGACCTCCGCTGGGCCCTGCGCACCGGCGCCGACATCATCGCCCTCTCCTTCGTCCGCACCGGACGCGACATCGACGACGTCCACCGGATCATGGACGAGGAGGGCCGCCGCCTCCCCGTCATCGCCAAGGTCGAAAAACCCCAGGCCGTCGACAACATCGACGACATCGTGGCCGCCTTCGACGGCATCATGGTCGCCCGCGGCGATCTCGGCGTCGAAATGCCGCTGGAGCAGGTCCCGATCGTCCAGAAGCGCGCCATCAAGCTCGCCAAGCGCAACGCCAAACCGGTCATCGTCGCCACCCAGATGCTCGATTCGATGATCGACAACTCCCGCCCCACCCGCGCCGAGGCCTCCGACGTCGCCAACGCGATCATCGACGGCACGGACGCGGTGATGCTCTCCGGCGAGACCAGCGTCGGCAAGTACCCCATCGAGACCGTGCGCACCATGTCCCGCATCGTCGAGGCCGCCGAGGAAGACCTCCTCGCCAAGGGCCTCCCGCCCCTCACCGAACGCAACAAGCCCCGCACCCAGGGCGGAGCCGTGGCGCGCGCCGCCGCCGAGATGGGCGACTTCCTCGGCGCGAAGTTCCTCGTCGCCTTCACCCAGAGCGGCGACACGGTCAAGCGCCTCTCCCGCTACCGCTCACCCATCCCGCTCCTCGCCTTCACCCCCGACGAAGCCACCCGCGCCCAGCTCAACCTCACCTGGGGCGTCGAGACCTTCCTCGGCCCGAAGGTCGACTCCACGGACGCGATGGTCGCCCAGGTCGACGAGGAACTCCTCCGCATCGGCCGCTGCGCGAAGGGCGACGTGGTCGTCATCACGGCCGGCTCCCCGCCCGGCGTCCCCGGCTCCACGAACCTGGTCCGCGTCCACCACATCGGCGAGGACGACAGCCCGAAGTAGGCGGCCCGGGATGGCGGTGCGCGAAAGCGGACGCTCACATCGCGAAAGCGGACGCTCACATGAAGTGAACGTCCGCTTTTCCTCGGTGGTGCCGGGTATGGGATTCGAACCCACATGTCCTTGCGGACAGAGGTGTTTGAGACCTCCGCGTCAACCAATTGCGCCAACCCGGCGTGGTAACCGATCAGCAGTGTACCTGGTGTCAGAAGGCGGCAGCAGGTAGGTAGGCTGCTTCGCAGCAGCGCCTGCCCTGAATCAAGGAGCCCCGTGACCACCCCCGAGTCGCCCCAGCCCGTAGACGCCGTCGACGACGACAAGTCGCACGTCCCGCCGCTGACGACCCGCGTCGTCATCGCCGAGGACGAGGCCCTCATCCGCCTCGACCTCAAGGAGATGCTGGAGGAGGAGGGCTACTCCGTCGTCGGTGAGGCGGGCGACGGGCAGCAGGCCGTCGAGCTGGCCCGGGAGCACAAGCCCGACCTGGTCATCCTGGACGTGAAGATGCCGGTCCTCGACGGGATCTCCGCCGCCGAGAAGATCGCCGAGGAGTCCATCGCCCCGGTCCTCATGCTCACCGCCTTCTCGCAGCGCGACCTCGTCGAGCGGGCCCGGGACGCCGGGGCCATGGCGTACCTCGTGAAGCCGTTCAGCAAGAGCGACGTCGTGCCCGCCATCGAGATGGCCGTCTCCCGGTTCGCCGAGCTGAAGGCGCTGGAGAGCGAGATCGCGGACCTGTCCCAGCGGCTGGAGACCCGCAAGCTGGTGGACCGGGCCAAGAGCATCCTCCAGACCGACTACGGGCTCTCCGAGCCGGCCGCGTTCCGGTGGATCCAGAAGACGTCGATGGACCGCCGGATGTCGATGCAGCAGCTCGCGGAGGCGCTGATCGCGGACGCCGAGGAGAAGAAGAAGTCGGCCGAGTAGCCGCGTACACGACGTATTCGTACGCGTATGTACGAGAGAGGCCCGCACCCGGTTCATTCCGGGTGCGGGCCTCTTCCGTACGGCAGGGGCGTCAGTCCTCGCCCAGGTACGCCTTGCGGACGGAGTCGTCGTGCAGCAGGTCCTGGCCGGTGCCGGAGAGGACGATGCTGCCGATCTCCATCACATGCGCGTGGTTGGCGAGGGAGAGCGCCGCCTGGGCGTTCTGCTCGACGAGCAGGATGGTGGTGCCCTGCTCGCGCAGTTCGGTGATGGTCGCCATGATCTTCTGCATCATGATCGGGGAGAGGCCCATGGAGGGCTCGTCGAGCATGAGCAGCTTGGGCTGGGACATCAGGGCGCGTCCCATGGCGAGCATCTGCTGCTCACCGCCCGAGAGGGTACCGGCGGCCTGCTTGCGGCGTTCCCCGAGGATGGGGAAGAGGTCGTAGGCGCGCTGGATGTCCTTGTTGATCCCGTCGCTGTCCTTGCGGAGGAACGCGCCGAGGCGCAGGTTGTCCTCGATGGTCATGCGGGGGAAGATGTGGCGGCCTTCGGGGGAGTGGGCGAGCCCGAGGGAGACGACCTGGTGGGCCGGGACCCTGCGCAGGGACTTGCCGTTGAACTTGATCTGGCCCGCGAGCGGCTTGATCAGTCCGGAGAGGGTGCGGAGCGTGGTCGTCTTGCCGGCGCCGTTGGTGCCGATGAGCGTGACGACTTCGCCTTCTTCGACCTTGAACGAGATTCCCTTGACGGCCTCGATCTTGCCGTAGGCGACGCGCAGGTCCTCGACTTCGAGAAGTGCGGTCATCGGTCGTTCTCCTTGCTGGTGCTCTCGCCGGGTGCGGCCGGGGTGGCCTCGGGGGTCTCCGCCGCGGCGGCTTCGGCGGCTTCGACCTCGGCGACCTCGGCCGCGCCCGGGTCGCCCTCGAAGGGTTCGCCGAGGTAGGCGGCGACGACGCGCTCGTCGCCCTGGACCTCGGCGGCGGTGCCTTCGACGAGCTTCTCGCCCTGGACGAGACAGGCGACGCGGTCGCAGAGGTTGAAGATGAACCGCATGTCGTGCTCGATGACGAGGACGGCGATGCCCTTGTCGCGGATGGCGAAGATGAGCTCTTCGGCCGCCCGGGTCTCCTGCGGGTTCATGCCGGCGGTGGGCTCGTCGAGCAGGAGAAGGCCGGGCTCGCTGGCGAGGGCGCGGGCGATCTCCAGCTTGCGCTGTTCACCGTAGGGGAGGTTGCGGGAGAGGTGCTCGGCCTTGTGCTCCAGGCCGACGAACTCCAGCAGTTCCATGGCGCGGGCCTTGGACTCGGCTTCGGCGCGGTGGAAGCCGGGGCCGCGGAGGAGGGCGGACCAGAGGCCTTCCTTGGTGCGGGTGTGGCGTCCGACGAGCACGTTCTCCAGGACGGTCATGTTGGAGAAGAGCCGGATGTTCTGGAAGGTGCGGGCGATGCCGCTCGCCGTGATCTTGAAGGATTTGGCGGGGAGCACGGTGCCCTTGTAGCGGACCTCGCCCTCGGTGGGGGTGTAGAGGCCGGTGAGGCAGTTGAAGAAGGTGGTCTTGCCCGCGCCGTTGGGGCCGATGAGGCCGACGATCTCTCCGGAGTTGACGGTGAGGTCGACCGACCGGACGGCGGTGAGGCCGCCGAACCGCATCGTGACGCCGCGGGCGTCGAGGACGGTCTCGCCGGGGGTGCTCACGGTGGTGGGCTCGGCGGTGGTGGTGTCGGTGGTCATCGTCAGGCCCCTGCCTTGGTGAGAGTGGCGGGTGCTTCGTCCTTCTCGTGGAATTCCAGCTGCTGGCGCCGGTTGGCGATGAGGCCCTCCGGGCGGAAGCGCATGAGGAGGACCAGCGCGAGCCCGAAGGCGAAGAGCTGGTAGTCGCTCATGAACTGGAGCTTCGCCGGGATGAGGAAGAGGAGGGCGCCGCCGACGAGGGGTCCGCTGATGGTGCCCATGCCGCCGAGGACGACCGCCGCGAGGAGGAAGGCCGAGTTGGGCGGGACCGCGTGGGCGAACTGGTACTGCTCGGGCGTCACGGTGTACGTGACGTGGGCCTGGACGGCTCCGGCGAGCCCGGCGAGGGTGGCGCCGAGGGCGAAGGCGATGAGCTTGGTGCGGAAGCCGTTGATGCCCATGGCCTCGGCGGCCGTCTCGTCCTCGCGGATGGCGACCCAGGCGCGGCCGATACGGGATTCGGCGCTGCGGCGGAAGACCACGACCACGATGAGCGTGACGAGCAGCATCAGGAAGAAGTAGTTCGCGAAGCGGCCGATGGTGAACCCGGCGATGGAGTGCGTGGCGCCGAAGTCGAAGCCGAACAGGTTGAGGTTCGGGATCGAGGAGATGCCGTTGGAGCCGTTGGTGACGTCGGGGCCGGAGGTGCCGTCGAGGTTGAGGACGGCGATACGGAAGATCTCACCGAAGCCGAGGGTCACGATGGCGAGGTAGTCGCCGCGGAGCCGGAGGGTGGGGGCGCCGATGAGGACGCCGAAGACCATCGAGGCGACGGCGCCGACGAGGATGGCCTGCCAGAAGGGCAGGTGGATGCCGAACGGGGAGGTCGGCGAGCCGGAGACCAGGGCGGCGGCGTAGGCGCCGACGCCGAGGAAGGCCACGTAGCCGAGGTCGAGGAGTCCGGCGAGGCCGACGACGATGTTCAGACCGAGGGCGACGGTCGCGAAGATGAGGATGTTGACGCCGATGGTGGCGTACTGGTCGTCGGACTGGGTGAACGGGAAGGCCGCGGCGGCGGCAAAGGCGCCGACGAGGGTCACGTTGCGGTGGCGTGCCGTGAGGGTGGCGACGCGCTGGATGAGTCCGGCCTTGCCGATGGCGGCGAAGCCGAAGCCCGCGGTGATCAGGAAGCCGATGAAGAGTTCGTCGTACTCGGTGGTGATGCCGTAGGTGAAGACGACCAGGCCGAGGGCGAGGACGACGGCGACGATGACGATCTCGACGTAGGAGGGGAGGGCCTTCGCGGGGCGGGCGGTGCCGGTGGCGAAAGCGCCCTTGTACGTCTCCCAGCGGTTGCCGAGGTTGTGCTTGAACTGCCCGAAGGCGGTGTCCTCGGCGTCGGCGGGGGTGGTCTCGGGACGCTCGTAGGGGAGCGAACGGGTGCCGATCCAGCCGATGAGGGTGGCCGCGAGGGCGACGTAGCCGCCGGGTTCGAGGTTGACGAAGCCGCCGAGCTGGACGCTGATGGCGATCATAGTGAACCAGGCGGTGGCCAGTCCCGCGTAGGCGGCGAGCCGCATCGCGGCGTCGGCGCCCTGGGGAGTGAGCCAGGTCAGCCCCTTGATCCCGTAGGAGGAGAGGCCGAAGAGGGTGAGGAGCGCACCGCTGACGAGGACGAGCCACTGGAGGCCGCCGGGGTAGCCGTAGACGGTGAGGTTGCCGGGGAACGCGGCGGTCCAGGTCCAGGCGAGGAAGGCGGAGACGACGGTGAGTGCGCCGCCGGCGGTGGCGGTGGCCCGGGCGATGTTCGTGGGGAGGGTGAGGGGGCGCCGGGGGGCCGGGGCGGCCTGCGCGGGTGCGGCCGTGGTGGTGTTCTGTGTGGTGGTCATCGTGGTCACGCCCTGTCCGCGACGCGCTCGCCCAGGATGCCCTGGGGCCGGAAGAGGAGCACGAGAATGAGGAGTACGAACGCCCAGGCGTTGGCCCAGGACTGGCCGCCGAGCTGTTCGAGGCCGGGGACTTCGGAGATGTAGGCGGCGGCCATGGTCTCGGCGACGCCGAGGGTGAGGCCGCCGATCATGGCTCCGTAGATGTTGCCGATGCCGCCGAGGACGGCCGCGGTGAAGGCCTTGAGACCGAGGAGGAAGCCCATGCGGAACTGGACTTCGCCGTACTTGAGGCCGTAGGCGACGGCGCCGATGGCGGCGAACGCGGCGCCGAGGGCGAACGCGACCACGATGATGCGGTCGGTGTTGATGCCCATGAGCTTGGCGGTGTCCGGGTCCTGCGCGGTGGCCTGCATGCCGCGGCCGGTGCGGGTCTTCATGACGAAGTAGCCGAGGAACGCCATCGACAGGGGCGCGGCGATGAGCAGGAAGACGTCACCGGTCTGGATGGTGACGGGGCCGAGCTCGAAGGGGCCGCCGGGGATCTCGGGGAAGGTACGGGCGGACTTGGCGCCCGGGTACCAGGCCCACACGGCCTGCTGGAGTGCCAGCGAGAGGCCGATGGCCGTGATGAGGGGGGCGAGGCGTGGTCCGCCGCGTAGCGGTCGGTAGGCGAATCGTTCCGCTCCGACGGCGATGGTGGTGGCGACGATGACGGCGCCGATGAGCATGAGGGGGAGTGCGAGCAGCACGTTGGTGCCGCTGGGAAGTATGAGCCAGACCGTGAGGGCCCCGAAGCCGCCGGTCATGAAGATCTCGCCGTGGGCGAAGTTGATGAGCTGGACGATGCCATAGACCATCGTGTAGCCGATGGCGACGAGCCCGTACATCGATCCGAGTAGCAGGCCGTTGACCAGCTGTTGCGGCAGTTCGTTCACCGCGGGTCCTCCGTGTCTTTCGCCGGATATAGAGCGGCGCGGGGCGCTTGGTGCGGCGCCCCGCGCTGCTGGTGGTGGTTCAGGCTGGTGGGTTCAGCTGGTCAGCTGGTGAGCTCGCCGGACTTGACCGCGGCCCAGTCGCCGTCCTTGTACTCGTAGACGGTGAGCTGCTTGTTGGTGGTGTCACCGAACTCGTCGAAGGAGACCTTGCCGGTCACGCCTTCGAAGTCGACCTTGCCGGTGGCCTCGGCGACCTTCTCGCGGGCGTCGCTCGGGAGCTTCCCGTCGTTCGCCTCGACGACCGCCTTGACGGCCTCGATGACGGCCCAGGCGGCGTCGTAGGAGTAGCCGCCGTACGCCTCGAAGGGCTCCTTGTAGCCGGCCTTCTTGTAGTTCTCGACGAACTCCTTGGCGGACGGCAGGGTGTCGATCGGCGCACCGACGGAGGTGGCGAGGTCGCCCACGCCCTCCGCGCCGGAGAGCTTGAGGTACTCGCCGCTGTAGATGCCGTCGCCGCCGACGAGCGGGATCTTGGCTCCGGCCTTCTTGATCTGCTTGCTGAGCGGGCCGGCCGCCGGGTACTCGCCGCCGTAGTAGACGACGTCGGCGCCGGCGCTCTTGACCTTGGTGGCGACCGAGGAGAAGTCCTTGGTCTCGGGGTCGATGTGCTCGGTGCCGACGACCTTGCCGCCGAGCTTGGTGAACTCGGCCTTGAAGGTGCCGGCGAGGCCCGCGCCGTAGGTCTTCTTGTCGTCGATGACGAAGACCTTCTTCTTCTTGGCGTCGTTGAAGAGGTACTGCGCGGCGAACGGACCCTGGACGGCGTCGGTGGTCGCGGTGCGGAAGTACGAGGCGAACGGGCGGACCTTCTCGCCGCCGTTCCACTTCTGGCCCTGGGTGAGGGAGGGCGAGGTGTTGGCCGGGGAGACCTGGACGAGCTTCTCGTCGGCGAGGACCTTCTGCATGGACTCGCCGAC
Organism: Streptomyces sp. PTY087I2; assembly: GCF_001687325.1. Taxonomy (GTDB): domain Bacteria; phylum Actinomycetota; class Actinomycetes; order Streptomycetales; family Streptomycetaceae; genus Streptomyces. The sequence continues at coordinate 198,863 of NZ_LZRD01000007.1, read as the reverse complement.
GGAGGAGTTCAGCGGGCCGACGACGCCGAGGACTTCCTTGTTGGCGACGAACTTGCTCGCGTTCTGCTGGCCGGAGGACGGCTGGGCCTGGTCGTCGAGGGCCTGCACCTTGAAGGTGATGCCGTCGACGTACTTCTTGGCGTTGGCCTGCTTGGCGGCGAGGTCGGCGGAGTTCTTGATGCCGAGGCCGAGGGCGGAGAGGTCGCCGGTCAGCGGGGCGTCGACGCCGATGACGACGGTCTGCGTGCCGCCGGTGCCGCTGTCGCCGCTGTTGTTGTCGTCGCGCGACCCGCAGGCGGTGAGCGTCAGTGCTCCGGTGGTGAGCACTGCGGTGAGGATGAGCAAAGAACGGTGTCGCACGAGAGGGTCCTTTCCCTGGCGCGGCGCTCCTCGGGCATGAGGTGCCGTGATCATCGCCGGGCCGTACTGGGTTGGTACAGGGCCGTGCAGCAGACGCGCCCGGCGGCGCGGTGACTGGCCGTGACTCTAAGCGCAGCCGGGGGCCATCGGGACGGGTCGGCTAGGGATGTGACTCTCTTGTTATGCCCTTGAGCAAGGCTTGAGGTTCCTGTGAGGGGATGTGCGGGTTTCGCCTGGACTGCGCCTTGCCCACATAGTGAGAACGCGCAGCTCTGCTAAGGGGCTTGAGCCGATCTTGGTGCTGTCGCGCGGGTCGGGGCGCGAGGGCGGCGGGGGGAGCGCGGCCGGGGGTGCCGGGGTGGGGGTGCGCGGTTTTTCGTGTATTGCGCAAACGTTACACAGTGTTACATGTGTGGGATATGTGTGCGGCCTTGTCGCACCGATGTCGCTGTTGAAGCAGGTCATGGAACGGGGGTGTCCGTCAAGGGTGTTGACCGAGGGTTTCCATCAACTTCCGGTAACCGCACCGGATATGGGGATGCGAGGTCCGGAATGCGGAGCGGTCGTGGCATGCGAACGGCCCGCCGACCGAGGCCGGCGGGCCGTTCGCGCGCTGTGACGGGGGTCAGCCCGCTGCGGGCTGGGGGGCGTCGCGGAGCAGGCAGGTGAGGCGTGCGGTGCAGACCCGCTTGTCCTGTTCGTCGGTGATGACGATCTCGTACGTGGCGGTCGAGCGGCCCCGGTGTACGGGTGTGGCGACACCGGTGACGAGGCCGCTGCGGACGCCCCGGTGGTGGGTGCAGTTGAGGTCGACGCCGACGGCGATCTTGTTCACGCCGCCGTGGAGCATGGAGCCGACGGAGCCGAGGGTCTCGGCGAGGACGGCCGAGGCGCCGCCGTGCAGGAGGCCGTAGGGCTGGGTGTTGCCCTCGACGGGCATGGTGCCGACCACGCGGTCGGCGGCGGCCTCGACGATGGTCACGCCCATGCGCTCGCCGAGGTGACCGGCGGAGAACAGGGCGGGCAGGTCGATGCCGAGTGCCGCGTACTCGTCGATGACTTCCTGCGGGAAGAGGGGTGCGGTGTGCTCGCCCATGGATCCGGCTCCGTTCGTCTGCGCTGGTTCGTTGGTGTCTGCACTGTTCTTATCAGACGGCTGAGCGCACGCTTAGGCAGTGGCGGCTCTCAGTCGCTGCCGGGGGCGCTCCGGGGCTCCTCGAAGCGGACGACGACCGACTTGCTGGCCGGGGTGTTGCTGGTGTCGGCCGTGGAGCCGAGGGGGACCAGGACGTTGGTCTCCGGGTAGTAGGCGGCGGCGCAGCCCCGGGCGGTGGGGTAGTGGACGATGCGGAAGCCCGCCGCGCGGCGTTCCACGCCGTCCTTCCACTCGCTGACGAGGTCGGTGTACGCGCCGTCGGCGAGGCCGAGGGCGGCGGCGTCCTCCGGGTTGACCATGACGATACGGCGGCCGCCCTTGATGCCCCGGTAGCGGTCGTTCAGGCCGTAGATGGTGGTGTTGTACTGGTCGTGGGAGCGCAAGGTCTGCAACAGGAGCCTGCCGTCGGGGAGTTCGGGGTACTCGACGGGGGCGGCGGTGAAGTTGGCGCGGCCCGTGGCGGTGGGGAAGCGGCGCTCGTCACGGGGGGCGTGCGGGAGGGCGAAGCTGCCGGGGTGGGCGATGCGGCTGTTGAAGTCCTCGAAGCCGGGGACGACGCGGGAGATGCGGTCGCGGATGGTGGCGTAGTCCCGCTCGAACTCCTCCCATTCCGTACGGGAGCCGGCGCCGAGGACCGCGCGGGCGAGGCGGGCGACGATGGCCGGCTCCGAGAGCAGATGGGGGCTCGCGGGGGTGAGGTTGCCGCGGGAGGCGTGGACCATGCCCATGGAGTCCTCGACAGTGACGAACTGCTTGCCGCCCGCCTGGACGTCCTTGTCGGTGCGGCCCAGCGTCGGGAGGATCAGGGCGCGGGCCCCGGTGACGGCGTGGCTGCGGTTGAGCTTGGTCGAGACGTGGACGGTGAGGCGGGCGCGGCGCATCGCGGCCTCGGTGACGGCGGTGTCGGGGGTGGCCGCGACGAAGTTGCCGCCCATCGCGAAGAAGACCTTCGCCTCGCCGTCGCGCAGCGCCTGGATGGAGCGCACCACGTCGTACCCGTGATGGCGGGGCGAGACGATCCCGAACTCCTTGTCGAGGGCGTCGAGGAAGGCCGGTGCGGGCCGTTCGAAGATGCCCATCGTGCGGTCGCCCTGGACGTTGGAATGGCCGCGCACCGGGCAGACCCCGGCGCCGGGGCGGCCGATGTTGCCGCGCAGCAGAAGGAAGTTGACCACTTCGCGGATGGTGGGCACGGAGTGCTTGTGCTGGGTGAGGCCCATGGCCCAGCAGACGATGGTGCGCTGGGATGCGAGGACCAGGGCGAGCGCCTGCTCGATCTCGGCGCGGGTGAGGCCGGTGGCCTTGAGCGTCTCGTCCCAGTCGGCGGCTTCGGCGGCCTTGGCGAACTCTTCGTAACCGTGGGTGTGTTCGGCGACGAACGCGGTGTCGACGGCGCCCTCGGTGGCCAGGATCAGCTTGTTGAGGAGGCGGAAGAGGGCCTGGTCGCCGCCGATCCGGATCTGGAGGAAGAGATCGTTGAGCGGGGTCCCCTTGATCATGCCGTGCGGGGTCTGGGGGTTCTTGAACCGCTCCATCCCGGCCTCGGGCAGCGGGTTCACCGAGATGATCCTCGCCCCGGACTGCTTGGCCTTCTCCAGGGCGGACAGCATCCGGGGGTGGTTCGTGCCGGGGTTCTGACCGGCGACGATGATCAGGTCGGCCTGGTGCAGGTCCTCCAGGGAGACGCTGCCCTTGCCGATGCCGATGGTCTCGGTGAGCGCCGAGCCGGACGACTCGTGGCACATGTTGGAGCAGTCCGGCAGATTGTTGGTGCCGAACTCGCGGGCGAAGAGCTGGAGGAGGAACGCGGCCTCGTTGCTGGTGCGGCCCGAGGTGTAGAAGAGGGCCTCGTCGGGGGAGCCGAGTGCGGTCAGCTCCTCGGCGATGATCGCGAACGCCCGGTCCCAGGTGATGGCCTCGTACCGGTCAGCGCCCTCGGGGAGGTACACCGGCTGGGTGATCCTGCCCTGCTGGCCCAGCCAGTAGCCGCTGCGCTCCGCGAGGTCGGCGACCGGGTGCGCGGCGAAGAAGTCGGGGGTGACGCGGCGCAGGGTCGCCTCCTCGGCCACCGCCTTGGCGCCGTTCTCGCAGAACTCCGCGGTGTGCCGCTTGTCGCCCTCGGGCCAGGCGCAGCCGGGGCAGTCGAAGCCGTTCTTCTGGTTGACCTTGAGGAGGGTCTGCGCGGTGCGGCGCACGCCCATCTGCTGCTGGGCGATGCGCAGGGAGTGGGCGACGGCGGGCAGCCCGGCGGCGGCGTGCGGGGCCGCTTCGACCCGCGGGGCGTCCTGGACCGGGTCACCGGTCGGCGGCTTGGTGGCCATGATGCTGCTCCCCTTCGAGCGCTCGTCCACGTGGCGGCGTACTGATGTTCATGTCCTCACCATCGATCCTGTCACGGCCCCGCGGAAGTCGTGCCGGTCCGGATTGTCAGTGGTCCGTGGCAGGATCGGGGGCGTGGCTGAGACGGCATCGAAGAAGACGGCAGACAACCGACCGCGCCTGCTCCTCATGGACGGGCACTCCCTGGCGTACCGGGCGTTCTTCGCCCTGCCCGCGGAGAATTTCACGACGGCGGTGGGGCAGCCGACGAACGCCGTGTACGGCTTCATGTCGATGCTGGCGAACACCCTGCGTGACGAGGCCCCTACGCACTTCGCGGTCGCGTTCGACGTGTCCCGCAAGACCTGGCGGGCCCAGGAGTTCCCGGAGTACAAGGCGAACCGCTCCAAGACCCCCGACGAGTTCAAGGGGCAGGTCGAGCTGATCGGCGAGCTGCTGGACGCGATGCACGCGGACCGGTTCGCGGTGGACGGGTTCGAGGCGGACGACGTCATCGCGACGCTGGCGACCCAGGCCGAGGCGGCCGGGTTCGAGGTGCTGATCGTCACCGGCGACCGGGACTCCTTCCAGCTGATCACCGACAATGTCACCGTGCTCTACCCCACCAAGGGGGTCTCCGAGCTGACCCGGTTCACCCCGGAGAAGGTCGTCGAGAAGTACGGGCTCACCCCGCAGCAGTATCCGGACTTCGCCGCCCTGCGCGGCGACCCGTCGGACAACCTCCCGGGCATCCCCGGCGTCGGCGAGAAGACGGCCGCGAAGTGGATCAACCAGTTCGGTTCGTTCGCCGAGCTCGTCGAGCGGGCCGAGGAGGTCAAGGGCAAGGCCGGGCAGAATTTCCGCGACCACCTGGACGCGGTGAAGATGAACCGCGTGCTGACCGAGATGGTCCGGGACGTGGAGCTCCCGAAGACCCCGGCCGACCTGGAGCGCGCCCCGTACGACCGCACGGCGGTCACCGGCGTCCTCGACATACTGGAGATCCGCAACCCGAGCCTGCGCGAGCGCCTCCTCGCCGTCGACCCGGGGGCGGCCGAGGCCGAGCCGCCCGCGCCCGCCGCCGGGATCGAGCTGGACGGGGCCGTGCTCGGCTCCGGCGAGGTCGCCCCCTGGCTGGAGGAGCACGGCGCGCAGCCCCTCGGCGTCATGACCGTCGACACCTGGTCGCTCGGGGCCGGCACGGTCACCGAGATCGCGCTCGCCGCCGCCGACGGGGCCGCCGCCTGGCTGGACCCGACGCAGCTGGAGGAGGCCGACGAGCGGGCGTTCGCCGCCTGGGTGTCCGACCCGGCCCGGCCCAAGGTCCTGCACAACGCGAAGAACGCCATGCGGGTCCTGCCCGAGCACGGCTGGCAGCTCGAAGGCGTCACGATGGACACCGCGCTCGCCGCGTATCTGGTGAAGCCGGGCCGCCGGTCCTTCGCCCTGGACGCGCTGGCCGTGGAGTATCTGGGCCGCGAGCTGGCCCCGGCCGCCGCGTCCGACGGGCAGCTGGCCTTCGGCGCGGACGACCGGGCCGAGCAGGACGCCCTGATGGCCCAGGCCCGCGCCGTGCTCGACCTGGGCGACGCGTTCACCACCCGGCTCCAGGAGGTCGGCGCGGCGGAGCTGCTGCACGACATGGAGCTGCCGACCTCCATCCTCCTGGCCCGCCTGGAGCGGCACGGCATCGCCGCGGACCGCGCCCATCTCGAAGGCATGGAGCAGCAGTTCGCCGGGACCGTGCAGCAGGCGGTGAAGGAGGCGCACGCGGCGGTCGGCCGCGAGTTCAACCTCGGATCGCCCAAGCAGCTCCAGGAGATCCTCTTCAACGAGCTGGGTCTGCCGAAGACGAAGAAGACCAAGACGGGATACACGACGGACGCGGACGCGCTGGCCTGGCTGGCCGCGCAGACCGAGCACGAGCTGCCGGTCCTGATGCTGCGCCACCGCGAGCAGGCCAAGCTGCGGGTCACCGTCGAGGGCCTGATCAAGACGATCGCCGCCGACGGCCGCATCCACACCACGTTCAACCAGACGGTCGCGGCGACCGGCCGGCTCTCCTCCACCGACCCGAACCTTCAGAACATCCCCGTCCGTACCGACGAGGGCCGGGCGATCCGCCGGGGCTTTGTGGTCGGTGAGGGCTTCGAGACGCTGATGACGGCGGACTACAGCCAGATCGAGCTGCGGGTCATGGCGCACCTCTCCGAGGACGCCGGTCTCATCGAGGCGTTCACCTCCGGCGAGGACCTGCACACCACGGTCGCCTCGCAGGTCTTCGGCGTCGGGAAGGACGCAGTCGACGCGGAGATGCGCCGCAAGATCAAGGCCATGTCCTACGGCCTCGCCTACGGTCTCTCCGCGTTCGGCCTCTCCCAGCAGCTGGGCATCGACCCGGGCGAGGCCCGGGTGCTGATGGACACCTACTTCGAGCGGTTCGGCGGGGTACGGGACTATCTCCACCGGGTCGTCGAGGAGGCCAGGGCCACCGGCTACACGGAGACGATCCTCGGCCGCCGCCGCTATCTCCCCGACCTCAACAGCGACAACCGCCAGCGCCGCGAGGCCGCCGAGCGCATGGCGCTCAACGCCCCGATCCAGGGCACCGCGGCGGACATCGTGAAGGTCGCCATGCTGCGCGTGGACAAGGCGCTGACCGAGGCGGAGCTGACCTCGCGGATGCTGCTCCAGGTCCACGACGAAATCGTCCTGGAGATCGCGAAGGGCGAGCGGAAGCAGGTGGAGGAGATCCTGCGCCACGAGATGGCGAACGCCGTCGAGCTGCGCGCCCCGCTGGACGTCTCGGTCGGCGTCGGCAAGGACTGGGAGTCGGCCGCGCACTGAGCGACCGCCGCGCGCTGAGCCACGGACAGAAGGGCGGGCCCGGAACCAATGGTTCCGGGCCCGCCCTTCTGTCCGTGCTGTCCGCCGCTACCCCCGGCCCGCCGGTGCCTGCGTCCGGGGTTCCTCCGGTACGGAGACGGGTCGGCCGGGTCCCCGTGTCCTCCGGCGCGGCAGCATCCACGCCCCGTACAGCAGCAGCCCGGCCGCCAGCCCCGCGCCCGCGCCGAAGCAGGCCGTCGGGATGATGTCGAGCGGGCTCTCCACCCGGCCGAAGTACGCATACCAGCGGGCGCACCGGTGGACGACACCCGCCAGCACGCACAGGGCCAGCAGACCGAGCGCACCCCACCGCTCCCGGCGGCCCAGCACCGGCACCTCCGCGGGCGCGGGGGCGGCCGGGGGCCGCCGCAGCCCGGTCGCGGCGAACCAGCCGATGACCACGAGGGCCAGCGCCGAACTCCCGTACTGCACGAGCTGGAACACCGGGAAGCCACCGACGCTCCGGTTCAGGAACGGCAGCAGCTCCGTGCCCCACCGGCTGTGATGGGTGAACGCGTCCCACACCACATGCGTGGCCGCACCCAGCGCACCCGAGACGGCGAACCACAGCCAGGCGGACGGACCGAACGAGGCCCGCGTCCACCGCCGCCCCCGGACGAACGCGTGGACCCGGCCCCGTACCCGTACCGGCAACAACGCCACCAGCGGCTCCCGCAGCAGCGCCCACACCGCGACCAGCACCGCGGCGATCGCGACGTTCACTGTCAGGATCCCGGGGAGGGTGTGAGTGAACGACCCGAACTCCATCGCCCCGGGGACCACCGTGTCCGCGAAGTAGGTGATGTCGGGCGCGAACGAACCGGCGACGAGCGCCGACGGGAACAGCGGCCATCGGGCCGTCCCGTCGCGGCGGATCGCCGGGAGCACGGCGGCGGCATGGCTGAGCGTGAACGGCATGGCGGCAAGTATGCGGGACCGCAGGGGCACCCTTCCGTGGCCCGCCGGACAACGTGCCCCATAACGTTCGCCACAACGTGCGCCCGCGAACGTGAAAAAACAGTAAGAAGCGGTCAGTCCTCGGTGCCTGGGCGACACAAGGTGCCGTAGGGTCGCTGGAGTCGTAGCGCTGGGGAGCGCGAGCAGCCTTCGAGGGGGAGGGACCGGAACGTATGGCAGCGCACATTCGCCGACGTCTGCGCAAGGGAGCCACGACCACCGCCGTGGCCGCGGCCGCCGTGGCAGCGCTCGCGGCCTCGCAGGCGCCCGCGGCGACCCTGGCTGACGGATCCGCGGGCAGCGGCGACCCGAAGGCGGCGGGCGAGGACACCGCGAGCGAGACCGACGGCGCCGCCACCGGCAACTCGCCCTACTACACGGACCTTCCGCCCCTGGTCACGCCCGACAAGCCCGGTTCGTCCAGCAATCTTCCGGCGGCCGGCCGTGCCGAAGCGGGCATTCCGGCGTCCATCCTGGCCGCGTACAAGCAGGCCGAGCGGACCGTCGCGACCACCGACCCCTCCTGCCGGCTGCCCTGGCAACTCCTCGCGGCCATCGGCAAGGTCGAGTCCGGCCAGGCCCGCGGCGGACGCGTCGACGCCAACGGCACCACCACCTCCCCGATCCTCGGCCCGGCCCTCAACGGCCAGGGCTTCGCGCTGATCAAGGACACCGACGGCGGGGCGTACGACGGCGACTCGGTCCACGATCGCGCGGTCGGCCCGATGCAGTTCATCCCCTCGACCTGGGCCACCTGGGGCCAGGACGCCAACGGCGACGGCCGCAAGGACCCCAACAACATCTACGACGCGGCGCTCGCCGCCGGCCGCTACCTCTGCGCCAACGACCGCGATCTGGCGCTGGCCGCCGACCTCGACCAGGCCGTGCTGAGCTACAACCGGTCGACGGAGTACCTGCGCACGGTCCGCTCCTGGTTCTCCTACTACCAGCGCGGTACGCACGAGATCCCCGACGGCACCGGCACGCTTCCCACTTCCCCGAGCACCCCCACGCCGAACCCGAGTCCGGGCACCGGTTCCGGCCCGAGCGCCACCCCGAAGCCCTCCCCGTCCAAGCCCGGCGGCAAGCCGAGTCCGGACCCCTCGAAGCCCGGTGGCGGCGGCTCCACCAGCCCGAAGCCGAAGCCGCCCACGCCCAAGCCGACGCCGCCGGCCGAGACCTTCGGCTCCCTGGAGAACGCGGGCACCGGCCCGCTGCGCGCCACCGCGGGCCAGGCGTTCGACGAGCGGGTCACCGTCCTGGCGCGCAACGCGGTCGGCGCCCCGCTCGCCAAGGTGCCCGTCACCTTCACCGTCACCGGCGACACGGGCACGCTCTTCGACGGGGGCAAGAAGACCGTGACGGTACGGACCGGGGCCGACGGCACCGCCACCGCACCGCGGCTCCAGGCCGGCGAGAAGGCCGGGGAGTTCACCGTGACCGCCGTCGCGGGCACCGGCCGGCCGCGCACCCTGACGTACGCGGCGACCGTCACCGCCCGCCAGGCCGACGCGATCGCCCGGACCGACGAGAAGGACCTCGTCGCCGCCCCCGGCGAGAAGTTCGCGGACGCCGTCACCGTCAAGGCCACCTACAAGGACGCCGCCGCGGCCGGAGTGGCCGTCACCGCCACCATGGTCAAGGACCGCCTGGGTGTCATCGACAACGACAAGGGCCCGTACTTCAAGGACGCGGACGGCGAGCCGGTCCGCACCCTGACCGGCCTGACCACGGACGCCGACGGTCAGCTGCGGCTCCCGGAGATCTTCGCCGACGACAACGAGGGCACGTTCCTGCTGCGCCTCACCACCGAGGGCGGCGCCTCGATCGTCGTCGAACTCACCGTCAAGGCCCCGGAGGAGACGACCCCGGAGGAACCGGGCGAGACGACCGCCCCGGAGCCCACGGAGACCCCCGCGGCCACCAAGCCCTGACCCCCGGCTCTCCCCGCAGCGCGTCGCACAGCCCCTCGGCCACCCGGCCGAGGGGCTGTGCGCTGTGTTCTCATCTCGCGCCCCGGTTGCTACGGTGCCCCACCCCTGACGGGCCATCAGGTATCCGTCGCCGGACCACCGCCCCGGGAGGCCGAGCATGCGTGCCCTCGTCGCCGCCGCCATCGGACTGGCCGCCGCCCTCGCGCTCGTGTTCACCGTCTCCGCCGTCGGCTCCCCGCCCGGGGAGACCTCGCCGAAACCCCTGCTGACCACCGTCCCGGGACCGAAGAGATAGCCGCCGCAGAGGGAGAGGTCACCACCATGCGCCGCCGAGCCGGTCTCGTACTCCTGGCCTTCGCCGTGTTCTTCGCCGCCCTGTCACCGCTGCTGCGCTGGTACGCCTTCCCGCGCCTGGCCAAGGTCCCGCCGAGCCAGTACCAGGAAGTCGTCCTGGAGGCGAAGCCCGCCGTTCTCCTCGACTACACCACCCTCAAGGCGAAGAAGGTCGACAAGGTCACCATCGTCCAGACGCTCAAGGGCAACGTGGAGGAGTCCGAGAAGATCGAGCGCAGCGCCGGCCGCGACGTCGTCGTCTGGGACGCGCTCTCCTACATCGAGGGCCCCGACGGCGAGATGGTCTCCGCCATCCCCGAGCGCTACATCTTCGACGCCCACACCCAGGCCCCCGTCAACGCCACCGGCGAGATGGTCGACGGCGACCCGGTCCGCCGCGAGGGCATCGAGTTCAAGTGGCCCTTCCTCACCGAGAAGCGGGACTACGAGTACTTCGACGCCCAGACCCGTACCACCGCCCCCATCCACTACAAGGGCACCCGCACCTTCCGGGGCCTGGAGGTCTACTACTTCGAGCAGACCATCCCGTGGACGAAGGTCCCGATGCCGAAGAAGATGCCCATCGAGGGCATCACCGCCGAGCAGATCGCGCAGACCGGGATGACCCGCTGGTACACCACCAAGCGCATGTTCTGGGTCGACCCCGTCACCGGAGCCCCTGTCAACGGCGAGGAGATCCACCGCGAAGAGCTGCGCGACGCCAAGAAGATGGGCATGTCCGAGGACACCGTCACCGCGTTCTCCGGCCATGTGAAGATGCGCGAGGACTACATCGCCGACACCGTCGACCTGGTGAAGTCCCAGCGCGTCCTGGTCCTCCTCCTCACCTCGTACCTGCCCTGGGGCTTCCTGGGCCTCGGCATCGGACTGCTCGCACTCGCGCTGTGGCTGGAGGCGCGGTCGCGGCGGCCGGCGAGCGTTACGAGCGCTTGAGCCGCGCCGAGGTGTACCGCGTCGCCGGTACGGTCGCGGGGTCCTCCGGCCACGGGTGCTTCGGGTAGCGGCCGCGCAGCTCCGCTCGCACCGCCTTGTAGCCCTCCCGCCAGAACGACGCCAGGTCGGCGGTGACGGCCGCCGGGCGACCGGCGGGGGAGAGCAGATGCACGAGGACCGGCACCCCGGCCACCTCGGGCGTCTCGCTCAGCCCGAACAACTCCTGGAGTTTCACCGCCAGTACGGGCTGTTCCCCGCCGTACTCCACCCGGATCCGGGACCCGCTCGGCACCTCGATCCGCTCCGGCGCCAGCTCGTCCAGCCGGGCCGCCTCTCCGGTCGCCCAGGGCAGCAGCCGCCGCAGTGCCTGGCCCGCGTCGATCCGGCCCAGATCGGAGCGCCGCCGGGCCCGCGACAGCTCGGGCTCCAGCCACGCGTCCGGGTCCGCCAGCAGCGCCCCGTCCGACACATCCGGCCACGGCGCCCCCAGCACCCGGTGCAGGAACGTCAGGCGCGCCCGCAGCTGTTCGGTGTCCCGGGTCCAGCGCAGCAGCCCGAGCCCCTCGCGCCGCAGCCCCTCCACCAGGGCCCCGCGCACCAGCTCCGGATCGGGCTGCTTCAGCGGCCGTACCGCCAGCTCCACCGCCCCCAGCCGGTCCACGGACCGGGCGACCACCTCGCCGTCCACCCAGCGGACCTCCTCGCCCCGCACCCGCAGATGTCCGGCGGCCGCCAGCGCGGTGTCCTCGTCGAGCACCGCCGCCAGCCGTACGCGCGCCGAGGCCGCGTGGGAGGGCCGGTCCGCGACGGCCACGGCCAGCCAGGGCGAACGGCGCAGGCTCGACCCCTCCCGCAGCTCCGCACCCGTCCCCGACGCCATCAGGAAGGCCCCGTCGCCCCGGGCCCGCGCCACCCGCTCGGGAAACGCGAGGGCGGCGACGAGCCCGACGACGGCGTCATCGGAACGGGCTTCGCGGGAGTGACCGGGGCCGGAGCGGCCTTCACCGGAGCCGGAACCCGAGCCGGTGCCGATGCCCGGCGCGGTCCCGGAGCCCGGCGCGGTCCCCGAGTCGGGGCCGTCCACCTGCCCCGACAGCCGCCGCACCTCCTGCTTCCAGCGCGCCGCGTACCCGTCCTGCCCCCGGCGGGCGGTCCGCAGCGCCACCGCGAGATCGTCCCCGTACTCCCTCGGCGGCTCCTCGCTCAGCAGCGCCACCACCTCCGCCGCCCGCCGCGCCCCGACCTCCGCCGCCCCGTCCAGCAGCGCCCGCGCCAGCCGGGGGTGCAGCCCGAGCCGGGACATCCGTACGCCCCGGTCGGTGACCCGGCCGTCCGCGTCCACCGCCCCGATCGCGCCCAGCACCTCCCGGGCCGCGCCCATCGCCCCGGCGGGCGGCGGGTCCAGCAGGGCGAGCGAGGAGGCGTCCGGATCGCCCCAGCACGCCGCCTGGAGCGCGAACGCCGCGAGGTCGGCCACCTTGATCTCGGGGGAGGGGAAGCGCGCGAGCCGCCCGTCCTCGGCCTGGTCCCAGCACCGGTACACCGCCCCCGGAGCCTCCCGCCCCGCCCGCCCGGCGCGCTGCCGCCCGGCCGCCTGCGAGGCTCGTACGGTCGTCAGGGCGCTCAGCCCCCGGGCGTGGTCGGTACGCGGCTCCCGCGCCAGCCCCGAGTCCACGACGACCCGGACGCCCGGCACTGTCAGCGACGACTCCGCCACCGACGTCGCCAGCACCACCCGCCGTACGCCGGACGACCCGGCCAGCACCGCGTCCTGCACGGCCGCCGGAGCCCGCCCGTGCACCTGGAGCACCTCCGCGTCCACCTCCGCCAGCTGCCCGGCCACCCGGCCGATCTCCCCGACGCCGGGCAGGAAGCAGAGCACGTCCCCCTCCCGCTCCGCCAGCGCCCGCCGCACGGTCGCCGCCACATGCGTGAGCAGCGCCGGATCGACCCGCATCCCGTGCGGAGGCTTCACCGGCCGCGCGGGCGGCGCCCAGAGGACCTCCACCGGGTAGGAGACCCCCTCGGCCTCGACCACCGGCGCGTCGCCCAGCAGCCGCGCCCACCCCTCCGCGTCCGTCGTCGCGGACGCCGCCACCAGCCGCAGATCGGGCCGGATCGCCTCCCGTACGTCCAGGAGGAAGGCGGCCACCGTGTCCGCGTCCAGGTGCCGCTCATGGCACTCGTCGATGATCACCACGTCGACCTTGGCCAGCTCCTGGTCCCGCTGGAGCCGCTGGAGCAGCACCCCGGTGGTCACGACCTCCACCACCGTCTCCCGCCCCACCACACGCTCGCCGCGCACCGTGAAGCCGACCCGTTCGCCCGGCCGCTCGCCCAGCAGCCAGGCCATCCGCCGGGCCGCCGCCCGCGCGGCGATCCGGCGCGGCTCGGCGACCAGCACCCGGCGCACCGGCCCGTTGCCGGTCATCCCGGCCAGCACCAGCGGAACGAGCGTCGTCTTGCCGGTGCCGGGCGGGGCGCACAGGACGACCACGCCCCGGTCGTCGAGCGCGCGCCGCAGGGCGGGCACGGCGGTGCGGACGGGCAGACGGTCCAGGGCTTCGGTGCGGATCACGCCCCCAGTGTCGTACGGGGCGGATGCGGTCCGTACGGTCAGCCCCGCTCGCACACGAAGGTCTCAGTCCCGCTCGCACACGAAGATCGCCGTTCCCGGGATCAGGTTGCCCCGCAGCGGGGACCAGCCGCCCCACTCCTGGTCGTTCCAGGCGGGCCATTCCGGTTCGACCAGGTCGACCAGCCGGAACCCGCCCGCCACCACATCCCGGACCCGGTCGCCGAGCGTGCGGTGGTGTTCCACATAGACGGCGTTACCGGCCTCGTCCTGCTCGACGTACGGGACGCGGTCGAAGTAGGAGGCCGCGACGGAGAGCCCTTCGGGCCCGGGCTCGTCCGGGAACGCCCAGCGGATCGGGTGCGTCACCGAGAACACCCAGCGCCCGCCGGGGCGCAGCACCCGGTGGACCTCGCGGAACACCCGTACGGGATCGGCGACGAACGGCACCGCCCCGTACGCGGAGCAGGCCAGGTCGAAGGAGCCGTCCCGGAACGGCAGCCGGCCCGCGTCCGCCTCCACCAGGGGGAGCCCCTCGCCGATGCGCAGGGCGTGCTGGAGCTGGCGGTGGGAGAGGTCCAGCGGCACCGGGCGGGCACCCTGCGCGGCCAGCCAGCGCGAGCACTGGGCGGCCCCGGCCCCGATCTCCAGGACGTCCAGCCCCTTGAGGGAGGCCGCGGGCCCCAGCAGACCCGCCTCCGCCTCGTCGAGCCCCTCCGGGCCCCAGACGAACCGGTCGTCGCCCAGGAAGCCGCCGTGGTCGCTCTGATACTCGTCGGCGTTGCGGTCCCACCAGCCCCGGCTGGCCCGGCTGCTCTCGGCCTCGTCCGCCGCCCGGCGCGTGGCTTCCGGCTCCGCGGACTCCGCGGGTTCGCCGGGTTCCGAGGAGTAGGTCCCGTGGATCTCTTGGCTCATCGTGCCCGTCGTTGTAGTTTGCCTTCACCCGCCGCGTGCGGTCCGTACCAGGGGCGTACCCCGGGCGTGCGGAGGCGTGCCCGCGGCGCCGTGCCGTAGTGTTCTCGGGCCGATGTGGCCTCGGAGAACATGAGTTGTGCCGGGTTTGGGGCGATGCGCCCTGGGCGTGCGCCTTCGCGCATTGACCCTGTCCGGCTGCCCCCGTATGCTACAAGTTGCGCTGCGAGCCTGCGCGCCTCAGACCTAGCAGGCCGCGCTCGCGTCTGTTGCATGTCCCCTCGGTTGTCGAGGCGTCTCTCCGGAAACGGATTGCGCGCTTTCCAGGCTGTCCGGCTTCTGCAGAGGCGATACGGGCTTTCGGCGTAGCAGTACCTACGACTCTCTGTCCGTACCGGAGCCCTTTCCCACATGACGAGCAGCACCGAGACCACCGCCACCACTCCGCAGGTTGCGGTCAACGACATCGGCGACGCGGACGCGTTCCTCGCGGCGATCGACGAGACGATCAAGTACTTCAACGACGGCGACATCGTTGACGGTGTCATCGTCAAGGTTGACCGGGACGAGGTTCTCCTCGACATCGGTTACAAGACCGAAGGTGTCATCCCGAGCCGCGAGCTCTCGATCAAGCACGACGTCGACCCGAACGAGGTCGTCAAGGTCGGCGACGAGATCGAGGCCCTGGTTCTCCAGAAGGAGGACAAGGAAGGCCGCCTGATCCTCTCGAAGAAGCGCGCTCAGTACGAGCGTGCCTGGGGCACCATCGAGAAGATCAAGGAAGAGGACGGCATCGTCACCGGTACCGTCATCGAGGTCGTCAAGGGTGGTCTCATCCTCGACATCGGCCTCCGTGGCTTCCTCCCGGCGTCGCTCGTCGAGATGCGTCGTGTCCGCGACCTCCAGCCCTACGTGGGCAAGGAGCTCGAGGCGAAGATCATCGAGCTGGACAAGAACCGCAACAACGTGGTCCTGTCCCGCCGTGCCTGGCTCGAGCAGACCCAGTCCGAGGTTCGCCAGACGTTCCTCACCACCCTCCAGAAGGGTCAGGTCCGCTCCGGCGTCGTCTCCTCGATCGTCAACTTCGGTGCCTTCGTGGACCTGGGTGGCGTCGACGGTCTCGTGCACGTCTCCGAGCTGTCCTGGAAGCACATCGACCACCCCTCCGAGGTTGTCGAGGTCGGCCAGGAAGTCACCGTCGAGGTCCTCGACGTCGACATGGACCGCGAGCGCGTCTCCCTGTCGCTCAAGGCGACGCAGGAAGACCCGTGGCAGCAGTTCGCCCGTACGCACCAGATCGGTCAGGTCGTCCCGGGTAAGGTCACCAAGCTCGTTCCGTTCGGTGCGTTCGTCCGCGTCGACGAGGGCATCGAGGGTCTGGTCCACATCTCCGAGCTGGCCGAGCGCCACGTGGAGATCCCGGAGCAGGTCGTCCAGGTCAACGACGAGATCTTCGTCAAGGTCATCGACATCGACCTCGAGCGCCGTCGCATCAGCCTCTCGCTGAAGCAGGCCAACGAGTCCTTCGGTGGCGACCCGGCCTCGGTCGAGTTCGACCCGACGCTGTACGGCATGGCCGCGTCGTACGACGACCAGGGCAACTACATCTACCCCGAGGGCTTCGACCCCGAGACCAACGACTGGCTCGAGGGCTTCGAGGCGCAGCGCGAGGTCTGGGAGACCCAGTACGCCGAGGCGCAGCAGCGCTTCGAGCAGCACCAGGCCCAGGTCATCAAGTCCCGCGAGGCCGACGAGGCCGCCGCTGCCGAGGGTGCTGCCGCCCCGGCCGGCGCCGCTCCGGCCGCCTCCGGCGGCAGCGGTGGCGGCGGCGGTTCGTACTCCTCGGAGTCGGCGGACAACTCCGGCGCCCTGGCGTCGGACGAGGCCCTTGCCGCGCTGCGCGAGAAGCTCGCGGGCGGCCAGAGCTGACGCTCTGACCCGGCGGGCTCATCGGCTGCGGTAGAGCGTGGAGAGTGAGGCCCGTCCCCTTCGGGGGGCGGGCCTCACTCGCGTGTTCAGCCCGTCATGGCGTCACGGCGATGTTGGTCAGCCCCTTGCCACCGGTGACGGTGTTGCTCGCGTAGACCGTGGTGGGGCAACTGGAGCTGTGGTTGGTCACGTTGATGGCGAGCTGCTTGTCGCCGGTCGCCCCGGTCAGGTTCGAGGAGTTGTTCCGGAAGACGGTCCCGCAGCCCCAGCCGCTCTGCTGGGTGTGCGTCTCGTAGCCGTTGTTGGTGGTACGTGACCCTTCGTTGCCCTCGACCAGGACGTTGTTGCCCTTCACGTCGACCCAGGAGTCGTCGTAGTTGGCCCCGGTCAGGCCGTGGCCGTCGAAGGTGTTGCCGATGATCCGCGCGCCGGTCGTACCCTCCTTGATGTCGATGGACTCGCCGCCGACGTCCGGTCCGATGGTGTTGTTCAGGATCTGCGCGTTGTCGCTCCGGTCGGACAGATCGCCGGCGGAACCGACGTACACGCCCTCGCCCATGCCGCGCCCGTTCTGCCCGGTGTCGTAGATCCGGGAGTTCTTCAGGACGCCGTCCCTGCTGGACGTACGGAAGTGGACGCCCTCCATGTCGAGGTCGTGCACGGTCACCGAGTCGATCACGACACCGTTCGCCGCGTCGGCCATGATCCCCTTCTGCCCGCCCCTGACCGTGACCCCGTGGACCGTCCAGTACGAGGCGCCGTTCAGATGCAGCCCGTAGCCGCCGCCCGCCGTGAGCACGGCCCCGCTGGAGCCGGTGAGGGTGATCCGCGCGCCGGAGGTGCCGGGCCGGGTGGCCTTGAAGTTGCCGGTGTACGTGCCGTCGGCGAGCCGGATCGTGTCGCCGGGGGAGACGGTCGTGAGCGCCGACTTGAGCTGGGCCGCGGTGCTCACGTCGATGACCGTGGCGTTCGCGGGCCCGGCGCCGGCCAGGGTGAGGCCACCGGCGGCGAGGGCGGCGGCAAGCAGGACGGTGAGGGGGGAGCGGGTGCGCATGGGGGTGCCTTCCCGTCGAAGGAGTCCAGATGTTCTCGTACATGAATATGAGACGCGTGTCTGAACGTGTTGCCCAGTGACGGTAGGGACGGCGGCGAGGCGCGTCAAGGTCTGGACCAGGATCGGCGGGCGGCGCCGAACGCGGGGAAGCGTCGTGTCCCCACCGGCAACTGACGTGCCGTGACCCGCCCTCGCGGGGGAAAGATCAGGACGCGGGGAATGCTCGTGCCACCGGTCGTGTTCTTGTCTAGGAATACGAGGAGGAGCGGTAACCGTGCCTGATCCGCAGAGTTTGTACGAATGGGAGCCGAAGGGCCTGGCCGTCGTCGACATGGCGTTGGCGCAGGAGTCGGCCGGCCTGGTCATGCTCTACCACTTCGACGGCTACATCGACGCGGGTGAGACCGGCGAGCAGATCGTCGAGGGCCTGCTGGAGACGCTGCCCCACCAGGTCGTCGCGCGCTTCGACCACGACCGGCTCGTCGACTACCGCGCACGGCGCCCCCTGCTCACCTTCCGGCGCGACCGCTGGGCCTCCTTCGCGGCACCCGCCCTGGAGGTCCGGGTGGTCCAGGACGCCACCGGAGCGCCCTTCCTGCTGCTGTCGGGCCCGGAGCCGGACGTGGAGTGGGAGCGGTTCGCCGCCGCCGTCGAGCAGATCGTCGAGCGCCTCGGCGTCCGGCTCGCGGTGAACTTCCACGGCATCCCCATGGGCGTCCCGCACACCCGCCCCGTCGGCATCACCCCGCACGGCAACCGCACCGACCTCATGCCCGGCCACCGCAGCCCCTTCGACGAGGCCCAGGTGCCCGGATCCGCCGAGGCCCTCGTGGAGTACCGGCTGATGGAGGCCGGCCACGACGTCCTCGGGGTCGCCACCCATGTACCGCACTACGTGGCCCGCTCCCCGTACCCGGACGCCGCGCTCACCGCGCTGGAGGCGATCACCGCCGCGACCGGTCTGGTGCTGCCCGCCCTCGCGCACTCCCTGCGCACCGAGGCGCACCGCACCCAGACCGAGATCGACCGGCAGATCGGCCAGGGCGACGAGGAGCTCGTCTCCCTCGTCGAGGGCCTTGAGCACCAGTACGACGCCGTCGCCGGCTCCGAGACGCGCGGGAACCTCGTCGCCGAGCCGGTCGACCTGCCGTCCGCCGACGAGATCGGCCGCGAGTTCGAGCGGTTCCTCGCCGAGCGGGAGGGCGAGGGCTGACCGCCCGGGACCGGCCCGTAGGCTGCGGCCCATGCTGAAAGTGGGCCTGACCGGCGGCATCGGAGCCGGCAAGAGCGAAGTGTCGCGGCTGCTCGTCTCGTACGGTGCCGTCCTCATCGACTCCGACCTGATCTCCCGCGAGGTCGTCGAGCCCGGAACCCCCGGACTCGCGGCCGTCGTCGAGGAGTTCGGGCCGGCCGTCCTGACCGCCGAAGGCACCCTGGACCGCCCGGCGCTCGGTGCGCTCGTCTTCGCCGACGACGGACGGCGGGCCGCCCTGAACGCGATCGTCCACCCGCTGGTGGGCGCCCGCGCTGCCGAACTGGAACGGGCGGCCCCCGAGGGCGCCGTCGTCGTCCACGACGTACCGCTCCTCACCGAGAACGGGCTCGCCCCCTTCTACGACCTGGTCGTGGTCGTCGACGCCTCCGCCGAGACGCAGCTCCACCGGCTCGTGAACCTGCGCGGCATGACCGAGTCCGACGCCCGCGCCAGGATGGCCGCCCAGGCCACCCGCGAGGAGCGCCGGGCCGTCGCCGACCTGATCGTCGACAACGACGGACCACGGGAGGCGCTGGAGGCCCGGGTCCGCGAGGTCTGGGACGAGTTGGTCCGCAGGGCCGCCGCCCGCTGAGCGCGGCCGACGGGAACGCTTCGTCCGGAATAGCGCGGCCGGGACGGACGTTGGACCCGCGCGAGGAGATCGCGAGGAGATCGCGAGGAGAGGAAGGGACGCGACCGTGCCCGAGAGGAACCCGGAGACCGACGTCATCGACTTCCGCGCGGCCGAGCGACTGCTCGACGCCCGGGACCCCCGGGGCGCCGTCAAGCTCCTCGACTCGGTGATCGCCGCCCACCCGGAGAACACCGCCGCCCGCCTGCTGCGGGCCCGCGCCTTCTTCGCCGCCGCCCAACTGCGCCCCGCCGAGCTGGAATTCGAGCTGGTGCTGGAACGCGAGCCGGACAACGCGTTCGCCCACTTCGCCCTGGCCCGCACCTTCGAACGGTCCGGCAACCCGGACCGGGCGACCCGCCACTTCCGCCTGGCGGCGGCGCTGGACCCGAAGCCGGAGTACCTGCGGGCGGCGAAGTTCGACGAGCGGGACTGACGGGGCGCGTCAGGGTCGCCCGTAGGGCGGACCGGTTCGTTCTCCGCCCGGCCGCCCGCCGTCGGGACCAGGTCCCGGCCTGCGCGGGCGGCCGTCGCCGTGGTCCGGTTCGTACGGTGGGACGTCCCGGCCCGGCTGGTAGTGCGGGCCCTGGCGCATGCGGTACGTGATCACGCCGAGGTCCACCACAGCGAGCAGCAGTACCACCGCGCAGGCCGCCGCCCAGCCCGGCCGCCCGTTCATCGAGAAGGCCACCAGGCCGAAGAGGGCCCAGGCCGTTCCCCACAGGCTCAGCCAGAGCCGCATCCGGAGAGGACTGCGGGCGGTCACGGGTTCACTGCCCGTACGCATGGCGATCACCTCACTCTCCAGCATGGACCCACCCGGCGGCGGGACGAAACAGCGGCGGACGGACCGGCGGCGGGGCGGGGAACCGCGCCCGGGGGCGGCTCGTACCCCCACCATGGGCGAATCACTGGTACGTGAGGGGTACGCGGGGACGGGGCCCGGAGCCATCACACCGGACGGCTGCGCGGTGGAGCTGTACCGCCGGCTGGCCGTCGGCGATGAGCCGGACGTGATCGCGGACGTGGCTCCCGAGGGGGCGAGCATTCTCGAACTGGGCTGCGGGGCGGGCCGGGTGACCCATCCGCTGGTGCGGCGCGGGTTCCGGGTGACGGCGGTGGACGAGTCGCCGGAGATGCTGGCGGAGATCGTCGGGGCGCGCACGGTGCGCAGCCCCATCGAGTCGCTGGACCTGGGCGACGAGCGGTTCGACGTGGTGCTGCTCGGCTCGTTCCTGGTCCACGCGGGCGACCACCGGGTGCGCGACGGGATGCTGCGCGTCTGCCGCGCCCATGTGCGGGACGACGGGATCGTCCTCGTCCAGCGCGAGGGCGTGGCGCACCGCTCGGAGCTGCCGTGGGAGCGGACCGACCCGTCCGGGTGCCTGGTCCGGATCGTCTCCGTGGACCCGGTGGGCGACGGCGTGCGCTCGGTGCGCGCGGAGTATCACTTCGACGACGCGCGGTGGACGCAGACCTTCCTCTCGCGGGAGCTGTCCGACGAGGACCTTGGCGGACATCTCGCGGCGGCCGGGCTCACGGTGGACCGCACCCTCACCGACGACGGCACCTGGCTGCTGGCCCGCCCGGCGCTCTGACCGGGAAGGCCCCTTTGTTCGCGGGTCAGTGCACGAAGCTGTAGCTGCGCCACGGGCCGCTGCCCGGCGCCGTCACATCGCTGAACCGGGTCGGCACATAGGTCGTCCCCCGGCCCGTGCAGTTACGGGTGCGGTAGAGGATCACGTCGACCAGCGTCCCGTTCTCCACCTCGTGGGCCCCCGCCGGGGCGATCCGGTGGCAGCCGCGTACCGACGGGCTGTTCACCTGGATCACCGCTTCGCGCTCCGTCGTGTACGTCACCGGGCCCACCGCGGTCCGGCCGAGCCCGGAACAGCCCGTGGCGGCGATGGCGAGGAGCGAGACCCCGGCGGCGACGGCGAGGCGGCGTCGGCGGGGAACGGTAGCGGTCACGGACATGGGCGGGTCCTCGTCTGCTCGTCCGGTGCTCGTCCGGCGAAGTCGGTACGCCGGAAAAGACGTGCTGGCGCTGGCCACCCTGCCCGGCCCGGCCGCCCCCGGCATCCCGGGCGCGGCCGACCGGGCGAGCCGGGGAGCGGTGGGGTTCGCCGACCGCGGCCCTGCGGCCATCACCCAGCGTGGCGGCCCGCTCCCGGAGGCGGACGCGCACGGACGTACTCCTGACCGGCCGACCAACCGGTCGATCCGCCGCTGAGCTGGGGTGATGCGGTGGGCGCCCGCAGTGTCAGACCTCCCGCCTAGACTCGCTGAGTCAGCACATTCCGTGCCGACGGAGACCGGAGACCCGGATATCGGAGACCCGGAGACCGGGATCGAGTGGGAGGGGAGTGGACATGACGGAACAGATCCGTGAGGCGGCGGTGCCAGACACCGACCGCGCGCCCCGGACCGCCGACGTCGCCCGCCTTCTGCGCCACCCCGCGGTCTTCCTGCCAGGACCGGTGCCCCGGGAAGGCCGCATCGCCTTCTGGGACCCCCACGCCGACGGTGGCTCCCACGCCGACGGCGACCCGTGGCGCGCCGACCCCGCGCCGGAGCGGGCCGGGACGCCCTTCGCGTACGCGGACGCCACCGCGCGCCCCGACACCGTCCCGTACACCTCCGCCCGGCTCACGGCCGTCCGGCCGGACGACGCCGCGGGCCCCGGGGGCATCCGCAGCGCCGAGGTGTCCGCGGCCGTGCTGTCCGTGGCCGACGCGCTGCCCCTGCTCGTCCGGGCCCGGCAGCAGGCGTCCGCCCACCCCGCCACGCGCTGCTGGGGCGCCGCCGCCCTGCACGCCCTCCACCTCGTCGCCCGCGGCCGGATCCTCCCCGGACTCACGGCGGACGGCCACGACGCCTGGCGGGCCGGCCCTTCGGACGCCGAGGACGTGGCGCATCTGCGGGCGGTCGCCGCCGCCCTGCCGCCCGAGGGGCACGCGGTGCCGGTCCCCGGCTCCGTACCGCCCCGGCTCCCCGACGCCGAGGCGCTGATCGGTGCGTTCCTGGACGCCGTCGCCGACACACTGCCGCGCACGCCCGCCGCCGCGTTCGCGATGGGCGCGCCGTTCGCCGCCCGCGAGCCCCAGCATCTGCCCCAGGCCGCGGCCTGGGCCGTCGAGGTCGCCTCGGGGCTGGACGCGGGCGTGCGGGTCTCGCTGCGTCTGGACCTCTCCGCGTACGAGCTGTTCGACACCGCCGACACCTACGTCCTCACCGCCGACCGCGAGGAGACGGAGACCGCCGACGGACCCGCGCGCCCGGAGCGCGCGGACGATCCGGCCGTCCGCCCCGCCGCCGCGGCGATCGTGCAGGTGCACAGCCTCGCCGACCCGACGTACGTGGTGGACGCGGCGGCCCTGTGGAACGGCGGGGCGGGCGAGCCGTTCGGGCCGCGCTCCCAGGTCGACGCGGTGCTGGCCCTGCGCCGCGCCGCCCGCGTCTGGGCCCCGCTGGAACGGCTCCTGGGGCAGCCCGTCCCCGATGTGCTCGCGATCACCGAGGACGAGCTGTACGAGCTGCTGAGCGACGCCGGATCCCGGCTGGCCGCCGCCGGGGTCGAGGTGCGCTGGCCGCGCGAGCTGGCCCGCTCGCTCACCGCCGCCGCCGTCGTGCGGCCCGCGCCCGGATCGGCCACCGACGGTACGTCCTTCTTCGACGCCGAGCACCTCTTCGCCTTCGACTGGCAGCTGTCCCTGGGCGACGAGCGGCTGACCGAGGCCGAGATGGACCTCCTGGCCGAGGCGCACCGCCCGGTGGTGCGGCTGCGCGACCAGTGGGTGGTCGTCGACCCCGCCCTCGTACGCAAGGCGCGCAAGCGGGAGTTGGGGCTGCTGGATCCGGTGGACGCGCTGGCCGTGGCCCTCACCGGCAGCGCCGAGGTGGACGGCGAGCGGGTCGACGCCGTCCCGGCCGGGGCCCTCGCCGCGCTCCGGACCCGCCTCCTCGCCGACGACACCGCGATCGCGCCGCCGCCCGGCCTGGACGCGACCCTGCGCGACTACCAACTGCGCGGCCTGGCCTGGCTGGACCGGATGACGTCGCTCGGGCTCGGCGGCTGCCTCGCCGACGACATGGGCCTCGGCAAGACGATCACCCTCATCGCTCTCCATCTGCACCGGGCGCACCCCTCGCCCACCCTCGTGGTCTGCCCCGCCTCCCTCCTCGGCAACTGGCACCGCGAGATCAACCGCTTCGCCCCCGGCGTGCCCGTGCGCCGCTTCCACGGCACGGACCGGAGCCTGAGCGATCCGGACGGCGGGTTCGTCCTCACCACCTACGGCACCATGCGCTCCAGCGCTGCCCAACTCGCCGAGCAGAGTTGGGGCCTGGTCGTCGCCGACGAGGCGCAGCACGTCAAGAATCCGCACTCCTCCACCGCCAAGGCGCTGCGTACCATCCCCGCCCCGGCCAGGGTCGCCCTGACCGGTACCCCCGTCGAGAACAACCTCTCCGAGCTGTGGGCGCTCCTCGACTGGACGACCCCCGGGCTGCTCGGCCCGCTCAAGGCGTTCCGGGCCCGGCACGCCCGGATCGTGGAGAACACGGACACGGCCGCCGGTCTCGGCAACGAGGAGGCGGTGGAGCGGCTGTCCCGGCTGGTGCGGCCCTTCCTCCTGCGGCGCAAGAAGTCCGACCCCGGCATCGCCCCCGAGCTGCCGCCCAAGACGGAGACCGACCACCCCGTCCCTCTCACCCGTGAGCAGGTCACGCTCTACGAGGCGGCCGTCCGCGAGACGATGGCGCAGATCGAGGCGGCCGAGGGCATCGCCCGCCGGGGCCTGATCATGAAGCTGCTGACCTCGCTCAAGCAGATCTGCAACCACCCCGCGCAGTATCTGAAGGAGGAGCCCACCCGGCTCACGGGCCGCTCCGGCAAGCTCGCCCTCCTCGACGAACTGCTCGACACGATCCTCTCCGAGGACGGCTCGGTCCTGATCTTCACCCAGTACGTGTCGATGGCGCGGCTCCTCTCCGCGCACCTCGCCTCCCGCGCGATCCCCTCCCAACTCCTGCACGGCGGTACGCCGGTGGCCGAGCGGGAACGGATGGTGGACCGCTTCCAGTCCGCCGAGGTCCCCGTCTTCCTGCTCTCCCTCAAGGCGGCCGGCACGGGGCTGAACCTCACCCGCGCCGCCCACGTCGTCCACTTCGACCGCTGGTGGAACCCGGCCGTGGAGGAGCAGGCCACCGACCGCGCGTACCGCATCGGCCAGACCCAGCCCGTCCAGGTCCACCGGATCATCGCCGAGGGCACGGTGGAGGACCGGATCGCCGAGCTGCTGGAGTCCAAGCGGGCCCTGGCGGACGCGGTGCTCGGCAGCGGGGAGAGCGCCCTGACCGAGCTGAGCGACCGTGACCTCGCCGACCTCGTGTCCCTGCGGAGGCCCGCATGAGCCCGCGCATGAGTCCCCGCCCGGCCACCGGCCCCGCCCCGCGCCCGACCACCGGACCGGCCGCCCGCCGATCCGCCCCGCGCGCCCGGATCGGCCCGGACGATCTGCGGCGCACCTTCGAGGCGGTGCCCGCCCGCACCTCAGCCGAGGGCGAGCCCTTCGCGGCCAGTTGGTGGGGCCGGGCCTGGGTGGACGCGCTGGAGTCCCTGTCGATGGACGAGGCCCGCCTCGCCCGCGGCCGCGTGTACGCCGACGACGGGCAGGTCGCCGCGATCACCGTCACCCCGGGCCGCGTCGTCGCCTATGTGCACGGCAGCCGGGCCCGCCCCTACCGCGCTGAACTGCGCCTGCGCACCTTCGCCGACCCGGGCTGGGAGGCCCTGCTCGACGCGGTCGCCGCCCGGCCCGGCCATCTGGCCGCGCTGCTGGCCAAGGAGATGCCGCACTCCCTGGCCCGTACGGCGGAAGAAGCGGGAGTCCGGCTGCTGCCCGCCGCCGACGACCTCGACCCCAGCTGCACCTGCCCCGACCACGGGCGGCCCTGCAAGCATGTCGCCGCCCTCTGCTTCCAGACGGCGCTGCTGCTCGACAGCGACCCGTTCGTCCTGCTGCTGATGCGCGGCCGGGGCGAACGCGAACTGCTGGACGCGCTCGCCCGGCGCAACGCCGAACACTCCGCCCGTGAACGCCCCGCCGCCCCGGCCATGCCCTCGGTCGCGGCGGGCGAGGCCTTCGCCGCCCGCTTCCTGCCGCCGCTCCCGGCACCCCGCCCCGTCCCGCCGCATCCCGGCCAGCCACCGTCGTACCCGGACCTGCCCGGTGCCCGGGACCCGCTGGGCCTGGACGCCCTCGCCACCGACGCCGTCGCCCGCGCCCACGCTCTGCTGACCACCGGCCGCGATCCGCTGGCCGGGCTCACCGAGTGGCAGGACGCCGTCCGCCTCGCCGCCGCGCGCCCGACCGCCGGACTCACCGCCACCACCCGCGCGCTCTACCGCGAGCTGGCGTACGCCACCGGCCGCACCACCACCGACCTGGCCCGCGCCGTCGCCGCCTGGCGCCAGGGCGAGGCCGAGGGGCTGGCCGCCCTGGAAGAGCCCTGGGACCCGCCGGCCGGCCCCTTCGACCGGGCCCGGCCCGCGCTCGCCGCCGCCGGGTTCCCGCGCTTCACGCCCTGGCGCAACCGCCTCACCCACCCGGCCGGTTCGCTCCAGCTCCGCTTGGGCCAGGACCTGCGCTGGTACGGCTACGAGTCCGACCCCGGCGCCGACGACTGGTGGCCGCGCGCCGCCCCGGACCCCGACCCGGTGTCCGCCCTCGAAGCGCTGCTCGCCGGTGACGCCGTCCCGGAATCCGCCGGGGACGACGACCCCCACTACGTACGGTAAAAAGCTTTGGCCAGCAGGACGTTGACCCTGTTAGCGTCCTCGACGTGGCGAAACTCAATCAGATCATCGCAGTGGAGAAGGGCGTCAAGTCCAAGGCGCACCAGGACCTGACGGCGGCCCATCACGGCCTCCAGAAGGCCGCGTTGCTGGCCGGGATCTCCCGTACCTACCAGCCCAAGGACGAGGAGGGCGAACAGCTTCCGCCCGAGTCGACGCTGGTCCAGGTCAAGGCCGAGGATGTGCTGCGGGAGACCGCGACCACGCTGACCCGCCTCTTCGATGTGACCGCCACGAAGGACTGGGCGAACTGCTCGGCCCGGGCCGATGTGAAGGTCGACGGCCGGGTGCTGGTGAGCGAGGTGCCGGTGGCGTATCTCCTCTTCCTGGAGAAGCAGCTGACCGACCTCAACACCTTCGTCCGCAAGCTGCCCGTCCTGGACGCGGCCGAGGCCTGGGTGCAGGACCCGTCGACCGACTCCTGGAAGACCGAGCCGGTCCGTACGCTCCGCACCAAGAAGGTGCCCCGCAACCATGTGAAGGCGGAGGCCACGGAGAAGCACCCGGCGCAGGTCGAGGTGTACTACGAGGACATCCCCGTCGGGTACTGGACGACCGTCAAGTTCTCCGGGGCGCTGCCCGCGCGGCGCGTCAACGAACTGCTGGACCGGATCGAGAAGCTCCAGCAGGCCGTGAAGTTCGCCCGCGAGGAGGCCAACGGCGCGGAGGTCACCGACCAGCGGGTGGGTGATGCGGTGTTCGGTTACCTCTTCGGGTGACCGACCATGGATTCCCCGGTCGCCGATCAAGGGGGCCGGGGTGCGCGAGGAGCGCAAGCTGAAACTGAAGCTTGTCGTGAAGGCGCGGTACCAGTGGAGGTTCGACTCCTCCCTCCGGCACGGGCCGGAGTAGCCCAAGCAGGCAGAGGCAGCCGCCGTCAATCTCAGACTCTTGCTCCAGACTCAGCATTCGCCGCCGATCGCCGGATCGAACGGGCCCGGGCCCGCGCGCGTCGAGATGCCGGTTCAAGTCCGGCCCGCAGAGCTCCGATCTGCGGTGGTCCAAAGGCAGGACGCGACGACATCATGACTGACCCGGACCCTTAAACGTGCCGGCGTGCGACATGGGCGGCATTCACAGGGCCCGGAGGCCGGCTACGCCTCCGGGCCCGCTCCCGTTTCCGGAGCCTCCGCTGCTCCCAGCGACACGCCCCGCCCCGCGAAGAACCGCTCGAACTCCGTCAGCGGCAGCACGGCCGCCCGCGTCCCGGCGTCCGTCCCCGACGGGTTGTGGAAGTGGACGCCGGACCCGTCGGCCGTGCGCGCGGTCACCAGCACCAGATGCCCGCCCCGCCCCGGAGCCGGCCGCTCCGGATGCCGGATCCCATAGTGGACGGAGGCCAGCACGGTCGTGCCCGCGTCCAGCAGCCCGGGGATCTCCGCCACGTCCAGGTGCCGGTGGACCGTGGCCTCGCGCCCGTACACCTCGCTCACGTACTCCGCGAACGGGGCGTACACCAGCCCCCGGATCGTCCCGTCCGCGTCCTCCGTGTACGCCCCGTACTTCAGTGCCTCGTCCCGCAGTTCGAACAGCGACGGGGCGTCGGCGCCGAGCGCCATGCGCAGGCAGGTCATACCGCACAGATGACCTGCCCAGCGCGCATACTCGGCGGGCGAACCGGCCCCCGAACCGGCCCAGCCGGGGTCCTCGGCCGGATCGAGCCCGCCCTCCACGATCGCCCCCACCAGCTCCGGCGTGGCGAACTGGGTGTGGACGGGGACGGAGCAGAGGGCACAGGTCACTGGCGATATCCGTTCAGGAAGCGGCCGATGCGGCTGATCGCCGCGTCGAGATCATCGGCGTACGGAAGGGTGAGGATGCGGAAGTGGTCCGGGCGCGGCCAGCTGAAACCGGTGCCCTGCACCACCTGGATCTTCTCCCGCAGCAGCAGGTCCAGCACGAACTTCTCGTCGTCGACGATCGGGTGGACCTTCGGGTCGATGCGCGGGAAGGCGTACAGCGCGCCCTTCGGCTTCACGCACGAGACGCCGGGGATCTCGTTCAGCCGCTCCCAGGCCCGGTCGCGCTGCTCGTGCAGCCTGCCGCCCGGGGCGACCAGCTCCTTGATGGACTGCCGGCCCCCGAGCGCGGCCTGAATGGCGTACTGCGCGGGCGCGTTGGGGCACAGCCGCATGGAGGCCAGCATGGTCAGGCCCTCCAGGTAGTTGCGGGCGTGCTGCTGCGGACCGGACACCACCATCCAGCCGGAGCGGAACCCGGCCACCCGGTACGTCTTCGAGAGCCCGCTGAAGGTGAGGCAGACCAGGTCCGGAGCGAGGACGGCCGCGCTGTGGTGCTCGGCGCCGTCGTACAGGATCTGGTCGTAGATCTCGTCGGCGAAGACCATCAGGTTGTGCCGACGGGCCAGATCGAGAATGCCTTCGAGGATCTCGTGCGGATAGACCGCGCCGGTGGGGTTGTTCGGGTTGATGATCACGACGGCCTTGGTGCGGTCGGTGATCTTGGACGCCATGTCGGTGAGGTCCGGGTTCCAGTCGGACTCCTCGTCGCAGACGTAGTGCACGGCCTTGCCGCCCGCGAGCGTGGTGACGGCGGTCCAGAGCGGGAAGTCCGGGGCCGGGATCAGCACTTCGTCGCCGTCCTCCAGCAGCGCCTGCACGGCCATGGAGATCAGCTCGGAGACCCCGTTGCCGAGGAAGATGTCGTCCACGCCGACCTCGGTCAGCCCCATGGCCTGGTAGCGCTGGGCCACCGCCCGCCGCGCCGAGAGGATGCCGCGTGAATCGGTGTAGCCATGGGCCTGGGGCAGCATCCGGATCATGTCCTGGACGATCTCCTCGGGGGCCTCGAAGCCGAAGAGCGCGGGGTTGCCCGTGTTGAGCCGGAGCACGCTGTGGCCCGCCTCCTCCAGGGCGTTGGCGTGCTCGATGACCGGGCCCCGGATCTCGTAGCAGACCTCGTTGAGCTTGCTGGACTGCCGGAACTCCATGCGCTGCCTCCCGAGCCGAATTGCGGTACTTGGTTTTACCAAGCTTGAGCTTGGAAAGTCCAACAACATGTCTAGACTGCGTCGCATGCCACGTCAGCAGCAGCCAGCAGCGCGTCCAGCAGTACGTCCAGCGGCCCGTCCCGTCCGTCGCCGGAGCTACGACCAGTTCGACGCCACCGCCCGCGCCCTTGACTCCGTCGGCGACCGGTGGACCCTGCTGATCGTCCGTGAACTGCTGGGCGGGCCGCGCCGGTACACGGACCTGCACGCCGACCTGCCCGGCGTCAGCACGGACGTGCTGGCCTCCCGCCTGAAGGACATGGAGCAGTCCGGACTGGCCCTGCGCCGCAAGCTGCCGCCCCCGTCGGCCGCGTCGGTCTACGAGCTGACCGAGCGCGGCCTGGGCCTGCTGCCGGTGCTCGCCGCCCTCGCCGAGTGGGGCGCGCCCGCCCTGGCCGAGCGCCGCCCGACCGACGCGGTGCGGGCGCACTGGTTCGCCCTGCCGCTGCTCGGCGCCCTCGCCGGGCTCACCCGGGAGGGTGTCCTCGAAGTCCGCCTCGACGAGGGGGAGTTCCACCTGCATGTCGGTGGGGGAGCGGGGACGGTCCTGCCGGGCGCCGAGGCGTACGGGCCGGTGTACGGCTACGGTCCCGCCGACCGCCCCGACGCCCGGATCGTCCTCGGCGCGGAGGTCTGCCTGGAGCTGGCGCAGGGCGCGGCGACTCTCACGGCGGCGGTGAAGGGCGGCCGCGTCGAGGTGCTGGGCGACGGCCCGCTTGCGGCGGAGCTGCGCGGGGAGTGACCTGCCCGGGGAGTGAGCTGCCCGCCCGGGGCGGTCTCCCTCCGGACCGGTGATGATGGGGTCGTGCGACTCGAAGCGATCACCTGGGAACGGCTGGCCGGCGAACTGGCCCGGTACGGCGACGGACTGTCCGCCGCCGACGGCGGGCCCTGGCTCGCCTTCGGTGTCGACGGCGCGCCCGCCGCCCGCACCGGCGAGACCGCCGAACGTCTCGCCGAGGAGCTGCGGCTGCTCGGTCGTTCGGTCCTGGTGGTCCCCACCGAGGGATTCCTGCGCCCGGCGAGTCTGCGCTTCGAGTACGGGAAGCGGGACCCGGACGCGTACCTCGACGGCTGGTTCGACACCGGGGCGCTGTGGCGCGAGGTGTTCGGGCCGCTGGAGGCGGGCGGCTCCGGCCGGGTGCTGCCGACCTCTGGGACCCCGTGAGGGACCGGGCCACCCGCACCCCGTACCACCCGCTGCCCGAGGGCGGGGTGGTCGTCGTGCACGGCCCGTTCCTGCTGGGGCACTGGTTCCCGTTCGCGCTCACCGTCCATCTGCGGCTGTCGCCGGGGGCGTTGCGGCGGCGCACGGCGGAGCCGGAACGCTGGACGCTGCCCGCCTTCGCCCGGTACGAGGACGAGGTGGCGCCCACGGAGCGGGCGGACGTGGTGGTCCGGGCGGACGATCCGGCGCACCCGGCGTGGTCGGGGGTGCCGGGGAGGGGGTGAAGCGGGGGGGGGGGGGGGGGGGGGG